>DINQ01000022.1 GCA_002426795.1 Bacteroidales bacterium UBA5536
CAGTTTATAGGGGGTCGAACCACGAACCTCCAACCCCTAACCTCTAACCTCCAACCCCTAACCTCTAACCTCCAACCCCTAACCTCTAACCTCCAACCTCCAACCTCCCCCCCCCTCAACTCTTCACCTCGTGAAAGTACATGGCGAACGAACGATAGAGGAAGTGCGTCCATTTTCCGAAAGGAACGATGACGAGCGCCCACTGTGCCAGGATGATCAGGTGCAGCAGGTAAAAGCCGAAAACATGTTTTAGTACATCAAAATCGATCAAAACACGCACAACAAAGGCAGAAAATCCCATCAGGAACAGCCAAACCACAAAAAACCAGTCGGAGGGATGCGAATAGGTGTTTTTCTCCGATTTCTTCTGCCAGCGCTTCACGATCAGATCAGCTGTGATGATAAAAATGAGCAGGCTGAACAGATAACCAGCCGCAATCAAAATGATATTGCTGCTGGCAAACCAATCGAGGAAGACTGTCGTGAAAAGCAACAGCAGATAAGAAAACACCAGAATCAGATGCTCAAGCCACCAGAAACGGTTAGCGCTGTCCTCTTCGCAATCGAGGCTGCGTTTTTGGGTGAACATATGCACAAAAAGCGACTTCAGAGTTGTGACATATTTCTTAAAAGGAATTTTGTCTTTTTTTGATCCAATCACAAAATACCACATCCTGAAAAGGTTGGGTAGCAGGATCAGCAGAAAAACAGCAGCGATAGCCAGCATCTCGAACAAATGTCCGCCCTCGAGCCACAACTGCTGATCAGCATTCAATTGGTAATACCCAAGTATGGCCAATGCCACAGCAAGAAAAAGCACCATATAGGCTGTCAGGTTGCGGTAAAGCCAGCCGGCAATTCCGGTCCAGTCGTATTCGCCGGTCAGGTAGCGTCTCAGCGACATCATGAGTTCGCCGGGCTTGGCTTCCATTGGGCAATGGGTCGTACACTCGCCACAATAGTAACACAGCCAGGGTTTTAAGGAGCCTTTAATATCGTTGCTTTGGCCTGTTACTGTGCAGCGGATCATATCGCGCGGAAAGGAATCTTTCTCATTCGACAACGAACAAACTGCCGTGCAATTGCCGCAGTTGAAACAGGCATTAAAATCAATTGCGCCGTATTTTTTCAGTTTTTTGGCAAATTTGATATCTGTTGTAGCCATTACTTGCTGATTTTATAGTAGTAATATTCGTCCATATCGTCAAGCCTGGTAGTCTTTAGCCATCCAAACTTCAGAAAAGTCATGGCGTAATAGAGTGCCTCTTCTCGGCTCAGGCCTGTTTTTTCTGCTAATTCAGGGATATTTAGTTCTCCTTCACCAAAAGCCTCAACCACCTTTTTTTTGGTGGCATTAAATTTTTTGAGCTCGTCTTTCAGCTGCTGACTAACCTCGTGTTGCTCGCGTTTTGCTTTGAAAGTTTGTGATTTTTGGTCTTGCATAATACTTGTTGTTACAGATCTGAAGCCAACGTTTGAATCATCGATTCAATTTCAGGGTCGCTATAGGTATTCAGTTGAATGGCATTTGTGGGACAAACAGGCAGGCACATACCACAGCCTTTGCAAACTGCTTCGTTAACGAGCGCTGTTTGTTTAGCAGGTGTTTGGCTCATGTGGATGGCATCGAAGGGGCAGCTGTCGGCGCACAAACCACACCATTCGCAAAGTTGCTCGTCAACTCCGGCAACAATAGGTTCTACTTGCAGATGGCTCTGGCTAACGAGCGAATAGCATTTAATGGCCGCCGATAAGGCTGAGTTGATCGATTCGACCACATTTTTTGGGCCCTGACAGCAGCCGGCAATACTTACACCATCGATCACCGTTTCAACAGGACGAAGCTTCATGTGAATTTCGTTGAAGAAATGATCGCGTCCTTTCGGAATCTTCAGAATTTCACTGACCGTATTGTTGTGCCGTGGCACCATTCCGGTTACCAGTACCACAAGATCTACTTCTGTTTCAATGGAATGGTTCAGGCTAAGCAGATCGTTGACTTTGATGATGGTTTTTGAATTTTTTGTTTCAACCTTTGGCAGATCGTCGTCAGGCGATTGAAAAAAAAGTTGCCCCTGCAAACTGGCCTCATGATACAATACTTCCTGTTTGCCATAGGTACGGATGCCTCTTGTGAAATGAAAATGGTTGAGATCTTTGATTTTTTCGCCAGCCTTGATGGCAGCATAAATTGTTGATGTGCAGCAATATCGCGAACAATATTTATTGTCGCCATTGGTCTGTCGGCTTCCAACGCAGTAAATATATCCGATATTTCTAACGCGTTTTCCCTTCCAGTAGAGCTTGTGCTCGCTGTTGGCCACCAGTCGTTTAAACTGCGGTAATGTAACGACGTTGTCAAAAGCCTGATAGCCAAATTCGCCTTCCACTGGCTCGTACGGATCGAAACCTGTGGCTACAAGGATGCTTCCCACTTTCAGCTCCAGCCTCTCCTCTTCCTGGTCGAGATTGATCTGGTCACAAATTTTCAGACATTCACCACATCGGGTACAGTGTTCCATATCGATGACGGCAGCATGTGGATATTCGCTGGGGAAATTGTGATAAATGGCTTTTCTTTTTGTGATGTTGAAGTTAAACTCATCTTCAATCTCTACCGGACACACCTCAATGGCTTTTTGGAGTCTTCCATCGTTGCAATGCTTCTGGATATAGCGTGGTTTTATGCGGATACTGATTTTGAAATTCCCTTTGCTGCCATGGTTTTCAATCATTTCTGCACCAGTGAAAAGAACAATGTTTTTGCAGGCTTTCACTTCGTTATACAATCTGGTTACGAGTTCTTTTCCGGTTTCGTCAGTAGTGCACAGCACATCCCATTGCGCAATTCGGCCACCAATAAAATGTTCTCTTTCGATAAGATAAACCTGAGTGCCTGTTTTGGCCAGAGCAATGGCAGCCTTCATGCCTGCGATTCCCGCGCCAACAACCAAAACAGCCTGTTCGGTCTCAATCTGCATGGGTTCGATGGATTCGGCCAGTCTCACTTTTGCAATAGCTGCTTTAACGAGTTGTATGGCCTTTGCCGTGGCACCTGCTTTGTCGTCAGAATGTGGCCATGAAACCTGCTCACGTATATTGGCGTGAATATAGTTGTACTTGTTCAGTCCGGCTCTTTCAACCACTGATTGAAAAGTTGGCTGATGCAGCTTTGGAGAACAGGAGGCAACCACCACACCATCCAGCTGTTGCTGTTTGATGTCGTCGAGCATCTTTTTCTGGTTGCTGTCGGCACAGGCGAACATGGTATTTTCGACCAGCGCCACACCAGGCTCGTCAATGACAGCCTGCCGAACCTTTTCCACATCAACATAATCGGAGATGTTTCCTCCGCAATGGCAAATATAAACCCCTATCTTTTGTTTCATAACGCTGTCTTTTGGATGTATTGGATGGCTTCCATCGATGCGGCACCTGCTGATAGAATGGCATCGGGAATGTCCATCGGACCTGTTGTGGTTCCGGCCATAAAAATGCCGTTGATATTGCTCAGCGAGGGGTTAAAAAGCAGGTCTTTCTGTAGTGGGAAATGAAAAGCATCCTGCTTCCATTCTGCATCGCCGAAAAGGCTCGATGCATCCTCGTTTGGCACCACACCAACTGATAAAACAACCAGATCGTGTTCGCTCTCCTTTAGCCTACCACTTGCCACATCTTCATAGCGAAGTATAAGGTTGCCGTTTTCTTTCTCTGTGATATTGCCGATTTTCCCTTTTACAAAGTTGATCCCCATCGATTTGGCCTGCTCGTAAAACTCTTCGAAGCCTTTTCCGAACGAACGGATGCTGATATAGTAAATGGTAACGTCGGCCATTGGCAGCGCTCCCATCAGCAGTTGTGCCTGCTTGAGCGAGTACATGCAGCAAATTTGTGAACAGATAGGGTTGCCAACCGTAAAATCGCGCGATCCGGTGCAAAGCACATAGGCAATTTTGTCGGGTACACGGCCGTCGCCTGGTCTGATCACGTGGTTATACGGACGTGTAGGCGCCAGCAAACGTTCCATTTGCATGGCGTTGATAATGTTTTTCGCTGTTCCGTATTGGTAGCGCTGGATTTTTGTCGCGTCGAAAAGCTTAAATCCGGTTGCAACGATCACAGATTTTACGATAAGGCGGTAATTTTTATCCGCTTGCATGAAATTGATGCAATGCGTTGGACAAGCTTTTTCGCAGGCGCCACAAAGGATACAATTGTCAATATCGATGGTGGCAACACGCGGAGAGGCAATATTAAAAGGGATATAAGCTGCCTTGCGTCCGACCATTCCATACTGGTACTGGTCGGGCACCACCACAGGGCAGGCTTCTTCGCAGAGCTGGCAACCGGTGCAATCCTCTTCTTCGACAAAGCGCGTATGTTTAACCAGATTGGCTTTGAAATAGGTCGCATCCTGCTTTTCAATACTGGTTATTTCGGTGTTTGTGAAAATTGTGATGTTAGGATGACGATCGGCTTCAGAAATCTTTGGGGTTGTGATGCAGGCTGAACAGTCGAGTGTAGGGAAAACCTTGCTCAGCAGCAGCATCTTGCCACCAATGGTAAGGTCTTTTTCGGCAAGAATAACCTTAAAACCATTGTTGGCAATGTTGATAGCTGCTTCAATACCAGCGATTCCTCCACCGATAATCAGGACATCAAAATTCAGTTTTTCGGGCTGGGTGGTCATAATGCAATTGTTTGCTGAGTGAGCAAATACGCATGAAAACTTTTCATCTGCTTCACAAAAGCCTCACTGCAAACCGAGCAAATAGCGGCCATGCGCAGTTTAGCCGGCTCAATCTGTTGCGCTTTCATGATTTCTTGCGTCTTTCTTACAATTTGTGCGGTTTTTTCGGTACAACTTTCCCCGTAGGGGCAATCGCTTCCATCGGCTGCAATAAACACACCATCGAATCCATTTTCGAAGGCATGGATAATCCACCTCGGTTTCACACTGGACGAACATGGCAGCGAAATGGTATAAACCGAAGGTGGATAATGCAGCTTCAGTAAACCTGCCATGTCGATGGCGGGATCAGATATTTTTTCGGTTGAAAAGACCAGAATTCTGGCTTTTTTAGTCGTGAGTGCTGCCATGTCGCCAGTTTAATTTTTCTTCATGAAAATGCGAAAGAAACCGCCTTCTTCGATGGTGCCCAGGTATTCATGTCCTTGTTTCATGCACCATTTCGGAATATCCACCTTCGTTCCTTCATCCGATGAGAGGATTTCCATGGTTTGCCCTGAACTGATCGTTCCAAGCGATTTTTTTGCTTCGAGTAGTGGCCCCGGACAGGCGGTGCCGCGTGCGTCAACGATTTTGTCGACAGCGATAGTTTTCAATTCTTCAGTTGTCATCATGATAATTTTCTGGATAAATAATAGTCGTTTTTAAATGAAAAGATTGATGTCGGCTTCCTGAGCGCTGGTGATATAAGCGCCTATGCCACAGATATCATCGGCAAGATCGATGAAATCGTCCAGTTTTTCGCCACCCCAAACTTTGCCGGCAAGTCCGCAAATATGGATCTTGACATCGGTAATGGCTTTGGCTTCCTTGAAAAACTCGACCCATGTTTTTACATTCAGCTTCTTTAGCGAAGCCATAAACTCTTCTTTCATGCCCGGGTTTTCGGCCATGTTAAGTAATGCTTCATTGTCGCCAACTTCTTTTTTAAATGCACGGGCAGCTTGTAGCAATACATAGATATCCACTTGCATATCGTCAGCAGCAGCACCGCTGAGGATTACACCGGCTGCAGTCAGTTTGTCAACACTTCCGGTGTACAATGCGAGGCATAATTTTTTTGCTTCCATAATCGAAATATTTAATTGTTAATTGTTTAACAAAGAAATACAAACAATTTCTGTTGTCAATCGTTTCGTGCGTGAGTTAGCTTATGTATCTTTGTGATATAAATCACATGCCTTTTTCACGCGATGGATAATATTTGTAAAGTTTGCGGAATCAAATCAACGGCAGCTAACTTGCTCAGCAATGAAGAAGTAGAGGAGATGTCGTCTAATTGCGCACTCATTCCTTTTGCGAAAGGGGAGCAGGTGATCAGGCAGGGAGTTTTTTCGACCAATATCGTATACCTGCGCAGCGGCCTGGCCAAAATTCATATCCATGGGCCTTATTATGAGCAGATTGTCAGAATTGTAAAAGCACCCTCATACATGGGTTTGCCAACAACTATCGGAGATAAGATTAACCAATATTCGGTAACGGTCATAGAGGATTCAGAGGTTTGTTTCATCAATTTAGAAACATTTAGATCCTTCTTAAAGGAGAATACCGATTTTGGCTACCAGATAATGATGGAGCTTTGCCAGAGCGAATTAGAACTGTATCAATGCTGCTCGAACCGGACCCAAAAGCAGATGCGGGGAAAAATTGCCGATGTTTTATTGGATTTTGCTGATCGGATTTACTGTTCCGATACTTTTCATATCCCGATCACTCAGGAAGAATTTGGTAATTTGATCGACGCAAGCCGCGAAAGTGTCAGTCGGGTACTGAGCGAGTTTGAACATGATGGGATTATCAGCACCGATGGACGTAAGATTGACATTTTGAATAAGAAGCTGCTCCTGAAAATCGGTGAAAACGGCTGATCGATTGTTTTTCGTTGGCTTATAGGTGTTTCTTTTACTTTTTGTAATGGCTCTTTCTCTTGTTTGTAATACACACGATGCCTGAGTATTCGAAGACAGAGTCGGTCTTCGGGGGCTTCGACTCCGCTCAGCCCCCTTGATAATTCCTCCAATGGCTGTCATTCATACATTCTGCGGCTGCCTTTAATTTTGCTGAAAGCTGATTGATCAAAGCTTCTTTCTTTCGGCGGCTCCAACCCTGAACTTGCTTTTCACGGTAAAATGCCTCGTCAATGCGGGTGTATTCTTCATAATAAACCAGTTTGACAGGCAAGTGCTTTTTCGTATGGTTAGCACCTTCACCATTTTGATGTTGAAGCAGTCGTTGTTCCAGGTTTTTGGTGCTCCCGGTGTAATAACTGCCATCGGCACATTCCAATATGTACATATAGCATTTCATTGGGTGGTTTTTTTTTGTAGATACGGTTTTGCTTTATTTTGCTTGCGTACTATTTTGGTTTCCAGCTTAAACAGGGGGCTGAGCGGAGTCGAAGCCCCCTTTATTCTGGAGACTTTCCCGGACTTCCTCCATACCTTCGCTATACCATCGCTATACCATGTATATGCAAAAGCTACTGCAGTCCTGGTGCTGTGCGGCTTTGGGGCACATTTGCATACATGTTGCATACAGAAAGTGCGGATGAAACAAAGAGCAGGTAAGGAAAAGAGTCGTTTGTTACTCCTTGTCCAGTTCCGCTATTTTCGTCATAAGCGCTTCTGCTTCAGCAAATTTCTTGTCGCTTTCGGTGCGGTTTGTTTTCGAAAGGGCATGCGACTGTGCCATCAGCTTTTCGTATTGCTCGTAGAGCTTGTCTTTTTCCGATTTTTTCTTGAAGAGTCCAAACATCGTAAGGTGTTTTTATTGATTGTGTGAATGTTAGGAAAACAACCCGAAGTGGCAGCTTGTTCAACCCGAAAAAAAAACAGGCAGACACTTGACAGTTTCTTGTTAAAATGATTAGATTAACGACAAAATGTTTGACGAGAAAGTAATCAAGTTGGAAGTTAGAGGTTGGAAGTTGGAGGTTGCGCAAAGCGGCCCCTAACCACCAATGTTTCAGCCCCCGATAAGTTTGGACACATATTGTT
>DINQ01000003.1 GCA_002426795.1 Bacteroidales bacterium UBA5536
TTTGGTATCAACAAAGGGGTAGTAACTTTTTACCGGGCGCACATTGGCATACAAGCCCAACGCTTTGCGAATGCTGACGTTCAGGCTTTTGTATCCGCCACCTTGTGGAGTAGTAATAGGAGCCTTCAGAAAAACTTTGTTGCGGCGGATGGTATCCCATGCTTCGGGAGAAATGCCCGAAGTATTGCCTGATAGATATACAGATTCACCAATGGTGATTTCTTCTGTTTGGATTTGGGCGCCAGCGGCTTTTAGGATTTTTAAAGTGGCATCCATGATTTCTGGGCCGATGCCGTCGCCTTTTGCAATTGTTATTGTTGTCATAGTAGTAGGTTATTGAAAGTTTAGTGCAAAATTAGGGTGACTAATCCATATATTTTTATTTATCTTTGCAATGATAATGATAATGAAACGTTATGAACTATACGTTAAATCAGCTCAGAATCTTTGCGATGATTGCCGAAAAGCAAAGTATCACAAAAGCGGCGGAAGCACTGTATCTCACACAACCTGCGGTGAGTATTCAACTAAAGAAGTTTCAGGATCAGTTTGAAGTGCCTCTGACGCAGGTGGTTGGAAAGAAGATTTTCATCACTGAATTTGGGCACGAGATTGCACTGGCTGCACAAAAAATATTGGCAGAGGTATACGAAATCAGACACAAGGCGCAAGCCTTCAAGGGATTACTAACGGGCAAACTATCGGTGGCTGTGGTTTCGACAGGAGCCAATGTGCTGCCTTATTTCTTGTCAGGATTTCTGCACCAAAATCCGGGTGTTGAGCTCAGGGTTGATGTTTCGAACAAGCAAAAAGTAGTTCAGGCCATTGTGGATCACGATGTAGATTGTGCATTGATTTCGATCTTGCCTGAAGCGGTGGAGCTGGACGCCATTGAGCTGATGGAAAACAGACTGTATCTGGTTGGGCGCGCTGGCGATCGCTTAAAAGTGGCACAGCAATCGAAAGATGTCATCAGCACATTGCCTTTGATTACAAGGGAGCAGGGGAGTGGTACCCGCCACATGATTGAAAAATATATGGAACAAAATGGCCTGAAAGCTCAGCAAACTCTTGAGTTGACATACGGTGAAGCGGTGAAACATGCTGTATTGTCTGGTATGGGTTATGCTGTTTTGCCACTTGTGACAATCAAAAACGAACTACAAAACGGATCACTTGAAATCATCCATCTCGATGGTTTTCCGATGCGCTCAATTTGGAGTCTTGTAAAGCCTCAATCAGCTACTTCAGCTCCTGTGGTGGAAGCGTTTTGGGAATATGTCGGCAACCAGAAGGGTAAAATCATATCAGAGCACTTTGCCTGGATGGATGTGTTATAGTTTGTGCCATTGAACTGCAAAATCTCGTCGAGATTTGAAATTTCTTAAATTCAAATCAGCTCGACATTGTACAACCACAATTCATCAATATCATCCGGAAGGGAAAAGCTATTGACAAATTGAAAACCGAGTTTGTCGAGGAGTTTTTGTGAAGACAGATTGTCAGGTGTAGTAATAGCAGAAAGTTTAGTGAGTGAAAAATTTTCAAAAGCTGCCTTTTTGAGTCGGTTGGCTGCCTCAAAAGCAAAGCCCTTGCCTTCAAACTCAGGTAGAAAAGCAAATCCGAGGTCAATCCCATCAAGTCCAATACGGTCATACAACCCGCAACTTCCGATTTTGCAGCCATCCACTTTGTTGACCACCGTGTAATTTCCATATCCCAGACGACCAAACTGCGGTTCTATTTTTTCGGCAATATAGATTTCCACCTGTTGCATTGAACGCACCTGGCGATCTCCAATAAAACGCAACCATTTTGGGCTGTTGAACAAGGCTAGGATAAATGCTGCATCATACCGACTTGTAGGCCTGAGTTGGAGCCTTTCGGTTTCGAACTGAAGAAAGGAACGCATGCACCAAGCCCAATTAATTGTGAATCTCGACCAGCCAGTCGCCTGGCTCGGTTATTTCGAATTCGAAAACCGCCTGGTAATCTGCCGATTTGAGCTTGCTTTTGGTCATGTAACTCACTTTAATGCGGACCGGGAACTCAACAAAATCGTAGCCAATTGACTGACCCAGATCGCATTGCACGCCATTGCTGGCATTCATCAGCAGGTTACTGATGTCTTTGTTTCTTGTGCCGTTTTGATAAAAATCGATCAACACGCGGTTTTTCACACCAGCTCTGTTGATGAATTTGTAGCGGTCGATGCTCACTTTGGCAATCACTTTTGGTTCTATTGGCTTAGGACCAAGATACTTGTCGGCTTCCCAGAGTCCGCGCACAATACTGTCGCCTCCTGCCAGTCGAAGGGTTAGTGTTCCTTCACCATCACGACGGCCTTCTTTCCAATCACCACTGTAAACATCGCCATTTGCCCAGGTATATGTTCCTTTTCCATTGGGTAATCCTGCGGCAAATTTCCCTTCGTAGCGGTCAGTGCCTTCTGCAAGGCCTTTGCCGTGTGCAAGGCCCTTTTTACACTTGCCTGTGTAGCTTCCTGCCAGTTCAGGAACCAACACTTTGCAGGTCTTTTGTGCTGTTATAGAAAACGAGATTGTCAGCAAAATACTCAGAATGAATAAGATCTTCTTCATGGTTTTAGGTTTTGGTATGTGCAATGTTTGCATCCCAACGAAGATAGAGAAAATCTTAGATCAAACGCAATATACCTGAATAAAACAATTGCCCTTTAGGTGGTCTGTTTTGTCAAAACGCCTGATAAACAGTTCAGGAATTGCGCTATAGCAATTTAACAGAAAGTTTAACTGCACTGCTAATACTCGTCTATCTTAGTTTTCTGCGATCGTTTAAATTTTTGTTTCGATGACCAGTAGATAGCAAGATAAGCCGTGATGAAGTAAATGACCATTTGGAGCAGCATCAGCAAATATTCATGTCTGACTGAGGAAAATGCAACTCCCATGATGCGCAGGCGCAAATAAGCCGGAACCATTAGCGTGGATGGAAAAACATGTGCCAGATTATATAAGAAAGACGGAATCGAACTTGCTGGCCATGAGATGCCACTTAAAAACATGACGATGGGTGAAAGGAACACCATAAACATAATGGAGGATTCGCGCTTGCGAAACAGAACGGACAAAGTTATTCCTAAGAATATGGTCGAAAGCAGGAACGGAATAACCAGAACCAGCAAATGCATATAGCTTGCACGGTCGGGATAGTCGAACCACCGGTAAAACCATACCAGTACGAAGATGCAGTTGATCAGGTACAGCAAAAGATAGGCGAATGATTTGCCCAATAAAACCGGAATGACATCGCGCTTTGAAAGTTTTCGGGGTACAAGATAGGAGAACCGCCCTTTTTCTTTCACCGTTCCGCCTAGCATGCCAATGCCAATCAGCAGGGTTTGCTGGATGATAATCAAAACGAGACCTGGCATGACAAAACTACCATATCCGCTAATTGGATTGTACAGCAAGTGAAAATCGGCCGAAACAGGATCGAGCGAGATAATGGCCTGTTCATAAGGCAATCCCTGTAGCATCAGCTTTTTGACTTCAACTCCTGCCGAAAAAGTGCCAAGCGCTTTCAACGAACCAGAAATCATTTGCCGGTAAATAAGAAAATAGCTTCCATCCGCATAGACCGATACATCAGCTTGTTTTCCTGAGAGCAGGTCTTTTTCAAAGTTGCAGGGAATCAACAGGACGCCTGAAACTTTATTGTCGGCAAAGAGACGTTGTGCTTCGTCCATGCTGCTTACTTCACCTACCACCTTAATCTCTTCCGACTGATCGATAAAATGGGTGAGGCGTGCACTCGTGATGCTTTTGTCCTGATCGACGATGATGGTCTTCAAATCGCGGACAATCTCGTTCTGGTAGGCAATGGAATAAACCAAAGGATAGATAATCAACGCACCAAACAAAATCAGCAGGGCGCCGCTGTCTTTTCTGATGGCCCTGACTTCAAGGCGAAAATAGCGACCCGTCAGGCTTATTTCATTTAGGATATTTTTTAGCATGACCATTAAATTTTACCCCAATACTTTTCGTTTAGAAGCAGGCGTTTCATTCGGGGAAGCATAGCGACCGAAGCAATGATAAACAACAGCAAAGCACCTAAGGGTAATATGCCATGAATCAGCGCTTCGCCCCTGAATGCCTGCGAGATAAAGATTTTCGTCCAGTAAGTAAAGGGAAATAACATCGAGAAAATTCTGGCCAGCAATGGCATGGCAAACTGTGGAAATGTGAGGCCGGCGAAGGTTAGTGCCATCATAGCGTAGGCGCTGGCCAAAGATAAACTCAACCGCAGGTTGGCTGTTACCGAAACGATAAAAATTCCCATAAGCTGATAGGTTAAAATGAGAACGATTTCTGCCAACACAATTAAGTAATAACTCCCCATCATCGGAGTGCCCATCTGGATGAATAAAATCATATTCATGACCATAAGGTTGATGCTCAGGAGCAAGGTATAGGGGAGGAGTTTTCCGGCTAAAGCCACAATGACACTGCCATTGGCATGATCCAGCCAATCGGGACCCGTGCCTTCGCGTAGCTCGATGCCGGTGGCATAAATGGTCGACAGCATCGAAAACAATATAATCATGAGCGGAAACAGGGCGCTTAGCAGAAAATAGGCATAATTGCCATAGGGATTAAACAGTACATGCTGGTGCATATTGATCGGCATCACATTCGACATGGCCTGCTCACCGCTTCTTCCTTTTTTGAGTTCTGCTTGCAGCTTAATACCGCCCGAAAGGGTTGCCAATGCCTTATAGATGCCTTTTTGCAGATAGCCTCCAATCAGGATGTTGGTATTGTTGATATATACCGGAATTGTTTTTCCTGAAGCTTTTAACACCTCTTTTTCCGTTCCTTCTGGGATGAGAACAATTGCCTGGATATTACCAAGTTCCATTTGTTGTTGAGCGGCGGACAGATTCGGCGATCTGTATACAATTGTGGCTTCCGCAGTGGCATCAATCCATTGCCCAATTTTGCGCGACAGCTCTGTTTGATCCATGTCGACGAGCCCTACCGGAAGATTGGCCGGCACTCCGTCAGCAAAGATGGTTCGCAAAATCAGGAACGAAAACAGAGGTGCAATGAGCACAGTAAACAGATAAACAGAAGAGTTCATCATGCGCTCAATTTCGCGAAAGAATACCTTGAAGAAAGGATTTTGACCGAAAAATGAATCGTTGTTGAACACTATTTTTATCTACTTTTTAAATTGTTTCCAGTTGACAAGCACACTCATGCCCGGACGAAGCCTGGCAATAGGTTCAACAGGCACTGCATGAATTTCAAATGAGCGAACATCGAAGCTGCCAGAAGTCTTGGTGGCAGACCAGTTGGCAAAGTCAGCCATCGGACTGATATAATTGATTTTCATCAGTACTTCCTTATCGCCAATGGCCGGAATAACGACTTTCATTTCTGTTCCCATTTCGATATCTGCCAGCAGGTCTTCTCGAATATAAAATGTTGCCCAGCTGTCTTTTAAATCGACCAATGTCACTACGGGGAAGCCAGTTGGGACTAGCTCACCGTTTTCAGCAAGAATATTCGATACTTCGCCTGCTGTTTGTGCTGTGATGCTCGTTTCGGCCAAATAGGCTTCAACTTCTGCAATGGCCCCTTCAGCCTGGTTTACCAGTTCGGCGGCTGATGTTTTGTCTTCGCTACGGGCTCCTTTTTGGGCTTTTTCCCAAACCATTTTAGCTGCATTGGCTGTTTCGCGGGCCGCTTTCATTTGTGTTTCTGCCTCGTCTTTTTTCTGTTCGGGCACCACGCCATCATGAAACAGGTTTTCAACGCGCTGGTAGGTTTTTTCATAGAGTCTGGCTGCGGCTTCAGCTTTTAAATATACGCTGTAGGCGGCGCCAATGTCCTCTTTTTGTGCGCCATTTTGCGCCTTGATACTTTGGGCCATGGCAGCATTGCGTGCTGCTGTGGCCTGTTGCAGCTTGGCTTCAATTTCTGGACTTTTGATTGAGAACAAAAAATCCCCCTTTTCAACCCGTTGACCTTTTTTTACAGCGATACTGTCAATACGACCAGGGATTTTTGAGCTAATCCTGAATTGTGTTGCTTCAATTTCGCCCTGCAGCTCTCTTGGCACGGGGCGTGTGATAAGCCAACTGGTATACAGAACAAAAATCAACAGGGAAGTGAAAAAGATCCCGATAATGAAATTTCTTGTTTTTTTCATGACGATGACTGATGTTTAAAGTGATTCGTTAATGGTATTGCTGCTGGAGATAAAGTCCAGGAAAAGCTGAGACTTACCGCATAACTGTAAAAGGTTTGCCAGCGTGGTGTCGTATTGGTACATGGCCTGTAAACGATCAATTTTTGTTTTGGCAACCAATAAATTGGCATCCACTACATCTGAAGAAGTAGCGAAGCCTTCGCTGAAGGCTTTTTCCTGACTTTCGAGGTAGTTGTTGGCAAATTCAAGTGAAGTTTCTAAACTTTTGATTTGCTCGGCCTGCATAGCCAGTTCCTGATGGTACTTGCGAATGCCGGTTAAAATGTCTTCTTCTGCCTTCATGCGGGCTTCATCAACCTGATCTTGTTTGTATTTTGCAGACTTTAAATTTTGAGAACGTGCATTACCTTCAAACAACGACCATTTCATCCCAACCCCAACTGTCCATTTCGGTAAATAGGGTGACAAGTCTTTGTTGGCCAGATCATAAGTGCCCGAAAGGGCTACATCCGGCATGTATTTGCTTTTTTCGAACTGAACTCCCACATCGGCCAGTTCTCTTTTCGAATCGATCATTTTGAGTTGTGTGTTGTTTTGTTTTGCCAGTTCAACAAACCAGCTTTCTTCTGCTATTTCGTTCTGGAAAAACAAAGGACTCAATGTGGTAATCGAAACCGTTTCTTCAGACACAATGGTATTTTGAAGAGCGCGTTCAACAATATCCAGTTCCCGTTTGGCCTTTTTGAGCTCACGATCGGCATCTGCTACAGCCACCTGGGCATGTAAATATTGGACGCGGGCAATCTGACCTTGCTCCGAGAGTTTTTGCGCATCATACAAGTGCTTGTTCATGGCTGTGAGCACCTGCTCTCGAACATTTACTGCTCTTTGAGCTAGTGTGAGACCGTAATACCGTGTCACCAACTCGCTCAACATTTCACTCTGCCTGAGCTGGCCATTGAGTTCTGCATCATTTTGTTCGATGGCAGCAGCTCTGATAGCAGCATTGATTTTTCCGCCCGTGTAAAGCGGCCAGATGAAATTGGCATTGAGTGCGGCAAATCGATCTTCCTGAACCGTTTTTACCCATTCGGCTTCATTGATGATATGTTGACCTTCGAGTAATTTGCTGCGAACGACCTGTGTACTGATGTCGTCGGGAAGAATAGGCATAACAGGGGCTGTCGCCGGGTCGGGATTGGGTACGCCCGAAAACACACCATAGTTGCCAAGTGCACTATATAGCGGATTGATGGCATCACGCACCGGTGTCAAATCCAATTCAACAGGTTCGGCCATTTGAACGGCAGTAGCTGAAAGTGAAACGCGTGGCATTCTGAGGCCCACTTTAGCCTTGCGTCCGGCTTCCTTTTCCATAATCAGGTAGCTTGACTGTTTCAGCGCATGGCTTTTTTCCTGCATTTGCCCATAAGCATCAACAAAGGTGAGTGCGCGCTTTTCTTGTGCCTGTATGATTGATCTGCTCCCCATCAAAAAGATGAAACAGATCATCAGTCTGCGAACCGGTCTGGAATCAAATAATAACATGGCTTGCTCGTTTAATTTTTTTGAGGGTGCAAAAGTAGACCGAGCAAAAACTAAAAAAGTTGAACTAGTTCAACTTCTCAACCAAATTGTAAATAGACTAAGTGTTTGTTTTCTAGAATTTTCAACCGTTTTTCAAAATTTTTCTTTTGAGTTTGCTGAGCCATTCCTTACTCACACCCATAAATTGTGCGATATACTTGTCGGGAATGCGTTGCATATAAATGGGATGCTGTTTATATAAAAACAAAAGAAATTCTTCTGCACTGAGCGAAAGGCGCATGGCGCTGAACATGTATAGGTTCTGAAAACCTTTTCCGGTTATTTTGTGAAAGAAGAAAGCCCACTCGGGGAAATTCGTAACCAGATCATCAAGTATTGTTTTAGGAAATTCAATCAATTCACAATTTTCCAGCGCTTTTACCTGAAAGGCAGATTCGTGCTCGGAAAAGTAGCTGGTAACTTCGGTCATAAAGGCGTATGCATCATCAATGTAGAAGCCCTGGACGACTTCCTTGCCATTCTGATTCAGAAATGTTTTTACCAGACAACCCCTATTGACAAAGTATCCATGGTGGCAAACTTCGCCCGCTTTTAACAAGTATTCGTTCTTTTTAAGGTGTATTATTTTTCCTGATGCCTGAAGTCTTTCCCAAAGCTCTGTACTGAGCGGAATTTCGTGTTCAATCGCTGCTTTTAACTTAGAAAACATGCTGTTCATTTGTGGGTATAAAAATAAAACAATTCTTCTGAAAAAAGTTGATTTTCTAAATCATTGATACATTCTCTAAAACCCGGCCTCAACTATAGAAAGAACTATTTTCTGCACAGATTTAATTGGGATTGGATAGCATAGAATTGACCAATCAAAATTGGTGAGAAATTTGACAAAAAATTCAAAATAATTGTCGCATAACAATTACATAAATTTGATTTATGCTATAAAATCTTTGTTCAATTATAATAGAAATATTTCCACTTAAATCCGTCAGATTTCTTCAATGATGATGAAAAGGAACATATTGCTAAAGCTTTCTTTTTCTCTTACAAAAATTGTAAAATTGTATCTATCACAAAAATTTTTGTGATAGATTTTTTACCTAATATCAAATTTAATTAATAGAAATTTCCTTACAATCAATGAATTTAATTATTTGATTAAATGATTAGCTATAATTTATGTCAATTATAATTTCAATTATAAGACTCCTCTGCCTGTCTTTGGTGGGTATATAGATCAAACAATTTGATTGATCATGTAATTTCGCAACTGATTCAATTACCAAATCATGTTAAATATTTCACAAAATAATTACTCATCAAAAGACGTGAGTACTGAAAATATTTATAAGCAGTAAAAACTACTTAATATTCTATAAACCAGTAAAATATACAATATTTTTTTCAGAATTGTTCATAAGTAATTTGACTCAAATAGCCACGTATCGATCTTTTACTATCTTTGCAACGCTTATAAAAAGGAATAAAGTATCCACTAACACTTTGAGCATTGGAAGCAAAAATAACTGAAATAAATGGCCTTCAATTGTATTATAGCTTTATTGCAGGCGCTCAGCGTATTTTCGAAAACCAAAAACTTCTCAACAAAATCAATGTATTTCCGGTAGCTGATGCTGACACAGGGACTAATCTTGCATCTACTATGCGCAGCATTGTTAACACAGCACAACCTCACAAAAACCTGAAGCACACTGCAGTAGCCCTTGCTGATGCAGCGCTTGTTGGTGCCAGGGGCAATTCCGGAATCATTTTCGCGCAGTTTCTGTATGGTTTCAGCAATGAAATCAAGGAAGAAGAAACGCTCACAGTCAGCGCTTTTGCCGAATACATGAAAAATGCGGTGCGCTATGCTTACGAAGCCATTGCCAATCCGGTTGAAGGCACTATGATCTCCGTGATCAAAGATTGGGCGGAGTACATTTATTTATTAAAAGACTCGATAGAGGATTTTCTTCGTCTGTTGATGGATGGTTTGAAGAAAGCCATGGAGTCGTTGAAAATGACAACCGAGCGCCTTGCAGTGTTGGCAAAAACCAATGTGGTCGATGCCGGAGCCAAAGGATTTGTGGTTTTCCTGGAAGGTATGTTTGACTATTTTAAAAATGGTCAGGCTGAGATTAAATTTGAAGGTGGATTGATCGAGATCGCTGAATCAGTAGATGCCATCGACCACGAAGAAATTACTTTCCGCTATTGCACCGAAGCCATGTTGACAGGAGCCAATCTGCAACGCGACACCTTTGCCAACATCATGAAAGATTTTGGCGATTCAATGGTTATTGCCGGTTCTCCGACCAAAATGCGTATCCATATTCACACCGACCAACCATGGCAACTCTTCGAGAAAATATCTCACCTGGGAACCATAACCTATAAAAAGGTAGATGACATGGTGATGCAAAACGACCTGGCTTCAAACCGTAAATTTGATATTGGTCTCGTAACCGATTCAACCTGCGATTTACCCATGGACGTCTTGTCGAAATACCAGATTCAGGTCGTTCCTTTGACAGTACATTTTGGCGAAGACTTTTACCTGGATCGTATTACAATGCAACCAGCGCAGTTTTTCAATAAACTGCAAACTTCGCCGCATTATCCAAGTACTGCTCAGCCAACTGCTGCCGAGTTCACCAACCGATACAACTATCTGTCGACGCACTATAACTCAATTATCAGTGCGCACATCAGTTCGGGTATGAGTGGAACCTGGCAAAACAGCAGCAATGCTGCCAGAAAAATAGCCACAGAAACCGGAAAGCAAATTTCGGTGGTTGATACCAAAAAAATCACCAGCGCTCTCGGAATGATTGTGTTGCGCACAGCCAAAGCTATTGAGAGTGGTATGACACACGATGAAATCGTTCAAAAAATTCCTGAATGGTCTGACAATACAAAATTACTCGTGAGTGCGCGAACCATGAAATATATGGTGAAGAGTGGTCGTGTAAGTCATTCAAAGGGATTTATTGGTAAAGTTTTGGGTATCAAGCCAATTGTGGAAGTTAAAAACCATGGTAAAACCGAAGCTTTTGGTAAGCCACTCTCTGAAAAGAGCAGCATGAAGATGATCATGGACGAGATGAAACGTTTTGTTGGCGACCGCAAAGTTTGGGGATATGCTGTTTCTCACTCCGATAATTTACCCGTAGCGAACTGGTATGTAGAGCAGATGAAAAAACTGACAGGCGGACAGGAACCTGTGTTTGTTCAGGAAGCTTCACCTGTGCTTGTGACCAATGTTGGCCCAGGTGTTGTGGCTTTGTCCGTAATGCTTGATTAAAGCATTTTACAATATTTAGAAAGCAGGTTTAGACCTGCTTTTTTTTTGCCTATTTGTCATCTTTCTAAATACGCAACCGATTGTGTTGCCTTGGCTTTAATTGTTACTTTTGTGGCATTGATTGTTAAAAAATAAACACTGGTCTTACAGTATGATTACCAAAGCCTTAACCCATCCGAAAAGTATTGTTGTTGTTGGAGCTTCAAATGACATTCAAAAGCCTGGTGGCAAAGTTTTAAAGAACCTGATCGATGGTCAGTATGCCGGAGATTTGTTTGTGATCAACCCGAAGGAAAGCAGCATACAAGGTATCCAAAGTTTTTCAGAACCATCACAAATGCCAAATGCCGACTTGGCTGTGATAGCTATTGCAGCCAGATACATTCCTGATTTGGTGGATGCTCTCATTGCGCACAACAACACGCGTGCATTCATCATACTGTCGGCTGGTTTCAGCGAAGAAAGCCTTGAGGGTAAACTTTTGGAAGACCGTATTGTCAGCAGTATCAATGTTGTTGGCGGTTCGCTGATTGGTCCGAATTGTGTTGGTATTCTCACGCCCCAGCACCACAGTATTTTCACCAAACCTATCCCCAAACTTGATCAGCACGGATGTGACTTTATTTCAGGTTCAGGCGCAACAGCCTGTTTCATCATGGAGGCTGGTATCCCAAAAGGACTAACTTTTGCAAATGTTTACTCAGTCGGGAACTCTGCCCAAATGGGCGTTGAGGAAGTGCTGCAGCATATGGATGAAAACTTTGATCCGGAACAGGATTCATTGGTTAAATTGCTGTACATAGAAACAGTTGCCAAACCGGAAAAATTACTCAAACATGCATCGTCTCTCATCCGCAAAGGGTGCCGTATTGCTGCTATCAAAGCAGGGGGCAGCGAGGCCGGCAGCCGTGCTGCTTCGTCGCATACTGGTGCACTGGCAAGCTCTGATGTTGCAGTTGATGCACTGTTCCGTAAGGCTGGTATCGTGCGTTGTTACGGCCGTGAAGAGCTTATTGCTGTGGCTTCAGTTTTTATGCATCCCAGGCTCAAAGGCAAACGGATTGCTGTAATCACGCATGCGGGTGGACCTGCCGTGATGCTTACCGACGCCCTCTCAAACGGTGGAATGGAAGTTCCTTCCATCAGCGGACCAAAAGCTGAAATCCTCAAAGAAAAACTTTTCCCTGGCTCTTCTGTTGCCAACCCGATTGACTTTCTGGCAACGGGAACAGCCGAGCAGTTGGGCGATATTATTGATGCCTGCGAATACGATTTTGATCAGGTTGATGCCATGGTGGTTATTTTTGGAACGCCTGGACTCTCCGAAATTTTTGACGTTTATGAGGTGCTCGATCAGAAAATGAAGACAATCAGCAAGCCTCTCTTTCCTGTTTTACCGTCAGTGCTAACTGCAGCCAAAGAAATTGAATTTTTCCTGTCAAAGGGCAGGATCAATTTCCCGGATGAGGTAACGCTTGGAAATGCGCTGGCTAAAACCTTTCATGTGAGTCAGCCGGCTGCCATGGAGTCTGATGCTTTACAACTCGATCATCAAGCCATCAGAGCTGTCATTGCGACAGCACACAACGGTTATCTTGCACCTGAGAAAGTTGGGCAATTACTTGATCTGGCTGGGATTAAACGTGCTGGTGAAGCTGTAGTTAGCACTGTTCCTGAAGCAGTTGCTGCAGCCGTGAAGCTTGGTTTTCCGGTGGTGATGAAAGTTGTTGGTCCTGTGCATAAATCTGATGTTGGAGGCGTGATGCTCAACGTGAAAGATACTGATTCTGTCGCGAAAGAGTTCGGTCGTATGATGCAGATTAAGGATGCAACTGCTGTGTTGTTGCAACCCATGCTTCGTGGAACAGAGTTGTTTGCTGGCGCGAAAAAAGAAGACAATTTCGGACACCTGGTGATGTTTGGTCTTGGCGGTATTTTTATCGAGGTGCTCAAGGATGTTACTTCAGGATTGGCTCCGGTTGGTAAAGTGGAAGCCTATGAAATGATTCGCTCATTGCGCAGTTACAAGATTATTCAGGGAGTGCGCGGACAAGCCGGCATTGACGAAGAAATTCTGGCCGATATTATCGTACGACTTTCTGCACTTCTGCAAATTGCGCCTGAAATCGTAGAAATGGATCTTAATCCTTTGCTGGCTACCAGTGATTCAGTCGTTGCAGTTGACGCGCGTATCAATATCGCAAAATAGGTTTTCATGATGAAATATCCATAAGAATATCGTCATACCCACTGTAAGAAAATTCATGGATTCCCGAAATTTTTCGGGATTGACCTATGAAATCAAAATTATTTACACATGAAAAAAAACGATCTCATCGTGCTGCTGATCATTGTATTGATCGCAGCAGCTTTCTATTTTGTTCCCGGACTTTATGAGGGCTACAACATTATCAATCAGGCACATGGGATGATAATGAGTTTCGTGAAGTTTGCCATTTTGGCAACATTTGGAGAAATGTTGGCGCTACGCATCCGAACCGGACAATATAACCGCAAAGGCTTTGGTATTTTGCCGCGGGCCATTGTGTGGGGCATTCTTGGACTGACAATTAAAATGGCCTTCGTTATTTTTGCGACAGGTACGCCAGCTTTCCTTGAATATATGGGGGTTAAAGGTGCATCAAAGGCATTGCAGCAAAGTTTAAGTCTGCTGTCCTTGTTTACGGCTTTTGGCATCAGCGCGGCCATGAACCTGATTTATGCTCCCATCATGATGACCCTGCATAAAATTACGGATACACATATCATACAAAATGGTGGCACAATGGCTGGTTTTTTCCGGCCTATCCGGTTTCGAACTATTTTCAAAGAACTCGATTGGGATACCCAATGGAATTTTGTCTTCAAAAAAACCATCCCTTTTTTCTGGATACCGGCACATACCATCACCTTTCTGTTGCCAACTGATTATCAGGTGCTTTTTGCGGCTCTCCTGGGCATCGCATTGGGTGTTATTCTCAGTTTCGCTACTTTAAAAGCTTCAAATTAATGCAGAAATTTTTCTTTCGTTTTATGCTGACGAGCTTCCTCGTCGCACAAGTGCTATTTACTATTGCAGCAGTAGATGCTGACAGCACAAAAGTGACAATTCAGTTGAATGGCTTTGTCAATACACAGTTTTTTTATGACAGTCGACAGATTGTTGAGGCGCGCGAACATATGCTCAGCTTGTATCCCAAACCAGCAGAGCTTGATGCTGACGGCAATGATTTAAATGCGGTAGGCAATTTCAACCAGCTTTCGATGACCAGCAGGCTACGTTTGCTGGTCAATGGACCAAAAATGATGGGAGCCAAGCCTTTAGCTGTGATTGAAGGAGATTTTACGGGCGCATCCAATTTCGAGAATAATAGTTTCAGGCTGCGTGAGGCCTATTTACGGCTCAACTGGGACAAGCTTTCGCTACTTGCCGGACAAACCTGGCATCCGCTTGATGTGCCTGAATGCCGCCCATCGTTGCTGGGACTCAACACCGGCGCGCCATTTCACCCTTTTTCGAGGCACAACCAGCTTCGCGTCGAATATCGTGTGAATAAAATAACAATAATGGCGGTAGCAGCCTCACAGCGTGATTTTGCCAGTTCAGGTCCCGAGGGAGTTTCTTCAGTATATTTGCGTGATGCAGTTTTGCCCAACCTCAATTTGCAGGTGAAATATGCCGGTAAAAATTTTCTCATTGGTGGCAGTATTGACTTTAAACGGCTGAAACCGGCACTTTTCAATGAGTTTGGCGGTCAAAGGTTTCAAAGTAAAAGCTATGTAAATGGCTGGAGTGGAAACCTGTTTGCCAGCTTTGCGAATAATGGATGGACCCTGAAGTCTGCTTTTCTATACGGGCAAAACCTTAGCGAACACATTCTACTGGGTGGTTATTTTGAATCAACAATCGATGACCAGCAACATACTGTCATTTATAAACCTACTTCAACATTGAATGGCTGGATGCAAATACAACGACAGTATCAAAACTGGAGGTTTTCGTTCTTCGGTGGATATACGGCTAATCTGCCTTACGATGAAGCCCAGGCAGGACGCTTCTTTGGTCGCGGACAGAATATTGCAAACATATACCGGCTAAGCCCTGGTGTCAGTCTGCGGCTCGGTGCATTCGAGTTGGGAACAGAAATCGAATATACAAACGCTACTTACGGAACGATTGATAACAAAGGCATTTTTAGTGACTTAGTATCATTTGGCAACACCCGCCTGCTTATTGGCGCCAGCTACTTTTTCTAAAATCATTATAAATTAGTAAATCAGCGCAAACGGTTGCGCTATATTGAAGGGAAAGTTTTATATTTGACAACAAGCCGAAAAAAGCGGCATCGTATTGATCAAATTTATAAATAGCTCACTATATGAAGCATACACCCATTCCGGAAAATATCGTAAAAGAGAAAATTACTGAAAGTGGCTTACCATCCATTGGCAATGCCTCCATTCGTGAAATTAAGAAACTTGTCGACCAGATTGAAAAAGCCAGCGGTGAGCAATTCATCCGCATGGAAATGGGCATTCCGGGCTTGCCGCCAGCAAAAATTGGAGTTGATGGACAGATAGAAGCCCTGCGTCGTGGTGTGGCCGCTATTTATCCCGATATTCATGGAATACCTGAGCTGAAACAGGAAATCTCTCGTTTTGTAAAACTGTTTATGAACATCGATGTAAGTCCGGATGGATGCTTGCCAACCGTTGGCTCTATGCAAGGCGGATTTGCTTCTTTTCTGATGCTCAACCGTATCCATAAGGAACGTGATACAACATTGTTCATCGATCCGGGTTTCCCGGTTCACAAGCAACAGCACAAGGTGCTCAACATCAAGTTTGAAACATTTGATGTGTATAATTACCGCGGCGAAAAGCTTCGTGCTAAACTTGAAAGTTATTTTGCTCAGGGACACATTCATTCTGTCCTCTATTCAAATCCAAATAACCCGTCGTGGATTTGTTTTACTGAAACAGAACTGAAAATCATTGGCGAGCTGGCCAACAAATACGATGTTGTTATCATGGAAGATTTGGCCTATTTCGGTATGGACTTCCGGCAGGATTACAGCCAGCCCGGAAAACCACCCTATCAACCCTCAGTAGCCAACTACACGAGCAATTATATTTTGTTCATTTCCAGTTCGAAAGCTTTTAGTTATGCAGGCGAACGCATTGGGATGATGGTGATTTCGGATGCGCTGTATAAGCGCCGTTTCCCTGATTTGAAGCGATTTTACCAAAGCGATTTATTTGGTTATACCATGATTTTCAGTACGATTTATCCGCTCAGTTCAGGCACTTCACATTCGGCACAATATGGCTTGGCTGCCATATTGAAGGCCGCGAACAATGGTACATTTAATTTTGTGGAAGTGGTTAAAGATTATGGTGTTAAAGCTCATCAGATGAAAGATGCATTCACATCTAATGGATTCAGCATCGTTTACGATATGGATGAAGACAAACCCATTGCTGATGGTTTTTATTTCACCTATTCTTACCCAGGATTCAGTGGTAAAGAATTGCTTGAAGAAATGATATATTACGGAATCAGTGCCATTTCACTTGATATTACAGGAAGTGAAAGGCATGAAGGCATTAGGGCCTGCACTTCTCTGATCCGTCACGATCAGATTCCGGTGCTCGAACAGCGGCTAAAACAGTTTCATCAGGATCATCCACTTGCTTAAAAGATTTTTTATCTGCCGTTTCAAAGGCCTGTTTCTATTTGCGAAACAGGTCTTTTTTAATTTATTTATACTGTTTATAAATTGGCTGTTTTCAGTGAAATAGCAGACGATTGCAGCCAAATTTCTCAGACGAAATCATTACTTTCGTGCAATCGTTGTAAATAACTTAAACATCTGTAAATATGGCAAAAGTCAGAGGAGCCATTGTTGTTGACGTTGAGAAGTGTAAAGGCTGTGGAGTTTGTCTTCCGGCCTGTCCCACCGACGTCATTGACCTGGCAAGTGAAGTGAATGGTAAAGGTTATCATTACGCTTTTATGAACCAACCCGATGAGTGTATCGGATGTTCCAATTGCGCCATCGTATGTCCTGATGGTGTTATCACTGTTTATAAAGTTAAATTAAACAGGTAGTTTTTAAACACATAAAATATTAGCATAATGGGCGAATTAAAATTGATGAAGGGTAACGAAGCTTTGGCAGAAGCGGCAATTAGAGCCGGAGCTGACGCTTATTTTGGCTATCCCATCACCCCACAATCGGAGGTGATCGAATACCTGATGGCCGAAAAACCCCACGAACGCACCGGAATGGTTGTGTTACAAGCCGAAAGCGAGATTGCGGCCATCAACATGGTATATGGCGCAGCAGGCGCAGGCAAAAAGGTGATGACCTCCTCTTCGAGTCCTGGCATCAGCCTCAAACAGGAAGGAATTTCATATATCGCGGGCGCCGAGTTGCCCTGCCTCTATGTAAACGTGGTTCGTGGCGGCCCGGGTCTGGGAACCATTCAACCATCTCAGGCCGATTATTTTCAAAGTACCAAGGGCGGTGGTCATGGCGATTATCGCCAAATTGTTCTGGCTCCGGCATCGGTTCAGGAAATGTCTGATTTCGTTAAAGAAGGTTTTGACCTTGCATTTAAATACAGAATTCCCGTGTTGATTCTTTCAGACGGAGTGATTGGTCAGATGATGGAAAAGGTCGAACTTTTCGATCCCATCCCACGCTGGACTGATGAAGAAGCCATCGCCAACAGTCCCTGGGCCACAACTGGCAAGAAAAATGGCACGGAGCGACGGATCATCACCTCACTCGATCTTGACTCTCACAAGATGGAAGAGCACAACATCAAGCTGCAGGAAAAATACAAAGAGATCACCAAAAATGAAGTGCGTTACGAGCTGATCGATTGCGATGACGCAGAATACATTTTTGTGGCCTACGGTTCAAGTGCCCGTATTGCTCAAAAAGCTGTGCAGTTGGCCCGGGCCAAAGGCATTAAGGCTGGTCTTTTTCGCCTGATCACGCTTTTCCCTTTCCCAACTGTTAAAATGCGGGAAATGTGCGGAAAAGGCATAAAAGGATTCCTGGCCGTTGAAATGAGCGCAGGACAAATGGTAGAGGACGTGATGCTGGCCGTACGTGGATGTGCCAAAGTAGAACATTTTGGCCGTTATGGTGGCATTGTGCATACACCTGAAGAAGTGCTTGCTGCGCTTGAACAAAAAATTATTGGAGGATAACATCATGGCTGAAATCACATTACAAGATATCATTAAACCCGAAAATCTGGTCTACAAAAAAACAGACCTGATGACGGATAAACCCTTGAGCTATTGTCCGGGTTGTGGACACGGTACAGCACATCGCATCACCATGGAGGTGATTGAGGAACTTAATTTGGCCGAAGACACCATTGGTGTGGCTCCTGTGGGTTGCTCGGTATTGGCCTACGAATTCATGAATGTCGACATGACACAGGCTGCACATGGGCGCGCTCCGGCTGTTGCGACAGGCATCAAACGGGTTTGGCCGAACAAAGTCGTTTTCACCTATCAGGGCGACGGTGACCTGGCAGCCATCGGCACCAGCGAAACCATTCACGCCTGTAACCGCGGTGAAAATATTGTCATTATCTTCATCAACAACGGAATTTACGGCATGACAGGCGGTCAAATGGCTCCAACAACCTTGCCTGGCATGAAATCATCCACATCACCCTACGGACGTGATGTAGCCATGATGGGAAACCCATTGAAGATGACAGAACTGGTAGCGCAGCTACCCGGCACTTACTTTGTGACCCGTCAGGCTGTGCACACACCAGCTGCGGTACGTAAAGCCAAAAAAGCCATTAAAAAGGCTTTTGAAAACCAGCGCGACTGCAAGCCTGGCTTGTCATTCATTGAAATTGTGTCGAATTGCAACTCAGGCTGGAAAATGACACCGACAGATGCCAATAAATGGATGGAAGAAAATATGTTTCCTTTTTATCCAATGGGCGACATCAAGGTTGATGGCCAACTGGTGAAATAATGTAAAACATAAAATGAATTATCATGACTGAAGAAATTATCATAGCCGGATTTGGTGGACAAGGTGTGCTTTCGATGGGCAAAATATTGGCTTATAGCGGTATTATGCAAGATCAGGAAGTAAGTTGGATGCCATCCTACGGCCCTGAGATGCGTGGTGGAACAGCAAACGTGATTGTGATTGTGAGCGACGAGCGGATCAGTTCGCCGATCTTAACCACTTTCGATACCGCCATCATTCTCAACCAGCAATCGATGGACAAATTCGAGAAATCAGTGCGCCCGGGCGGCGTATTGCTCTACGATCCGAATGGAATCACACGCCATCCCCAACGCAAAGACATCAAAATTTACCAGATAGAAGGAGCCAGGCTTGCCGCAGAAATGGGTAATGCCAAAATCTTTAACATGGTTGTTTTTGGCGCCTTTTTGAAAATAAAACCTGTTGTCAAACTGGAGAATGTGATCAAAGGATTGAAAAAATCGTTACCTGAGAGGTATCATAAACTCATTCCTTTGAACGAAGATGCCATCAACATGGGTATGAAAAATGTTGTGGCACTGTAAGTTGAAGCCCAAACCAAAAACCAAAACCCAAGCCCTCTTCGAAACAAGAGGGCTTATTTTTTGTTTTATCAGCCATGTTTGAAGAAGCCAGAGTTATTTTAGATCAGGAGTTGCAATTATTGCATTCCAACGGTTCATTTATACAGGATGACCCTATCAGCATACCGCATCGGTTCATCAAAAAGGAAGACATCGAAATTGCTGGGTTGTTGTCCGCTTTGCTGGCCTGGGGGCAACGCTCTCAAATCATCAAAAAAGCTGGTGAGTTGCTCCATTTGATGGGTAACGAACCCTATCTTTTTGCCATGCAGGCCAGCGAACGGGATTTTGCCGGACTGCAGCATTTTCAATACAGAACTTTCAATGGCGAAGACGCTCAGTCGGTTGTGCAGGCAGTCGCATTTATCTATCGCGAACAAGGCGGTTTGGAAGCTGTTTTCGGGCATGGTTTCCAAAGAGGCAGCGCATTTGATGCGATTCAATATTTTCGGGAGATTTTGCTTTCGTATCCGCACGACGAGCGAAGCCGGAAACACATCGCCAATCCGGCTGCAGGCTCAGCAGCCAAACGTATCAATATGTTTTTGCGCTGGATGATCAGGGAAGATCGGATGAATATCGATTTTGGTCTTTGGAAATACATCCCGACCCATAAACTGATTTGTCCGCTTGATCTTCATAGCGGACGTGCAGCACGAAAATTAGGACTTTTGCATCGCACGCAAAACGACCGCAAAGCAGCCGAAGAATTAACCGAATCACTCAAGAAACTTGACCCGCTCGATCCGGTGAAATACGACATTGCACTATTTCACCTCAGTTTGTCAAATCAATGGAAGTAGGATACTAAAATAGTAAAAGCCGGCGCAAGCCGGCTTTTAACTATCACATCAAACGAGAAAACTACAAACGTACCCCTCCTCGGGCATGAATGGTCTTTTTATTGTAAAATCCTTCGATTTCAATCTCGAAACTGGCGTTCAGGTGTTCTGAGCTTGCACTGATGATGTCGATATAGCCCGAGGTACACTGATAAAACTCGTCGGATGCGCCTTTGACAACCAGTTTGCATTTATTGGATTTGTTGGATCCAAAATCATATTTTTCAGGTCCATTGAAAGTTGATAATTCCATCTCGAAAAGCACCCTTCCTGCCAGTTCATCTGAGGTAACCAGGAGCGAAAGCTGGTCGTTTCGAAGTGAATATTCATCAAGCTTACTGGCACAAAGCTCTTTTTCTACATAACCTTCCATTTTCATGTAAAAAGGCCCCTTGCACGGGTATGGTGTTTCAGTTTGTTGCTGGTTGCTGCAAGCGGTTAAACAAGCAATCAAAGCCAATAACATACCTATGCCCAGGAGCCTTTTCATGATCTACTTGAAATTGGTGGTTAATTAGGTTCAATGTTTATTTTCTCGTCACCAGCTATTTGCCAGCCACACTTACAGAAGCGGAGGCTGTAAACGACGTTCCAATATGTGTTCCGCTTTTGACAGTTCCTGTTATAAGGAAAGTCCAGGTGCCTGAGGTGCGCACAAAGAACTGCGGGAAAGTGATTGGTTCGTTTTTGATCATAAGCATGCCATTGCCCAGGAAAGTGTCGTCTTGCAATCCGCCTGGAGATTTCACTTCAACTTTAATCAGTTCGTAGTCGTCGGTGACACAGCTGATGTAAAAATCAAGCGTAACAGCATCAATAGAAATGGATGTTGCTGAGAAGCTGGGCACATAAGCTGGAGTAGGTGGTACCGGTGCCGGATCTGATTTCTTTTTGCAAGCTGATGTCGTGAAAAGGACGAACATCATAATCAGGCCCATGGATAAAAGTACATTTTTCGTTTTCATGTTGAATTAATTTTAAGGGGTTACAAGGCACAAGGTAATAGCTGCAGCTCCCTAAAATCAAATTTCATTGATTAACGAAGTACTTTAATGATTAAGCGTATGAGTTGGCTGATTATTTGAAGGATGTTTTTAGAGATTGCCTTGCAGGGCTGAAAGGAAAAAATCCTTGCGCCTGCCCGAAACTGGTACTTTTTCGCCCGAAGACAACACGACCAAACCACTGCTTCCTTTTTCGTAGGTTATCACGTGGTTTAGGTTAATTAGGTGTGATTGGTGTATCCGGCAAAAACCATAAGAGGTCAACATTTCGTCAAATTCTTTCAGAGTCTTGGCGACCATTACCACCTTGCCATCGTTGGTCATTACCCTGGTGTAGTTTTCATCGGCCTCACAGCGAATGATATCCTCCAGTTTCAATACGTGCATGTTTGTAGAGGTATTTAGGATGATTTTTTTGACCTGTTGGCTGGTATCCATATTTTGTTCGAGGGCTTCAAGTTTTTGAGCCAGACGCTCTTCTTTTGCCAGCTCGTCCATTACTTTATTGGTGGCTTTAATCAGGTCGCGCGGACTTACCGGCTTTAGCAAATAGTCCACAGCACTTAGTTTGATTGCGCGCAAGGCAAACTGGTCGAAAGCAGTGACAAAGATGACTTTAAAAGGGATCTTTTTAAATTTTTTAAGCAGTTCAAAACCATTGCCACCAGGCATTTGAATATCAAGGAAAACCAGTTCAGGAGTTGTTTTTTGAATCAAGTCAAAAGCAGTGGTGATTTCTTCTGCAATTCCGGCAATTTCAATCTCCTGACAATAAAACTCGAGCATATTTAACAAGGCTTTTCTGGCATTTTCCTCGTCGTCAACGATGATGGCTTTTATTTTCATGCTTTTAATTTTTTGGTCAGCTGAATCTGCATAATACAATTAATCAGTGCTTTATGTCTCAATTTGTTTCAAGTTTTTTTGTGCCTGTAATTAATCTCAAGTGGGATGTCAAATACAACCCTCGTACCTTCGACACCATTTGTGCCGATGATTTCTTCGATAACCAAAGGTATTTTGCATTTAAATTTGTGTTCCAAAACTTGAAGTCTTTCCTTACAAATGGCTGTCGATAAAGACTCTTTGTTAAGATAAACATCTTTTGGCTTGTTCACGGTGGCTGTGAGACCAATGCCATTGTCACGTACCTCAAATCGTATCTTATTGTCAATCATCTTATAAGATACCTGGATAAGGCCGCCTGTTTTTTGCTTTAAGCCATGTTCAAGTGCATTTTCAAGAAAAGGTTGGGCCAGCATTGGCGGAACAAAAGTGATTTCGGGGTCGAGCAAGGGATCCACCTGAAGTTCAAACTCAAAGCCCTGCGGAAAACGCAACAGTTGAAGTTCCATATACAAACTGATCGTTTCTATTTCTTTGTCAAGGCTGATATATTCGTGCCGGCTGTTTTCGAGGATCAGGCGGATCAACCGGGCGAAGTCGGACAGGTATTGACCTGCAAGATGCGTTTGGTTTGAATAGATATAGTTTTGAATGGATGTGAGTGAATTAAAAATAAAATGTGGATTCATCTGCAGGCGCAATAATTTTTGATTCAATTCCATGTTCTGTACCTCCAATTTGATGTCTTTTAGCCGGAGGCGCCAGATAAACGCTGCAATTCCTATCGCGCTGAATAGCACGATAAAAATGAACCACCCTTCCTTCCACCAGGGCAAACTGATCTGAATAGCCAACGACGCTTCCTGTTCGCTCATGTTACCATAGGCATCACCAGTTCGCATACGGAATGTATAATCTCCGGCTGGCACGTTGGTGAAGTTAGCCGAACGCTGTCCTGATGCGAGCTTCACCCAGTCGTTTTCAAAGCCATCCATTTTATAATAATACGTATACGGCTGGTCCTTTTCCCAGCGGTCAGTTCCAATATGAATGGTGAAAAAGTTTTGATCATGGCTTAAATCAACTTTTTTCTGGTTTCCGAGAAAAGGTATCAGCATTTCGTTATTCACATCCAGGTGAGTAAGAAATACTTTCGGAAAAGCGTGTTGCATACCCAATAGTTCAGGCTGAATGATAGCAAGGCCTGTTGCTCCTCCCAAAACTAATCTTCCGTCTGTTAACTGAAGACCTGCTGCCTGATTAGCTTTGAATACCAAACTTACCAACATGCTGAAATCGTTGATCCATCCGGTTTGCGGGTTGTATTTAAGCAAGCCTTTCGACGTCAGAAGCCATATGCTGTTTTCATCAACAGGCTGAAGATGATAAATTTCCATCGATTCAAAACCGCTTCGAAGCGAAATAGGTTCAAATTGATTGTCTCCGTTAAACTTGAATAATCCAGTTGAAGCGGCATACAAATCACCTTTGGCATCCTGGGCTATATCGAAAATCTCTTTTCCGCGCATCCCAAATCCGGGAAGGTTGGCATCGACCAACTGATCGCTCATTTGAGTATTTTCATCCCAAAGGTGAATGCCTGAATTCGTGGTTCCGATCCATAGACGGTTATTTGTATCTTTTTCCAAACAGCTGATGAGTCGTGCATCGTAGGCATCGGTCAGAGTGAGAGCCGGACTCGTGTCGAATTGCTGAGTAGCCGGATCGAAAATAGTCAATCCAGGACCACCCCAAAAACCCAGATAAACCTTTCCATCTTTTGTAAACTCGAAGTCGTTATACCAGTCTTTTGTGAGTTTTTGCTTCTCAAACCTAAATTGCTCAAACGTATTTTTTTGCGCATCATAACGTCCAAAGCCTCGCCCTGCCCAGTAGCCAATATACAGATTGAGCTTTGAGTCAGCTTTGAGCGATTTAATGTGTACAGAGATGATTCCCGAGTTGTTTTCTGGTGTAAAATGCGTGAATGTGTTTGATTCCAGATCAAATAAGTCAAGACCCTCGTCCGCTGTTCCCACCCAGATTTTGTCATCCATTGCAGGTGCAAGAGATGTAATTCTGGATGAAGCAGGTGTGCGCTCCTCGCCAGGAATATGAAAAAGATAGCTGACGCCTGGCTTGGGTGGCAGGTAGGTAGAAACGCCATTTTCATTAGCAAGCCATATACGACCACTCCTGTCCTCATAAATGGAATAAATCCGCTCTCCACCCAGCGAACCGGGATCGTTTACACTGTGCAGGTAACGCATCGCCTTTCCGCTCATTGGGTCAATCTCTACTGCTCCATCCCCTGTTCCGAGCCAGTTATGCCCATTTCGGTCGGTGATAAGGTCGTAGACAGTGCCACTATAATATTTGAAAAAATAGTCGTTACGCAGATCGTAAAGGTATAGTCCTTCCAAACCTCCAATCCAGACAAGACTGTCGTTTTCACGCTTTGCCATGGATAAGTCATACTCTCTCTTAGCACCATTTTTTTCTTGTGGATGAACGCGCAAAGGTTTGAAATCGAAATTTTTAGTATTGAATAAATAGGGGCCCTGCCCACGCCCTCCAACGATCAAAGAAGTGTCGTTCAAACGAATAATGGCGTGATACCGGTAATAAGGCTGCGTGATAGGCATGAGCGAGGCAGCAATTTGTATGAAGTTATTTGATAGAGTTAATTTTCTCAATAAGCCATCCACGGTGGCAAACCAGATTAAACTGTCTCCATCTAAATACAATTCCCTCACGTATAGGCTGTCACTATCAGCTTCTTGATCATTTTTTTTACCAAAAATCGTTGTAAAGTCATCAGTATCCTCATTGTAGGTGCTGAGTCCACCTGTGCTGCCAATCCACAGTTTCCCAGTTTGATCAAGTACAAGACTACTCACTATATTGCCAGCCAGGGAATTAGCAGTTGTATCTTTTCTGTATGTCTTAAATTCATAACCATCAAATCTGCCCAGTCCTTCGTCACCTCCTAGCCAGATAAAACCTGTGCGATCCTGTATGATTGCAGATACTGTTCCGATGGGAAGTTTCTCCTGTTCAGGGCTGAAAGTGGTAAAACGTGCATACAGATCTTGCTTGATTACAAAATCAGGGGGTAAATTATTATTTTCTGCTCCAAAGGTTAGTAAATGCAGCAGAACAAAGCAGATGACAGAAAAAATAAAAGGGCGCATTCTCAAAGAATAAACGCCCGAATATACAAAGAAATCTGTTATTTCAGTTAATCTGTGATGGGGTCTTCGTCTATGGGATCACAATCGCAGTTGAAGCTCTTGTTGTACATTTTCATGGCTTTCCAGCTCATCCCCATGCTGGAGAAACCTCCATCATGAAACAGGTTTTGCATGGTGACCTTTTTAGTAAGGTCTGAGAAAAGTGTGATGCAATAGCTGGCACACTCATCTGCGGTGGCATTCCCGAGAGGAGACATCCGGTCGGTGAAATCCATCAGGCTGTCAATTCCTTTCACTCCGCTACCGGCTGTGGTATAAGTAGGTGACTGCGAAATGGTGTTCACGCGGATCTTCCGTTCACGCCCATAGATATAGCCAAAACTGCGTGCAACCGATTCGAGCAATGCCTTGGCATCGGCCATGTCGTTATATCCGTAGAGTGTGCGCTGTGCAGCAATGTATGACAATCCAACGACTGAACCCCATTCGTTGATGGCATCCAGTTTATAAGCTGTTTGTAACATTTTGTGAAAAGAAACGGCAGAGATATCAAGCGTTTTCATCAGGTAGTTATAGTCCAGATCGCTGTAGACACGCTTTTTGCGTACGTTGAGCGACATACCAATGGAGTGAAGGATGAAATCTACCTTGCCTCCCAAAATTTCCATGCTTTGCTCAATAACCCTGGTAAGGTCTTCAACAGAGGTGGCATCGGCAGGGATAACTGTGGCGTTGCATTTTTCGGCCAGTTCGTTAATCTCGCCAAAACGCAATGCTGTTGGCGTGTTACTCAGCGTAAACACAGCGCCTTCTTCATGCGCCAGTTCCGCAACTTTCCATGCAATCGATTTGTTGTCGAGTGCTCCAAAGATGATTCCTTTTTTTCCTTTTAGGAGATTGTATGCCATGATTTTCGTTTTACATTTTGAGGCGCCAAAGATACAAATATTTTCATTTTTGAATATTTTCAGAAAATACTGAAAGCCTGTATTTTAACGAGTTTGACCGAAACAAAAAAATGCCAGGAGCCAGTTAAAACTCATTCCTTTTCCTGGCTCAGGAGGGCGCGGGCAGCCGAAAGGGCTTCGTCGGTGACTCTATCATTGCTGATCATTTTAGCAATTTCCTGCGTACGTTCTGCCTGATTTAACAGTCGCATCGAGGATCGGGTGCGTTCGGCCTGTTCGTCCTTATAAACGAATAGATGTTGGGCAGCCCGGCTTGCGATTTGTGGCAGATGTGTGATGCTGATAACTTGTACCTCTTCAGACATGGTTTGAAGAATTCGTCCAACTTTGGCGGCTACTTCACCCGACACCCCTGTATCGATTTCATCGAAAATGACAGTAGGGATGTACCTGTGCGACGAAACGAGACTCTTAACTGCCAGCATCAGTCGCGATAATTCTCCTCCTGAAGCCACTTTGGCAATCTCGGCGACTGCTACTCCTTTATTGGCCGAAAACATGAATCTAACCGATGTGTTGCCTTTGGAATGAAATTGATCTGTGCGGAAGGCTTCAATTTCAAAACGACCGAAAGGCATACCCAGTTGGGCCAGTATTTCGCTCACTTTTTGCTGAAATGGTTTAATGGCAGACAATCTGGATTGGTGCAGCTTATCAGCAGTGTCCGACAACAATGCTTTGCTCTCGGCAAGGCTTTCGTGGGCAGCGATCAGCTCGTCGTCAACGTTCTCCATCTCATTCAGCTGCGCCTTCAACGCTTTTTGCAGACTGATCAATTTTTCATAATCATCCAAATGATGTTTAAACATCAGGTGGTTGATCAGGTCAACGCGTTCCTGCAGAGCTTGTAACTCATCCGGATCAAACTCGCTTTCACTTTCGAGTTGACTGATTTCCTGTGCAATATCTTTCAGCTCGATGTGAAGGCTTTCGATGCGTTCGGCAAGCTCTTTTGCTTGTGGAAGATAGGGTCTGATGCGGTTAACCAAAAGCTTCATATCGCGGCACATTGCCAATATATTCGCATCGCCCGATTGCAACAATTCCGTCGATTGAAACAAGGCCGATTTGATTTCTTCTGCGTGCGAAAGCGCGTTCAACCTGATGGATAAAGCTTCGTATTCGTTTTCCTGCAATTGGGCCTTTTCAAATTCTTCCAGTTGAAATGTCAGAAAATCAAGTTCGCGACTGTTGGCTGCTGCTTGTTCTTCCAGTTGTTTAACTCGCCTTTTGGTCTTATTGAAGGCTTCAAATTGCTGTGAATAAGCAGCTAATAAAAGTGTGTGTCCTGCCAGGTCATCCAGCAGGCTAAGCTGAAACTGATTGTCGGTAAGGAGCAGCGAATCGTGCTGTGAGTGGATATCAACCAGTTGACTGCCTAGTTCTTTTATCTGTTGCAGGTTGACCGGAGTATCATTGATGAAAGCTCTGGACTTTCCTGCCGGACTGATCTCGCGACGCAGGAGACAGTGTTCTTCTTTTTCGAGTTCGTTCTGTTCAAAAAAGTCATTTATCTGATTCAGGTCGACCTGGAAGCTTGCTTCAACGATGCATTTTTTTTCCTGATCGAAAAGCACGCTAACATCTGCTCTGTTGCCCAATACCAGGCCGAGCGCACCTAAAAGGATAGATTTTCCTGCTCCGGTTTCGCCGGTAATCACAGTAAAGCCCTCGGTAAAGTCGATTTCAAGTGAATCGATCAGTGCATAATTCGAGATGAAAAGCTTTTGGAGCATGTACGAATCTGATTTGCTACAAAATTAATCAATCTGCCGACGCAGAAAAATCTATTTTGGGGCCAGAATCTTTTCGTACTTGGAAGCGTTGGCAGGATCAATTTCTCGCATGGTATTTACCGCCTTGGTTTTTTCCTGCGGACTGCCTTGTGAATAGATATTGATGATTTCGTCGCGCTTGGCATCGAGAATCAGCTGCAGGAACAGCAAACCAGGCCGGTCGCGCCAAACCTGCTCGAGATAGCCAAGTGTGTTTCCAATCGCAGCGCGGCCCTCATCAGGTTTTTCTGACATGAGGTCGAGACCCATGCGGTGATATTCATATAAAAACTGACGCAATGGTCTGTAGGCCGGATTACGCATATTTTCTACAATCCAATACCTGTTTTTGTTGCCATCGAAGGCTTTCCATCCTCTTTCAGGAGCATTTTGAGCTGCATTGACAATGGCTTCAGCAGCCTGGTAAAAGGGATCTCCGCCATAGAGTGAGAAGCTGTCGAAATCGAGACCCAGGAACATATAGGCGTAGAAAGCTATGGTTGAAGTTAAGCTGGAAGAATAGGTGTTCTCGATAAAATCGAGTGGCTGTGATTCGATATAACGAAACTGAAAGTTTTCGTCAACATAATTCAGTAAGATGGTGTTGTAGGAGGATTTGTAAACCGGCCTGCGCAAAACAACGTTTAGAGTTCCTTTGAACTCATCCGACGAAACCCGTTCTTTGAGCGTAAGCAGGATGGAGCACTCAATTCTTTCTGGATTTTTAATGTTGACATTCGACCATTTGCGGTTGTTCATGAAATCGTAAAGCGATTGTTGCAAGGCTTCAAAAACGCGCCGGTCGGTTCCTTCAATGGTAGGGGCTGTAACACGGATATCACACAAAAACTCCTGCGCTGACAACATGCCGGATTTGAGCAGTATACCCGAGAAAAGAAAAAGGATCAGTATGGCTTTTTTCATGTCTTTCTACTTCTAAATGCCTCAAAGTTTGTTCTTTACTCTTTGTTGCGCTGTTTAAAGATGGCATCCAGTAAATCGCCTGCTACTTCTTTTTTAGGTTTTAAACCAAAGTCAAACTGTTCACCATTTTTCGACAAGATGGTGATTTGGTTGGTCTGATGTTTAAAACCGGCGCCCTGGTTGGCCAACGAGTTAAGAACGATCAGATCAAGGTTTTTCGTATGTAGCTTCTCACTGGCGTTTTGCAGTTCATTGTTGGTTTCGAGGGCAAAACCAACCAAAAACTGGTGTTTTTGTTTTTGCTGACCCATCTCCTTTAGAATATCTCGTGTTTTAATGAGCTGCAGATCAAACTCTTCAGTGTTTTTTTTAATTTTCACTTCTGCAGGTAAGGCTGGTGTATAGTCGGCCACGGCAGCGCTCATAACCGTAATATCCATTTGCGGAAAAAAAGCCATGGCAGCATCATACATCTCTGCTGCTGTGGTAACCGGGATGACTTCAATGGCAGCTTCATCCACCCTGATATCTGATGGACCTAAAACAAGTTTTACTTTGGCACCCTGTCGGGCAAAGGCACGCGCAATTTCAATGCCCATGCGCCCTGAACTGTGATTGCCGATAAACCGAACCGGATCAATCGGTTCGTGGGTTGGACCCGCCGTTACAAGTACATTTGTTCCTCTAAAACGATGTTGGTTGGCAAAATGAGCCATGATGATTTCCAGAATCTGCTCGGGCTCTTCCATTCTGCCTTCACCGCAAAGTCCACTGGCCAGCTCGCCGCTTGTAGGCGCAATCAGATGATGGCCACGCTGTTGCAGCTGGGTAATGTTTTGTTGGGTAGAGGAGTGCCTGTACATATCGAGATCCATGGCAGGTGCAAAGAAAACGGGACAACGCGCAGACAGATACACTGTCATCAGATAATTATCTGCCTGACCTGTACACATTTTCGATAAGGTGTTGGCCGTAGCAGGGGCCACCAAAAACAGATCGGCCCACATACCTAGCTCTACATGGCTGTTCCATGCTCCTGTATGCGTGTCGAATGCATTGCTCAGCACGGGTTTATTGCTGAGCGTTGACAAAGTAAGGGGTGTAACAAAATCTTTTGCCGAAGGCGTCATGATCAACTGAACATCTGCTCCCTGTTTTTTCAACAAGCGAACAAGCATTGGGATTTTATATGCCGCAATGCTTCCGGTAACTCCGATCAGTATCTTTTTACCTTCGAGCATACCAACAAGTTAAAAATCTGAATTTTCCTTGTGTGGGTTGCGGAAGTAAATTTGATCGTTCAGAAACTCGTGTACAGCAATCAAAGTGGGTTTTGGCAGGCGCTCGTAGAACTTTGCAATTTCAATCTGCTCCCTGTTTTCAAACACTTCTTCCAGGTTGTCGGAAGCGGTAGAGAATTCGGCGATTTTCTTGTTCAGCTCTTCTTTGAGTTCAGATGAAATCTGATTTGCTCTTTTTGCAAGGATGGCTGTAGTTTCGTAAATGTTTCCGGTACCTTCGTAAAACATATCTTTCTGCCGTGTAACAGCAGTTGTTTCTGTTTTGATTTTTTTAAAGTCCATAATGTGTTATTGATAAATTTCTAATCTTTCGCGGGCCTTGTCGTTGATTCCTTTCAGGTCGGTAATATAGACGCTTTCGGGAAACAGATACAGCAGGTTGTTGTAGGCATCAACAGCTGCTTCGTAGCGTTCACGTTTCTTTTGAGGGATGCTGTTTTCGGCAAATTCGAAGTAGGACATCACCATATATTGCAAAACCTCTTCATGCCTCTCAGTGTCAGGGTAATGCTTTAGCAGGTTCTCAAACGAAGTGATGGCCGCCATATAATCTCCCATCCTGTAATACATCACGCAGATATTGTAGTCTTTGAGCTCAAGTTTTTTGCGTAAGTTGTCAATCAGTTCATTGGCTTCGGCCACACGGCTGCTTTTGGGATAAGTATCGATGAAAAGCTGCAATTCAGTAATCGCAGAATACGTATTACTTTGGTCAAGGCTATAACGCGGTGAATCAAGATAGTAACAATAAGCATTCATAAAAAGACACTCTTCAGCGCGGGACGATAGTGGGTAAGTTTGCGCATAGCGTTTGAAGTAATAAGTGGCTACGGTATAGTCTTCCAGGTTGTAATAGCAATAGGCTGTATAATAGCTGATGTCTTCGCCTTTGGTGGTGCCACGATAGGCAGCCTGAAGCAGGTCGAACAATTCAAGCGCACGGTTGTAATCCTTACGCTCGTAGTAGTCCATCGCTATTTCATATTTTTTTTCGTTGTCGGTGCTTTTCAATATCTTTTGATATTTGCTACACGACACGAGCATGAAAATGCTGATGATTCCAATGAATAATACCGGTCTTTTTAGCATGGGCGCAAAATTACACATTTTTAGCTTCGGTTGTAAACGTTAAGCCGCTGTTTTTATTTTATTAACAGGCAAATCATGTAAGACTAAGCATCAAAGCATTCCAAAATTAAGTTTGCGCCTCTATATTGTGATTTCAAAAGTGATTATCATTCACCAAATCAATGATATATATTTGTCGTTTCTGTTGATAATCCTGTGATAAATGCTGAGAATCTATGCTGACGAAAATAGCTTGAATAGACATTTTTTGTACCTTTGCGCACTCATAAAAACCTTATTAACGTGGATATTTTCAATAAATGCACAGTAAATCTCGGTCCACTTGGCCAGTACGCCGACCAGACTGAGGGATATTTCATGTTTCCAAAGCTTGAAGGTGACATCAGCAACAAAATGATTTTCAAGGGTAAAGAGCGCCTGATCTGGAGTTTGAATAACTACCTGGGTCTTGCCAATCATCCTGAAGTTCGTAAAGCTGATGCCGAAGCAGCCGCAGCTTATGGAATGGCTTACCCAATGGGCGCCAGAATGATGTCGGGACAGTCTAACTATCACGAGCAACTTGAACGCGAACTTGCAGCCTTTGTGGGTCGTGAGTCAGCTTATTTGCTTAACTATGGATACCAGGGCATGGTGTCGGTAATTGACTCTATTGTTGACCGTAAAGACGTTATTGTTTATGATTCTGAAGCACATGCGTGCATCCTTGATGGAATGCGGCTGCATTTTGGAAAACGATTCGTATATCCGCACAACAACATCGAAAACCTGGAAATCCAGCTGCGCCGGGCAACCAAAATGACTGAACAAACTGGAGGCGGTATTCTAGTCATCACAGAAGGTGTCTACGGCATGTCGGGCGACCTGGGTAAACTCAAAGATATCGTGGCGCTTAAGTCGAAATTTAACTTCCGGTTATTGGTAGACGATGCACACGGATTTGGCACCATGGGTCCAAACGGAGCCGGCACCGACGAGCATTTTGGTGTTCAAAAGGATGTCGATTTGTATTTTGGAACATTTGCCAAGTCGATGGCTGGAATTGGTGGTTTTATCGCCGGTGAGCACAAAGTGATCAAATACCTGATGTACAATATGCGTTCGCAGATTTTTGCCAAATCACTACCCATGCCAATGGTACTCGGAGCACTGAAGAGGCTTGATATGTTGCGCTCGCAGCCAGAGCACCGCCAAAAACTGTGGACCATCGTCAATGCCTTGCAAAATGGCTTGAAAGAGGCCGGTCTTGATATTGGAAACACTGAAAGCCCAGTTACGCCTGTTATGTTGTATGGTGGAGTGGGTGAAGCTACCCAAATCACCTTTGATTTGCGTGAAAATTACAATATCTTCTGCAGTATCGTTAGCTATCCCGTTGTTCCTAAGGGAGTTATTCTGCTGCGTTTGATACCTACAGCGGTTCACACGCTTGACGATGTTGCATACACCATCAAAGCTTTCAAGGAAGTAAAGGATAAACTGGAACAAAAAGCTTATTCAACCGACATGGCTTCCATAGCGGGACTTTAACCTTTAACAATGATGAGCCATTTCATGTATGAAATGGCTCATTTTTTTCTATGAACCAACTGCTAACCCGAAAAAACTTCTGGATTATTGCCACCAACTCAACGGCATCCTTTGTGTTGGCCTATTTGTTCATTTTTTACCTGAACCAATTTACCTTATTGCTTTCTGCTGGCATGTATGATTATCCCATTTCAATTGATTATGGGAGTTATTTCTTTCATGTGGAGCCCTATCAGTGGACGCATGATGCTGTTATAACCATTTTTAGCGCAGGTTATATCTTTACGTTGATTGTTGGCCTGATTGCCTTGCTTGCCTTTTATCAACTGGTAGCCGATCCTATTCCGGTGAAAATTTTCTTCTTTTGGCTGGCCATGCATGCTTCCACCTATTTTTTTGGTGGCCTGATGCTCGGAAATTTACTGACAGAAGGAATTGGCCATGTTTTCAACTGGATGTACCTGACGGATACAGCAAAGATGGTGGTTTCGCTGATTGGCTTTTTCGGTTTGCTGATGATGGCGCTCTTTGCCCCGCGTTTGATGGCCATTTCGGCTGATTCATATTTCGAGAAATTCAATGAGCGCATGGCGCCTTTCTTTATTATGGCCCAGGTCATCGTTCCCTATCTTATTGGTTCGGTTTTGGTTTATATTTACTTTATTCCCAAGGGTTTATTTCATGAAAAATATGGGTGGATCATTCTTGGCGTGATGATGGTTCTCTTCTTTGTGCGCGCCACCCAGCTTGAAAACCTGACATTTGAAGAAGATGATACAAGAAGCATCAGGCTGATGCGTGGTCTTGTTATCACGGCTGCTGTTTTATATGTTGCCTCTCGCCTCGTTATGCAACACGGCATTTATGTGTCTTGGTAGCTTCAGTTTTTTCAAAAAAAAATGTTCCCAACAAATGCCGGGAACATTTTCAAATCTATTTTGACAACTTTTATTGTAAAATCATCTTCCTTAAATAACTATTGTTGCCTGATTGAATACGCATAAAGTAAACGCCAGCTTTCAATTGTTTAAGGTCAAGTTGTAAGGTCTTGCTGCTAAAATCACCTGCAAAAACTTCGTTGCCGGTCACATCAACAATGTTTACAGCGGTAATTGGCTGTGCAGTGCTTAGATGGATGGTCCTGGAACTTGTAGGATTAGGCCATATTTGAACATTGGAAATTTCTTTTTCGCTCAGGTCAACGGTTGAGGTGCAACCCAGTTCGGCTTCCCATCCTGCAGCTGTAACCGAGCCGTCGGAGTGGAAGCGGAAAGTAAGTGCGCCTTCGGGATTGGAAGCGACAATTTCACCAGGTGAATTGTTTCCACACCAGGTGCCCAACAGGGGAGACATGGTGTTTGGACCGTCGTAGATTTTCAGATAATCATAACTACAGTTTGCATCGGCCTCCAGGGCGAAGCTGAGGAACTTGACGCGCGACAGTGCTTCCGTCTGGTTAGGTCTGATAGTCATGGTGTAGTCTTGCCCATCGCCATAATCATTTGTTGCGCCACCTGTATCATAAAACAGACCTTCACAGAGGCTGAAAGTGCCATTTTGGATGAGATAAGTCAGGTTCACTTCAATCAGATCTTCCCGAAGAACCGTGCTGCTTCCACCATCGCTGTTGGTTATGGTGAGCGAAACATCAAAAACGCCGGTTTCGTTGTAGGTGATGTTTTGCGGGTTTTCTTCGGTTGAGGTAGCAGGTTCTCCGCCTTCAAAAGTCCATGCGTAACTTACGATGTTCTGGCCAAAGGAGGTGCTCGTAAAATCAATGCTTTCGCCTTTAGAAATCACATAGGCACTGGCCGTGAAATCAGCAATCAAAACTCCCGGAACCAACTCAACGTTCTGCGCAAGCGTCTCACCATCACCAATTGTCAGGGTATATGATTTTGGGTAATAACCATCAGCCGAATAGGTGATAGTGTAGGTGCCTGCCTTGATAGGTCTGTGGTAGTTTCCAGTGGGTAACTGACTGTAAACAAAAGAGTTGTCTTCATCATGGTTTTCCACAAAAACCTGTGCAACAATGGGTTCATTTGTGATCGAGTCGGTGATAATACCGGTAATACCATAAGTCGATTGCTCGATGTGACTTAAAAAGGAAGATTTAAGGTAGTTCCAGAAATTGGGCAACTGATTGGCCGGCGGAGTTTTGGCTGAAGAAATCTCAATGGTTTCTTCCCGACAATTGGCAAAATAATTCATATAATCCTGCCTGCAACCGTTGGTGGTGTACCAGGCGTAACCGTTGGTAATGCCATTGTTGAGGTCGGTTAAATAGCCTTGAGGACTATAATATTGCGCCGAATCAGCAAATTGGCGGCTGATCAGAATCCACCAGGCATTGTCTGCATGCAATCGCGGCCAGGTGTCCCAGGGGTAGTTCACTACTTCGGCGCCACCATGAAAGTTGGCCGACATCGTAAAAGGCACACTTTGAGCAAAATCCATGAAGGCGATGGTTTCAGGTTGCCAGGGATTTCCATCTGGATGTGGACCGTCCTGTGGATCTGCATAGTTTCTGTTGAGGTCTATTCCATTGGCATTGCCGCGTGTAGCACCTGAAACGGTGTTGTCGCCTGAATGGTAGGTGCCATCGGGATTGGCGTTCGGGTTGATATACAAATCCACATTGTCCATGATATAGGTTACACGAGGGTCTGTTCCGTAATTGTTGAGGAAATAATCGATAAGACGCAGCATCAATACATAACCTGTTACTTCGTCACCGTGCATGGTAGAAGTATATAAAAATTTGGGTTTCCCTTCAGGTGTGCCATTGTTGATGCGGGCGATCAGCAATTGTCTTCCGCTGGCCAAAGTGGCTATACTGATCAGTTCACAATGGTCCGGATGATTGGTCTGAAAGTCATTCATCATCTGCACATAAGCCTGATAAGTAGGGTAGGTGTCCCATTCCATCGCGCTTCTTGCAGCCTCAGCATCAATCATTTCCAACTCGTACTGCATCGATGGAGGCAGCAACAAGCTTGGCTGGTAACCAGCATCCAGCAGTTTTGCAAATTGAGCCTTGTTGGCATAAGCTGTTACCATTCCGTTTTCAAAACGGTCAACCGAAACCATTTGGTTAAGGGTGGCCACTTCTTTTACACCGTCGACTGGCAGGCTGAAATACACCTCAGGGCGATTGGCATAAAGTTCTTCAAGCGATTGTTGCTGGGCCGAAGCAGCTGTCACTGTCAGCATGCAGATGGCTACGATCAACCATTTTCTAAAAATATTCATCCGTTTTTTATGGTTTTGATATTAAACAATTTTGTTTTGGTTCCACTCTTGAATCAGCTGTTCGCGTATCGGTTTTTGCACGGGTACCAGCGGCAGGCGGACCACCTCTTCGCACAAGGCACGATAGGCCATCAAAGCTTTTACCCCAGCCGGATTGCCATCAGCAAATAGCAAGCCTGTGAGTGCAAGCATCTGATAATGTAGCTTTCTGGCTTCAGTAGTTTTACCTTCCATTTGCCACCTGACCATCTGGCTGAAATCGCGGGGCCAGGCATTTGCAGCTACAGAAATGACGCCTTCGGCACCAAGGGCAATCAATGGCATGGTGATCGCATCATCGCCCGACAAAACGCAAAAGTTGTCGGGTTTGTCGCGCAGTATTTCCATAATCTGATTGAGATCGCCCGAAGCTTCTTTGACAGCAATAATGTTTTGATGTTTGGCAAGATGCAAGCAGGCAGCTGCTTTCAGGTTTGCTCCTGTGCGACCCGGTACATTGTACAGAACCACTGGTACTGGTGATGCATTGGCAATGGCCTCAAAGTGCGCAATCATGCCAGCCTGCGAAGGTTTATTGTAATAGGGCACAACTGAAAGTATGGCATCGATGCCTGTAAAATCCTGCTGGCTAATTTGTTGCAAAATGGCAGCAGTATTGTTACCTCCCATTCCCAACACCACTGGCAATTTGCCAGCATTGGCCTGGAGAATAGTTTGCACAACTAAATCCTTTTCCCCGGCGTTTAGGGTTGGCGCCTCGCTGGTGGTTCCAAGTGCCACAAGAAAATCAACACCACCTTTGGTAACGTCTTCTACAAGCCGGGTCAGTGCAATTGTGTCAACTGAAAAGTCTTGCATGAATGGTGTGATCAGGGCAACACCTGTTCCTTTTATCTGTTTGTGCATCATGAATTTCCTTTCAATAATTTGAGGTATTGTTCAAGTTGTTTCAGGCGATCTTTCAGAGGTAGCTTTGGGTCGGCATGTAGCTGCAACTGAAAGACAGGATCGTCTTCCAGAGCAAAGCTTGCTCTGAATTGAGCACCGACCGTAAGGGCAAGATGCCTTATAAATACATCTGCCTGCTCGCCTGTAAATAACAGCAGATTACATTTTTTTTCCTGCAACTCTTTTTGCAAAGGCGAGGGCAATTGACCAAACAGGCTGAATGTTTTTTTTGAAATCCAATTGCCGGACAGCTTTCCGTCTTTCGGTAGTTTTGCTTTGGTGAGATTGATCAAGTAGACTTTTGCCTTTGGGAATACACTTTGAGCATCATGGATCATCTGCTGGCAGCCTGTTTCTTTTTGGTCAGCCGTCAACAGTACGATAGTAAAATCGCTGTCAATCACTGGCATCACTGATTTTTGGGGCGTTTTAAGCGCTTTGCGAACCAATCTGTTCAGAAAATACTGTTTTATCATGTTGCCTATCGGATGCAGCCTTTTTATGGCGGTAAAAGTACGTTTTTTGCCTGAAGAAACGCGCCTGTGGCCTGAATATTTTACAGGATACTTCAAAGAGGTCTGCAACAGCCAATTTAATAAACGGATAACTACTTTGCTATTCCTGAGCGGTCGTTAATTTCAGTATCAGCATTGCGATACACCTGAATAATGGTTTACTTTGCAATAAAAAAATTGCGGATTACAATTTTAGGGAGTGGCACCTCTCAAGGTGTGCCGGTGATTGCCTGCCAATGTCCTGTTTGTATGTCAACCGACCCGCTGGACAAACGACTGCGTTCGTCAATTATGGTAGAAACCAAAACGACTTGTGTTGTTGTAGATACCGGTCCGGATTTCAGGGAGCAGATGCTGCGCGAAGACGTCAGGAAGGTGGATGCCATCCTGATTACGCATACACACAAAGATCATATTGCCGGCCTTGATGATGTGCGGTCATTCAATTATTTATTGAAACGACCGATGAAGGTTTATGCCAGCAAACACGACCAGGAAGAAATTGAAAGAGAGTTTGCTTACGCTTTTGCCGACAAGAAGTATCCGGGAGTGCCTGAGATTCAGCTGATAGACTTAACACTGAAGCCATTCTCGGTTGGAGATATCCATATTCAACCGATTCAGGTGATGCATAGGTATCTCAAGGTTTTTGCATTTCGCTTTGGCCGCTTTGCATACCTCACCGACCTGAATCATATTCCACCTGAAAGCATGCAATTGTTAAAAGGAGTTGAATTGCTGGTAATTGATGCGCTGCGGAAAGAACATCACCTGTCGCATTTCAATCTGGCAGAAGCCATTGAAGCCGCCCGGCAAATAGGAGCCCGAAAGACCTGGTTTACGCACATCTCTCATTTGATGGGAAAGCATGCCGATGTGCAGGCCGAGCTTCCCGAAGGCATGGCTTTGGCTTTTGACCGCATGCAGATTGAAACCGAAGACTAAATGTCGGCATTTTCGACCAACGCAAAGTAATCATTCTCAAGGGGTAGGTAGCCCTGATCATACACAAAATAATACACCCGGTTGTCACGGGTTGTATAAATGCTCGTGAAATATTTGAAGTTGAATCCCAGTTTCTCAAGTTGCGATTTTCTGACTTTGGTTTTGCCGTCAGGATTGAGTTGTTTGAGCAGGGCTCGGTTGCGTCTGAGGGCATTGTTGATGTTGCGCATCAGGTTGGTTTGCTCATGGTTTTGCTGGTGATGATAATTGTTTCGGCAAGAGTCATTACAGAATTTCTTGTCGGAGCGTCCGAAAAGTGGCTCACCGCAGGATAGACAGGTGCGTGACATGTTTGCTTGATTGTTTGGTGTAGTAAAAATAGAAAATTTTGCTTTTTCAACCAAAAAGAGAATCCTTTTTTCAATTTTATTATGCATCGGACTGCGGTCTTCGGACTTCAGACGTTTTCACGACAGAGTGCACAGAGTTGATTCACAGAGTTTCACGGAGTTTTCATTTGCGATTGTTTTCCGCGTGTTGGGTAGCTTCGGTCTTCGGACTTCGGACTCCTAACTTTTTCACCTCAACACCGCTGTCTAATTGCTTCAAAAACAACAATGGCAGTGGTAGCGGCCACATTCAGGCTATCGGCTATACCACGCATGGGGATGATGATATTCTGATCCGAAGCATTGACCCACTCTTCGGACAGTCCGGTGGCTTCGGTGCCCATTACAATGGCTGTGGGCTGTGTATAATCTGCTTTGAGATAGTTCACAGAAGCCTGAAGATAAGTACATAAAATCTGTATGTTATTCGATCGCAGCCAGTTGATGCATTCAGTGGAAGAACAGGCTACAACAGGCACACTGAAAACACAGCCAATGCTTGACCGGATAGCATTGGGGTTGTAGATGTCGGTGCGGGGGTCGCACACGATAACGGCATCAATGCCTGCTGCATCAGCAGTGCGTAAAACGGCTCCCAGATTACCTGGTTTTTCCACTGATTCCAATACGACAAAGAGTGGATTGGGCTTGTATTTCAGCTTCTCAAGTTGATGGTAAACTGGCCGGGCCAAAGCCAGTAATCCGTCACTGTTTCCGCGGTATGTAATCTTCTCGAATACCTCAACAGAAACTTCCTCAATATATTTTGCAGTTGGCAGCTTATGCTGACCAGCGATTTCAACACAAACAAAAAGTGTTTCCACTTCAAATCCTGAAGCAATGGCGCGTTCAATTTCACGCCTGCCCTCAATCACAATCAAGCCCTGATTTTGTCTTTCAGATGCCTTTTGCAGGTGGACAATATTTTTGATTTTCGGATTGGTCTTGCTGGTTATCATGCCAGAATTTCCTTTTTTTGGTGGTAAACAATACCTCTTTCCTCAAGCCTTTTCAAGATGAATGCCACTGTTTCTTCCGATTTTCCCAACATTTCGGGCAAATGAATGCCGGGTTCAGTCCATAATCCCTTGGCGAGCAAACGAAGCACAGCTGTCGCAGCATAGCCTGTGGTGCGGGCCATGGAATGGATGCCTGATTTGGCATCGTAATAATCTGTCAAATCGAAGCTGTAGCGTTTTTTGGTGTGCGTTGCGTCAATACCTTCAACGATGATGCGCATCACGGTCAGGTCTTCCTCTGCTGTTTGTAATTTCCAGTCGTTGAAAAGCAATTTCTTGGTAAACTCGAGTGGAATAACTGATTTGCCATCCAGAATAACCGGCTTTTCATCGAAGAATCCTATCTGTTTCAATAACTTGATTTTGTCGATATGACCCGGATAACGAAGGGTTTTTTCGGCCATGTAGTCAGCATTGAGGGTTGTGACCAACGAACGCAATCCGTCGCTGTTAAACGCTTCCAGCGTTCCAATTCCTTCAAAGTCGATCATTTCACTCTCCGAAAGGGCTTCCTTCTCAACCATGCGGCCGTTTTCGACAAGACGGGCCACACGGGTGTATTCCTCAATGACATCCGAAGGAGAGAATACAGCTTTGTATTCCCATGGTAAAGTCCTTACAACGGGTAATCCACCGACGTAAATCAGTATCTTGTGCGTATGACTGAGTTTTGAGGCCGCATAACCACTGAGCAGGTGACTCATTCCGGGTGCGACGCCCATATCGCATACAACAACGCTACCCGATGATTGGGCAATATCTTGAAGATCAAATGGGTTTTCAGGATAAAAGGCAATGTCCACTATCTTTTTTCCGCTTGCAGCAAGCTGTTTCAAAACGCCAAAACCAATGGCACCGGGCACTGCATTGATAAACAAATCGTACTGTCCGATTAAAAGTGTTAAAGCTGTAGGGTCGGTGAGATCAGCCTGATGTGTCCGGATATTCTCGGCAGCAAAAGGCTGCAGGGCGGTCGCAGAATAATCGGCCACGCCTACTTCCAAATGTGGATCATTTGCCAGATCGAGCGCCATCGGGCGGCCGACAAGTCCTGTTCCCAGAACCAAAACTTTTTTTACCATAACTTTCGTATTGTTGTTATTCCTGAATGGTCAAACTACGTTTGGGTTTGTATTGAGAAATGGCCACGCCAACAATCACCAATACAACCCCAATCATTTTGTCAAAAGTAATGTTTTCGCCCAAAAGCGTAAAACTAAAAAACGCGGTGAATACCGGAATCATATTCGTGTAGATGTTGCTGCGTGTGATACCAATTTTTCCGACGGCATTTGTAAACAGGACAAAGGCAAGCGAACTGGCAAAAACTCCCAACATCAACAGCGAAACAACCACATTGGCTCGCAGGTGATCAACAGCAAACTGATCCTTTTCGAAAAGCAAAACAACCGGCAAAAAGAAAAACAGGCCAATAAAGTTTTGAGCCAAAACAATCGTCGTTGGGCGGTAAAGTGTTGTCAGTCGTTTGAGCAAAAGTCCATAAACAACGGCAGCCATCACAGCACCAAAAAGATACAGGATGCCAAGCGGTGAAGCGGCGAATGACAAATCTTTTTGCAGGAGCATCACCAGGATGCCGACAAATGAGACAAACAGGCCCGCAACATTGAGTTTGCTGAGGCGTTCGCGCAGGAAAGCAAAGGCAAAAACCGGCGTAAACAAGGGTATAGTAGCAATAATAACCGCGCTGATGGTCGGAGAAACAAGGTTGAGTCCGAAACTTTCACCCATGAAATAGAGGAAAGGATTCAATACTGCTGACAAAATGATAAGGGGATAATGCTGTCGCTGTATGCGTTCGTGTTGTCTGAGTAATTTTACCAGGATAAACAGAAATGGAACCGAGATGACCAACCTGAAAAACACAGTTGTAGCCGGAGCCAGATGCTCAAAAACCTGTTTCGACCAGATATAGGAAATGCCCCAAAAAAACATGGCCAGCAAGGCGCTGCCATGAACCATAAACGTGCTTTTTTTCATCCCGACTATTCAGTGCGCGAATTTACTCGATTTTTTCTTTCCTTTGCGATCAAAACTTTCTATAAAAACCTAATAATGATTTTCACCGATGTTTTGATCAACCTGCGAAAGATTGTCCGGTCTGTCAACCTGGAATCCAAACGCATTGAAAAGGAATTTGGCATCAGTATTCCGCAATTGTTGTGCATGCATTTCTTGCACGGACAAACCAACTACCAGTCAACTATTACGGCAATTGCCCAATACCTGAACCTGAATTTAAGCACGGTAATGGGTATTGTTGGCCGACTTGAAAAGAAAAATCTGGTAGCCCGGCTGCCCAAACCAACAGACCGACGCACAAGCCTTGTGAGTCTTACTGCATCGGGCATGCATTTGCTTGAGCGTTCGCCTGAGCTGATGCATCAGCAGTTATCAGCCAAGCTTGCATCTTTGCCGGAAAAACAACTTACGGCCCTCAAAGAATCGCTTGATCTTTTGGTAAGCTGTTTCGAACTTGGAGATGAATCAGCCTCACCGCTCATGACGATGGACGACCTGAAAACTTTTTCAGAGGAGGGAGAGGCTGTTTGATGACTAAATCCTGAGTTTAAGCTGTTATGTCAGAAAAATTTTGTAATTTTGTTTCTGTAGAAACTATTTGCGTAAAACTGACGAATACTTGATCATGGAACAGAAAATTCTAACATCTTTTAGTGCCTATCTGAAACACAAAAATTTTATCAATATCCGACCTTATTCATCTCTGAAGCAGTCTGAAATAAAAATTCAAAAGCCTGAAGATAAGCAATCTATAAAACCTGACCTGTCAGCAGAAAACAATGGAATCACCTATTTTTATAAGGTGCTTGCCAGGCAATCACTGACCGTTGAGGGACTTTATAGCTTTTGTAAAAGCTTTAACGAAAAATACCACAACAAGCCATCGGTAAAACTCAAGCTGTTGGTTCCTGTGCAAAAAAGTGACGCCCTTTTACAATGGCTCAACAGGCACCAGTTCGAAAACATTGGTATCATTCGCGTTCAGCCTCAACAATTGTCGAATTAATGAGATTTTACAGTAAGTATTGTCTCAAATACCTGTAAAGCGAAATAACGGATGACAATTGTTGATTTTATTATTTTCCTGGCCTACATGCTTGGCATGTTGGGTGTTGGGTATTATTTTCATTTGAGAAATGTTGGTGTCGAGGATTATTATGTTGGTGGCCGTGGTATGAGTCGTTGGCATATTGGACTATCTGTTGTCGCTACCGATGTAGGTGGCGGCTTTTCAATTGGTCTGGGTGGCCTGGGATTCATGATTGGTATTGCAGGCTCATGGATGTTGTTTACAGGTTTGTTGGGGGCCTGGCTGAGTGCAGTATTCCTGATCCCACGTATCAAACAACTTTCTGACAAAAAGAAATTTTTCACTTTTCCAGAAGTCTTTCGGCACTATTTTGGACCCAAAGCTGCTTTGATTGCCGGATTGATTTCGGGCATCGGCTACCTGGGTTTCACCAGTTCGCAGCTTTTGGCAGGTGCCAAACTTGCTTCAGCAGCTTTTGTCGATCTTAACCTCAATATGGCTCTGATTATCATGGGTTTCATTGCAGTGGTTTACACAGTTTTGGGCGGAATCAAGGCTGTAATTTATACCGACACCGTGCAGTGGATTGTGCTGATGTCGGGCCTTATTTTCCTTGCCTTGCCCTTGGCCTGGATTTCAGTAGGAGGGTGGACAGCTATTGAACAGGTGCTGCCAGCATCTTATTTTTCCTTCACTAATCTTAGCTGGCAACAGGCAGTCAACTGGCTTGTTACGATTTTGCCTATTTGGTTTGTGGGTATGACACTTTATCAGCGTATTTATGCAAGTAAATCAGTCACTGAAGCGAAAAAGGCGTGGTTTATCGCTGGTTTTTTCGAATGGCCCCTGATGGCATTCATGGGAGTGGGATTGGGGATGCTTTCACGCGTGGCTTATCAGCAGGATATGTTTGCTCCCCTGGGCTTTGGTGCCGCTGGTGCGATTGATGCCGAGATGGGATTGCCTTTGCTTTTGCGAACGATCATGCCTGCCGGACTCATGGGACTGGTGTTGTCGGCCTATTTCTCCGCTGTTTTGTCAACGGCAGACAGTTGTCTGATGGCGTCTTCTTCCAATTTCATGCACGACCTCTTTAAGCGTATTTTTCCAGCCAACTTATCTCAGCAACTTGAAATGCAGCTTTCTAAACTGCTTACCTTATTTTTGGGTATTGTGGCTGTTTTCATTGCCATGCGGCTCACCGGTGTGCTTACCCTGATGTTGTATTCCTACGCATTTATGGTGAGCGGACTTCTGGTTCCTTTGGTGGCAGCAGTTTTTATGGGAATAAAGAGCGAAAAAGCCGCGATCGCTGCCATGATAGGTGGTGGCGGAACAACAACGACCTTGTTGCTGCTCAATACCCATCTTCCATTTGGCCTGGATGCCAATATTTTTGGTCTCTTAGTATCAGCATTTACATTTATTATTTTTAAACCATATATCATAAAAATTCATGAATATTCAGATTTACGACAGTTTTCAGTCCATGGGCACCCTCGAAAAGAGAAAAGTAGTTGATTTTTTACACCATCATCTCGAAGAATTTGGCGATTCAAAAGAAGCCATCACCAAAGCCATCGATTATTCTTTGGGAGAAACTTCCGTGGTAGGAGGTTTTGTATTGGTGGGCAGCGTCGACGAAAAAATGGCAGGGGCCGTTGTGGTGAACCGCACAGGAATGGGAGAATATATTCCGGAAAACATCCTGGTTTATATCGCCGTCGACTCCTCAATGCGAGGTCAGGGTATTGGCAAACAATTGATGAAGAAAGCCATCGATCTGGCTAAAGGCAATGTTGCATTGCATGTGGAACCGAACAACCCGGCCCGTTTCTTATACGAAAAAATTGGATTTACCAATAAGTACCTCGAGTACCGACTGGTAAAACATTAAAACAATGTCATGATAGAAACACCTTCGGTGATCGAATTAAGCTTCAATGCATTGGAGCACAACCTGAACTTCATTCAAAAGTTTGTGCGCAAGGGCGTTTTGGTTTCTTCCGTCATCAAAGGCAATGCCTATGGGCATGGTATCGAGATTTATGTGCCTGCTGCAGAGCGCTGTGGCATCACACATTTTTCTGTTTTCAGCGTCGACGAAGCACAGCGCGTCTGTAATGTCAAGAAACCGGAAACAGAAGTGATGATTATGGGGTGGATAGCGGAAGATGCGCTCGAATGGGTGATCCAGAACGATATTGCTTTCTGGGTTTTTGACCTTGATCGGCTTTCCAAAAGCCTTAAAGTGGCAGGACAACTCAATAAAAAGGCATTGATCCATCTCGAAGTAGAAACAGGAATGAACAGAACGGGTTTTAGCCAAAAAGAACTCGATGAAGTTGTTTTTCTGCTCAAAGAGGACGATACATCTTTCGTTTTGGCTGGTTTGTGCACCCACCTTGCCGGAGCCGAAAGCATTGCCAATCATGTACGCATTCAACGACAGATCAAACGTTTCAGACAAACGGTGAAAAGACTTGAGGCCGCAGGCCTTAGGCCGCTGAGGCTACATGCAGCAAGTTCGGCAGCAACAATCACCTATCCTGATTTCCAGTTTGATATGGTGCGTGTAGGGATTCTTCAATATGGCTATTGGCCCAGCAAAGAAACCTTTATTCACTACATCAGCAGGCGCCGCAAAAAAACCGATCCTCTTCAGCGGATTATCAGCTGGAAAAGCCATGTAATGGCCATAAAAACGGTTAAACAAGGCGAATTTGTAAGTTACGGAACTACTTATCTGGCAACTGAAGACAAACAAATCGCCATTATCCCGACTGGTTACTCGCATGGGTACAGCCGTTCTCTTTCTAACGCCGGACGGGTGCTCATTGGTGGTCAAAGAGTAGCCGTAATTGGCATGATCAATATGAACATGCTCATTGCCGATATTTCGACCTTGAGCGAGAAAGTTACATTGGGTGAAGAAGTTACACTGATTGGTCAGCAGGGCGAAATGGCCATAAGTGTGGCCTCGTTCAGCGAACTGAGTAACCAACTCAACTACGAATTGTTAACAAGGCTTCCTGCGGGAATTAAACGCCAATTAATACTATAACAATGGCATATATAGAACTGGATGTAAAAAAACTGCAGCACAATTTCCATTTTCTTAACAAGCTATTCCAATCTAACCAGATTCATTGGGGTGTTGTTTCGAAACTTTTATGTGGCAACGAAATCTATATCAAGGAGCTGGTAGAAATGGGAATCAGAGAAATTCACGACAGCAGAATCAGCAACCTGAAAGTGATCAAGAAAGTCAATCCCGAAGTCCAGACTGTATATATTAAACCTCCTGCCAAACGATCGATCAGAAGTCTGGTCAAATATGCTGATGTGAGTTTTAATACGGAGTACGAAACATTGAAGCTTATTTCGGATGAAGCGGTCCGGCAACGCAAAACGCATAAAATCATCGTAATGATCGAGATGGGCGATCTGCGCGAAGGCGTTTTGGGTGAGAACCTGATTGCTTTCTATCGCAGTATTTTTGAGCTTCCCAACATTGAGATTGTTGGGATTGGAACAAACCTAAACTGCCTAAACGGTGTGATGCCAAGTCACGATAAGTTGATTCAGCTCAGCCTTTACAAACAACTGATTGATGCTACCTTTCATGTCAAAATTCCCTGGGTATCTGGGGGAAGTTCAGTAACGATTCCGCTGTTACTCAAAAAGCAAATGCCTGCAGGCGTCAACCATTTCAGGATTGGCGAAACGCTTTATTTTGGCAATAACCTGGTTACCCGAAAAACCATCAAAGGCATGAGGTCCAATGTCTTTACGCTTTATGCGGAAATTGTTGAACTCATGGAAAAACCCATCGTTCCCATTGGCGAGCTGGGTACAAATGTGGCTGGAGAACAGTTTGAAGTAAATGAAGCTGACTATGGAAAAACTTCCTGCCGTGCCTTACTTGATTTAGGTTTGCTGGATGTAGATCCTCAGCATCTTACCCCTATCAAGAAGGAACTTACAATCACCGGTGCCAGTTCAGATATGCTGGCAATCGATCTGGGTGAAAACAAAACAGCCATAAAAGTTGGCGATCTGGTTTCTTTCCACCTGGATTATATGGGTGTGCTGAAGGTGTTAAACTCAAACTATATTGAGAAAAAGGTGACCAATAAAAGCTCAATAACCTGAAAAGATCTTATAGTAGGTAGGATGCTTTGAGTGCAAAACTACGACCTGCCTTCTTCTTTGAGTAGGTTGGTGTAATGTTTAAGGCTGCGCAACACGAGTGCTACTATAGCAGCGGCAAGAAACACATATACAGAGGTTGCCTGCCAGCTAACGCTACCGGTCTGGAAGTAGGTGCGAAGCAGGTCGATGAACATAAAACCGAGCACAGTAGCCAAAACGCCTGAATATTCGCGCCGCAATACACTTTTCAAACTAAAAGGAATGGTGTTTTTCTGGTAATTTCTCATTGAAGGAATAAAAGCTGGTGTTGTGAGTGACCAATCGAGGTAGCTTTGTCCAAACTTCCTTTCCAGAAAGCGTTCTTCAGCAAACATAATGCGCTCGTAATACAGCCAGAAAGCCAGCGAAATGATCGCGACAAATTCGAAGTTCATCGTAAACAAGACAATACCAATCCACATAAAATAGTTCCCGAGGTAAAGCGGGTGGCGCAGCATGCTGTAGATACCGCTTGTGTTGAGGCTTTCGGCCACTTGTCCCTCTTTGGTGTTACGTCCCGAAGTACCTTTTGGCGTGGTGCCAATACTGATGGCACGAATGATAAATCCCAGTGTACTTAGGGCAATGGCAATATAACTTACAAGTTCGCGGCCAAGGCTGCCAAGCCAGTCGGTGGAGGTATAATAAACAACAGGAGCGGCCAGTAAAAACAATACCACCGGCAATTCACCCCGATGCCTGAACAACCAATTGCCACTTTTTTCGAAAGAATGTATCAATGCCATAGCCAAGAAATTTTGCCCGGCAAAGGTAGTTTTTTTATTGCAACCTGATGCAAAACGATCAGCAGATGCGGATTATGCGAACAGAAGAGAATAAATAATGTTCAGTTTCCTGCAGTAGTTTTATAAAAATCACTTCACTTGCAATCGATCACATGAATTTACTACCTTTAACCACGTTTAACAATTAAGGTTCTAGGACAACTGACTCAAAACCAAATCTTGCCTCAGAAAGCATGAAATTATTTCAAATACAGATATGGCTTCTTTCCATCTGCATAATGCTGTTTTTTTTAAATACGGCTCAGGGGCAGGATACTGCGGATTCGTTGATGATCAGCTATCAGCACAAACTGGCAGCAGCGGGAACTTCATCAGACAGTATCAGCCTGATGCTTAAAACAGCCGAGGACTTGGTCAGCTCGAAGCCATATCAGGGGAAAGAAATTGGAATGGAAGCTTTGCAGATGACAAATACCCTTCAAAACGGAGGCCTAAAAATACAGGCACTTTTTGTTACGAGTGCGAACTACCTGAGCCTTGGCGCGATAGACTCAGCTATGCTTTATTTGAATGAAGCCAGAAAAATCATGTACCACACGAAAGATAGTACGCATTTTTTGGATGTTTGCAATCAGTTGGGGAGAGCATTTTATCAAACGAACAGTTACGATTCTGCTTCTTATTTCTTTGGCGAAATGTTGGCTTATTCACGTCGGAAGAATGATGCTGTTAATGCAGCAGCTGCCCAAAACAACCTTGGAATGGTTTATAGTGACCAGGGTAAATTGAAAGAAGCATATCTTGCATATCTGGAGGCACTCAAGTATTTTGAAGCAACTCAGGATCTGGCAAATCAGGCTGTAACCATGAACAATATTGGCATCATCAACCATGATTTGAAACAGTTCAGAGAAAGTATTGATTATTATCAAAAAGCTATTGCCATTAACGAAAAGCTGGGAAACAACTTTAATCTTTCAATGAATTATGGCAATTTGGGCGCATCGTATAAAGAATTAAAAGAGTATGACCGTGCAGAAGCTGCACTAAAGAAATCATTGGAAATTTCTGCTGCTGGCCAGCTACTTCAGGATGTTGCACGTGCCCAGATGAACCTCGCGAACCTGTATAAGCATATGTCGCAGTTTCAGCGGGCTGAACAATATTATTTGGCGTCTCTCGAAACATGCAGGCAGCAAAAACTAGATTTTGGCGTGATGCTTAATAGTCTCAATATTGGTGAGCTATACCTTCGTTTGGGCGAAAACACCAAAGCCAAAAATTATTTGTTGACCGCCCTTGACCTGGCGCAGGCCATGCAGCAACTGAAAATGATTGAGACGATTTATGAAAAACTGACTGAGGCAGAAGAAAAATCAGGAAATTTCCAGCTGGCATTGGCTTACCACAAATTGCATTTGTCTATTAAAGATAGTTTGCAACAAATGTATAACAAGCAGTTTATTAATGATTTACAAACAAAATATGAGACGCAAAAGAAAGATGCAGAAAACAAGTTTCTAAAAAAGGAAAACCTGGACAACATCCGTATCATTCGTAACCAGCGGATCACGGGCTTTGCAATACTAGCAGGCTTGATACTGGCCCTCCTTTTGGCAATGGTAATTTTCCGCAGCCGAAAACGAATGAAGGTGATCAACTCGAAGTTGCACGAGCTGAATAATCAAATCATCCAGCAGAATAAACAGCTCGAAGAAACCAATGCTACCAAAGACAAGTTGTTTTCGTTGATCGCGCACGATTTGCGATCTCCTTTCAACAGCATGATGGGTTTTCTGAAATTTTTGATTGATGAATTTGACTCCATTACGGAGGAAGAACGTATTAAAATATTCGAAAGCCTTTATGCTCAAACCACCAATACATATGGCTTACTCGAGAATTTGTTGCAATGGGCCATGAACCAACGTGGCAAAATGAAATTCAATCCTGAGCAGGTTGATTTGAATAAGGTTGTGGAAGAGGAAAGTGTTTTTTTGAAAAGCAGACTCGAAAAGAAACACATTGAGTTTACACATGTGCTTCCGGCAAATCTAAGTGTATGGGGCGATACAACGATGATTCGAACCATCATCCGGAACATCCTAAACAACGCGATCAAGTTCACATCCGGAGGCGGTAAAATTGACTTGTCAGCAAAAGTCGAAACAGATCATTTGATGCTTTGTATACGTGACAATGGAGTAGGCATATCGCAGCAGGGAGTGGATGCCATCCTGAATAAATCCGAATTTACTTCAACAAGCGGAACCGACAACGAAAAAGGGACAGGACTGGGATTGATTATTGTAAAAGATTTTATTGCCATGAATCATGCCACACTGCGCATTGAAAGCAAACCTGGTGAAGGGTCGACCTTTTACATTTACTTTCGAAAAACAGACCAAAAATAGACTTCGGTTCACTGCAAATTTCTACTTTCAGCCTAAATAAAAGTCATTAAACAAACGGAAACAAGGGCTGACGTAAAACCTGGCCCAGCAGTCTGACCTTTTTAGCAATAATATAGGCTGGCTGCAATGACTTTTCAAGGTTGACATGTTTGTGTATCTTGTTTTGAAGTTGCTGCTGTGCTGCAAGCAAAGTCTCTTTCAAATTTTCAATCATATATTCCATCTGAAGGCTCAACATAAGTTCCTTTACCGAAACAATTCGGTCAGTGCGCCATACATTACTACCTGCAAAAGCATATCCCCGATTGAAATTGCCACGCAATGCCGATGTGAGCGATGCCATGATGCAATAGGGTGCCGTTTGCACATCGCAGGTGTGGATACAATTGACCGGACAGGCTTTTGGCTGTCTGTTTCCGGCCTCCATATCATCCAGAAAACTTGATCTGATGGCCCTGCCTGGCAGCCCGACCGGACTTTGAATGATTTTTACATCTTCGGCTTTGGCATCAAGATATGCTTGTTTGAATGCAGCTGAGGCGTCGCACTCAGTCGTCGTTACGAAGCGTGTACCCATTTGAACGGCTGCGGCGCCAAGAGCCATTATTTTAGAGATATCAGCACCAGTAAATATGCCTCCGGCAGCGATCACAGGGAGGGGTTTGCTGTTTTTCTGAAACGGTTCAATTGCTTCAATTACCTCGGGAATCAACTTTTCGAGCGCAAATCGTTCATCGAAAATCTGAGCCGGTTTAAACCCCAAATGTCCACCTGCTTTGGGTCCTTCAACCACAATTGCATCCGGAAGGTAGCTGTAATTTGTTTGCCATTTATTACATATCAAGGCAGCTGCCCGGGCAGAAGAAACAATGGGCACCAGTTTTGTGCGGCTTTTGCTCGTCAGGTATTTTGGTATATCGAGTGGGAGACCGGCTCCTGAAATGATCATGTCGACGCCTTCTTCAATCGAAACTTGCACTAGGTCAGCATAGTTGGTGAGCGCCACCATAATATTGACGCCAATAACACCTTTCGTCTTTTTGCGAGCCAGCCTGATCTCATGACGAAGCCCATCAGCACTGTTTTCGAGAAAGCTTTTGCCTTTTCTTTTATGGATCATACCCAGGCCTGCAGCCGAAATCACACCTACACCACCCTCATTGGCAACGGCTGCTGCCAGCCCCGACAAAGACACCCCCACACCCATGCCTCCCTGAATAATGGGAAGATTTATTTTAACATCACCGATTAATAATGGTTTCATCGCACTTGCTTTTAGTTTACGAATACCGGATTTTTCCGACTCATTGAGCCTGCTTGCTACAGCATCTCCGTTGACAAAAGTAAAGCGCGACAGGCCGGGTTAAGGAAAAATGGGTTTAACAGCATGAAATGTTTGGAATGGCGCAATTGAGGGCTGAATCATCCTGATGAAGGGACGAAATGTTAAGACTGTTGATCCCCAAAAGGGGTTGAAGTCGTTTTATTGTGCCGAAAGAATCTGTCGGAATTGGCTTACACGTTGCCGTGACAATAGAATTTGGAAATCGATTCCTTTGGCTTCGAGCCAATAAGACGGGGATTTGCCGACCACCCGTGTCAGGTGCGATACATTGACCAGACAGCGTCTGTGACTCTTGATGATTTCCGGATAGGCGGCAAGCTGTTCCTCGATAGCCTGAAGCGTCTGTCGGATGAGCTTGCGCTGCACAATCCCGCTTTTTCGCATATAAACTTCAATATAGTTGCTGGCCGATTGCACAAGAATAAGGTTTTTGATAGAATCGTGGTAGAATACATCACCTTTTTCTGACTTCAGGTTCACCATGCTTTCCTCATCGAACGGTTGAGCAATGTGTTCATCTCCAAACCAATGCCTGCCCGTATCGATTAAATGTCCAAGCTTGAGTTTAAGTACATGGTTGTAGTTCATGATGTTAAACAAAACAAGTGGCATGAGTTCAAGTGCTATAGCCTGAAACAACAAAATAGATTGGGCACCTTCATGTCTGAAAAGGACAGCCAACACAAAAAATCCTGTGGCCAAAGCAACAAACATGCCTGTGTTCCAGATCAGCTCTTTTCGAATCGTCCATTTGGTTGAATCAAATAGTTTTGGAAACAGGCCTGGCAGGAGCAGTGTATTGAAAAAGAAAATGATACCGCTGATGAAACCCAGAATCAGAATAAAATAGCCATTCCTGGCCGAAGCCATGAAATCGATGCCAAAAGGCTGGAAATAGAGCGAAATCAACATAAAACCCATACACACAAAAGCAATAGTTCGCAAATTATGCTTAAAATTGTTGTTGAACGGATAGGGCTGATTTAGGTTTTCGAACATTTTTACATGTATAATATACACTACAAAGGTACAACAATAGGAGGCGGTTTTGGTTTTTTATCTCAATGCCAATTGCCTCGGTGATTTTAAATGTAGGGTGAGATTTATGCTGTCAGTATCTAAAGCGAGTAAAAATTACTGATCTGACTGATTGTTTTTCTTTATGTCAAACAACAAAAGTTGTAACATTCTGAAATGACATACGTCTTTTGAGTGTAAGTAAAGCAAAATGAATACTGAAGAACAGATGCGATTGATAGAGGCTTGCCGCAAAGGCAGCAGAAAAGCACAGTGCGCACTGTACCAAAGCTATTACAAGGCTATTTTTAATACATGCCTTCGAATAGTAGGCGACAAAGACAATGCCGAGGATGTGATGCAGGAGGCTTTTATTGCGGCTTTTCAAAAGTTTGACCAATATGATGGACGAGCACCTTTTGGCAGCTGGCTCAAGAAAATTGCCATCAATCTTGCACTCGACTACCTTCGAAAACAGAAAAGAATGCCAGTATTTACTGAAAAGCTTCCGGAGATACCTGATGAGGCAGAACCTGAGTCGATTGAATTTGTGTTGCTCAAGGCTGAATTTGTGAAAGACCAGCTCTACCAGTTGCCTGATCAGCACAGGCTTGTGCTTTCTCTCTCATTGATCGAAGGTCTTGACCATGAAGAAATAGCAGACTTTCTATCTATCAGTTATGGCGCGGTTCGCGTGCGCTACAGCCGAGCCCGCAAAGTCTTGCTCGAAAAACTGAGCCGTCATGCTTTCCCTTTACTAAATAATTGAATAATAAAGAATCCTGTCAATGACTAATGAAATGAAAAACCTGGAAGATCATATCAGAAACAATCGAAAGCTGTATGAGGAAGATGAACCCAACAACGGGCACCTCGAACGTTTCATCAACCGGCTTGATGCGCGTGATAAACAAGCCAAAAAACGCAATATCAGCAGATCGATGTTGGCGGTGGCAGCCATGCTTTTGCTCGGTCTCATCCTGACTCCTGTTTATCTTTTTTTTCAGGATCAAGCTGAAACTGCTGCACCAGCCAAGGGCGCTGTTGAGCTCTCGACGATAGAAGCCTTTTATCAAACACAGGCCAACAATTACCTGCAGCAGATTGATCAACTGGCTGACCGGGGGATGGTGAATCCCGCCCAAAAAGCCGAAGCGTTAAAACGCGTAGAGGAGTTGGAAAAGAAGAACAAGCTTTTGAGTGCACAGTATGCACAGCTTGGTGGTGATTCAAGACTCAAAACAGCCATCATCCGCAATTATCAAATGATGTCGGAAAGCCTCAATACATTGATCGTTATGACAAGAAATACCCGTAATTATATACCCGAACAGTTATGAAAAAGATCCTCATTCTTTTAGTTTTATGTTGGTCAGTGAGCGCAATGGCGCAGAAAAACGACCAGTTTACCCGTGTCGAACACCAAAGCTTTGATGCGCCCGAAGGAACCATCCTAAGCATAAACAGCTCTTTTGGGAAACTCACCTTTGTACGCGCCACAGGCGCCGTGATTGATGTAAAGGCTACCGCAATCGCCAATGTCGGTAGCAAAGCCCTGGCCGACAAAATACTGGATGCCATCAGCATTAGCATGAAGCAAAAAGGAGATCGCGTGATCCTTAAAACCGATATTGGAAATATGCCGGATAAAAAGGGCGAGACTTCTTTTGAAGTGAATTATGAAATTGCGCTCCCGTCTTATGTCAACCTGGTGATTGAACATAGCTTTGGCGACATCGCCCTGGATGAGGTAGCCGGAAATGCCGATATTGACCTGGATTATGGCGCAATGTATGCCAAAAAACTCAACGGAAGTGAGATCAGGTTACAACTCGATTTTTCAAAAGCTACCGTTGAAATGCTTTCGCCTGCCAGGGTGGATATCAGCTATAGTAGCTTCGAACTTGGTAAGGGAAACGGCTTGCTGGTGCTACATTCGGAGTTCTCGAACTGCGAAATTGAAAGTGCAGAACGTGCTGAAGTCAGTTCTTCATATGATGAAGTGAATATTGAAAACCTGCAAAAGCTTGAATACAACGGAAGCTTTTCGACACTCAAAATCGGTACTGTCGATCTGGAACTGAAGGCTGAGGCCAGCTATGGCGGCGTCACGGTTGAAAAGCTTGGAAAGGATTTTCAACTGCTCGATGCTTCCATTTCTTTTGGAGGGTTCAAGGTGCGCAACTCAAACGAAATCAACTTCAAACAAATTGATGTTTCAACAGAGATGGGAGGATTTAGTTATCCCAAACGCTTCTCAATTAACCAGAAAGAAGTCGAAATCACTTCAGCCAGATACCGTGGAGGTAACAGCAACGGAACTGCACAGTTGCTCAAAGCTTATGTGGAACAAGGCGAACTCGAAATCAATTAGCAAATCTTTTCAGAAATAAGTATTCAATAAAAACCCATAAACAAATTCTACACACATGAAAAAGTCCCTTTTCCAAATCAGCCGGTTGGTAATTGTCGCCCTGCTGATCCAGTTCACAGCAATGTCCTCGCTTTTCGCACAGGTAAAAAAAGAAAGTCGTAATGTGTCAAACTTCAATGCCATTGAAGTGAGTGGCGCTTTCGAAGTGACCATGACCCAGGGAAGCAGCGAAGCGCTTCAGATTGAAGCTGATAGCGAAGTAATGCCTGATATTGTGACCCGCGTTGTAGGCAATACATTGAAAATATATGTCGATGGTTGGCAAAACGTACGCGGCCCGCTGAAAGCCTATCTCACCTTTAAAGACTTGAAGTCGATAGATGTAAGTGGTGCCGTATCGATTGAATCAACCGACAGGCTGCAATTCGAGCAGCTCGAATTTGGTGGCTCAGGTGCCAGCGAAGTCGATCTGGAACTGACTGCCACAAAGTTGATGCTCGACCTGAGTGGAGCCAGTAAAATGGTTCTCAAAGGTAAAGTTGACCGCGCGGTTGCAGAATGTTCCGGCGCCTCAAAACTCAGACTGGGCGATCTGGAGACCAGAGATTTCAGTTTTGAATGTAGTGGCGCTTCAGAAGCCGAGGTGTGGGCTACCGAATCGCTGAGCATTGAATGCAGTGGAGCCTCATCGGTTCGCTACAAAGGCAATCCTGAAAAGCTGACTACTGACGCTTCGGGCGCATCTTCGATCAGGAAGTACTAAAATTTAGGATTATTGTCGGTCGATCAGGTAGATTTTGATGCTGCCCACTGTGATTTTGGCTTCGATCAAAACAGGTACTTTTTGGTTGTCGTCACTCACATAAACCAACAACTCTTCGCCGGCCCTGAACATGGTGCCCACATCCAGAATAGCAGAAAACAGCAGGCAATCCCATTGCCTGCTGTTTTTGTCTTCAATACGTTCCTTCCCTTTAAATATCACCGGTAAGGTAAAAACTTTCCCGTCCAGCAACATGCTCACCCCAATGGTATCGCCGGGGCTATAGCGGTTGAAATTGATTGAACGTGCTACATAAGTGGCTGTAAGCACATCATAGGTGCAGGCTGGTAGTGGAATATCCTCAAAAGTCAAAGCCTTTCCGGTTTCTTCCATGCGGGCGTGCGCCACATTTTTGCCTGGTTCGAAACGATACTGGTTGAAAATATTAAAACTGCCTTCGTAGGTTCTTCGGTCGAAAAAAAGCGGGTGGAGATCCGACTGCCGGCTCACCACTTCAAAAGTGTCGCGAACCTTGAACAGCCAGTCGAATTTGCGGTAGGACCGTGCCGTACTGATAAAATGATATGCATCTTCATTCCCATATTTGGTTGTCGAAGACTTAAAATCGACCAAACCTGCATTGATCCATAGAATACCCCAGTTGTAGGATACTTCGTATTGAAGTTGCTCATCCTGCGCAAAGCTGTATGGCTGATTGCTGCAGATTGGCTGTGCTTCTGCATATTGCTGCAACATAACGAGGGCCGAAAGAAGTACAAGCAGTTTTTTCATTGATTCGAATTGTGTGCAAAACTAAGTGAATAAGCATTAGTGTGTGTGAAAACCATAAATAACTTTGGGTTCTCTCCAAGAATTTAAGCTGTGAAACGATAAATGTTCTGATCTGTTTTGCTTCTTAACATTTATTTAGAACCATTTACTCGTTTAATTGTTATGTTTGCAGCACTTTACGATGCCACAAATGTGATCCTGTGCAACAGCCTTACAATTGGGCATCTTTTTTTTGTCAGCAACAACAACCAACAATAGCCATTTTATGACTACTCAAACGGAAAAACGCAAGGGATTTATTGATCGATTTTTACATACTGTAGAACGGGTCGGGAACGCCTTGCCTCATCCAGCTACGCTCTTTGCCATTTTTGCCGGCCTTGCGCTGGTATTGTCCTGGGTCGCCGCACAATTTCACCTTGAAGTAGTGCATCCGGGTACAGGCGAGCTGATTCAGCCTGTCAACCTGATTTCTGTTGAAGGTTTGCACCGGATACTCACCGAAATGGTTTCTAACTTTACCGGATTTGCGCCGCTGGGCGTGGTGCTGGTGGCAATGCTGGGTATCGGAATTGCAGAAGGTTCAGGATTGATTGGCACGGCTTTGCGTTTGATGGTGCTGTCTTCGCCCAGGCGAATCCTGACCTTTGTGGTTGTTTTTGCCGGTATTTTATCGAACACGGCCAGCGAGGTGGGCTATGTGCTCCTGGTGCCGCTGAGTGCGATTATTTTTCTGGCTGTTGGGCGTCACCCTATCGCAGGCATGGCAGCTGCCTTTGCCGGTGTTTCGGGTGGTTACAGTGCGAACTTGTTATTGGGAACCATCGATCCGCTCCTGTCAGGCCTTTCGCAGGAAGCTGCCCAGATCATCGATCCAAACTATATGGTCAATCCGGCTGCCAACTATTATTTCATGTTTGTTTCTACCTTTTTTATTGCAGCCGCCGGAACCTGGGTGACCGATAAGGTTGTCGAGCCTCGGCTGGGTGCGTACACAGGGGAGGAGCAACGTGAAGAAATCAAGAAACTGGACAAAGCCGAGAAAAAGGGACTCAGGTATGCTGTTGTAACTGCTTTGGTGTTGACTGCCATTATGTTGTGGGGCACTATTCCGGCCAATGGTTTCCTGCGCGATGCAGAAACAGGAAGTCTGCTGCATTCACCTTTTATGGATGGTATCGTGGCGATTCTTTTCATCACTTCGGCGCTTATGGGGATTGCCTATGGTATTGGAGCCGGGACTTTTAAAAACGACTCGGATGTAATGAAAGGCATGGGCAAATCGATGGAAACCCTTGGCGTTTATATCGTGTTGGTGTTTTTCGCGGCCCAGTTTGTGGCTTACTTCAAATGGACCAATCTCGGTTTGATTTTCGCTATTGAAGGCGCAAGTGTTTTACAAACCGCCGGGCTGGGTTCAATTCCGCTCATGATTGGTTTCATCATTCTGACTGCCATGATCAATATGGTAATGGGGAGTGCGTCGGCAAAATGGACCATTATGGCGCCAGTGTTTATACCCATGTTTATGTTGTTGGGCTACAGTCCGGAACTTACACAGGTTGTCTACCGCATTGGTGACTCGGTGACAAACATCATTTCGCCGATGATGTCTTATTTTGCACTGATTGTGGCCTTTATGCAGAAATATGACAAGAAGGCCGGAATTGGAACCATTATTTCAACCATGCTGCCTTACACGGTTGCATTCACCATTATCTGGACGCTGTTGCTGGTACTTTGGATGATATTTGGTCTGCCGATTGGCCCGGATGCCCCACTGAATTATGTTGCGCCTTAGATCAATAATTATTGGTTAAGCGAAATATAAATAAAAGCTGAATAGGCCAGCAGCAGTAAAATTCCTTCTGTGCGATTGATTCGCAATCCTTTACCGATAAATATCAGGGCAACCAGAGCCAGGTTGGCAGCGACTACCATGCCCATTTCGATGTTGAGGCTGCCTTTAATTTCGAGCGGGTGTATGATCGCGCTAACGCCCAATACAACAAAAATATTGATGATGTTGCTGCCCAGAACGTTACCCATCACAATGCCGACATTCTTTTTTAAGGCGGCTACTATGGCTGTGACCAGCTCGGGCAGTGAAGTAGCGGCAGCAATAATGGTTAAGCCCACGGCAGTTTCGCTGATGCCAAACTCCCTGGCAACAGCCATAGCTCCTTCCGAAACCCATTCACCACCAAAATAAAGTCCTACTAACCCGATCAGTATCAAAAAGATCGTTTTTAGCCAACTATCTGGCAGCTGCTGTTCAATCTCACTTTCATCGGCTATTGGCTTACCGCTTCGGAGGGTATACCACAAATAAATGCCAAAAAATGCCAATAATATTACACCTTCGAAAGAGCCAATTTTACTTTCGTACCCCAGAAAATAGCCATTCGCCATGAGAATAAGCACGAGGGCTGCAAACAAACCGACAGGAATATCGCGGTAAATCGAATCGCGATCCACGCTAAAAGGCAGGATAACAGCCGATACGCCCAAAATCAGGAAGATATTCATGATGTTGCTGCCCAATACATTCCCAATGGCCAGATCAGAACTCCCTTTGAGCGAGGCAAACACATTGATCACCAATTCGGGCAAGGAAGTGCCGAAAGCAACAACCGTAAGTCCTATGACCAATGGTGATAAATTGGCTCGAATGCCCAGCGAAACAGCACCGTTTACCAGCCAGTTGGCACCCAGAATCAAAGCGGCAAAGCCGGCAACAAACAAAATATAGGTCAGCATGGTTGAGTTTTTGAAGGAAGAAAGACTTTAATCAGGATTTGTTGTAATTGCGCTCGCCAAAGATCAGACTGCCTACCCTGACAATTGTGGCACCCTCTTCGATGGCAATCGGAAAATCACCAGACATGCCCATCGAGATTTCTTTGAATGAGGTATCATGCGCAAAATAGGATGATTTGAGCCAATCGAAGATGGATTTCAAAAAACGAAATTCCCGCCTGATTTGTTCGGCATCTTCTGTATAAGTTGCCATGCCCATCACACCACAGATACGGATTTTGCTGAGTGAATTGAACTCAGAATCACCAAGCAATTCGGCTGCTTCTGCTCTGTCGAGCCCAAATTTGGTGTCTTCTTCGGCAATATGAAACTGGAGCAGGCAACTGATATTCCGGTTCGTCTTTGCGGCCTGTTTATTGATTTCTTTCAGTAGCTTCAGGCTGTCGACCGATTCGATCATGTGTACCGAAGGTGCAATATATTTCACCTTGTTGGTTTGCAGATGGCCAATGAAATGCCACTGAATGTCGTCCGGAAGGTTTTCGCTTTTGCGGCTGAGTTCCTGTGCCTTGTTCTCGCCAAAAACCCGTTGTCCGGCCTCGTAAGCCTGCAATAAATCGGCTTCGGGCATGGTTTTAGATACGGCAACCAGCTGCACATGGTGTGGGATCTGCGCCCGAACGGCCTCCAATCGTTGTTGAATCGTCATGGTGCTTTTTTGTTAAGCTTCTATTGTCTGCAAATTTAGCAATAATCGCAAGAATGGCTGGCTAACAGGCCGGACTTTCCAACCGAATTTTTCAAGGTTGAGGTATTGAAAGTGGCGTTTGATGGATAATTGTATTTTTGCGCCAGAAATCACTTCATGAAAACTCTTCTGTTTCTTCTGGGCCGGATGCTTTTGTTCTGGTTGTTGTTGTTTGCATTGCTCCGTGCAGTTTTTTTGCTGGTTTATGTTCCGCTTCTGCAGCAGGACGGCATCGGTTTTGGTGAGAGCCTGCAAAGTTTTTACCACGCCTTTGCACTCGACCTGGCTACGGCATCCTATGTTTTGATGCTGCCCATGCTCTTATTGGTTGTGGCCGTGTTGGTCCGCCGCCAGTGGCCTTTGAAGCTGATTCGCTTTTATTCCTTTGTTTTTATCCTCTTTTATGTGCTGGTTGTTTTCGCCGAAACAGGTCTTTATACCGAATGGAAAACCAAACTCTCCTACAAGGCGCTCACCTATTTGAGTCACCCAAAAGAAATCTTCGATTCGGCTTCAACAGCTACTTTTTTCATGCTCATCGTGGGTTGGATTGGGATTTCGCTACTGGCAAATTATGTTTACCGAAAATTTGTTCAGCCCAATATTCAGCTGAGCAATATCAAACGGATTGTAGCGGCTTATCTTATTATACTGACTGTTCCTTTGTTGTTTTTAGCCAGTAGGGGAGGTCTGCAGGAAATTCCAATCACCACAAGTGCTGCCTATTTTAGTCAGCATAATATCCTCAACCTGGCTGCCGTAAATCCAGGTTATAATATTCTGGTGAGCACGCTTGACTCACGTAACCTCACCAAAGAGAATCCCTTTAAAAGCATGCCGGACGAAACCGCTCAGGATTTAGTAAAGAAGCTACATGAAACCAATTGCGACAGCACTGTTTCCATTCTGAAGGTTAAGCGACCCAATGTGGTGATTGTTTTGCTCGAAAGCTGGTCGGGCGACCTGATTGAATCGTTGGGTGGAGAACCGGGCATCACACCGAATTTTCACGCGTTGGAAAAAGAAGGGCTGTTGTTTACGAATTTCTATGCCAGCGGCAACCGTTCGCAGCAGGCCATCGGTTCAATCTTTGCTGGTTTACCTGGATTGCCTATTACCACCATCACCAATCATCCGGAGAAATATGCAGCTTTGCCAAGCATGGTCAGGCGATTGAATTCCAGTGGATATAATACCAGTTTTTTCTTTGGCGGGCAGCTTATCTACGGAAATATTCTATCCTTTCTGGTCTATAACCAGTTTGATAAAATTGTTGAAGGAAAAGACATTGATGAGGATCTGCCGCGCGGTAAACTGGGCGTTCACGATACTTATATGCTGCCCTGGTATGCCCGGGAACTGAATAAATTGCCACAGCCTTTTTTTAGTACGGTTTTTACGCTGAGCTCACATTCGCCCTATGATTTTCCGGGTGAGCACCCCATACAATGGCCTAAATTGGAGAAAGACTTTGTTAACTCAGCGCATTATACCGATGAGGCGCTTGCCGGTTTTTTTGCAACTGCCAAAGAGCAGCCGTGGTACGACAGCACCTTGTTTATTCTGGTGGCTGATCATAGCCACAATACCTACCGAAACCACCCGATAGAAACCTTTGAATACCGGAAAATCCCCTTGCTGCTCACAGGTCCGGCACTAAAGGACTCTTTACGTGGAAGGCAAAATGACATCATCTGCGGCAATACTGATATACCGGCAACCCTCATGTCTCAACTGGGCATGGGGCATGCGGAGTTTTTCTGGAGCAAAGATGTTTTCAATAAATGCTACAAGCCCTTCGCTTATTTTGAATTTAACGAAGGGCTTGGTTTCATGACGCCAGAAGGCCATTTTGTGTGGAACAAACAACTCGACCGCTACTACCAGAACACCTTGCCTGCCGATTCAACGCAACGCATCACCAGCGAAGGCAAAGCCTATGTGCAACAGTTGTTTCAGGATTTTTTGGGGTATTGACAAGTTTGTGCTATATCTCAAAGCTGCCAAACAAGGCAGATATTGATATGAATACTGAAATTGCACAGACGGAATTATTCTGGATTTTTAGTTGGAATTGCGTTTTTCAAAAATTTATATTTCAAGTTGCCAGGTTAGTTTTGTGCCATTTGATTTTCCTACAAAGCGTATAATACCGTATTTGAGGTTCCAGTAAACCTCAAAACCATCATTGGCGCCGCCTTGATAAAAATAATAGACCTTTTCGAAGATTTTGCCATCCATTTCTATTCCGTAGGTTTCGGCCAGTTTGTCTGCTAAAATCAATGATCCTTCATGTTCACAACCATTTAGCAGCGCACATCTTGGGAAATTTTCGGTGTTTAAATCGTCATATTTGGGTAGCGATTGAATAATGAAACAGCTAGACTCAATATCCCCATAGATCCAATTGTCGTTTGACGCTTCAATTCGTATTTCCTGAATCTGGGTGCTAAAATTGTGCATATCTGCTCCCCAAACTGAATAGGTTCCTGTTTCGGTTTTGAATTCAACTTTGTTCACGAAAACCGTATCAGTTGATCCATCGCTGCAACGATAATGTAAGACATCACCCTCAGCAAAAACACACCTGTCTTCAACCGGAATGGTAAAACGCACTTCTTTCAGTTTCTCTTTTCCGCATGAGATTGTCAGAAAAACCGAAAACAGCAGTAGAAAAAAAGTAGCTATTGACTTCACACCAGGCGACTTTTTGGTTTTGGTAAAGATACGCAAAGTTCACAACGAAGTCAAATGATTGAAATTGAGGATATTAAATTTTAAAATAATTTCAGGAACTATGGACTGTCTTTCGAGCAGAGAGGCTACCCAACAGAGGTGAATTAGGTGGTGTCAAAGGATCTGTGTGAAAGCACTTTTTGAATGAAGCCTTGAGTTTGCCTATGCCTTTTGCCAACTATGCCTTTTGCCACATGCGCTTCTGTTTATGCAAAAGAAACGCAATAGGATATGCACAATAAAAGCTTCGTCTCAATCAAAATCATTCAAGATTATCGTCGTCTTCAACCCGGATGAAACCCGACGCAATGTATGGTCTCTGTGATCAGCACCCAATAGAAAAATCATTTTTTTGCCGGCATTGCTTTCAATGATTTCCAGAATATGTTGGGCAATCGACTCGTCTCTTTGAGAATAGAAATCAGACAGCAGCTTGTATGCTGTGTCGTTTAACAGAAACTTCAGTTGCTCATAATAGATACGGTTGATCAAATCGTATCTTCCATCATTCAACTCGCGCAGTGAGGCGGTGAGGGCCAAACGATCTTTTTCTTCGGACACAATATCCAAAACTGCCATTTTTTTAAGCATAGCACTGTCTGCCGCCAGCTGCTTTTGTAGTAGTTTAACAGGACTTTTTTCTTTCCAGTAGTTTTTAGGTATAGCCTTGCCAGCCAGTTCATCGCCCAACCAGTCGAAGCCCATCACGCTCTTTGAAGGATATCTGTCGCGGCAGACGTACATCTCATAAGGGTAATTGTTTTTCAGGTAAGACTCCGTGCTGTCGATGTCTTCTGCTCTGATTTCGACCCCGATGATGTCTGGGTTGAACTTATCAATAAAGGCAAAAAGCGAATCATAGGTATAATTTGGGTTTACTTTGTGAGCCCCATGGATGGTGCTGATGATGAAAACCTCAGTTTTTATATTTTGTGCCATTCCGAAAACGCAAGCGAACATGAAAAAAGAGAGTAGTGTTATCTTCTTCGATTTCATAACTTTACAGTTTATTGATTAAACACTTTGCCGATGGATACTTTGGATAAGGAGTGCTTGTTTCATGGTTATTTAACACAATAGGAATACTACATTTCGATTCTCGTTCAAACGGTTTGTATGAAGTTTCACTGCTTATTTGGTAAAGTTGAGTGTGAAGTTTTTGTTGCTGCCAAATTGCTCGAGAAAAGAAAATGGATATTTTCCGATCATACTTTTGAGTTCGTCAACCGTAATTTTATCTGGGTCGCCGGCAAGTTCAGTTATCGAAAGAATTCCATTGGGCTTCAGTATCCGGTAAAATTCGCGGATGTAATCCTCTTTATTTTCTACTTCCCCAATTACAGTCACCATAAAGATGATGTCGAAGGCATGGTCTTCAAAATCAAGTGTTTTCCCGTTGCACAAGTGATATTCGATATTTGTCAGTTTTCTTTTATCGCATCTCTTTTTCGCATAGTCTAACATTTCTTGCTGGATGTCGGCAAGATGAAGCTTTCCGGTTTTTAATTTCCGGGCTACTGGTATGCTAAAATAGCCCGGTCCCGGACCAAGCTCTAACACCGTGTAATCTTCTTTTAATCCAATCCGTTTGATCAACTGCTGAGGTGAAAAAATGAGATTTCTGATGGGCAAAAGAAGTGTAAAGGCCCACTGGTAAGGGAAAACGCCCTTTGAGGTAACCCGTTTTAAGACCTCGTGATGCTTGCTATTTGTTGTCATTTTCTATACAAATGCTTCGTTTCGATAAAATTAAACAATTCCGCAAGAAGCCAACATTTTCTACACGCGACGCCATGACGTTTGACACATTAAAAGCAACTTTTATGCTCTCATTTTCAGGGCTGTGTCTTCATAAAACTATAGAATATTCGTTTGAGCATTCTACAGTCTGATGCATAAATATTTAACTTTTGCAGATCAATTACCCGACTGCCATTTATAGAGATAGTAATAATCAATGTAAGCAGATCCGGATCCCATTCTGACTTTAATAATGAATACATCGCCCTTTAGTTTGGCGGGTGATTCGGGTACTTTTATGGTCACGGTTTCGCTTACTGCCGGTATATTTAGCTTTGGGTCGTTCGTAGTAGTTGCTTTAACAATTAAATTGCTTTGACAATAACTCGTATTCCCTTTCATTTCTTCAATTGAGCCATTTGAGTACCAGGACACAAAACTCATTGAGACTTGGGGTGAGAAATGGTGTTTGGGTGGTTTAAATTCTTCGATTTTAAGATTTGCGGAGAAAGTTACTTCGTCCTTGGGGTTGAGTATCCCTGGAAGAGGTGTCCAGGTTCCTTTCACTACTAACCTGCTATGACTCCCGTTGTCATAGGTATAAACCAAATCTCCCACCTGCCCGGTAACTTTTCGAGAGAGTTGACCTGCAACATCCTCTTTGCTTCTGGTTTCGATACCTTCTAACTTCCATACTGAAGTCTGATTATTTTCAATATTTATATCAGGCGCCTGCCCCGACTGCCATTTATAGAGATAGTAATAATCGATGTAGGCAGATCCGGATCCCATTCTGACTTTAATAATGAATACATCGCCTTTTAGTTGAGCAGGTGATTCGGGTACTTTTATGGTCACGGTTTCGCTTACTGCCGGTATATTTAGCTTTGGGTCGTTCGTTGTAGTTGCTTTAACAATTAAATTGCTTTGACAATAACTCGTATTCCCTTTCATTTCTTCAATTGAGCCATTTGAATACCAGGACACAAAACTCAATGAGACTTGGGGTGAGAAATGATGTTTGGGTGGTTTAAATTCTTCGATTTTAAGATTTGCGGAGAAAGTTACTACATCCTTGGGGTTTAGTATCCCTGGAAGAGTTGTCCAGGTTCCTTTAACAACCAACCTGCTATGACTCCCGTTGTCATAGGTATAAACCAAATCTCCTACCTCCCCGGTAACTTTTCGAGATAGTTGACCTGCAACATCCTCTTTGCTATTTGTTTCTATGCGTTCCAACTTCCAATATCTATTTCCTTGTGCATGAAGGTAAAAGAACCCAAAAATAAAAATTGTAGTCAAAATCAACCCAATCCTTCTTATTTCATTACTTGTATGCATATAAGTTAAATTAAATGGTTACTAATAATCCTGTTGTTAAAAAAACTTTACTTTTTATTACAGTTGTGATTTTCATTGGTGTCAATTTTCCGTTGCCTTATTCAAATTGGCGCTAATGGTTGGTGATAAAAACGCAGGGCATTTCGAACCACCTATTTATCTAGTTAACAAGCCATTGATTAAATATTGTGTCATTCAAAGATAGCACAATCCGCGCAATGTTTTATGACCGCATGTTGTAATCAGTGCTTCTTTATTTTCTTCAATTTCAATCGTTTTAACTGTCCTGAGTTTTCTCTCAGAGTCAGTTCTTTTGTCAATGTATTGATAATGTCCGAGGTCGTCTGTTTCTCCAGTTGGAACAATTTTCTCTGCGTCTAGCCATTTCAAGACTAATTCAGCTTCTCTTTTGACACCAGGATGAATTCGGTCAATTCGGTCGTTTTTCTGTTCAGTAGTTAAGTTCTCCCAGTCACTGTAGTCCCAAAAGTCTTCCGAGAAGGTCAAGCCGTAACCAAAGCCAAGGTTGTCAAAGAAAAGGTAACCTAAACAATATAATTCATAAGTGTCAATCAGAGACTTGGCGAAATCATCTGTTCGGTCGATCAGGTCGGTTAGAATCTTCTTTAATTTTCTTTCTTCAAATTTCCCAAAGTTCAAAAATGGGTCTATTATTTTTCCCATTTCATGCTTTACATGGCGGTCTTTGTAATTCAATGAAATTAAGTCGATATACGTGCCTTTGTCTAGAAGTTGTTCGAGTTCCTTTTTTGAATAGAGCCACTTTTCAAAGTCAGCAACGGAAATCTCGTTGTTGTAGACTTTGAAGAACTGAATTTGTATGTCAAGTGGCAATTTGTTCATCGGGGTCTTTCTTGCATTGCTTACAACGTTCCCGCGATATGGTGTCGTGCGGTTGACCGTCCCACGAAGTGGAGACTGTTAAGCCGAAAACGACGACATAGTGAAATACGGTTTTACAAGTTACGGAAAAACCGCATGCACTATAACGTGTGTTGTAGCCAGTGCTTTATTAATTATCATTATTAATCTTTGGGTGGTTCCGGAACATACATATCTTCAGGGTCAAATACAAAATCAGATTGAATTATCGGTGGACAAATCCAAAAATGTATCGAATCATTAACTATATATTCCGTTGAAATCCATTCATAATATTTTGTTGTCCGACTGACTTTAGCTTTAATAACATTTTCAATCCTTTTGTTGTCAATTTGCACTTCAAATTCTCCAATGTCAAGTAGATTACAAACAGTCTCTTTTAGGTAATTCTCCATGTAATACAAAGTATCTGTTTCAGGTCTTTGTTCATCAATTTGTCGAGTTTGAAAATCGGAATCATCACCTAAATATTCAAAAAATAATTTCTCTTGTCTTTTTACAAATTCAAGATATAACTCTGATTTTTTATAATTCTCAATCAGCCAATCCTTATTCTGTGGAGCTTTATCGAGTTCATCTTCCCATAATGCAAGTTCGTTATCCCATGTCTCAATCAAAGATGCTTTACTAATAAATACTTTTCCATATGGAATTCCAAAACCGATTTCTTTCGTTGGAATTTCTACTGTTTGAATAACTTTCAATGTGTCAACTTCTACATCAACTGTCAATTCTTGTCCCGATGAACAGATTACAAACAACAATCCGATTAATCCTAGAAGTATCTTTCTCATTATATTTGGTTTTCAAGTTTGCAGTATCTTTTCCCGCATTGGCTACAACGTTGATAATATGCGTAGTGCGGGATTTCAGAACACAGAACTATCAAACTGCTACAATGTTTATAAAATGCCCTAAAGTTTAAATCTACCACATCGCCCCGCATTACGTATATTTATTGTTGGGCAAAGTTTTTCCTTAATTTCCTTTTGACTTCATATGTTTAGCATCAATAAATAGTACACCTTTTCCTCGTGTTGCAGCAATTATTTTTAGTATATGCCCTTCATTTGGTTTGAATAATATCTTGTTTATTGGAACTTTAACATTCGTTTGATATGTACCAAAGGAATAAATTATTTCCACTTTGCCTTTAAAATTGCCAAAGACATAAGTCTGATTATCCTGATTGAAATCAACACTTGTTAACCAATTAAAACCATGTCTTTCTTTAGCTTGCAACTTAATATTATTTAAATCAGAAATATTCCATTCCATAATTTTTGAATCATCACCACATGAAACTATTTTAGTCCCGTCAATACTAAAAGTTAAACATCTTACCCAGTTTTTATGTCCCACTAGCTCTGTTAATAAATTTCCTGTTGCTGCATCATATAATCTTACAGAATTATCTGAATTTGATGTAGCAACTAGTCTTCCATCTGGCGAGAAATCAATACATGTAATAATGTTATTATTAGTTTCAACTTTTCGGATTAATTTATCACTTTTAATATCATAGAAATAAAGATTATTAATTCCGCCAGATACAAAAATTTTATTATTAGGTGATATCTTAATTGATGTTATGATACTCTTTTGAAAAGTTAATGTTTTTAATATTTGATTATTAATAAAATCCCAAATAACAATTGTACTATCTTTATAACCACTAATTAATGTTAAGCTATCTTGCGATAAATCAATAGTTTGAATTTGACTTTTATGCCCACCTTTAAATTCAGCTATTAATTCTTTTGTATTAGTTGAAAATATCTTGACTGTATTATTATCTGCAATGCAAAGTATATCTCCATTTTTTGAAAAACATGCATCTAAAATATCTGTACTTTCCGTTTTATAGGTAGAAAAAAGTTTTTCCTTTTGAGAATACCCAATGGAAGTAAAAAATAATGCAACTAGTATAAAAATTATTTTCTTGTTCATATCAATGCCAATATAAATATCTTTTGTCTTTAAATAGTTTTAATAAAAATCTAATATTAAGTTGTGAAACAGTAAAATGGTCATCATTATATAATATGGATTGGATACGATTATATTGCAAAGAATATGAAATAAACATACCTAAATCTTGAGTAAAAGCACATTCAACTCCTGTACTCCCATTGAAACCGTAATAAAAATCATTAATTGTTGTTGGCGCTGTGATATTATCTGTACCTTGAACAACAAATAACTCATTTGAGGACGAAAACGTGGAAAATCCAATCGTAGGTGATATTTCAAGAAAGAATTTACAACGATTAAAAAGCCCATGTTGAGAGAATTTATTATGTAACTGAATTGTTGTAGCCAATGATTGCATTTCAACTTTTGATGTTGAAAATAACTCATCATTTACATAGTCCCAATCTGACGCCAAACTTTTAGAAAAAGTTAAACCAAAGCTTAAGTTTTGATACCCTATATATAAAGCTTTAATTGATGCTCCTTTGAAATTGTTTAAATTAGTATAAAACGAAGGAAATATAAAGTTCCCGTCTTGAATTTGATTTTTCCCGTGAAATAATCCATTATAGCATCCTAAATAGATATTAAGTTTATTATCTATCAATTGGGCATTACAAATATGAATATTAAATGTAAAGCAAACCAAAATACCCCATAGTATAATCCTATTTCTCATAGCTCCACATTTTAAAATATTTTGTATCCATATAACTTTTCACATCTAAAATAAACACCTTATTTCCTGTTAAAAATATGTGTGGATTGCACAAATTATAACTAATATCTAAATCTGCCATTTTTTCCCATATATCAAATATTGGATTGTATTCATAGAACTTGTTTTGATAAAAACAGTAACCATATTTTTCTGTATTTGTACCTTGAAGATCAAATAATTCTTCATTTTGAAAAGGAAGTGATTCTTTTTGTATCCATTTATCAGATTCAGGAATATAACACCATAAATCATTGAATTTAGGATAAGGCCATTGCCCTTGAATTAAATTATATCCACCACCCACATAGCCTAGATTATTAATACTAAAAGAAAAACCATAACTTCTATAATCTCCGGGGAAGGATGCAATTTGTTCCCAACTGTCTGCTGTAATATTGTATTTCCAAAAATCTTTAGAATATCCTTCTATTGTTGAAGAGGTTCCTAAACCAATAAAAAGATTATCCGCAATTATAAAACCAGACACCCAATATTTGTTATCGTTCTCATTTAAAACTGATAATTTAGTAAAAGTTTTTGTTTGAGGATTAAAGAGATAAAAAGCATTCCTGCAAAATATATAGGCATTTCCATTATATACTGCCGAATATGATGCTTCTGAAATTATAGCATTTGAAATTTCAAAATTAAAAGTATTTGTTTCTGTATTATAACTAAATAAGTCTACATTAGAAACTAAGTCACCTTTGAAAGCAAGATAAGTAATGTTATTTATGGTGAAACTAGTTTTTATAAACTCACACCAACCAGAACTAAGATTGTCATTGTATGTTTGAGACCATTTTCCGGTATCAATTTGTCCTTTCGGACTTTCAAAACTAACTTCTCGGCCATATGAAATTGAATGTTGTGTTTGTATATAGGCTCTTGCATAAAATGTTTTTCCCGGTAACAACTTTTCATTCGTGTTTAAAGAATAAATTCCGTTAACCTCTTCTCTGTTTTTGATTTTGATGCCATTATTATCATTTGAATGCACTCCCCAAATGAAACCGGATTCTAATATTGTATAATCACCTAAACAAGAAATCTTTGCAGAAAACAAAGCACTAGTATCAGTTATGTTTGTTACATCACCTGTATAAACTAAAGGATATTCATAATCTTGTTCTTTTTCACAAGATATCAAGGTTAATATTAGTGCAAATCCTTTTATTATTATTCGAATATTTCTCATAATTTTCATGTATGCAAGTAGTTTCTTTAAATTTTGCCCAACGGCTGTCGGTATGGTTAGTAAGGGATTGCGGGCTTTTTACCTGTCAAGTTACAGCTAATTTTGGAGCGGGTTAATACGCCCCGGAAACCACTGAAACCCTTATTAACTATACCGCATGTTGTGCCCCTGTGCTTTATTTATATCACAAAATAAAAAACTTGCCATTCGATTGCAATCCTTTTAAAACAATCAAATATAGTCATAAGAAAATTAATAGGTTACATAAAAGATACCTGTCGCAAAATAGTATTCCCCAGTGGTACCAGTTCTACTCTTTCTAACTTGCCCGTATTTTGATTGATTAATTTTGTCAGTATCTTCCCATTTTTATAATTAGCTCTTACGCCCTCTTTGAATGAATATTTTACAGGCGATACAGGTTCGTATGTAAAATCAGTCAAATTACTTATATAATTTTTACCTGCAATTTCTTTTGCCTGGATTGGCAAAGCATAAAGCAAAGCACCATAAGTAAAATAGTGAGCACCTGCATTATCTGTTTTTATTTGAACTTCTGTTTCAAATGAAATGTTTATACTGTCAACAGTAGAGAATTCTCTTTCTATTACTATAAAATCGTCATCCATTCTATATTTTTCATTTGTTTTTATATTTTTCACCCAGGCAGGTTTTCTAATTTTTAATATAAAATCTGACGGATTTGATTGAGTTATTATAAATTTAAAATTGTTTTCATAAGGGTATTGCGTTACGTTTTCAATTTGCATTTTTTTTCCACAAAGGGTGGTTTCCATAATGTTTGGCATCAAAAGAGTGGCAACTATAGTGGTTGCGTTTTTTTTCATCCAGGAATTTTGAATAAAATAAGGTGAAATTCGCCCGGCATTGGGATTACAACACACTGCCACATCCTGATGGGCAGGAGAATATTTGTACCGAGTTTGCTTTCTGTCGGGCTCTACTTCTCCGTTTTTTGTACCCAACATTTCATAGGAGTTGTCGGTTTTTAAATAGGCAATACATGAATGTTTTGGATTTCTTGACCCTTGCGCAGCATTGTAAAAAATATTTTCAATTCTATCGCCTGTTTCAGCATGACCTCTTTTTTGCATTAAAAGACAATAACTATCGAGTAATTCCTGTAAAGAACAATACTCGTATCCTGTATTCGTTTCGTCGGCACTGCGTTCGGCAATCCATTCATCGCCAATAGCGCCTCCGCTTATGGTGGTAACGTTTTTAATTCTTTCAAGATAAATATCAAGGGCGTTGTTTAATTGCTCATTATCAGAAGCATATTTAGCAATTATCAAGGCTCTGATGTGTTCGTAAGTATGAACGCCATGAGATTTTAATTTATAGTCCGGGTTCAGAATATTTTTTAATTGAGCATCGGCTTCTGATTGATAAGTGTTTGAAAAATCGTTGTAGAGAAACAGAGCATAATCTCTGTACTTTTCTTCCTGAGTAAGATAATACAATCTTTCCAATACATCGGTAAATGTTAACCCGTGCGAGACACCGCCATTGAATCCTGTACCTGAATTAAAGGGGCTTGATGCATTGATGGGATAGTTTTCCATCACATTCGAAACGGCTTTTTCAACTGCTTTCAATACTTTTTCATCTTTCGTATATTCGAAATAGGCCAGCAAACCTCTGAATAAAGTTGCTTTTGACCATAATTCGCCATTTTCAGAATTGAATTTATAGCGAAGTTCTTTATCATAAATGCCAATGTAGCCATCATCATCCTGTGTGGCCAAAATGGATTCTACATATTTTTTTACCTTTTCTATTCCATTTTTATCATCCAGTAAAATAATATTCCGCAAATAACCATCCCACCAGTTCGATTGGGTTTCGCTGTTCCACCATTTGTATTGGTCGTCACCGGCTGCATCACCTTCTTTCATATTTCCAAGGTCTTTGGCTTTGCTGTGTTTGCCTAATCTTCCTGAACTATAAATAGGGTCATTGATAAGTTCCGGTACAACCTGGTCGAGGTTTCCAACAAAACCCTCTAAGTCATGTTGCATTTGTTCTTTGAGCCACCCATTGGGTTTAATACTTCCAAAAGAGAGGGAATAAAACTTTTCTGAATTCGTATTATTTTCAAATGATAATTTATCTTTACTCAATAAAAACTGTATTGGTATGTGTAATCGCTTATTCCAGGCTCTTTCACTGTGGTCTTCGCCTTTAGCATATACTGTCATCCAGTTTTTTTCTGAATATCCTTTGGAAACCATTAATTCATCCACTTCATTTTGGATTGCCGGATATAGTGCATCCAATGTTTGGTCACCACAATCGAAGTAAATTTTATGGTTAGCTGGCGATGGTAAATTTTTCTTCATGTAGTTGATAAAAGCGTTTGGTACTGGATTGTTCTTCAGGGTAAATGTACCCACCCAATGAGTTGAAAAGCAGGCTGCCCCCCCAAACACATCAGGGTATTCGCAAATAGCATACATGGAAATTAAACCTCCCATACTGCTTCCTGCGATAAATGTATTTTCCTGATTGGGATAAACCGAAAATGTTGTATCAATATAGGGTTTTAATTCATTTACAATAAATTTCAGGTAATTGTCCGATTGTGGCTTAAAAATTTCCTTCGTTCTTCCGGCTGCATGCAATTGAGCAGTAACCGTATCCTTTTCTGTTTGGGTTAATTGTTCAAAAGGTTTCTGAGGAAAATAATCCGGATGTCTTGTAGCTCCACCATTCCAGATTCCCACTACAATAAAATTTTTTAATTTGCCTTTTGCTATCAATTTTCCTGCAACATCATCTACGTCCCAAGCCTGATGATTCCATGTTGTTGTTGAATCATAAAGTGCTTGTCCATCATGCATGTATAAAACCGCAAATTTCTTTTTACCATCATATCCATTCGGAATCCAAATATCAATATTCCTTTGTGTTACATATTTGGACTGAAAATTCTCAATACGCACCAGTTTGCCCGAAGCAACCTTTGGTAAACTGTTTTGTGCACTTATCGAGATTGATATTGCAAGAATCAAAAGACTAAAGCATAATTTCATTGATTTATCATATTAAATGTGAGAATACCGCCCTTTATAATATCCTGATAAGTGATAAAGGGTTTGTTAATGACCTTGTTATTCAATTTTCTTACTTCATTATAAATAGCAGTACCTGAAAAATTATTTGCTACAATTTCAAATTTTTTACCATCCGAAAAATGAATTGTTGCCTTTTTAACTTGTGGACTACCTAATACAAATTCACTACTGGCTGGATTTACAGGATAAAAACCCAATGTAGAAAGAATATACCAGGCGCTCATTTGTCCGCAATCATCATTACCAATCATTCCATCAGGGGTATTGTTATGAAATTCATTGATTACCTGATGAATGTATCGTTGACCTATTTTCGGTGTGTTGCTGTATGCATACAAATAAATGATATGATGGCTGGGCTCATTGCCATGCGCATATTGCCCTATCATGGCTTCCTGCCCTAAAAATTTATCAGGATTTATAGCTTCTGTGGAAAAAAACGCATTCAATTTTTTGGTAAAATTTTCTTTTCCACGCAGAAGTTCTGTTAGTCCTTCAACGTCATACTGTGCGGGGGTCCAAAAATACTGCCAAGCATTAGCTTCGGTATAATCGCCCGGATTATTCAGTGGAGAAGTAGCCATTAGCGGATTGAAAGGTGTTCGCCAATTCCCTTTACTGTCTTTACCTCTGAAAAAGGAAGTTTCATTATCGTATAAATTCCGGTAATAATTTGCTCTATTTGTAAAAGTTTGCCCTATTTCATCTTTACCTAAAATCTTTGCCATTTCAGCAACACACCAGTCGTCATAGCCACTTTCCAACGTTCTGGAAACCGATTCGTTATCCAATTTATCAAAAGGGTAATAGCCGTATTGATTGTATAATTCCCAATCGGAATTAATATGTGATTTGGTTGAAGTTTCTACCATTGCATTTAATGCTTCACTGGCATCAAACCCTTTAAACCCATTTTGATAAGCAGACAACATCATTGGAATGGCATGATTGCCAATCATACAATAATTATCTTGTCCCCACGCAGTCCAAATAGGTAAAAAACCTTTGGCTTTGTGATGGATGAGCATCGTTTGAACAATACCATTAATTTTTTCAGGTGCTAGAATTTGCAAAAGAGGAAACGCACCCCGGTATATGTCCCAGATAGAAAGCGTTGAATAATATTCTTTGTTGGGCGCTATAGCAATTTTATCATCAACTCCACGATATTTACCGTCAACATCTGCAATATTGGAGGGTTGTAAAAATAGATGATACAATGAAGTATAGAATATTTCTTTTTGTTTCGTTGGTGCTTCAATGCTGATTCGGCTCAAATATTCTTCCCAGGTTTTTATATTGTTTTGATAAACTTTTTCAAAATCCCAATGCGGAATTTCGATTTCCATATTCAGTTTTGCACCGTTTACAGAAACGGAAGATAATGCAATTTTAACTTTTAAGATTTTGTTCTTTGGAAGAGAAAAATCAAGCAAATACTTTGGTGCTTTTTCATTGTCTTTCTTTTCCATAAGTGTTGATTTCAAAAAAGGATGGTCAAAAGTCAAGGTGAAAAAGTATTTTCTGTTTACCCAGTTTTGTGTGGAACAATATCCTGAAATGGTTGTATTATTTTCAATTTTTACATCGCTTTCTATCACCAGCCCTTTTTGATTATTTTCATCAAATACAAAATGCAATCCGTGTTGTAAATCAACTAAAACCTGTGCTTCTATTTCAGGAAAAGTATATTGATGAAAAGCCACTCTTTCTGAAGAAGTGAGTTCAACTTTTACATCGTCTTTTTTGGTCAAAGCGTAATAGCCTATTTTACCAGTTTCAGTGTTTTTAATGTAGGAATTTTTTAGTTTTTCTTTTTTCGGATTAATAGGAAGCAGCAAAACATCTCCCATTTCATTAATGCCGGTACCACTGAAACGGGTTTGTGAAAAGCCCAGCAAAGCAGTGTCTTTGTATTGATAACCACTGGTATAATTCCATCCAAAGTCGCGATTGTCTGGTCCGGGTTGTACCATACCAAATGGCATTGAAGGTCCCGGGAAAGTATGTCCTGTACCATCGGTTCCAATAAAAACATTTACATATTGAGAATTGCTTTGAGCCTTTATCAATAATGAAAATGCCGAAAATAAAATAATGAGATATTTCTTCATTGCGCAGTTATATTTTTAAAAACAAAATTCAGGAATTCTGAAGAGTTTTTCTTTGTCTGGATTAGCTGAAAATTGTGTAATATTACCAATGTGATTTGAAAATTTAAGTTACATTGGTAATAAAAGCAAAATGAAACCATCTTTTGAACAAATAACAACAGGGATTGAAAACTCTATTTCGGTCGTCGAATTGAATCTGAACCGCTTTGATGGGCCTTATCACTTTCATCCCGAAATAGAGCTCACATTTATTCGAAATAGTTCAGGGAAACGGTTTGTGGGTGCTAATATTTCTGATTATGATTCCGGCGACTTAGTTTTACTGGGTGCCAATATCCCTCACTGTTGGCAAAGCATGAATGAATTATCGCCTGACAATGCACAAGCAGTAGTCATTCAGTTTCGTTCCGATTTTGTAGGCGACACATTCCTGAAACTCCCGGAACTAAGGAAAATTCAGGAGTTAATATTAAAATCAGAAGCTGGTATGTTAATTCAAGGCGAAACAAAGTCTAAAGTAATCTCAAAAATAAATCAATGCTTAACCGCAGATAAATTGCACCGAATACTTATTTTGATTGAAATTCTTGACCTTGTTGCAAATTCCGAAGAAACACTACTTATCGACCAACCAATTACGTGGCACAATAAATTATCGACTGATAAAGAGCGCTTTCAAAATGTTTTCAGCTACCTGATTCAAAATTATCAGCAAGACATCTCTTTGAAAACAGTTGCCGGAATTGCCAATATGACTCCCAATGCTTTTTGCCGGTATTTTAAAAATGTGACCAGAAAAACACTTGTCGAAAGCGTAAAAGAACTCAAAGTTAACCAGGCTTGTCAGTTGCTACGGTACACAGCAAAACCAATAAATGATATTTGTTTTGAATCTGGCTTTGGAAACATATCCTATTTCAACAAAACATTCAAAGAAGCAACGGGATATGCACCTTTGCACTATCGAAATTTATTTAAGTTGGATTTTTGAATCATTCTGGTCTTGTTTGAGCATGGGGCACAACGGTCAAGTATAAGCTTAGTGCGGGATATAGGAGCACTTTACTTTCAGTTTAACGATATGTTTATTAATAATCAACTCTTTAAATTTAGCGTTTAAACCCGCATTACGCTTATACATTGTTGGCAACTGCCTTTATTCATATGAGTAAAAATATAAGGTCAGCTATTACAAGTACTTGAATTACAAAAATTAAAATACTCATTTTCTTTTCATACTTGAATGCTAATCCAATCACAATAATTAATGCCAAAGGAATAACGAGACCCGATAAAATTCGCAATGAATATACTTCTCTACTTCCTGTGTTGAGCAATCTGTAACTGTTAATCTCTTTGAATATAGGTGAAACAGCAAATTCTATTTGTTGATTATTCTTTATTTCCTTGGCAAAATCTTCTGTAATTGAAAAGTTATGCGTGCTTGTGAATACCCTATATGAAAAATGATAGTTTCGTGCAGCATTGTAATATTGTTGCTTCTCTTTTTTAACATCAATTATTTCATCAACTACCACACTTCCTGGCAATATAAAATCAGTTAGAATCATCATTGAGGCTAATAAAAATAAACCATATAACCCTAAACGCAATTTGTCTTGATTTTTAATCATTTTCCAGTTTCGATAAAAACTTGAATACACGTTGTGCAGCATCCTTCTGCGCTTCCATGTCACCAGTCTCAGTACCCCCAAAATTAAAATCATAACTGTTCCCGCCAATATCCATTTTACCTTGTCTAATTGATGATGGATTGTTGGGGTTACTTGATATTAAATGTCCCGCATTTTCATATTTGATGTTTTCAAAGTCAAAATGGAAATTATTCATTTTGATTCTATTCTCTATCATATCACTCATCATAGCGGAAGGCCAAACTTCATCGTCAGCTCCCGATAAAAGTAGAATTGGTCCATTAATATTCTCAACAGTGATAGCAGCATTGCTTACCGCAACACTATCTGATAATCCATTCTTCCAGTACGTTAAGGTTTCGATTGTTGAGGTTGGTGTACCTTTAATTTTATCCATGACAATATATGGAACAGCTTGATTTTTATATGTCCAACTGGGTTTTACTGAATCAGAATTAAACGGAAGGACTGTGTTTGACCAGCTAACAGAGCTTGGGTTAAATGCAATGACTCCATGAATATTATTTGGAAAGAATGAAGCAATCAATAGCGCAAGTTCAGCATTTCGGGAAGCACCCATAACAATAATCTTATTAGGATTGACTTCTGGCTGCTCTTTTAGCCAAAGAACAGCTTTTTCGAAATACTCTAAGGGAATTTCTTCCATAAGCTGAGGAAGGCCTGCTTTACGATAATAGGGCAAGGACAAACCTACATAATTTGATTTTGCAAATTCCTGCCCCCAATAATCGCCCCAGTGTCCACCACCAATCAGAATAATAGTTGGTCTATTTTCAGTGTTCTTATTTGAAAACAATGTAGCCCTGAAGCCATTTTCACTAACATATTTAGGTTTTACCCCATCAAACAGAATATTGTCGAGCCAAAAATAGCCGAATATTAAGAGTGCCACAATCGCTACACTTCCAGTTATGATTTTAATTTTTCTGTTCATGGTGTTTTTTTAAGGTTGTTGCCAACGGATGACGCTATTGCAAGTGCGGGAATAAATTGTTGCTCAACTGTCTGCCTGCACAAATGTATGTAAAGATTTCAAATGTTTCAACGAACACGCATACCCGCATTTGCTATAGCGTTTGTTGAACGAAACCTAAAAGG
>DINQ01000001.1 GCA_002426795.1 Bacteroidales bacterium UBA5536
CCATGGCGATTGTTGGCATTTGCACACTTTTAGGCCTCAAATAGAAAAAAGGTTTTGTCACTGTTTTTATCTTGATAATACACGCCACGATTTCTGATCAATACCCGCTCAGATACCATGTAAAGTCAATCAATCGTATTGCCGAAAAAGACTATTTTTGTTCCCTAATGATTTTAATCGCAAAAAACGCATTTATATGAAGAAACTGATTCTTGCATTTTCAGCAGTATTCGCACTGTTTGCCTTCAACGCGGCACAGGCTTGTACCAATTACCTCATCACCAAAGGAGCTTCGGCCGATGGTTCAACCATGATTTCATATGCCGCCGACTCGCACGTGCTCTACGGTGAACTGTATCACTGGGCTGCCGGTGAATATCCGGAAGGCACCATGATGGATGTTTACGAATGGGATACCGGTAAATACCTGGGTAAAATCAAGCAGGCACCACGTACTTACAATGTAGTTGGAAACATGAACGAGTTTCAGGTTGCCATTGGAGAAACCACTTACGGTGGCCGTTCTGAACTGGCCGATTCAACGGGCATTATCGATTATGGAAGTTTGATTTACATCACTCTTCAGCGCGCCCGTTCGGCTCGCGAAGCCATCAAAATCATTTCTGAGCTCACTTCTGAGTATGGCTATTACAGCTCAGGCGAATCATTTAGTATTGCTGACAAGAATGAAGTGTGGATCATGGAAATTATTGGCAAAGGCATCGACATGAAAGTCGACAATAAGTCAAACACCAGCTACAATGCCAATAAAGGTATGGTTTGGGTTGCCATGCGCATTCCCGATGGTTATGTAAGCGGACATGCCAACCAGGCGCGTATCCAGACTTTCCCTTTGGCCGACGGCAAAAAATCGATTACCTCAAAACAGCTCGACAAAATCATGAATCCTGAGGTTGAAGTAGTTTACGCTTATGATGTGATTAGCCTGGCACGCGACAAAGGTTGGTATGTGGGCGACGATAAAGATTTTAGTTTTTCTGACACCTACGCTCCGGTCGATTTTGGTGGTGCCCGTTTTTGCGACATCCGTGTTTGGTCGATGTTTAACAAGGTTAACAGCGACATGGATAAATACTGGGACTATGTAAAAGGCGACATCAAACACGACGAAAAGTTTGAAGACGGCAAAGCCAATCCAAATAAATATGCCACCAACCGCATGCCATTGTGGGTGAAACCAGAACGCAAAGTGTCGGTTCACGACATGATGATGTTTATGCGCGATTACCTGCAAAACACCGAACTCGATATGAGTAAAGATTTTGGCGCAGGCCCTTACGGCGTGCCTTATCGTTGGAGGCCATTAACCTGGGAAGTTGATGGCATCACCTATGTAAACGAACGTGCCACTGCCACCCAGCAAACCGGATTCTCTTTTGTTACGCAATCGCGCAGTTGGCTGCCCGATGCTGTTGGTGGTATCATCTGGTGGGGTGTCGACGATGCTAACACTAGCGTGTATATGCCCATGTATAGCAGCATCACAAAGGTTCCATGCAATTTTGAACGCGGAAATGGCGCCATGATGGAATGGTCAGAAACTTCAGGATTCTGGATCACAAACCAGATTTCAAACTTCTCTTACACGCGTTATAACATGATCCATCCCGACGTAGTAACAGTTCGTGATGGTCTCGAAAACATGTTTATCGAACGCACACCTGCAACCGACGAAGCAGCACTTAAGCTATACAACACCGATCCCGCAAAGGCTGTGGCTTATCTCACCGATTACAGCAACGACCAGGGTGCGCGCACTTTCAACGCCTACAAAAAACTCTACCAGTACCTGTTCATGCGCTACATGGATGGTAATGTGAAGACAAAAATTGAAGGCGAGCAAAACCCAAAGGTTGAACAACCTGGCTACAGTGAGCAATTCTTGCGCAAAATCGTTGAAGAAACCGGCGATAAGCTCAAGATGAAAGGCTCTGCAGGGCATTAATAAACGACAACTTAAAGTGAAGGGAACCTTTTGGTTCCCTTTTTTTTAGCTGTTTTTCGCATCTTTGCCAGACAAAACACCACTCTGATGAAAAAAACTATTGCCCTGGTGGCACACGATAACCGCAAAAAAGACTTGCTCGACTGGGTAAAACACAACAAGGAGAAGCTTGCCGGACACGACTTTTATGCCACAGGAACCACCGGAAAAATGATTGCTGAAGTGCTCGAAAACATCACCCGGCTCAAGTCGGGCCCGTTGGGCGGCGATCAGCAATTGGGCGCCATGATTGCCGAAGGCAAAATTGACTACCTTATATTTTTCTGGGATCCCATGACCAACCAACCACACGATGTTGATGTAAAAGCTTTACTCAGACTCAGTGTGTTATATAATGTACCAACCGCCAGCAACCGATCAACAGCTGATTTTCTGATTACTTCGAGCCTCTTTGCCAACAAAGAATACAAGCCTCAGGTTAAAGACTATTCGGTGTATCTGGCAAGAGATCTTTAAACAGACAAACTGCTCCTGACGATTGTTTGCATTCGATCGAAAATTCGGTTAATTTTGCAGGCTCAAGTTTGGCCCCATAGTTCAAGGGATAGAACGGAAGTTTCCTAAACTTTAAATCCAGGTTCGAGTCCTGGTGGGGCTACTTTTTTTAATAAATCATGAAATCAACTCAACTTCAAACAGACCTTTGGCGGCAAGCTTGGTTTCTCGAGTTGTCTTCAAACTCAAAGTTGTTGTTTTTGTACTTAATTTCAAATTATCACACAAATGTTCTTTCATTGTCAAAATATTCAATTAGAGAGCTTGAGTTTGAACTTAATCTCACTTCCGATATAATTTTCAAATGTCTCGACGAATTGAAAGAACAGGTTGTTGTTTCATTTAATCTGGAAAGAACAGTTGTCTGGATATGGGTAGTTAATGCGTTAAAAAATAGTTTAGGATACAAATCAAAGCTAACGATGAAAAATGTTAAAGGAATATTGGCTGATGAAAATATTCCTGATAACATTAGAAAAGCCGTACTAGAAGCCTATAGCAATTTCCTGCCTGAGGTTGATTTTGTAAATACTATTCCTCTTTCAAAAAGGGAAATTATCGTAATTAGAGATGGGTTTAAATGTTGCTATTGTAGTAGGCCTTTTGACTCAATTAAAGAAATACATATTGATCATATTATTCCAAAATCTAGAGGAGGCTCTGATACGTATGAGAACTTAGTCTCTTCTTGTTCGCGATGTAATCTCGAAAAGCTAGATTTAATGCCAGACGATATAGAAAAAAGACCTACAAATAGGTTTTACAGTAAATCAGATGCCATTAAAGACCTTAAAAAACCAGATGTTTTTAAAAAATATCGTGCGCTTTTTATGAAAAATTAGCTGTTCTGTGTTTTTATCAAAAGCAATACTAATCTAAGTTATCCACAAATTTCAACTGACATATCCGGTAATTGCTTAATTTTGTGCCAATTATTAAGGTTTCACATTGTTTTTCTGAAGCTTAACCACACCAAATGCTCAAAAACCACGGATCCAAAACCGCGATTTCCTACGGGGATCAAACATTCACTTACGAACAACTTTTTGCTAACATCCAACATTTTGCGCTTGAAGTAAAAGTAGAAAAAGGCGAACATTGTGTCATTTTCAGCGAAAACAATCCACAATGGGTTTTTGCCTTTTATGCCATCTGGATGCAAAAAGGCGTGCCTGTACCCGTCGATTTTATGGCGACTTCAAGCGAGGTCAGCTATATTTTAAAAGACTCGCAACCTTCGGTGATTTTTTGTTCGAAAAAGACCAAGCCACTTTTGCACGAAGCGGTATACAATGCCGATATCAATGCAAAAATAATTGTACTCGACGAACAGGAAACGGTTTCTTCAAAGGCCGGAGACCTTCAGTTTCCGAATTTCGATCGCGACGAAATGGCAGTGATGATTTACACATCCGGCACAACCGGAAGCCCAAAGGGTGTGATGCTGAGCTACAAAAACCTGCTTCAAAACATCGACGCAGTTTCAAAGCACATTCCTATCTACCGTCCTGACTCCAGAGTTATGGTTTTGCTTCCGCTACACCACGTGTTTCCATTGGTTGGCACTTTAATTATTCCTTTTTATCTTGGTGCCAGCATTGCCATTTCGCCTTCCTTGTCAACTGATGCCATTCTTGATACTCTGCAAAAAAACAAAATCAATATTATCATTGGCGTTCCACGTCTGTTTGCAGCCATTCATAAAGGCATCAAAACAAAGATCAAGCAAAGCAAAGTAGCAAGTGCGCTTTTTGCTTTTGCAGCAAAACTCAAATCAAAACGCTTTTCCAAAAAAGTATTTGGCGCCGTTCACAAAAAATTTGGTGGTTCAGTTGAGTTTCTTGTTTCTGGTGGTGCTGCTTTAGACCCGGTTGTTGGTGGAGACTTTCAAACGCTTGGTTTTGAGGTTCTTGAAGGCTACGGAATGAGCGAAGCCGCTCCTATGATTACTTTTACACAACCCGGAAAAGTTAAAATTGGCTCACCTGGGCAAGTAGTGCCCGGAACTCAGCTCAAACTCGTTGATGGGGAAATCACCTCCAGTGGTGACCATATCATGAAGGGTTATTATAACCGTCCGGAAGAAACTGCCGAAGTCATCAAAAATGGCTGGTTGCATACAGGCGATCTGGGTTATGTTGACAAAGATGGATTTTTGTTTATTACAGGTCGCAAAAAGGAGATTATTATCTTGTCGAACGGCAAGAATGTTAATCCGTCAGAGATTGAAAACGTATTACTTGAATCAGAATTGATTGCGGATTGTGGGGTATTTTATGCAAACGAGCAATTACAATTAATCGTGGTTCCTGCTGCGGACAGCATCATCGCCGAAAATGATGGGCAAACCGTTGAGGAAACCATTAAACAGCATGTAATCAAGCCATTTAACGAAAAAGTCTCCAGTTATAAAAAATTACACCGTATTCATTTTTCCAATCAGGAACTTCCACGCACCAGACTGGGCAAGCTGCAACGTTTTAAGCTTGAAAGTCTGTTGACACAAAAACAGGAAACGCAATCAAAAGCAGAGATGCCAACTGATTCTGTGTTTCAGTTAATCCATGAATATATTCTTTCTGAAAAAAAGATTGACGCGGGTCCAACAGACCATTTGGAAAATGATCTGGGTTTTGATTCGCTGGACAAGATCAGTATGCAGACCTGGCTTTCCCAAACCTTTGGGGTCGAAATTGAACCGAACGAATTGACAAAATTTGATTCGATCAACGATTTAAGTAATTGGGTTTCTGCCAACAAGATAAAAGAAGAAGACACAAAAATTAACTGGACTGATATCTTGCGCGAAAAAGTGCATCTTCAGTTACCAGCAACCTGGTTTACAGGCAATATAGCCGTATGGTCTTCACGCTTGTTTTTCAAGCTCTATTTCCGCTTCGACTCTACCGGTATTAAAAACTTACCAAAAGGACCTTTTATTCTTGCGCCCAATCACCAGAGCTCTTTCGACGGCATGTTTGTTGCCTCAATGTTGCGCTACAAACAAGTGCGCGGCACCTACTTTTACGCCAAGGAAAAGCACATCAGAGCTGCCTGGCTGAAGTTTTTAGCCAATCGCAACAATATTATAATCATGGACATGAACCGCGATCTGAAAGCTTCCATTCAAAAAATGGGTGAAGTACTGAAGCGCCAGAAAAACCTGATCATTTTCCCTGAAGGAACCCGCACCATTAATGGTCATTTAGGCGATTTCAAGAAAACCTTTGCCATACTGGCCAGCGAGCTGAAGGTGCCTGTTGTCCCTGTGAGTATCAGTGGTGCTTTCGAGGCCATGCCACGCGGGAGCTATTTCCCCAAGCCATGGAAACGCATCAAGGTGGAGTTTTTGGAACCTATTTATCCAGAATCACACACCTATGAAAGCCTTGCCGAGAATGTTCGTGAAATGATTCAGCAACGCCAGCAGTCCAGCTCAAGATAATAAATTTTTCAACTAATCGAGTCTGGAGCTAACCAGGTTTTCGAGTTTCATAAGATCGGCAGCAAACTTACGGATGCCTTCGGCCAGTTTCTCTGTTGCCATAGCGTCTTCGTTAAGCATCCACCTGAAGGTGTTTTCATCGAGCCTGATTTTCTCTTCTGCTGAATTCATTGCAGTTTGAACAGACAATTTTTGCGTCAACGACTCCTCCATTTTTTCGAGCTCTCCCAGTAGCGCCGGCGATATGGTGAGCAAATCGCAACCCGCCAATTCAATGATTTCGCCTGTGTTTCTAAAACTGGCGCCCATCACTTCGGTGGCATAACCAAACTTTTTGTAATAATTGAATATTTCGGTCACCGAAAGCACGCCAGGGTCTTCCTGTGGCGCTATAAAATCTACTTTTCGGTTTTGCTTGTGCCAATCAAGGATGCGACCCACAAATGGTGAAATAAGTTGCACACCTGCCTCGGCGCACGCAATAGCCTGCACCTTACTGAAAAGAAGTGTAAGATTCGTGCGAATTCCTTCGCGCTCAAGTACTTCTGCAGCCTTGATTCCTTCCCAGGTTGCCGCAATTTTTATGAGGATTCGTGCGCGGTCAACACCGGCTTTTTCGTACAGATCAATTAGTTGTCTGGCTTTGTTTATGGTAGCAAGCGAGTCGAATGAAAGGCGGGCATCTACTTCTGTTGACACGCGCCCTGGTACAATTTTCAGAATTTCAAGCCCGAAATTCACAGCCAGCTTATCCAGACAAACGCCAATTTTTCCGGCTTTTGTAAGCGCATGTTGCTGAGCAAATGCAACCGCTTCATCCATCAATGGAGCATACCGCGAATCAGCCGCCGAAGCATAAATCAATGATGGATTGGTCGTTGCATCAACTGGTTTATACTGTCGCATGCTTTCAAAGTCGCCAGTGTCGGCAACAACCTTGGTCATTTGTTTTAACTGATCTAAAGTATTCATGATGAATTTGTTAAATTACTATTATTGGGTTCAACCACCACAAAAGTACGGTTTAAAGACCTTTTTTGAAGATATTTGATATGATAATGCTTTAAAAAAGGCATCTTTATTTACGCAAACGTTGTCAGTAAATTATCTGGATCGTGTAACTTTAAAACCAAAAAACCGAATATGGAAAATATCAGCAGAGCTTCATTCATCAGGATGGGTATGCTTGCCGGAGCTGCCTTTAGCCTGATGCCTTCAAAAGTGATTTTTGGCAACAATAGCGATAAACTGCGCATTGGTATAATAGGAACAGGTTTGCGCGGTCAGGAACTGCTGCGCTTATGTCTGCAACGTGACGTTACTCTTGTGCCAGCCATTTGCGATATTGATGAGCGTATGATCTCATCGGCGCTTTCGCTCTATGAAAAGGCCAACCAACCGCCACCAACGGTCTACCGTGAAGGTGCTTACGCTTATCGCGAATTACTTGACAGACCCGACATTGATGCGGTGCTGATTGCCACCCCCTGGGAATGGCATTTTCCGATGGCCATGGATGCTCTTGATGCCGGAAAACATGTTGGATGCGAGGTGATTATGGCTCTTTCGGTAGACGAACACTGGCAGCTGGTAGATAAGGTTGAGGCGACAGGCCTGCAATATATGATGCTCGAAAATGTATGTTATCGCCGTGATGTGATGGCCATCATGAATATGGTCAGAAAGGGAGTTTTTGGCGAACTGGTGCACATGCAGGCCGGCTATCAGCACGATTTACGTGAAGTAAAATTCAACAACGGGCAGCAGCCTTATGGCGGAGGTGTGGAGTTTGGCCCAAAAGCCTTTTCGGAAGCCCGCTGGAGAACACAACATTCTGTCGAACGAAACGGTGATTTGTATCCGACTCATGGTATTGGTCCCGTATCGAAAATGCTTGACATTCACTGCGGAAACCGCTTCACCAGGCTGGTCAGTTATGCCTCCAAAGCGCGCGGTTTACACAATTATGTTGTTGAACATGGTGGTATTGATCATCCGAATGCAAAGGTCGATTTCAAATTGGGTGATGTTGTAACCACGATGATCGAAACCGCAAAAGGCGAATCAATTCTGCTGCAACACGACACCAATCTGCCTCGTCCCTATTCACTTGGTTTCAGGGTTCAGGGCACCAAGGGTTTGTGGATGGACGTGAACGATTCCATTTACATTGAAGGTAAAAGCAATCCACATCGCTGGGAAAACGCCCAATCGTGGCTCGACGAATATGACCATCCCCTTTGGAAGCGCTTTGCTGCTGATGCAGAAGGAGCCGGCCATGGCGGCATGGATTTTTTTGCCGTGAATGGTTTTATAGAGGCGCTCAAGGCAGGAACACAAACACCCATTGATGTTTATGATTCAGCTGCCTGGAGCGTGATTAGTCCGCTCTCCGAAAAATCCATTGCCGAAGGTGGTTGTTCTCAGCCCTTTCCTGACTTTACGAAAGGACGCTGGGAAAATCGCAAACAGATTTTCGCCCTCGACGATCAATACTAAACAAAAATGTCAACGAATAAACTGGCTCTTGTGATCATGGCTGCCGGCAATGCCAGTCGGTTTGGAAAACCCAAACAGTTGGAAGCCGTGGGCCCTGCAGGTGAATGTTTAATGGAATTTAGCCTGTATACTGCATCAAAACTTGGTTTCTCACAAGTGGTCATCGTTACGAATTCGGCCTTAAAAAACCTGGTTGAGGCAAGATTTGAACCTATAGCGCAGATCTGTGGCATGGAGCTTCAGGTGGTGGTTCAGTCAATTGCCCTTGATGGATCTGCCCACGCCTACCGGAAAAAACCCTGGGGAACAGGGCATGCTTTGTTGACAGCAGCCCCTTATGTCGACTCAACTTTTGTGTTGCTCAATGCAGATGACTTTTATGGTCGCGAAAGCCTTGAAAGAGCAGCAGATTTTCTTCGGGGAAATACTGAAATTCAAAAGCATGCGCTTATTGCATATCCAATAGCAAACACCATAATTCCCGGGAGAAAATATGCACGGGCAATTTGTGAAACCAAGGATCGGAACATTCTCGAAAGGCTAGTTGAATTTACAGCTGTTTGCATGGAAGAATCAGGAAAAATTATGGCATCAGCTCATGGGCAAATCGTAGAAATTGCACCAAAAAAGTTATGCTCCATCAACTGTTGGGCTTTCAAACCAGGTATTTTTGAATTACTCGCCAAAGAGTTTTCCGATTTTCTTCAAACTCATCAGGCTCTGGAAAACGCCGAATTTTTCCTTCCGTCGGCCATTGAATCTCTGATCATGCATCATCACATTGATGTAGAAGTTTTTGAAAGTCAATCCACTTGGTTTGGACTTACTTTTCAGGAAGATTTAACTGAAGTTCGTGCCCAAATCAACCAATTGATTCAGAAAGGTTTTTACCCGGATTCTTTATGGAAAAAATTATAAATCCTTCAGTTTTTGAGGCATTTGGCCTTTCTTCCAGTCTTTTTACGGTTCAGCAAATCGGAAATGGACACATCCACAAAAGCTATTTGCTTCAGCCTGTTTCTGATTCTTTTTCGCCATCTTTTGTGTTGCAAAACATCAATACTTCCATTTTTAATCGTCCGGAGCTGATTGCTGAAAACTGGAAAACTATGGCCAGCTATCTTCAGGTCAACTTTCCTGACTATTTTTTATTACAATTCATCCCAACGAAAACCGGTGAAGCATTTGCTATCGAAAAATCAGGTACGAAAAAGACTTTTTGGCGTTTGCTGCCACATTTCAAAGGAGCTGTTTTTGAAAAAGTAAGCAGCCCTGACTTGGCCTACAAAGCCTCTTATGCGTTTGCCCGATTTGGGGTGATGTTAAAAGATTGCAACACAAAACAATTTGCCACTGTAATCCCAGATTTTCATGATGCCCGCCTTCGCTTTCAGCAGTTTCACAACGCGCTTTTCAGAAGTTCTGCAGAACATCAAAAAGCCTGTGGTTCTCTGATCTCCAAGGTTATTGATTTTGAATGGATCGTAAAAAAGGCAGAAAAGCTCCGCACGAAACTCCCCGTCCGCCTACAGCACATGGACGCGAAAGTTGGGAACATCATTTTTCGGGATGACAAAAAAAGCCAGGCTGTTTTGCTTGATCTCGATACCGTGATGCCGGCAACCATTCTTTCGGATGCTGGTGATATGATTAGAAGCATGGTTTGTCTATCGGATGAGGATGAGCCTGTTGCAGCAAATGTCCAGTTTGATTCTGTATTGTTCGATGCCGTTCGAAGTGGTTTTTTTGACGCATATGGATCGCACCTTTCAACATTCGAACGCGCGCAGTTTTCCTTTTCAGGACAGCTGATGCTGCACATGCAAGCAGTAAGATTTTTAACTGATTTTCTCAACGGAAATATTTATTATCCAATCGATTACGAAAATCACAATCTGATTCGGGCAGCCAATCAACTGAGCCTGCTCGGGCAGCTTGTTGCTTATAACCAGTAAAATAATGTGTTTTTAACCATGTAAAGAAATATCCTTGAGTTTATCGGGTTTCAATAACTCAAGGTGTTTGCCATCGATTTTAATAATGCCCTCATGTTCAAACTCTTTCATGATGCGGGTAGCGCTTTCTTTGGTCATGTTCGACATGTCGCCAATCTCTTGTCGGGTAAGAGAAAGTTGAAAACTGTTCGATTTATAAATATCAGCTGAAAGGCTTAGCAAAACATCAGCCAAACGACCAGGCATTTGTTTTTGGGTTAAACTGATAAGCCGCGTGAAATTATTCGCGCCATTTAGACTGCAGTGTCGCAACAGGCTCTCAGCAAAATCAGGATTGGTCCTGATCACTTTTCTCACATTTTCAATAGAAATAAAACAGGCCGACGTTTCCTCAATGGCTGAAACGCTGTAGTGATAACGATAATCTGTAAATAATCCGGGACCACCAAATAACTTCCATGGGGTCACCAATTCGAGAATTAGGTTTTTCTTGTCGTAACCTTCCAGATACAATTTGGCCATTCCTTTGGTAATCATGACCAAATGCGTGGCTGAAGTGCCCTGTTTTACCATCATTTCACCTGTATTGAAAACAACTTCAAACCTATTGGCATTCATTACTTTCAATTCTTCATTATTCAGCAAACGAAACAAGGGCGAACGCTCATTACAAGATTCGCAACTAATACAATTTTCTGACCTTCTCGTTAGCATATTTTATCCGGATTTGCTAGAATCGTTGATATTCTTTGTTGTTTAGAAATAGTCAAAATTAATATATTTGATGATATTTAGCAACTACTCAATTGATGTGAAACAAGTTTTATGCAACAAAATAGCAACTTACAGACTGAAATGAGCCCGAACGTAGACTGCCAATTGATGTAGTTTGTGATAAATCCCTAAGCTTGTTTTAATTATCCCTCACTCAGAAAAGGTTTACAAAAATAGGATAAGTCTTCGCGCCATTCATTTCGGGAAGGTTTTTTTTTCGTACTTAAATGCAGTCTGACTGAAAGACAAACAATTGCGTACTTTTGCCCTAAAATCGTCGATATGGGTAAAAAAATCGCTATCATTTTCTTCTTCATCAACCTGTTTTTTTATCCGGGCTACGGTCAGTTTCTTCAAACGAACCTTCAGATACAATCAGGGATATCTATCCCTACAGGAGTATTTGGGGGGGAGCGTCTTCCGGAGTCGAGCTTTGCGCAACCAGGTTTAAGTGCCAACGTGATCATCGACGTCAATATCTGGAAGAACTGGGATCTGCGCTTACAATCGGGTTTATTACTTCATTCGATCGACGTAGGGAGTCTGGGCCGCGAAAAAGTTGCGGCAGATGCTTTTATGGAAGATGTTGTCATTCGGAGCGATCCTTTTAGAATTATTCCAGTGATGGCAGGACCGCAGTTTACAATTTTCGAACGCAGCAGCTTTTCTTTTCAAACACAGGCGCAGTTTGGGGTATTTTTCTCCCGCACACCCTATCAACTCTACAAACCAACTTATTTCCTGGTGGGACCTTCTTACTTCGAAGTAACCTCAGCTTCTGATATCAGTTTTGCCTATGGAGGCGGAGTCTCAATCAGCTATCAAACCAAGTCCTGTGTTTCAATCCATCTTGGTGCTGTTTGGCTGCATTCTGAACCTGTATATGGCTTCATCTCGGCAGGTGTTTTGCGCAATGAACGCCGACCGGTAAATCTGATCAACACAGTTCTGGGCATCACGATACCCTTATTCACACCCAAATCCTGATCAGGACGCGCCATTTTCATGCAATAAAAGTCTGCTTTTTAAGTTATTGAAGCAAACACTTCAATTCGTATTTTTACGTGATCAAAAAATCCAACATGCCGCGCATTTACAATTTCATTTTTGCTGGAATTCTCACCTTATTTTCTTTTTCCGTTTTGGCGCAAGGCCTCGCTATTGGCGAGTGGCGCACTCATCTGCCATACCAAAGAGTAATTGATATAGATATAGTGGGTTCAAAAGTGTATGCTGCAACACCTTATGATCTCTTTGTGTTCGACAATACTGATAACAGCATCAGCTTGTTAAACAAGGTGAACGGGCTGAGCGATATCGGCGTTAGTGCTATACGGTACAACCCGGGTAATGACGTCTTGCTGGTGGCCTATTCCGACGCAAATGTTGATCTTATTTTTCAGGATAAAATCGTCAACATCAGTGATATCAAGGACAAGGATTTGATTGGCAATAAAACGATTTACGATATTACATTCATCGGCAATTTTGCGTATCTATCCTGTGGATTTGGTATAGTGGTCCTCGATACCGAACGCGAGGAGGTTTACGACACTTATCTCATCGGTCCAAACGGCAGTTTTGTCAATGTATACGACCTAACTCTTTTCAATAACCAACTGTTTGCCGCCACCGAATCTGGCGTATATTATGCTTCGCTTGACAGTCCAAACCTGGCCGATTTCAACGAGTGGACCAAAGATACACGTCTTATTCATCCCAACTTGCGTTACAACCATATTGAAGCTTTCGGAAATAAAATCCTACTCAACTACACAAAAAACACTTTTAATGCCGACACCCTGTTCATCTTTGATGGCAACAACTGGGATTATTTCGAAAAGCAAAACAACTCGCGCAGGTCGATGCTGCGTGCTTACAACAATGAGTTATTGGTTTGTAACAACTACAATGTCAGCATTTACAATGAGCAATACGTCCAAACGTCTTCAGTATACCGTCCAGGCGAATACTCTATTGAACCTCAATCTGTTGCTATGTCGGCTGATGGAACTTACTGGATAGGTGACCGCACAAAAGGAATGATCAAATCAACCAACACTTTCGATGGAGAATTGATCATGCCCAATGGACCGGGCACCATCAATGTTTACGAAATGAAAGCAAGTGGAGACCAGGTATGGGTAGCCTCGGGAGGACGTGCCAGCAACTGGGCCAAACTGTACATGGTAGATGGCGTTTTTTCTTTTGACGGCAGCCAATGGACTACACACAACAGACTTAATACCGAAGCTTTTGATACCATTTCTGACTTTGTCAGTGTGGCAATCGACCCGCTTTCGACCAATAAGGCGTATATCGGAAGCTGGCAGGATGGTGTGATTGAATTTGTCGACAACGAGCTCAACGAAATATACTCACGCAACAATAGCAGCCTGCAAGCCTGGATTGCCGATCCTAATCTGGTTAACATCAGTGGACTTGGTTTCGATAGTTATAACAATTTGTGGGCGGCAAACACCGGCGCTACCAATTTACTTTCGATGCGGACACCTTCGGGTGAATGGACTTCGTTCAACCTGGGAAGCACGGCAAGCGGCATCGACATTGCCAATATGATTATTGACCATAATAATTACAAGTGGATCATACGCCGGCAAGAAGGAATGTTGATGGTATTTAACGACAACAACACCTGGGACACCCAAGCAGACGACGTTGTAAAAGTCTTGTCTTCGGCTGCAGGAAATGGCGCCATTCCAGGTAATCAGGTCCTTTCGATGGCTGTTGATCAGGATGGAGCTGTTTGGGTTGGAACTGATGCTGGTCCGGCAATATTTTTCAGTCCGGAAAGGATTTTTCAACAAGGCCAAAATTACGACGCACAGCGCATTCTCGTTCCCAGAAACGATGGCAGCGGACAGGCTGATTATCTGCTGGGAAGTGAAAAGATTTTATCCATAGCTGTTGACGGTGCTAATAACAAATGGTTTGGAACAGAAAACGGTGCATTTCTGATGTCGCCAGATGGTCTGGAACAGTTGGAGTATTTTAACACCGATAACAGCCCACTTTTGTCAAACACCATCAACAGCATTGCCATCACAGACAATGGAGAGGTGTTTTTTGGCACCAGCAAAGGAATTATCTCTTTTAAAGGTGAGGCTACACCAGGAGGCCCCACAAACACTGACGTTTACGCTTATCCAAATCCTGTGCGCCCAAATTATACCGGCCCGGTTGCTATCAAAGGTCTCGTTAGCAATGCCCTCGTGAAAATAACTGATATGAGTGGTGTGCTAATATCACAAACCCGTGCAGAAGGCGGACAGGCCATTTGGGACGGCAAAACCCTCAATCATGAAGATGTTGCTCCCGGCATCTACCTGGTTTTTGTAACCGACGATCTGGGCATTGAGACACTTGTGACTAAAATTATGCTGATGCGTTAGTCATGGCAGATAAAACCAAAGGCATTGTTCTGCAGCATTTTCGATACAGCGACACCAGCTTGATTGCGAAAATTTTTACAGAGCAGTCTGGACTGCAATCGTACCTCGTCAAAGGAGCCTTCTCGAAGCATTCACGATTCAAGCCTGCGTTTTTTCAACCGATGAATCTTGTTGAGTTTGTCGAGAGCAGCGGCAAACAAAGGGATTTGCGCTTTATGTCTGAAATTAGCCTGAGCTATCATTTTCAGAGCATACAGCAAAATCCGGTAAAGAATGCTATCATCATGTTTATGAGTGAGTTGCTGCATAAATCGTTGCCGGATCAGGAGCCTGATCAGCAGCTTTTTTCTTTTATTAACGACACTTTGGTTTGGCTTGATCTATCAGACTCAGCTATCGCAGATTTCCCGCTTTATTTTATGCTCGAACTCAGCCGATATTTAGGTTTTTATCCAAAATTTAACAGTTATCAGGAGTCTTCGCATTTCGACCTGATGGAAGGAGTTTTTAAGCCATCCGTGCCAGGACATCCTTATTTTCTGACTCGTGAATATAGTACTTTGCTCACCCAATTGAGTTTTACATCAATTGATCATATGGCTGAAATCGCAATAAACCAGGAACAACGACGACAACTCTTACAAGAAATGATTCGTTACTACCAACTGCATGTGCCCGGCTTCAAGGGCTTGCAGTCTCATGAAATACTTCGAACTGTGTTACGTTGATTTTCTGACTGATATTCTACTTTAGCGAAGGCTGAAAGTGGTTTGTCCAATAACGGCATCCCCTTCATAAATATCAACATAATAGATGCCTTCCTGAAGGTCCTGTGTGTCACGTTTTTCCCAATAGGCGCAAACCTCCTGGTTTTCGTTTTGGTATTCAACAGGAATCATCATTGAATATTGCAGCCTTTCGCCCTGATAGAGGAATGAATATTCATCGCCTCGACCTTTGGCCAGAATTTTCTTGTCAGGTTCAGCAATGCGAACATATATATCTTTTGTACCTGGCTGCACTATTTTGTTTTCAGCCAAAGTAAAACAGATTTTGACTTTCTCAACACGCTTGGCTTTATCAGTAGCCACTTCGCGACTACTGCCGCGCTGTCTGACACCTTCGGCTGACAGATTAAAAGTACGCAAAACAGCAGCCATTTCTACCTTATCGACAAGCTCTTCTTTTACTTTATTCAGCTGAATATTTCGCTTGCGTTCCAAATTAAACTCCTCTCGTATCCGTTCATTTTCTTCTGTCAGCTCGCGATTAACATTATGTAAGGAATCCATTTGACGCACATATCCCTGTGAAATAACCTGCAGTTTTTCAAGTTTTTTCTTGATTTTATAATACTCCCACTGAGTATTGAGCAATTTTTTGATTTCAACAGCATTGGCTTGAATAAGGCTGTCCTTTGCAGTAAGCGAATCCGCCAGAGCACCGTAAGCCATCTTCGTTTCGTTATGTGCAGCTATCAGGCTGTCGACCTCGTGCTGAAGTTCAGCACGCTGCCTGTTTTTCTCCTCCTGCAGTACGCGCAGGTTCGACTTGGTCGAAATCAACCAGATCGAAAGGCCGATGATTATAAGTGCAAAAATCGACAGCAAGAGGTACAACCAACGGGTTGCGTTGGGTGATGGGATGGGATTGTTTTGGTTTACAGATTCTGTTGTCATAGCATTATCCTTTCGAACAACAAAAATAGTGCAAATCAAAGGTTTTTGCAAATTGTTCTACAAGCATACTACAGCAAAATGCCCGTTGAAAAGCAACAGATTATCGCAGGTTTTCCCAATACCATTTACAGGCCTCGATCAGTCCGCTTTTCAAATTGAATTTCGGATCATATCCCAGAAATTTTCGCGCTTTTTCAACGGATGCCAAAGAATGGGGAATATCGCCCTGACGATAGGGTCCATGCAAAATTTCCACCTGCGCAATTTCAGGATCGTAGTTGGATAAAGCCTCTCTGAGCCAAAGAGCAAGTTCGTTGAGCGTTGTGCGATCGCCAAAAGCCACATTGTAAACCTGATTGGCTGCATCTGGATTTTCTGCCAAAGCAGCCAGTATATTGGCCTGAATAACATTGTCGATATAGGTAAAATCACGGCTGTACTCGCCACCGCCATTGATAACAGGACTTTCTTTGCGAATAAACTGCATCACCCACTTTGGAATAACAGCAGCATAGGCACCCTCTGGATCCTGTCGCCGGCCAAACACATTAAAATAACGCAAGCCAATGGTGTCGATGCCATAAGTTCTGGCAAAAACATCGGCATAAAGTTCATTTACGTATTTGGTTATGGCGTAAGGCGACAGTGGTTTCCCGATAATGTGCTCAACTTTTGGCATGCTTTCCGAATCGCCATAAGTGCTGGAGCTTGCTGCATATATAAAGCGTTTTACGCTATTATCGCGGGCGGCTATCAGCATGTTTAAGGTACCATTGATGTTGACGAGTGTACTGGTAGCCGGATCTTTGATTGAACGCGGAACCGATCCAAGCGCAGCCTGATGAAAAACATATACAACCCCTTTGCAAGCTTTTTGACAGGTTTCAATATCTCTGATATCTCCCTCCAAAAATTCGAAATTCGGGTTTTTAAGAAAAGGCTCAATGTTGTGGCGGTGCCCTGTAGCAAAATTATCCAGCGATCGCACAATAGCACCTTCATTCAGCAAGGCTTCAGTAAGGTTAGAACCAATAAAACCTGCACCACCTGTTATAAGAACTGGAATATTTTTAAATTTTTTCATCTGCTTTCGCTTTAAAACAACTTCCTTTTATGTTGGTTGCTATTAAACTTCATTAATCGGGTCCACTTTAGACCTGGGAATGTTAATTGAAATCAATTGCCCAACTGCTTCAACCATGATAATCAACCGGAATTTATTCCTGTATTTCACCATTCGGCCGATCAGACCAGCCATTTGTCCGTGACGAATCCTCACAAGCTGTCCTTCCTGAATTTCTGATAGTTCTTCCTGATTGAGGCGGTCATTTTCTCCCAAATAGCTTCGGATAGCCTCAATCTGCTGGTCTGGTATCACAACGGCTTTGCCGCTAAATGAGACGTACTTCAGCACATTTGGCACATTTCGAACAGAGAAAAAATCCGAAGTCCCTACATGAACAAAAACATACGATCTAAAAAGTGGTTCCTGAATTTTTCGGTTTCTGTCGCTCCATTTTCGAATCCGCTCTATCAATGGCAGGTAGGATTCAACTCCAAGAATTTCCAGTTCGGCCAATACTTTTTTCTCAGCTTTGGATCTGACGTAAAGGGCGTACCACTTTTTTTCAGCTGACTCAATCATTCACCTGGAAATCAGTTGTGCAAACCACTAAATTTTGTTTAACAACCGCTTAAAGAAGCCCTGTTTCTTTTCTTTTCCTTCGTCAGAATAATAGCCATAGCCGTAACCATAACCGTAGCCATAACCATAACCGTAGCCATAACCATAACCGTAGCCATAACCGTAACCACCACCAGCTCTGATATCGTTAATGAGGATATTCATTGGAATATTTCGGTCTTCAATGTCTTTGATGATCGATTCAAAAATCTTTTTGTGCGTATAATTCTGGCGTACAATAAAGAGATTGGCGTCAGTATGCTTCATCAGCAAGAACGCATCAGTTACAAGTCCCACAGGAGGTGTGTCAATTACAATATAATCGTACCGCTCGCGCAGTTCTTTGAACAAGACAGAACATTTTTCGGAAGCTATCAACTCGGCCGGATTAGGTGGAACCGGGCCTGCCATGATCAAATCAAACTGATCAACTTTACCCGAAGGCTGGATAATTTCGTCAAGTGTATGTTTGCCAATTAAATATGTACTTAATCCGGCTGTATTCGAGAGGCCAAAATCCTGATAGATTTTTGGTTTACGCAAATCAAATCCAAGCAACACCGTTTTCTTGCCATACATGGCATAAATGCTGGCCAGGTTAATTGAGATGAATGTTTTTCCCGCACTAACCATGTCGGCAGTTACAAGGATCACACTCTTTTCTTTCCCCTGTACCAGGTATTCAATATTTGTACGGACTGACCTGAATGACTCTGAAACAGAACTCTTGGGTGAAGTTGCAACAACAAGCTGTGTGTCTTTACTGTTGTGTAAAACCTGTCCTACAATCGGAAGTTTGGTGGCTTTTTCAACGTCTTTTCGGTCAACAACTTTATCATTCAGATAATCACGACCCAGGATATATCCTACTGGAATAAACAGCCCAATCAGAAGCGCGATCATATAGTTGAGCGATTTCTTTGGGAATACCTGTGTGCTCAGCAATGGATTTGCTGTGTCAATAATTTCATTATCAGGAAGATTGCTCGCTTTGGTAATTTGTGCTTCAGCGCGCTTTTGCATCAGGAAAGTATAGATGTTATCATTGAGCTGAAACTTACGCTGATAGCCCAATAACAAACGTTGCGTGAGGGGCAGACGGTTGAGTTGCTGCTCAAGCTCGGAAATCCGTCGGTTCAAATCATTGATCCCGATATCCGAGTTTTCAATGATGTTGTTGATGTTTTCGAGCAGCGTTCTTTTGGTGGTTACAATTTGCGACTCTATACTAACCACCAATGGATGTTTTTCAGTTGAAGTCAATAATTGCTCAGACTTCTGACTGGATAGGTTAACCAATTCCATTACCAGGCGGTTAAGCAAGGGATCTTCGATGCCCATCGCACTGGGAGCAACCAATTTGTCAAGACTATTCAGGTTAACCTTGATATAGTTTTGGAGACTCTTGTAATACTTGTTTTTGATCATCAGTTCAGCCTTTTGCTTTTCAAGCTCCTTGAGGTAATCAAAAACTTGCTCTGATTGGAAATCAAGATTCATGAATTCGTTTTTCGACTGGAAGTTTTGCAATGCAATTTCGGCCCGTGACAAAGAATCTTGAATATCAATGAGCTGTCGATCAATGAATTCGATGGTATTTTCGGCAATCTGGTTTTTAATTTCAAGACCACGATTCAGATAGACTTCTGTCAGCTTATTCAAAAAGTTGGCTGATTTTTCTTTGATGTTTCCTCTCAGAGAAATTTCAATGATAGAAGCCTCGCGGTTAATCGGCTCAATTTTAAAACCACGTAACGTCCTTATAAGGCTTTGATAGTTATTCAAAACAAAACTAAGGTTGGCTTTTTTGTGAACCTCAGGGTTATAATGATCGTTCAGGATAATCCGAAAGCGATTCAATCCATTGTCAATCCATTCGCCAAATTTGTATTCGCCCGTGAGGTTAACCTTTTCTTTTGCCCCTGGAATCGGTTTGCCAAGCTTGTATTCATATTGACTGATATTTTCGCCCTCAGCTGAAAGTTTGAAAGTATTATTCTCTTCAATATTGATGCTGTAGGGTAAGCTAACGGCCTGTGGTTGAGTGTAATCAACCTCAACTTCGAAAGGTGCATTTTGATATAATTCTTTCGAGATAAAGCCATCTTCCATAAAATAAGACACTTCAAGGTCGAGGGCCTTTACAGCGCGATCACTGAGAGAATATGACATTAAAACACCTATTTCGTTTTGGAGGTTCTGTTGGTTATTTCCCAAACCCAGGCCACCTAGCAGGGCAGATGGATCCATTTTCGATTTATTGTCCTTGACTAAAACCGAGGTCTTCACTTCATAAATAGGCTTTGTATATTTATTGAACAGAAAAGCGACCAATAAAGCGATGAAAAGAGAGATAGCGAAAAGGTACCAGAATCGCGTGAACTTAAAAAATAACGCTTTCAGGTCAATGGTTTCTTCCTGTTGGTAAGGTTGCAGATTTTCCACGGTTGGTTACTGTTTTATTTGAAAAAGTTGATCAGAAGAAGTGCTGTAGAAATAGAAGAGAAAATAAGGGTGTATGGGAAGGTAGCAAAACCAAATTGTTTCAGCTTTAAAGGCTCTACGTATATAATATCATTTGGTTTGAGGTAATAATAGTCTGAACCCAAAATGTCAGCATTTTCTAGATTAACCATGATTACCTTAGACCCATCTTTGGTTTGGCGCACAATTTTAACGTCGCTGCGTTTGGCAAAATCACTTAAGTCACCTGCCATTGAGATGGCTTCAAAAATATTGATTTCTGATTTATAGACCTTATATTGCCCGGGACGTCTCACCTCACCAAGCACAGTTAGGTTAAAGTTCACCAGTTTAACGATGAGTACAGTTTCTTTCAGGTAATCATCCAAAACTTGCTGGATGCGCTCTTTTACCTGCTCTACATTCAGGTTCTGTACGTAAATCTGACCAGCCAAAGGAAACTCGATGGTACCTTGATCACTTACTGTATAACTATTCAAATAAATTGAGGCATCACTGGTATATTGGGTATTATTTCCTGTCCCACTTACGTTGAACATATTCGAAGTTTTCTCATCAAGGCTTACAACTTTGATGTATAGATTATCGCCTGGCTGCAGCTTATAGCTGATCAGGCGTTCGTTTACGAAATGCTTGGCTGTATCAGCTTCGGAGGAAGCCTGCAAATACAGCATTTTACGCTGTGGCACACAAGATGCCAGCATCAATGCAGCTAAAACGACAAAAAATGCTGCGCGGGAAAAGAGAATGGATGTTTTCTTCATGCTTTTTCTGTTTCAGGAAAATGACAAAGCAAGACTGTTTACTTGGATAATATTCTCCAATAAACACCCGATGCCTGCTAAGTTCTAATAGTCAATGTTGATTGTTTGGTTGTCAAATATAACACGGAAGTCTGAAAGCCGCAAAAGTAGTGCATTTTTTCTTTCGAAAAAATAATTTTTTGTTAAGAAGTCAGTCAATCAGCAAATTATCAATAACTTCTTTTCAACTAGTCTACAGATTTTTTTACGACCAGACCAATGGATTCAACTTCCTGCAGGTTGAACTTACTCATTTTGTTCTCAATTCTCACTTTATACTTCCCTTCCTGCTGAAACTGCATGCCAGCATTAATGGGCACCTCGAGTCGGATGCCATTTTGGTCTTCTTCTCCAATCCATTGCAGATTTGTATCTTTTAGTTTAAAGGTATAATCGCGCGAACGCATTCCTCCCGAAGGGAAATAAATCGTAATATTAACATCAAGATAGTCAGTAAAATACCGGTCTGTATGCACAATCTCGAGCAAAAGATCGTAACGTGGGGCTGCATCACTGATTTCGAGATCCATTTCCAGAATATCAAACCGGTTCCAGATTTGATTGTCAAAAACTTTCCGTTGCTCAAAAACGGGCTTCTGCTGGCATGAGGATGTAATGAAGACCAGAAGCGCCGCAACTGCTATACCACTGAAAAAACGTCCTGAAATTTTGAATCCGAAAATTGTTTGAAATGACATTGTTTATTTTCATTACTTGGTGTGCGATGCAAAAATAAGTTGTTTTTCGAAAAGCAGGCTTTGTTGGTTTGCCAGAGCAGCCATTAAATAAAACAGTAGATTTGTTGCTATGAAAATCTGGCCCAAAAAACTTTCGTTTTACTCTTTGCAATATGTTGTGCTGCTTGTCGTAATTGCATCATTCATGCTGAATTCGTGTAAAAAAACTACCAAACCAGTTGTTGAGATTCCTGCTGATACCATGTTTCGGGGTGTTGATATTTCAGAATGGCCCCAAATAGCAACAGCCGGAATTGCCTTTTACAACAGCAACGGCGTGGTTCAAAACATGTTAGACATCTTAAAAAATAGTGGGGTAAATACGGTTCGGCTGCGTTTGTGGCATGCACCAGACAATCCATACGATACCGAAAATATGGTCGCTTTTGCTGCACAGTTGCGCAATATGGGTTTTAAAATTTGGCTTTCGGTTCATTATTCCGACACATGGGCCGATCCGGGAAACCAGCAAAAACCTGCTGCCTGGAGCCAGATGAACTTTGAAGATCTTCGTTACTCACTCTTCCAATATACTTCTGATATTGCCTTGCGCATTCAACCAGATATTATGCAGATTGGGAACGAGATCAACAATGGCCTGCTAATGCCCGATGGCAACCGATATACCAACAAAGATCAATTTGTTGAGCTGCTCCAAACAGCCTCTTCAGCAATCAGGCAAAGCAGTTCAGACACAAAAATTATGGTTCATTATGCAGGAATTTCAGGTGCTGAAGATTTTTTTTCTGATGTAAATACTGTTGATTATGACCAGATTGGCTTGTCATATTATCCCCTTTGGCACGGAAAAGATATCGGGCTGCTGCGCCAGACCATGCAAACACTTGAAAGTCGTTTTTCAAAAGAAATATTGTTGGCCGAAATCGCTTATCCTTTCACACTTGACTGGAACGACTATACCAATAACATCGTCGGTACCGAACAACAACTGATTTTACCCGCTTATCCGGCCAGTCCTGCAGGGCAAAAGGATTTTGTGGGAAAAATGCGTGAAACAGTCAAGTCTGTTCAAAACGGGATGGGTTTTTGCTATTGGGGAGCCGCACTTGTTGCATGGAAAGGCCCTACTTCCACTGATGGTTCTCCATGGGAAAACCAGGCAATTTTCGATTTTTCGAACAAAGCCTTGCCTGTTTTAGAGAATTTTAATCCTTAGGTTTTACTTTCGTCCAAAATCTGCTGGAATTTCGCCCCATTCTGTGGTTTCCCATTTAAGAATTGGAACGTGTATCTTGTTGTTTTTAAGCCAGTTTTCGGCTCGTGAAATAACCTCAAAAAGCGAAGCGGTTTGGGCCGTGCGATCCAGTTTGGTTTTAGCTTTTCCGGCTTTTACCCAGGCAATGGCATTGCGCGAATCGCTGTAAACAGGGTAATTGGTTTTGTTGTTTTGCTGCCATGCAAGACAATGCACAATGGCCAAAAACTCACCAATATTGTTGGTTCCCTGCTCATAGACTTTGCTTCTGAAAATCTCTGTTCCAGTCAGTGTGAAAACTCCACGGTATTCCATTTTTCCAGGATTACCAGAACAGGCAGCGTCCACTGCAATACTTTGCTCAATCGGTCGGGTTCCGCTTTTGGTCGAAATTTTATCAATTCCAGTGGCGTTTTTAAATTGTTCATATCCCATCTCAAGGGCTCTTTCTGCCTTCATACGGTCTGGAAAACCCTTGTAACGCGCACCCTGCACTCCTTCAACCTGTTTTTTACACGCGTCCCAGCTACTGTAAACCCCTGGTTTCAGGCCATACCACACGACATAAAATTTGTTTTTTGCCATGCCGCAAAAATACAGTTTTGTCGGGCTGTTAAAGCAACAAGGTACATTTTACCAACAATGGTATCTTTGCGGTTTTATTTTGTGCCATGATGACATTTGAACTAATCATTCTCGGGTTATTCTATCTTCTTGCTCCCGCTTTCATTTTATGGCTTTGCATTAAATATGTTTTTTTGGACAAACTCGGAAGCGTATTGATTGCTTATTTATTTGGCATCTTATTGGGCAACAGTGGATTGCTTCCGAATGAAAGTCATGTGTTGCAGGAAATCATCATGAGTATCAGCATACCGCTCGCTATACCTCTTTTGTTGTTTTCGTCTGATGTAAAAAGCTGGGTTTCATTGGCAGGAAAAAGTTTTTTGTCGATGATCATTGCAATGGCTGGTGTTGTGGTCATGGTTATTGCCGGATATTTGTTATTCAATGCGGGTGATCCGGATTTTTGGAAAGTTGGCGGAATGCTCGTCGGAGTTTACACGGGCGGAACACCAAATCTCGCTTCACTCAAGTTGATGTTGAATGTAAGCGAAAGCACCTACCTGCTAACGCATACTTATGATATGGTGCTTTCAGGGTTGTATTTTTTGTTTTTGCTCGTTGCCGGCCAAAAAGTGTTTTCATGGGTGTTACCCCGGTTTAAGTCAAGGAAGTCAAAGGCAGATTTACAATCAGAAATAAAAACCGACAATCCCCTTGCGGCCCTTACAAATCGCGAAAACAGAATTCCCCTGCTTAAAATGCTTGGGCTTTCGGTCTTAATTCTTGCTGTTTCTGGCGGAATCGGACAAGTTGTTCCGGAGGCAATCATGATGGTTACTACCATTCTACTCATCACGAGTTTTGGTATTCTATTCTCTTTGAGCCCAAAAGTTAGACAGACCAACCATACCTTTGATCTGGGCATGTATCTTATTCTTGTTTTCAGTATTACCGTATCCTCAATGGTCGATTTCCGGGATATGCTGGCGGCTTCACCAAACCTGGTTTTCTATATCAGTTTTGTGGTTTTTGGCTCGCTGCTATTTCATGTGCTGATTTCTGCTTTGTTTAAAATTGATACCGACACAGTCATGGCTACCTCAGCTGCCTTAATTTGTAGCCCACCTTTTGTACCTGTGGTTACAACCTCCATCAAAAACAAAGAAGTCCTGGTGCCCGGCCTGACAATTGGCATTATTGGCTATGCCGTTGGCAACTACCTGGGTTACCTGATCGCAAATTTACTGTCAACACTTTGATATTTTTGATCTTCTTTTCTCCAGATTGACTCCTCAAATACTGTTCGATTTCGAATAGTATTGCACGCAGGCGCACACCTCCAACAAGTTAAGCGCTTTGAGACAGTCAATGTTTTAACACTAAAAATCACTGTTTATCAGGTAATTATTATCGTTGGCATTGTTTATGCTTAGAAACAGGCAATGCTGCGGAAGCATTACCGATCCAACAACAACATTTTTATGATCACACTTCAGAACATCAATAAAAGTTATCAGACCGGAAATAATAGCCTGCATGTACTTAAAGGCATTAATCTGCATGTTGAAGCCGGAGAAATGGTTTCGATCATGGGCTCATCAGGTTCGGGCAAATCGACCTTGCTAAATATCCTTGGCTTGCTCGATAGTTATGATGACGGGGCTTATTACCTCGACGGGCAGTTGATGCGCGAAATGAGTGAGACCAAAGCGGCACAGCTGCGCAACAAATTTTTAGGTTTCGTTTTTCAGTCTTTCAACCTGATTAGTTTCAAAAACGCCATGGAAAACGTTGCGCTACCTTTATATTACCAGGGTGTGCCGCGCAGAAAAAGAAACAAACTGGCCATGGAATACCTTGAACGCGTTGGTCTCGTGCCTTGGGCCGAACATTTGCCAAGCGAGCTTTCGGGTGGACAAAAACAGCGTCTGGCAATTGCCCGCGCCCTGATTTCGCAGCCAAAAGTTATTTTGGCCGACGAACCAACAGGTGCGCTCGACAGCGTAACCTCATACGAAGTTCTTGAACTTTTTCAACAGATCAACAAAAGTGGCATTACCATTATCATTGTAACGCACGAAAACGACATCGCACACAAAACTCAGCGCATCATCAGGTTGCACGACGGGAAAATCAACTCCGACGAAAAAAACGGAAAAATAGAAGTATTGACCGAAGAAGCTTTTGAACTCAAATCAAATACCCGCTGATATGTTCGATATTGACAAATGGCAAGAAATCTTCAACACCATCGAGAAAAATAAGCTTCGCACTTTTCTCACCGGTTTTTCTGTGGCATGGGGCATTTTTATGCTGATCATTCTTCAGGGAAGCGGGATTGGCCTGCAAAAAGGCGTCGAGAACCAGTTCCGGTCGTCGGCCACCAATGCCATCTGGATATGGAACGGCCAAACAAGCAAACCTTATGCGGGCATGAAACCAGGTCGCAACATTCAAATGACAAATGAAGATTACGATTATTTGTCCACCCGTGTTGATGGCATCGATCATATCTCGTCACGCTATCAACTTTGGTCAGGGAACACCATTTCCTATAATCAGCAATATGGCTCATTCAGCATCCGTGGCGTGCATCCCGATTATGGCATTGTCGAAAAATTGACTATGGTTCAGGGACGCTTCATCAACGAGTACGACCAAAAAGAATCACGCAAATCAGTCGTAATCAGCACTAAAGTGCAGGAAGCATTGTTTGTTCATGGTGAAGAACCGCTTGATAAATACATCAAGGTAAATGGAATTCCATTTAAAGTAGTGGGCGTTTTTACGGATGATGATGGTCGCGACGACAATATGCAGGTAGTATATGTTGCGCTAGCTGCAGCCCAAAAAGTGTTTGGTGCAGGCCGCGATGTGCAAAGCATTGTGGTGACGGTTGGAGATGCCAATGCCGACGAAGCCAAAGAAATTGAAGACAATATCAAATCGAAGATGGCCAGCATGCACCGCTACGACCCCACAGACGAAAGAGCCATGTTTTTCTGGAACAGTGTGGAGGAGTTTCAACGCTTCAAGAAACTTTTTGCCAGCATCAGCATGTTTATTTGGGTAATTGGTGTTGGCACCATAATCGCCGGGGTAGTTGGTGTTAGCAATATCATGATGATTGTGGTGAAAGACAGAACCAAAGAAATAGGCATTCGCAAAGCCATTGGCGCAACGCCGGGCAGTATCATTAGTCTGGTGTTGCAGGAAGCCATCCTGATTACGGGTTTTGCAGGTTATATCGGACTGGTTTTGGGTGTTGGTTTACTCGAACTCATTTCTAAACAAATTGACACACCCTTTTTCAAACAACCCGAAGTGAACATTCAGGTTGCCATTGGCGCAACAGTATTATTGGTTGTAGCAGGTGCGTTGGCAGGATTTTTCCCGGCCCGCAGAGCTGCTGCCATTAAACCTATTGAAGCCTTAAGAGACGAATAAAATGAAATATATACATCAATCATACAACAACTTATCCCATGTTTGATCGCGACAGATGGCAAGAAATATGGAGCAGCCTGGCCAAAAATAAGGTCCGTACCCTGCTAACAGCCTTCGGGGTTTTTTGGGGCATTTTTATGCTCATGGTGATGCTCGGCTCAGGTAATGGCCTGAAGAATGGCGTAACCCAGGGCATGGGCGATATGGCCACCAACAGTGTCTTCATGTGGACGCGCCCCACTACAATACCCTATGAAGGACTTCCCCGAAACCGGCGTTTCAATTACCGCAACGACGATATTCAGGCCCTGAAAGACAACATTCCTGAAATTGGGCTGGTGTCTCCGCGACTCGAAGGTGGCGGCCGTAGATCAGGCAACAACGTTACACGCGACGATAAAGCAGGCGCATTCAGCGTTTTTGGCGATTATCCGGAGTGGAACCTGATCGATCCGTCGAACATGATTATGGGGCGCTTCATCAACATGAATGATATTGAACAGAAACGAAAAGTGGCTGTCATTGGCAAACGTGTTTACGAAATTCTGTTCGAAAAAGACGAAAATCCACTGGGTAAATATATCCGCATCAATGGGATCTATTTTCAGGTAGTTGGCGTGTTTACACCAAAGAACATGAACATGAATTTTGGTGGCGACAAGGAACAAAGCATTCACCTACCTTTTACCACTTTGCAAAAAGCCTTTAACTATGGCGACATCGTGGGCTGGTTTGCCATCACTTCAAAAGGAACTTTGCCGGTAAGTATTGTTGAAGAAAAAGCCTCGAAGCTTCTGCGCGAACGCCATAAAGTATCGCCCGACGACAACCGCGCCATCGGCTCGTTTAACCTCGACAAGGAGTTTCGTCAGATGACCGGTCTTTTTGCGGGTATTAATGCGCTGATCTGGGTGGTTGGTATCGGCACCCTGCTTGCGGGCGTTATTGGCATCAGCAATATCATGCTGGTTATTGTAAAAGAACGCACCCGCGAAATTGGTATTATGCGTGCACTGGGGGCTTCGCCGGCCAAGGTGATCGCACAAATTGTTACTGAATCAGTCGTGCTGACTACCATTGCAGGTTATACCGGACTTGTCATAGGGGTTTTCATCATGGAAATGATCGACAAAAACCTTCCCGAGCCTTCAGGCCAGGAAACCATGTTTTTGCATCCGACCATCGATTTTCAGGTAGCCATCACATCGCTCCTTATTCTGGTTGTGTCGGGGGTGATAGCCGGTTTAATCCCGGCCCGGCGAGCCGTAAGCGTAAAACCCATAGACGCATTAAGATACGAATAATCAATATTTTAAAAATATAATTAGCACACAAAACTCTTTAAATAATGAAAACATTTTTGAAAATTGCAGCGGCCATCATCGTATTAGGAATTTTTGTGGCCACCATTTTTTACCTCTATAAAAAATCGCAGGCCGAGCCGGTAGTTTATGATACGGCTTCACCCTTTAAAACAGACATCATCCGCAAAACAGTGGCAACAGGATCGGTTGTGCCCCGTAAAGAAATCGAAATCACACCAAAAGTATCCGGTATTGTAGAGGAGATTTTTGTTGAACCAGGCGATATTGTGAAGAAAAATGATCTGATTGCACGGGTAAAAATCATTCCCGACATGATCAACCTGAACAATGCCGAATCACGTTTAAAAAGGGCAAAAATTCAATTGGACGAAGCAAATAAAAACTACGAACGTTACAAAATGCTTTACAACCAAAAGGTTATTCCTGAGGCCGACTTCCTGACCTATGAAATTGCTTATCGCACAGCAAAAGAAGAGGTTGAAACTGCTGAAGACAACCTGCAACTCATCCGCGAAGGTGCCACCAAAAAAGCAGGACAAGTCACAAATACGCTTATCCGTTCAACCATTGACGGCATGGTGCTCGATGTTCCGGTTGAAGAAGGCAATTCGGTTATCGAAAGCAATACGTTTAACAATGGGACTGTCATTGCTACCATTGCCGATATGAAAGAAATGATTTTTGAAGGCAAGGTTGACGAATCGGAAGTTGGTAAAATCAAGGAAGGCATGGAGCTGATTTTGTCTATTGGCGCTATCGATGCCGAAAAGTTTGCCGCCAAGCTTGAATACATTGCGCCAAAAGGTGTCGAAGAAAACGGAGCCATCCAATTCGAGATCAAGGCCGATGTTGAACTCAAACAAAGTCAGTTTATCAGGGCTGGATACAGTGCCAATGCCGATATTGTGCTCGAAAAACGCGACTCGGTGCTGGCCATCAACGAAAGCTTGCTGCATTTCGACGGCGACACAACTTACGTTGAGGTTGAAACAGCACCACAGACCTACGAAAAGCGAATTATCAAAACAGGTCTCTCTGACGGTCTCGTGATTGAGGTGTTGGAGGGTTTGTCGGAGTCCGACAAAATAAAAGCTGCTGCTAAATAAGCAGTTGTTGTGTGTTGGTTTGGTGCCCGCAGTACTGAATGATTTCAGGCTGCGGGCCCTTTTTGTTTAGCAGCTCAGCAAATTGCGTGATTCTTAAACTTCTGACAGGAAACTGTCGAGGTTGTCAAATTTGTGGTGGTAATCTTCTTTAGAGCGTTTGATCACTTCATGCGCTTCTTCAATTCCATAAACGTGGGTAATTTCCACATTGCTCTCTTTGCCCGGAAGGTCTTTATAGGTAAGAAAGTAGTGTCTCAAACGATCGAGCACCAATGCCGGACAATCTGTAATATCGCGGTACCCGCCATAAACCGCGTCATTTTCAAGCACGGCAACCAGCTTGTCGTCAGCTTCGTTACCATCGATCATTCTGAAGCCCCCGATGGGCCTTGCACGCACCAAAATATCGCCATGTGTAATGTCTTTTTCAGTTAACACGCAAATATCCAATGGGTCACGATCGCCTTTGATATCCGTCCTTCCTGTTTTCTGATTACAGAATTCGGCCACGCGCGTCGCGCAAAACGTCTGAGGCACAAAACCATACAGTGCCGGTACTACGTTTGAGTATTTTTGTGGGCGATCCAGCTTCAGATATCCCGAAACTTTATCCACTTCATATTTCACGGTATCAGTTGGCACCATTTCGATGTAACAGGTAATGACTTCGGGGGCGTTGGGACCGATTTCAACTCCGTGCCATGGATGAGATTTGTAGCGCAAACCCATCAGGCGGCCAATAGGATCCATTATTTTTGACATGACGATAGCAGGTTGTTAGTTTGTGGCAGCAAAGGTAAGACAAATCAGCCTGTTCTTTGCCATTCGAAACAAATTGACAGTCCTGATTGCAATTCGAATTTTCAGGACAAAATAAATTGACAAAAAACGCTTCAACTATCCTATTGCTTGCCAATGTTTACATGTGCCGGAACCGAAAGATGGCCTTGCACCAGCTTCCATCCGTTGTTTTCGTCCTTTTCGATGACACCGGTAAACCGGATTCCCTCGAAACTGTGGGCAACACTGTCGTAAATAAAATTGTAGTTCATGCTTTCTGAAAACCAGGCCGTATTTCCAGTACAGTTGATTCGTATAAACTGATCGTAAACAGAGATATAGGTATCGGAAATCAGATTAAACTGGTTTAGATAGGCTTTCCTGATTTTATCCCATCCCAGTAGTTTTTCATCAGAGTCGGTGCCAAACATCATGATGCTATCGTTGGTCGACCACGAGTTTTCAACCTTCTGCAGATCTTCGTTTTCAATCGCGATAACGTACTGTTCGAGCAAATCTTCGATGGCTGCTTTTTCATTTTTAATTGACAATTCGTTGGGGCATTCATTGCAGGAAGCAGCAACGAGCACGATTGCCAGCAGAGTAATAATCTTTTTCATATGTACAAAGTTTGGTTGTCGGATGAACAAAAAATTGCAGCATGAAGGTACGCATATTTCTGTGCAAAAGGGCTTTCATTTTGCTAATTTAGAATGATTTTAATTTACTTTTTGGACGCATAATTTTTCCCTGTTTTACATGCAACAAGCTGCCAGACAAATAAATTCGAAAAAAAACCTTTCCTATTCAAGGATTCTTTCGTAAAATTGCACCCAATTTCAAACCTAGAATCAACCCACGTAAATGGCTAACCGAACAGGCTTTCAAATACCCCGTTTTTTCAGGTATTTAATCTTCGCATTGCTTGCCTTTGGCTTTACTGAAGTAATTGCCAATGAGCAACATGACCATGAACCGACGATGATTGACAGCGAAACGCAGCATGAGCTTGAAAAGGCAGAAATGAACGCCGGCGAAATCATCATTGGTCATATTGTTGATGCTTACGAGTGGCATATTGCCGATTATGGTCACACACATATCAGCGTTCCGTTGCCTGTTATCCTTTACGATGAAGGAAAATGGCATTTTTTCATGTCATCGAAATTTCATCATGGCAAAGAAGCTTACGAAGGTTTTCAAATAGCCGCTAAAGGGGCCAACAAAGGGAAAATTGTCCGGGTGCTCGATGATGGATCTGAGATTAAACCCATCGACCTTTCTATCACCAAAAACGCTTTTGCCTTATTCATTTCGAGTACAATCGTAGTTTTGATTTTTATGAGCGTAGCAAAATCCTACAGGAAACGCACACGTCATGCACCCAAAGGCCTGCAATCGATTCTCGAACCCATCATTGTTTTTATCAGAGACGAGGTAGCCCGCACGTCTATTGGTGAAAAACACTACGAGAAATTTTTACCCTATCTGCTAACAGTGTTTTTCTTTATCTTTATCAATAACCTTCTTGGTTTGATTCCGATTTTTCCACTTGGCGCCAATATCACCGGAAACCTTGCTGTTACAGGTGTTCTAGCCATGTTTACCTTTGTGATTACGACCATTAGTGGAAATAAAAACTACTACGCCCACATTTTTAATACGCCCGGTGTTCCGTGGTGGTTAAAAATCCCGGTGCCTTTGATGCCGATTATCGAATTGGTGGGTGTGTTTACAAAACCTTTCGTACTTATGGTGCGTTTGTTTGCCAACATCACTGCCGGCCATATCATCATTCTGGGCTTTATCAGTTTGATTTTTGTGTTTGGGCAAGCCAGTTTGTATGCAGGATATGGCATGTCGATCATTTCCATTTCGTTGTCAATCTTCATCAATTTCCTCGAATTACTTGTTGCATTTATTCAGGCATATGTTTTTACCCTTCTTTCAGCCATTTATTTTGGTATGGCCGTTGAAGAACATCATTAATTAATTTTGAAACCCAGTATTAATCATTAATAACTAACAACCATGGAATTATTAACCATTTTGTTACAAGCTGTAAGTGACCTCACTCCTATTGCTAAGATGGCTGCCGGCCTTGGTGCCAGCATTGCTACCATTGGTGCAAGTATGGGTATCGGACAGATTGGTCGTAGCGCGTTGGAATCAATTGCCCGTCAGCCAGAAGCTGCAGGCGATATCCGTTCCAACATGATTGTATCTGCCGCACTTATCGAAGGTGTTGCTTTCTTCGCCATCGTAGTGTGTTTGCTTATCGTGTTCTTGTAACATTCAGTCATTACCAGGCATTGCAACGGTTGGTTGCAATGCCCGGTTTTTTGTTTAAAACGAAAAATCATCACATATGGAATTAGTAAATCCCGGTTTAGGGTTGATTTTCTGGATGACGCTGGCCTTTGGCATTGTGTTTTTCATTTTGAAAAAGTTCGCGTGGCCACCCATTATCCAGGCGCTGAAAGACAGAGAAAAGCATATTGAAGAAGCTTTGCATGCTGCTGACAGGGCACATGAAGAAATGAAAAAGCTGAAACTCGACAACGAACAGTTGCTGAAGGAAGCCAAAGAAGAGCGCGACTTGATTATGAGCGATGCCCGCAAAATGCGCGACAAAATGCTTGAAGAAGCACGTCTGAAAGCATCTGATGAAGCTGATCGCATTGTAGAAAATGCCAAAGAACGTATTCAGAATGAGCGCATGGCAGCTATGGTGGATATTAAGAATGAAATTGGAACGATTGCGCTCGAAGTTGCTGAAAAGATTCTGAGAGAAAAAATGAAATCGACAGAGGCCCAAAAAACCTATATCGATAAACTGCTCGACGAAGCTAACATCAAATAAACCAATACAGAAGCCTTAAAGCAAATCACTGCATGAGAAATATACTGCTTGCCAAAAGATATGCAAAAGCCCTGTTCGATCTGGCTGTTGAAGAAGGCGTGATCGACCGCGTTAGCACCGACATGATTTTGGTTGCCGAAGTGATGGCAGAAAACCGCGAATTGCGCAGAATGATGACCAGTCCGGTCATTCCTCCAGCCAGGAAAAAGCTTGTAATCAAGAAGCTATTTGAAGGCCACCTCGACAAACGTACTGATGCATTTCTCGATATTCTCATCAGGAAAGGACGCGAAGAACAGGTGCACGATATCGCTATCGAGTTCAAAGAAATGTATTACGATTATAAAAACATCGCCCTTGTTGAGGTAACAACAGCCAGTCCAATTGACGATAATCTGCGCCAAAAACTGGCTGGTCTTATGTCGACAAAAACCACAAAAACCATCGAGGTTGTCGAAAAAACTGATGCCGACATCATTGGAGGTTTCATTTTAAAACTGAATGATTATCAGTACAATGCCAGCATGAAAAAAACCATTGCACGGCTACACAAAGAATTTGACGAAAACTTATACATTAAAGGATTTTAACGAAAAGAAAACATCATATGGCTGCAATTAAACCCGCTGAAGTATCAGCAATCCTTCGTAAAGAACTGGCTGGTTTCAAAACTGACACCGTATTGGAAGAGGTTGGATCGGTATTACAAATTGGCGATGGAATTGCCCGTGTTTACGGAATGGGAAATGCCGAATCGGGCGAATTGGTTGAGTTTGAAAAAACTGGTTTGATGGGTATTGTACTTAACCTTGAAGAAGACAACGTTGGGGTTGTATTGTTGGGAGAAAGTACCGACATCAACGAGGGAGACACCGTAAAACGCACAGGTCATATTGCATCGCTGCAAGTTGGTGAAGGCATGCTGGGCCGTGTTATCAACACCCTTGGCGAACCTATTGACGGAAAAGGCGAAATCAAAGGGAAAACCTACGAAATGCCACTTGAGCGCAAAGCGCCGGGCGTTATATTCCGCCAACCAGTTAACGAACCATTGCAAACAGGTATCAAAGCTATTGACGCCATGATTCCAATTGGTCGTGGTCAGCGCGAGTTGATCATCGGCGATCGTCAAACGGGTAAAACTGCTATCGCTATTGATACCATCATCAACCAAAAAGAATTTTTCGACAGAGGCGAACCTGTATATTGTATTTACGTGGCCATCGGACAAAAAGGTTCCACTGTTGCCAATATCGTAAAAACGCTTGAAGATACAGGCGCTATGGCATATACTGTAGTTGTTACGGCTACTGCATCTGATCCGGCAGCCATGCAGTTTTATGCTCCTTTTGCAGGTGCCGCTATTGGCGAATTCTTCCGCGATACAGGAAGGCCTGCTTTGGTAGTTTATGATGACTTGTCGAAGCAAGCTGTTGCCTATCGCGAAGTTTCATTGCTGCTACGTCGCCCTCCGGGACGTGAAGCTTATCCTGGTGATGTTTTCTATCTGCACTCACGCCTGCTCGAAAGAGCTGCCAAAGTGATCAACTCAGATAGTATTGCAGCCAATATGAACGATCTGCCCGAAAGCATCAAAAGCATGGTTAAAGGTGGCGGTTCATTGACAGCCTTGCCAATTATCGAAACACAGGCCGGTGACGTTTCTGCATATATCCCAACGAACGTTATTTCCATTACCGACGGTCAGATATTCCTGGAAACCAACTTGTTCAACTCGGGTATTCGCCCAGCAATCAATGTGGGTATTTCGGTATCACGTGTTGGTGGTAACGCACAAATTAAATCGATGAAAAAGGTTGCCGGAACACTCAAGCTCGACCAGGCACAGTTCCGCGAACTGGAGGCATTCTCCAAATTTGGTTCCGACCTTGATGCCGCCACAATGGCCGTACTGGACAAAGGTCGTCGCAACGTTGAAATCCTAAAACAGCCACAATACTCCCCATTGAAAGTGGAAGAGCAAATTGCCATTATTTTCTGTGGAACAAATAACCTGCTGAGAAAAGTGCCTGTAAACAGGGTTAACGACTTTCAACAAGAGTTTTTGCACCACCTCGAAGAACGCTTTGCACCCACTTTGAAACAACTGAAAGAAGGCAAATACACTGACGAAATTATTGCTACACTCAAAAAAGTGGCCGCCGAAATTTCTGCCAAATACGAAAAATAAACTTTTGCGTATTTAAACCCCAAACGAATGCCAAACTTAAAAGAAGTCAGGACACGGATCGAATCGGTAAACTCAACCAAGCAGATTACCAGCGCCATGAAAATGGTAGCAGCCAGCAAATTGCGCCGTGCCCAGAATGCCATTGTCACCATGCGGCCTTACGCTGCAAAGCTACGCGAACTGATGCAGGATTTGACCAAAAGTCTTGAACAATCAGCCGAAGGCAAATACGCTGTTGTGCGTCCTGCCGAAAAAATTCTGATTATTCCGGTTACTTCCAACAGAGGCCTTTGTGGAGCTTTTAATACCAATGTCATCAGGGCTACAACCAAGCTCATCAGTGAGCAATATGCGCGCCAAAATGCTCAGGGAAACGTGAGCTTATACTGCATTGGCAAAAAGGGCGACGATTTTTTCAAAAGCAGGAAATACAAGCTGTATGGCAGCAATATCCATGTTTTTGACCAGCTCGATTTTACGGCTGTGGTTCCAGTTGCCCAACAATTGATGGATGCATTCGAAAATGCTGAGTTTGATCAGATTGTATTCGTTTACAACCAGTTTAAAAATGCCGGCACACAAGTGCTGATTCACGAGCAGTTCTTGCCCATTGAAATGAGTGTTGAAGAAGAAACAACGCAGTCAGAAGTCGATTACATTTTCGAGCCGGGCAAAGAACAGATTTTAAACGAACTCATTCCTAAATCGCTTAAAATTCAGGTATACAAGGTATTACTTGACAGTTTCGCCTCTGAACATGGCGCCCGCATGATCGCCATGCATCAGGCCACCGACAATGCAACCGAACTGATCAAGGAATTGAAGTTGTCGTACAATAAAGCCAGACAGGCCGCCATCACAAAAGAAATATTGGAAATCGTTGGCGGCGCAAATGCACTGAACGCTTAGTTTTTTATTTGAAAATTTGGATTTTGAACCATCAGCTGTTTCAGCTGTTTAATAAATAAAAACATTATGGTAAAGAAAAATGTAGAATCAGCAATCAACGAACAAATCAAACGCGAAGAGTTCTCATCCAGGCTTTATTTGTCGATGGCAATTTGGTGCGAAGCCAATGGTTTTCCGGGTGCTGCAGCATTTTTATATCGCCAATCCGATGAAGAACGCATGCATCAGCTGAAATTTGTTCATTACGTAAACGACCGTGGTGGTGTGGCAGCCTTGATGGCCTTAGACCAGCCTGCTGCCAAATACGATTCGTTGCTAGATGTTTTTCAGCAAGTTATGAAACACGAGGAGTATATCACCGCTTCTATCAATGATTTGTATGAGGTAACACTGCAAGAAAAGGATTATACAACTGGTAATTTTCTGCAATGGTATATCAATGAGCAAATTGAAGAAGAGAGCACCATGAAAACCATTCTTGATAAAATCAGTCTGGTTGGCAACGACAAAGCTGGCATGTTCCACATCGACAAAGAACTTGATGCCATGACAGCCGCTTCTGGCGCGCCAGTTTTGGAATAATCTATTGCTACATCAAAGCACAAAAAAACCCGGCTTATCAACTAAGTCGGGTTTTATTTTTTCGCTGAAAATCTATCTACTCGGCCAGCACAAGCACTTTGTTGTGCATAACTTCAAGTACACCACCATTGATCTCGATAAAATGGTCTTTGCGGTCGCTTTTTTGCAGTTTGATTCGTCCTTTTCCAAGGGCTGCAATCATCGGTGCGTGGTTGTTCAGGATTTCGAAAAGCCCATCAAGTCCGGGTAATTGAACCAATTGAACTTCTCCACTGAACAGAGTATTGTCGGGTGTGATAATTTCGAGTGTCATCGTATAATTCAGTCTGGTAATTATGACTTACTATCAGCCAAAAGCTTCTTGCCTTTTTCTATTGCTTCTTCAATTGTTCCCACCAGGTTAAATGCTGCTTCCGGATATTCATCCACTTTTCCATCCATGATCATATTGAATCCTTTAATGGTGTCTTCAATACTTACGATGGTTCCGGGAATGCCGGTAAACTGCTCAGCCACATGGAACGGTTGCGAAAGGAAACGCTGCACACGACGGGCGCGGTGTACAATCTGTTTGTCTTCTTCCGAAAGCTCATCCATACCCAAAATAGCGATGATATCCTGGAGTTCTTTGTAACGCTGCAGAATCAGTTTAACACGTTGAGCAGTATTATAATGTTCATCACCAACAACATCTGGTGTAAGAATACGCGAAGTTGAATCAAGTGGGTCAACAGCAGGATAAATACCCAACTCTGCAATTTTACGGTTCAAAACCGTAGTGGCATCTAGGTGGGCAAATGTTGTTGCCGGAGCCGGGTCGGTAAGGTCATCCGCAGGCACATAAACAGCCTGTACTGAAGTGATTGAACCGCGTTTGGTAGATGTAATACGTTCCTGCATCAATCCCATTTCTGTTGCCAATGTCGGTTGATAACCTACTGCCGAAGGCATACGTCCTAAAAGTGCTGAAACTTCAGAACCAGCCTGGGTAAAACGGAAAATATTATCAATGAAGAACAAAATATCTTTTCCGCCTGATTCTTCATCTCCATCACGGAAATATTCTGCCAGAGTAAGACCGCTCAAGGCAACACGGGCACGGGCTCCGGGAGGTTCGTTCATTTGACCAAAAACCAGGGTAGCCTGTGATTCCAGTAATTCTTTGTAGTCAACCTTATCTAAATCCCATCCACCTTTTTCCATACTTTCGGCAAACTCCTTACCATAGCGAATAACCCCTGATTCAATCATTTCACGAAGCAGGTCATTTCCTTCGCGGGTACGCTCACCCACACCAGCAAAAACAGACATCCCGGAGTATGACTTGGCAATGTTGTTGATCAACTCCATAATGATTACGGTTTTTCCAACTCCAGCACCACCAAAGAGACCAATTTTTCCACCTTTGGCATATGGCTCAATAAGGTCGATTACTTTGATACCTGTGTATAAAACCTCTTTTTGTGTTGTCAGGTTTTCAAATTTTGGCGGATCGCGGTGAATGCTGTAAGATGTTTTGGTTTTCACATCCTTCAGTCCGTCAATTGAGTCGCCAATCACATTGAAAAGTCGGCCTTTGATGATATCGCCTGTCGGCATCGAGATAGGACTTCCAAGTGCTTTTACTTCCATACCACGACGTAAACCGTCGGTCGAGTCCATGGCAATGGCTCTGATGGTACTTTCACCAATAGCCTGCTGAGCTTCAAGAATGAGTTTTTCACCGTTTTCGCGGGTGATTTCAAGGGCATCGAGCAAATTTGGAAGATCCGATTCCTGATCGAATACAACGTCGATGACAGGTCCGATGATTTGAGCTATACGTCCGCTGTGTTTTTTATTCATGTGGATTGCAAATAGGATTAGGTTGAAATCAATTTGGGTGCAAAGATAAAATTTAGAATCGTTTTTACCACTTTAAATTGCAGTGTTTTTTTGGTAATCTGCTGCAAATGATTGTTTTTTAATGTCCACGCAGGAATTTCCGCTCGAAAAGCAGCAACCACAAAACACCAGTTGTGATGGCCGAATCAGCGATGTTAAATACCGGGCGGAAAAAAATAAAGTATCCATCGCCCCCAAATACAAAATTTGGTATCCAGGAGGGCGCTTCCGATTGTCTGAGCACAAGAAGCGGAAAATACAGCATATCAACTACTTTTCCGTGCAGTAAAGTAGCGTATCCGCCGGCATCGGGAAGCAGGCTTGCAACAGTATGGTAGCTGCTGGCACTGAAAATCATCCCGTAGAAAACACTGTCGATGATATTCCCCAATGCACCTGCCAGGATCATTGAGATTCCGAATAATGGACCAAACCGCACCTTTTTTCTTGTAAGTCTGTATAGGTAAATCAGTATGACAATCACAGCCAGGATGCGGAAAGTGCTTAGCGCCAGCTTACCCCATTCGCCGGCAAACTGTAGGCCAAAGGCCATTCCGTTGTTTTCGGTGAAATGCAGAATAAACCAATCGCCAGCCATCGAAATTTCCTGCCCGATGGTCATGTGGAGTTTCACCCAGAATTTGAGCGACTGATCAATCAACAAAACGATAAATACAATGATTAGTGGTCGTTTCAAAGCAAGTGGATTTGATCAAAAACAATTCACCCCCGAGCAATCTAGTCGGGGATGACTTGTTAAAATGTGGATAATAAGTTGCTGTATGGGCAACATTTATGATTCTGTTTTCTGCTGTAGTTTAGCCTCAATACTTAACGTAGCATGCGGAACAATCCGAAGCCGTTCTTTTGGTATCAGGTTTCCGGTAACGCGACAAATTCCATATGTCTTGTTCTCGATACGAATAAGTGCATTCTCCAGGTTATTGATAAACTTTTGCTGACGTGCAGCCAGTCGTCCGTTTTCTTCTTTCGACAGCACCTGATAGCCTTCTTCCAGTACTTTAAAAGTAGGTGAAGTGTCGTCTGTACCATTTACTTCACCACTCGAAAGGGCTTCTGTAAGTAGCTTCAAGTCGGCACGTGCTTTTTCAAGTTTACTCAAAATAATTGCTCTAAATTCCTCCAGCTCTTCGTCAGAGTACCGTGTTTTTTTTCCATCGGCAGCCTGTACTTTTTCTTGCTCTTTCATGGCTTATAGTATTAATTATCGGATCAATCTTTCTCTCTTTTTCAATCCGGTATAAATATAATGCAAAACTTTATACAATCGTATGCAGATATCAAAAAAATCGACTAAGCTTTCCTGATCTTCAGTTTTGCCGCAACGTTTTCTGTTAGCTCACATACATTAACATCTTCTCCTGACAATTGTTCGACCATTTCAACGGCAGCCAGCGTTTCGGAACCAATATAATCGCCAAACCGCTCAATGGCTGGTCGCACCTCATTGTTCGCTTCAACCGTGAGCAGAATTTTATCGGTTACTTCTAATCCGCTGTCTTTGCGCATATTTTGCACGCGGTTAACAATTTCGCGAGCAAGGCCTTCCAATGCCAGCTCTTCGCTGATAGTCATATCGAGGGCAACGGTCAACTTATCCTGTGAGGCGACTGTCCATCCAGGAATGTCCTCAGTGGTCACTTCAGCATCATCCAGCTCCAAACCAACCTCTTGCCCATCGACAGTCAGCTCCAACGTGCCTTCCAGCTCAAATTTCCGAATATCTTCCTGACTCATCGCTGCAAAGATTCCTGCAATCTGTTTCATCAGTTTACCATAACGGGGACCTAGTGTTTTGAAGTTAGGCTTGATTTTCTTCACCAGCATATTGGTGTCACCATTCAAATACTCCATGCTTTTGATGTTGACTTCAGAAAGCACCAGATTTTCGATTTTTTCGAGCTGTTCTTGCATCTCGGCCGATGACACCGGAATCATTATCTTGTTCAATGGCTGACGTACCCGGATATTGGCTTTTTTACGCAGCGATAATACCATCGACGACAGCTGTTGCGCCATTTCCATCCGCTCTTCCAGTGGTTTGTCGATTTGTTCCGTTTTTGCTTGCGGAAAATCTGTCAGGTGCACCGATTCAAAACGATCTTTTCCTGTAACACCATTCAGGTCGAGGAAAAGACGTTCGCTGAAAAATGGCGCAATCGGAGAGATCAGTCTGGCAATTGTATCCAGGCAGGTATAAAGCGTTTGGTAAGCCGATATTTTATCGTCAGAATAATTTCCTTTCCAGAAACGTCTGCGCGAAAGACGCACATACCAGTTGCTTAAATGCTCATCCACAAACAATTGAATAGCTCTTCCGGCGCGGGTAGGCTCAAAACTGGCATAAGCATCATCAACCAACAGAATGAGTGAATTGAGTTCCGACAAGATCCAGCGATCAATTTCAGGACGCGCTTCATGTTTGATGTCGGCTTCCTTGTAACTAAACCCATCGATGTTGGCATAAAGTGCAAAAAAGGCATATGTGTTGTACAAAGTACCAAAAAACTTACGTCGCACCTCATCCAAACCGCCGAGGTCAAATTTCAGGTTGTCCCAGGGCTGCGCATTGGTAATCATGTACCAGCGTGTGGCATCCGGGCCGTATGTGTTGAGTGTTTCGAAAGGATCGACAGCATTGCCCAATCGTTTCGACATTTTATTGCCATTTTTATCAAGGACCAGGCCGTTTGAAACAACTGTTTTATAGGCCACCGAGTCGAACAACATTGTTGCGATAGCGTGCAATGTAAAGAACCACCCACGTGTTTGGTCAACACCTTCGGCAATGAAATCGGCCGGGAAATTCTTTTCGAAAACCTCCTTGTTTTCAAAAGGATAATGCAACTGTGCATATGGCATGGCCCCCGAATCGAACCAAACGTCGATCAAATCGGGCTCGCGATACATGGCTTTTCCGCTCTTAGAAACGAGAACAATTTTATCTACATAAGGGCGGTGCAAATCAAACTGAAGATAGTTATCGGTACTGTTGTCGCCTTCCTTGTAATTCGCCAGCGGATTTTCTTCCATCAGTCCGGCGCCTATTGCTTCTTCAATCGCAGCGCGCAGTTCGGCAGCCGAACCAATCATCCGTTGTTCGCTTTTGTCTTCGGTTGTCCAGATCGGGAGTGGTACACCCCAGAAACGCGACCGCGACAAGTTCCAGTCGACCAGGTTTTCGAGCCAGTTACCGAAACGTCCTTCACCCGTGGCTTTTGGCTTCCAGTTGATGGTGGTGTTGAGCTCAAGCATTCTTTCTTTGAAAGCTGTTGTGCGGATAAACCAGCTGTCGAGCGGATAATAAAGCACAGGCTTGTCAGTGCGCCAGCAATGTGGGTAGCTATGTACAAACTTTTCAATGCGGAAAGCTTTGTTCTCTTTCTTCAGCATCACCGAAATGTCGATATCGAGCGTTGCTGCATCATCTGTCAGCTTGCTGTCGTAGGCATTTTTCACATACCTGCCTGCATATTCCCGGTAGGTTTCAACATCTACGTATTTTGCGACGAATTCTGCGTCAAGGTTTTCAATAGGATAAAACCTTCCCTGCAGATCCACCATCGGGCGCTGTGTCCCTTCCTGATCAATCAGCAACAATGGCACGATGCCTGATTGCTTGGCTGCGCGGTCGTCGTCTGCACCAAAAGTTGGTGAAATATGAACCACACCAGTACCATCTTCGATGGTCACAAAATCGCCTTCGATCACCCGGAAAGCATCACCCATAGGCCTGATCCAGGAAATCAACTGTTTGTATGCAATGCCAGTAAGTTGTCGTCCTTTGAAGGTGTCTAAAATCCTGTACGGAATTTTCTTGTCGCCGGTTTTATAACCATCAAAATCAGCATCCAGCATGTTTGCATCAAAGTAGTTCTTAACCAGATCTTTAGCTAATATGAGTTGCACGGGCTGTCCGGTGTAGGGATTAAATGACTGTACCAGCTGATAATCAATATTTGGACCTACTGCCAGCGCTGTATTTGAGGGCAGCGTCCAGGGAGTGGTGGTCCAGGCTAAGATGTACAAAGGAATATTTTCGTCAGCGTGCAGAAAAGCGGTTTTTTCATTGCGAATCACCTCAAACTGAGCCGTTGCTGAGGTGTCTTTTACATCACGGTAACAGCCAGGCTGGTTGAGCTCGTGGGTACTCAAACCTGTACCGGCAGCCGGAGAATAAGGCTGAATGGTGTATCCTTTGTATAGCAACCCTTTATCATAAAGCTTTGACAACAAATGCCATACTGTTTCGATATATTTGTTGTCGAAAGTGATGTAGGGGTGGTCAAGGTCGACCCAATAGCCCATAGCACGGGTAAGTTCATCCCAAAGGTCTTTGTATTTCATAACCTCTTTACGGCAAGCGAGGTTGTATTCTTCAACGCTGATCTTTTTGCCGATATCCTCTTTGGTGATGCCAAGACTTTTCTCAACACCAATTTCAACTGGAAGGCCGTGTGTGTCCCAGCCAGCCTTGCGTTCTACAAATTTACCTTTCAGGGTTTGATAACGACAAAAAATGTCCTTGATAGCGCGCGCCATCACGTGGTGAATGCCAGGCACTCCGTTGGCTGATGGTGGTCCTTCGTAAAACACAAAAGGCTCATTGCCTTTTCTGCTTTCCATGCTCTTTTTGAAAATGTCTTTTTCTTCCCAAAATTTCCTGACATCTTCTCCTATTTCGGTCAGGTTGAGCTGCTTGTATTCGTTGTAATTTGACTTCATATTGGCTTTCAAGAATGACTGGATTCGTCTAAAAATTGGGTGCAAAAGTAAGAAATAAAAGCTATCAAAGAGCTAAAAATCCGGAATTCACCTTAATACATAGGCTTTTGAATGATCTGCGAATTCAAAAAAAATTAGAATTACAAAAACCGTTTATTCATTAAATGACGATGGTATAAAACCATTTATAAAGACTAAGACCAGACTACTGCTTTCGTTTTGAGTCCTGTTTTGTGTATAAATGAAAAAAGGCTACAACGTAAAAAACGGTGTAACCTTTTGATTTTCAAGTCTCCCCGGCAG
>DINQ01000005.1 GCA_002426795.1 Bacteroidales bacterium UBA5536
ACTTGCCCCTTTTCGCAGGCTCAACAGCCGTCTGCAAGGCCACCCGGCAACAGCCGAAGGAATTGAAGGTGTAAGAATAGCCAGCGGATCACTGGGACAAGGCCTTTCTGTCGCTATTGGAGCGGCCATCTCAAAAAAACTCAGCAATGACCCTTCACTGGTTTATGTTCTGATGGGCGATGGTGAAATGGACGAAGGACAAATATGGGAAGCTGCTATGTATGCAGCCGGTAAAGGTGTTGATAACCTGATTGCTACTGTTGATTATAACAAACAGCAAATCGACGGCCCAATTGATAAAGTGATGCCGCTGGGTAATCTGAAAGCCAAATGGGAAGCCTTTGGCTGGCAGGTGCTTGAAATGCCGGGCAACGACATGGAGGCCGTGGTTAAGACTTTTGCTAAAGCAAAAACTCTGTGTGGGCAGCACAAACCGGTTTGTATACTGATGCATTCAGAAATGGGCCATGGTGTTGACTTTATGGCCGGTACGCATCACTGGCATGGGGTTCCGCCAAACAATGAACAACTCGCCACTGCGCTTACTCAGCTTAACGAAACTCTTGGTGATTACTAATAATCCGCATTCAATCACAATAAAACAGATATAATTACGTCATTAACAGGTTAGCAAATCGCGAGCAAAATGATCAGAAAAATCCTGCTTCCGTTGTTACTTATGCCACTGCTGATAACAGCCCAAACAGGGCCGGGTCAGCAAAAGGCTGAGCCGCTAAGCAGAATTTTGTTCGTTTTCGATGCATCGCAAAGTATGGTTGGAAAATGGCAAAGCGATGTAAAAATCAATATTGCCAAAAAACTGATGAGCAATCTGCTCGACAGCCTGAATACCTTCAATAACCTTCAGATTGCCCTCAGGGTTTATGGCCACCAGAAGCCCTATCCACCTTCTGATTGCAACGACACCAAGCTGGAAGTGCCTTTTGCACCAAATAATATTGAAAAAGTTAAAGCCCGCATTCAGAGCTTATCACCTAAAGGAACCACGCCCTTAGCCTATGCCCTGGAGCAGGCCGCCGGGGATTTTCCGCCCTGCGACAATTGCCGGAATATTATTATTCTCATTACCGATGGTATTGAGGAATGTGAAGGCGACCCTTGCGAAGCTTCATTAGCTCTGCAAAAAAATGGCATTGCTATGAAACCCTTTATTATAGGTATTGGCCGCGATTTTAAAGAAGCTTTTAACTGCGTCGGAACTTATTACGATGCTTCCAGCGAAACTGCATTTCAAAAAGCACTGAATACTGTAATCAGTCAGGCACTTAACTCTACAACACTACAGGTAAACCTGCGCGATATAAACAATAAGGCGACTGAGTCAAATGTCAATATGACCTTTTACGACCATGCAACCGGAAAAGTAAAATATAACTTTATCCATACATTGAACAATCATGGTTTGCCCGATACTCTGGTGCTTGATCCGCTGCTAACCTATGATCTGGTTGTAAACACTGTCCCTCCCGTTGGGCTCGACAGCATTAGCCTGGTTGCCGGAATGCATGTTACGGTTTCGTTGAGTGCTCCCCAGGGATATCTGAACCTGAAAATCGGTGCCAACGAGCGGATTGTGAAAAACCTTCAGGCAATTGTAAGACAACAGGGACAAAATCAAACACTCACTATTCAAAACTTCGGTGAAACAAAGAAATACCTTTGCGGAAGCTACAACCTCGAAATTCTCACTTTACCCAGACTTTATATTGACGATGTCAGGATATCGCAAAGTAAAACAACAACTATAGACATACCGTTGCCCGGAATTGTGGTAATACGAAAAAGTGTGAATGGTTATGGCAGCCTCTATCTTGAAAAGAACAATACCCTTGAATGGATTTATGAGCTAAGGGAAAATGTACTGCAAGAAACACTGGTACTGCAACCCGGAAATTATAAAGTTGTTTACCGGTCGAAAAACGCTGAGAGGGCAATTTATACTATTGAGAACTCCTTTACCATCTATCCCGGAGGAACCAGCAATGTAAATCTGTTCTCTTATTAGGAATTTTAACATGAATTTGAGTTCAAACAATAGAAGATAAACCAGCTGATTGATGATTGAATACACATTTACCGAACAAAAAGATACCCGCTCAGGATTTGGGCAGGGCCTGGTTGAACTTGGCAGAAGCAATGCTGATGTAGTTGCCCTGTGCGCCGATTTAACCGGATCTCTTAAAATGGATGCCTTTGAAAAAGAGTTTCCCGAAAGGTTTTTCCAGACAGGCATTGCCGAAGCCAATATGATGGGAATAGCTGCAGGGCTGGCGACCGGCGGAAAAATCCCTTTCACAGGGACATTTGCCAACTTTTCTACGGGTAGGGTTTATGATCAGATCAGGCAATCCATCGCCTATTCAAACAAAAATGTAAAAATCTGTGCTTCACATGCAGGTTTGACATTAGGAGAAGATGGTGCAACTCATCAGATACTCGAAGATATCGGCCTTATGAAAATGCTGCCCAATATGGTTGTGATAAATCCCTGCGATTTCAATCAAACAAGGGCAGCAACCATTGCAATTGCAAATTATCAGGGTCCTGTTTACCTTAGATTTGGCAGACCAAAGATTCCGGTTTTTACACCTTATGATCAGGAATTTATCATCGGAAAATCCATATTACTGAACGAAGGTAAGGATGTGAGCATTTTTGCAACCGGACATCTGGTATGGGAAGCCATTAAAGCTGGAAAAATACTGGAAGAACAGGGGATAAATGCTGAAATTATCAACATCCACACTATTAAGCCATTAGATAACATGGCGGTGCTGAAATCGGTTATGAAAACAAAGTGTGTTGTTACTGCTGAAGAACATCAGATGAATGGCGGGCTTGGTGACTCAATAGCTCAATTGCTGGCTTTGAATCATCCGGCACCTATGGAAATGGTAGCTGTAAATGATAAATTCGGCGAAAGCGGTACTCCTGATCAACTTATGGAAAAATACGGATTAACCGCCAATGCTATTGTTGAAAAAACAATCAGTGTTTTGAAGCGTAAATAATCTGATTTTCAGCTAAAAAATCATGTAAGGAATGCCAGTCTGGTATTCCTTTTTTTTATCCGTTCCGGCTTATTGTTTCCAGCATTGGAATGTTCAGCAATTCGATATGGTTTCCGTTAATTGCCACCAGTCCATCTTCCCTGAATGATTTCAGTGCCCGGATCACACTCTCTTTGGTCATGCCCGACATATCAGCAAGGTCCTGACGGGTAAGTGATGAAGAAAACGGATTTGACTGATATACCGTATTTGACAGACACAAAAGGGTATCGGCCATTCTGCCAGGAATCTGTTTTTGAGCCAGACTGCTGATCTGATTGTACATTGAGATGGTTTGTTGGCTCACTTTAGTGATAAAACTATGTGCGAAATCACTGTTTGTCCTGATCATATCCTGAATAACATCATCACCTACCAGACACGCAATAGTTTGCTCGCAGGCAATGGCAGTAAAGTGATGCCGTTTATCAACATAAGCTCCTGGAACAAAAATATAATCAACCGGCTTTGCAAACCCTATAATTAATTTTCTGTCATTTTCGCCTTCGATGTAAAGCTTGACCAAACCTGATGTGATACAGACAAAATCATGGCATGGAGATCCCTGTTTAAAGATTATCTCACCGGGGTTGTAATGCATGCTAACCCTACACGTACTTACTTTTTCTAATTCATCATTTTTTAATGCATTAA
>DINQ01000020.1:0-70917 GCA_002426795.1 Bacteroidales bacterium UBA5536
TTCTAACCTCTAACTTCTAACCTTCACTACATCAAAGCATTAAACACAAATCCCACGATCATGATGCCGGCGGTTACAATGCCCACAAACACGGCTATAAGCTGCCATTTCAGCACCTTCTTGAGGATGATGATTTCGGGTAGCGACAAGGCAATCACCGACATCATGAAGGCCAGAGCAGTTCCCAGCGAAACGCCTTTTTCAATCAAAACACTCACGATGGGAATGATGCCCGCAGCATTGGAATACATGGGCACGCCCAGCAGGATGGCCAGCGGCACGCCAAACCAGTTGCCCTTGCCAAGCAAAGCGCCCAGGAAGTCTTCGGGCACATAGCCATGCGCGCCGGCCCCGACGGCGATGCCCAACACGATGTAAATCCAGATTTTACCTACGATTTCTTGCACGGTTTCGTAGCCCATGGCTATCCTGTCAGCAAAGGCAGGGCAGCTTTCCGTTTCGTTTTNNTCCGATGAGCCAGCCTGAGGCGATGGCGATTGTGAGCCCCGTGCCCACATAAATGGCAGCCACCTGCCAGCCAAACAAGCCAACGAGCAGCACCAAAGCCACCTCGTTGATCATGGGCGCGGCAATCAGAAACGAGAAGGTAACGCCCAGTGGCACGCCAGCTTCCACAAAACCCAGAAAGAGCGGGATGGCCGAGCAGGAACAGAAAGGCGTGACTATACCCAGCAGCGAAGCCAGGATGTTGCCCGTAAAAAGCGATTTCCCTTCCAGTATTTTGCGTGTTTTCTCGGGAGTGAAATAGCTGCGCAATATCCCGACCACAAAAATGATCAGGACCAACAGCAGCATCACCTTGGGCACTTCGAAAATGAAAAAGCGCAGGGCTTCGGTCAGGTGATGGCCTGCAGGCATCGCCAAAAGCTCATCGACCACAAAGTTGGCAAAGCGCTGCAGGTTCAGGTAAACGAGCAGCCACAAGGGGAGCAGGATGGCCGGAATGAGCCAGCCTTGCAGGGCTTTGTTGAAGTTGAGTAGTTTTTCTTTCACAGTTTGCTTTTTTCTTAAAAGATCGTCAGAAATAGATGGCGACGATGTAGTAAATGCCCACGCCCATAAACAACACCGCCACAAAGCGCCTGAACCAGATTTCAAAGATTTTAAGCCGGTCGTAAACCCTTCCGATCGATCCGATGCTGAAGGCGATCAGCCAGGCAAAAATGATAACCGGAATGCCTGTGGCAAGGGCAAAAAACACGGGCAAATACAATCCGCTGGCACTGCTGATGGTCATGGGAATGAGCATGCCAAAATACAACACGCCACTGTAGGGGCAGAACGCAAGTGCGAAGACGATGCCCAGCAGCAGCACACCCCAGAAGCCACCTCTGGCCTTGCTTTCCATTTTTTCGGTGAGCGAGCCCAGGCCGGGAATCCGCAGGCTGAGTAACCCCAGCATAAAAAGTCCGATGAGGATGAGCAGGGGTCCCAAAATCTTTTCGCCCCATTCCTGCAGAAAACCGCCCAGCCTGAACTGGCTGGCACCAAAATAGAAAAGCAAGCCGATAGCCGTATAAGAGATCGCTCGGCCCAGCGTATAAATCAGCCCGTTGACAAACACCCTGCGCCGGCTCTCGATGTCTTTGCTGATGAAGCCAATCGCGGTGATGTTGGTGGCCAAAGGGCAGGGACTAATGGCAGTCATCAGTCCCAGCACAAAGGCCGTGAGTATCGGAAACTGTGAGGTTTCGAGCAGGTTTTGCAACATCTCCATGCCTATAGGAGCGAATCGATGGTCGACTTCAGTTTGGTTTTAAACTTTTCAGGGGCGGTACGTGCGTTCAGGAAGGCTTCGTTGGTGAGATCAACGGATTTTTTCCCGTTGATAATCAACAGCGTTGTGCCACTGATTTGGTATTTCTTCACCATTTCGTTGTCCTTCTCGGTTTCGCGGTTGATCGACTCGAAACTGACCTTGTCGCCATAATTCTCCTGGATGGTTTCTTTGGTAACCTTTTCAACTGCCTGGCAAGTGGCACAACGTCGGGTGGCATGGAAATAATAGGCTTTCACTTCGGACGTTGTCTGTTGGTTGTCGGCACATACTGCGCTCGAAGCACAAGGCTTGCCGCTTGCTGCGCTTTTGCAGGGTTGTGCTGATGCTGTTGCTGCTCCTACAAACAGGAGAATGCTTAGAATGCTGATAATTTTTTTCATGTTGAATGCATTTATTTGGTGAGTAATGCTGCAATTTCATTTACTGACGGAACTTTTCCTTTTACCACAATTTCGCCATCGATGATGAGGGCCGGAGTGGTCATTACGCCCGACTGCATGATTTCGACGATGTCTTCTACCTTGGTGACAGTAGCCTGAACGCCGGATTTTTCGACGGCTTCGATGGTGGCTTTTTCGAGGGCTTTGCATTTTGCACATCCTGTGCCCAGCACTTTGATTTCCATTTGAATGAAGTTTGAATGTTGATGATTTGGTTTTATTACTTATTCGTTATTCGCAAAACAACGAACAACAGATGCAAATTTTTTTAGGTTCCCAGCAATTCTTTGAACAGTTGTTTGGCTTCGTCCCAGTTTTCGCGGTTGATGCAATATTTGATTCTGGGCGCTTCTATTTCGCCTTGAATCAGTCCGGCCTCTTTCAGTTCTTTCAGGTGTTGCGATAAAGTAGATTTGGCGATGGGGAGTTCTTCGCTCAGGTCGCCGCTGTAGCAGCAGCTCTGTTTCGACAGCAGTTCGAGCACGTACATGCGCACCGGGTGGCCCATGGCCTTGGCATAGCGTGCTGCACGCTGCTGTTTTTCGGAGGTAACGGAGTCGATGGTCATAGTTGTTCGTAGATTTACGAACAAAGGTATTTCAATTTTCTCAGTTTCAAAGAAAATTCTTCATTATTTCCGGAATGAGAGTATTTTTTTCAATTATCTCACGCGGGATCAATCTCCCTGCCTGACCAACCTGACGAAATTGTTGATTCGGATGACATCGCCCTGTGGTCCATGACCCTGCGGATAAGCGGCTGGTGATCCGGTTTTCGGATCGCTGCGTTGTGCTCCGGCGCCATGCACATCCATCAGGCTTTTCTTTTGTACCGAACGGGGAGGGGCAAAATAGCCGAATGCATCTCCAAAGCATACATAAACAGCAAATTTCCTGTTGTAGGGGTTGAGGTGTGTTGTCGATGTCCAATAAAAAGGAAAGTTGCGGCTTCCGTCCTCCACGGTGATGGCCGTGGTGTTGAAGAGGCTGCTGATCGCTGCTTTGCCATCGTGCTGCGGACTCACATTGTAGTCGACAATGCTTTGCAGTTCCTTGGCGTTGGGCAGGCGCCAGTCGGAGTGCCCCAGGTAGTTTTCCGCGTTCATTTGCTGTACCCATGCCAGCGCAGCCTCCCAGTTCATCCCTTTTTGGCTGTCGTCTTTGCTCCACATCAGGTCAGTGGCTTTGTCGAGGATGGTTCCATCGCCCCTATCTTCAAAGTTGTTTTTGCCATATTCGGGATTGCCCCTCACGAATCGCACCATGAACTTTTTGGGTCCCCAGGGGTCCATCAACGGATAACCTTTGATGCGGCCATCGGCAAAGTTCACCCCGAAAACTGTTTGGTTGCCTCCCATTGTAAGTCCGGTATAAATGGTTGAAGTCAGCATCTGAGCGTCAATCATCCTGTCGCCATTGGCCGCATAACGAAAGCTGAAAAAGGCAGTATCGATGAAAGGCTGCAGGGGTGTGTTCATGTTTTCGCGCAGGCCACTGGGATCGATTCCGTCGAACAGGATCAATGAATAGGCTTCCTTGATGGTGGGTAATCGCCAGTCGCTGTGGCCACCCAGGTGAAACGACTTGAGTTTTTCCAGCGCCTCCGGATAACTCAACACCTCGAAACCGCGCTGCCATTGCAGCTGTGTCTGGTTGTCGAGTACAACCTCATCGGTGAGCAGGGTGTAGGAGGGTTGGTTGCCCCTGTAGCCGGCGTCCTGCCCAAAAAAGGCTTCGCCCGGGCCGGGCGGATGGATGGTGAAATCGTTGTTGTAGAAGCCGCTCTGCCTGGTATCGACAACGGGGTATTGGCCGGTGGCCTTCGTGTAGCTTTCGGCGTTGGGCAAGGTTTTTATTTGTTTGATGTTGGGCTGTCCATGGCATGAAACGAGTAACAATAAGCCGACAGCCAGACTGGAAGTGAGGATTTTTATCATAGTAGCTGATTTGTGCTTGCCGTATTTTACGGCTTTTAAATGATGGGATAAAATTAGACAGCAGATCGGGACAAGTCAAGGTTGAGCCCGGATTTTAACTTTTAGTCAGATACTGACTGCTATTCAAAGGCAGCGTGAAGGATGAAGGTTTACGCATTTTTCAACCTAAAAATACAGCCTGGCACTACTTTCATTTCTCAAGTGAAAATATAATAAACACTTCAGCAATTGATCCATTGCAGCCTTCGATTTGGCTTGTCGGTGCTCAGAAATTTTTTACATCTTTGCACCACTCATCCGCTGCTCATGAAACTCATCCGACACATTTCAGGTTTACCGGCTACGCTCCGGCAATTCGGACTATCGAAAATAGTCGTCCTGTTCTTTGCATTTGTAGTGGTGTACACCAATTTCAACAACAACCTCTGGAAGAACAAACATGGTGTGGTTGTACACGATGTGATTAGTTACTATGGTTATCTGCCTGCTACTTTCATCTACCACGACCTCACTTTTGGTTTTGTGGCCAAAGACCCGGCAGCCTTTCTGGGAAAAATAGCAAACTACCAAACAGCGGATGGGAAGCCTTTTCAGAAAATGACGATGGGGCTGGCCTTCCTGTATCTGCCATTTTTCCTGCTGGGACATTTGTTTGCCTGGCTGAGTGGTGCTCCCATGGATGGTTTTTCTGAGCCCTATATGTTTGTGCTTTTGTTTGCCGCCTTGTTTTATGTCACGGCTGCCTTTTGGGTGCTGCGGAGGCTGCTCCTGCAATATGTGCCCGATGCCACAGCAGCGCTGGTGCTTTTTACCCTCGGTTTTGGCACCAATTTGTTTTTCTACACCACGCTCGAGTCGGCCATGTCGCATGCATTTAACTTTAGCCTGTTCACTTTTTTTGTCTGTCTAGCTGTGCGATGGCATCAAAAAGCGACTGTGCGCAACAGTTTGCTGATTGGTCTGGTTTATGGGCTTATCAGCCTGATCAGGCCCACCAACGCGCTGGTGGTTTTGTTCTTTTTGTTTTACGATTTCACAAGTCTGCAGGCACAGTTCCGAAAATTCACCAGCCAATGGAAGAACATCCTGTTGATCATCCTGATGAGTTTTCTGGTGGTGTTGCCACAACTCCTTTTCTGGAAGTACAACACCGGACAATGGCTGTTCTATTCGTATGGCAAAGAAGGTTTCTTTTTTGATCATCCACAGATCTGGCGGGGGCTGGTCAGCTACCGCAAGGGCTGGTTGCTTTATACACCTTTGATGCTGTTTGGCGTGGCGGGTTTGTTCTTCCTGCGCAAGCAGTTCAAGGCATTCAGGCTGGCCATTCCCCTGTTTTTTGTCATCAATATCTACGTGATTTTTTCGTGGTGGGACTGGACCTACGGCGGCAGCTTCGGCAGCAGGCCCATGATAGATAGCTATGCCATGATGGGCATTGCCATGGCAGCAGTGTTTGATCGCATAAGGCAACTCAGACCTGTTTTTAATAAAGTACTCATAATACTTGTCTTGCTGTTGTCGGCTTTTAACCTGTTTCAGACGGCGCAATACAAATATGCAGCCATTCACTTTGCTGAAATGTCCAAAGCAGCATACTGGCATTCATTTGGTAAGCTCAGTGCCGATCTGGAGTTTTTCAACAAGCTGTCGCCCATGAACTATGATTCGCTTATCGCCGGAAAGTACGTGGTTGATCCCAAGGTTCGCCTGACAATTGGTCCGGATGCCTACACAAGTTTCGAAAAGCTGAACCGGTTCAAAACCAGGTTTCTGGCCGAAAACAGAGATTACGAATTCGGAGCCCCCGAAACCCAAACCATCTTGCAGGCACGCAGCGGAACACATGCCGTTTTACTTTCGGGCAGTAAGGTTTTCGCTGCCAGTATCGATTTCTGGGTAAAACCCGGCGAGGAATATGTGGTAAGTGTCTGGAAAAAACCAGCTGTTTCAAGGGCTTCGCTGGTGATGGCTGACCCCGATCCAAAAGAGCTTTATCTGCAGCAGGAAGTTGCTACCGAAGTCGATAGTCTCGGCTGGGGTTTGCTCACCTTCAAAGCCACCATCCCCGAAGGCGCACACAAAGCTTATCGGGTATATGTGTGGAATAAATCTGCCGACACTGTCTTCTTTGATGAGCTGCGCATCAGCAAAGTGAAATTAGCCGACTAAAACTCGTCTTCAAACTGTTTCTGCTGGTTGCGGCGCGATTGTGCCTGCTTGCGCTCGTATTTGTCGCAATCGAACTCGATGTCTACATTGCCAAGGGGTTTTTGGAAATCGCCCTGACTGATCCCCAGCGTTGGATCGGCATACACCTGCTGCATATACATGGCCCAGATGGGCAAAGCCATATTGGCGCCCTGGCCCAGTGTGATGGTTCTGAAGTGAACACTGCGGTCTTCGGCGCCCACCCAAACGCCAGTGGTGAGGTCGGGAGTGATGCCCATGAACCAGCCATCGCTCTGGTTTTGTGTTGTACCTGTTTTACCGGCGATAGGATTGTTGAGTTGGTATTTGTAACGCAAGCGGATACCTGTGCCGCTTTCGACAACGCCCTTCATCAGTTCGATCATCTTGTAGGCAGTCACTTCATCAAGCGCCTCGGTTTTCTCGGGCACAAATCGTTCGATCACATTGCCGTTTTTGTCTTCTATTCGTGTTACAAAAATGGGTTTAACATACACCCCTCTGTTTGCGAAAGTGTTCATGGCGCCAACCATCTCATAAAGCTTCAGGTCGGGTGTACCCAAAGCAATGGCCGGAACAGGGTCGATGGGAGAAGTAACGCCCATCTTACGGGCCATCTGGATGACCGATTGTGGCGAGAAACGCTTGATGAGGTAAGCCGAAATCCAGTTGTTGGAGTTGGCCAGGGCCCACTTCAGGGTCACTTCTTCGCCCACACGGTCGTTCGATGAGTTGCGGGGCTCCCAGAAGGTACCATCCGGCAACTGAACACTGTATTTGATGTTGGGAACCTTGTAACAGGGCGTATACTCGCCTGATTGCATGGCCAATGTATACAAAAACGGCTTGAACGTGGAGCCAACTTGTCGTCTGGCCTGCGTTACGTGGTCGTATTTGAAGAAGCGGTAGTCGTTGCCACCCACATAGGCGCGCACAAAACCAGTGCGTGAGTCAACCGACATCAGGCTGCCCATGAGGAAATATTTGTAGTATCTGATCGAGTCGACCGGCGTCATTACGGTGTCAATAACGCCCTTCCACGAAAATACCCGCATCCGGGTCGGGGTGCGGAAAGAGCGACGGATGGAATCGGCACTGACACCTGCGTTTTTGAGCAGGCGGTAACGGTCGCTCCGGCGGATGGCCCGTTCAATAATTTTATCGACCTCGGCTTCTATTTCACTTTCCGGAAAAACAAAAGGCGCATAATGATAGCCTTTCCAGTGCTTGTAGAATGCGGGTTGTAAATCGTTTCCAAGATGTTCTTTTACTGCGTCTTCTGCATATTGCTGCATGCGCGAGTTGATGGTGGTGTAAATCCGGAGTCCGTCTTTGTAGATGTTGTAAGGCGTACCATCAGCTTTGAAATGTTTGGCAGCCCAGTCGTGCATCTCTGAGCGGAGGAATTCTCTGAAATAGGTTGCTTGTCCGCTGGTATGGTCGAGCACGCCGAAGTTCGACATGTCGATGGGGATGCGGCTGACCGAGTCGCAAACATGCTGGGTAATAAAACCGTATTCAGCCATCTTGGAAAGCACCAGGTTGCGGCGCTGCAGAGCTCTTTCGGGGTTGCGCACCGGACTGTAGCGGGTTGGCGCATTCACCACGCCGGCCATCAGGGCAGCTTCTTCCAGGTTCAGCGAGTCGGGTGCCTTGTTGAAGAAGGTCTGCGCGGCAGATTTGATGCCAAAGGCGCTGCTGCCAAAAGGGACCGTGTTGAGGTACATGGCCATGATTTCTTCTTTCGAATAGTTGTGCTCCAGTTTGGTGGCTGTTACCCATTCCTGAAACTTACGGATGATGAGCTGCAGCGTGCTGAGGTTTTCGCCACGCGGAAAAAGATTTTTGGCAAGCTGCTGCGTCAGTGTGCTGCCGCCCCCTTTGCTGTTGCCGGTTGCAACACCATAGGCAACGCGCATAAGCGCCTTTTCGTCGATGCCCGAATGTTCTGTAAAACGGATGTCTTCGATGGCCAGCAAGGCGTTTACCAGGTCGGGAGACAGGTCGCGGAAGTGAATGTTCGACCGGTTTTCGATATAATAGGAACCCAGTAGTTGTCCGTCGGCAGAATAGATTTGTGAGGCCAGGTTGGTTTCAGGGTTTTCGAGTTCTTCGAAGGTAGGCATCTTGCCGAAGTATTCGTTGGCCACGCCGTAGAAGAACAAAACCGCGACTATCAGTCCCGCGAAGAATAAGAACCAAAGCTTGAAAATATAGTTGAAAAACTTCTTTTTTTGTTGCACTTTTTCTGCCATAACAGCCTGTTTGATCTTTGCCTGAATAATATGTGTGTTGCGCTCAGTTAAAACACTTTTTTTTCCTCTTTAGTATCCGAACCCACTGGTATTTATCCTGATTTTCTTCATTTCTTAGCTGATTTTCAGGAGGCCACGAATTAATCGTCGGTGTTTTTTACGATTCTGAGGCCTATATCGTGGATGCCTTCCAGTTCTTGCTGGCGCATCGCCTGTTCAATGTCGAAACGGTAGGTTCCAGCTACCGGAAAACGCAGCGCACCATTGAGTAATATCTTGTTTTCGCGCAGCGTGCCCGAAGATTTTCCCAGCCATTCGCCATCGGGTTTTGCCAGCACACATTCGATGGTGTCGTGCGTGGCAGTGCCGTTCGGGAAACGGGTGTGTAGAAAAATATACAGATTGCTGTAGCGGTAGTCCTCGAGGTGGCGCACATTCAAGAAAAAGGAGTAGGTCGACAGGGTGTCTTTGATGGGCACCTCGAAATGGGCCATTTTTCTTGAAGACCAGCCTTGCTGATCAACGGCCAGGCTTTGGTCGAAAACGGCTTTGCTCCCGCAGCTGGTCATGAACAGCACCATCGTTGCCACGACAAAAACCAAGTGAACCGTTTTTCTATAGTTAACGAATGTTTCTCGAATGCCTTCCATGACTTGTTATTCAAACCTGTATAAATCGTTTTCAACATTGCCATTTCCATAGCCATCGTCGGTCTGCTGTTCTTTGAGGAAGGCAAAATCTTCCAGCTTTTCGGGCATTTTACCTGAGCGGTTATCTGCTGCAATGGCTTTCACCTGGTCAATCGGAATAGCCATCAGGTTGCTGCGGTCGTTGGTGTAGGCGTACCACATCAAGCCTTTGAAAATGTCACTTTTCTGGAAAACGGCATCTCCTTTCCTGGTGCGCAATACGGTGCGATCGTCAGGGAAAGCCTTCAATGCATCCACATAGGCTTCGTATTCGTAGTTGAGGCAGCACTTGAGTTTGCCACACTGCCCGGCCAGTTTTTGCGGGTTGGGCGAGAGCTGCTGAATACGTGCGACTCCGGTTGTGACCGACTGAAAATCAGCCATCCACGATGAGCAACAAAGTTCGCGTCCGCACGATCCGATTCCGCCCAGCTTGGCTGCTTCCTGTCGCATCCCGATCTGTCGCATCTCGATGCGGATATGGAACTCTTCGGCCAGGCGTTTGATCAGTTCGCGAAAATCGACCCGGTCGTCGGCAGTGTAGTAGAAAATGGCCTTGGTGCGGTCGCCCTGATACTCCACGTCGTTCATCTTCATTTCGAGACGCAGATCGAGGGCAATCTCACGGCTGCGGAAAAGGGTGTGGTCTTCAAGCTCAATGGCTCCGACCCATTTTTCGATGTCGGATAGCTTCGCGTGGCGATACACTTTTTTCAGTTCTGCAGCACCAACCAGCACTTTTTTGCGTTTCATCTGCAAGTCGACAATCTCGCCCACAAGGGTTACGATACCGATGTCGTGACCTGCATTGGCTTCCACGGCAATGATCTCGCCCTCTTTCAGGTCAAGATCAGGGGTGTATGAAAAGAAGTCTTTCCGACCATTTTTAAAACGCACCTCACATATTTGTAAAGCATCTGTTTTAATGGGATTCTCATAGCCTTTGAGCCAGTTGTGCTCGTCCAGCTTGCAGCAGCTATGTTGAAAGATACGGTCTTTCGGGTTAAATACACGGGGGGCACGGCAGCATCCTCTTGGGAGGAAGGACTCTGCACTTTTGCCTATATTATCTTCGCTCATTGGTATACATATTTCCTTGCAAAGATAGCACAAAAGAACAGATCGGACTTCGCCTTTAATCGATTCAATAAGCTGTTGACAGTGAATTTGGTACGATCATTTTTCCCGTTTTAGCTGATCAGGATGGAGAAGAGAAACAGCATGAGTTATTGCGCTTTTTGGCGCAAGAGTTTCATCATTTTAAAGCTGATATCGCTAAAAATCAAGGATGCATTGCCATTGCGCTCAATCTGGCGGATGCCTTCTTCCATCAGGGATGCCATTTGCAGGGTATTGGCAGGATTTACGAAAGGGGCAAATTTACTGTTGAAGGTGAGTTCTTCTTCTGGCAGGCGGACCAGGTCTGTCAACTGGTTGTTGAGCAGCAAACTGTTGCGAAAAATCCCGAGGGCGTAACCCAACAATACTTTTTGCCGTTCGCGTCCAATACCTTTGAGGGTATCTACAAAATCGATCATCTCGATAATGGCCCCTTTGAAGCAAAGCCGCATCCAATGCTGAAAAGTATGGAAATTGTAGGCCTCGTCATCTGCATTTTCGAAATAACGAATCGCTTCGGGCCAGTTGCCATTGGCCATCATGGCTGCATTTGCGGCATCAGCCTCGCGGCATTGGTAGCGGTTGCACAGCGCGCTGAGGATAGCCTTGTCTTCAATTTTTGGAACCTTCACGAGGTAGGTGCGCGAAACAACGGTTGCCAGCAACTGGTCCTGCTGCTCGGCCACCAACAGGAAGAGGGTCTTTTCAGGAGGTTCTTCGAGCAGTTTCAACATCTTGTTGGCAGCCTGAATATTCAGCTTCTCAGCCATCCAGATAATCATCACCTTATACTCGGCTTCGTAGGCCTTGAAACTGAGTTTGCGCATCACTGTGGAAGCATCGCGCACGTTGATGAGGCCTTGTTTGTTCTCAACGCCCAGGTGGTCGTACCAGGCCTGTGCATCGGTATAGCCCTGATTGCCCAGCACAAAACTGCGCCATTCTTCCATGAAAAGATCCGATTCAGGGTCTTTCTTCACCTTTTTGGTGGTGGTTGTCGGAAATACAAAGTGCAGGTCGGGATGGGTGAGTTTCTGCATCTTGACGCAGGATGGGCAAACGCCGCAGCTATCGGTAGCCGTGCGGTTGCGACAGTTGATGTATTGTGCATAGGCCAGCGCGAGCGATAGCTTGCCGGAGCCTCCAGGCCCCAGAAACAGCTGTGCATGACTTACCCTGCTTTCCGTTACAGAAGCAATCAGCTTTTGAACTACCTTTTCCTGTCCGATGATTTCACTGAAACGCATATGATTTTGCTGCCAAACTGGCTTCAAAAGTAGCCAATTTTGGTGGATGGGCCACTGTGTGTGGTAAACAAATTAGGGTGATTGATTACGCTAAAAAGGCATAGCCTCCACCTTACAGCCCCTGCTGGCGCCGATTTGCCTGGGCTGCGCTGCCCTGAGCCAGTCGAAGGGAGCCAGTCGAAGTGCAATCGGTGTCCGGACAATCTGTTTTTGGTTTCAAGCTTTCGCTACTCACCTATCAAAAATAAAGAATTTTCGATTATGCACACAGATGTTGGTTGCAGAGTTTTTATGTTTTGCAAAGATATGTTCCGGATACGGATCGCAGATCCGCACCAGCCAATGGGGTCTCAAAAGGAAGATTTTAATGACTAATAGTTATGACCAAAAGTCATTATACTGACGTAAAGCTGTCTGTTGGTTGTTCACTTCAGCTTTCCATTGCTGGCCATCCAAGGGCCCCAGCTGGCGCCGATTTGCCTGGACTGCGCTGCCCTGAGCCAGTCGAAGGGAGCCAGTCGAAGTGCAATCGGTGTCCGTATATTCTGTTTTTGGTTTCATGCTTTTTGCTCACCTATCAAAAATAAAGAATTTTCGATTATGCACGCAGATGATGGTTGCAGAGTTTCTATGTTTTGGAAAGGAATGTTCCGGATACGGAATCGTAAATGCGCACCAGTATTGGCAATGTCTGTACGCTTATTGTAGCTCTTTTGCATATTGTTTTGCGGTTAACTCTTAAAATATACGCATAATACGCTCTGATACATACTGTTGATTGTTTTTCAGCAGACCCTATTTACACATACCGGGGTGTTTTATTAAGAATATGGTTGTAAATACCAAAACAGAATCAATGGAACCATTGTAGATAAAAAAGAAAATACTATGGATAATAATATCCCTGTTTTATCTGAAAAAGGCTTCTTCTTTTTCATAACAACATCAAGTCTGCCTTTTTTTATGTATATATAATTTATTAACCACATAAAAAATAAACCGGAAATCACATAAAATAAAATGGGTATCGAGGATTCCACAGTTTTTGTAATAATAAATTCGGTTGTAGTTATTAATGTGTAAATCCATATTTCAATTATCAATCCAATTCCATACGAAACTCTTTCGTTTGGTTCTGAGTTCTTAAATTTTTTTTGTCTTTGTTTGAACCATACAAACAAATAATAGTAGTAATTATCAATAAAAATCATTTTAATTCGATTTAAAATAATCAACAGCATCAATTGTTAGGTCAATTGTCATTGTGGATAAATTGTAAATTAAATTGGCTTCAGCTCCTCCAAATATCCAAAATGCAGTTTGTCCCACTGCTTCAACTCCATTCCACCAATTACCTCTCGGATCCTGTCGGAATTCATTAAAATTATATGCAATGTTAACAGCACCTGTTACTTTTCCAAGTGTACGAAGTACAGGAATTTCTTTTACCACATTATACGTTTTAGACACTTGGTTCGATAACTTCTGTACTCCCACGACAAATCCAGTAGTACCTGTAATAACGTCACCTGTAACTCTGTTAATTTTTGCGCTAACATCCATAAAGTTATTGCCATCCCCTCCGTTTGCGGCCATCCCAAACAAATTATTACCCCCATTAATAGCCCCGGCTGGCGCCGATTTGCAATCGGTGTCCGTACATTCTTCTTTTGGTTTCATGCTTTCGCTACTCACCTATCAAAAATAAAGAATTTTCGATTATTCACACAGATGTTGGTTGCAGAGTTCTTATGTTTTTCAAGGAATGTTCCGGATACGGATTGTAAATGCGCGCCAGCCAAGCAAATGCGTGTCAGGGGAGACTTAAACTACAACGGCATAGCCTCCTCCTGCAGCACACTTGATTTGTAAGTCATCAGGCGTGATAGGAAGCGGTGGGTAGAATGATTTGTTTTTGACAGGTCGAGCCGGATGAAATGCGATCCGCTGTAAACCCGCAGGCTTTCGTCCGACTTAAATACACTCAGGTTGCGGTATGGGATGATGAGTCCATAGGTTTCGAGCCTCGATCGAAAGGCAAGGATGACACCCCTGGGCCGGAGCTCTATGCTGCAGAAACGCTGGTGGTTGTTGACTGCCAGCAGTTTTTCGATGTCTGCAGAACTAGCCAGAACCAACATGCGGGGAGAACCAATTCCGCCCATGCGCCAGCGCTCGATCCATCCAAAAGGCTTTCCAACCAGGTTTTCCAGCTCGTGTTTGATTTCATGGTTTTTGTAGCTGATGTTGCGCAGGATCATGGTGGAATATTTTTAATGATTTGATGTTTAAACAGTTGAAATGCCGAATTGTTGGTTGTTATGGTCAATAAAAAAAGCCGGACCAGCCGGCTTTTTCCCTTCTTCCTTCTATAAAACAACTACTTCTCCGAGAGCAACTTGGCACCCAAAAACTCGCGGTTCATGCGTGCAATGTGCGATACGGAGATTTCTTTTGGACATTCGGCCTCGCAGGCATAGGTGTTGGTGCAGTTTCCAAAGCCTAATTCGTCCATTTTGGCAACCATCTTCTGCACCCTTTCGCGGGCTTCGAGGCGACCTTGTGGCAATAAGGCAAACTGAGAAACCTTGGCCGAAACGAACAGCATGGCGCTGGCATTTTTACAGGCAGCCACACAGGCTCCGCAGCCAATGCAGGCTGCTGCATCCATGGCTTCGTCGGCTTTGCGTTTCGGGATAGGAATGGCATTGGCGTCGGGAACACCACCTGTGCTCACCGAAACATAACCACCAGCCTGAATAATCGCATCAAAAGCTGAACGGTCGACCATCAGGTCTTTGATCACCGGGAAAGGCTTGGCCCGCCAGGGTTCGATCACGATGGTTTCGCCATCCTTGAAATTGCGCATGTGCATCTGGCAGGTGGTGATGCCACGATCTGGTCCGTGAGGTCTGCCGTTGATGTATATACTACAGGCTCCACAGATGCCTTCGCGGCAGTCGTGGTCGAATGCCACAGGGTCTTCGCCTTCAACAACCAGGCGTTCGTTAAGAATGTCAAGCATCTCTAAAAAGGATGCGTCAGCTGAAATATTTTGAACCTGGTAATTGACAAACTTCCCTTTTCCTTCAGCCGAAGCCTGTCGCCAGATTTTAAGTGTTAAATCCATAATATCAGTATTTTATCTTTAACATGAACTTGCCTATTTATAATTACGCTGTTTCACTTCGATAAACTCAAAAACAAGCGGTTCTTTGTGCATTGCAGGTTCGGCGTTTTCGCCTTTGTATTCCCAGGCTGCCACAAAATTAAATACGTCATCGCTGCGGAGTGCTTCACCTTCGGGCGTCTGGTATTCTTCGCGGAAGTGACCGCCACACGACTCGTTACGCATCAGTGCGTCGCGGGCCATGAGTTCGCCCAGTTCCAGGTAGTCGGCTACGCGGATGGCTTTTTCCAGTTCAGGGTTCACCATCTGGTTTGTGCCAGGCACTTTCACATTCTTCCAGAAATCGGCACGCAACTCCTGAATGTCTTTGATGGCTTTTTCAAGGCCTTCCTTGTTGCGGGCCATGCCCACAAAGTCCCACATGATCAGACCCAGTTTGCGGTGGAAGCTGTCGACTGTTTCTTTTCCATTCACCGCCAGCAGCTTTTCAATCTGGCTCAACGCCTCCTTCTCAGCCTGCTCAAACTCGGGTAGTTCAGTGCTGATGCGCGGCACCTGGATTTGATCGGCCAGGTAATTCTGAATGGTGTAGGGCAGCACAAAATAGCCGTCCGAAAGTCCCTGCATCAGGGCAGAAGCACCCAGGCGGTTAGCACCGTGATCTGAGAAGTTGGCTTCGCCTGCGGCGAAAAGACCCGGAATGGTGGTCTGCAATTCGTAATCGACCCAGATGCCTCCCATGGTGTAATGCACGGCAGGATAGATCATCATCGGTGTTTCGTAAGGATTTTCATCCACAATTTTTTCATACATCTGGAAGAGGTTGCCGTAGCGGGCCTCAATCACATGTTTGCCCAGACGTTTGATGGCATCGGCAAAGTCGAGGTACACAGCCAATCCGGTCGAGCCTACACCAAAGCCTGCATCGCAGCGTTCTTTGGCAGCACGTGAGGCCACGTCGCGGGGCACCAGGTTACCAAAGGCCGGATAGCGGCGCTCGAGGTAGTAGTCGCGGCGGTCTTCGCCAAGCTCGGTAGGTTTGAGCTGTCCTTTCTGAATCTTCTCGGCATCTTCCTTAAACTTGGGCACCCAGATACGGCCGTCGTTGCGCAAGCTCTCGCTCATCAGCGTTAGTTTCGACTGATAGGCACCATGAACTGGGATACAGGTCGGGTGAATCTGTGTGAAGCTCGGGTTTCCGAAGAAAGCACCTTTTTTGTAGGCCTTCCATGCGGCACTTCCGTTGGATGCCATGGCATTGGTCGACAAGAAGAACACATTGCCATAACCGCCTGTGGCCAGCACCACTGCATGGGCTGAATGACGTTCGATCTTACCGCTGATGAGGTCGCGGGTGATCACACCACGTGCGCGGCCATCCACCAGCACGAAGTCAAGTATTTCGCTGCGTGTGTGCATCTTCACGCTGCCTTTGGCAATTTCTTTGCTCAGGGCACTGTAGGCGCCCAACAGGAGTTGTTGTCCGGTTTGGCCACGGGCGTAAAACGTACGCGAAACCTGCGCGCCTCCAAATGAACGGTTGTCGAGCAATCCGCCATATTCACGGGCAAAGGGAACACCCTGGGCCACGCATTGATCGATGATGTTGTTGCTAACTTCAGCCAGGCGGTAGACATTGGCCTCGCGTGAGCGATAGTCGCCACCTTTGATGGTGTCGTAAAACAAACGGTAAATGCTGTCGCCATCGTTCGGGTAGTTTTTGGCTGCGTTGATACCACCTTGTGCGGCGATACTGTGCGCGCGACGGGGGCTGTCGTGAATACCAAAAGCTTTGACGTTAAACCCCAGTTCGCCAAAGCTGGCTGCTGCTGAGGCACCGGCAAGACCTGTCCCGATCACGATGATGTCGAGGCGGCGTTTGTTGGCCGGGTTTACAAGATTCTGATGGGCTTTATAATTGGTCCATTTTTCTGCGAGCGGACCCTGCGGTATCTTTGCGTCTAATTTAACCATATCTGTAAAGGCTTAGGAAAAATAAATAACCAGAGGAATAGAAATGAAACCCAATGTAATGGCTACCGAAAACAGGGTTCCAAACAGCTTGATGAAAGGCGTGTAGCGCGAGTGGTTCAGGCCAAGCGACTGAAATGCCGACTGGAAGCCGTGATCGAGGTGGAAGCCCAGCAACAGAATGGCCACGACATAAAAGATAACGTAGGCACCATCCTGAAAAAGATTGACAACCAACATTCCCAAATCTTCGTAGGTAGCTCCTGAAGGATAAGTAAGCGCCTCAACGTGCCCAAACTTGGCCTTGACGAAGAAGTTGGCAAAGTGAATGATCAGAAAGATGAACACAATGGCTCCAGTATGGATCATAAACTTTGAAAAATAAGACTGCTCCGAAGAACCTTTCTTTTCGTAACGCACCGGCCGTGCCATCCAGTTTTGGATTTGCAACACCAGCCCGAAGATGATGTGCAGGATAAAACCAAAAAACAGCACATACTGAAAGGTCTGAATCAGAGGATTCGTCGCCATAAAATGCGCTGCTTCATTGAACAATTCCCGCGTGGGATCGAACAAAATCAATAAATTGATCAAGAGGTGTACTACCAAAAAGCTGGTAAGGAATAGTCCTGCCAGCGACATCACGATCTTTTTGGTAACGGATGAATACTTTAAACTCATAATGCTTTGCTTAGTTTGAAAACAAATGGAACACTATTTAATACAGGATCAAACATCAAAAAAAATTATCTTTGTGCTGTTGAGCTAACAAATGTAAGGATATATTTCCTTTATTAAATATGAATTTGTTTCGATCTGTTTATTTAGATTGATTCTACTTTAAGCCTTATTTCATGCGTTACGATCCGATTCAGAACAGTTTTTTTTCGCAAAACCGCGAACGCCTGATGGCGCTGATGCCAGAGAACAGCATGGCCGTGATGAAATCGGCAGAAAAGATGCCTCGCAATGGCGACCAGTTTTTTCCGTTCAGGCAGCAAAGTGATTTTTTCTACCTCACGGGAATCGAATCAGACAATTGCAGCCTGATTCTGTTTCCTGATTGTCCGGTAAAGGAGCTCAGGCAGGTGCTTTTTATCGAGGCATACAGTGCCATAAAAGCAACATGGGATGGCCATATGCTGAGCGCCGATGAAGCAAAAGAAATCGCTGGTATCGAAACGGTGCGCACCACCGATCAGTTTGAAGCGGTGTTGCGTGAGTTGATGAACTATGCCAGGGCGGTTTACCTCAACCTGAACGAATATCCGAAATTCAGCACCGAAGTGCCCATGGCTCAACAACGCTTTGCGGCTAGCATCCGAAAGCAATATCCGCTGCATACCTACCTGCGTATGGCACCGCTGCTCGAAGGACTTCGGGTGCGCAAGAGCCAGACCGAAGTGAGCCTGCTCCAAAAAGCCTGCGATATCACAGGTCTTGCCTTCAACAAGGTGATGCAGCAAACGCGCCCAGGACGCTTTGAATATGAGATACAGGCCGAGATCGAGTATGTTTTTACCAACCAAAGAGCCAACGGCCATGGCTATTACCCTATTGTAGCCGGAGGCGCCAATAGCTGCACCCTGCACTACTCGGCCAACGACCAGCTGTTACAGGGTGGTGATTTGCTGCTGCTCGATTTTGGTGCTGAGTATGCCAACTACAGCGCCGACCTCAGCAGGACCATTCCGGTGAACGGGAAGTTTTCAAAACGTCAGCGTGCTTGTTACGATGCCGTTTTGCGTGTGTTTAAGGAGGCGGTGAAGCTATACGTGCCTGGCAGCACCATCGATCAGATCAACAAGGCTGTGTGGGAAATGATGGAAAAAGAAATGATAGGGCTTGGGTTGTTTACAGCAGATGAGGTAAAAAAACAGAAGCCCGAAAACCCGCTTTACCGAAAATACCTGATGCATGGGGTGGCACACCACATTGGGCTCGACGTGCACGATGTGGGTCTGAAGCATACGCCACTTGCGCCGGGCATGATCCTTACCTGCGAGCCGGGTATTTATATCCGGGAAGAGAAAATCGGCATCCGGATCGAAAACGACATACTGGTTACTGAGGGCGATCCGGTCGATTTAATGGCCCGCATCCCGATTGAGGCCGAAGAGATTGAGGCGATAATGAACCAATAGTTAAGTTTATCCTATAAAATATCATCTATGTTTGCAAAAGAAGTTTATTCCGAACGCCGCAGCAGGCTCAAGAAAGAAATCAACAAAGGCGTAGCCCTTTTCATGGCCAACCATGAAGCAGCCTTTAACTACCCGGCTAACACCTATTCTTACCGGCAGGACAGCCACTTTTCCTATTTCTTCGGGTTGAATCATCCCGGTTTTGCCGGTCTGATTGATTTCGAAAGCGGAAAAGAAATCCTGTTTGGCGACAATGTCGAAATTGATGACATTATCTGGATGGGTCCTCAGCCATCGGTTGAAGACCAGGCTGCAAAAGTGGGCATTACCGAAACATATGCCTTTGAAAAACTGGCCCATTACATCAGCAAAGCGCTTGAGCAGGGCCGCAAGGTACATTATTTGCCACCTTACCGCGGTGCCATGATGATTGCACTTGGTCAGATGCTGGGCATCAATCCATCTGAGGTAAAATCGCACGCCAGTGTCGAACTGATCAAGGCCGTTGTAAAACTTAAAGAAATCAAGGATGCACTCGAAGTGGCCGAGATTGAAAAAGCCATCGATATTGCCTATCTGATGCATACCACCGGTATGAAAATGGCCAAACCGGGCATCACCGAGCAGGAAATTGCCGGAACGATCGAAGGCATTGCCCTGGCACATGGCGGACCGGTTTCATTTCCGATCATCCTGAGTGTCGACGGGCAAACACTGCACAACCACAACCACCACAACGTGCTGAAAGAAGGCCGCATGATGGTGATTGATGCAGGTACCGAGACTCAATCACTTTATGCCAGCGACATTACGAGGACTGTTCCGGTTGGAGGTAAATTTAACCAGCGCCAAAAAGAAGTCTACGAGATCGTGCTGAAAGCCAATGTAGACAGCATCGCTGCCATCAAACCGGGTGTGGAGTACCGCGAGATGCACCTTTTGGCAGCAAAAGTCATTACACAGGGACTTACCAGCCTCGGCCTGATGAAAGGCAAAGCCGATGATGCAGTGGCTGCAGGAGCACATACACTGTTTTTCCCACATGGCCTTGGCCATATGATGGGCATGGATGTGCACGACCTCGAAGGTCTTGGCGAAAACTACGTGGGCTATGACGAACAGACCAAACGCTCGACGCAGTTTGGCACCGCATACCTGCGTCTGGGCAAGAAATTGAAACCAGGTTTTGTGCTTACCGACGAACCGGGTATCTACTTCATTCCTGCACTCATCGATAAATTCAGGGCCGAAGGTCTTTTCAAGGATTTCATCAACTACGACAAGGTAGAAACCTACAAAGACTTTGGTGGCATCCGCATCGAAGATGATATTCTGGTCACTGAAAGTGGCTATCGTGTACTCGGAAAACCTATCCCGAAAACAGTGGCTGAAGTGGAAGAAACTGCGGCCCAAAAACGTGAATGGCTGAAAATGCCGGGCGTGTTTTAAGACCGAAAAATAACTGACTCAAAGGCTGTTCTCATGGTGGGAGCAGCCTTTCTGTTTTTGGCAAGGGAATGTCTTGAAAAATTCTCATTACATTTGGTCGTCAAATTGCATTGAGAACGATGAAAACGATACAATTCAATCAAAAGCAGATAGCCTACTCCAAAGAAGGAAGCGGACATTGTCTGGTGCTCCTGCATGGTTTTCCGATGGACAGCAGGGTGTGGAATGGCTTCAGGCGTGAGCTTGCCTCCGCTTTTTGTGTCATCACCCCTGATTTGCCGGGTCTTGGCAGATCAGAAATGATCGAAAAACGCCACGATATGTCTTTAATGGCCGATGTGGTGGCTGCCATTCTGAAAGCCGAGCAGGTGAGCAGTTGTGTGATGGTGGGCCATTCGATGGGAGGCTATGTGGCGCTGGCTTTTGCCAAAAGCTACCCGCAGCTGTTGAGTGGATTTGTGCTTTTTCATTCGCATGCCACTGCCGATGACGATGTCACGCGCGAAAACCGAAACAAAGCCATCCTTGCCGTTATTCAGGACAGGAAAACTTTTGTGTCGGACTTCATCGACGGACTTTTTGAACCGGCCTTCTACAACAACCACCGGATTGAATGTGATGCGGTTAAGTCTATTGCGCTGAGTCAGTCAGAAGACGCCATTGTGGCGGCTTTGGCGGGCATGCGCGAACGCGACAGCCATATCGAACTGCTGACAAAGGTGAAGGTGCCCGTTTTGTTTATACTGGGTAAAAACGACAGCCGCATGCCAGTGGTCAAAATCATGGCGCAGGCCGGATTGCCGGCTCATGCCGAACTGATGATGCTCGATGGTGTAGGCCATATGGGATTTCTCGAAGCCAGACTGGCGACCCGCCATGCCATTGCATCCTTTGCCGAGCGGTGTTATCTGCTCCGCAGTGCTCAATAAATGTAAACAGTCTGATTATCGAACCAATCGAAAGAGACCGGATTAGCGTGTAAATACTTCATAATAAGCATTTTGCCCGAAGCTTGTTTTCGTTTGAAAGGCATTTTTTGAGAATGAAATTCTACTGGTCTTTTCAATCATAAATTTATTTATATTTGTTGGTGTACTGATTCATTATCAGTCGCTTTCGTAGTCTTCTGGAGTTTTCATCATAGACCATTCAAGCCATGTTAAATATCATTCTCTTTGGTCCTCCCGGTGCCGGTAAAGGAACACAGTCAGACCTGCTGATGCAGCGGTATAACCTCAACTACATATCAACGGGTGAAGCACTCCGAAAGGAAATCAGTTCGAAAAGTGAGCTGGGTCTCAAGGCAAAAAGCATCATCGAATCGGGAGGTTTGGTGGATGATGAAATCATCGTGCAGATCATCGGACAGGCACTCACAAACACAGAAGTTTGTGATGGTTTTTTGTTTGACGGCTTCCCGCGGACCTATGTTCAGGCTTTTATTCTGGATGGACTTTTTACACGTTTGCAGACCTCACTTTCACGTATTTTCATCCTGGATGTTCCCGATGAGTTGTGTGTGCAGCGTTTGCTTCAGCGGGCAAAAGAGCAGGATCGCTCCGACGATAAGGCTTCCGTCATTAAAAGAAGGTTGGAGGAATACCACGAAAAAACCTTACCATTGCTCGAGTTTTATAAAGACACGGATATCTACACCATGATCGACGGAACCGGAACTGCTGAGGAGGTTTTTAACCGCATCGATGCGCATATCTCCGAGGAGCTCAGCCGCAGGCCGGCCAACATCATCATGTTTGGTTATCCGGGTTCGGGCCGCGCCTCTCAGGCGGCGCGCCTTGCAAAGGAATTCAATCTTACGGTGATTTCAACCGGAAAGTTGCTGCACGAGGAAGTGAGCAAAAAAGGCCCTTTTTCATCGCAGATTGAACCTTATCTGAATGATGGGTTGTTGGTTCCCGACGAAATTGTGGTGCGCCTGATCGAGCAGAAACTCAAAGAAATGGATGGCACCACAAGGGGCTATGTGTTCAAAGGCTATCCGCGAACCCTTGTACAGGCTTATATCCTGGATGGCATCCTCAAAAAACAGGGTAGTGCCATATCGTGTGTGATAAACCTGAAAGTGCCGGTGTTTGAACTGATCAAGCGGCTGGATGCCCGGGCAAAAACAAAGGAAATGATGCCATACGACAGCAAAGCCAGCACCATAGTGGCACGTCTTGAAGAGCATGAACAGCGCACTGAACCTGTTTTGGCATATTACCAACACCACAACCTGGTTGTCGAAATCGACGGCACCGGTAATACAGATGAAGTGTACCAACGGTTGCATGCGCCTGCCTTGCGCGCCATCAGAAACCTGAAATAGAATACTTCGCAATCAGCGTTTCATCAATTGTTTCAGAAGCTGTTTATCGTTGATATAAGTAGTTAAGAAGTAATTACCCGCCGGCAAATCAAGAAGGTCGAGAGGGGCTCCATTGCTGATCATCAGACTTCGCACATAACTTCCATCCTGTGCATATATGTTCGCTTCAAAACTGCCCGTTCTGGCGATTTTTACCTGAAAATGTCCGAAGGATGGATTTGGGTAGACTTCGATCAAAGCAGACTCATCTTGCTGATCGAGCCCGATCACCACATCAAGGTTGATGCGGTAGAGTTTTCCCGGACTGCCGGAGCTACCTTCCTCGGTCATGTAGAGTTTTCTCTTGTCGAAAAACTGCAATGCTTCAATTTGTCCCTGACCCGTAGAAAAAAAGTATTCTCTTCTGTTGGCACTGAAAAATCGGTCGCCCACATAATCGGTGAACGAAATGATACGCGTTGCCGTCAAAAGTGCGAGTTCGCCGGTCTGTTGATTGATATCAGCTGAGGTGACGCGTGCTGCAGCATCGTTGAGTCCCAGGTTGATGCTGTCCATCAGAGCCGCAGTATATTGTCCGGCCACAGCTGGAAGCCGATATAATTTGCACCAACCGTTTTGGGGTGTGCTTCTGTTTTTGGTGAAAAGATAGATATAGCCATACTTCCATACAATGGCTTCCACATCAAAGTTCCGGTTGCTTTGTGGCGGAGGAAAGGCTGTTTGGTCTTCAAAAGTATAGTGTATGATCTCTGCGTCCACGGCATTTCCTTCAACCTCGTCTGGATTGGGCAGGATGAGGATTTTCAGGTTACGTCGGTCGTTGTTGTTGTTGCCACCGTCGCAGATGTAAAGTTTCCCCGAAGGATCGAGCGCCATATCTTCCCAGTCGTTATTTTCGGCATTGCTGATTGTGAGGGTGCGCAATACATTGCCGCTGCTGTCGATGCAGATAATCTTGTTGGGATTTCCTGAGTCGTTGTGCGACCAGATTCTGTTGGGCTGCGTGACCGCAATACCCGAACTTTCGAGCAATGCTGAGTTCATTGTGGCTACCGGAACAGCATCGATCGTTAGCTGTTTCTGAGCAAAACTACACATATGATGAGTCAGGCCCAGAGTGATCATCATCACAAACAGCAGGCTCTTCTTCAGATGAATGCGGTGTTTCATTTTTGTTGGATTAATCTGCCCGCAGGGCAGGGTTGTGGCTAAGCCTTTTTTGTGTCAAATTTCTCAATGGACTTGATGCCATCCCGGTTCATTGCAATACGGAAACGCTTGTACTCGAGTTGCTCCTGAAACCTGAACTGCATGATCAGGTTGAGGTAGTATATCTTTTCGCCTTTGATCACTTCCGCTTTGTCGTGGTCGTCGAGGAAAAACATTGGCACTACCGGATTGTCCATCTTGTTAGTGAGACCCGAGATGTTGAAGCGGATGATGTCGTTTACACCTACCAGCGTGTAAACCCCGCTTTTGTCGAGGCTGCCACGGTTGAGTCTGATGCGCTTGCGATAGAGCAATATTTTCTCATCGTTGTTGCGGTTATCGGCTTCCAGAACGGCCGAACGATTGCGGATGCGCATCACTTCGGGTGGCGTATTGGGTTCCGAAATAAAGTCAACCGCTTCTTTGCTCCAACCTATCTTACTGTCGTTGAGTTTGATGGTAGTAATGTGGTCGAAATAGCGTCTGCCCAGCTTGTGGGCAAAATAATACCTGCCCAACTCTTTGATGCGATCTTTGAGCATATAACTTACCACAAGTGCCACAAAAAATGGCATGGTGAGGTTGCCATATTTGGCCTGAAAGGAAAAAGCGACGGCAGTGGCAAAAACCATGGAGATGCCGGCAGCCAGACTCAGGAAGATTTGCTCTTTGAGAATGCCATCCTTTTTTTTGCGGGTGGTCAGGAAAAGTACGTTTTCTGCATATTTTTTCAGGAGGTTGAACTGGTGCACAAGTTCACGGTTTTTCGATGCTTTTTGTTTCTCAGTAACCGGAAATCCCTTCTCCTTTTTATAAGCCCGTTCGTCCTTGATCAAGGCAACCAGCTTTTGCTTGATCGCTGCAGTTTTTTTATCGTTTTCCCGATTGAGGTGATTCAGGATTTTGAAAGCATGTTGCTCTATGACATTGCTCATAAAAACATCAGCAAAAAAGAAATAATTGAGCAACTGGGGGTTGATGGTCGGTACATTAATGATGCGCCGCAGATTGCGATACGTTTTGGTAATGCTTTTGATGTTGTCGACATAAGCTTCTACAAGAAACTCATTGTCCTCTTTGATTTTGTTTGACAATAAATGACTGGTTTCATCGCGCACCGCACTTTTAAATATGGAAGCAAACATCTTGAGGTGGTACTCATATTGGTTGATGTTGGTGCGGGTGGGATTGCTGGCAACGCGTGTAAGTGCTTCCTCGAGGTATTTTTCGGGTGAGTTTTTGCCCGAAACGAGATCACGCAACAGGTAAACCGGGGTGATGAGTCGGATATTGCTTTTCAGATCGCGGTAAAAGTCTTCCTTTTGATAGGTGTATGGATTGATGTCCAGGCTATTGGGAAGAAAAAACCAGCTGTTTACCACAAACTCATTCTGCTTGAGTTTCTTGCGTGTGGTGAACCCGAGCTTGAGTTCGAATGAAAATTTGTTGTGTATTTTAACGTTTGATTCTATCATCTTTTCTGCATCCTTTCTGCACTTCTTTCAATCTTAAAACAGGCCAAAAACACCATTTGGCGTGATGCCTAAAAACCTGAACCAGGTTTCGCCGGCCACGATGTTCAACACGAAAGCAATCACCATCATGGTAATGCCAAACTTGAATGCATCGGTGTAGCTGTACATATCGGTTTCAAAAAGCAGGGCAGCTGGTTTGCTGTTGAATGGCAGCACGTACACATGTTCAATCATAAAAGCCACAGGCAGTGCAAGGCTTACCACATCAAAACCAAAGCGGTTGGCGACACCTATTGCGATAGGAATAAAAATCATGGTTCGCATGGTTTTCGACTGAAAAATGAGCGCGCTGAAAACCATCACACCGGTGAGCAAAAGATAGAGCATCCAGAAATGGGTATGGTCGCCGATACCAAGATGGTCGAAAAAGGCATTCACCAAAATAGAAGGCAGGTCGGTCACGGCAAATCCGGCGCCAAGCGTGTAAGCGCCGGCCGAAAAAAGCATGAGGTGCCAGGGGATGTCCACGTCGTTCCACTTTACGATGCCAACGCGTGGAAGCAGGGCGACTATTGCACCCACAAAAGCTACTGCTGTTGGGCTGATGCCGTGCAGCCTGTCAGTAGACCAGAAGCCCAGAATGGTCAAAAAGATTACGATAGATTTAATTTCTTCCGCATTGATTTTGCCGAGTTTTTGGTATTCTATTTTGAGTCGCTCCATACCACCTTCAATTTGAGGCACGCGCTCTTCCGGACTCAGCGGAAAGAACACCTTCATTGCCAGCAGGTAACCGATGAGCATCAATCCTACCATGATCGGAAACATGGCCATCATCCAGTCAGAAAAGTAGACATTTCCCCCAATAGCCCCACCAATCAGTGCCGCAGCCAGCAGATTAGCTCCCGATCCCGTTACAAATGCACCTGCGCCTAAATTGATTTCCAGCAGGTTCTGTAAAACGATGCTTCGGCCAAAATTGTTTTTGCCCTCGCCTGATCGGGCTCCGTAAATGGCGGCAATCACCATAAAGATCGGCAACAGGATGGCCGCTTTTGCTGTTGTGGCTGAAATAAAGGCTGAAAGCAAGAGGTTGATGACGATGAAACTAAAGAAGATGGTGCCTGCATTTTTGCCAAAACGGAGGATAAACCACAAAGCGATGCGTTTGGCCACGCCGGTTTTGACCAACATGCTGGCCAGCACAAACGACATGATATTGAGCCACATCACAGGATGGCCCAACTGTGCATAAGCATCTTTTTCGGGCAAAACGCCTGTGAGCACCAGACTGATGATGAGAATAAGTGAAGTGAGGTAGTTTGGGATGGCTTCGGTGATCCAAAGAATGATGGCTCCCAGAAACACAGCCATCATCAGGTGGTTGATGCGCGAAAATCCATCTGCACCCAGCCGTTCAAAGGCTGCTTGTGCTTTGGCGGCAACCAGGGTAGAGGGATCAATATTTTGCAGAAATGAAAAGTGTACAAAGAATCCAATACCAACAAATACGAGAATCGACAAGGGAACCCCCACAATAGCCAAAGCATTTTCGATGCGCGATTTTGACCTTTTGGGTAATTTCTCGACACGGTAGTTGTTCATATCGAGAATGTCATACTGCTTGATTGGTGCTTGCGTACTGGTTTCCATGATTTAAATGAGTTTATTCAAGGTTGTTTTTTTCCGCTGTATGAGGTTCAGGTAACAGTTCTCCGAACCTGCACATGCAAAAGTACAGGTTCGGAAGAGCTGTTGCATCTTTACCAGGTTTTAAACGGCTGTTTCATCAGCATGGAGTTGTAGTATTTCACATCTCCGGTAACTTCTTCGCCCAGCCAGGACGGTTTAGTAAAATGCTCGTCTTCGGCCGAAAGTTCAACTTCTGCCACGACAAGTCCTTCGTTATCACCATAAAACTCATCAACTTCGAACAGATGGTTGCCCGATTTGACGAGGAAACGCGTTTTGTCGATCACGCCTGGTTCGCAGATTTTAAGCAGTTCATTGATTTCGTCAACAGGAACTTCTTTCTCCCATTCATAACGCGTGGCGCCCGAAGCACTGCCAATGCCTTTGATGGTGATGAAGCCCTTGTCGCCTTTGATGCGTACTCTTACGGTTCGTTCGGGAACGGAAGAAAGATAACCCTGTACGATACGGATGGCTTTGGTGCTTTCAGACTTGAAATCGCCTTTCACCAAAAATTTGCGTTCTATTTCGTTTGCCATAATTTATTCGTTTGCTAATGGTTTTTGAATCATTCCAATGACACGTTTAATAGCCTGCAGGTAGTTGATGTTTTCAACGCCTTCCAGACCAACATCCTTTAGGGTTTTCTTGATGTCGTCAACTTCTGTCGATTCTGAATTGATGGTAACAATGCGGGCGCCGTTTACTTTCACGATGCCATATTCGCAGATGGTGTCGTTGACCATATAGCCATAACGGTGTTTGTGCACGCGAACAGCTTGCAAATCAGGGTGACTGTTGATGATCTGCATAAACTCCTCAAAGGTGTAAGTGTCCTGGTCGAATTTGGGCGCTTCTACCTGAAATGCAGGGAAAACCTCTTTGATGAGTACTTCTTTTGCGATGGGAAACTCGCCTTTCATCAGTGGGTTCCATTGTTCGAGTCCATCAACAGTCTGCACATAAGTCTTGATGTCCATTTTTCCATCGCGGACCTTGGTGTTGTTGATGTCGTTGGTACGAGATAGGATATAAATCTCGTCTGACTGACGTTCCCACACTTTTTCGGGCACAGGCACTGATAGCCGTGCCATACGGTGGTGCGCATGGTCAAAGTTTTGCCCAAACGACCTGAATTCGAAGCGTGGTTTAGACTCTTTACCGATTTCTATTTTTTCTTTTGACATAGATCATTGTTATTGAGCTGGAAGCGAAATACGCGTAGCATGCTTCCGGATGAGAAATTTTTATTAAGAAAAGGCGCAACGGCACGCATACACCTGCATGGTGCCGCTGCGCGTGAAAATTAGTGCCTTATGGCAAGACGGGAGCGTCGTTGTTGGACGATCCTCTTGTAACTTCAGTGAAAATCACGAGATTGGCCGATCCATCGGGTTTGCGACCGTAAGATTGGGTAACATCAAGGGCGCCAAAGGCAATATTGTCGATCACAGTGCCGTCAGGGGTTTCGAGCCATACTTCGTCGCCACTGCTTGAGAGACCAAAACCGCTTGGATCGTCGTCGTCCACTACAATCACATAGAAGCCATTGGCTGGGATGATGGTGCCCGAAGGAAACTCCTTCTTGGGCTTGGTGCCCGATTGTCCACCGCTGTCGTAGATTTTATAGCCGGTCAGGTCGATTTCGCTGCTTGATGGATTGTAAATTTCAACCCAGTCAGGATTGTCTACGTCGCCCCTGGAGTAGGCTTCATTCATCACGACTGTCGGCGTTGGTGGTGTGGTATCGTCGTTGGCGGCACCTGGAGTAACGGTATTTAGAATCTGCCAGTTTTCATTTCCATCGGGGAATCTTCCATAGGATTGAGTGTCTTCCATAGCAGGGAATTCAACACTGTCGACCACCATGCCTTCTGCATTTTCGAACCAAACTTTTTCACCTCCGCTGGAAAGACCAAAACCACTTGGATCATCGTCGTCGACCACGATCACATAAAATGCGCCCGGCTCGATTATTGTACCATCGGGGAATACTTTTTTGGGTTTGCTGCCGCTTTGTCCGCCACTGTCGTAGATTTTGTATCCGGTGAGGTTAATTGCGCCTTCCCCATTATTAAAGATCTCAACCCAGTCAGGGTTTTCGGCTGTACCACGGGAATATATTTCATTCATGAGGGCAATTCCTGCAGCTGGAGGCATCGAATTGTCGTTCATGTCGCCTGGTGTGGGGATGAAAAGCAGTTGCCACAATTCACTTCCATCGGGGTAGCGACCATAAGATTGACCTTCTTCCATAGCTGGGAATTCAACGCTATCGACCACCATACCTTCTGCATTTTCGAACCAAACTTTTTCGCCTCCACTTGAGAGACCAAAGCCACTCGGATCGTCATCATCCACTACAATTACATAGAAGGCGCCCGGCTCAAGTGTTGTTCCGTCAGGGATGGCTTTTTTGGGTTTGCTGCCGCTTTGTCCGCCACTGTCATAAATTTTGTAGCCAGTGAGGTCAACAGCAGTTTCGCCATTGTTATACAGTTCTACCCAGTCAGGGTTTTCTGCTGTTCCACGCGAATAGACTTCATTCATCACAGCCATACCTGCTGCTGGAGGCATTGAATTATCATTCATAGCGCCGGGAGTTGGCACATAAAGCACCTGCATATTGTCGTCTCCGTCAGGATAGCGGCCATATGACTGCCCATCCTCCATGGCTGGGAAAATAACGTCATCAATGATCGAACCAGCTGCGTTTTCGAGCCATACTTCTTCGCCGCCTGATGACAAGCCAAAGCCGGTTTCTGTATCCACATCAACTACGATTACATACCACGAATTGGCGGCAATTGTTGTGCCAGCAGGAATTTCCATCTTGGGTTTTGAACCTGATTGTCCCCCGCTGTCATAAATTTTGTATCCACCGATGTTGGCTTCAAAAGCAGAAGCATTGTATAATTCAACCCAGTCAGGATTTTCGACAGTGCCTTTGCTATAAACTTCGTTGATCTTGATAATGGCAACAGGTTCGCCCGTGCTGTTTGGTGCCCCTTTGGTGATGGTGTTAAGTAATCCCCAGTTGTTGCTGCCGTCGGGGTTTCTGCCATAGGATTGCGTCACTTCCATAGCCGGACATTGTACGTTGTCGATAAGGTTTCCGTTCGCGTTTTCGAACCAGAGCTCTTCGCCGCCGCTCGAAATACCAAAACTACCTTCTTCAGTACCGTCTGTCACAATCACCAAAAATCCTTTAGCCGGAATCATAGAACCTGCCGGGAATGCCAGTTTTGGTTTGGCTCCGCTTTGTCCACCGCTGTCGTATACAGTATAACCGCTGATATCAACTGGTGCATCTGAATCGTTATAGATTTCAATCCAGTCAGGATCTTCCGGTGTGCCACGCGAATAGATTTCATTCATCACGATGAGCGGAGCACCAACAGTATAGCTGGCCGTAACGGTCGGTGCACCTTCTGGATGATAGGTTTCTTTTCCGCCCGTGTTGGTTGCTAAAACATAGAGGTTTACAGTGACATCAGATGCCTGTCCGGGAATTGAAGCAGTATAAGTTGTTCCGCTTCCGGTCATGGCCACTTCTGTCATGGCTGCATCGCCTGCCTTATAGAAGAGGCTGACAGATTTTACGCCGACCATGTCGGTAACTTTCACTGAAACAGTCACACTTTGGTTTTCTGAAGGTGCTTGTGGGGTGAGGGTGAGCTCAGAAACCTGCGGAGGTCCCTGAAACACTTCGTCTTTCACGCAGCCGTTAAGCATGAGGCCGATCAGGGCAAAAAGTAAGATTAAATTTCTTGTTTTCATTGTAGTCTATTTTTTAATTATTCATTGTCGTTTTAGAATGCTACTTCAATACGGATGCTTACCATACTGTAGTCATCGCCGGCTTTGCCGTTTGCATCGACCACTGCAGTGGGATCGCGTGTCAGGTCTCCGTTGGCGTCATATCCTACATAGAGTTTTCCTTTTCCCGAAGCATAGCGGTCGTGGTTCAGATAGGCATAGTTGAGCATGATTCTAACGCTATTGTTGGCATAGTAATTCAATCCCAGTGTGATGCCATCGCCAGCGCCACCCATAATGCCGTCTTCGCGGCTGTTGAGGTTGAGGTAGTCATAACGCAGAGCCAACTCGAGATCACCCCATTTTTTGCCGCGTGAAATCTGTGTAAACTCAGCGTCTCGGGTGTTGTAATTGTAGTGCCCGCCAAAGAGAACCCAGCTGCCAAATACATAAAAGCCATCGAATTTTTCAGTGCCCAAATCATTTTTACGGGTCACATTTGTCATCAGATATTCGGTCTGAAATTTCAGGTTTTTGTAATAGGCTGCAAACTCAAAGTCAGCAAGAACAGAATGATCTACATCAGTGATGAGGTCGGTGTCCATGTATTTTTTGCGGTTGATCGAAGTGAGAGAGCGAGTGCTGTAGCGCACAGTATAAGGTAGTTCGGCATCGGTTTTAGGTGTGCGGTAAGAGGCGTTGATGCCAAAGTGCAAACCTTTTGTCAGGTCGTTGTAATACGGCATGGCAACCACTTTTCCGGTCCATGAAATACCTTCGTCAAGACCATAATCTTTGTTGTTGTCTTTTGAAAACAGACGTTCTTCCGGATCACCAACTGATTGGAAGAACAAACCGGCATTGTAAAACAACCATTCAATTTGCTGATTTACAGCAATACCCACATGACGTGAAGGATAGAAAGCGTTTACGGCATTGGCGCGCTCCATAAAAGTGATGTAACGCGAAGTAGTTGTGCCTTCCAATGAAAAGCCTTCTCTGAAGTTACCGGCACGAAGTTGTAGCCCATTGTTGAAGTTGTAGGCCAGGTAAGCGTCTTTGAGTTCAAGTTCTGAATTGGAAATGTCCATATCGAACTCTGCATACCAGTTGTTGGCAAACTCAGTTTTTACGGCAAAGCGCGCTCTGCGGATGCTTGTTCCATTGCCGATAGGGTTGAGTGGTTTCCCGAAGAACATGGCTCCGTCGGTTTGGGCCCTGATGTCGAACCAGAGTTTGTAGTTTTGCTTGGAACTCTCCATTACCAAAACACCACTTCTTTCTTCGACCATCAGCGGGTTTCTTTCAACCTTTACGCCATACTGGTTGTAACGAATGTTGGAAATCATCTCCACATCCAAAGTCTTGCCGGTGACATAAAGCTCAATGTCATCAAAATCTTCGTGTGTAAACAGCAATGTTTTTGATGACTGCGGATCAACAGCGATGGTGTAGGTGCCATCTTCGGCTGTTTTTGTGGCAGTGAGGGCTCCTTTAAGTCTCACATGCACCTCACTTAAAGGACTACCGTCGATTGAGGAAGTCACTTTTCCACTTACATTATTTGTCTGAGCCTGCACAAGCTGGCTTCCAAATACAAGTAAAATGGCTAATAAAAGGCATAATTTTTTCATGCGCATTGTTTTAAAGTTGATGAATAAAAGTAATTAGGTTTTCTGATTTATGAAGTCCAAGGCGCTTCTTTAGCCGGTAACGGGCTACTTCAACGCTTTTGGGTGAAATACTCATGATGGATGCGATTTCCTTGCCTGGCAGGTTGAGCCTGAGCAAAGCCGCCAACCGTTTCTCGTTGTCGGTAAGTCCCGGAAATGCTGCGTCCAGCTTGAGCAGAAAGTCGTGGTGTATCTGCTCAATATTTCCGATAAAATCTTCCTTTTCGCTCTTGAACGACATCCGTTGCCTGATCATCGCATCGAGTTCAGTGAGCCGTTTCAACATCTTGTTTTTATCGGCTGTTTCCCTGATTTCAGCAATTTCCTTCAGGATGTTATCCAAAAATTCTCGTTGTTCACTCAGATTGAGCGCAACGTCGATGTATTCCTTGCGTTTGCCTTCGAGTTTGTAGCGGATGTTTTCCTTCTCGGCCTGTATGGCTGCAATTTCGAGATCGTTCATGGTTTTTTGTGCGGTGTACAACTCGTTTTGCTGAAGCAACAGGAGATTCTCAGCTTTAAGCCGCCTTTGCTTCTGCAGAAAAACCACATACGATAAAGCGCCTATTGCTATTACAGCCATCACGATCATTCCGGGAACGACAAAGTCGTACTGAACGGCTGCTGAAGGCAAATTTTGAAAAGGTTGGCTTGCAGCAGCTTTAACAGGATGCAGGGTAACCTGCAGGTTAAACACATTTTGTAGGAAAAACAATCCAAAATATGTCATGATACCGGCTGTCAGTGGGGTCAGAATCCATCCCAAAGCAATACCGGCTACTGCCCGGCCTTTGATCTCACGCGATCCTTTCACCATCCCGATGCCAAGCACAGCGCCTATCACAACCTGTGTGCTCGACACAGGAACCAGTGGAATGGCCGGAAGACCAACCGACAAAAGCAAGTTGGAGAAGGCAATGGATGAAAAAAGAAACAATACCAATGCCTGAGCAAGCACGACAACCAGCGCAGCCTCCGACGAGAGTGACAGTATCCCGTTGCCAACGGTATGCATCACGCCCTCGCTGAATGTGAAAATTCCCACGGCAATTGCGACGCCTCCAAGCAGAAACAACAACTGCACACCATCAATGGTGAACAGTCCAAAGTTGAGCAGGATATCAGGTGCCGCAGAGACAAACACGCCCATAATATTGGCGATATTATTGGCCCCCAGGCTGTAAGCACCAAAAGCACCTGCCAGAATCAGGCTCACACGAATCACTGCATCCAGCTTGATGACATGGATTCTCGATTTTCGGATGATGAGTGTCAGCAGGCGATAAAGGATAGCCGCAAATAGGGCCCCAAGGATCGGACTTGCCAACCAGGTATACAATATCTTATATAAGGTGGAGGCATCGAAAGCCTTGCCTGCAAAAAAGGTCCAGGCGATGATAGCACCTACGACGGCCTGACTTGTCGAAACGGGTAAGCCCCTGCGCGTCATCAGAAAGACGGTGGCTGCAGCGGCCAGCGAAACCATAAAACCACCTGCCAGCGCATCCACCTCACCAAGGGCATTCAGAGTTTCGGCTCCTCCTTTGCCCTGAAAAACAGCACCCAGGATGACACAAATGCTGGCAATCCAGGCGGCACGTTTAAAACTCAGCATCTTGCTACCAACGGCTGAGCCAAAGATATTGGCAGCGTCGTTGCTGCCGAGTGACCAGCCCAGGAATAATCCACTTGATATAAAGATGAGGAAGAGCATCTGTGTTTATCGCTGTATTATATGGTGCGCTTGATCGCCATGATCGTGAGCAGATCGGCGGCCCGCTCGGCCGCGTCTGAAATATTTTCAATGTGCAGCGTAAAGTAGCGCAGGTGAAATTTCTCGCTGAGTTTCAGTCCCGGCATATCCTGAAATACCTTCCGCTTGATACTGTCGGCCAGCTTGTCGGCTTCCTTTTCGTACAGATAGACACGGTGAATTTTTTCTTTGATGGATTCCGGATCGCGAAAATAGGCCCGGGCGGTTGGAATCACAGTTTCGGCTGCCAATACTGAAAGCTCGGTAAGCTTGATCATGTCTTTGTGCAATTGGGCCGGGATAAAAGGAATTTCTACATCAAACTGATACAGATTGGTTTTGGTAATGTCGATAAAGTTGTCGAGTTCTTCAAGTAGCTTCATGATGTCGCCCCTGAGCTGTGGCATGAGCGACTGGGTGTAAAGGATGTTCTCGATCTTGCGTTTGATGATGTCTGCCTCGGTCTCAAGTGTGGAAAGCGTCTTGAGGTTGTCGGCAAAATTTTCTTTGTTGTCGTTCAGGTAGTTTTTAACACCTTCCTGAAAGATTAAAACACCCTGATCTATTTTATCTAAAAACCGTTCGATAAGATCGATCGATTTGTTGGCGTGTTTAAAGTTAAACATAGGCCTTTTTGGTTGTTGGTTACGAAATCCAAATTTAACCAAATATTGATTGGAAAAACATCCAATAATAGTTTACGGAAGACAACAATGTAAAATATGTAGTGTATAAAAGAATTGTAAATAGTTAAATATAAGATAAATAAAAATTGAATGTAGTGATGTGTTTTGAAGCATTAGTAAAACCAGTAAATCATGTAGTGGAACTGTAGTGGTTTTGTTTGCGTTATTTAGAAACAATCTATAATTAAATTGGCCCACTACAAGTTAATTTTAAATATTCCATGAAGCCTTGTCAGCAAGGAAGTTTGGTTGGTTGTGCTGATTACTATAACACTGCAAAAGCAAAAACCGAACAAAACAGTGGCTATGCACAATCTGGCTTTTTTGGCCCAATTTTATTCAGGATTTCGAAGACTTCACCAGCTTCACTTTTTCACCTTCCCGAACAAACAAATCCTTTCGGTTAAAGCTTCTGCCGTGTACCTGAAAGTCGCAGACCGGCGTGCCATCGTGTCGGGTACAAAGCTGTTGGTTGTTGATGGCATCTGTGAGCTCAGCAACCGTCATGGAGCTGCCCTTCTGTTCGAGGAGTTGCTGAATCGCTTGTTCGAGTTGCATGGTTGGTTTTTTTTGAATAGGATGTTTTGTGAAAATGTCAATTTAAGCTCCTTAGCTGTTTGGTCTCTTTAGAATATATTAAAGATTGAGTTGTAGCATTGAATGATCAAAGCACCTTGCCGGCCGCCTTGGCCTGTGCATCCATGGTTCGTCCGATCAGCATGCCAATCACTATTCCGCCAGAAAGCCCCAGCGCGATGCCTAAAGATCGCTCCCAGGATGACAAAAATACAATCCCAAAAATGATTCCAAACGAGGAGCCTAATCCAACTCCCAGTTTGGTGTAATAGCCTCTTGGGATGATGGATAGCGTGTCCTTCAGGTATTTTTCAAATTTATTGAATGCTTTTTTAAGGTGTTTTTCTCTGTTCTCTGGGTATTCGTTTAATTTTAAACTGGCAAGTTCTGCTTCAATGGATTGAGTTTCGCCAGTCGTGAAGGTTCTGCTTTGTAATTCCGTTAAAACATGAAGAAATTTGTCATAAACCTTCTGCTCAGAATTTTTGTTTGTTTCGGCTGTTAAACCCTTAAAAAAGTCAATGGATTCTTGTAATGTCATAGATATTGTTTTTTACTGTTTATTTGTTCAAAACTAAGTGTAATATGTCTGCTGAGTCATTTCTGAAAATAATTGGCAATCTGAATGAAGTCAAGTCCGACAAAAGAATCGTTTAAACTTTTTGAATGATGATAATTCTTTTCAGCCAGTTTATCTACATTTTTAGGAGCTCCTTTTCCTTTTCACAATTTTGACAATACGGTTATAGACAATTTCGGCCAAATTCCAATCATATCCATTAAAGTTGGTGGTATTATTAAACTGAATAACAACTGCATCAATGTCTTTGTGGTATTCAGCAATGCTCTGATAGCCAGGAAGCAGACCTGTGTGTTTGTAAACGTAAATGGAGGAATAGATTTCCTGTTCACCTTCCTTAAACACCGAACCATCATTTAAGGCACGTAAAAATATCCCTACATCCTCTGCGGTTGCTATCATTAACCCTGTATTGACATACTTAAAATCCTGGTCAGAACCCACATAATAGCCACTCATCACATCGTCAATATTCACTTCATCGAGCGAACCGAAAGTGTGTTTCAGCCCAAGTGGGATCAAAATTTCCTCTTTGATGTATTGCTGATGGGGATAGCCCAGGGTTTTATCAATGAGGTCCTCAATCAACATATAATTGGTATTCGAATAGCCATAATCTTCGCCGGGTTCAAAGTCAGCAGGTAAATCCAGCGCGTATTCAAGTGTTTCCTGTCTGTTTTTTGGCGGTTTTATCCAATAATCAGGATGGTCCACAAAGTTGGGGATTCCACTCCTGTGTTGCACCATCATGCGCAAGGTTATTTTATCAGAATTTTCAATTCTTCCGGCCAGTTCCGGAAAATACTCAGCGAGTGTCTTGTCCAATGACAAGCGCCCCGCTTTGACTAATTTTGTGGTAGCCACAGCAATATAGAGTTTGGTAATGCTGGCTATTTTAAATAAAGCCTGTGGGTAGGCAGGGATTTTTTTTTCGCGGTCGTGCCAGCCGGCGGCATAAAACTCCGGTGCCTTACCAGCCTGATCCACGTAAACAATCATCCCATCAAAGCCGTGCTTGATTCCTTCATCCAGTTGTTCCTGAACCGTATCGGGCAATGGTAAAATCCATGCTTTTACCAAAATCCAGGGCACAAAGTACAGTGAGCCTATACTTGCCAGAATAAATAAGATTCGGAGAATTTGTTTTATTTTTTTCTTAGTCATAGTTGTATATTTATTTGCGTTATTCAGCTTTGTTGGAAAGTTGCTGATCGTTAAAAGTACCCTTTTATGTCAAAATTGTCAATTTTAGCCTATCCAAAGGGCGAGCCAACTACATGAAAAACAAGATCAAAGGCAATATGCGATGCCATAGCAATCAGCAATCCGCGTTTCCAAAAAATCCACCCGAAGGTTGAACCTGTAATTAAATTGCCAATCATTGTTACGCCTATCGTAAAGGGTGTTAATTCCACAAAATTCTTTGATAGCGGAAGGTGCATGAGACCAAAAAACAAGGCGGAAATGACAATGCCTGTCCATACGATGTTGTTGGATGGCTTTTCTATTTTTTTCGAAAATTGAATGAGTGCGATGATGAACGACATGAGCCCTAACCTAAACATGATCTCTTCAGTGATTCCGGCAGAAAGCGAAACAAGGGCATAAAAGGGTTTTGATGGCCGCGAAAGCCTTTCCTGAACCGGGTAAAACCCTTTTTGCAGTTCAAACAGTCCCAATAAAAGCAAAGCAACAACAATTGCCAAAAGAATACTCGACCAAACAGCTTTGCTGCTGATTACTGGACAAATTGGTTTTTTCGAGAAAATGCGCGCAATTAGTGGTGCACCAAGGTTTGCTCTTGAAGAAATCCATAAGCCAATAAAAACGATTATAGCTCCTAAAATTAAACTGCTTATCACAACTTTAACTGTATCGCCCAGAACAGATTCGTTGAGTTTTACAGCAATATTGCCTGCTTCTATGTTCAGTCTTTTAACTTCTCTGCTAAAAGGAATATTCAGTATTGAACCTAAGACAAACAGGGCTAACACACTTATGGCAATCTGCCAGCGGTATTTTTTCTTTTCTGCTTTGTCATGTTTGATTGAGGATAAAAAAAGTGGGTTCATATGATTCCTTTTGTGAAGTGCATTTGGAGAGGTGCAATGATAAGATTTAAACTGCCAATTCGTGTATTAATTTACTTCTGGTATTTTAGCGGTTCCGGTTGTATCTACAATTCGAATAAAATGGATTTCACTGCAAATCAGACCATCCCAAAAAGGGTGCAAGCCCTGTGGTTGGAACAATGTGTCCTGATCGCTTATTGATTCCATACAGGTATAAAAATCTTACTTCCAGCCATAATTTTTAATGTCAATGGAACCTGAGCATCTACAATTGATTCGCTGCTCACATCTTTTCCGGTGCCATAGTTTATTTGAGCGGAAGCGTTTTTATTCCCGTTTATAATGGCGACTAGCCGACTTCCTTTCGGTATTTTTTTGCAAATAATATGCGTGTTGTCAAAACGGATGTGTGTCAATTTATTCGGAATTACTAATTCTCTTTCTTCACTGTTCTTTGCATAGCTTGCTCTACCTATATAATTGCTCAGTTGAAAATATTTTCCATCAGCCGTTAATTCAAACAAGTTGACAGAAAAATCAAAATCCAGTTTATTGATTGTTACATACAAGTCGCCCGCAAAAGAACCACTCATTATCGCTTCGCTTTTTAGTGGTTTCCCCATAAAAACAAGTCCATCATTTAAGTTAATACTGTCTTTGATAATCGGCCAGGGGTAATAGTCTTCATTGTACATCTTTGTTCTGTCGGAAAGATCTATATCTAGAATTGCAGATGTACCTGCTTCGGGCTCGTTCATCAATTCATAATGATTGTCAGCTTTGGTTGTACCCAGGTAAAAAACAAGCGAATCATTGCTCATTTCTGTGAGATTCGGCTTACTCAGCCAGGTATTATCTCCCATAACCTGAAAGTTTACCTTGTCTTTAAGTATCGAAGGCTTTTCGCCACCTTTAAAGATGTAATCAAACCAATCATATGCAAGCCCTTGTCTAATATTAACTTGTGCCGTGTCATCAATTTGATACCCCCGCAAATTGGCATCCGACGCAAATTGTGCACCCCAATGGTCATAAGGCCCAATGAGTAAATAATGATCTGCTTTGGGATTGTACTTTAAATGCTCTGAATAGTAATATATGGCACCTCCTTGTGAGTCGTCATAATATCCTGTAGTAGTTAAAATGGGGATGTCAATATGAGAAAAATCATACTGATATGGAATCATGTTTTGCCAATAGCTGTCGAATGAGGGATGACTGATCCATTCCTGAAAAAGAGGCCTGGAGGTTCCTTCTAGGCTATCCATTTTATTGAAAGCCTTACCCGAAACGAACCATTTATTTTCGAGATCATTCCACATTTTGTAATCAGAATTTGCAGCTTCATCTAAATACTTATTGCTGGTAGCATATTGAATCCACTTGTAGGGAAAATTAAAGAAGACATTATTTTCCATCGGATAGTTAACTCCCGGGGCAATAGATACTGATGGAATGATGGTTTTCAATGCCGGATGTACCTTTTCTTTCATGCATGCCCATTGCGTAAAACCATCATAACTTCCACCATACATGCCCACTTTGTGATTGCTCCAGTCTTGTTTGCTGATCCAGTCAATAACAGCGTAAACATCTTTATATTCGTGTTTAAGTGGATCAACAGCATCCTTACTAAGTCGTTTTCCTCTTGAATTTGCTACAACGCCAACATAACCTTTTGATGCTGCTAATACAGCCTGATCATAATTTGAGGCATCTGTATAAATCGTAAAAAGTAAAATAGCAGGCATTGGTTCTGCATTTTTTTTCCTGGCGGTAATAACAGATAATTCGGCTCCGTCTTGGGGCGAAACGATGACTTCTTCTCTTAGAATATACCTGCTGTGCTCGTCTTCTTCCAATTGCCTGAAAACTATAGCTTCAGTGAGTGTGTACACACGGAACAGGAAATAAGATTTTAATAAGACTAAGGCTTGATCAGGAGTTAAAGTCGAACCAGAAATCTTGTTATAGTTGGTCTCAAAAGCATTTTTGAATTGTGCCACAGCATCGTAAGTTGTGAAAACAATTTTTGCTGTGTAGGCTTGTTCATCATTACATTTTGCTATGTAAGCACTAAAAACTGCCTTGTATGCTGCACCAAATGTTTCCCCATATTCAGATTGCATTATTTTCGCTTTTGCAAATAGTTCATACGGCATAAAGTTCGGGTGCCCATTATTCAATGCTGAATTTTTTCTCAACGACTCAATCGTATGTATTGAAGCCTCATAGTCACCGGCGAGCAATTCAATCCTGAAACGGTCATTTGCTGCAATTTTCAGAACTCCAGTTTTGCTTTGCTGTTGCATGTTTATGGCTAGCTTCTGCATTTCATTGGCCACTGATACAATGTCTGATAGCGCTGCTTTTTCAATTTTTAGCTCCTGACCATTGGTGTATTGGACGATAAGCACAAAAATCAGTAAAGTCAGTGGTTTATTCATGTTCTTATTTTATTGAGTGCTTGTGTAGTCAATTAACTCGTTTACATAGATGCCATAGCCGTCATCATTTACATGTTTTATATAGGTTTTTAAGGCCGGCGCATAATACCAGTCATCTTTCATTTCACCATTGAAACCCCTTGAGTTGACAATGGTTCCTCTGTACTCAATTTTATAAGCCATAAATTTTCCGGCAGCTACAGTTACTTCTTCAAAAGAGACCACCTCTGCATCTTGACTTGTGGTTCCGGTAGTACCTTCATCGTTTCCCCAATTAGACTCGTATTTCCACTTTTTACCAACTTTTAGGGGCCAATCGCGGAAAGGTGTACTGCTGTTTTGATTTAATGTGCTTGAAATCAGAACGGTATCGACGCCATTCCAAAACCCCAAAGTGCCATTAAATTCTACTACTTCTTGAAAATCTTCGCCTTCGGCCTGGATTTCCCCTTCTACGGAGCGTTGCCATTTCCAGGTCCATTTTTCACCAATTTTAAAATCATTTACGGTAGGTTCGTCAGTAAAAGAAGGTTTTGAAACGTTGGTGCAAGCACTCAACATGATCAAAGTTATTAAATAAATTACAGCGTGTTTTTTCATGTGTATAATTTTATTATTTATTAGTGTATCAGTCACTCCTGAAAGCTATCTGGAGCCCCTAAATGAACATTCACAATTAGTATTTTTTTTTAGCTGGTTCATTTTATCATTATCCTGTACTTCAAAATACGATGAGTAATGTCTATAAGGTCACAACCCAAAACATGCAAGCATGCATGATAATTGTTTTTGCTTTAACAGGTTATTTCCCCAATATTATGTTTTCAATTTTTAGATTATCACTTTTAGATTGTACATGCTTTGAACTTTGAAGAAGCAGGTATTTTTTCAAAGATGGAAATATTTTTAAGGCTCTTTTAATCATTTTTTGTCCCGGGAATAAGATATCATCTTTTGCGCCAATCAACGTTATTGGTGTTTTAATTGCCATGGCTTTTTGCTTGTTTATGATGGGCACAGGGCTAAAATCCATGTTAAAATGCAAAAACACTTTTGAAAGATATTGAATAGCAAATTCGTCACGATCGGTAAAAACCTCTGCTAAAAAATTTTCTACATATTTGGGTTTCCGCGTTTTCATATACCTTTTCATCGGAATGAAAATTTTGAACAGCGTTTTTAACGGGTTCCCATTGACAATGTAAGCCGGTGCAGATAAAAACACTTCCTTGATTTTACTTTCGTCATTTTCGAGTGTTTTCAGGATGACCAATCCTCCAAATGAAAACCCAGTCATCGTAACATGCTCAATGTTCAAAGCAGAAATGATTTCATTCATCCACTTTCCGTATGAGTCATCTTTCATATTGAGCCTCGTCTCAGCACTTTTATTAGGCTGAGCAAGTACATCAACTGCATAAACCCTATAAGTTTTATGTAAATTGGGATACGTTTCAAATGCAATTGGTGCACAGCCATTTGAGCCGTGGATGATGAACATTGGCGGATTTGAAGCAGCTCCGGAAGCGATAATATTTGTCTCACCAAAATTGGTGGCAATTTTTATATATTCATATTCAATATTTAGTTCTTCTAATTTTTGGTCATATAGACTTAAAATTTCCTTCTTTCCTGTCTCGGTTTTAAAAAGTGATTCCATGGGTTATATTTAATCTAATACAACTAGTTTTATTCTAAGAATTTGGATAAGGTCAGTTATTTTATTTTTGCTTGAAGTCCTTCAATTCTTTGTTTATAATAATCGCTGCCGCTTAATGCAAAAGCTTTATTTACATTTTCTAAAGCATTGGAAAAGTCGCCTTGTGCTTCAAAATAATCGGCCATAGAATCGAAGGCATTGGCACTTTCAGGATAATACCCAATAGCCAACTCAAAATACATTTTTGCCTTTTCAGGCTGTCCAATATCCATATTCATATAACCTGACATGTTTAAAATTTCCTCCGGATAAGGAGGTTCTGCATATCCAAAATGGTCATTGAGCTTCTTTTCCCTGTATTTTATGATACTGACAAGCTCTTCTATTGTTGTTTCAGTTGAATTTATTTTATCTGTATTTGCCCATTGATACCAGTCAAAAAGTGAGATTAATCCATCCATTATAGATGGAAACGGAATGGTGCCATGTAAATCTCTGTGGTAAAACTTCCAATCAAATGACAAGCCGTTTTTAATGTTTTGCCTTACCATTTCAGAAAAAGTAACAGTGGAACGAGCAAACAAGGTGATTTTTGTTGTGTCTTGCATCACATTATGAATTGTAACTCCTGAATTTTGCCTATTCAATTGCCCGCTTAAGGACATAAATAAAGATTTGTTTTCATATTTCTGAGCAGCAAGTATTCCTTGTGCTTCTTTCAATAATTTTTGGTTATCCCAATCCAAACTTGGATCAATGGCTAAATAATTGGTAAATAAATCTGGGTGTTTTAGCAATGTATAAATTGCAAACAATCCCCCGTAAGAATGACCGATTAATGTTCTGAAATTGGTTACGGGATATTTATTTTCGATATAGGGGATGAGTTCTTTCTCCATGAATTTACTGAAACTTTCAGCTTTCCCGTTTTCTTCATTCAATGGCATTCCAAAATTTGTCGTTATGGTTGAAGTAGTTAAATCTCTTATCCTGTTTTTATCGTTGGAAATTCCAACAAGTACCATTTCGGGTGTAAATCCACCGCTATAATAATTTTGAACATCACACACCGTAGGGAGAAACATTTCTCCGTCTAATATAAACACCACAGGGTATTTCTGATTTTTCTCAGGATTGTAGCTGGATGGTAATTGTATGTAAATACTTCTTGACTCATTAAGTATTTCAGAATAAACACTATCCATAACCCCAACTTTTTGCAAAAACTGCTGGTTTTGATTTGCCTGAGCGTTTCCAAACTGTTGAAGGAGCATGATGAGTCCGGTAGTCAGTATGATTATTAATCTACTGTTCATGTATGATCGATGATATAAAAAGTTATCCATTTGAGGTTAGGTATTATTTTAAAAATGTCTTGACCGATGGCTATTCCTGATGAATCTGTTTGCGTTTTTGTTGTTCTTGCTCAAACTCTTGTGTTTTTTTAATTTGTTCTTCAAGCTTCCAGTCTTTGTCGAGCCGGCCCTATAAAAAGGCTGCAATGGGGCCCAGGCCGATAGCTGCACGTCGCTTATCCACGTTTTTTGGGTCATCAATAGGCCATAAATTTAAGGTTTTTGTCTCAGGGTCATATTTTATCTGGGTTCCATAAATTTGTAAGTCACGTACTTCGGTTGCCATCCTGTCTTCGGCTCTTCCCAATAGCCAGGGCTCTAATTTGCCCTCTTTTACTGCTTGCTGCATCACGGGGAGATATTTGAGCCGGATGGCATTATCCGCATGCTGAATGACAAGGCAAATCGTCAGATTGCCATGTTCTCAGGTTTTTCCTGAGTTGGCCAGCCATATTTGTCAAGGATATTTGTCACTTTTTGTTCGTAAACAAGATGGTTTTTCTGATAGATTTTCTGCTGTTCACGGAACTGTTCCGAGTCTGCTCCATAGCAATTCATGAGCGAGTCTCTTAATGTGATCGGTTCCTGCTCAGTGCGCCAGATGGTATCTAAAACAGCTATGAGATTTTGAGAAGCTTGAGATTTACTTACATTCGGATAAGTCATCATCAAGGCGAAGATAGCAATTAATAGATGTCTCATTGTTCTGAAATTTTTAGGATTGAAGTGAAACAATAGGATCAGTGAGGTGTCATTTTCACATAAATCCCAATTGTTGCATAACGGTTTTCCTGTCAAAAACCTGGGTATGACCACATATCAGACCATCTTTGAAATGATAGATCGTCATGCCATTTGTTTTGATCCTTTTTTGCATCGGCTGAAATTCCCCAATCATGCCAAGGTTCGTTCCTGTTAAGATCCAGGTAATGGCGACATGATTTTCGTCTTCAATGGCCGATCTTATGTCAAAATGCATATCAGGAAAAGAATCAAACGAATATCTCAATCGCTTTTTAAAGGTCAGATGATCAAGAGTCTTGCCTTCCCACGGATCAGATGTGTCAAGATGGATAGTGTAGTCGCTGTGGACGTATTTTTCCACTGCATCAAAGTCTTGGCAGTTCCACACTTCATCCATAAAATCTCGTAAAAACATTTTTTTATTCATGATTTATTGCTGTTTATGAGGTGCTTGCATGTCGATGTTGAGTTTCTCTGTTGCCCAATTGCCTGCAGGTTTTAGTCTGAGCGACTTGTTATAAAGCATTCTGGCTGAATCGGGAGAACCACTTTTGCTATATGCCTCGGCCAGATAGTTCATGGCTTCCCACGAATCAGGATAGGTCTCAACATTCAAAGCAAATAGCTTTTTGGCTTGTTCCGGCATTCCACCATCCAGCAAGGCATAGCCTTTGTCTCTTAAAAATCGATTATCAAAAGCTTGATAGTCTGCATTTTTTGATTTCTTTTCACGATATTGTCGAATGGCGGCGTCCACATCTTTGTCGATCATCATCTGATGGAAATCATCAAAACGGATGCAATCGGCTACATGTCCTAAATCATCGGCGCTGAATAATCCGTTCGAGTTTCCACAATGTACGATGATGATGTCTTGATGAGGAATCACATAAATACTTTGTCCCAGGTTGCCATTGGCGAAGAACTCATAGGTTGAATCACAATTGGTTTTTCCCCACCACTGGTAGGTGTAATAGGTACTTTCGCAGCCCCTGCCAAACCAATCGGGGTCATATTCCTGTGGGTTAGATTTGTGTTCAATTGCAGAGGCACTCACCCAGCTTTCGGAAATGATTTGTTTCCCGTTCCAATTCCCATGATGCAAAAACAGACGACCAAAGCGTGCAAAATCAACTGCCCTGGCGATCAGTCTGCTGGGCATATATTCAAAGCCTGATTCCTTGCTGTCGATCGAAAAAAACGCATCATAAGTCATGATTTTCGACCAGAGTTTTTCTTCGAGATAGGCCGATACGGTTTTGCCTGTTGCCCGCTCAAGGATCAATCCCAGATAACTGGTGTTGTAGTTGCAGTATTGAAACTTTTGGCCTGGCTCCGAAGCAATTTCAACCTCCTCCAGCAGGAGTTTTCGCACATGGTTGTGGTAATAGCCCACAGCTTCATCATGCCACGGAAGGTGGATTCGGGTGCCCGGAAAATATCCCTCGAAGTATTTTAAGCCCGACCGCATTTCGAGCAGGTTTTTGATGGTGATGTTCCCGAAGCGCGTGTCTCGTTCCAGTAATTCAGGCACATACCTGGTCATCGGATCGTTCACGTTGCCAATCAGACCGTCGTCGATGGCAGCACCAATCAGGAATGAAATAAAGGATTTAGCCATCGACTGCGAATGAAAATAAGAATCCCTCGAAAAACCATTGAAATAGTGCTCATAAACTAAAGTGTCTCTTCTGATAAAAAGCAGTGCAGTGGTCTTGGATTTAGCAATCCAGTCATCAAAACTGCTACAACCTGATTGCATTACTTTATCTGCAAACAAGGACCTCACATAGGCCTCATCCGGCTGGTTGACAAATGCAAAAGTATCAACAGACCCCTTGATGCTGCGATTTTCAAAATTCTGATAGTCATACACATCTGCCACATTCATGGTGATGAGGCGGTACACATAAACAGGTGAGTATTTAATTGATAAGATGAGCAGAGCCAATAGGATAATAATGACTGGTATAAGCAGGAGAAGTTTGAAGGTTTTTTGCATATGTCTAATTGTTAATTGGAAACTGTTTCCCGTTGAGACCTCAGTGAATTCCTGGTGCGAAATCCATTGTAAATGAGCCAAAAGGCGAGGATAAGTTCACCCGCTGCCATGGGCAAGGCCAAAATGGCTTCGGCTGTAACGATGGTTTGCGGTTCCACCATAGCCATTTGTTTGGCAAAATGAATCAACACATAACTCAGTCCGGCGAAATAGAGCAACCAGGCCAGAAATTTCGGAACAAAGCTGGATTTTACTGAGAGGTAACCCAAACCAAGCAGGTGAAAGCCGAAAATGATCAGGCCAAATGACCAAATCCTTTCGAACAAGGCAAAGGGCAGGCGCACTTCCACCTTAATTTCATGGCCGTTTAACAGGGGGACAAGGCTCGATAGTTGCAGAATCCCAACGCCCAGGATGAGTGTATAAGCAATCCTGATCAGGGCTGTGATAGCCGAGATTCGTCTGTTGGTATTGCGAAACACAGTATTCAATGTCTTTGCCACAAGCAGGTCTGTTGCAAAAATCACAGTCCAGGCAGCTAGAACAGCATAAAAAAGTGACTGATTGTCAAGCAGATTTTGCCTCATGATTTCTGCCGACACATTGACCAGTTTGTTTTGCGCAAATCCGTATGCAAATCCTGCAGCGATCGCCATCACGATGAGTGAAATACCGGCTATCAAACCGGCTCTTTTTTCAGTATTGTTCATGCTTTCTGTTTTTTTACGATTCAACTACAATTACTACATTTCCTTTTTTATGACCGGTTGCGATATGTTGGTGGGCAGCAGCCAGCTTTTCAAGTGGAAACTGCCGGTCGATCACAGTTTTTAATTTGCCTTCCTGAAACATTACGACCAATTCAGCCAGCAGCGCACGTAGCTCGATATCTGATTTGAGCCCTGAGGCAGCAAACCTGGCCTTTTTTCCGGAGGTGAATGAACCGAGGATCATTTGCAGCAGCAAGGAAAACTTCAAAACCGGTGAGAGGTAAACACCATGCTTTGTCAGCACGCGTTTGGCACGACTGAAGGAACTTTTGCCGATCGTATCATAAATAAGGTCGTAACGCTTTTCTGATTTCGTGAAGTCTTCCTGATCGTAAGCCACCACATGATCAGCGCCCAACGACCTGACCAAACCCACATTGGCACTGCTGCAAACAGCTGTTACTTCAGCACCAAAATATGTTGCCAGCTGCACTGCAGCAGAACCCAAACTACCGGAGGCACCGTTGATCAGTACCTTTTGACCGGCTTTGACCTTCCCGATTTCTTTCAGGAAATTTATGGATGTCAAATGGCCGTCGCAAACCGGCGCTGCCTCGGCATAGGACAAATTTTCGGGTTTATGAAGAATGACACCTTGCTCGGGTACAGCCACATACTCAGCATTGGTGCTGAAACCCAAGGTTGTTTCGCCAAACACCTGATCACCAACTATAAATTTGCTGACGTTTTTTCCCAGGTCAGCCACCTCGCCGGCAAATCCAGTTCCGGGAATGGGGTGTTTGGGCTTCACGATTCCTGTGAACAAGCGTCCGATGTAAGGTTTGCCAGAGAGCATCATTGTATCTGCGCGTGTCGCAGAACTGGCATGCACCTTCACCAGCACCTCATTGTCTTTTACTGAAGGGACTTCAACTTCTTTTAACTTCAAAACCTTGCTATCGCCATAAGCGGTGATGATCATCGCTTTCATTGTATTTGCATTCATAATGAATAATTTGTTTTTGTACATCATTTGAAGGCAAAACTAGCACCCTTCTGACCTTTGGAAGTTCTGAAAACCGATGAATGGGTTTGTTCTTATAAATGCGAACTGTTTTATTCCTGATTCAGGCTTTTCAGGTATTCAACAGGGGTGATGCCTTCCTCTTTTTTGAAGAAGGTGTTGAAAACAGTCTTCGAATTGAAACCACTTTCGTAGGCCAGTCCAATGATGGAGATGTGCGCGTTATCAGGATCTTTAGCCAGCTCCTTGAAGTGTTCCAGTCGGTATTGGTTGATGAATTCGTTAAACTTCTTCCCGATGGTTTCATTCAGCAGCCACGAAAGCTGGTTGGGGTGAATTTCTACCTGATTGGCCAGGTCGCGCAGCGAAATGGATGGGTTAAGAAATGGTTTTTGTGTAGCAGTAAATTCAAGCAGTCTGGCGGCATAAGCCGTGGCTGTCTTTTTATCGAGCAAAGGCTTTTTCCTGGTAATGCTTTTTTGGTTTTTCAGCTGTCCGTAAAGCTGCTCATGATAGCTGTTGTATCTTTTGTCGTTCACAAGCCCATTGACAAGTGGATCGGAAAAAGTCAGCTGTAAAACAGATGATTTCATTTTCAACGATTTGTCGAGCAGGGCAAAAGCCTCATCGGCACGCTTTAGGTTGGCGTAAGCCAAAAAGAGATAAGAGTGTGCCTGGAATGCCATCGGATTTTCAGCTTCCTGCTCAAGCTTGTGCAAATAAATCTCAGTATTTTCCTGATCGCCTTTGAGGATATAGGTCAGGCAAGTAATGCCCAGTTTTTCCTGTGGAATAAGCATATCATTGGGTGTGTTCTCAATGATTTTCAGGAGCTCATCATAGTTTTGTTGAATCAGCATGCAATAGCAATGCACCATGAATGCAGGAATGTTTTTAGGGTTTTTCTGCAGCAGCTCCTCAAAGATGGCCATGGCTTTAACGTATTCCCTGCTCCGGTACAAATAATAGCCCTTGTAAAACAGCGTTTCCTGGTTCAGTGGGTCAATTCCCAGCGCCAGTTGCAGATGATGCTGCGCCTTTTTCATCTCACCCGCGAGGATATACAGGAAGGCCATGTATTGCTGCGCCTCGGGATAACTGGGCTTGAGCTGCAACGATTTGAGTGTGTGCGTAAAAGCATCGGCTACACTGCAATCGGTAAAAAACGACAGATTGGCCAGCAGGTAGTGCACGCCGGCATTTTCGGGATTCAGGGCGTAGGCTTTGTGGGTATATTCAACGGATTTTTTCCAGGCTTCTTCGGGCGACATAAATTGTGTGGTGGCCATAAAACTGTAAGCGTCGGCCAGTCCCACATAGGCTTCCGTATAGTCGGGGTCGATCTCGATGACTTTGTGATACATGTCGATGGCTGTCTTCACATCGCCGGGGTTCCACTTGTTGAAATGGTATCTGGCTTTCAGGGCAAATTGGTAGGCATCGAGCTTTATGGCTTTGGTTTCGACCAGATGGTCCTGAATTTCAAAATGGCCGTATTGTTCCCTGAGCTTTTCGGCGATGTGCAGACTGATCTCATCCTGTATCTCGAAAATATTGTCGGGTTTTCTGTCCCAGGTTTCCGACCAAAAATGAAAATCCTCTTCGGCCTGAATCAGCTGGGCGGTAATCCTGATCGTTTGGGCCGACAAACGCACGCTGCCTTCCAGAATGTTGGCCACATTCAGTTCGCCGGCAATTTGCTTCAGAGGAATGTTTTTGCCTTTGTAATAGAAGGAAGAGGTGCGCGAAGTAACCTTTAGCTGGTCGATTTTTGCCAGTGCATTGATGATCTCCTCGGTAATTCCATCGCTGAAATACTCAAGTTCGTCGCTGCCGCTCATGTTTGCAAAGGGCAAAACAGCAATCGTTTTATTTTGGGCACCTGACATTTTCTGCAATTAAATTTATCCTGTAGATTAACGAATATGTAGATCGCTAAATTAATAGAATAATTTAAACCCGGATTTTTCAGTAGCAGATGCCCAATGAGAAACCAGTTGGTTGAACAAAATGAAATGGTCTAAGAAAGCCTGAACATTTACTAAACATGTGAATAAATGAAGGTTATTGCCCAGTGCTTTTGGGGATTATTTCATGCTGTTCAGGTATTTAAAGAGCTCGCTGTCAGTGGATAAAATAACGGATGTTGATGTATCGAAAGTTTTTTCAAAAGTTTCCATTGATTTTAAGAAACCATATAGATCGCGCGAAGCAGTTGTTTGGTCATAGGCAGAAGCATAGATAGATGCAGCCGTAGCATCGGCTTTTCCTTTGATTTCTTCGGCTTTTCTGAAAGCTTCGGATTGAATGGCTTTGAGTTCCCTTTCTTTTTCGCCGTTGATGCGCGAAGCTTCGCCTTGTCCTTCCGACCGGAATTTGTCAGCGATGCGAAATCTTTCACTTTTCATACGTTCGTATACCTGTGCACTTACTTCATCAACGTAATTGATCCGTTTAAAGCGAAAGTCGAGTATAACAATACCAAGGTCCATGGCTTTTTTGTTGGCAGAGACAAGAATCATCCGTTGTAATTCCTGTCGCCCGACAGATATGTTGACAAGCGTGTCTGCAATCATTTCACCGGTGGCACCTGAGGAAGCCGGAACCCTGTTCTCTGACCGCACAGCTTCTTCCAGGTCGTGGGCTGCGATATAATCTCTTGTTTCGCCATCAAGAATATCATCTAAACGGGTTTGCGCGCCCCTTTCATTGGTCATCCTAATGAAGAATTGCAGGGGATCTGATATTTGCCAACGTGCATAGGTATCGACAAAAATGAATTTTTTGTCCTTTGTTGGCACCTGGTTTGGATCACCATCCCACTCCATATAACGCTTTTCGAAGTAGTTGGTTTTTTGTATGAAGGGGGTTTTAAACTTGAGTCCCGGTTCGGTGATAGCCTCTCCCACAGGTTTTCCAAATTGGGTGATCACTACCTGTTCGGTTTCTTTTACAATAAATGCACTCTGAAACAATACGATCAGGAGAATGATCAAAGAGGAGATCGAAATAATAATTTTATGCTTCTTCATTGTTTCAGGGGGTTATTTTTTTAATTGCATTTGTAACAAGGGTAAAACATTGTTTCCTTTTTCATCGATAATGATTTTACTGCCCAACTTTGGCAATACGGATCCCATTGTTTCGAGATAAATTCTCCTTTTCGTGACTTCGGGAGCTTTGATGTATTCTTTGTAAATGGCGTTAAAACGGGCCACTTCGCCAAGTGCATTGTTCACCCGTTCGGTAGCAAACCCTTCTGCTTTTTGAATTGTTTCCTGAGCCTGCCCTCTTGCTTTGGGGATCACTTTGTTATACTCCGATTTGGCCTGGTTAATCAGGGTCTCTCTTTCCTGCTGTGCCTGGTTTACGGCATTAAAAGCAGCTTTTACGGGTTCGGGCGGATTCACATCCTGCAGCACAACCTGATCGATTTTAATTCCCAGTGAATATTCCTGGCATATCTGGTCAACAAGCGCTTCCATTTTGGTGGCTATTTCTGTACGCCCTACGGTGAGCACTTCGTTTACCGTCCTGTCTCCAATGATTTGCCTGAGTGCAGCTTCCGAAACGTCCCGCAAGGTGTTTTCGGGATTTCTGACTTTGAACAAATAATTATAAGGATCATTGATGCGGTATTGCACAACCCATTCCACGTCAGCCAGGTTGAGATCGCCGGTTAGCATCAACGATTCATCTTTGGCGCCAGACCTGGTGTACTGTGTATTGACACCAGCACTTACAGTCCGGAAACCAAATTCCAGCTTTTGTTGCCGTTCAACAGGCACTTTATACACTCTTTCGACGAAAGGCATTTTCATGTTAAGCCCTGGTTCAACTTTTCTCACATATTTGCCAAAGCGTGTGATCACACCTACTTCCTCGGGCTCAATCTGAAAAAACGAACTAAAAAGAACCATCAAGGCTAAAATTACAAGCGGGATCGTCTTTCTGTAACTCAGTATTTTTTTTAAAACGGGTGATTCAATTTTGTTGATGTCAAAATTATTCTCCATCTGTCATTGTTTTTTTTGGTTTAATTCTTTGCAATTATGTCTTAATATTTATAAAAGGTAAATGTAACTATTTTTCTTGTCAAACCGACAATGAAACTGGCTGCCAGGTTTTTTCGACAACTTTTTATAGTTTTTGCCAGACATCATGCTGAGGACGTAATTTCATGTTTTCAGTAGATCATTTCACGAAAGTCGTACTTTTTTCATGCGTTTGATGGCGAAATGTATTTTGATTTCTGAACATCGTAGCAAACCTCCGGCGATGAAATACAGAAACTGCGCAAAATGTAAGTCTATTCAATTTGCAAGGCAACAAATGTTTATCAACCTCAGGCAGAAAAATTTGTGGAATTGAGTCTAAAAATACGACAGGTCGAAATAATCCGAAATTACTCGGTGGAGGTAATCTCTCAGCAATGCGATCCGTTTCTTCAGGAAAGAAAGGGCTTGACGAATCATTGTTTTGCCATTCTTCCGGAGATAGTCAATGCCCGAAATGAGGCCTAAAAAGATGAAAAGCAATCCGCCTATCAGAAGAAAAAGCACAGAAACGTCACTGGCGTTTCCGGTGCCGGCAAAGGATTGAACTGACACCCCAAAAAACAGGGCGGCGGTGATTAGCATTTCTTTTTTCATGACCAGCAGGATTGAATTGATGCACGAAAGATACGATCATTCTGATTTTATTTCAAGTGCTTTCAATGGCTGATTTAAGGTGTTTGCATTCTCGGAACAGTTATCGTTTCTTGACCATTGAAATGTGAGCGCTTCTTAGAATGTTTTCAATTGAAATATCGGGAATGCCATGTATTTTTTTTGGCTCTTTTGCATGTTGTTAAGCGCTTCAATTCTTCGGAGATAGTCAGAACACTCTCATAACCATGCTGTTGATGGTAATGTAGCAAGCCCAAAATACAGGTGTTCCTCCAGACAAATTCAATCAATTTTCCTGTTAAGCATTCAGAGGCAGGAAGAAGGAGGATTTATTACTACTTACCTTGCCAATACTTTTTTATCAATTCGATTAATTTCATTTTATTAATTGGCTTTGATATATAGTCGTTAGCCCCTGCTTCGAGCGCCTTTTCTTTGTCTCCGGCAATGGCATATGCTGTTTGCGCAATAATTACAACATCCTTGTTGAATTGACGAATTTGTCTGGTAGCTTTATACCCGTTCATATCTGGCATTCGTATATCCATGAGCACCAGGTCAATATTCTGGTGTTTTCTGCATAGATCAACAGCTTCGGTCCCTGTTTTGGCATACAGGATTTCCCCAGAAATATCTTCTAAAACCATCGAAAGAAACAGAGCACTTGCTTCATCATCTTCAACAACAAGAATTTTCAGCTCTTTTGCGTCGAAATTTGTAAGTCGAGTAGGAGCATTATGTGTATCATGCGACTTTTTCAGTGCAGTGCTTTGGTAAGGTATCCAAAAACAGAAGGTCGATCCCAAACCTTCTTCAGATTCTACTTCTATATTTCCGCCAAGCATCTCAACATATGCTTTCGAAATGGATAATCCCAGTCCTGAACCCTGCAAGGCATTTCTATCTTCGATATCTGCCTGAACGAAACGATCGAAAATAGCCAATTGTCTGTTTTTGGGTATTCCGATACCCGTATCTTTCACTTTAAACTCCAGAATCGTATTTCCCTTATGTTTTCTGATTTTGCAGTTTAATTCTACACTACCTTGGTTGGTATATTTAATGGCGTTTTTTATGAGGTTTGTGAGGATGGAATTCAATTTTTCATAGTCGGTTTTAATGCTCAGATTTTGTTTTTTAACTTCATTTTTAAAAGAGAGTTGAATTCCCTTTTTTGTGGCTTCATGTTTAAAAAACGAATACAGATATTCCAGCAGTTCGTTAATTTTCACTTCCGAAACAAATACCTCTACCAATCCAGATTCTATCTTTGATATATTGATAATGTTGTTAACAGTATTCAGCATGCGATCGCCACTTTGCCTAATAATCTCGATGTATTCCTTCTGTTCTTCACCCGTAAGATCAGACTCCTGTAAAATGCTTGTAAATCCAAGAATGCCATTCATGGGTGTACGTATCTCATGACTCATATTGGCCAGGAAAGCTGACTTCAGGCGATCGGATTCTTCGGCTTTTTCTTTGGCCAGTTTCAAAACTTTTTCGTCCATTTTTTTCTGCAGAACAAGCCCTGCCTGTTTCACAAATACTTCAATAAAGTTGCCATCTGAAATAATTTGTTTGTTAAAAGTGAAGATATGAATGCCAGCTAATAATCCATCATTACTATTTATACCAATTGTATAAATTTTGTGCAGACCAATTAGTCTCTCGAGAGCGCTGGCAACGAATGCCGGAATTTCGGAGCTTGAAAATGCTGCCACCCCGCCATCAAATTCAATGAAATTTCCCGATTTGAAATAATTTCTGTGCGTTTCAGTGAGTTTAAAGGTTTTCCCAACGGGATTAAACCCTGTAATATCAATCACTTTTTTCAAAAGGGATTTGTCCATACCCGAAACAAATTCGAGCCTGGTTAGCTGCTTCGATTCATCAATTGAATTATCGAGGACGATGGAATTTGGAAAATGTTGTTGCAGATTCTCCGCAATAAACTTATAAATGCTCTCGATGTCAGGAAGCAATAGCATTTCAGAAGTTAAACGATTAAGCAACTTGAACTTTTTCTCACTTTTTTCTGCTTTTTCTTTTGCTTCCAACAGATCATTTTCAACCCTTTTTTGGTCTGTAATATCTACTCCAAGTGTATCAAAAATAATACTCCCATCGGCTTGTTTTACAGGCATTGCAATACCTTTCAGCCATTTTATCCGCCCGTCGGGAAGAAGTATCCTATGATCCCGTTTCCATAAGGACATACTGGTAGCTGCTTCTTCAATTGATTCAGTATAGCTTTCTATATCATCAGGATGAATCATCTTCCATAACAAACCAACATCATTCATGGCCTCCTCTCTCGATATTTTATAAATGTCTTCAACTCCTTTGCTTACGAACAGTAACTTCTCTGAGCCATCAGGAAATAATTGATACCGCAAAACGAGGCCAGGTACATTTTCGGCGATGTTTTTAAATTTCAACTCACTGTTTATCAATTCCTGTTCTGCCTTCTTTAGCAGCGTTATATCCTGGTTTGTACCCCTCAGGCTGGCTATTTTTCCGTTGTTGTCGTAAACAGGCTCTCCAATGGAAATAATCGTTCGCTCTTCACCATTTGGCCTGACAAGTCGAAGTTCGATATTATAGGCCAATCCTTCATTGATGGCTTTCTTTACTGCAGTATCAAACTTGTCCCAATCTTCTGGGTGAATATACTTTTTATGTTGCTGGTAATCCGTGATTTGTTCATATTTTTCTATTCCCCAAATGCGAAACATTTCGTCTGACCACTCCGGCACTTGGGTTTTTACATTGTAATTCCAGCTACCAACATGCGATATTTTTTGTGCTTCTTTCAGTTCATATTCTTTTTTTTCTGCTTCTTCTTTAGCAAGAATTAATTCTTTCTGTGTTTTCCATAGGTCAGTTAAATTGTTTAGGTTAATCCAAACGCCGATTACCTCCTCATTTACAATAACTGGGATAAGGTTGTATTTAAGAAAAACAGTTTTTCCATAGGCACTTGTATAAACAACATCTTCAACAATCTTTGTTTTCTCTGCAATGCATTTTACCAGATTTTGGGCCAGACCTATTTCATGTAATGGTTTATATTTGAGTAGATTGATCTTTTTTGACGTTTCAATTGAAGGTGAACCCAAAATGTTTAAAATGGCTGCATTGGCTTCAATGATATCGCCATTCGAATGGCAGTAAATGATACCAATCTCTGTGTTTTCAAACATGTTGCGAACCATGTATTCACTCTGTTCTGCTTTTTCTTTGGCTTCGACAAGTGCAATTTCATTCAGTTTACTTTCAGTAATATCACGATTTACCCCAATCATCCTCTCTGCTTTACCATTCGAATCTCTTATTACAATGGCATTGCCTTTAATGTACAATACTTTACCATTTGGGTGGCACACTCTGAACTCACTGTCAAATTGTTTATGCCCCGCCAGTGCTTCGTAACATTCATTAATCGCCCGGTCCTTGTCTTCAGGATGTAATCCATTAGCCCAGGTATTAAATGTATTTACAATTGTTTCTTGATTAATGCCGTATAGCTGAAACATACGTTCGTCCCAAACCAGCGTATTTTCTTTAACATTCCAGTCCCAAATTCCAAGTTTTACTGAACTGGATGCCAGCTTTAGGCGGTGTTCATTCTCTTCAGCTTTCACTTTGGCCAGGATTAATTCATTTTCTGCTATCTTACGATCGGTAATATCCCTGGCAAGGCTATAATAGAAAACTTTGTCATCTTGCTGAAACTTTTTTGCGCTTACTTCAACAGGAATTAAACCACCATTTTTGTGGAGGTGTGTTGACTCAAATATTAGTTGTTTATCAAAAGGAATATCTTTCCAGAAACTGAGAAACTTATTAATGGGATAGTTTGGATCAATTGAAGAAATATTTTTACCTACAATTTCATCCCTTTCTTTACCTAACATTTCAATAGCTCCCTGGTTTGTATCTAAAACCAGGCCTTCTTCTGATAGCAAATAGATGCCTTCTGAAGCTGTTTCAACCAATTTTCTGTATCTGTTTTCGCTTTCTTCTGCTTTTTCCTTAGCAAAAATTAATTCCTGCTCAATTTTTTTCTTTTCGGTAATATCCTGGGCAGTTCCGTAACTGCCTATCACTCGGTTATTTTTGTCCTTAATAACATCTCCTTTTGAGATAATTGTTTTTATTGACCCACTTGTCGTAATGATGTCTAACTCAATTTCGTAAGGAATTTCTTTTTGAATACAATCTTGAACTGCTTTATCAAGTATGGCATAGCTTTCAGCTGTATATAAGGGCCGCTGCATTGAATATTTTGGGGCCGGTAAGTCAAGTGGACGTTCAAAAATATGAAACAGTTCTTTCGACCAGTTTACCGTATCCGTTTCAACAATATACTCCCAACTTCCAATGTGAGCTAATTTCTGGGCTTCGATAAGTTTTCTTTCGTTTTCCTCTGCTTTCTCTTTGGCTATTTTTAATTCTCCTTCAGCAATTTTGCGTTCAGTAATATCTTTTGTAAAAGCAATGTATTCGTTGTCAGAAAGTTTTTTGCCATCCAGAAGTATATCAATCAGTTGTCCGTCTTTCCGAACCAGTTGTTTTTCAATATTTCGAATTTCTCCGGTCTCTTTTAATATTTTAAAAGTATCTACTAGCTCGTTGAAATCATTTTTTGTAAGCAATTCCTGGATCGACATACGAAGCATCTCTGATTGTGTGTAGCCAACCAAACTGCAGGCTGCTTTATTAACCAAAGTATATTTGCCATTCTCATCAACAATGAAAACTGGTGTGCGTGAATCTTGAATGTAATTTCTGAAACGTTTTTCGCTCTCTTCAGCTTGTTTTTTGGCTTTGATAATTTTTTCCTCAGCAAGTTTTCGCTCAGTAATATCTGTGGCAATGCTTAAAAGCGCTGGTTTTCCCTTCCAGTTAACTGTCTTTGTGAATACTTCCAAAGGAAAACTATGCCCATCCTTATGATAATGAGCAACTTCAAAAGTTGCAAACCCACAATCTGCTATCCTCTTTATCCGCTCTTCAATCAGGGCCTCACTTTCCGGAACATCCAAATCATGCAGATTGATGGCCATGAACTCAGCTTCAGAAAAGCCATGAAGTTCAAAGGTTTTCTGGTTGGCATATAAAAAGCGTCCGTTTGCATCATGAACCGTGATGGAGTTTGGAGCAACATCAAGCATCTCGGCCATCGTGCGCTGAAGTTCTTCGGCTTGTTTGCGTTCGGTAACATCGCGGAAATTTAACACGACAGATGCTACACTCGGATTGGCTAGTAAATTGCTAAAGGTGGTTTCAACCCAATGCCAGTCAGATTGTTTATCGATAAACCGATATTGCAGGGTTGGAACATAATCAGGATTGTTAAACACTTTTTCCAGCTCCGACTGAACCATAGGCAAATCATCGGGATGTGTGTAATGGGCCGGGTTTACTGAAGTTTCATCCGTATCACTATAGCCAAACATTTTCTTTGCTGAAGAACTTATGTATTTGAAGTTGCCTTTGGCATCAAGCAGTACTATACCATCTGGAGCTTTTTCGATGAGCGCCTGATAGTGCTGTCCTATTTTTTTAATTTCCTCCTGAGCGTTTTTGAGCTCAGTTATATCCACAATAATCCCTCTTAATCCTACAGGTTTGCCTTCATTTTCAATAGGAGTTGAATACACCAGAGCCGGAAAAGTTGAACCATCTCTTCTAACCATTGTGTATTCATTATTGATTGTTTTTTGTTGGCCGGCTACTTTTTGGGCTATATTATTAATAGCTTTTTGTTGGCTTTCGGGAGTGTAAAAATCCAGTGAACTCTTGCCCAATATGGGATAATCATCCGGATATCCAAGTAGGGCATAAGCACTTTTATTCACGTAGGTTAAATTTCCCTTCAGATCTGTTTCAAAAATAATCTGTGGTAACAAATTAGTAGTTGCCCTGAATTTTTCTTCGCTCAACTTTAGTGCTTCCTGCGACTGTTTTCTTTCTGTAATATCGAGTGATATTGATAAAACTGCGGGTGTATTTTCAGGGCCATATTTTATATACTGGAGGGTATTAAAATACCATTTATCGTTGCCCGATAATGAAATTTTGATGTCCCTTGCAACAGTTTGACGGGTCGTTAAAACCTTGTTGTACGTCTTTATAAACTGATTTGCTTGATCAGGAGGTAAAAAATCTCTAATGTTTTTCCCTTTTAAATTTTTTAGTTTTCCCTCAGTCAAATTAAAAGCTGCATGGGCATTTGAAAAAATAAATTCACCATTCCCATTGATAATGGAAAAGGTTTCCAACATGGTATTAATTACTTTTTCGAAGTTGATTTCACTCTCCTGTAAGGCTAATTTTATCTTTAAATATTCGGTTTCGTCTTGCACCAAGCCATATAACCCGGTTATTTCGTTCTGTTCGGCATTCATTATCACACTCCCCATGGCTCTCACATTCCTGATTGTTCCGTCAGGTCTGATCAATTCCAGCTCTAACTGATACGCTTCGCCTGTATTCAAAGCCCTTTCAACAGCAGCCTGAAGCTTTGTCCAGCTGTTGGGTGTGTATATTTTATGAAGTTGGGCATAGCTTGGCGCGGGCAAATTCGGATCGATACCAGCAATCCTATATAGTTCATCTGACCATGAAACAATATCAGCCGCCCGATTCCATTCCCAAAAGCCGATCTTTGCTAACTTTTGCAATTCATTCAGTTGCTCTTTAGACACGCTTAAAACTTCTTCTTTCTGACTCAAAACGGTGTTATTCATTTCGAGGAGAGATTTCAGGCGCAGGTTTTCAAGTCGAATTTTCTCTATGTCTGCTATTAGTTCGGCTTTGGTTTTGGTTTGGTCAGTCATAATTAGAGGCAGAATTTATTCGAAATATTTACTTTCTTAACTTTTGATTGCCAAGGTGATGATCTCGCCCAACAAACTTTATATCAGTGCAATAAAAGTATAATAGAATTAATCAAAATCCTAAACAAAACTTAATTTATAAAGCTTATAAATAGTATTGACTTAGATAAATAGGCACAAAAATCAACCAATATATTTAGCCTGCAGAGCCAAAAAAAACCTCTATTCAGCACTCTCCAACTTATTGAATTGATGGGATAATGTTAGGCGGTTTTTCAAATTACCCTATCAACACCAACGGAATGTAAAACCAATGGTGCAACATGCTTTGACCTCATTGATATACCTCGTTCCTCACGCGCGGTTAAAATCAGACCTGAATAAATGGATAGACTCATAGGCAAGATCCATTGGTTTGACGGTTCCCATTGGGCTCATCCTATCCAATATTTGAACATCTTTTTCAGCGCGGTCCGAAGTATCGATCCTGCTTGATTCTTTTGGTTCCTTAACGGAAGGTCCCGAGAGCAAAGCAATTCGTTGTCAGGAAGAAAAGGAACAAAGGTGATGTTCAGCATTAGCTGTATTAGACACCAGGCAGGGAAAAATCACAGCTACATGGTGTTGCTCTTTTGCTCCGACAAAGGACATTAAAATGCAGTTTTGCATTCAAAGTTTCAGCATACTGATCGCAGATCAACACCAGCCCAAAAAAAAAGACCCGACCATTTACATGTCGGGTCTTGTGTGCACAGGCTGGAAAGCCTGTCAGGCAGTAGCCGCCAATGCCTGCAGCTCAAAGTTCACTTCGAGCAAGGCATCACTACCAGCTTCTACCGTTACCACTTCAGGCACCTTGTAGCCAGCCGCATAGCAGCTGATGGTATAGGTTCCGGCTGGCAGGTCTTCCAGCGTATAGCTGCCATCTTCATCGGTCAGCACCACAAAGCTGTGCTCAATCAGGCTTACCGTGGCCTGCGCGATGGCCTCACCACTCTGCTGGTCTTTTACCACACCGAAGATCTCTGCGGGCTGTTTCACCACATCACGTTTGCGGTAATGTGCCTTGCGGCGACGCAAATTCCTGTAGCGCACATAAAACTCTGGCGAAACGCTACGCTGCAGCGCCACAAACGAATCCAGGTAAACGCGGAGTGTTTCGTGCAGTGCCGAAAGCAGCTGGTTGAGCTGTGCGCGTGTGGCCTTGCGCTGCGAATAACTGCTGTCTGTCTCGTTCAGAAAGGCATCAAAAGCAGTTGCCTGTTCGCTGATGCTGTCGAGCATTTCGCTGCTTAAACCCAGTGTCGGCAAGAGTGCGGTGTGGTTTTGCAGTTTTGCAACTACAATAGGGCACAGCGCTTTGAGCCTGAAGGAAGACGCATTTATCGCCTCGGTATTAAGCTGTTGCATCTCGCCATATAATTGGCTGTCGGCCAGGTTTTTTGCCAGCGCCATGCCTCGCCCGGCTAACAGCCTGAGCTGGGAACGCAATGCTTCACGACTTTGCTGATGCACTGCAAAACGCGGTTGCAGAGGCAGCAACAATTGGCTGATCTTTAAACCAGTTTCTGTCAGCTGGGCTGCAAACTGATTCTTTGCCTCCAGGTCGGCAGCATTGGCTTCGAAAAGGGAGGCGTACTCGTTGAACAAGTTGTTGATTTGCTGATACTTTTGGTATCGGGTGATGATTGTTCTCATCGTTATTTTCCTTTCTATTTAAGATTTTAATTGATGCTACACCCGGCGGAAAAACCAGCTGAGCATATTGTTTTCTTTGTGGCATGATTCACGCTGAGGCCGTTGTGTTCTGCTTCAGGCATAACACCTCGGTCCGGACACATGCCGGTGTCCTGTAACTTATTTTTTAGAAAGGAGGGGAGAGCCCCAGGGCCGGTTTGCCCAGTTTGCGGATGTTTTCCCTGCGCTGATCGTAAGGATACAGATAGCTGTTCTCAGGGAGGTTTGTCGTTGTTTTCGACGAATACCGCACAAGTTCATACTTGCGGTTGCCCTGGTAGATAAGGTGCTCAATGCCCAAATCGTACATGGGGTGATAAGCCTGCCACGGCGCTTTACAGTAGGTAAACTCTTCTTCCATCAGCTGGCTCAGCAAGGCGTCTAGCATATCTGGATCGATCGGCCGCATTCTTGTGCTTAGCTGTGTAGCGTAGGCTTCTTCGTCTAATAAATCGATATCAATAAAATAGTCGGATTGTCTTCTGTGGATTTTCCAGAGCTGTTTGATGATCACCACGGCCTCTATCAGGAAGCTGAGGAGACTTATTTTGTTGTTTTTTGCTTGCATCCTTTAGCTCCTCCTGTATCGTTGGTTAACAGTTTGGTCAAAAGGATGCGGAGCCTGTCCGAAATGGTGCTGATGAAACCGGATGGCCAGTATCAACGCTACCGGATAACGGTGACAGATCAGGCTCAAACCCATCGGTTTGAACTTCCGCCACATATTGTTGCTGGCAACAATCGTGGCCTTGTTGCGTAGGGCATACGCCAACAGGTATTGCTCTGTGACCGTTAGCGAGGCGTGACGGCAAGCAGTTGGGATGTCAAACAGCTCTTCAGTTGTTGTCTTTAAGAGCAGCAACTGACCTTTTGCAACGGCCTGGTTTACCCAGTGCTGCGTGGCTAAATCCCAGTCTTTGGCATGCAGTGTGCTTGCTATGGCCGGCAAACCTTCAAAATGGGTTCTAGACAGGTGAAAGCGAATCGTGGGATCGGTCAAAATATCCGATTCCGCCAAAATCAATTGGTTCATTGGTACTAATTTTTAAGTTGGACTTAATAGTCGCTGGGTTTCCGGTTTTTACGGTTGTAACAGCGCTTTTAATTTTTCTCTTCATGATGATTAGTTAATTGGTTAATGAATAATTGATCTGTCGTAATATTGCTGTGGTTATTGTATTCTTTTTAACTTAACGCAAGTGTCTTTTTTTTTCTAAAATCGATTCTCCACGAGTTTTTTTAAATCCTTGACCTGCATATTGAGCAGTTCAGCTGCCTTGCTCAGGGTGATCTTCTCCCCGTCGAGGGCTTTCATCACCATCAGCTCAAAGCGTCTGGTTTCTTCCTTGCCGGTATAGGCGCCCAAGCCTTTTTCCTTCTTATTGGTTTCTATCCATTTCTTGAACTCCAAATGCCTGCGGTAGCTCACCAGCCCACATTCCACGGTGCGGTACATCAAGGCCTGCAGGCTGATGCCATACAGCTCCTTGATCTCGATCAGCTCATTCAGGTAGATGGATTCGCGCTGTTGCCCCAGCAGTTGCCTTAAAAGGGCGCAAGGCATCAGGGCAGCACCGGCAAAACGATGGCAGGCTTTCTCCTGCTCGTCCAGGCTCAGCGCTTCGTCAAATGCAAACAGCAGATGTGCCAGCTCGTGCAGCGTTGTGAACCGCCTGCGCTCGATGGTCATATTGCTGTTGACGACAATAATGGGGATGTTGCCGTTGATCATGATGGCCAGCCCGTCGAAGGCATCATCCACATCATCCAGTTCGGCCACCTTGATCTGGTGCTGTTCGAGTAGTCCGTAAATATTGTGCAGGCCTTGATCGCCCAGCTGCCAGGCCTCGCGCCAGCGTGTTGCGGCTTCTTCGGCCTGCTCCACGCTGCTGAGGGTGTAGCCCGGCATCGGATGTGTAAATTCTTTGTGGAGCAAAAGCAGTTTTTCTGCTTCCAGATAGCGTTCCATTAGTTCCACTGCCCGCTCGCTGATACCGTCGAGGACCTTTTTGGACAGCGCTCCCTTGGTGCGAAACCGCACATCTTTCACTTCGAGGTTCAGGGGCTTCAGAAAGTAACCCAGGGGCTGCCCAAGTACTTCGGCTATCTCACTGAGTACCTCAATGCGCGGCACCATCTCGCCTTTTTCGTAACGGGAAATGGCGTTCTTCGAAATGCTGATGCCCATCTGCCCGATCAGCTCGTCCATGGTGAGGCCCCGGATCAACCGGGTGCTCCGGATGCGTTTGCCTAATGTTTCTTTGTCCATAACTGAGCTTTTTTTTGTTTACTACAATGCAAATATACTACAATATGTCAACCATACGGCATCAAGAGTCAGAAAAAGTTTTCAACAATATTGTTGATAAGTGATCCCGGGCAATGTTTTTAGGGGTATTGATGGGTTGCCATCCAGGACGGATGGCGTCAACAAAAATTGGAAAGATGCTTGATTGGATCCGTTATATATTTTCCAACAATGCTGCAAAAAAGTTGAAAAATGTAGAATTTTGACTATAGCTTTGATGGATTACCTTTCTGATACATTTGAGAAACGTACCCCCCCCGCTGCACGAGTCCCCTCGTGTGGCTTTTTGCAACAGCAAAAGCGCTACCTGGTCGCTATAACCCCTCCCAATAAGCCCTGTTCTCCAGCATAATCCCTTGAGCTGCTGTAAACATAATTCTGCGAAAAGTAAACATGTAAAGTTTTCCATTCCAGCTGGCGCTGATTTGTAATCTGTGTCTTTGACAAACCTCTTGTTTGAAAACCATTTGCATTATCTATTCAAAGTTAATAATGTAACTTCTTTTAACCCTTACCGTCAGCATAATCTTCACCCCCGCTGGCGCCGATTTGCAATCGGTGCCCGTACAATTTGTTTTTAATTGAATTTCATGCTTTCGGCTCATGGTTCAAAAATAGTCAACTGTTTTAAACTTACACTTGTGATTTATTCGCAGATTTTAGGTCAGACAAGAGGATGTTCCGGATACGGATTGCAAATCCGCACCAGGGGGAGACTGAACAGGAAGACTTATTTAAAAACCCAGACATGCTTAAACGGCTCAATGAGATTGAGAAGATGGAAAAAGAAGATAAAAACCATATCCTTTATGCTATTGATGGTCTTATCAAAAGTGTGAAGCTTAAAAATATTGCTGCACTATAAAGTAAACGCCCGGAAAATCCGGGCGTTTTAATTTTATAATTTAGTTAAGAAGTAGGCTTTCCCTTCCTTGGTTATTCTAAATTTAGCATCTGATTTACTAACTTTAAATTTCTTCAAATCAGTCTCAAAAATAGTACCTACGGGTGGCTCGCTTGGTTTAGTATACCATTCCTTCTGATAAACCACTTTGCCATTATTCAAAAATATTACTCTATCGCCGGTGTCTGTAAACTCTTTAAGTCCAAAACCTAAGTCTTTGTTTATGTCTTCTAAGGAGCATGCTCCTGAATAAAAACACATAGTATCCCATTTAAAACTCAGCAAGTTGGCAAAATCAATAGTGCAATTTGAGCTTCCCTTGCATTTTTCCCATTCATTAGAAACAATACTATCAAAATCGTTTCTATTAGTAGAACAACTTGCTATGAAAAGGAATGCGCCTAAGTATATAATCAATTTTTTCATGTTATTTCATTGTCCCCCATGTTTGTTGTAATTCTTCTAAACGTTTTTGGGCTTCAGCATCTACCTTTTGTTGTTCTGCCGCTGTTCGTCCATTCTCATTTAACCCTTTAAAAATCTCCTTCAACTGATTGTACTTTTCTGATGACAATGTAGTTTTTGATACAACCCAATTCCCATCCTTATCTTTTGTCGCAGTATAAAGCCCGTTATTTTTAAATTCATCAAGAACTAAATTGGCCAATTCATTCATATTTGCTCCTTGATTGGCTGCTCCAATGCTTCTTCCAATTACATTGTTCAATAGGTCAACAGTTTGGTCTGCTTCATCAACATTGGAAAAACTTCTAATGGATAAATCTGTGAAAGCATTTTCTTCGTGCGCATTTCCTGCTTGAGCTGCAACACTACCACCAAATTCAGATGTGATAGTAGCTTGCCACAAACCGTGTCTAAAAGCTCCGTTTTCACTTCCCCTATCTTCTTGACTTCTTTTTGACCCATACAAAACTTCGCCTCTGGTTGCAAATCTCGTTGCATTAGTAGAAATATTTGTAGCTCCGGGCGTAACTCCAAAGCCTATTCTGGTAGCTGCAACCGGATTTCTTAATCCAAAACCAACATACCTTGAGATGATACTTGCTTGATAATTCCCAGGGCCAGGAGGGTCGCCTGGGGCAAGTCCATCTATGTCGATAAGCCTTATTGGATTATTAGCAGCATAACAATATGGTGACATACTTGGCATCTGTTCGGCTAATGGGTCAACAACATGCCATCTCCCCAGCACCGCATCATACATCCTTGCCCCGTAATCATACCAATCCAAGCTCAGGCCGGCCAGTTCGTCGTCTTGTAGTTCTTTGCCGTTGTAGAGCAGTTTGTTGGGTGGGTTGTTTGCGCCGCCAAAGTTTTGCTGTTGAAGCGTCATACCAAAGGGGTAATAGCTGGTTTGCTGCATCACTTCGGGCTGGCCGTGGGGGTGGGCGGCAAAAACGATGCGGGTGTTGCCTAAATGATCCTTTAGGTTGTATTCGTGTTTCCAGAAGGTTTCATCGTTGTATTGCATGGGCACAATTCTTCCAACAGGCGTAAAAATACAGCTTAATTCGTTATCCTGGTACAAAAACTGCCCGGCATAGTCTGTTGTGCCGCCGGTGGTTGTTTTCCAGGAGGTTATGGTTTTGCGGAGCTTGGTGCCGGTGGCGGTGTAGGTGTATTCAATAAAATCGCTGTTGTCGAACTCCACCAGGCGGGGCAGGTTGAGGGGGTTGTAGGATACGCTGATCTTTTTGGAAGGGTCGTAGGTCATGTTGGCATTGGCATCGTAAAGGTATTGGCCGGTGTTGGGTGCATAGCCTGCTGTGTTGCCGGTAGCATCGGTAACGCCTTTTAGGCGATAAGAATCACATTCAGATTAGGCCTCGTAGTCCGACGACTTAAAACTCTCTGGGATATGATACTTCTCATCAAGACAGAACAAAAGTTTTCTGCCTTGTTCTTTTACCTCTGTAAGCTCAAAATAGTCTAACAAATCTTTTGGCAAGAGGTATTGCAATAGCTCTTGTGTTTTCATATAACTAAGATATTACTATTTCTTTTATTCCACCGGCTTTTTACGCTGAGCCGTTTTTTCTTCATCGTGCATAGAATTTTTTGCAACAAAACTAGCACTTCAGGCTTGAGCCTGCAAGATGGGTTGGTCGGATGGATACAAAAAACCCGCCGAACGGCGGGTTTGGTGTTTCACTAACCTTATTGTCTGTTTTTAATATGCACTAAACTTTTAACTAAAGGTCATCAGGTGGCAGTTCTGGGTTTACTGTAAAAGCATTCATTTGGTACTCCTCATATACACCATTTACATACCTGATTAAAATAAAGCTTGTTGCAGGTGATACTATTTTGTGGTCAGGGGATTTACTTAACGCGAGCAAGGTGTCAATATTACCTTCTTTCAATGATTCAACAATAAAATCATCATAAACAAATGGCTTAAACTCTATTGGTTTAAGTGGATCTGGTTGTGAAAAACAGTAGGTACTGTCCCCTAAGTAAAAACACCCCCAATGCCCAAGGTTCCAGCCCACAGAACTTTCAATTAAATAAAAAGCTTGGCTTGCCTTTAGGTCAAGGTTGTAATGTTCTATTGCTTTTTTTCTGTTTTCCCATTTGTGCTTATCCCTTGCCAACTCAGTAGGGTAGGAAGTTTGTAGCACTCCGCAACTTGTTATAACGAAGATAAATACCCCAAAATATATATTTTGCATTATGGCCATCATGTTAAAAATTTTATAGTGTACGTAAAAACGCCCTTCTAGCAACTCTGTATCTATAATCAAAGGGTCGTCCATATTGATTATAGAAAACACTTTGCCCCCTTTGGATTATTTCTGGCCCTACTCCCTTCCTTGTATCCCTAGCATAATGTGTACGCAAAGGCAAGCCATGCTCCGCTCTAATTCTATTCTCGTAATGTGTTGCAAATATCTCTGCATTTGGTATAGGAGTCCCATCACTTGTTTTGAACCATTCATTGCCATCAAATGTACTCTTAATTATGTCTTTACGATGTGCCATCTCATGTCCAATAGCGACAAACAATGGGCTTTTCTGTAAGCCTTTTTCTGTTGGTATTACGCCTCCCTCTGGGTTTTTGTCAGTAACCACTGACCACCCAGACTGCCGATTCCCACTTCCTTCTTCATCCTCCCTACGTTGCCTAATCTGAATGTGATTCTTATCGCCTGTAAAGAAACTAACAAGTGATTCCCCCGCTGGCGCCGATTTGAAATCGGTGCCCGTACAATTTGTTTTTAATTGAATTTCATGCTTTCGGCTCATGGTTCAAAAATAGTCAACTGTTTTAAACTTACGCCTGTGTTTTATTCGCAGATTTTAGGTCAGACAAGAGGATGTTCCGGATACGGATTACAAATCCGCACCAGCCTGGGGGCGTTTTATTGTTTGATAAATGTGCCGCTGCCGGCTTCCCCGGCAGTGGTTTGCAATTGATACACATAAGTGCCGGCCGGCAATACGCCTATGCTACACTGCACACTGCCGGCAGTGGCAGTAAGTGCCTTGTCAAAAAACTTTTGGCCAGCAGTGTTGTAGATTTGCAGCCTGAAGTCGCTGCCTGTGGGCAGGCCATCCAGACTAATGTGCAGTACATCATCGGCCGGATTGGGCCAGGCCTGGTTGTTCAATGCCATCGCGGGCTGATCCGTCAATCGGGTGATGATTTCAAAGTCTTCGCGCAGGACTTTCCAAATGTATATATCCCTGTCAGGTGCTGAGTTATTTACATAGCGCCCGCCAAAAAGCATACAACCATCATCCTCAGTAGACACCATGCTAATTATTTCATAACTGGTATCACCGCCCAGGTCTTTCCTACCCAACAAATTCATATCCTTATCGATAACATAAACTACACTTTTCATGGGTATCGCTTCCCATGTCGTATTATAGGATTGATTAACGCCAATGTATATGGTGCTATCATTGCGGTATGACATGCTTTTGTACCAGGCAATGTATTCAGTCGTATCAGGCCTGTCAAGTATCAGCTCCTGTAGCAATTCGCCGGAAGTGTTTAGTCTTGATACTGTCGCATAGTACTCTCTTTTCCGGCTATCAGTAATACCGTTTCGAGTCATTAAGAACTCGGTTTCGTTAAGCCATACATCGCTATATTGTTTTCCGCTAGGATTCCCATCCTGCGATATGTCAAAGCTCTCAATAATACTAAACTCATGATCAAGAATCAAGATTTCCTGGTATCCATTTTGGTTATATCCTCTTCCTATCACCATCAGGGTATCTGTATTCGGCACCATACGTAGTGAACCAATTGTGACATTAGGCCAGGATTCATATCCCCTTGTTAACAAGGTGTCGCCCTGTTGGTTAAATCGCATGAAGTAATAGTCCCTATTATAATCATTGCCTCCTCGCGGAGTCAATCGTTCGTTTGCATAAACTATGTTTCGGTCAGCATCTAACAGTGTGTTATTTTCCAAGCCATATAGTACATAAAAATCATTGTTCAATCGGTATGTCTTTTCCATAACCGTTTCAAGCTCAGGGTTTAAAATCAACACCAGCATCCTGTCTTTGATTTGCAAAGTATCTCCAACGGCATATCGGCCGAATATCATATAATTGCCGTTATCCAACAAGGTAATGCTACCAAACTGACACGAAGTATCCTGCTTCACAACATGCCGGTAGATATAATTCCCGTCAGGAAAAACCTTAAAAACGATGCCATCGTAATCGGCTTCCAAAAAATCACCGATAGAACCAGTCATCACCACGCATCCCGAATTATCAAGAATGCCATCAGTTAATAATTCATCATCCAAAGTTTGATAGCCGATCTCAAAGGAATTTTGAGCGATTAAATGATTGGTGTTAATGACCAACCACAATGCAAAAACAAAAATCAATTTGATCATTTTAATGCTTAACTTATAGCTCATTATTAAGGTCAATAGGAAGTGGAAGCTCAGAAACAGGAACTAATATTCTTTCGGTATAGTCCAGTTTGTTTTTATGTCTTATAGTTGGTACTTCATCTATAAAGGTGCTTTCACCAATAAGATCACATTCTAAAAACGCCCAGTCTTCAAGGTCACTAAATTCATTATAAAACTGTGGCACCATCTGGTAAATGACCTGTTCTTCATTATAATAATGAAGATTCATTTTTGTCGAATCCAGGCATTTATCATCCTCAGTGTAGTTTGGTACATAAAAGATCAGGTTTTCATCATTTTCATCCTTAAACTCATCGCCTTCCAAATTAATGGTGAAAGGGTTAAGCACAAGCCACCTGAAACCATTGGGTGGTTCGGGCCAAGCTATCATTCTTTCCCTTAACTTTATTTGAATTTCTTCAGCGGCATCTGAGTTACCGATATATCCACACTTTCCATAATCATCTCCATACATCCAATCATCTCCTTCAAAGAATGGACCGTAATTCACCGGCGGATCATCGGATGTGCCCAGTCGGGCTCCGGTAACGGCTTCTAACCTAATTTCCAGCTTCCCGTTCGCAACTTCACCACTACTCAGCTGCATAAACAAAAAGCCTTTCTCGTTGAAATTGGCTGCCAGGTAAAAATCGGTTACCAGTGCCAGCACTTCTTCGTACACAGCCACCACATCTTCCAGCAGGGCATTGCCCGTGGCATCCACCGGCAGGTAAACAAGGGCAGTGTCGGTAACAGTTTTGCTATAACTCAGATCAGGGAAACCATAGGTAACATTAAAAAGCGTTTCAATGTTCCAGCGGGCTTCTTCCTTGCTCATCAATTCGCCGCTCTTGAGGTGGGGGTGCTCCCGCACGGCTGTCATTTTTTGTTTAAAGCTGTTAATGTCAGCAACTAATTTAGCTGCTTTGGGCGTGTAAACGCTTTCATCTGCCTGTTGGGCAGAATCACCGGATTGTGGTTCTTTTTGGCATCCCTGCATCAGCAGGCCTGCCAGCATTACTAATGCAAACAATCGAAAAAATGTGCTTTTAATAAGGATAAGGTTTTTGGTTATTATAATAGGTATAGGATGTTGATACTTTCAGGGGTATTTTGCTATTGGTTTTGCTATTGCTGCTGTGTGGGCAAACAGCCTAAGCTAGTTGTGACAAAGTACCTTTGGCCAATATTTTGCCTTGCAATATTAAACTTAAAGTGTTGAAATACAATAATATAGAACTGAATTGATGAAAGGGAATCTGTCAGGTGTTTGTGGTTTCATGATTGCTTGTTTGTTTGTTTTGTGCCACTAAATTAAGTGTGTTTCAAATAAAATACAAACCAGAAAAGACATTTTTTAGGTCGGATGCTCTATTTAGAAATTTTCTTAATTAGACTGAGGTCATTCACGCAATACTTTTATCGT
>DINQ01000020.1:71016-620499 GCA_002426795.1 Bacteroidales bacterium UBA5536
TAAAGGCTCACGGGCAGACATTGAATCGTTTGATACGTTCCTTTTGCGTGTTGACGCAGCACTTTTGCGCATTCACGTAATTTCAGTGTGGGTTTGCTCTACTAGCTGAACAAACCTGCCCACTGCCTACTGCCTACTGCTTACTGCCTACTGCTTACTGCCCACTAACCTCTAACTCCCCTCTTCCGCCAACCTATCCAGCGTTTGTAGTATCAGTTTTTTCATATAAGGTTGATAATCTCCTGCAAACTCTTCTGTTACGCGGTTGGCAATGATCAGGCAGATGGTCAGGGCCTCGTGTCCCATCAGGCGGCTCAGGCCATACAGGGCCGACGACTCCATCTCGAAATTGGTGATCTGTTGGTTTCGGAAAGAAAAATCCTCAATCTTCTTGTTCATCAGAGGGTCAACCACCTCCAGGCGCAAAACCCTGCCCTGCGGACCATAAAATCCGGGCGAAGTGGCCGTGATGCCGGTGATGCAACCCGGCGCCAGCTGTTTCAACAGCTTTTCAGAAGCTTTTACCGCGTAGGGGCGGGGCAGGAAATCGGGATAACTGGTTTGTGCGATAAAGGCATCTGTGAAATCTTTTTCGATCACCTGCATGGCTTCCTCGTAAAAATAAAGCAGGCCATCCAGTCCGAGAGCCATTTCGCCTGCCACAAAACTTTCGCCTACCGGAATATGGCTTTGCAAAGCACCCGAAGTGCCAATACGGATGAGGTTCAGGCTGGTCTTTTCTTTTTTGACCTCGCGTGTTTTCAGGTCGATATTCACCAGGGCATCCAGCTCATTCAACACGATATCGATGTTGTCGGTGCCCATTCCGGTAGAGATCACCGAGATGTGTTTGCCTCTGTAATAGCCTGTATGTGTGTTCAGTTCGCGGTTGCTTACCCTGAATTCTATGTCGTCAAAGAAAGAGGATACCAGTTCAACGCGGTGCGGGTCGCCCACCAGAATCACGGTATCGGCCAGCTGCTCGGGAAACAGCTTCAAATGATATACGGCGCCATCAGGGGTAAGCACAAGTTGCGAAGCGGGGATCATTGCCATGTCAGTTTTTTTAATTGTCTTTGTCGTTTGCACGAAAAAGATATTTTTGCAAAGTTATAAAACAATTCCAGCCATGACCGATAAACGTCTCTCCTTGCTCGTCCCGATCGATTTCAACGAGCAGTCGCTCATTGCCCTTGAGCAGTCTTACAACCTTGCCAAACTCCTGCGATACGACATCATCCTGCTGTATGTGCTTGAAGAACGCGACTTTGTGAGTTCTCTTTTTTCGAAAGAAGACAACGAACGTGCTCTGATGAGTATTAACAAAAAGCTTGAAGAAACAGCCGAGATGGTCAGCCGTAAATCTGGCTGTGCTGTTGAAGCCCTTGTTCTAAAAGGGAAAGTTCACCAAAACATCCTCAAAACAGCCGGGAAGTACCACGCGCGTTTCATCCTGATGGGCACCAGCGACCAGGGCGAACAACCCGGCCAGCCAAAGAGTCAGATCGGATCGAACACCCTGAAAGTGATCCGTCAGGCAAATATTCCCGTTATTACCTTCAACGGCAAAAGTCATTTCAACGGCTGCCGAAGCATCCTGCTTCCACTCGACCTCACCAAGGAGACCCGTCAAAAAGTAACTTATGCCATCGAGATCGCCAAGCTTTTCGGTGCCAAGATCAAGGTGATGTCGGTGCTTTGGGACAAAAACTCACCCGAGATACGGCAGCAGTTGCAACTGCAAATGGCTCAGGTGGAGCATTTCATCTCCGAAGTTAATATTCCTTGTTACACCGAGCTTGTTGAAGTCGAAGGCGGCCAAAATGCACTCGTCCCGGCCATTCTCGATTTTGCCTACGAAGAGGCCGATGTCGACCTGATCATGATCATGACCCAGCAGGAAAACAGGTTGGTTGAGTTCTTTGTCGGTTCAGCAGCCCAGAATATCATCCGCCAAAGCCATGTACCTGTGATGTCAATCATTCCCAAAGACCTCGGCTTTAGCTATTATCAGTTTTAAACTGAAAAACTGCTTTTCCAACATATTGTGACTTTTTTTCTAACACTTCCAGCAGACGTTTAAAAGCGCTAGTGCCTGACTGTGTTTTTCCGTAAAAAAACCTTTTTTTATGCCGATATACCCGTTCGGTCAATCGGTTAAAACGAGCACTGCTTTCCCCGTTTAGTTGTCGTCTCAGCGCAACGCGAAGCATGGAGCGCGCAAATAACTCGTTGTATTTCAATATTATTGTTAATGTTTAGTTAATTCCGAACCATTCTATTTAGAATGATTCTAAACGACATGTTTTAACTTACCTTCACCGGAATGTTTAACCTAACTAAAAAAAACAACACCATGAAAAACACATTTTTAACCTTGTTGATTGGCCTTTTCGCCTTTGGAACTGTCACAGCCCAAAAAACCTACACCATGTACGAAACCATGTATGTGGTTCCCAAAAAAGGTATGGAAAAAGAGCTGATGACCAATATGGAAGCTCATAACAAGAAGTTTCACACCGCAGCGCCTTACGAAGCTTTCAGCCGCAAAGTGGTAATTGGAAGCCACGAAGGCCAGTTTGTCTGGGTGATGGGCCCCACCACCTTTACTGCTTTGGATGGCTTCGACACACAGGCAAATAGTCCGGCACATGATGCTGACTGGGCGCTGAATGTTGAGCCTTTTGTTGAATCCTATTCCGATCTCGAATACTGGAAAAAGAAAGACGACCTTTCTTACTCACCCGAAAGTACGGATGAATTGAAATTGCAACACATCCGCTTCTGGGAACTGAAAGCAGGCAAGTACGAAGCGTTTATGGATGTCATGAAAAATGTAGTTTCTGTCTTCAAGACAAACAAATACAAAGATTCCTGGAGTATTTATGTCAACCAGTTCTCAACCGGCAACGGACGCGACATTGCTGCTGTATCAAACAAAGCCAACTGGGCTTCATTTGACCGTGAAGGAACATTTGTAGCTGATTATGAAAAACTCTACGGCGAAGGATCATGGAAAAAGGCCATGACTACCATGCAGGAGTCCACCGATTCTTTCGAGGAAGAAATCAGGGAATGATGATATCGAACATATTCTGAATAAAACCCAACCAGTTTTGTTTCTAAAGGCCGTTTTTTGCGGCCTTTTTTATTTTACTACAAACACATCGCGCTTATTTGATTCAGAAACGACCGCTTTGCTGTAATTTTGCAAACCAGAATCAGTGAAAGAAAGCATGGACATAAAAAAAATATTGAACTTGTTGTTGCTTCATTGGATTGAGTCTCAAGGAAAAATTTGGTATGGAAAACACGAAAGCGGGAAAAGCCGAAATCATCTCCATTGGCGATGAGTTATTGATCGGACAGGTGATTAACAGCAATGCGGCCTTCATGGGCGAACAACTCAGCATGAACGGACTGATCGTTGGCCGGATCTCGGCCATAGGCGATGATGAGCAGGAAATTATGCAGGCTTTGGATGAGGCTGCTGCAAGGGCGCAATTCGTTTTTATAACAGGCGGGCTTGGCCCGACTGCCGACGACATCACCAAACCGGCTTTGTGTCGCTATTTCAACACCGAAATGGTCTTCAACCAGGAGGCGCTTGATCAGGTAGAGGCTCTCTTCAGACGACGCGGTTATCCCATGAGCGAGCGTAACAGACAGCAAGCCTGGCTGCCTGCCAGCTGCAAAGCTGTGCGCAACGTCCACGGCACTGCGCCCGGCATGTGGTTCGAGAAAGACGGTGTGGTGTTTGTTTCTATGCCTGGTGTGCCTTTCGAGATGAAAACCATGTTCGTCGATGAGGTCATCCCCGAAATACGCCGACGTGCTGGTGGCATGCATTACCTGCAAAAAACCGTCATGACAACCGGTGTGGGCGAGTCATTCCTGGCCGATCGCATCAAAGAGTGGGAAGAGGCTTTGCCTGCCTTCATGAAGCTGGCCTATCTGCCACAGCCGGGCATCGTTCGTTTACGACTGAGTGGCCGGCATCAGGATGAGCATCTTTTGCAAACCAGGCTCACCGAAGAGGTAGAAAAACTTGTCAGCCTGATCCCGGAAGTGGTATATGGCTTCGACGATTTGCTGTTGGAAGAAGTGGTCGGACAACTCCTCCAAACACAAAACATGACACTGAGTACAGCAGAAAGCTGCACAGGAGGCTATATTGCGCACCTCATCACGAGTATCGCTGGCAGCTCGGCCTATTTTCAGGGCTCGGTGGTGTCATACGCCAACCAGGCCAAGATGGAGTTATTGGGGGTAGCAGAAGAACTGATTTGCGATCATGGTGCTGTGAGCAAGCAGGTGGTCGAGGCCATGGCAAGTGGCGCCCAACAACGCTTCCACACTGATTTTGCCTTAGCAACTTCGGGTATTGCCGGTCCCGATGGCGGCACCGAAGAAAAACCGGTTGGGACAACATGGATAGCACTTGCCACACCCGATGGTGTTGTTTCAGAACGTTTTCAGTTTGGCGAACACCGTGGCCGCAACATCCGCCGCGCAGCCCTCACTGCACTCAATATGTTGCGTTTGGCCATCATCAACAAACAATAAACCCTTCTGTTTGCACAAAAGGGTTCATGATTCAGTAAGTTAATTCTCTTAGATTGTCGCGCTCATCGTCACGATGTTGCGGTCAGCTTTCTTAAACAAGCCCTGCAATACCGTTCCCGGACCCACTTCGATAATGGTTTTGGCGCCACTGGCAATCATATTGTTCATGATTTGTGTCCAACGTACTGGTGAAGTAAGTTGTGCAATCAGGTTGGTCTTGATGATTTCAGGGTCGGTCACCGACTGTCCAGTCACATTCTGATAGATCGGGCAGATGCCACGGCTGAACTTGGTGGCCGCAATGGCTTCGGCGAGTTCAATACGGGCAGGCTCCATCAGTGGGCTGTGAAAAGCGCCACCTACCTTAAGTGGTAAAGCGCGTTTGGCGCCTGCAGCCAACAGTTTTTCGCAAGCCAGCGCAATACCGGCTTCGCTGCCTGAGATCACCAGCTGTCCTGGGCTGTTGTAGTTAGCTGGTACAACCACTTCGTTTTTGATGGTGTTGCACACATTTTCAACTTCTTTGTCGTCAAGTCCCAAAATGGCAGCCATGGTTCCCACCTGCACTTCGCAGGCTTTCTGCATGGCCATTGCACGTTTCGAAACCAGTCGCAAACCGTCTTCAAAAGTCAGGGTTTTGTTGGCTACCAGGGCCGAAAACTCTCCCAACGAGTGACCTGCAACCATATCCGGTTTAAAATCTTCACCCAGCGTCATCGCCAGGATTACAGAGTGTAAAAAGATAGCCGGTTGTGTCACTTTTGTTTGTCGCAGGTCTTCGTCCGTGCCGTCAAACATCAGGTCAGTAATCTTGAACTTAAGAACGGTATTTGCTTTCTGAAACAACTCTTTGGCCTTGGGTGACTTTTCATACAAGTCTTTTCCCATGCCTACAAACTGAGCTCCCTGTCCTGGAAATACGTATGCTTTCATTGATATTGGTTTAAGTTATTCACCCTGCTCAATCATATGCTGTTCAACTAAATTACCGAAGTAAATCCATCGATGAAATAACAGAGCTGTGCGGGTGCTGTCTAATTTGGCTTTGATGTTTGGTGCAAAATATTTTGTCAATCACTTATTTTCTGTTGCCAAAAAAGCGCAGCAAAAATAGAAATAAATTGATAAAGTCGAGATATAAAGTTAATGCACCCATGATCGTTACTTTGCGCATGGTGTCGCCTTGCTGAATGGCGCCTGCACCAATTCTTTTCAGTTTCTGCACATCATAGGCGGTGAGGCCTGTGAAAATGAGCACGCCCAAAAAGCTGATGATATAATCCATGGTGCTGCTTTTCATAAAGAAATTGACGAGCGAGGCAATGATGATGCCTATCAGTCCCATCATCATGATAGAACCAAATTTACTCAGGTCGGTTTTGGTGGTATAGCCAACAACCGCCATCAGGCCAAACATACCGCTGGTAATCACAAAGGTCTTGGCAATGGAAGCGCCTGTGTAAGCCAGGAAAATGAAGCTCAGGCTTAACCCCATCAAAACCGAATAGGCAATGAAAACAAGCGTAAGTGTAGTGGCGCTCAGACGCGAGAAGGCTGCCGACATCAACAATACCAGTCCGAATGGCGACAGGAATATGATCCAGCCCAGGATGGTCATGCTACCGGTTTCGGCTGAATACATGATTTGCAAAAACGATGGGCTTCCGGCCGCTGTGTAGGCAACCAGGGCAGTGATGGCAAGGGCAACAAACATCCATGAAAACACAGAGGCCAGAAATGACTGTGCAACAGATTCAGATCTGAAAGTTGCTTCCTGAGAGAATGGATTACGAAGTTCGTTCATAAGAGTATGAATTTATTTATTGGTTGCAAAACGTGTGAGTGATTGAAATTATTTTGTGGATTAATGTAATCGCGAACCGATCAGACTGATAAATTCGGCACGTGTCTCGGCTCTTTCGAAAGCTCCTGTAAAATCTGAGGTCGTGGTAACGGCACTTTGTTTTTGTACTCCGCGCATCGACATACAAAGGTGTTTGGCTTCGATCACCACAGCTACGCCCAGCGGATTAAGAGCTGCCTGGATGGCTTCCTTGATCTGGCTGGTGAGTCTTTCCTGTACCTGCAAACGGCGCGAGTAAGCTTCGACAACACGTGCCAGCTTACTCAGGCCGGTGATATAGCCGTTTGGGATATATCCAACGTGCGCCTTGCCAATGAAAGGAATCATGTGGTGTTCACAAAGTGAAAACACTTCAATGTCTTTCACAATCACCATCTCGCGATAGTCTTCCTTAAACTTGGCCGACAGCAGGGTTTCAATCGGGTCGTGGTCGTAGCCCTGTGTAAGAAACTGTATCGATTTGGCTACGCGCAATGGTGTGTCCTGTAGGCCTTCCCTTTTAGGGTCTTCGCCAATCAGCTCAAGGATCGCTTTGTAGTGCTTTTGTAACTCTACCAGTTTTTCAGGTGCAAATTTTTCTATTTTTTCATAGCCCAGAAGGCTTTTTTGTTGCTTTTCCATGAGATTTGATTTGATGCCGTTGAATTGAGGGGTGAACCATCAATTGTTTAGCTACCGTAATACTCAACAAAATTGTTTTCCGATTCAAACACCTTGATACAATGCAGCTGTGCATCTAGGGCGGCAATGGGTTGTTCCAGTTCGTCCCAGATGGCCATAGCAAGCACTTCGGTGCTGGCAAATTTACCTTGCATAAAAGGCACTTCTACATTGATGTTTTTGTGGTCAATCTGATCGGTAATCTTTTCTTTGATCAGCTTGCTCAGCAGTTTCAGGTTGATCAGAAAACCTGTTTCGGGGTTCACTTCGCCTTTTACTGTCACAAACAGTTCGTAATTGTGACCGTGCCAGTTCGGATTGGAGCATTTGCCAAAAACTTCGAGGTTTTGTTCGTCGGTGAAATCCGCTCTGAAAAGACGGTGGGCTGCATTAAACCGCTCTCTTCGTGTAATATAGATCATATTGTTAGTTTGGTCGCCGGCAAAAAACCGACATGGCAAAAATACGCAATTTCAATGAAGCAGGACTTTTGTTAATCGGGCTTTTCTGTTTTTTGTTTACCTTTAACATTCAACCGCATCCCAATCCATGCTCTAAACTGTTGCATGCCAAGACTTAAGCCGGTGTTTTTGAAAGGGATGTTGGCATTGTTAAATCCTGTAACGCCACCCATGCCCATAAACCATTTGTTGCCGTTGTAACCGGCTGCAAAGCGCGTGGTCCAAAGCAAATAGGCGTTGTTGCGGGTAAAGTGACTTTGATCTGACTGATAATTGTAATATTGTATAAATGCTCCTGGCAAAAATCCAAGGTTGAGATAGGCTTTTTTAAACAGGATAAAGGTGTATGAATAACCAGCGAAAACACCCGCCGAGGCAAACCTTCCGCGTGCCACACGGTCTTGCTCAAACACGGCAAAATTTTGCTCATATGCATGGGGCATCAAACTGCTGTCGGCATTCAGGCTGAAAAGCTGAAAAGCCGGCGCAACAACCAGTGAGCCGGAGCTTTTTTTCTGCGATTCATTTTGGATGTACGCAGCCCTGAAAGAATGTCGTTTGTAGTTGGGCACAAAGTAAATGATGGCACTCACCGTATTGATGTTCAGATCGGCTCTTTGCAAATAGGGATCATCGCGCCCAAAGTTTTCCAGGATCTCGGATGAATTACTCAGGTAAAAGCCTTTATAACTGGCAAACGCAAGTTCCCCGTTGATCCATGAGCCGTAAGCATTCAGCCGCAAATCTATTTCGTTGCTATTGCCGTATTTATCTGCATCGACCTGTGGCGTAGGCATGCGGAGGGCAAGGCCAAAGCCAAACCATTTGTAAAAGGCAGCAATGCCGATTCCGGGTTCTGTGTGTGGGTTGAATTTGAGGTTGGGGCCTTCGGCCAAAGGGTTTAAGTCGAGGCTGATGCGCTCTGTCACTGAATACAACCGCAAGGTAAGTTGTTGTTTGTAATCGATGATATTTGAATCCTTGTCAGTCTGCTGGGCTAAAAGAGAAGTGTACTGACAACTCAGTGAAATCAGCAACAGAACAAATGCGACAAAACTTTTTGGACAGAATCTCATGAAAGCCTCCATGAATACAAAGATGTGCCTGCTATTTGGCCGATTTGGAAACCGACATCACCTCAAGGGCAGTAAAAACCACATAGTAGATAAAAAAGGTGAGCACAAAAGGCACCACATCGTCCCGGTAAAACAACAGGTAAACCACAATGATGGCCAGATAAACGACCAGCTTCAGAAAAGTGGCAAGCATGAAAAAATTAGCAAATTTGCTGAGTTTTTTAGCCTGAGCTTTGGCGTACAGGGTATATAGAATCAGGTTGGAAGCCACAAAAAACAGCAACAAATAAGGCCAGGCCGGGGTTGTCCAGGTATCGGGCAGGCGGCTGAATACCAGGAGGCTCAATACAGCCATGACGGCTGCTACAACAAGAAGTCGGATAATAAAATTTTTCATGGCTACTTGCATGTGTTCAATCTTTTTTGATGAAGTCTTTGACGGCGAAATAGATGGCCAAAAAAACGGATAATATTGATAAAACAACAGTGAAAACGGGAAACTTCCATGCAATGACACGGTCTATTTCGCGCCCGCCAAACACGCCCGCCAGTATGATAAAAAGCATTTGGAACGCAAGTGACGAATAGCGGGCGTAGGCCCTCATGCCGTCATTGTCGGGTTTATTTTTTGGACTCATTGTTTGATGGTTCGGGCAGCTTCATATCGCATTTTCCAGCGAAAACAGCGCCCACTTCAATGGATAGACGTGCAGTCTGTAGCTCACCGCTAAAAACTGCTGAAGCTTTGAGTGAAGTGAGTTCTTCGCAGTTGAGTTTGGCATTTACACGTCCCGAGATATCAGCTTGCTGGCAGGTCATTTCGCCTTCGATAACGCCGCTTTGGCCTACGACAATCTTGCCGTTCGAACGAATCGAACCAGTCAGAACACCGTCGATACGGATATCGCCACTCGACTCAATGTCGCCTTTGATGATTGTGCCATTGCCTATCAGGTTTCGTGCAACTGATTCAACTACTGTTTTATTCTTCATGATCATTCAACGCTTTGTGTTTTACACTGTCCGCAAATTTAACGGATATCTGATTGAAAAAGCAAATTACTGCTTCGGATTGTTCTTTTGCCAGAACTTGTCGTACAGATCGATGTCTTTGTCCTTGTAAAAGACCGGGTAATTGGCAATGGAAATAGGATACAACTGATAGTCGTTGCGGCTGATACCCCCAAAAACATATTCCGAGCCCTGCAAAAAGCTGTAATAATCCCTGGCGGCATCCAGGTTATCAAAGTTTCCGACAGTAATCAAGGTGCGTTCGTTATCGAGGATCAAACTCTTGATCATGAGGCTTGTGCCACTGAAATCACGCTGGTTGAAGTCGGAAAGCCTGACTTTGAGCGGATCGATACGAACTTTTTCGGTTTTGCATACAATCATTACCATGTGAGGCGCAGCCGGATTCATGGTGTAAGGCGAAGGTTTTTCAGCAACAGCGGTTGAATCGGCATTCGGATCGGGTGGCACATCCATTTGCAGGTCGTAAGTCTTGTTGATGTCGCGCAAAATACTACTTGCCAATGGTGTAACGCCGCTCTTGGGCCAGGTCTTGATCAGGTAGTCGAGGTTCACAGCCATCGAATCAATCACTTCGAGCCGCCCTGCAGCCACAGCCCGCAGAAATTCAAAACGTGGCATGAGCGCTGTGTCGCTGGCGTAGAGGCTTCGTGCACGGTCGGCATTGAGTTTTACGCGGAAAAACTGCCCCGCCTGATAGGCCTCATAGGTGCGTTCGTAAAAAGCCGCTGATTCGCTTTGCTGTGCCGCTTTCTTGATGAAATAGTCAGGGTCGAGCAGCACCTGGGCATAGTCTGAATCAGGATAGGTGGTGATGATCAGATTTTTATAAAACTCCGCCTTTTCGCTTTCTCCTGATGCCAAAAACAACTTATACAGTGCGTACCAGGATTGTAGGCGGTATTCATTTTCCGGATAGCGATCGTTCAGACTAAGATAGGATTCGATCGATTTTGGATTGTCAGAAAGCCGCTCCATATAAATATAACCAAGGTTGTTGAGTGCTTCTTCAATATCCTTGTTGGCAGCCTGCTGCTTTTCTTCAGTCAGTGGTAGATCCTGCAGATAATAAGCTCTTTGTTTTGGGTCCATTTCCACGGCCAGCGTATCAGCTGCCTCACCTTCATTGGTGGCGGTCAGGTTGAGGGGTTCATCAGCCTGTTTCAGACTTTGTTTATCACTGATGCGCCAGTTGTCTTCGAGTCGGCGACGTCCCCATTTCCTTAGGAACTCTGTATAACCAAAACTGAGTGTGTTTGGGTTGTAGAAATACCATTCCGATGAGGTTTCCATGGTGTTGCCCTGTTGTTTCTGGCCGGGCATCATGGCCATTTGTTCCTGCAGACGTTCTTCTTCCTTTTTACGCTGCTCTTCGGCAACATAATCGCTAATGATGCGGTCGATGATCTGGTTTCGGCTCACCGAATCCATGGTGGCAAGCCTGAGCAGGCTGTCTTGTGTTTGTACGATCACCAGATTTTTTACGAGGTCTTTCAGTACGCCCGCCCGGTTGGTGATGCTGTCGTAGCCTGGATAGTCGTTTGGCAGGGCACTCACTGCGGTATCGTAGTAGGCTTCAGCAGGAACGTACTGGTTTTTCGAGAACAAAATGCCGGCCAGCTTGAGGGCTGAGGTAGCTTGCTGTGTTTTATTGTTGGTGCTGAATGCGACAGATTTCTGCAGATAATCAATTGCCAGTGGCTCGTCCTTGTCTTTGAGGGCAACTTCTGCAAGCGCGAAATAGATTTTGTCTTTATAGTCGGCATTCTTCTCGTCTTTGAGCATCTTCATCAGGACTTTCACTATCTGCTTACTGTCGCCCTGACTGGAATCGTAGGCCTTGGCAAGGTTGAGCCTGGCCTCGAAAGCCATTTCGTAAGGCGGGTTGCGCTTGATTACGTTGTTGAACTGTGCCAGAGCCTTGTTCAGTTCGCCATCACGCTGATAGATTTGGCCCATAATAAACATTGCTCTGGTTTTTAGCAGGCGGTCGTTTGATGCCAGAATTCCCCTTCTCAGGTATGGCAGCGCCTGGTCGTACTTTCCGCTGGCAATATTGAAATCGGCCAGCACCATATCGAGGTTTTGACTCACTTCGCGGGGCATTTCTTTTTCGCGCGATCTGGCTTCAAGTGCGCTGAGCAAAGGGCCGGCTTTCTCGAACTGTTCGAGTTGAATATAGGTGCGTGCAAGCCACAAATTGGCTGTTTGGGCAATATCGTTGGCACTGTATTGGCTGGCTACAAAGTCGAAAGTGCGTTTGGCGCTGATATAATCCTGTTTCAGGAAGTGAGCCTTCCCCATCATCAGGTAGCTGTCGTCGATCCAACGAACATACTCCTTGTTGCCAAACTTCATCGAATGGCGTTGCACACCAATCGAACCCTTCTGAATGGCGCGGTCCATAGCCTGGTAGATCTGTTGTGCGTTGCTTTTTTTTCCATAATTGAACACCCTCAGCACTTTGCTGTAGTCGTCAACCACATTCTTGCGAAGGTCGGCAGTGCCTTGCTTCAGGCTTTCGTTGCCATTCCAATACACATTGTATTTGCTGGTAATGTTATGGTAGGTGCGTCTGGTCCAGGTATTTTTCTTGGTAGAGCAAGCTGTAGTCAACAACAGAAACGCCAATACAGGCATCAACAATAAAATCCACTTCGATTTAGAAAACACGTGCAACAGTTTAATTACCATAACTCTTTTTTGGCCCAAATATTTTACGACAGTCAATTCCCTTCTGTTAATCAAAATACAAGGCTACCTGTCCTGCAAAAGTAAATAATTCGACTGTTATGTAAACATGGGCTTTGACTACAATGTATTTTTATACTTTTGCGAGGCAAGAATAAGCATTGATGGCAAGTCCAAAAAAAGAAAAATGGTATCGGAAGTTGCGGTATAAATACCGTTTTGTCATTTTGCACGATGATACTTTCGAAGAGCGCTTTACTTTTCGGCTGAGCCGCATGAATGTTTTTGTGTCGCTGGTGAGTCTGAGTGTGGTGCTCATTACGGTTACGGGTTATATCATTGCTTTTACATCCTTGCGGGAATATATTCCGGGCTATACCGACGTGAACCTCAACAAAAGAGTTTATGAAATGGAGCGTCGTGCCGATTCGCTCGAAAATGTGTTCAGGCAGAAGGAGCTTTACATGGAAAACTTCAGGCGCATAGTTGACGGATATGATTTCAGCAACGACAGCCTCGAAGCCATTTCAAATACCAACCAATCTGCCCGACAGCCCACCTATGACAGTATTACCTTAACAAAAAGCCCCGAGGACAGCCTTCTTCGTCTGGAATTTGAGGCCGCAGAAAAATACAACCTATACTCCGAATCGGGCCTCACACCCGAAAGCCGCAAGCGCGCAATGGCCGTGGCTAATTTCTTTGTTCCGGTTAAAGGCACCATCACCAACCACTTTAATCCCTCCGAAAAACATTATGGTGTGGATGTGGTAGCCCAGTATAACGAAGCCATTAAATCGACACTGGATGGTACGGTAGTGTATGCCGACTGGACCCTCAATACTGGCTATGTGATTGGTGTACAGCATGCTGGAAATTTCTTTTCGGTGTATAAACACAACTCTGTGCTGCTCAAAAAAGAAGGCGATCTGGTCAAAGCTGGCGAGCCCATTGCCATTATTGGCGAAACCGGTGAGCTGGCTACCGGACCGCATTTACATTTTGAATTGTGGTTCAATGGCATGCCAATCAATCCGGAAGAGTACCTTTCGTTTAATTGATTTCGGCATAGCTTTCAGCCAGCCTATGGACTGGCTTTAACGTAATTTGGCAATTTTGAGCCCCAAGCCATCTTTTTTTTTCGTAATCTTGCACCCGCAAAACCATTGAACAAGCCCGGGGTTTTGGTGTTTTAAACTTGTTTTTCAATAGGTTTGATTGTTGATTATTACAAACGATTTCGTTGCTGATGGAAATTCTTATCAAAGTTATTCAGCTGCTGCTGAGCCTCTCTATTCTGGTAATTGTGCATGAATTCGGCCATTTTGCTGCCGCTAAGATATTCAAGACACGAGTAGAAAAGTTCTACCTTTTCTTCAATCCCTGGTTTTCAATTTTCAAATTCAATTACAAAGGAACCGAATATGGTATGGGTTGGTTGCCTTTGGGTGGATATGTGAAAATAGCCGGGATGATTGACGAATCTATGGACAAGGAAGCCATGAAATTGCCTGCACAGCCCTACGAGTTTCGCTCGAAGCCAGCATGGCAAAGGCTGATTATCATGCTGGGTGGTGTAACAATGAATGTTGTCCTGGCATTTGTCATCTATATTGGTATGTTGTCGGTTTATGGCGAACAATACCTGCCCACCTCCGAGGCCAATAAATATGGTATTGCCACCGATAGCCTGGCTCGCTCGTTTGGATTGGTGAATGGAGACAAAGTACTGTCGGTTGATGGAAAATATATCGAAGATTTCAATAAAATTCCTTTGACGCTAATTCTCGACAATGCACACAGCATTCAGGTAGAACGCGATGGAAAACTTGTTGATGTTGAACTTCCAGAGGGTGCGATCGGGCAGCTGGTCAAACACCAGTCGCCGCTCTTTTTGTCGGTTCGGATTCCATTCATAGCAGGGGCTTTTCCGGAAAATTCAGTTGCACGCGATGCCGGAATGCAGGCCGGAGATACCATTTTGGGTATCAATGGTGAAATGATGAAATATTTTCAGGATTTCAGAGAGGGCATTCAGCAGTATAAAAACCAGGATGTGACCATTGATGTGAAACGTGGAAACGATACATTGTCACTGGCTATGCATGTGCCCGAAGAGGGTTTGATTGGTGTTTATCCACATAACCAGATGACCGACTTTTTTACTTTCAGCGAAAAGTCTTACTCCATTGCGCAGGCCATTCCTGCCGGAATGACGAAGACCGTCGATGGCATTGGTGGGTACCTGAAGCAACTGAAATTGCTCTTTTCGCCTGAGGTAAAAGCCTACGAAAGCGTTGGCGGTTTTATTGCAATTGGCAATATTTTTCCATCGGTTTTCCACTGGGAAAGTTTCTGGCGTTTGACAGCATTTCTCTCGATCATGTTGGCAGTACTCAACTTGTTGCCTATTCCTGCGCTCGATGGAGGGCATGTGATGTTTCTGATGTACGAGATCATTGCCCGCCGCAAACCCAGCGATAAGTTTATGGAAGTGGCGCAGATTGTGGGGATGGTAATTTTGTTCAGCTTGCTCATCTTCGCCAACGGCAACGACATCATCAAGCTGTTTCGCTAAACTTTCTTAGTCCTCCAGCTTTTGCGAGAGCGATTTAAACCCCTGACCCAAAATTTCCGAGGCGTCGAGAACGGTCATAAAGGCATGTGGATCAATCTGCTGAATGTATTCCTGAAGCATAGCCAGTTCGCGCCTGTTGAGGACCACATAAATCAAGGTTTTCGCTGTGCCATTGTACATGCCTTCACCTTTGAGTAAAGTGCCGCCGCGGTGCAAATCACCAATAACCTTGTCTTTAATCAGTGTATATTGGTCTGAAACAATCAGTGCAACCTTGTCGTAGTTGATCCCCTGCAAAACAGTATCAATGGTGCGTCCCATCGCAAAGATGGCGATGAGTGAGTACATGGGCAATTTCCAGTCGGCAAACACCACTGTGCCAATCAGAACAATGCTTGCATCTACCATCATCATCAGCTGCCCCAAAGGCTTTCCGGTCCACTTTCCGAGCATCATGGCCATCACATCGGTGCCGCCGCAGGTGGCTTTGGCCTTGAATAACATCCCAACACCAAATCCGATAACGAGTCCACCAAACAAAGCCGAAATCAACGGATCATCCGGAACTAGCGCCTGCCCACCAAAAAGGTAGGTGAGCCCGTCCATAAAGAAGGAGGTGAAAACAAACCCTGTAATAGTTTTGGCACCAAAACGCGGTCCGAGTACCTTGATACCTGCAATGGTGAGCGGAATATTAAACAGGAGCGACATAAGGCCTACCGGGGTTCCAAACTGGTAATGTAGCACGATCGAAATCCCGTAAATGCCGCCGGGTACGATTCGGTGAGGCGTGATGAAAAACACATAACCGGAAGCAATAATGAATGCTCCGGCAATGATGAGTGCATAAGCCCTGAACCATCGGGCAGAAAAAAGCCGGTCAGGGATCAGAAATGCCATTAGCTCTCAATTTTATCACGCAACGATTTGAAGCCTTCCCCCAGGATTTCGTTAGCGTTGATTACCGTTACAAATGCCTTTGGGTCTATCTGATGGATGTATTCCTGAAGCATAGCCATCTCGCGACGGTTTACAACAGTGAAAATCACCGTTTTATCGGCCCCGTTGTACATACCGCTTCCATGTAGGTAAGTGCCTCCACGGTTGAGGTCGTTGATGATTTTATTACGGATTTCCTCGTATTTCTCGCTGACGATAAAAAGGGTTTTGTCGTAATCAACTCCTTGCAGGATACCGTCGATAACTTTGCCGGTAATGTAGATCACAATGAGGGAATACAAGGGGATTTTCCAATCCTGAAATACCAGTAAACCAATCATTACGATGGCCGAATCGACCCAAATAAGCAGCTGACCAACCGGCAGGTGAAAGTATTTACTGAAGATCATGGCCACGATATCGGTTCCGCCCGAAGTAGCTTTCGATTTAAAAATCAATCCAAGTCCAATACCCAGAAAAACTCCGCCAAAAACGGCACTCAACAATGGCTCATCAGCAACAAGCGGTTGATCCCCATAAAAGTAAGTGATGCCATCGACGAAGAAAGCAGTTAGCAAAAACCCGACAACAGTCTTGTAGCCAAAACGAGGTCCCAATATTTTAATACCTAAAAGGGTCAATGGGATGTCCATGGAAAGCGCGGTGAGACCAACCGGTGTCCCGAGGATGTAGTGCAGCACAATGGCAATACCATAAACACCGCCGGGAACGATTTTATAGGGGGTGATAAAAAGTACAAATCCCGAAGCTAGTATAAAAGAGCCAATAACGATTAACAAATAATTAATCAGCCATTTACGAGAAAGAAAACGATCTTTTTGGATAAAGGTCATAGCATTTGGTTTACCAGATTTCGGCGGCAAAATTACAGAGATTAAACCGGATAACCATTTAAATAGCCAGCTCTTTTACAGCTTTTTTCTGCTACTTTCAAAAGCAGGAGAAACAATGCAAAGCCTCCTTTTGCACAATAATTTTTTGAAAATGTTGTTTGTACCGAAAACCAAAAACCAATATTTGAAGACAAGGATGGTCACTGAAGATATTTTTCACAGATAAAAAACTCGGTTTCATGAAAAATTACTACTTTAGCCCTCCTGTATTAACACAATCAGACTATTTGATGCGATTGATTTTCAGGCTACTGGCTGTTTTTTCTGTATGTTTTTTGCTCAGTGGTAAAACACATGCCCAACAGGCACCTGTTTTTACATACCATCCATTTACCCATGCATTTACAAATCCGGGTTATGCCGGAATGGGGGAAGGAATCTGCTTAAACGGGATTGTCAGACAGCAATGGGCGGGTTTCCAGGATGCAGAAGGAAACAGTGTAGCACCGCAGGATTTTTTGATCACGGGTGATATGCCTGTACGATGGCTGCGTGGTGGTGTTGGACTTGCTATTGTGCAGGATAAGCTGGGTTTTGAGAGTAATGTTGGAGTGCAACTCGGCTATAGCTATCATGCCGATATTGGGCCGGCTACATTGGGTATTGGGACAGCTTTGAATTTCTTGAACCGTTCGGTTGATTTTTCGAAGTTTAAGCCCAATAGCGAAGGCGATCCGGTTTTGGCAAGTGGCACCCAGAGCGATATGCTGTTCGATCTGAACCTGGGGTTATTCTGGATGGTGCCTGACCAATATTATATAGGTGTTTCAGCCACGAGCCTGCTCGAAACAAAAGGCAAGGCATTGGGCAGTAATGCTGAAAGCAGTGCCAGTTTTGTCGGCGACCGCACCCTGTACCTTGTTGCGGGATACCAGTACACCTTACCCGGAAAACCTGCCTATCAGTTGTTGCCTGCAATCAGTATGATGACCAATGGTGCAGCTTCGCAAATTAACATAAGTGCGAAAGTGTTATACAATAATAAGTTCTGGGGCGGCGTTAACTATAGGCTTCAGGAATCGATAGGCCTGATGGCAGGGATATATTTTAAGGACTTGAGGATAGGTTATGCTTACGATATCAATACGTTAGGACTTGGAGTTCCGGGTTCTCACGAGATCAGCATAGGCTATTGTTTCAAGATTCAGGCAGATAAATCAGCCCGCGTTTACCGAAATACGAGGTATCTGTAGGATGAAAATGAAAAAAAACTGGGGTCGAAAAAGTAATTTATTAATTTTGGCCGCTTAAAGGGATTAAAAATAGAGAAGAAAAAGTTTGGCGTGATTTCCGGATTGCGTCTAAATGCACAAATTGACATCAATCAGTTAGTAAAGATGAAGAAACTATTGCTATTTGCCTCCGCGTTGCTCATACTTGCAGGATGCAGCAACTCGAATCAGGGCGAACTTGTTGGAGCGCGTAAGAAATCCAAACCTTTTTACCAACCCGATCCTTATGGAATGGTTTTTATCCCGCAAGGGAGTTATACCATGGGTGTTGGTGGAGAAGATATTACCTACGGTCAGTTAAATACGCCCAAAACGATTTCTGTTTCTGCCTTCTTTATGGACGAAACGGAGATTACCAATAACGAATACCGAGAGTTTGTGTATTGGGTCAGAGATTCAATTGCCCGAACCATTTTGGGTGAAGTCAGACCTGATGAGTACCTCATCTCGGAAAACAAAAAAACTGGTGAGATTTATGACCCACCTTATCTGAACTGGAAAACTCCAATTGAGTGGAATAGCAAGGATCAGGACATCCGCGATGCACTCGAAGAAATGTATCTTCCTGATTTTGAAAGATACTTCAGAAGAAAAGAAGTAGATACAAGAAAGCTTTTCTATGAATACTACTGGGTTGACCTGCAAGCAGCCGCCAGAAAAGACTTTAAAACTGAAGGTGCTGACTTCAGAAATGCCGGTTTGGCCAATCGTCCGCAAGGTCTCGAGAACAGATCAGTATACGTACGTAAAGAAATGATCAATGTTTATCCTGACACCCTTGCCTGGATTCATGACTATACTTATTCATTTAATGATCCTTTAACAGAGAAATACTTCTGGCATCCGGCATATGACCATTATCCGGTTGTAGGTGTTAACTGGAGTCAGGCGCGTGCTTTCTGCGTTTGGAGAACAGAGAAACTTAACACCTACCTGCGTGCGAAAAAAGGCGAAGTGGCTTTGGCTGAATTCCGTCTGCCTACTGAAGCAGAGTGGGAATGGGCTGCACGTGGTGGCAACCAGATGAATCCTTATCCGTGGGGCGGCCCCTATACCCGCAACGACAAGGGTTGTTTCCTGGCCAACTTCAAACCGTTGCGTGGAAATTACATTGTTGATGGCGGTCTCCGTACAGTCATCGTCGGGCATTACCCACCCAACGACTGGGGTCTTTATGATATGGCTGGTAACGTAGCTGAATGGACAAACAGCGCCTTCGATCCTGCATCATACAATTTTACCTGGGACATGAACCCCAACTACACCTACAATGCAAAAGAAAATGATCCTCCGGTGATGAAACGCAAGGTCATCAGAGGTGGTTCATGGAAAGATATTGCCTATTATTTGCAGGTTACAACACGTGCATACGAATACCAGGATACTGCAAAAAGTTATATTGGTTTCCGCACCATTCAACCTTTCCTTGGCCGCAATAAGGGCGATAACCCAGCGAAAGCCTCAAGAGTTTATAAATAGAAACAGAACAAACATTAACCTCAATCATTCTTAAAATCATGGGATTAGATAAGCTATTCAGAAGCAAGGGATACAAAAACCTGATGTCGAAAATATATGGCATTGGTGCCGCCGTGGTAATTCTTGGCGCGTTGTTTAAAATCAACCACTACGATTATGCCAACGAAATGCTGATCGTTGGTTTGACCACCGAAGCCATCATCTTCCTCTTCTCCGCATTTGAGCCACCACACGTTGAGCCTGACTGGAGTCTGGTGTATCCGCAACTTGCAGGCATGTACCACGAAACTCCCATCGAGAAGGAATTGGAAGGCAAAAAAACGCCTACGCAGAAACTTGACGAGATGTTTAAAGACGCCAAGATTGACTCCAGCACCCTTGAAAGGTTGAGCTCAGGCTTTCAAAAGCTGAGTGAAAATGCCTCGAAAATGACCGATATTTCCAATGCAGCTGTCGCAACCAACGAATATGTTGATAACATCCGTCATGCTTCTAAGTCTGCTTCCGAGCTATCTGGTAACTACAAGAAAGCCTCAGAAGTACTAAACAAGGACGCCACGGTGACCGTTGAGTACATCGAGAACATGAAATCTGCCTCTGCTAGTGCTGGTAAGCTGAGCAGTGCTTATGTGCAGGCGGCTGATATCATCAAAACCGATATGCGTTCAACCGAAGAGTTCGCCGGTACAGTGAAAGCAGCAACCCAATCGGCAAAAGATCTGGCAGATTCATACGCCAAATCAGCCGCTATGATCTCTAAATCTGTCGAAGCACTTGATTTTGGTGCTGTTGACGGTGAAGGATACAACAAACAAATTCAACAGATTTCGAAAAACCTCAGTGCCCTCAATGCAGTTTACGAAATGCAGTTGCAAGGCTCTACCCAGGCTGCAGAAGCCAGCGATAAGTTGTACAAAACCATGTCGCAATACCTTGAAAAAGTAAACCAGTCAGCTGCCAACACTGCCCAGTTTAACGAGCAGATGAACGAATTGTCAGCACGCATGAGTGCCCTGAACAAAGTTTACGGCAACATGCTCTCAGCCATGAATGTGAAAGCCTGAGATAGCGAAGAATAAGTTGAATTGGACGAATAATTAGAACAAAATAAAATGGCTGGATATAAAGAAACACCAAGGCAGAAAATGATCGGGATGATGTACCTGGTATTGACTGCCTTGCTGGCTCTCAATGTTTCGAAAGACATTCTTGACGCCTTTTTGGTGGTAAACGACAGTATGGAAAGCACCAACGAAAGTTTTGCAACCAAGATCGCTAGCCAGTATGCACGGTTCGAAAGCCAGTATAACCTCAACACGGCCAAGGTTGAAGATTACTGGACAACGGCAAAAGATGTGCGTCAAAAATCATATGACCTGATTGAGTACATCGATAACCTGAAGGTTGAGCTTGTCGCAAAATCTGAAAGAATGTCAACAGAAGAGGCGTTGTCAACTTTCTTCACAAAGCAGGAATACCCCGATCAGTTTAATCCAGGTGAAGTGCGTGAACAATATGTGCTTAACCTTGAATTGGTTCCTACAAAAGACAAGTATGACGAAACAACGAACTACCTGATCGGACAAAACAAAAACGGGAAAGCCTATGAATTGGCAATCAAGATGACTGAGTACCGGGAGTACATCCTGGGTATTATCGGCGAACAATTTGCCGATAAGATCGGACTCGTTACGTCAGGCAAGTACCATGATGCAACCGGAACGCCGCAAGACTGGGAGTATTACAATTTTTACCGCACTATCCTTGCTGCTGACATTACGATTTTAAATAAAATTATTGCAGAGGTACAAACAGCTGAGTTTGACGCCATCAACCGCTTATATGCCAATATCAGCGAAAAGGACTTCAAGTTTGACAATGTGGCAGCAAAAGTAATTCCAAAGTCAACCTACATCCTCGCTGGCCAGAATTATGAAGCCGAGGTGCTTGTGGCTGCCTACGATTCTAAAACACAATCAGAAGTAAAGGTTTTGCGTGGAGCCGATAAAATCAGCGATGCCAATATTGGTAAAGCACAGGTGTTTGAAAGTGAAAACGGCACCGTCAAGCTGCAGTTTCCTGCAACTTCAACAGGTCCGCAGCGCTATGCAGGTATCATTGAGATGCTAGATCCACGGACACAAGAAATTGCCCGATACAGTTTTGAAGGTGAATATATTGTTGCACCACCTGCCTTAACAGTAGCTCCGTTGAAAATGAACGTGCTTTATCAGGGGCTTAAAAATCCCGTGGCTATTACGGCTCCAGGTATTCCGACAGACAAAATTATCCCTACCATCACAAAAGGAAAACTCACCAAAAAAGACGATGGAACCTGGGATGTTGAGGTGCCATCAACCGAGAAAACCACAACCATCAGCGCTGCTGCAAATATCGATGGAAAGATGTTGACGCTGGGTTCTTTTGACTTCCGCATCAAAAGAGTTCCGTTGCCAGTTGCCAGCATTGCGGGCATCACCGATGGTGTGATTGACAAAGCCAAACTATTGGGTGCAGCTGCCATTATCCCCGAACTTGTCGATTTCGATTTTGCAGACTATTATTACGAAATCGTTTCATACGAGTTGTCTACTTTTAGAAGCGGCGACTTACAAACCACCGGAACTATTCGTGGCAACCGCTTCAACGACGTGGCTACTAATTTTATTAACAGCGCAGCACGCGGGCAGAAACTGTTTTTTGAGCGGATTCAGGCAAAAGGTCCCGATGGTGTGATGCGTACCCTAAACCCGATTAACCTTGAAATTAAATAGTAAAATACCAGGAGAAATCATGAAAAAAAGTATCATCTCGCTGTTTGTGTTTGCGCTGCTGCTTGGCGCTTCACAAATGCTTTCGGCTCAAATCCTGGACGAAAAACCGGTAGATGGTTTGTTTGCTGACGACGGCACTGTCGATCGCGACCCCATTCCATTCCCACCCATCCGTCAGGCAGATGTGATGTGGCAAAAGCGCGTTTGGCGTGAAATCGATTTCCGCCAGAAAATCAATCAGTCCTTCTATTATCCAACTATTTCGCATAATAACTGGAGAAGTTTTATCAATGTTGTTCTTGATGGATTGAAAGAAAATGCTTTTGTAGCTTACGATGTGAGTCCTACCGACGAATTGCTTTCGCCTATCTCATATAGCCAGGTAATTGCCAGACAAACTGATACGAGCTATGTAACGCTCAAAAGATCGACGCCACCATATGATGAGTACGACACTGTTATCGTTTCAGAGTTTGATCCAACAAGGGTTTTGCGTTTGCGTATGAAAGAAGATTGGTACTTCGATAAACAACGCTCACAGCTCATGGTGCGCATTATCGCACTATGCCCGGTGTTGATGGTTGAGAAAGACGGACAGGAATTTACCCAGCCACTCTTCTGGATTTCATACGAACAGGCACGTAAGGTACTGGCTAAAGCAGAAGTGTTCAATAGACGCAACTCTGCCGAAAAACGCACCTACGACGAAGTGTTCTGGAAGCGCATGTTCGACAGCTATATCTATAAGGAAGAAAATGTTTACGACCGTACCATTCAGCAATATGCAACTGGTCTTGATGCTTTGCTCGAATCGGAACGCGTAAAACAAGATATTTTTAACTTTGAACAAGACCTTTGGGAATACTAGCAGTTAAGATTTTCATGAAAACTCCGGTGAAAGCCGGAGTTTTTTTTTGCCAGCTTTGAACAGGGTCAATAGCCCGAAGCTTCGTATCTTCGCTCATGCGATTACAATGGAATGCAGGTGAATAATCTACTCGAAAATAAAATTGAGTTTCTGAAAGGAGTGGGGCCTAAGCGCGCAGCCCTGCTTAACAAGGAATTGGGAGTATTTACTTTCGAAGATCTGCTAAATCAGTTTCCGTTCCGATACATTGATAAAAGTAAAATACACAAGGTTTCCGAAATCAACGATGATACTGTTTATTATCAGCTGGTTGGTCGAATTTCGAATATGCAGTCGCACGGCGGCACCCGCACAACCCGCATAACAGCTACTTTTTCTGATCAGTCGGGAAGTATCGGTTTGGTCTGGTTCAGGGGATTGAAGTGGGTGAAATCGCATTTTGTGCCCGGACAACAATATGTTTTATTTGGAAAAGCATCGGTTTTTAATAACCAATTCAATTTTGTCCACCCTGAGATTGAAGATTATAATCCGAATGACATTACCATTGGCGAGAGCCTGCAGGGAGTTTACAACACAACCGAAAGCCTGAAGAATAATGGGTTGGGAACACGGCAGATCGCAAAACTCATGAAAACGCTTGTTTTGCAGGTTAGCCAGCTGATTCCTGAAGTACTTCCAATACCGATACTTCAAAAAGAACAATTAATTGCACGCTCAGAGGCCTTCAAAAATATTCATCTGCCAACTCATACTCATCACCTCAGGCAAGCTATTAACCGCCTCAAGTTCGAGGAGCATTTCTTTTTTCAGCTCCGGCTGTTACACCAGAAGAATAACCGACAGCGCCTGATCAAAAGCGCAGTATTTTCAAAAGTCGGAGATTATTTCAATGATTTTTATAACCATCACTTGCCTTTTTCATTGACGGACGCACAAAAAAGAGTGATTCGTGAGATCAGAACTGATTTGGGGAGTGGCACGCAGATGAACCGACTGCTTCAGGGGGATGTTGGTAGCGGCAAAACCATAGTGGCTCTGATGATAATGCTGCTCGCGCTCGATAACGGCTATCAGGCTGCTTTGATGGCGCCCACAGAAATCCTTGCTAACCAACATTTTCAAACGATAACTGAGTTGCTGGGCGACATGCCTGTTACAATAGCCTTGCTGACCGGTTCTACGAAAAACAACGAACGCAAAAAACTTTTCCCGGCTTTGGCGGAGGGTAGTCTTCAAATCATCATTGGCACACATGCACTTATTGAGGAGAAAGTAGTTTTTCAAAATCTCGGACTGACCATCATCGATGAGCAACATCGTTTTGGAGTTGCTCAACGCGCCCGCTTTTGGGAAAAGACAGAGCATCCGCCACATATGTTGGTGATGACGGCCACACCAATACCACGAACATTGGCAATGACTCAGTACGGCGACCTTGATGTATCGAAAATTGATGAACTTCCACCTGGGCGAAAGCCTATCAAAACCATGCACCTGTATCATAGTCAGCGCCTGAGAATGATCAGTTTTATGCGCAAGCAAATAGCTGAAGGGCGGCAGATTTATATCGTATATCCTTTGATCCATGAATCTGAAAAACTCGATCTGATCAACCTGCAGGAAGGTTACGAAAGTCTGCTACGCGACTTTCCAGAACCAACATACAGAATCTGTGTTGTGCACGGGCAAATGAAATCGGAGGACAAAGATTTTGAAATGCAGCGTTTTATCAAAGGTCAGGCGCATATAATGGTTGCAACTACGGTGATTGAAGTAGGGGTTAATATCCCAAATGCCTCGGTAATGGTGATCGAACATGCCGACCGTTTTGGCCTGTCGCAGTTACATCAGCTGCGCGGCAGGGTAGGGCGGGGGGCCGATCAATCCTATTGTTTGCTCATGACCGACCACAAACTCACAAACGACGGAAAAAAACGAATGGCCACCATGGTTAACAGTAACGATGGTTTTGAGATAGCCGAAGTTGACCTGCAACTTCGCGGTCCGGGCGAAACGCAGGGAACAAGGCAGTCGGGACAGATCGAAATGCGCATCGGAAACATCCTTAAAGACGAGAAACTCATCCGGCATGTGCGTCAGATTGTCACAGAATTACTGGTTGAAGACCCTTCTTTACTAAAAGCCGAGAACCAAATTACCAAGAGATATTTCGAAAAAATATTTAAACAGCAGTTCGATTGGAGCCAGATTGGTTGATTAAACATGACAGTTTGACATTTTATCTGTAATTTTGCAGGCCGAAACGCTATCCGGATCAGTTTTCAAACTCAAAAACTGAGGCCGTTTTAGCGATTTATTGGTATAATAATTTGTTTATCAATTTCTGAAAAATGAAAATCTCATATAACTGGCTTAAGAAATACCTTGCGGTTGATTTGCCCGCAGAGCAAGTTGCATTGGCCCTTACTTCCTCAGGCCTTGAGGTGGAAGATACACTCAATTTCGAATCTGTAAAAGGTTCGCTCAGAGGCATCGTCACCGGACATGTCATCAGTTGCGAGCGCCATCCGAATGCCGACAGGCTGAGCCTGACAAAAGTTGATGTAGGTGGCGAAGAACCACTCTCGATTGTTTGTGGTGCGCCAAATGTGGCTGCCGGACAGAAAGTGCTGGTAGCAACCGTCGGGACGACCTTATATTCCGGAGATAATTCGTTCCAGATCAAAAAAAGCAAGATACGCGGTGAGGTTTCCGAGGGGATGATCTGTGCAGAGGATGAGCTCGGACTGGGTGCATCGCATGATGGGATCATGGTTTTGCCTGAATCCACTGCTGTTGGACAAGCAGCAGCGCAGTTGTTTGAGGTGAGTGAAGACAAGGTTTTTGAAATTGGACTCACTCCGAATCGCTCTGATGCTACTTCTCATATTGGTGTGGCTCGCGATCTGGCTGCCGTTCTCAACTTCAGGGCAGGCGAAAAAAAATACAGCCTGCAATATCCTTCAGTCGACGATTTTAAAGTGGAAAACCACAACCTAGACATAGATGTTATTGTCGAGGATGCTGAGGCTTGTCCGCGTTACTCCGGACTCACAATCTCAGGATTACACGTTGGTCCATCGCCTGATTGGCTGCAGAACAGCCTGAAAGCAGTGGGCATCCGTCCCATCAACAATGTGGTCGACGTGACCAATTTTGTCCTTTTCGAGACAGGTCAGCCATTGCATGCTTTCGATGCCAAAGCCATCAAAGGAGGAAAAGTAATTGTAAAGACAATGCCTGAAGGCACTCCCTTTGTTACGCTGGATGAGGCAGAACGAAAACTGAGCGCCGGCGATCTGATGATTTGCAATACAGAAGAACCCATGTGCATTGGTGGCGTTTTTGGCGGATTGCACTCTGGTGTCACAGACCAAACCACCTCTATTTTCCTGGAGAGTGCTTGCTTTGACGCCCGTTCTATCAGGAAAACATCCAAATATCATGGACTGCAAACAGATGCATCATTTCGGTTCGAAAGAGGCGCCGATCCAAACATCACGGTTTATGCCCTCAAAAGAGCTGCAATGTTGATGAAAGAAGTGGCCGGTGGCAATATTTCATCTGAGATTAAGGATGTATTGGCCAGGCCTGTTGAAGAAGTTAAGGTTGATTTGACATTCGACTATGTAAACAAACTGGCCGGACAACAAATCGAACCACAACAGGTTGTGTCCATTTTGACCGATCTTGGTCTTACAGTCACTCGTCAGGATGAAATTTCCGTCAGTGTGACAGTACCAACGTATAAGGTTGATGTTACACGGCCGGCCGATCTTGTAGAAGAAGTTTTACGCGTATATGGATATGACAACATTCACATTCCCGAGAAGCTGAATGCCTCTATCAATGCAGGTGGTGGAGTTGATCTTGACAAAGTGCAGCATCAGGTTGCCGATATGCTTTCGGCTGCTGGTTATTACGAAATCATGAATAATTCGCTCACCAAATCAGCGTATGTCCAGCAACATCCTGCTTTTGAGGCTGAGCACAGTGTAAAAATACTTAATCCACTCAGCACCGATTTAGATGTGATGCGCCAGTCTTTGCTTTTTGGCGGCCTGGAGTCTATCGCGTATAACCAAAACAGAAAGATGTCAAACCTCAGGTTTTACGAATTTGGAAAGGTATATCGCTTAAATCCTGCAGCAAAAGCAACCGCGGAAAACACACTGGCTCCTTATACTGAATCGACCCACCTCGATCTGTGGATAACAGGAAACAAGCAGGAAGAAAGCTGGAGCAGAGCTGACGTAGAAGTCGATTTTTTTGATGTGAAATTCATCGTTGAGGGCATTTTGCACAAACTCGGATTTCAAACCAAACAGTTCGTAATTGGCGAGTCAGAAGATCAGTTTTTTGAATTCGGACTCAGTTACCAGTACAATAACATACAGATTGCAGCGGCTGGTCAGCTTAACCCCGCAACTACCAAGCCATTTGATATCAGGAAACCAGTGTTTTACGCTTCGATCAATTGGACTGAACTCACGAAGCAGTTTTTGCGGCAGAAATTGGCACGTTTTGAAGCGGTCCCAAAGTTTCCGGCAGTTAGGCGCGACCTTGCACTGCTGATAGATCAAAAAACTAGATTTGAAGAAATTGAAGCCATCGCTTTCAGGGCTGAGCCTGCTTTGTTGCAGTCGATCAACCTTTTTGATGTTTACGAAGGTGACAAAATTCCTCAGGGAAAGAAATCATACGCTACCAGCTTCATTTTGCTTGATAAAGAGAAAACGCTGACGGACAAAGTGATAGAAAAGAGTATGCAGAAAATTTTTCAGGCATTACAACAACAGCTTGACGCTACATTGCGTTAGTTGATAGTTAAACAGCTGAATGTGGTATAATTAAAAGAGAACGAAACGGAGAACAGCATGGATATTCAAACGATCAAACAACGTTTTGGCATCATTGGGCACGATACCTATCTTGAACGTGCCATTCAGGTAGCTGTGCAGGTGGCTCCAACCGATCTGACAGTATTGATTACGGGAGAAAGTGGTACGGGAAAGGAAGTTTTTCCGAAAATCATCCACCAGTCCAGCGCTCGCAAGCACGGGCCATACATTGCCGTAAACTGTGGTGCCATTCCCGAAGGAACGATTGATTCGGAACTTTTCGGCCATGAAAAAGGCTCGTTTACAGGCGCACATGAAGCCCGAAAAGGCTATTTCGAAGTAGTGGATGGCGGTACCATTTTCCTTGACGAAGTTGCCGAATTGCCCCTTTCAACGCAGGTAAGGTTACTCAGGGTACTCGAAACCGGTGAGTTTTTCAAGGTTGGTTCATCCAAGGTAATTAAAACAGATGTGCGCGTAGTAGCTGCCACCAATGTCAATATTCCTGAGGCCATCGAAAAAGGAAAGTTTCGCCAGGATTTATTTTACCGACTTAATACCGTTCCAATCATCATCCCTGCTCTAAGAGAACGAAAAGACGACATACTGATGCTTTTCAAGAAATTTGCGTCAGATTTTGCCGAAAAATACCGCATGCCGTCACTTCAACTGACTGCCGATGCCGTGCGGATGCTCGAATCATATCGATGGCCCGGAAATATCAGGCAACTCAAGAATGTGACAGAGCAGATTTCGATCATAGAAAAGGAAAAGCTGGTTTCGGCAGAGACACTGCGTTTGTATCTCCCGGCTGAATCAAATACTTCTTTGCCAATTCTTTACAAAAGGGAAAAAGAAGACGAGCATTTATCGGAACGCGATATTCTGTATAAGGTGCTGTTCGACATGAAGAAGGATATCCTCGAGTTGCGTCAAACCATTGCGGCCTTGTCGACGCAAAGCAGCATGGATGAGGAAGAGGTAAAACAAAACAATGCGCAGCTGATTCGTCAGTTCGTCAACGAAACTAAAGCGTTTGAGCAGCCTTATCAGGATGTAGAAATACAAAACGCCGATGATGACAACGAGATTCATCCAAGCGAAGTCATTCATGATGATTTGTCTCTAGAAAAAATTGAAATCGACATGATCAAAAGAGCGCTCGAAAAGTACAAAGGGAAACGGAAAAATGCCGCCAAAGAACTTGGAATCAGTGAAAGAACCCTGTACCGGAAAATCAAAGAATACAATATTAATTTGTAATGATATGAACCAGATTGCCCGTAAAATACTTATTTACAACTCTTTGATAATCATTTTATTATCGCTGCTTGTATTTTCGGGATGTGGGATCTATTCTTTCACGGGGGCATCTATCCCGCCCGAAGCCAAAACGGTTTCGGTGCAGTATTTTCCCAATAATGCCATGTTGGTCGAACCATTGCTGAGCAACACTTTCACAACGGCATTGCGCGACAGGTTTATGAACCAGACAAGCCTGAATATGGTTGATCAAAACGGAGATTTAGCTTTCGAGGGTGAGATTTCTGACTATCGCACCTCGCCTGTGGCAATCCAAAGTGACCAGACCGCCGCATTAAACCGATTGACAATTACTGTGAATGTTCGTTTTTTTAATAAATTTGACGAGACAAAAAACTTTGAGACCAAGTTTTCGCAATATATCGATTACCCCAGCGAACAAGATTTGAACAGCGTGAAGGATAATCTGATCACGCAGATTGTGGATAACCTGGTGGAAGATGTTTTTAATAAATCGGTTGTCAACTGGTAACGCATACTCCATGGACAAAGCAACGTTTATTCATTTTCTGAAGGAGCCCGAACTCATGGATAAAGAATCCGTGAATGGCTTAACGGATCTTGTTGCGCAATTTCCTTACTGCGGCATTGCACAAACCTTGCTGGCCATGAACATGTTGAAAGAAAACCACATTGTTTACGACAACCAACTCAAACTGGCTGCCAGTATTGTTCCTGATCGGAATTTGCTGAGATTGCATATCCGCAAAATTGGCCTGTTGAAAGAAGTATCGGACCTGCCTGACGAATACACCAAAAAGGCCAAAGCGCAGCAAAAACCTCAGGAACCGAAAAAAGAAGAACAAAAACCAGAAGTTGAACCTACAGCGCCTGTTGCACCAGAACCAGCAATAGTTGAGCCCCAAGCTGAAATGCCTGTCGAGAGCGCTGAACAGGAAACTGTAAAAGCAGCCGAACAAATAGTCGTTGAAACAGTTGAAGAGCAATCTGAGCCTGTAAATTTGCCCGAACAGCCGGAACAACCCGAAGCGGAGGAAGAGTACACTGATGAGGAAAACAACAAACGCCGGTCACTTGAAGAACTTAAAAGAATTGTTGCCGAGCGAATCAGAGAAATTGAAGCCGAGAAAAAGGAGGCCAAAGTCTCGAAACCAGGTCAGCCGAAGTCGAAAAAAGAAATTATTGAGACATTTATAGCCGAAAATCCCAGTATTTCGCGCCCTAAACCGGAGTTTTACAATCCTGTTACTTATGCTGCAAACAGCGTAGTTGACCAGGAAAATATTGTGAGTGAGACACTTGCGAAGATATATTTCAATCAAGGCCATTTTGAAAAGGCCATTTCAATCTACGAAAAATTAAGTTTGAAATATCCGGAAAAAAGTGCTTACTTTGCAGCCCTCATTGAAGAGGCCAAGAAGAATTAATCGTTAAAAACGAAGACAATGTACGTATTTATTTCTATTTTAATCCTGATTATCAGCATTTTATTAGGACTTGTAGTATTGGTGCAAAACTCAAAAGGTGGCGGATTGGCATCTAATTTTGCCAGTTCAAATCAATTTATGGGCGTTCGTCAGACTGCCGATTTCCTTGAAAAAGCTACCTGGGTCATGGCAATTGCATTGCTCGTTTTGAGCCTTGCTGCTACAATGGCAATTCCAAAATACAGCCCAGATGCTGCTCAGTTTGATACCGAATTGCGTGAGCAAATTGACCAGACCACCACACCTGTCGATTTCCAAACGCCACCTCCATCAGACGATCAAAACGAAGAGTAAGCGATCAGTAGCTTAAAAAACTTTAAAAAAATGTCAGAATGTCACTTCATTCTGACATTTTTTTTGTTTCCGGGCTTTGGCACAAAATGTGACAAGGAATGAGCACCTGTATCCTACAGGTTATGATGATTGATTTAACTTTAAAATACATTTGAATATGGGAAAATTATCGATTAAGCCATTGGCCGACAGAGTTGTGATTGAACCTGCAATGGCAGAACAAAAAACTGCAAGCGGCATTATTATTCCTGACACAGCCAAAGAAAAACCACAAAGAGGCACAGTTGTAGCTGTTGGCCCTGGTCTGCCAGACGCACCACTCACTGTGAAAACCGGTGAAACCGTTCTTTATGGTAAATATGCCGGAACAGAATTTACCATTGATGGAAAAGATTACCTCATCATGCGCGAATCAGATCTTATCGCAATCATCTAAAAATTAGAAATTAACCTAAAAATTATAAAACAATGGCAAAAGACATCTTATTTAATCTTGAAGCCCGCGACAGCCTGAAAAAAGGCGTCGATGCATTGTCGAATGCAGTGAAAGTGACACTCGGCCCTAAAGGACGTAATGTCATCATCGAAAAATCATATGGTTCACCACAAATCACCAAAGACGGTGTTACTGTGGCCAAAGAAGTAGAACTGAAAGACCCTGTTGAAAACATGGGTGCCCAGATGGTGAAAGAAGTTGCCTCCAAAACCAACGATATCGCTGGCGACGGAACAACAACTGCAACTGTGTTGGCTCAGTCTATCATCACTACCGGACTGAAAAATGTTACTGCAGGCGCTAACCCAATGGACCTCAAGAGAGGTATTGATAAAGCTGTTGCTGAAGTCATCAAATCGTTGCATGCTCAAACACAAAAAGTGGGTGACACCAACGAAAAGATTGAGCAGGTTGCTGCCATCTCTGCCAACAACGATATGACCATTGGTTCTTTGATTGCTGAAGCCATGGGCAAGGTAAAACAAGAAGGCGTAATCACAGTTGAAGAAGCCAAAGGAATTGAAACTTACGTCGACGTTGTTGAAGGTATGCAATTCGACCGTGGTTACATCTCTCCTTATTTTGTAACCAATGCTGAGAAAATGGAAGCCGTTTACGAAAATCCTTTTATCCTGATCTACGACAAGAAAGTATCAGTGATGAAAGACTTGCTTCCTGTCCTGGAAAAAGCTCTTCAAACCGGTAAACCACTCATCATTATTGCAGAAGATGTTGAAAGCGAAGCGCTTGCTACATTGGTTGTTAACCGTCTGCGTGGTTCGTTGAAGGTAGCAGCTGTAAAAGCTCCTGGCTTTGGCGACAGAAGAAAAGAAATGCTGGAAGATATCGCAGTTTTAACTGGTGGTACTGTTATCAGCGAAGAAAAAGGATATCGCCTCGAAGATGCTACACTCGACATGTTGGGTGAAGCTGAAAAAGTGGTGATCGACAAAGACAACACTACTATTGTAAGTGGCCGTGGCCAGAAAGAAGCCATTGATGCACGCGTTGCTCAGATCAAGAGCCACATCGAAACAACTACTTCAGACTATGACAAAGAAAAACTGCAGGAGCGTCTTGCCAAACTGGCAGGTGGCGTAGCTGTGATTTATGTTGGTGCTGCCAGCGAAGTAGAAATGAAAGAAAAGAAAGATCGTTTCGAAGATGCATTGGCTGCAACCCGCGCTGCAATCGAAGAAGGTATCATTCCTGGTGGTGGTGTTGGATTCATCCGCGCTATCGAAGCTATTGCCAATATGAAAGGTGACAACGAAGATGAAACTACAGGTATTGCCATTATCAAACGTGCTTTGGAAGAACCATTGCGTCAAATCGTTGAAAATGCAGGCCTCGAAGGTTCAGTTGTTGTAAACCGCGTGAAAGAAGGCAAAGGCGACTTTGGGTTCAATGCTCGTTCCGAGAAATACGAAAATCTCCTCGAAGCAGGTGTAATTGATCCTACCAAAGTAGCACGTGTTGCTCTTGAAAACGCTGCTTCAATTGCCGGTATGTTGCTCACAACCGAATGCGTACTCGTTGAACACAAAGATGAAAATGCCTCAGCACCCGCAATGCCTCCAATGGGCGGCGGCATGCCAGGTATGATGTAATCGTTTGACAATAAATTATTTAAAAAACCGTTTCTCTCGTGGAGGAACGGTTTTTTTATTGAAACTAACTCCATGAGGTAAAAAACAGGCACTCCAACCGAAAATTAAGTATTTTTGTGAGAGACCAGTCAACGCCAAATCAGGACCAAATGAACAAACTATTTTATCCATGGCTTCTGATGCTGCTCTTTGCAGTAACACCAGGACTAAAAGCCCAACACAAAACTATCCCTTTTGATGCGGAAACACGTAAAATCAAGTTTCAGCAGGTGATCGAGGAAGAAGGAACCAAGGAAGACCTTTTCAACAGGGTTATTTATTGGCTGAACGACTATTATAAAGATCCCGTTCGCGTGACCATCGTGCGTGATGCTCCTTCCGGAAAAATCATGGGAAAACATACAATCCGTCTAAAATATACCGATAAAGACGGAACGGAACATGCTGGCCCAACAGTGATTTATGAATTCACCATTGAGGTACGCGACAATAAATACCGATATACTATTACGGAGTTGCTGATGAAAACGGCATCACGCTTCGAAATTGAAAAATGGCTCGACAAGGATGATCCTGCATACGACCCGCGTTGGGAGGATTATTTGGATCAGGTAGCAGAATATGTCGACCAGTGGAGTGCTTTTCTCATTGAGAAAATGAAGCCTGAACCCAAGCCACAAGAAGATATTTGGTAATAAAGTTTGCAGTGAACAATTTGACAGTTAAACTTTTATTCCGTTACTTTGTTCATTAGTTGTGACGCAGACAATCAATGACACAATGGCCGAACAATGACTAGAAAACGTGATATTATTATTAAAGGGTTTTCGAAACTCCTTAAGGAAGAAAAACTTAAGCTTGTTGCCGAATATTTTGAAAACCCTGGTGAGGTAGTTAGTTTGCTGAAAAGCTTTTGGCATATCGACGAATCTCAACAAAAACTTTTCGATGAGTTTTCTGAAAATACCATCACCAATTTCTACATTCCATACGGCATTTCGCCCAATGTTATCATCAACGGCCACAATTATCTCGTTCCCATGGTAATTGAGGAAAGTTCAGTAGTGGCAGCCGCCTCTGCTGCAGCGAAATTCTGGAGCGAAAGAGGTGGTTTTCATGCAGAAATAATTGATACTAAAAAAATTGGACAGGTGCATTTTTCCTGGTCGGGAAACACCATTACCTTGTTCAACCTCATGCCCACACTCAAAGAACGATTGATTGAATCGGTGAAGCATATTACCGCCAACATGGAAAAACGCGGAGGTGGAATCGTTGATATTGAGCTGATTGACATGACTGCTGAGATAGACAACTATTATCAGCTGATGGTTAAATTTGACACACGTGACTCGATGGGCGCCAATTTCATCAATTCGGTGCTAGAAGAATTTGGTCAGACTTTGCGTGCTTTTATGAACGAGCAGGTACAACTTTCGGCCGAAGAGCGTCAGGTTGAAATTATCATGGCTATCTTGTCAAATTACACCCCCGAATGTACCGTGAAGGTTTGGGTTGAATGCGACTTCGATGCTCTTGAAAACGTTGACGAGAGCTTGAGTGGCGAAGCCTTTGCACGGAAATTTGAAAAAGCTGTCAATATTGCCCAAGTTGACGTTTATCGTGCAACCACACACAACAAAGGAATTTACAATGGAATTGATGCCGTTGCCATTGCTACCGGCAATGACTTCAGGGCTATCGAAGCCGCCGGACATACTTTTGCTGCGCGCAACGGTCGCTACCAGAGTTTATCTAAAGTGGAAATTGAAGAAAATCGTTTCAGGTTTATACTTGAAGTTCCCCTTGCAATGGGTACCGTTGGCGGACTGACCAGCTTGCATCCCTTGGCTAAACAATCGCTCGAGATGCTTGGAAACCCAAGCGCTCCTGAGCTGATGTCCATTGCTGCGGTAATGGGGTTGGCCAACAACTTTGCAGCAGTTAAATCGCTTACAACCAAAGGAATTCAGGCCGGACATATGAAGATGCATCTCTTCAATATTCTCAACCATTTCAAAGCCAGCGAAGCCGAGAAATCAGCGGCAGTCGAACATTTTAAGGACCAAAAAGTGTCTTTCTCGAGTGTTGGGCAATACATCGCTTCATTGAGGAAATAAAGTGCAGCAAACACTCTTATTTAAGGCTAATGGAAAACTGCTGATCACTGGCGAGTATTTGGTTCTACGCGGTGCCAGGGCGCTTGCTCTTCCTGTAAAATTGGGGCAATCGCTACAGATTAATGAATTTCCTGACGACCAACCACAGATCATCTGGCTGGCAAAAGCACCTGGCAGGGATTGGTTCAGGGCACATTTTTCGCTTCCGGATTTGGATATTACTGCCACGGATGACAAAAAGAAAGCTGCGAAGCTCCAGCTGATACTCCAGACACTAAACCTGCTTGCACCAGGACACTTCCAGTCAGAAAAAAAATACATAATCGAAACCCAGCTCGATTTTGAACCCGAATGGGGTTTTGGAAGCAGTTCAACGCTCATCGCTAATCTGGCAAGCTGGGCCAAAATCAATCCGTATACCTTGCTGCAGCTTTCTATTGGCGGCTCAGGATATGATGTAGCATGCGCATTTGCTGAAAATCCTATTGTATATCAACTGGATAAGCTTAGGCCATCTATTGAAGAAGTGGCTTTTCGGCCAACTTATAGGGATAAAATGTTTTTTGTTTATCTGGGTAAGAAACAGGATTCTGCTATTAGTGTTCAGGCTTTCAAAGATATGTCTGACGACAACAATCTGGCCGATTCTATTCAACAAATCAACGACATCACCGAGAATTTGGTTTCGACCAACAGCTTCGAATATGGCTGCAAACTGATCGAAAAACACGAGCAACTGATTGCTGCAATACTTGGAAAAGAACCGGTTAAAATGCAATTTCCGGATTTCAGCGGAACCATAAAATCACTTGGAGCCTGGGGAGGTGATTTCATCCTGGCCATGAGTGAATGGCCTGAAAGAGAAGTGAAAGATTACTTTGCAGCCAAGGGCTTAAAAACATTTTTTACCTTTGATCAACTGATAAAAATCAAATCCTTTGAAAAATAAGTTTGAACAGCAGTGGCTGCAGGATGCCGTTAGGACCTTGACTGAAAATTTTTATGGTCGAGTTGGGTGGCAGAGTCCTTCGAATATCGCATTGGTTAAGTACTGGGGAAAACATGGAAATCAGCTGCCAAACAATCCCTCTGTGAGTTTTACGCTGAACACTTCACGCACAGAAACCACGATAGATTATTCGGTTCATTCAGGGGAACAGTTACAGATGAAATTTTTCTTTGAAGGGGTGGAGAATGAATTGTTTGGCGTTAAGGTAAAACGTTTTCTTGAAAGTATTTTGCCCTATTTTCCTTTTCTTAACCAGCTATCATTAACGATTCACAGTAATAATACTTTTCCGCATTCATCGGGTATTGCCTCAAGTGCCTCTTCGATGAGTGCACTGGTGATGGCATTGCTCGAGATTGAATCGAAAGCGACAAATCAGCCCATCGACCTCAAAAAAGCATCCTATTTTGCCCGATTGGGCTCAGGTAGTGCTTCGCGTTCTGTTTATCCACAAGCATCCTTGTGGGGAAAAACCGAAGCGCTTGAAGAGAGCGATGACCAATTTGCTGTGCCAATGGCGCAAGCCTTGCATCCTGTTTTTGCTGGTTACCACGATAGCATCCTTATCATCAGTGCTGAAAAAAAAGAGGTTTCGAGCAGAGTAGGGCATAACTTGATGGTAAACAATCCCTTTGCTGACGTAAGGTATCAACAGGCCATACAAAACACCGAAGTTCTTATTCAGGCATTGCAAAAGGGCGACTTAGAAACTTTTATGCGAATCACAGAAGCTGAAGCTTTGCAACTACATGCCCTCATGATGACCTCGCAGCCTTCATTTTTACTTATGCAGCCAAACTCACTGGCAGTAATGGCTGCTGTGAAACGGTTTAGAAACGAGCAAAAAGTACCGGTTTGTTTTACACTTGATGCCGGACCCAACCTGCATTTATTGTATCCCGATGATGTGCGGGAGCAGGTGCTTCAATTCATCAACGAAAGTTTGCTTTCTTATACACATGAAAATCAGTGGATTGATGACCATGTGGGTGAAGGGCCTTCCAGATTATTTTAATACCTGAGTTTGTGGAAAAGCAATACTTTGGTAAAATCCTGCTTTTTGGCGAATACAGTATCATCTGTGGATCGAAAGGACTTGTAGTGCCTTATACCACAGCTTCCGGACAATGGAAGTATACTGATAATAAAACCGAAAACCCAGATTTTTATCGAGATTCATCCAAACATTTGCTGGCGTTTACGGCTTACCTTGGCAAACAGGATCAGCTCAAAGAACTACTTGACCTCCAGTTGCTGCAACATGAGCTCCAGAATGGACTCTATTTCGACTCCAACATTCCTCAAGGCTATGGTGCAGGTAGTTCAGGGGCCCTGGTAGCTGCTGTTTTCGATCGTTTTTCCCGGAAATCTTTGCCTGCCAAACTATCATTATTAAAAAGCTTGTTTGCGCTGGCTGAATCGTTTTTTCATGGTTCTAGTTCGGGCATTGACCCTCTGGCCTGCTACCTAAATGAAACGCTTTTGATTGGTCCGGAGAATAAAATTGAAGTCATCGACAATCCGCTCACTAATCTGCGATCTGTCGCAGTAGCCGTGTTTCTGCTCGACACCAAATCCACAGGCATTACAGCGCCTTTGGTACAATATTTTCGGCAGCGGCTGCACGAATACAAGTTTTATCGTGCTTTGCATGAGGTATATATTCCATCAACCGATCTGGCAATAAACCAGTTGATTGGCAATGACCAGTCTGCCTTTATGGAGACATTGACCAAAATTGCTGTATTTCAACGCCACGAAATGACTAAAATGATTCCGGATGGTTTTGCTGAATATTTTGGACAATCGACAAAAAATCAGCCATTTACGCTTAAACTATGCGGATCAGGTGGTGGTGGTTTTCTGCTTGGTTTTACTGTTGATAAAGTGAAAACTACGGATTTTTTCACTAGAAGAGACTTTAATTTTCAATGGCTTTAATGAACCTTCCGGTTATGAAACTTAGATTTATTATTACTTCAACTTTGTTTTTCGTTTTTGGCAGTCTAACATGTGTAACGGCTCAAAATGAGGCCAGAATGATTCCAGCCGGCAAGCTTTACATTATCGGTGGAGGCCAGCGACCCGCCTCTATGGTGCAGGAAATCATTCAGTTGGCAAATGTACATCCAACGACTGATTATGGAGTTATCCTTCCCATGGCCAGCAGCGAACCCGACTCAGCATTTTACTACGCAAGACAATCATTTGAACGTGAAGGATTTGCAAGTTGGGTTAATTTCAACTTGCAAAACAGGGATGAAATGACAGCTGCCAAGCTGGATTCATTGCGACAGGCCAAACTGATTTATATCTCCGGAGGCGATCAAAATATATTGATGAAAATTGTAAAAAACTCCCCTTTGCATCAGGCTATTATCGATGCTTACCAAAACGGGGCTCTGATTGCCGGAACAAGCGCAGGAGCGGCAGTTCAAAGCAAAAAGATGATTACCGGAAACGAACTAAAACACCCGGAATATACTGGAGAATACCGAAGCATAGAGGCTGAAAATATTGAGATTGGTGAAGGCCTGGGATTGCTGCCCACCGCCATTATCGATCAGCATTTTATAAAAAGAATGCGGATGAACAGACTGATCGCAGCAGCGATTGAAAATCCTGATTATTTATTGATTGGCATAGATGAATCAACAGCAATTCTCGTTGAGGGAGAAATTGCGACTGTAAGAGGCCAATCGCAGGTAGTTGTGCTACAGAACCGAAATAAAATTAAAACTGAGCAGAACGGACTACTGGGCACTACCGGACTCGAACTTGGCGTGTATCTACCAGGTCAAACATTTAGCGTTATCCCTAAATAGAAAAAGGATCTTCAGCAGAGATCCTTTTCCAAACCTTTGTTTACCAGTTTTTTATTGTTTGATCATCTTTTGGGTATAGATGGGCTTATTGTTTTGTATCACTGTTACAAAATAGAAACCACTGTTTAAGCTTGAAGTTTCCACTTTGTGTATCATAGCGTTTTCAGTTTGCAATACAACCTGACCTAAAACAGTTCTTAACAGCACCTGGCATTTTTCCGCTGACTGAATCTGCAAAACATTATTGAAAGGATTTGGAAACACCTGCAAAGCAGCTTGTTCTGCTTCTCCAATACCAACACCATCCCAAAGTTCGAAACTGCCATTGGCAACCCGGTTGATTCCATCAACATCAAAATGCACATCATCGAGGTAAATAATTGCTTCGTCAACAAAGCCATCCTGGTCGTAAAATTTGACCCAAACATAACCTTCCACAGCACCTCCGGGCACAACACCCGACCAGCTAATTTGACTCCAACCGGCTTGGTCTTCGCTGTAAACAGGTACTTCGCCGTAGATATCATTTCCATCTGCATCATAAAACTCGGCATACACCTTAATGCGTGCTCTGGGTTCATCATCGAGTACCATAAGGGAGAAAGTATAATTTTCACCTTCGGTAACAGGGTAGTTGAACGAGAAAAGATAGGGAACTTCTGCTTGTTCAAGAACCGCTTTGCAACTGAAATCTCCGCTAAAAACAGTTTCGGTGTCGGGGAAAAGGCTAAGGTCGATTCCTGGATTTACCATATCGGTAAACCAGCTGTTTGGCATTGATTGCCCCAATGATGTAAGGACAAAGGTCATGGCTATGGCCATAAAAAGTAGATTTTTTTTCATAAGTATTGATTGATTTGGTTTTACAAATGCATAGTCGTTTGCTATGCCTCAATACTTATACACCTTTAAAAGCCAAAACACGTAAGCGGCATCTGATGAGGACCAATAAAGAAGTTAAAAACCTTATTTTTCGTAAGGTCCTTTGCGGACCACTTGACCATCCAGCATCATCCACTGGCCCATGGCCATGACCGATTTGAGGTTAAAATTTGAATCAATCAAAAGAAGATCGGCATCTTTGCCGGCAGAAATTTGCCCTTTCTGCCGAAGCTTGAGAATTCGGGCCGGGTTTGATGTGATTGTTTGCAGAGCGGTGGAAATGGCGATTTTTTCGCGTTTGATCAGGTCGACCCACTCATCGTACAGCGATTTCAACAAACCCATTTCCAATCGAACCAAATTCCCTTTTTCATCAAAGTGTGGAAGCGAACCAAAGGCATCTGAAGTCATGGTGATGTGTTCAGCTGGTACACCGGCCTCCAGAAACCCTTTTACAGCTGTCGAAGGTTTTACTTCAATATCAGCAAAATAGGGATAAGAGCTGGTTGTAACATCTACATAACCTTTCTTGCCGAATTGTTTCGCATCTTCAAAAATGTAGTGGTTTCGGTTGCAGTGGGTTGGCAGAAACTGTGTGAGTTTCAACTCGCTTCGCAATGCCACTTCGTAAAGAGGTGCAAATGGATTTTGTGCGTCGCCCATGTGAATATTTAAAATGCCGGCTTTTCCACCAAGCATACCGCCAACTCGTGCATGTGCGGTGAGGTGGATCAGCTCGTCGATGGTAGGATGCGAAGAGCGGTGATCTGAGAGTGCAATTTCGCCAACACCAATCACTTCGTCAACCAGGCTGAGGTCGCGTCCTACATCACCAGTTAGTGTGGGAGTGGGCACCTGATATGCCCCGGCATACATCCAGGCCGAAACTCCCTGCTCGCGCAGTGATTTCACCTTCATCAATACTGATTCGAAGCTACGCGTAAAGCCATCAGTGCCCAAACAACCAACAACTGAGGTTACACCAGCTTCTATCATATGCGAAAGTTGCATTTCAGGCGTGCGGGTCGAAGGGCCTCCCTCGCCTCCGGCACCTGCGATGTGTACGTGCGCATCAATAAACCCAGGCACCATCATCATGCCTGATGCGTCAATTGTATCGGCCAAAGCTGAACTGAGTTCTTCGATATGTGGTAGAACGGAGATGATTTTGCCTCCGGCAATCAACACATCATGTTTACCCATGAAATCAGGATTATATAATTCAACATTGCGAATGAGGATCATCTTTGTTAATTGTTCTGTAAGGGGCATGCTGCAAGGGTTTTTGAAATCAATGAGGTCAAAAGTAGCGATTCTTTTCAAGATATCAAATTTGGAGATTGGGGCAATTTAAGGCGTAGGTCTATCGTTTAAAAATGGAGTAATATTTCTCAAACGCAGCTCTCATGAGCGGTTTTGATACTACCTTTGTACCTCAATTAAAGTCCATATCCATGAAAAAGTTTGTTTTTTATTTTCTACCTTTTGTCACTTTGTTGCTTGTTTCATCCTGTACCGAAAAGTACAAAAAAGAGATCGAGCGATTGAAATCAACCAATGACAGCCTGCTTACCCAGGGTACAGAAAAGGATGCTTTTTCGATGGAATACGTCAAGGCATTCAATGCCATTCAGGCCAATCTGGACTCGATCAAACAGAAAGAGCAAATGATCAGCGATATCAGTTCCGAATCCAATCCTGAGCTGAAGCTGAAAAAGGAAGACCAAATCAACCGCGATATTGACGCCATTTATAATCTCCTGATTAAGAATCGGGCGATCGTAGCCAAATTGCAAAATCAGCTCAAGAATGCCGGCCTGAAAAATGCCGAACTGGAGAAAATGATTGCGAATCTGAACTACCAGATCCAATCGAAAGATGCCGAAATCAGTCTGTTGAAAGAAGAACTGGCCGGAAAAAATGTTCAGATTCGTGATCTTGAAGTTAACCTGGAGCAGAAGGAAGCCATCAACCGTGAAAGAGCTGCTCAGATTGAAGCAAAAGTGCTTGAACTTAATACTGTTTACTACATCATTGGTACACGAAAGAATCTTCAGGAGCAGCAAATTGTTACAAAAGAAGGTGGTTTCATCGGACTGGGTAAATCGAGTAAAGTGAACGAAAATTTTGACAAAAGTCTGTTCACCAAGGCTGACTTGCGTGATTTGCGTGCATTGCCCGTTTTCAGTAAAAAAGCGCAATTGCTAAGTATTCATCCGGCTGGCAGTTACACCCTGGGCGAAGATGGTGCAAAAACCATCGATAGCCTGTACATCGTTCATCCCGATGATTTCTGGAGTGCTTCAAAGTACCTAGTCCTGATGATTGACTAATTCGGTAAACCGACTTTTGCCTTGTAGGCTGAATAGACTTACTTTTGTTCAAAAAACAAGATGGGCGGTTTCCTTTTTGATGAAATGATTTTTGGACCGGTGCGTAGCCGGCGTCTGGGTGTATCGCTGGGCATCAACCTTTTGCCATTGCACGCCAAATTTTGCAGTTATAATTGTATTTATTGTGAGTGTGGCTGGACGAAAAACCGCAGTGGCATGCGGATTGAGCTGCCCAATGCACAAGATCTTGCCGTGGTTTTGGAACAAAAGCTTCAGGAATTATCCGGAACAGATATGGAACCCGACAGCATAACCTTTGCTGGTAATGGCGAGCCTACTATGCACCCTAATTTTGCTGAAATAATTGATCTGACGATCTCTCTTCGCAACCAATTTGCGCCCAAGGCATTGGTGAGTGTGCTTTCGAATGGAAGTATGCTGCATAAATCTGGTATAACTGAGGCATTGATGAAGGCAGATAAAGTGATGCTGAAACTAGATGGCGGGACAGAAGAAATCATCCGGAAGATCAACATGCCGTTGAAGGCTTTTAGATTGAGTGAATATGTTAAGCAACTCAAACAATTCAACGGAAAGTTGATTATTCAAAGCCTCTTCCTTAGAGGAAAATATAACGGACAGGACGTCGATAATACAAAAATTGAAGAAATTGATGCCTGGCTGCGGCTGTTGCTCGAAGTTCACCCACTCGAAGTGATGATTTATGCCATCGAGCGGGAAACTCCTGAAGAAGGACTTGAAAAAGTGCCCGAGTCAGAGCTTGAAATCATTGCTCAACGCGTGCGGTCAGCAGGCTTACCTGCAAGTGTTTTTGCCTGAATCAAACTATGCAGCAATATCCGATCAAAATTTTAATGGCATTTGCCGAGACCTTTTCAGATCAGGAGCAATTCCACGCCTGGTTGCTCGAAAATGGGTATCCAGAGTTGGCTGCTCTAAGTAGCGCAATCAGGGGCAGTGACGAGGCTTTCAACTGGCTCATGCAACATCGGTTTTTTCATTTGGCTGCCTTTGACGGAGCCGTAGATAAACAGGTGAAAGCAAAAATGTGGCTTATCGAACATCAGTTTGTTTTATTGGCTAGTTTGGCAGATGCAGTGAATAATGAGCCCGAAGCTATAACCTGGTTTGGCAATCAAGAGTTGGCGATATTTTTGTATGTCGCTCAGAAAATCAGGGCATTTCGGGAATCACAGACCTACGATTACCACAAAAAACGATTTTAAAAAAAGGAAGCTTCGTGAAAAGCCTCCTTTTACTGTATTCATTCCAAAAAAGCTGAACTAGCTACATTTTGAATATCCACACGAATTACAGGTTAAACAGCCATCCTGGTAGATCAGGCTTTCTCCGGATCCGCATTCAGGACAGGTTTTTCCATCGGCTTTTGTGCCATCAGGGATATAGCGTTTAAGTCCGCGCACAACGCCATTTTTCCAGGTGTTAATGCTGTCGTCGTCGAGGGTGAGATTTTGGACCAACTCAATCACATAAGGTAAAGGCATGCCATGACGCAGAATGCCTGAGATGAGCTTGGCATAATTCCAGAATTCTTTATCAAAGGAACGCGAAAGTCCCTCGATGGTTACTTTATATCCTTGCTTGTCTTCAAACTGGAAATCGTAGCGGGCTTTTTCGTTTTTGTGTTTTTCTCGGATCACATGGCCGTTTTCTACCCAGGGTGGCAGGAAGAAATCATCGGCTTTACCGGTGAAAATTTCATAAGGTCTGCCATTGAGTTTACCAACTACAGCAATCCATTTTTCGTAATTATTTTGGAAACGGACGACGTCAGCTTCCAGTCTTTTAGGTCTAGGAGGTGCATTTGTTTCGTGAAACTCCTCGTTATCAGCTTCTTTAGATTTTTTTTCATCGGCACTCACCAACACACCAGAGCGGGATCCATCACGATAGATCGTCATGCCTTTGCAACCACTTTCCCAGGCCGTCTGGTAGATTTGACTTACGAGGTCTTCGGTGGCATCGTTCGGGACATTCACTGTAACACTGATAGAGTGGTCGACCCATTTCTGGATATCACCTTGCATCTTCACTTTACTCAGCCAGTCAATATCGTTGGAAGTGGCCTTATAATAAGGTGAATTTTTGATAACTTCTTTCAACATGGCGTCATCATAGGCTTTCACGTCTTCCACATTGTATCCGTTAACTTGAAGCCATGTTTCAAATTTTGGATGGAACACATTGTATTCTTCCCATGCATCTCCAACTTCGTCCACAAAGTTGACCGTTGCATTTTTGTCGTTTGGATTCACTTTCCTGCGACGTTTATACGATACCATAAATACGGGCTCGATACCGGAAGTAGTTTGTGTACAGATGCTTACACTGCCTGTGGGTGCAATGGTCAGCATGGCGATGTTACGCCTGCCGACATGAACCATTTTGTCGTAAATACCAGGATCAGCTTCTTTGATGCGTGCAATAAAGGGGTTGTTAATTTCCTTGGTGGCATCAAAAACACCGAATGCACCTCTTTCTTCTGCCATATCAACCGATGAACGATAGACTTCAAGTGCCAGCAATTTATGTACCTCAGTCGAGAAACTGATCGCTTCTTCAGTGCCATATATTTTTCCCAAAGCGGCAAGCATATCACCTTCGGCTGTGATGCCAATACCGGTCCGGCGACCTTGCAAGGCTTTGTTGCGGATATTTTTCCACAGATTCATTTCAGTGCGCTTGATCTCTTCAGCTTCGGGATCGGAAGCAATTTTAGCCAAAATCGCATCAACCTTTTCAATTTCAAGGTCTACGATATCATCCATCATACGCTGAGCAAGCCTGGCGTGTTTTGTGAATAATTCGGCATTGAAACTTGCTTCTGGTGTAAATGGATTTTCAACGTAACTGTATAAATTGATGGCCAATAACCGGCAGCTGTCATAGGCACAAAGTGGTATTTCACCACATGGATTGGTCGAAAGGGTCTTGAATCCCAAATCCGCGTATGAGTCTGGTATCGATTCGCGGATGATGGTATCCCAGAAAAGCACACCTGGTTCGGCTGAGGCCCAGGCATTGTGGATGATTTTATCCCATAACTTGCGGGCTTCAATTTCCTGAACAAACCAGGGGTTGGGTGAGTCGATAGGATACTGTTGTGTAAAGGTTGTGTCTTCAACAACAGCTTTCATAAATTCGTCTGTGATCCGGACCGAGACATTGGCTCCGGTTACTTTTCCCAGCTCAAGTTTGGCGTCGATAAACTTCTCAGCATCGGGGTGTTTTACGCTGATGCTCAACATGAGAGCGCCTCTGCGGCCATCCTGTGCCACTTCACGGGTCGAATTTGAATAACGTTCCATAAAAGGCACAACGCCTGTTGAAGTGAGTGCGCTGTTTTTGACCGGACTACCGGTAGGTCGGATGTGTGAAAGGTCGTGACCCACTCCGCCTCTGCGTTTCATCAATTGCACCTGTTCCTGGTCGATCTTCATAATGCCGCCATAAGAATCAGAGTTTCCATCATTGCCAATAACAAAGCAGTTTGACAAGGAGGATACCTGAAAATTATTTCCGATTCCGGCCATTGGGCTTCCTTGCGGAACAATGTATTTGAAATCTTTTAAGGCCTCAAAGATTTCGCCTTCATCAACTGGATTAGGATATTTGTTTTCAATTCTGGCTATTTCGCTTGCCAGCCTGCGGTGCATGTCATCGGGTGTGCGTTCGTAAAGGTGGCCATCGCTGTCTTTGAGGGCATATTTGTTCATCCAGACGTTGGCAGCCAAAACATCCCCTTTAAAATACTCAGTGGCAGCTTCTAATACTTCTTCATGTGTATATTTTTGGTGTGGAAGCTTTGGTTTGCTTTCCTCGTCTTGTTGAGCAGCTGATTGCTGTTCAACTGGACTATTGCCCGCTTTTTCGTCCAGTTCAGGTCTGGTTCTGCTTTCGAGAACTTTTTCGTAAAAAGTACTGCTTTTGTCTTGTTTTACAGATGTTTCCAGACTTGCAAACAGGTTGTTTTCCATTTTCCTTAATCCTTTAATTTGTGTATGGCAGTTCGTTAAGCCTTTGTTAGACAATTTTTTAATAAATGTTTGCTGGTTGCTAAAATGCTCTGCAAGATACAATACAATTTGTGTTGATCTGGGTTCAATTTTTCAACGAAAAGTTGTTAATAAGTCGTGCAGCCAAAGCCAGTCAAGCCTTTTTGATCGATTCGCCGATTTCTAAAAAAAAATAGTTTTGCAATTCATCAATTTTGGCACGAGGCAGTTATCAGCCTGTTTTCATCCACAACATTCTGATAGCAATAACAATAAGTACCAGTGCAAAAATTTTACGTAAAATTTCGACCGGAATGCTGAGTGCGAAACGTGAGCCGAGATATCCTCCGACAAAAAAGGCCGCGGCAATCACCATCGCATATTTCAGGTTAAGTGCGCCAGCTTTGTAATAATTAAATGCGGCCATCAATCCGATGGGAGGCAACATGATCGCCAGGCTCGTTCCCTGTGCGCTGTATTGATCCATGTGGAGGAATAAAATGAGTGCAGGAATAATGATCAATGCACCACCAATTCCGATGAGCCCGCTAAAGATGCCTGCAATGAGGCCGATGATGATGAGTACAAGAATTGTTGAGACAGTCATGGTTTGTTTCATGGTTAAAAATCGAGACTGAGTGAAAGGTAAAATACGGGTTTCGAAATGGCCCTGTCTTCGAGACCCCAGGCTACGTCAGCCCGCACAAAATAACCCAGTAAGGTTGTGCGCACACCGGTTCCGAGGCCACCAACAATCGGGTCTTTTTGTATTTCGACTGAAATAGTCAATGGGCCATTTTCGATATAGCTTGTATAGAGTGAATTAGACGGATCGTAAGGATTTAGTCCAGTCCATGCAGTACCCAAATCACCAAAAGCTACCAATTGGAAATTGCGGATAAAATCGGAGCTGATCGGGTTTTGAAACAAATAACTGAACACCGGAAAACGCAATTCGCTGTTCAGCACAACAAAGCTGTTACCATTGCGGATATTTTGGTTGAATCCCCGCATATTGGTTGCTAGTGTTTGGTAAATGTAATTTTGCCCAAAATCGATGGGCGTATCTCTGTTGAAGCTTGGGAAGAGCCAGTTGTCAACGCCTCCCATATAATAGATCAGCTTGTCGGTCCCCAGCGAGGTGCTTCCGGCGATGCGGTTGGCCCAGATAAAATTGCGATGGATTCTCTCGTAATGGCGGTAATCGAAGCCCAGCACGACAAAGTTCCTGCTTTTAGCATCGATCAGCTGAAAATATTCTGCAAATACTTTGCCCCGGCTTCCTGTATGCAGGTTCATCCCGATCTGTTTGCTGTTATCATAAACCAACTCGGTGCGCAAACCTCCCCAGTTTTCGTAGGTATTAGGCTTTTTCAGGTTTACCTGATCGGTTGCCAGAAAAACAGTCATATCGTTTCGGTAAATGGCAGTGCCTCTGAGACTTAATACCTCATTAAATGGCCAGCTCAGCATATAGAAGGCTTCGTGTGAGTGGGTACGGCTGATAAAGGTGTTGGTTAGGTTTTCAACGCTTTGCCGGTGCAAAATGACATGTTTGTCGAGGCGTTTTCTGAGGTTGCTAAAACTTACTGCGTATTCGTTGTTAATCAGGTTAGTGTTGAGTCGAACCCCTCCACTGATGCGGTAATCTTCGAGCAGATCGGTCAGGTTAACACCCAGAAAAACATTAAAACCAGGATTGAGATAGATGGGAGAACCACCTCCTGAAAAGGCCTGGTAACTGTAGTTGATATAGGTGAAATCAACTTGTGTGACCAATTCATCATAGAAATATTCAACATAGTAGTTGCGGCGTTTGGGTTCAGGCTGAACAGTATCATTTTCGCGCAGTTGATTGGGGTCGTACTGTCTGAGGTCGGTACGACGGTCGCCCATGATGCCAAAAGCTCCCTGCCTGGCTGGTAAAGGTGTTTGCTGCAGACTGTCGTTAACCTGCACCGGCCTGTAAAGCATTTTAAACCGTTTTCTTTCTCGTATTTGGACTTTAGTGGCTGTTGAATCATCAACTTTTGGTGTGAGTTTGTTAAGCCTTTCCTGTGCAAAAGAAGTGAGTTCTGCTGAAGTAGTTTCTCCGGCCAGGAGCATTTGCTGTGGAATTTGAAATAGCTGTTGTTTGTTTTTGCGTCGCATCAATGCCACCATTGAACCGTCTTCGGCAATATTGCTATACTCGAGGATGCTTGTCGTATAGTTAGTAAGCATTTGGTTGTGCGTAAAATAGCGATAATGGATGGTGGTATCCACAAAACTGATTGCGCTGTCGAAGCGGGCTTCATACAAGTTAAAAAAGCCATTTCGATCGCTTAGGTAGTAGATCCCGTCAGTGCCTTTTGTAAGTGGTTTTATTTCACTCGAAGCGGGTGAAGCATCGATGCGTTGGAGCGCCATGTCCCGCTTTGTTAGATCGTATGAAAACAAATCGAAACGTGTCGACTGGCCAATGGGTCTTTTGGTCTGATTTTGTAAGGTGTCGCCAGGTCTGTTTGAACTAAAGATGATGCGCTTGTCACTTGCAGCAAAAACAGGATCAAGATCAGTGTAATAGTCATCTGTTATCTGTTCGGAAGTATTGGATGGAAGATCGTAAATGTAAATATCAGGCTTACCTTGTCGTGTGGCCGCAAAAACCATTTTACTGCCTGAAGCTGCAAATGAAATCGAACTTACTTTTTGAAAATCGAACAGGTTGCGTTCGTCCACAGTTCCGTCATCGAGGTTATAAAAGTGCAGCAATATCTTTCCCTTTTCTTCAGTGAGAAAAGTAAAAAATCGGCTACTTGGATGCCAGGCAATCAGTGGATAGCTATTGTCGATTTTGTCGTCGGAACTAAAGCCAGTCTTGTAGAGTTTTCTTTTTTTACCTGTTTTCAAATCCATCCACCACAGACGAAGTTTGCCTTCATCATTTGTGACAAACACAAAATGATTGCCATCCGGACTCATCGAAGGACGCTCGAAAGTGCGGTATGTTCTGTATTTTAAAGGAATAACATTCGCTGGCAGCTGGGCATTCTGCTGCTCATAAACCGATTGATAATGACTGTACCAATTGCTGATCAGGGTTTTATAGCGAACGCCAGTGACGTAAAGAAAACCGTTTTGGACATTCCTGCTCATCTGCGTCATGTGCAGAATATCAGGAACTGCTGATGGCCCATATATTTCATTGATGTATCTCCAAAATGAATGTCCGGCAATCAATGCATCTTCTCCTGCAAGTTTATTGAGTTTTTTATAGCGCCCCGAAGTGACACCTTCACGGAGCCTGTCGTCAAGCCTGCTGTCCCATTCCTCTGAAAGAAAAGACAAGATGCCATTCTTATACCAGTCGGGAAGTGTAAACAGGGCCGTGTTCCGGATTTGTGAGCCAATACTGCCACCAAACATCAGCTGATTGATGAGCATTTCGGCAATTCCGGCCCGAATCTGCTGCTCGAAATGTACATAATTACCGTCGAAATACACGACCACTTTGGTGCCAAGAATTTGCGTGATTCCGCCTGTATTAAACTCTTGTTCTGCTGATAAGCCAATATTACTTTGTTTATAGTCGCTCAGGCTGTTGAAAATGATAAACTGGATTTTTTCGTCGAGGGTGCTTTGGAGCTGACGTTCGAGCAAAGGGATCTGTTGACGGGCATAATCAGTTGTGTAGAGTGCCAATTCTTTTCCGTTCAAATAAAAATAGGTGTCAAAATCATCGAAGCGGTAAAATGTCCAAATGGTGTTGTCCCACTGCACCCTGTTTTTCCCGAAGGTCATGTTCGACCCGTTGTAAAACTGCGCCGATATTGGATTGATACCGAACATCAAAAGCATGCCAAACAACAGGACTTTCCTGGCGGAAAATAGCCTGTTTGTGTTGCTGTTATATTTTTCAATCAGATTGGGGCGCATGACAAGATGAATTCGGTGGGGCTAAAGTACTATTTTTCGCGCAGAGCAATCACATGCTTACTTGCCATAAAATGCTATTTTTGCCCATATTCAGCACGAAAACTTATCAGATTCAAATTGCTATGATACATATTAAACGACTCGTATTTAATGCTTTTCAGGTTAATACCTATATTCTGTTCGATGAAACCGGCGAATGCGCCATCGTCGATGCTGCCTGTTCATCCTCTGACGAAGAAAAGCAACTGAGCACTTTCATACTGGAGCAAAAGCTAAAACCGGTGCTGCTACTCAGCACACACACCCATATTGACCATGTTTTAGGAAACGGATTTGTAGCTGAGAAATATGGGTTGTCCCTGATGGCACATCCTGATGGACTCAGGTACCTGGAAAATGCTCATGCTTATGCTGAATCCTTTGGACTTCAGCTTAACAAGGTTGTTCAACCTGCAAAAGATTTGGCTGATGGACAGATTTTGCATTTCGGAAACAGCAGCCTGAAGGTGTTGCATGCACCCGGACACGCGGATGGCAGTGTTTGTTTTTATGATGAAAAAACTCCTTTTGTAGTGGCTGGCGATGTGCTTTTTTATCAAAGTATTGGCCGGACTGACTTGCCGGGTGGCGATTACGACCTGCTGAAAAGCAGTATTTGGGAAAAGCTGTTTGTATTGCCGGAGCACACGATTGTTTATCCGGGTCACGGGCCTGAAACAACGATTGGAAGCGAAAAAATCAGCAATCCTTTTGTGTCGATTGGCTAAGACGTGTAACGGCATCAGCGATTTGATGTGGATTAAGATCAAGCATGCATTTGAAGTGTGCTTTTGGACATTTTTGGAAGCCAATTTTGCTGCAAGGCCTGCACTTCAGTGATTTATTTTCGATAATGACTGACTGATCACCTGCAGATGGAAGGTAAGGATACATGCCGAGTTCAGGGATGGTATTTCCCCAAACAGAAACGATGGGCTTGTGGAAAGCTGCTGCGATGTGCATCAGCCCGGTATCGTTGGTGAGTACACTTTTGGCAAGCTTTAGAATGGAAGCAGACTGATTCAGATTCAATAAACCACAACTATTCCAAACCCTGCCCAACTGATTTGCAATATTATCAGCCATTTTAGCATCTTCGGGTCCCCCCAATAATACTACCGGACAAGATAAATGGCGACAAACATCAATGACTTTTTCGGCAGGAAGTACTTTTGTGGCGTGCTTGCCGCCAACTACGACCGCAACAAAGCCGTTTCTGAAAGCTTCCGGAAGATCCACATGCTGCAACTGATCCTGCTCAGGGATGAAATAATCGAGTCCTAAGCTATCATTTATTACGCCCAGCGGCTTAACGGCCTCAAAATACCGGTCCACAATGTGAACGGCAGGCATTCGGTTGATCTTGAAGTTGACAAGTAGGTATTTCTGCACATTCAGTTTAGGAAAACTACTTGCAGGCCTCTTCAAGGTAAGTCGTACTCGAAAAGACCTCAGGTTTTTGTGCAAGTCGACGATGTGGTCGTAATTTTCTTTTTTCAGGACAGGGATAACCTCTGATAAACTGTTTTCGTAAGCATGAACCTGATCGACATATGGATTGGAGACGAATATGTTGCGGTTGCTTTTTCTGGTCAATACATGAACTTCGGCCTGCAATTGTTTTTTCAGGCAACGGATTACGGGCGTTGTAAGTACGATATCGCCAATTGAACTGAAACGAATGACCAGAATTTTTTTCACCAGCATTGTATTGATGACAAAAGTAAGCGAATGTGGTCATTTAACAAAAAAACAGTCTTTTGGCTCATGACGAAAGCTTCAAATGTCATCTTCTCGATGGTTCCTACTTTCTTTGGGTAAAAAACGAAAATTTAGCAAATTAATAACATGATATATGTTCGCAAGCGAACAAAATTGTATCACAACCGCACAGAAATACGATCGGTTTATCGGTATAAAAATTAATATAAAAACCTGATAAACAATGTTTAATAACTTTTGGCACGACCTTGGTTAATATTAGTTCAAACAACGATCTTTAAAAACACTTAGTCATGAAAACAAAAAATACCATCGCCGCCATTTTGATCAGCTTTATTTCGATCACTTCTTTTTCAGTAACTGCATCAACAACCGATCAGTTTCAAATGCAGGAAGAAGCCTACATAGATGACATTCCGTTTAACACTGCCAGCATTTTCGATAGTTTGCAAAAAGCCTCTTTAAGTCGTTCCGGGTTGGTTTTGAAAGAAGAAGCATATATTGACGATATTCCTTTCAATACGGCTTTGGTTGTAGCAAATTATCACTGTTGCGAAGCCATGAAGCAGCAATTTGCAATGCAGCCAGAACCATACATCAATGACATTCCTTTTAACACAAGCAAGATTGCCCGTCAGGCTATGAGCAACGCTTATATGTACGCTTCTAAAGTTACAATGCCCTAATATCCAGAACATTTTGGTTAGTTGATAGATAAATTTTGGTTTACAAAAAAAAGCGACCGGATTCCGGTCGCTTTTTTCATTTATATCGAAAACGGTTTTTATTTTACCTTTCCATTATCCAGCGCTTTCAGCAAATGCAAGAGTTCATTTGATTTGTCATGATTTCCTGCTGACTGGTAACTTTCTGCCAATCCATTGATGAGCCGTCTAATAATTGTTCTGTGGTCGCATGGCTGGTAGTATTCCTCTGATTTTTCAAGACGTAGCTGCTTGATATACAAGTCAATTTCGTTTTTTGTGAAAACTGCACCTTTATTAAATGGGTTGAGATAAAACAACACATCATCTTCCTTTGGGTCGTCGTTCAAGCCATCGGTATAGGCCAATACAAAATGTTTGGGCAGGTCAACGCCATAAATAGGAAGGCGCATGCTCCGTGCAATAATCAAATAAAAAACACCTAGCGAAAGTGGATTGCCCTTGCGTGTCTCGAGCAGGTTTTTCAGGTAAAAATTCTCAGGAAGCTGAATATTTGCGGTATTTCCAGCAAACTTATTGATATCGTAGAAAACATGATTGAGCACTTTTACTTTTTCGAGAGCCGTGAGCTGGTTGTTCAGCTCAAGGTACACTTCCTGAACGATATGACCCACTTCGCGTGTCAGTTTGTCAATATCCAGATCAGGGTACTGGTATTGGGTTATGATCATAAAACCCCGCAACAGGTCGTCGTAGTTGAACATGCCCCAGTTATTCAACTCAGCATAAACTTCTTGTTGCTGAATTTGGTGAATAAGCTCTATCAAACGCTCTTGGATCTCCGTATCCAAAGTCCCTTCCCATGCGGCTTCCAAATCAGGAATTGCATCAGCACCATACGAAAGAATACGCGAGGAAATCTGTGCAAAGAGCCTTTCATCAGGCTCGTCCACCAGGCTGACCAATGCTTTGAGTTCTGATATTTCTTTCATGTCTCTGTATGCTTTCAATGCAATTTTAAACAATAATCTTGCCTAAATGATTGAAAAAAGTAGAAAAAAATGCTTTTTTATTGGTAGATACAGTCAAATAGACTACTCATAAAAATGCATTTCTGTCATGTAGGCAAAGGCTTTGGGCGGCATAAAATACTGTATGTTTTTACCAACCGATACTGCATGTCGGATAAAACTGGACGAAACTTCGATTTCTGGAGCCTGTACTACCTGCACTGATGGGTGATGGGTAAACCTGCTGGCGGTGAATCCTTTGCGCGGATAAACGAGTAAACGATAGTCGCGAAGCAACTGTTCGTAGTTTTTCCATTTATGCAGGCTTTCCAGACTATCCATACCGCAGATGAGTGAGAACTCATAGTTGCTGTGCTTTTCGCTCAGGCGGATCATTGTATCGATGGTGTACGATGGCTGAGGCATTCGAAACTCAATATCGCTCACCCTGAAACGTGGGTCATCATCTACAGCCTGATAAACCAGATCGAGCCGGTGATGGTCAGCAAGTAAAGTTTTTTTCTCCTTGAGCGGATTGTGAGGGGAAACTACAAACCATAATTCGTTTAAGTCGGTAAACTCAACCATATAATTGGCCAACATCATGTGGCCAATGTGAACAGGGTTGAACGACCCAAAAAACAATCCTACACGTAAGGTATTCATCTTCAGTTAATCAAATTGAAAAAGCACTTTTCCTCCGGACATATTTCCGAGATAGGTCCGCAAACCTTCTGCAAAATTTGTGAAAGGAACTACGCTTTGAATAGATGTCCTTACTTCTCCCTGTAGAATCATGTTTTGCAGGCTGGTTCGTGCAATCTCAAAATCTTCCTGTCCGTTGTAAAGTATCCAGTCATTGAGGTTGAATCCTGAAATCATCGAATTCTTAAATATTAAAGCAAGCGGACTGATTGCACCGATGGCCTGACCTGACAAACCGCCATAAACCACAATTTCCGAGTCGGGAGGCATGTTGTTGAAAAGCGTGCCTGTCATTTCTCCGGCAATAGCATCAAAGGCTGTGGTGGCTTTTAAGCGGTGTGCGGTTTCTTTGAGTTTTGCTGCAAAATTTGCATCTGACGACACCAATATTTCTCTGATGCCTTTTTCTTTAAGTGTAGCTGCTGTTTGTGCTTTGCGGACGATGGCAATAATTTCAATATTTTTCTGCCTGGCAAGTGCAAACAGAAACTCAGCAACCCGACTTCCGGCAGCGTTGATGATGATGGCCTCGCTTTCGCGTTGCAAGGCAATCTCAAAGAGCCCGAAAGCAGTGAAAGGGTTGATGAAAAAGGCAGAAGCCTGCTCAGCTGTCATTTCGGCAGCTACAGGAATTACCTCATGCAACCCAGCCATGAAATATTCGGCCCAAGTTCCATCCTTGTCTTTTTGTGTAAAACAACTCACTCTTTTCCCCATCCAAGCTGCATCGTCCAATTCATTTCCACAGGCAACAACTGTTCCGGCACCTTCGAAACCCAAAACAGTTGGAAGTGTTTTTTGCACATTATACCCACCTTGCATAAAAGCAATATCAGACGGGTTGCAGGGGGCAGCCTCCATTTTTATCAGCAGCTCAAGCGGCCCTGGTTCTTGTAGTGACTTTTCAACTAGTTTAAGGCTAAGCAGTGCGCGAAGCGTGTTTTGGTTATAGGCCGGAAGTTCGATGGCTTTGTATGTTTTTGGGAGCGTCATTTTTGTTGTTTTAAAAAGTTTTGCACGATTTGGATCAGTTTTTCTTTGGCTTCTTCGAGCTGGTCGTTTACCACAATCTGGTCGAATTGCTCGGCAAACCCAAGTTCCCAGCGTGCTTTTCTGACACGCTCTGCAATACTTTCTTCGGTATCGGTGGAGCGATTTCGGAGTCGTTTTTCCAACTCTTCAATCGAAGGAGCTTTCACAAAAACAGCCAAAGCTTCAGAGCCGTAATGCTTTTTGATGTTCAGTCCGCCAACCACATCCACGTCAAAAAGAACGTGCTTGCCTTCGTTTCGAAGGCGTTCAACTTCGGAAAGTAATGTACCATAATACACATCCGGATAAACCTCTTCCCACTCCAGAAAAGCATGCTCTTCAATCTTTTGTTTGAAGGCAGCTGTCGAAAGGAAATAGTAATCTCGCCCGTTTGTTTCGCCTTTGCGGGCTGATCTGCTGGTGGCTGAAACACTGAAGGCCATATCATTGAATGTTTCGAGCAAATGCCTCACCAATGTGGTTTTTCCGGAGCCTGAAGGGGCCGAAAAAACCAGTAATTTTCCTTTTACTTGCTGCGTGGCCATTACAAAATATTAAACAGTTGTTCTTTTATTTTTTCCAATTCATCTTTCATTTGCACGACCAGGTGCTGTATGTTGGCTTCGTTGGCTTTTGATCCAAGCGTGTTGATTTCGCGGCCAATTTCCTGGCTGATAAAACCCAGTTTTTTACCCGCATTGTCTTCGTCAATGGTGGTGCCAAAATAGTCGCAATGCTGTTTGAGGCGAACTTTTTCTTCGGTGATATCGAGTTTCTCGAAATAATAAATCAGCTCCTGTTCAAACCTGTTTTCGTCGTAACGCCCTGTTTCGCTGTATTCGGAAAGATTGCGGGACAAACGGGTTCTGAGTTGTTCAAAGCGTTGTTTTTCAAAGGGGTCGACCTGGTTCAATAAATCCTGGATATTTTGAATACGTTGCATCAGTTCAGTTTTCAGAACGAGGCCTTCCTGAATTCTGAAACCGTCGAAAGAAGCAATCGCTTGTTCCATGGCGTTAAAAATGGCAGCTTTCATGGCTTCTGAAATGGTTTCTTCCTGCGTGCCGTAAACACCGGGTAGTTTTAAAAGAACCGAAACCAGATCTTCGGGAAGTGCAATTTGCAGCTTTTCGGAGAGTCCTTTGATTTGTTCAAGGTAAGCTTCTGCCACGGCATGATCCAACTGGGTTAGCTGTTTTTCAGCGCCATCTGCGATGCTCAGGCTAATCTCAATTTTGCCACGCTGAAGCGGAACCGCTGCTTTGTTGCGCAACTCATATTCCAGTTGACGAAATTCGCCGGGAACCTTCATGCTCAGGTCGAGTTGTTTGCTGTTCAGGGCTTTAACTTCAATGGTTATTTTTTTATTTTCATGGTTGGTTTCGGACTTACCAAAACCGGTCATCGATCTGATCATCAGTAATTGATTTGCTGCAAATATACATTAATAGCGCTTTACTGTTTCCCTTGAATGGTCTGTTGTTGGAGTGTTATACTTGACTATTGTTTTTGTGTCAGTTTTTGGATGAAGGCTGATGTTTAAAACGGATGTGCTTTTATCTTCAAAACAGAATCACTAATATTGCAAATACATTGAACCATTCACAAGTGAGACCCTATCTTTTTTTTATCTTATTCTGTTTTTTTTCTGTAACGGTATTGGCCGACAATCAGTTGCACGACATAGACAGTCTTTACAGGCAGTTGGATGTGCAAAAAGGAGAACAGCGCATCAATACGTTGGTTTCGCTTTCGGAGGCTTTTAGGCAAGTGTCGTTAGATAAAAGTCTGAAAACAGGGGAGGAAGCCATGCAATATGCTGATGAGGAAGGCATGCAGACAATGAAAGGCAAAATATTAAAATCGCTGGGTGTTAGTGCTTATGTGAGTGGTGATTTTGATCTGGCTCTGTCCTACTATCAAAAAGCCGCAGAGGCATTTGAAAGCGTAGGCGACAAAGAGGGAAAATCAGCTGCCCTCAACAACATTGGTTTGATTTACAAAGCACAAGGACAGTCAGCACAGGCCATTTCCTTTTACAATGAAGCCAGGAAGCTGCAGGAAGAAACGGGCAATGAAAAAGCTTATGCCAGTACAACAATTAATGTGGCAGGGTTGTATTACCAGCTCGGTGATCTTGACAAGGCGTTAGATGCATTTTACCAGTCGCAAATGGTTTATAAAAAGTTGCATGATACCGTTAAAGTGGCTGTAACTACATACAGTATGGCGCTGGTTTACTGGCAGTGGGACCAAAACGACAAGGCACTTGACATGTTGGATGAAGCACTCAAAGTTTTTCAGGAATACGATATGAAGTTGGATATTGCGCGGACGTATTACAATATGGGGCTCATTTACGCCTATGATAAGGGAGATAGTGAAAAGGCCATGTCACTTTTTCTTCAATCACTTGAGATGCGCGAAAAAATTGGCAATCCGCAAGGAACCGCCAACGTAATTGTTAATATTGCCAACATCTGGATTGATCAGGGACGATTTGACCAGGCTTTTAAATTGTACGACAGGGGTTTACGCATGTCAGAGTCGATGAAATACGTGGATGGCACGGTCATGACGTATTATTATATGGGAATTGCCTTTCAAAAAATGAAAAACTTCAACAAATCGAATGAATCCCTAAATGCTTGTATAGATGAGGCTCAGCAGCATAACATCCATACCTACGATGATTTGGTTAATGAAGCCATGTTGAAAAACTATGCTGGTTTGGGCGATTTTGATCGCTTTGGCGAAGCGTTTAAAGCTTTTCAGGCGGGACGAGACTCAATCGCTGCAAAATACAATAAGCTTCAGACGACAGAAGCACATAGCCGATATAAGCTTGATGAACTTTTATCAGAAATGGATGTCGTGATAGCAGAAAATAAGCATCAAAAAGAGCAGATCAGAATGTATCGGTTTGCATTTTCTGCACTTGCGCTTCTTCTTGCTTTGTCGATAGTGTTCTGGCTGTTTGTTCAGAAGAGTAAGAAAACTGCCCGGCAAGATCCACCGCAATCAATAGCAACTAACAGAAGCTGAAAAATTTCAATTATTTTGAAAATATTTTCTAAGGTGTTTTATTTGTTGTATTTTTGAAACCAATCTCTATTGACCTGTTTCCAGGTAAATATTGCAACTAACCACATGCTTAAGGTAATTATTATTGACGATGAGTTAAATGCTCGCGAAATCCTAAAGGAATTGCTGGCAAAAAATTGCACCCATGCTGAACTGATTGGCGAGGCTGATAGTGTAGAAACCGGGGTGCAAATCATCAACCAATTAATGCCTGATTTGGTGTTGCTCGATATTAGTTTGCGCGATGGAACCGGCTTCGATTTGCTGCGTCAGCTCGATAATATCCGTTTCAAAATTATCTTTGTGACTGCTTACGATAAATATGCCCTCAATGCCATCAAATTCAGCGCGTTGGATTATTTACTCAAACCAGTTGATAAAGACGATTTTACACAGGCGATGAACCGTGCTGTGAGTGCTATTGAGAACGAAAGCCTGAGTTTGAAACTCAATGCTTTTTTCAATAATTTTAAGCACATGGCCACTGAAGCACGTAAGATCGTTTTGCACACCACTACCAGCGTTTACCTGATGAATGTGCAGGATGTTGTGCGTCTGCAGGCCGAAAATAATCAGTGTAAAGTGTATATGAATAATGGCAAGAGTATTTTTGTTTCTAAATCATTAAAGGAATTTGATGATCTGCTTTCCGATTACAATTTTGCCCGTGTCCATAAGGCTCATCTGGTGAATTTACTCTACGCCGAACGCTTCGATAAGGCCAACAAAAACCTGCTGATCATGAAAGATAAGTCAGTTGTCCCTGTGGCCATTCGACGAAAAGAAGAATTATTAGAGCGAATCAGCCGGTTGTAAACTTTTTTCGAATGCAAGCCATCAGCGAGCCATATCACCTGTTTGCCGACCCGATTCGCTATTACAATGCCATGATCGACGACATTGAGGCTGCTGTTGATTATGTGTATATGGAAACATATCGCATTGGAAATGATGTGATTGGAACCCGTTTTAAAGACGCATTGATGCGCAAGGCCAAAGCCGGTCTCGATGTCAAGGTTTTGGTTGATTTTTGGGGTGGGTCAGGCATCAACAACCAGTTTGCTGATGAAATGCGCAAGGCTGGTATCGACATTCGCTTTTTCGAGAAAATCAAATTCAACAGTGATATCTTTACACGCGGCCACCGAAGAAACCATCGTAAAATATTATTAATCGATGACGACATTTGTTATATCGGCTCAACCAATATCACCGATTATAACCTCAACTGGCGCGAGTCGGTTTTGCGTATAACTGGCAGTCTGTCGTTGGCCTTCAAGAAAGTTTTCAAGCAGGATTTCGGTATTTATAACACCTATATTTTTGCCAAGAACAACTACCTGAAGCCAATCAAGCACCACTCCTTTGAGATTCTCAGAGACATGCCCTCCATCACCAAACAACGGATTATGCGCCGTTACATATATATGATTAAAAAGGCCAGTGAATCGGTGACGATTGTAACGCCTTATTTCCTGCCTGGTTATATGCTCCGCAAGGCCATGATGGACGCGGCCAAAAGAGGTGTTCAAGTGCAAATCATCATTCCAAAGCGATCTGATGTGAACCTGGCCGATATCTTGCGCAACAAATATCTGGGGCTTTTGCACGAAAGCGGTATCCGGTTTTTATTGTACAGGCCGCATAACCTCCATGCCAAACTGCTGCTGATCGATGGCAGGCAGTTTAGCGTAGGGTCTCCCAATTTCGACTACCGGAGCTTCAGGTATATGTACGAAATTGTGCTGCTGGGTACCGAGCAAAGTATTGCCATGCAGGTGCAACAACATATTAGCCTTACAGCTGAAAACACTGATATGTTCGATTACGAACAATGGAAACGCAGGCCTTTGATCAATCGATTTTTTGAATGGCTGCTCCTTCCGCTTCGGCATTTGCTCTAATATTCAGTTGTTAAGAAACCTTAAACCGAAAAAATATTATCTGTTAATTTTGTAATCAAAAGAAGATGCCTTACTTTTGTAAAGGCATTTGTTAAATTTGTAACAATATTTTATTTACCCAAAAAAATTATACCATTATGACCGAAAAAATAACCTCAAAGCTGGCCATGGAACTCGAAGATAAGTACGGTGCCCACAATTATCACCCACTGCCTGTAGTGCTTTCAAAAGGCAAAGGAGCCAGGGTGTGGGATGCTGAAGGCAAAGAGTATTATGATTTTCTTTCGGCCTATTCAGCTGTAAATCAAGGCCACTGTCACCCAAAGATCATTGGAGCCATGATCGAGCAGGCGCAAACACTTACCCTGACATCACGTGCTTTTTTCAATGATGTCCTAGGGGTGTACGAAAAGTTTGCCACAGAATATTTCGGTTATGACAAAATTTTACCCATGAACAGCGGTGCCGAAGGCGATGAAACTGCTCTGAAATTGTGCCGCAAGTGGGCTTATATGAAAAAAGGCGTTCCGGAAAATCAGGCCAAAATTATTGTTTGTGATGGCAACTTCCATGGACGCACCATTACTGTCATCAGCATGTCGACCGACCCCGATTCACGTGGTGGTTTCGGTCCGTTTACTCCTGGTTTTATCACTATTCCTTACAACGACTTGAATGCGTTGGAAGAAGCATTGAAAGACCCAACAGTAGCTGGTTTCCTGGTTGAGCCTATTCAGGGCGAAGCAGGCGTTTTTGTTCCTGATGAAGGATATCTGAAAAAGGCTTACGATATGTGTAAAGCCAAAAACGTGCTGTTCATTGCTGATGAGGTACAAACTGGTATCGCACGTACAGGTAAGTTGTTGGCTTGCGATCATGAGGGTGTTCGTCCTGATATTTTAATTCTTGGAAAAGCTTTGTCTGGTGGTGTTTACCCTGTTTCGGCAGTGCTCGCCGATGATGAAATCATGTTGTGCATCAAACCTGGTGAGCATGGCTCAACATTTGGCGGAAACCCCATTGCAGCTCGCGTAGCCGTTGCTGCCCTCGAGGTTGTAAAAGAAGAAAAACTGGCTGAGAAGGCTGAGCGTCTCGGGAAAATATTCCGTGATGAGATGAGGGCATTTAAGAGCGATATGGTTGAGTTGGTTCGCGGAAAGGGACTGCTCAATGCCATCGTGATTCGTCCTAAAAATGGCAAAACCGCCTGGGATGTTTGCGTAAAAATGTCGGAAAATGGCGTTTTGGCCAAACCAACTCACGGCCACATCATCCGTTTTGCGCCTCCTTTGGTGATTTCTGAAGAGGAATTGCGCGAGGCCATTGACCGGATCAAGAAATCGATTTCTTTCTTTGAATAAGAGTGATATCCGAAATAAAAAAAGGCTGCTTCCATTGGAAGCAGCCTTTTTTTACATCAGAAGTTTTAAAGAGCTGACTGATAGTTTTTTTCAACAACAGCCCAGTCGATCACGTTCCAAAATGCTGAAACATAGTCGGGGCGCTTGTTTTGATATTTAAGGTAATAAGCATGTTCCCAAACATCGAGTCCCATAATGGGTGTGCCTTTACAATCAGAAACATCCATCAGCGGATTATCCTGATTGGGAGTGGAGCATACGGCTAAAGTTTTGTCAGCTTTTACGCAAAGCCATGCCCAACCGCTTCCAAAACGTGTTTTGGCGGCATTGTTGAATTGTTCCTGCATGGCTTCGAACGAACCAAACTGCATGTCGATGGCTGCAGCTAAGGCACCACTTGGCTTGCCTCCTCCTTTTGGTGACATGATTGTCCAAAACAGACTATGGTTGTAATGTCCACCGCCATTGTTACGCACACCAACAGGATATTTACTGATGTTTTTCAGCAGGCTACCGAAATCCAGATCTGCCATTTCAGTGTCTTTGGTCAGGTTTTGCAGGTTATCAAAATAGGCTTTGTGGTGACGCGTGTAGTGAATTTCCATGGTCATCGCATCAATATGGGGTTCGAGCGCTTTGTAATCGTAAGGCAGCGCGGGAAAGGCCAGTTCATTTACTTTGGTTTTCATAAGGCTATGATTTTATTGTTTAACATGACAAAGTTACAATCTATTTAGAAGTGTTCTAAATAAATGGCTAAAAGTTAAACAAAATTAACAGTTGATTGTTCGCGACTTTTTAAAACTCAGCTACCAGTTTGAGGTTGAGTTGGCGTGGAGTAAGGTAGTTAGGAACGGCATACTGCCTGTTATTCACGTCTTTAATCCAGACGTAGGATACGGTGTTGTTTACCTGAAGCAGGTTAAACACTTCCAGACTCAGCCACATATTCTTCACATGTCGAAAGGGGGATTTTTCTTTAAAGCGGCTATGCTCGCCAATAAGTTGCTTGCTAAATCCAATGTCGACGCGACGGTATGTAGGCATCCTGTAAGTTTGCTGATAGCGTTCTGTGTTGGGTGGACCAAAGGGTAGGCTGCTGCCAAACAGTAGTTTCAGGTGGACGCGAAAAGTTGGATAATTGGGGATGTAATCCTGAAAAAACAAGGAAAACTGAAGTCTCTGGTCAGCCGGACGAGGAATCATACCTGGGAAAACAGTAGCAGAATCGGCAATAGTAGTGTTGGTACTCAGGGGTCCAATGCGTTCTCCGTCAGTGTTGATGTAATATTGGTAACTATCGCCTTCGACATCTTCGGCTGTTTTCATAAAAGAGAGACTTGCCCAGCTTTCGATTCCTTTAACGAATTCACCGTTTACCTTTAAATCGAGTCCGGTTGCATAGCCTCTTGATTGCTGGTCGGCATAATAGCGAATACGCACATTATCAACTTCATATGGAATCATCTTATCCAGAAACTTATAGTACACTTCCGAAGTGAAAACAAAAGGTCTGTTCCAGGCTGTAAAGCTCAGGTCGCTGCCGGCCACAAACTGCAACGAGCGCTGTGAGCGGGCATCCGGATAGAGGCTTCCATCGAACAGGCGCATTTCTCTATAAAAAGGTGATTGGTTATACACGCCGCCGGCAAGCCTGAAAACCATCTTTTTTTCCCATGCGGGCCGGTATGCAATGCTTGCACGGGGACTGAGCAGAAATTCATTGGCATAATCCCAATAGTTTGCCCGGATGCCAGCAGTAATTGTATATTCTGCTTCCCGATCGTCGAGGAATGTCCAGGAATTCTGGATATAGGCATTGAAATTATTTAGCTGCAGTTTGTTTTTGGCTCTGGCAACCTGATTCAAATACAAATCTGGTTTGGGAATTGTTGGCATACCGATCTGGTCAACAGGGCGTGGTAAGGTAAAACCCGCTGAATCAATCATTTCCCACTCGCTCATGCGGTCGTCAATATCCTGAAACTGATAGCGGGCACCCCATTCCAGCACAGAAGGGTTGTGGATATAGGTTCCTTTATGATCGAAGTTGATCACTCTGGCATCGAAGTAATTGCGTGCATGGTCGATGTAGGTGCCCACACCTTGTGCCTGCACCACATTGCCAAATTGTTCGCTGCCAGCGGATGTTTCGAGGCGGCCGATCCAATATTGTCCCTGAATGTCGTATGTTTCTGTTTCAACAGTACTGAATGCCGAAGCGATCAGTTTGAGGTCAAGTTCGTTGTGTGGTCTGAAATTCAATGTCAGCGCACCCATTCCCGTGCTATATCTGTCAACTTCCTGCCCGTCGAAATAAATGTTAAGCCGATAAGCTTCCTGAAAGGTTCCAAAGTCGGTCTGCCTGCTCTCTGGCACCAGCTTGTATTGGTTTCGCGAGTAATAGCCCAGTGCTGAAATTTCCCACCTTGGGTTAAACTGGTAGGTTAAAAGGGTTTGTATGTCAGTAAAATCAGGTCGGTAAGCTCCTTTGGTCTCGAGCGCATTCAGCACATAGGAGGTGGTTTTATACCTCGCACCCATCAAATAAGTCAGCTTGTTGTTTTTGGAACTTCCTTCGATGTGCATTTCGGCACCGAGCAAACTCAGGGCAATGGACGCTGCTGTTTCTGAAGGTTTTTTATAGGTGATATCCAATACCGAAGAGAGTTTGTCGCCATATTCGGCCGAAAAGGCACCTGCCGAAAACTGAATGGATGAAACCAGCCTTGAATTAATAAAACTTAACCCTTCCTGTTGCCCCGAACGAATGAGAAAAGGACGGTAGATTTCGATACCATTGACATACACCAGGTTTTCGTCGAAATTGCCCCCGCGAACTGTGTATTGCGAACTTAACTCGTTGTTCGATGACACACCGGGCAAGGTTTTTATCAGGTCTTCAATTCCACTGCCCACTGTAGGTAACAGTTGAGCACTTTTTGGATCGAGGCGTGTAAGACTGGTACTGCTAATGCGTTGATCAACAATTTCGGCAACCGGAAGGGTTGTGGTTGTTGAAGCCAGCATGATATCGATTTGCAATTCTTCGTTAGGAGCCAGTTTGATTTTGCGTGATTGCTGCCGGAAACCAATAAAAGAATAAACCAGATTAATCGTGGTATCAGCATTGAGTTTGATACTGTAGCGCCCGTTTTGATCGCTTACCGAACCACCTGTCATACCTGGAACCGCCACATTGACCAACTCCAGAGACCGGCCTCTTTCATCGGTGATTTTTCCGTAAACTGTTCCTTTTTGCTGAGCCAAAAGTGCCAATGGTGCGAACATCAGCAGCAGTGCCCAGGTTCTGATCAATCCCATGCCTGTTGCGTTATCTTTTTATTAACTCTCCTTCATGCATTTTATTTCACAATAGCCACTGCCTTGCACAAAAAAAGCTGCCATGATGTTCACAGCAGCTCCAAATATATTCAAATCTTTAGATTAGCGACGGTACAAGTGTCCTTGTTCACCAGCATCAACCAATGCATTGTAAATGCCTTTTTTGTTGATGGTACGCAAACCGGCTGCAGATACCTTTAAGGTTACCCATTCGTCCATTTCCGGAATAAAAAATCTTTTTACTTGAAGATTAGGTTCAAAAGTTCTCTTCGACTTTTTGTTTGAGTGAGAAACTTTGTTTCCGGTAATCACTTTCTTTCCTGTTATCTGACAAATTTTTGACATGGCGCTTCAATTTTAGTAATAGTCCTCCCGAAAAGGGAGTGCAAAATAAGTGATAATATTTTGAATACACAAACCTATGATAAAAAAAATATGAGCATAGATGCATTTGCAAGTAAAATCTAAAGCTATTTAGCAGACTATCAGCAATTACAAGGCCCCATCTTGCCTGGTCCTTAAAGGCTATTTGGCATTGCTTCATGCACTTTTTGGTTGTATCAAATTTCCCATTTTGAGGAGCATCAGAAATTTTGCCACAGAACTTTCTTATTTTTAATCGGTCTAAATAATAAATAATATTATTTTTGCAAACTGGTTGTAAAATGCAGCCTTCACAGAGAAAACAGTTAAACTAAAATAACGATCAAATGGTAATAGCAGCACAAAAAGTTGGCGTATTAACCTACAGTATAAAGGTGGAAAATGCTTATGGAGAAATTCTTGAGCAGGCAACTGCCGAAAGTCCACGCACCATGCTTTTCGGCACTGGTCGTGTGATGAAGAGTTTTGAAGAACGGCTGATTGGGCTAAAAAGCGGAGATCAGTTTTCGTTTGTCATTCAACCAGAAGAAGCTTTTGGCGCATACAAAAGCGAATTGTTGATGGAGATTCCCAAGTCGGCTTTTATTGTCAATGGCGAATTAAAATCTGATACCCTTGTTGTTGGTAACAGCGTGCCCATGATGGACGGAGAAGGTAATCCCTTCAATGGAACGATTATCGAGGTGTTGGACGACAAGGTAAGAATGGATTTCAATCATCCTTTGGCTGGCAAGTCGTTGTTTACCGAAGGTGAAGTGATGAATGTGCGCGAAGCTACCTACGAAGAACTCAATCCTGCTCCTTCAGGATGTGGTTGTGGAAGCCACAGCGATAGCTGCTGTGGAGGTGGCGGACACCATCACCACGATCATCACGATCACCACCATGATGAAGATGAAAGCTGTGGGGTATGCGGAAATCCACCCGAACTGCAGGGACAAGGCATAGGTAGTTGCCAGTGCAACTAAAAAAAAGACCGGCAATCAAGCGATTGTCGGTCTTTTTCTTTCCATCTGTTCATCCTGCATCAGGCATTTGAGCCCGGTTCTAAATTGCTGTCGCCTTTTTCCTCGAGGAGTGGTGCGTTCTTAACTGCATGAACCAAAGCGCCTACACCCAATAATGCAAAGGATGAGATAATAATTACAGCGATCATGACAGCAAGTATTTAGAACGTTATGTTAATTAACTATTTAATTAACGTTCTCAAAGTTAAAATATTTTCAACCGGTTGCAAGGATTGTTGGCAATGTGGTGCTTATTTAGATTGTTTATGAATAAGACTACTACGAATTTGTTCGCTTGTCCAATACATTCTTGATTGCTCTCAATTCAAAGCATTATATTTGCTTGAATATTGATGATGCGTTTTGGCGCATAATCCCAGCTAACTCTGCCTATGACACCTTCACGTCCGGACCTGCTTAACCGAAAGTTTATCTTCAATGATACTTCATTCACCAGTCTGATGAAAAAGCGCATCTACCATGTATTGCTTATTTCCTCAGTGTATGATGCCTTTATATTGGAAGAAGATGGGAGGGTAGACGAACAGATTTTCAATGAGTATGTCTCACTTAACCTGCGCTATCCACCAAGTTTTATTTTGGCCGACAGCCCCGAAGCGGCCTTTAAAATTCTTGAGACTGAAAACATAGATCTTGTGATCGAAATGCTCAGCGCCGAAGAAAAAGAAACCTACGAATTGGCCGAAAGTATCAAGAAACTATATCCGGAAGTCCCGATTGTTGTGCTCACACCTTTTTCGCGCGAGCTTTCACTGAAAATTGACCGCAACGAACTTAAATCGATCGATTTTGTCTTCAACTGGCTGGGCAATGCCGATATTTTGCTGGCCATCATCAAGCTGATTGAGGACAAGATGAATGCCGACAACGACATTCGTGAAATTGGTGTGCAATGCATTATTTTGGTTGAGGACTCTGTTCGTTTCTATAGCAGCTATTTACCAAATATTTACAAGATTATTTTTAAGCAATCGAAGTCGTTCATGACCGAAGGGCTCAACGAGCATCAGAAAATGCTGCGTATGCGCGGACGACCGAAAATTTTGCTGGCAACCAACTACGAAGAAGCAATCGAGCTGTATAAAAAATACAAGCAAAACCTGCTCGGAATCATCTCTGATATTTCTTACCAACGCGAAGGAAAAACCGACCGGGAAGCAGGAATCAGGCTGTGTAAGGTGGTGAAGAAGAACGACAAATACATGCCGCTTTTATTGCAGTCGTCCGATATTGAAAATGAAGAAATCGCAAAAGAAATCAGGGTTGGATTTATCAATAAAAACTCAAAAACACTGTCGCATGAGTTGCGCAGGTTTATCAAAGAATATTTCGCTTTTGGCGACTTTGTTTTCAAAGATCCCGAAACAGGTCAGGAAGTGATGCGCGCCGCAGACTTGAAAGCTTTGCAGGAAAAGATTTTTCAGGTGCCGAATGCGTCCTTGCAATACCATATTGAACGAAATCACTTATCGAAGTGGCTGCGCGCCAGGGCTTTATTTCCATTGGCTGATTTGTTTAAACTCTTTTCTTCGGAAGATTTTAAAGATTGCGACGACATCAAACGCTTCGTTTTTGATGCTATTGCCAATTTCAGGCTCAACAAGGCAAGAGGTGTAATTGCGGAGTTTAACCGCGAAAGTTTTGATGAATATTTGTCCTTTACACGCATCGGGCAGGGCTCTATTGGTGGAAAAGCACGCGGGTTGGCTTTCCTCGATTCATTGATTAAGCGCAACAGGCTGCACGACCGTTTCGATGGCATAACCATCGTCATCCCGCGCACAGTGGTGCTTTGTACAGATGTCTTTGACGATTTTATGGAAGAAAACAACCTGTATGCCATTGCACTTACGGATGAAATATCGGATGAAGAAATATTGCAGCATTTTTTGGAGGCCCGCCTGCCTTTTCGTATCCATGAGGACCTTTATTCTTTGATTTCTGTCATCCGAAATCCGATTGCCGTCCGTTCATCAAGCCTGCTCGAAGATTCACATTATCAGCCATTTGCTGGTATTTATTCAACCTACATGATTCCGGTTGTCGAAAACGACGAACGTACCATGATCAAAATGTTGAGCAATGCCATCAAGAGCGTATACGCTTCAGCTTTTTATAAGGACAGTAAGGCTTACATGACGGCAACAAAAAACATGATCGATGAAGAAAAGATGGCCATCGTGTTGCAGGAGGTGTGCGGGAAACGTTATGGCGACAGGTATTATCCGGCATGTTCGGGCGTAGCGCGATCGATTAACTTTTATCCCATTCCACCTGAAAAACCGGAAGACGGGATCGCCAATATCGCCCTTGGACTTGGAAAAATGATAGTCGACGGTGGGCAGTCGCTCAGGTTTTCCCCAAAATATCCACAAAAGGTGCTGCAAACTAGCCAGCCCGACCTGGCAATGCGCGAAACCCAAAAGACTTTCTATGCACTCAATATGGATCCGGCCAGTTTTCAACCAAAGGTTGACGATGCTGCCAATTTGCTGCAGCTCAGCACGCGCGAAGCAGATAAAGATGGCTCGTTAAAACTGGTTTGTTCTACATACGACTTCCAGAACAATATGCTACGTGATGGTTACCACGATGGTGGAAAAAAACTGGTTACGTTTGCAAATATATTGAAATACAATACTTTTCCTTTGGCTGACATTTTACGAGAAGTGTTGCGGGTGGGGGAAGAGGAAATGGGAAAACCCATCGAAATTGAGTTTGCAGTTGAATTAAACAAGCCAAAAGATGCAGTTAAAATGTTTTATGTGCTGCAGATCAGGCCGATTGTGAGTATCAATGAGTCATTGGAAATCGACCTCGACAGCATTCAAAAAGATTCGTGCATCATCATGGCAGAGCACACACTTGGAAATGGAATTATCGAAGGTATTCACGATTTCGTCTATGTAAAGCCCCAATCCTTTAATGCTGCAAAAACACGCGAGATCGCAGAATTGGTTGGCCAGCTGAATAACAAATTTTTGGAGGAAAACCGGAATTACGTGCTGGTTGGGCCTGGACGATGGGGCTCAAGCGATCCATGGTTGGGAATTCCCGTAAAGTGGCCACAGATTTCAGCAGCACGTATTATTATTGAATCGGGCCTTGAAAACTACCGGATTGATCCCAGCCAGGGCACCCATTTTTTCCAAAACCTGACCTCTTTTGGTGTGGGGTATTTTACCATCAATCCTTTCATCAACGAAGGATTTTACGACTTGCCCTTCCTGGCTGCACAGCAGGTGGTTTACGAAGACAACTACATCCGCCATTTGCGTTTCGAGGAGCAAATGCCAATCTTTATCGACGGACGTAAAAACAGGGGCATGATTCTGAAACCAGGAGAAAACATCCCCATGATGCCGCGTGTTAAATAACCGCCTGCTGATTTACCATTTATTGAAGTGAATTTTCTCGGCAAACCAGTTGTCGTTGGCGGGCTTTTGCTCATCGGGATAGCCAAGTGCAATAAGTGAAACCGGAATGATCTGATCAGGAAGCCCAAGCACGCTGGCAATGTCTTTCATGCGTTGTTCGCGTGGGTAAACACCCAACCAAACGCTTCCAATTTTTAATTTAGTTGCCGCAAGCAGAATATTTTGTGTAGCTGCGGCACAGTCGACAGCCACATAGCCGATTGTGGGTTGAACCACAGTGTCGCCACAAACAGCAATGGCTGCAGTGGCCGTTTTCAGCATTTTGGCATATGGATGCACATTGGCAAGTTCATCCAACAATTCGCGCTTGTCGATAACGACAAAGTGCCACTCGCGCAGGTTGTTGGCTGTTGGGGCAGCCATGGCTGCCTTTAGCAACAGGCTGATTTCTTCTTCCTGAAGCGGTTCGCTTTTAAACTTTCGGATACTTCTTCGCTTAAAAATTGACTTCATGGCATCCTGTTTTGGTTTGACAAATGAAAACAATCTTTCTGACAAGTCAAAGCTTCTTAACTAGTGAATCATATTTTCAGGTGCCAGAATTTGATCAAGTTGCGCTTTCGAGAGCAATCCTTTCTGCAAGACGAGCTCATAAACACTTCCGCCAGTTTCCAGAGCTTCTTTGGCGATAAGGGTCGATGCTTCATAACCGATGTAGGGGTTGAGTGCCGTTACCAGCCCAATCGAGTGCTGCACCAAAAGCCTGCAATGTTCTTCGTTTGCAGTAATGCCTGAAATGCAGCGATTTGTAAGTACTTTCATGCCGTTTTTAAGCATTTCGATTGATTCGAACAAGCTTTGAACGATCACCGGTTCCATCACATTGAGTTCGAGTTGACCAGCTTCGGCGGCAAGGGCAACGGTAAGGTCGTTGCCAATCACTTTAAAAGCGATTTGGTTTACCACTTCCGGAATTACGGGATTTACTTTTCCGGGCATGATGGTCGAACCAGGCTGCATGGGCGGCAGGTTGATCTCGTTGAGGCCAGCCCGCGGTCCAGATGAGAGCAGACGAAGATCATTCGACATTTTGGATAGTTTGGTTGCCAGGCGTTTCAAGGCACCTGAATAGGTCACAAAATCGCCGGCATCCTGCGTGGCTTCAATCAGGTTGCGTGCCAGTTTGATATCCATTCCGGTAATCACACGCAGATAGGGGATGACTTTGTCGCTGTATTTTGGGTCGGCGTTAATACCTGTTCCAATGGCGGTTCCACCCATATTGACTTCCAAAAACAGGGCAGAAGCACGGTTAAGTTGCTGAACTTCTTCTTCCATCGTAACTGCGAAAGCACCAAAAGTCTGACCAAGGGTCATGGGTACAGCGTCCTGCAGCTGCGTGCGGCCCATCTTGATGACATGCGCAAACTCACGACTTTTACGATGCAGTTCCTTGATCATTTCCTGCAGCACATTCACCAGTTTTTCGTTGGCCTTGATCAAGGCAATTTTGATCGCTGTAGGATAGGCGTCGTTGGTGCTTTGTGAGAGATTGACATGGTTGTTCGGGTGACAGAATTCGTATTCGCCACGCGCTTTGCCCATGATTTCGAGCGCCCGGTTGGCAATGACCTCATTGGCATTCATATTGGTGGAGGTACCAGCCCCGCCCTGAATCATATCAACTACAAAATGAGCATGATAACGGTTGTCAATGATTTCCTGGCAGGCTTGTAGAATGGCATCATGGATATCTTTCGGCAATTGACCAAGTTCGTAATTTGCTTTAGCTGCAGCCATTTTTACCATGGCAAGCGATTTTACAAAGTCGGGAAAGAAGTTGAGCGTGATGCCGCTGATGTTGAAGTTTTCGAGTGCCCGCAGCGTTTGAACACCATAATAATATTCGTAGGGCACGTCCCTATTACCAAGCAAGTCATGTTCAACACGTGTTTTGCCCGACTCATATTGTGTGGTGATGTTGATGGCCTTGGCATTAGCGTATCGCATGCGGCGCGAAACCACCTTGGTTATATTGGACAAAATCACCAGTGCGATGGAACCTGACGACCTGAAAATCTCTTTATTGATCATCAAAACCAGACTGTCTTCTCTGGCGCGGGCCGAAGTGGAATGCGGTGTATCTTCCATGAGCGAACCTTCGCCTAAAAAATCGTACTTGCTGAAGTAGGTGATAATTTGCTCTTCGCCAAAAGCTGTCGTTTTAAATAGCTCTACTTTGCCATCAACAATCATAAAAATGTTTTCGCGTGGCGTGTTCTCCTGAAACAAAACTTCCGATTTCTCAAACTTCGTCAGTACGGCTTCGTTGGCGATTACGGCAAGTTCTTCTTTGCTCAAACCCTTAAACAGCTCAATATTACTGATGAAAGCAATTTTATCCTCAAGTTCCATAGCGCTTCAATTTGAATTGTTAAATATTTCACAAAAGTAGTTTTTTTCTTCTTGTTGATGGGCTTCCAAAAATAAAACATGCCAGATGGAGAAAAGAATTTCATGGTCTAAGTACGACAAAACTGTATTGTTAATTATTTATCAATACCTTTGCGGCTGAATTTAAAAAGCTAAAATAATGAAGCAAGTTCCAATGGTCGACCTGGTTGGTCAGTACAATAAAATCAAACCCGAAGTAGATGCAGCAATTGGTGAAATTCTGTCGAATGCCAGTTTTATCAATGGCCCTGCAGTGAAAAGTTTTCAGCAAAATCTGGAGAAATACCTTGGCGTAAAGCATGTGATTCCGTGTGCGAACGGAACTGATGCGCTACAGGTTGCCATGATGGCGCTTGATCTACAGCCAGGAGATGAGGTCATCACAACCTCGTTTACTTTTATTGCCACTGCCGAAGTGATCGCCCTGTTGAAGCTGACACCAGTATTGGTTGATGTGGACAAAGACACCTTTAACATCGACCCGGCAGCCATTGAAAAGGCCATCACGCCAAAAACAAAAGCCATCGTTCCGGTGCACCTTTTTGGACAGTGTGCCGACATGGATGCCATCATGGAAATTGCCAAAAAACACAACTTATATGTAATTGAAGACAATGCCCAGGCCATTGGCGCTGATTATACTTCGAAAGACGGCAGCGTGAAAAAAGCCGGCTCAATCGGACATATCGGTTGCACTTCGTTCTTCCCTTCGAAAAATCTGGGTTGTTATGGTGACGGTGGCGCAATCTTTACCAATGACGACGAATTGGCACAAAAAATGCGCGTCGTTGTCAACCATGGAATGGTTGTCAGATATTACCACGATGTGATTGGCGTCAACTCACGCCTCGACAGCATTCAGGCAGCAATTTTGGATATCAAATTGAAACACCTGGACGAATATGCAGAAGCACGTCGCTTTGCAGCAAACTATTATAACAGAGAATTTGCCAAATCAGATTTGCTGAAAACACCTGTAACCGCAGATTTTACCACACACGTTTTTCACCAATACACCCTTGTTACACATTGCGTAAACCGTCAGAAACTGATGGAACACCTGCAATCGAAAGGCATTTCAAGTGCCATCTATTATCCGGTGCCCTTGCATATGCAGAAAGCCTACCTCGATCCACGCTACAAACGGGGTGATTTCCCGGTTACGGAAAACCTCTCGAAGACCGTTATTTCACTGCCTATCCACACCGAATTTGATGAGGAAACACTGGCATATGTCACTTCGTCAGTTTTGGAGTTTTTGGAGAAAGAGTAGTGGGTTTATGGGTTTAGGAGACTTCGAACTTCGGTCTCCTACCGAAAGCTTTCGGTACGGTCTTCCAACTCCAACAAATTTTCCTGACGGCATTCCGCAGATTCTCTTAAATTTGCGCTTTCCGAACCAATTACCGACTTATGGTTTTTAGCAGCAGCCTTTTCCTTTTGTATTTTTTGCCGGCATTTCTGCTGTTGTATTTTATCGTTCCGCGAATCGCCAAGAACTATGTGGCCCTCATCGCCAGTATCTTTTTCTATGCCTGGGGGGCACCCGATTTTATATTCATCGTACTTGGCAGCATTTTCATTGATTTTTATCTTGTAAAGGGGCTTTACGTCTCGTCGGGGAACAAAAAACGATGGCTGACCGGTGCAAGTATCGCCCTGAATATTGGTATGTTGCTCTATTTCAAGTATGCCAATTTCTTTGTCGAAAACCTCGACTGGGTTTTTCAGCAGTTTGGCAAGGAGCCGGTAGCCTGGACGCATGTGGCTTTGCCCATTGGAATTTCATTTTTCACTTTCCAGAAAATGACCTATGCTGTGGATGTTTACCGCGGGGTTCATCCGCCTTTGCGTCGTGTTTCTGATCTGGCCCTGTATATTTTGATGTTTCCGCAACTGATCGCCGGGCCAATCGTGCGTTTCAATGAAATTGCTGAACAGCTTGTCGACCGCAGAAGCAATGAAAACGTAGACAACCGATTGACGGGATTCTTTCGTTTTGCCGTTGGACTGGGGCGCAAAGTGATGATTGCCAATCCGCTGGGTGCTTTTGCCGACAGTGTTTTTGCTGCTGATCCTACCCAACTCTCTTCAGTCACACTCTGGATTGGTATTCTGGCATACGCTTTCCAGATTTACTACGATTTTGCCGGCTACTCCGACATGGCCATTGGTTTGGGAAGGATGATCGGTTTTGACTTTCCTGAGAACTTCAACAACCCCTATATTTCGCAAAATATTTCCGAATTCTGGCGCCGCTGGCACATGACTTTGGGCCGCTGGATGCGCGATTATCTCTACATTCCGCTTGGCGGAAACAGGGTTACTCCCGTGCGGATGTACTTCAACTTGTGGCTGGTTTTCCTGATCTCGGGTTTGTGGCATGGCGCCGCCTGGAACTTTGTTGTTTGGGGTGCCTTTCATGGCTTTTTCCTGGTAGCCGACAGGTTATTTCTGTTGAAGTTTTACAAGGCGATCGGGAAGTTTCCGAGTGTGATCATCACTTTCGTCATAACACTGGTTGGATGGGTTTTGTTCCGTGCCGAAAGCATGGGACAAGTGGGGCATTATGTGGCTGGCATGTTTAGCTTCAGGGGAGGAGAGACGCTTTTTGTGAACAAAGCCGTTTGGATGACCATGATTTTTGCAGCCTTGTTTGCAGCTGTGGCTTATTGGCCAAAAGCCGAAAAATGGCAGGTAAAGCTGTATGGTAAAAAACAGTCATTTAGTACGATCCTTTTGATGACTATAGCCTCTGTTGTGCTGTTTATCATCAGCCTGAGCGCCATAACCTCCAGTGGGTTTAACCCCTTTATCTATTTCCGCTTCTGATGCGCCAAGTCCTGAAACATATTTTTTTTGTTGGCCTGATGCTCATGCTTATCCTGCCTTTTGTGCAGTTTCAGTTTGATGTACCCAAAGTACGCGCCCTCAAAGGAGCCTATTCAACACCCAAAAAGCCAGTTTGGTCATTCGCGGCCTATCTGGAAGGAAGTTTTCAGGACAGTATGAATACCTATCTCGAAAACACCATCGGCTACCGACCTGAACTGGTGCGTCTGCACAACCAATTGCAATACAGCCTGTTCGACACCATCAATGCGCAGGGTGTCATCCAGGGAAAAGATGGATATCTGTTCGAAATGAATTATATCAAAGCCTTATATGGCCTGGATTATGTAGGCGATACGGCGGTCATACAAGATGTGGAACGAACGGCTTTTGTGCGGAATTGGCTTCGCGAACAGGGAAAAGATTTGATCGTGGTATTGGCACCTGGAAAGGCTAGCTTTTTCCCTGAGTTTGTGCCGGACGAATTCAAACCAGATTCAATTGGCAAGCGCAATTACGATGAATACAACCGTTTACTTACAACACAAAATGTTCCGGTGATTGGTTGCAATGAGTGGTTCCTGGCCATGAAAGATACCAGTCGTTTTGCACTTTATCCAAAATGTGGCATTCATTGGAGCTACTACGGATTGGGTTTGGTATTTGATTCGCTTTTCACAACGATGGAGCAGCTTACGGGCAAGGATTTTGTTGATTTTAGTATCGGAAATATTGATGTCACGCATCATTTGCGTTCACCCGACCGCGATCTGTGGGAAGGCATGAACATCTTACTTCCACCCGATGATTATGCGATGCCCTATCCCAAATTTACTTTCGAAAATGCCAAAGCAGACCTGATGCCCCGCGTGATTACAGTGGCAGATAGTTATTACTGGCAATGGTTTGGAGGTGGTTATCCCCTGCGCGGGTATAAAACAAACAGCTTTTGGTATTACAATGCGCAGGTGTTTTTGCCTGATGCCAGCGCGCCGAAAGACCGCAAGCAGGTCGATATACTGGAAGCAGTTTCACAAACAGACCTGATTGTTGTTTTGCAAACCGATGCCAATATGAGTCGTTTTTCATTTGGTTTTATCGACGATCTGTATGCAGTTGCGAAAGACGACGGTGCAGCGGAAATGGCTAAGCGCGCTGCTATTCAGAAGATTATTGATGGCATCCGTTCAAGTGAAAGCTATTTGCAGTTGATCCGTGAAAAAGCCGCCAAGCGGAATATTTCCGAAGAAGAAATGTTGCGCATTGATGCTGGTTGGATTTATGAGCAGAAGCTGAAAAACAATTGAAGCTATCTTTTAAGTTGAATCGATATTCAAATAGCGATTTCAAATCATTCTATATGTAATTTTCTTTATGTTTTGGTACTTTTGCCTCCACAACATTTGCCAGGAATATAGTTCGCGACTTTAAACCAAAACCACCTCGTAAAATAATGGCTTCTTTTTTTAATAGGATCAAAGCTTTGCCGCGCTTGCTGCGACAACTGGATTTTTCGAAAATCAGTGTTTTTCTCATTGTGTTAGCTACTGTTTGGTACGCGCTTGATATTCAATACTGGAAGCAAAAAAGGTATATCATTGCAGGTGATGTACTACATTATTATGCGTATTTACCGGCAACTTTTATTTACAAAGATTTAGAACTGAAATTTGTGTCTGTAAAACCAAGCGATTATCAGGATAAATTCTGGCCAGTGAGAACACCAATCGGAAAGAATGGTATTATGACTACCATGGGGATGTCGATTTTGTATGCGCCGGCTTTTTTGGTGACACATGCAGTGGCATTGTTGAGTGGGGGAGAAGCTGATGGTTTTTCGCCGACTTATCGGCTGGGCTTGATCATCGGAGGTTGGGTTTACCTTTTTCTGGCGCTGCTGGCCCTGCGCAAAGTATTGCTCCGCTATTTTTCGAAACCCGCTGTTGGTCTAGCCTTGCTGATGACGGTGTTGGGCACCAATCTTTTTCATTACGAAACAGCGGAAACCACCATGAGTCACGGCTACAGCTTTTTTCTGTTTAGTTGTTTTTTGCTCCTGACCATCAAATGGCACGAACAACCAAAGCTGAAATGGGCTGCATTATTGGGCCTTACAAGCGGATTGATCGCGCTGGTGCGACCAACCAATGCATTGATCGGATTGGTTTTTATTCTGTGGAATGTGGGTGGATTGAATGATATCAAAACCAAAGCGCTTTTCTTTCTGAAGCAGTATCAATCCTTGCTCACACTTATTGCTTTTGCCATTCTCATCTGGCTGCCGCAGCTCTTTTACTGGAAGCTGGTGACTGGCTCCTATTTTTTCAATGGTTATGGTGATGATCAGGGATTTTTCTTTGATAATCCACAGATATATAATAATTTATTTAGTTATCGAAAGGGTTGGTTGGTGTATACACCCATCATGCTCCTGGCGTTTACAGGATTGGCAATCTGGTGGAAGAAACGAAAAGCTTTTGTGCTGCCTTTGCTCATTTTTACCCTGATTAACATCTACATCATATCCAGTTGGTGGTCGTGGTGGTACGGTGGTGGTTTTGGTTTACGGGCTTATGTTGAAAGTTACGCTTTGTATGCCCTTGGTTTCGGTGCTTTTGCCCAGTGGATATTTTCTAAAAAATTGATTTATTTGAAGATTCCGGCCTTTTTACTGGCGCTTACCCTCATCGCTTTCAGCTATTTCCAAACCCGGCAGTATTTCTATGGGGCGATCCATTACGTGGGCATGACCAAAGAGGCTTACTGGCATCAGTTTTTGGTGCTCAAACCTTATGGCGAATACTATAAACTATTAACAATCCCCGATATGGACAAAGCCCGCAAGGGGATTTATGAGTTTCATCCGGAGAAGTGAGTTGATGGTTTCTATAAGGAGGCAGACAGCAGGCTAAAGTAAGCAGTCCGCATGATTTCAACCATCTTAAGCACTCAACAGATACGGACATAACGAAAAGTCTCATATGTCAACGTGAGATCTATTGTGCACGAGGTAATTCGAATCAAGTTTCTGATATTTCCCTTTGAAACATTCCCAGATTGTTTAATGTTTGCAAAATCGAACTTCGGACTTCTAACACCCAGCTTCCAACTTTTCAACCTATCTTTGATTCAAGAAATGACCACCATCGCGATGAAAAAACCCGATATTTCTCATTATGTTCTGATGGCCATACTGCTTGTTTTAGCCATCATCGTAGGCTCTCACTTTCCGCAGAAGGCATTGTCATGGGATATTTTTGGTTACTATCTGTATCTGCCATTTACCTTTATTTACCAGGATCTGGGCTTGAGGAATTTTGCCATTGTGCAGGATATTATCGATCAATATCAGAATACCAGCTCTTTTTACCAGGCTTTGCCGCAGGCTGGTGGATATTATGTGATGAAATATCCCATGGGTATGGCGCTGATGTATCTGCCTTGGTTTGCCATCGGGCATGTGTGGGCCATGTTTTCTGATTATGCGGCAGATGGATTTTCCTATCCCTATCAGGCTGCTTTGTACTATGGCAGTTTTGTGTATACGGCGCTAGGATTGGTTTATTTGCGGAAGTCGCTGCGTAGTTTTTTTAAACCAATCACAGTTGCTATTGTGTTGATTTCTATTGTTTTCGGCACGAATTACATGGTGCATACGGTCTGGCACGGGCAAGGCCTGATGTCGCACAATTATTTGTTTTTTACCTTTTCGCTGATACTCTGGTTGACGATTCGCTGGCACCGGAAACCGGCATTCCTCACAGCTCTTGGGCTGGGAGCAAGCATCGGTATTTCAGCTCTGAGTCGCCCGACGGAAATCCTGGTGCTTATGGTTCCTGTGTTTTGGCAAGTTACAGACAAAGAGACACTTTTGCAAAAAATACGCTTGTTTTGGGAACGCCGTCACGACCTTATCGGTGCAGCTTTGACGGTTGCTTTATTTGGCGCCATGCAGCTGCTTTATTATAAAGTGTTTACCGGAAAGTTTCTGTATAACAGTTATGGTGGCAATGCCGGCGAAGGACTTGATCTGGACAATCCTTATTTGTGGCAGGTGTTGTTTAGCTTCCGCAAGGGATGGCTGTTATACACGCCCCTGATGGGTCTGGCTTTGCTGGGATTTGTGAGTCTGTATCGAAAAATGAAACCAGTTTTTTATGCACTATTTTTGTTTTTCCTGGTTTCATTTTATGTCATTGCCAGTTGGTCGTGCTGGTGGTACGCCGATTGTTTCAGCCAACGGGCTGTGATTCCGATGTATGTCATGCTTTCTGTGCCATTGGCTGCGCTCATCGAAACAGTATTGCGACAAAAAACATGGAAGAAACTCTTATTCTTTTTGCTGCTTGTCGTGTTGATTGCTTTTAACCTGTTTCAAAGCTGGCAGTTTCTGAGCGGAATCATCCATACATCGCGCATGACGAAGGCGGCCTACGAAGCTGTTTTTCTAAAGACCAAACCAGTACAGAACATGCAGGATCTGCTGACCTTCGACTATAACCAAAGCCCGGAAAGGGTTTATCAGCAATATACGTTCGAAACCTTGAATACCTATCAGTTAAGTTTTAATGACGGCATTGATCCTGCCCTTGATTCGGTTCCGGTTTTTGCAGGTAAAGCTGCCAAACTAAAAAATACGCAGCCGTATTCTGGCTACATCGATATCCCGTTTGACCAATTGGGATTGGACGACTTTGGGCTGATCCGCATCACTGCACATGCCTTTAGCCATTTTACACCGAATAAAAATCCATTTTTCATTACTGCCACCTTTATGCACAATGGCTATGCTTATGGTTACCGTTCATTTGTGTTTGACGGTGAGACCTTTGATACTACCGAATGGAATACGCTAAGCTTTTTGTACCTGACACCTGTGATAAGAAAGAAAAAAGATGTTTTACGGGTACAGGCATTTCTGAAGGGAACAGAACCTGTTTATATTGATGAAATAGAAGTTGAGGTGTTGAAGCCAAAAAGATAATCAGTTGGCCTGATTGCCAGGATCTTTTTTGGGATCGTAGATGACAACTGCAATTGTTTGCTCAAAAAAACTGCTGTCAACCCTGATATAGGCTGAATCGAGATAGGGCGTAATTTGCTCGCCGGCTTTTCGGATAAATCCGTTTTGATAAAGAATCACTCTTTTATCAGGATTCTTTTTTACCACAGATTTTACATGATTGAGTCCCCAAACGCGGTAAAGATCGTTTTTGAGCATCTCATCGTAATAATTTTGGTGGTTTTTAAAAATATCGGGACGGTGGTAATAATTGAATTCGAAATCGCACCAAACCGGCCAAATGAGCACAATGCTGTTGTTGTTTTCAAAATGCTCTGCGTGTGTAACGGCCTTTTTCACTTCGCGGTAAGAAAAACTTTTTGGAAGCACCTGCATATGCTGAAACATCATGAAAACCAAAATAATACCAGCAATCATTTCAAAAATCCGACGCTTTTGAAAAACCACTGCGAACACGGCAGGAATAAATAAATAGAGTCCAATGGTATTGAAAAGAATGTAACGCGAATAAAACATGGGAATTTTGGTCGAGATAAAAAACATGATGCTATATGGAATCAGCCACCAAATAAGCAGCACAATCACACGTTTTTCAATGCTTGCTTTTCGCGATTTTATCCAAAAAAACAGCCAGACCAGGAAGCTAACCGAAACAAGGACGATAGCCACATATAGCACTTTTTTGCTGTTGAAAAAGAAGTATAATTCGTTGATGTAGTCGATCGATCGTGGTGGATTGAGCCATGTGCCCTTGCTGGATTTTGAAAACTGGCGAATAATTACCGGAACCATCGGTAAAAATCCAAGTCCGGTAAATACAAAAGGAAGCCAGAGCCTGACAAGGCTTTTGATGCCTTTTATAAACAAGAAGGAGGTGATGAATTGACTCAAGATGACAAACCAGCCAAAGTAATGTGAATAAATCATTAATATATTAAACAGCACCAGCCATCCCAGGGCCGTGTAATCGCGTTGGTTGTCCATGTAACGCAAATAAAAGTACAGGGCGCCTGCTGTTTCGAAAGCCAACAATGAATAAGTGCGGGCTTCAAGGCCGTAAAAAAAGTGATAGGTCGAAAACAAAAACAGGCCCGAAGCAACCAAACCGGCGGTTAAACTGAAAAAGCGTTTTCCTGTCAAATACACGAACACTATTGTTCCGGCATTGAACAACAGGGGTAATAACCGCACTGTATTCACTTCAATACCAAATAGTTTAATCCAAAAATGCATCAACAACATAAACAAAGGCGGGTTTGGTTCGCCCTGCAGTGAAATGTCGATGATTTCGCGGATGCTTTTTTGCGCATTAAAAATTGTAAATGGCTCATCCATGCAGATGTCACGGTAGTCGATAAACAAGTATTTCCAGCCAAATGCGACCAGAAAAAGGAGTATCGGAATGAAAACATTTCGAATTCTTTTATTGAGGTACGGATTCATTAGAGTATCAGTGGAAAAAATGCTTGTTTAGGTTAAGTTTTTTAGCAAAGCTAAGCAGAATTGAGAGAAAACCTTAGTTCTCAGGGGATTTGTTTTATTTGTTCATGTATTTGACCTTTATTCCAAGCTCTTTTTCATAAGAGATACAAGATAGCTATTATTTTGTAGTTGGTAAATGTTATTTTCAACAAATAATTAAGATAATTTGAATTATCTGGAATTTGAAAAATCACTCAAAGATTTACCTGTATCCCCACTTTGGGAAATAATTAGAACAATTTCACGACTTATTTGGTCGTCGTTTGTTTGGCAACTTAAAAATTAGATACAGAAAGTAGGGAGAGATAATTACTTAATGAGGATGTTTAATAAACACAAAAATTAATTATCTATTTCATTCGAGGCATCGAATATATCAAAGGCCACATTATGATACACTGATTTAGCCTCTTTTCTCATAAAATTCACTTCTAATATTCTCTTATTCGAACTAAGATTGATACAATAAAAAAGTTTTGTTTCTCCTTGATAATCATTTTTACCAATTGCTTTAAATATTTCTTGTTGAAAATAATAATCAAAATTTCCGTCCTCATCGATTACCTTAACAATAAATAGGTCATTTCCGCTATTATAGCATACATCAGCTTTGATAGTTATGATAATTTTATTCAATAAATAGTTGTTGAAAGAATAAATCTGTTTGCCGAATATTGTCGTTATACTATCTGGTTTTGTCTGTGAAAAAACGGTATCATTTATTTCTGTGGAATAAATCAATTTAAGCCTTGAAGTATTTGGTCTTTGAAGGAAGTACAAACCTTTGTATTTGTCTTCTGTTTTCAAAAAAGTTTGCCAGTACTTTTCCTTATTCATATTTACCCAATCCAAAATAAATTTATCATATTGAAATGTCTGAACAACAGCAATGTAACTTAATAAAACTGCAGCGAAAGCCAATGACCATCTTCCGAATGGATTGAAATGATTAATGGCAAAACTACCGAAGATGATTAAGGGCGGATAATAGTCAATCATTACTCGTGAGCCAAAGCTAGCTCCATAAAACCAAACATGCCAACTGGATAGAATATAAACAGTCGAAAAGAACGCGAAAAGAAAAGTCCCCAAGCGCCAAAGTTTTTTTTGAGTGATTAGGTTAATGATTGAAGCCATTATCATGACAAAAAATATGGGGGCATAAATAAAAAACCCTTTTCTGTAGCTAAATAAAAACTTCAGGATGTTTGGTTTAGATAAAATGAGTGTTTCGTTCTCATAAGGTTTGATCCACCACAAACCTGTTTGGTAATACCAGATTATTGGTTGAATAGAAAGGATAAGCAATGCAAGCGCAATTGCTATCGATAATTGCTTCAACTTATATTTCATTATGTAAGCCAATGCCTCAATAAATGAATTAAAACTATTGAAAAGAAATGGGACAAATAGTAGTATCAAACCATTTACTGGCCTTACAAGCACAATTAAACCAAAAAAAACGCCGGCAAAAATAATTGCATAGCTACTTTTACTTATGGAGAATTCTAAGACAAAATACATAAAAGCACTGACTAAAGCAAAACTGTAGACATGACTGAAACTGGCCAATGCATGTGCATAATACATCAATGAAGTAGCGAAGAGTACTGCAAACTGGAGTAGAATGATAACAAAGAAATTTGTTTTAAGCAGATGTAATGACTTGCGGATGAAAATCAATCCGAGAAAAAGATAAAATAGGGCAGCATATGAGATAAATTCTTGGTAAATAAGGGAAAACCCATCTGCTGAATAATCTTGGGTTAGGTTGGCTACTAAATGGGCAGTAGCGAAGAAGGGTAATTGAAGGACAGCAGTTCCAATAAAGTATTTGTCAACTTTTTTACCATTGATTGTTGGTGTATAACCGGCAACTTCTTTTTTATGGTCGTAAAAATCTGTTTGTAATGTATCAGCGTAAACAAAATTCAGGTCTTTGTATATTACTATTGCTGGCAAATACTCGTAGTATCCTTTTCCGTCAGCTTGAATAACTACATTTTTACGCCCCAGATAATTATTTAGCAGGATGATATAAATTATGACAATTGAAAGTTCAATGAATAAATGCCAATTGATATGACAATAAGCTCGCAAGCTCATCTTCATTGATATGTTTTTTAAATATTGCACATTCATTCAATCGATTTAATGAGAGACTGCTTTTTCTGAGTGAAAAAGCGAATTAAAACTCTATGTCAATTTTTGTTTTAACGAACAAACAAATTGTATTTCAGCACACACCAGATCGCTCTGAAACCATCCTGCCAGCCAATTTTCTTGCCTTCGGCATAGGTGCGGCCATAATAGGAAATGCCCACTTCGTAGATGCGGATATCTTTGATACGGGCTATTTTGGCTGTTACTTCAGGCTCGAAACCAAAGCGGTTTTCTTTGAGGAATATCGACTGAATGATCTCGCGTTTGAACAGTTTATAGCCCGATTCCATGTCGGTGAGGTTGAGGTTGGTAAACATATTCGACACAAAAGTGAGAAACTTGTTGCCCAACGAATGCCAGAAAAACAAGATGCGGTGCGGATTGCCACCAATGAAACGTGAGCCATATACTGCATCGGCAAAACCATCCAGAACAGGCGCCAATAAGCGGGGATAATCACGCGGATCGTATTCATGGTCGGCATCCTGAATCAAAACATAGTCGCCTGTGGCTGCTTCAATGCCTTTTCGGATAGCAAAACCCTTGCCGCGATTGGGTTGCGAGGCGATCAACTTCACTTCAACCGCAGGCTGAATTTGTGTCCAGATCTGTACTTTTTCAATCGTTTGGTCCGTTGAAGCATCATCAACAACAATGATCTGTGCCGAAATCTCATTGAATTTCAGGCTACTGGCCACTTTGTCGAGCACAGCCTGTATGCTGCGGGCTTCGTTGTAGGCAGGGATGATGATGCTGAGTACTGGATTCATGCGGCAAAAATAAGACAGATCATGAGTTAATCATTGATTGGTTCAAAAACTTTTACTTTAAAGTCATCAATTAATACCTGATTTGAACCGCGATACCACAAATAGGTCTCCATTTTGTCGTTCAAAGTCGTCACTTCAGGTGACAGATAATCCACCTCAAAATAATGCCAAACGCCTGGCATATCATTTTCGACAGGAAAAGCCCTGTATTTGTAGCTATCACCAACACTTGATCTTCTGAATCCTTGATAGGTATAGGTGCAAATTAACAGCAAATCTTTATTCTCGATGGGTTTGTACGCAAAATACCTAAATGAAATTCTTGCCCAGTAATAATCAGCCTTTGTAATTGATTTGTATGGAATCTTGAGGTCTTTAGAAAAGTTAGTTTTTGGAGATAAGACAAAAACATGGTTCGATGAATCCAGTGGGTCAATATTCGATAAAAAATCTTCAAAATTATAATGAATCAATTCGCGGGTGGAATAAACTGAAGTATCGGGGATTTTATTTCCAACCTGGTCATCGAAATAGGGGTCAATTTTCAGTAATTTTTGGTCCTCGACATTTCCCACTGTTTTCCCAAAGATTTTCATGTAATAGGCTTTAGTCATCCTTGAGCCATTGATGATGCCCATCATGATCTGCCAGCCTTGTATGGCACTCAGCCAAATGAAAAAACCGAGGAGGAGCATAGCCAGCCATTTCAGTGCCTTGTTTTGTCTCAACAGCCAACCAATCAAAGCTGCGAGCGGAAGCGCCAGCAAGGCATAAGACTGGATGAATGCGCGCCAGCCATAGCTGATCAAACTGGTGAAAGAGGCAATCAGGAAAAGATTGATCAGAAAGTGCACAAAAATGGGTATAAAAAGTGCTTTATGCTTTTTCCACAAAGGAATAAAGCCGATGAGTGCAAATGTCATCAAAGGCGCGTATAGCAACCAGCCTTTCCGAAAACTGAACAATACCCAGGCAAAACGTGGATTGGAGAAATCGAAACCTGATTGTGGATCATTGTATGTGCTGTAAACCCAATGGCCCGTAAAATGATGAAAGTAAAGTAATTGTGGCAGTCCGGCCAAAGCAGTAAAGCTGACCAGAATCACGAATTGTCCAATATTTCTGCGGACAAGCTGAAATTTCTCAAGCAGGCTTTTTTTGTCATACACACCCCAAAGCAATGGAATAAAAACAGCGACAATATCGCTGGGGCGCGACACGATGATCAAACCGAGTACCAATCCGATGGCGGCAGCAAAAACGGTTTTTTGGCTTTCGTGCCAGCGAATCGTCACCCAAAGCAGTATGGCATATAGCGAAAACAAAATGGTATGGGGGGCGCCGGCGTCAAAAGTGGTCCAGAAAAGCAGGTTGGTTCCCAGATACAAGGCCACCAATGTGATGGCTGTTATTTTGTCGTTGAAATAGCGCAACAGTACTTTTCGCATAAAAATGAGCCCGAGAACCACATAAAACCAGGCAGCGATCATCATAGCGAGCTGGTAAGGATAGGAAAAACCATCAGCAGGGGCGCCAGTCAAATGCGCCATGGCATGGCCTAGAAAGAAAAAAGGCGACAACAGCATGGCCATGCCACAGAAAAAACGAATGATGTGGTATTCGCCTTCTTGTTGAATCTGGTAAAAGTTGGGAGTGTTTTGGTAGGTATTGTTGATTTGGTCGAGCCAGCTCAGGTCGCGAATGGCCGGATCATGGTAAATAAAAGTGGCTGGCAGGTGCAGGTACAAACCAAAGTAGTCGTAGCTCAGGATATTGGATTGTTGGTAGTTGAATTTCAGAAAACCCAATAAAACAGCGAGAAAAACAATTGTCAGAAAGGAAGATTTATGCTGAAATTTGGACAGAAGCATGATCAGGTTGCGTTTCAATGGGGTTAATAAAAATGATAGTTTGACCTTTAAAGTTTGGTAAATTTTCGACTCACCCACTTGAAGTCAGTGGATATTCTACAATAATAAATGCCACTTTTTAAGGCTGAAATATCGATCGTCTCGAAGTTATTTTTAATTCGCAGCAATACTTTTCCCTGGCTGTCAATAATTTCAACATCTTCTATTTTCATCGCAGGAGCTTCAATGGAAAGATATTGATTTGCCGGATTCGGATGTACAAGGATTTCGTAATGAATAAGGTTTGATTGCAACGAAGTAATCAGGTTTCCGACACGTAAAATTGTCCCCTGATCTCCAACAATGAGTCCGGTGCCGCCAGAGGTTATAAAGGTAGCATATAAGTCTACATTTGTGCCAACAGTGGATGTTTTCCAGGTATTTCCTGCATCATTGGTGCTGATAAATCTGCCTGCATCGCCTACGGCGTAGCCAATGTTTTCATCATAGAAAGTGATGCCTTTCAAAGCGATATCCGTTTCACCGTCGGTATAAATACTTTCCCAGTTGATGCCGCCATCTGTTGTTCTCGTGACATCACTTCCCGGAAAGGAGGCATACCCAACAGCGAAGCCCGTCATCTCTGAAGTGAAACAAATATCGAAAAGATTGTTTAGAGGCCAAATCCATTCTAAAGACCAATTCTCTCCTGCATCAAGAGTTGATAGAAGCGTTCCTGAGTTGCCAACCACAAAACCTGTATTGGCGTTTGAAAAAGCGATGGCATGTTGTGCGACAACCTCCGGATTTGTTAGGGTTCGTGTCCAGTTATCACCACCATCGACTGTTTTATAGATATAAGAACCTCCGGGTGGGCCATAAAGTGTGGTTGCTACATAGCCTACATCAGCCGAGCTAAAAAAAACGCATTCAGGCGTTTCGTCCGAAAAATCGCGAATGACCTGCCAGCTGTCTCCATCGTCAGAAGTTTTGTACAGCAGATTGGTTTGAGCAATTACAAATCCGTTGGATTCATCCACAAAATGCAGACATTTTCCGGCTGGTGAATCACTGAGAAGACTCCATGTGAGTCCATTGTCAGCGGTTTTCATTATGCCATCTTCACCAACACAAAAGCCCAAATCATGGGTTACGAACTGGATATCAAAAATTGCACCTGTAGCGGGTGAATCAATTGATATCCACTGAGCTGTTGCAGTAAATGATGCCAGCAAGAGCCCCATAAGTATCAATTTTCTCATGTTTTTGAAGTTTGAATTAAAACTATATTGGTTTGTTAAGAAATCATTTTCAAGAGCCAATAATCACTTTATGGTCAAACCTCCAAATACCCGACTTTTGTTTCCGGATCTATTTTTCATTAAATGATAAAATAGATCATCTCTTCACATACTGTCCTTCGTAGTATTTCAGGTAATTTCCCGAAGTTACTTCGTCGAGCCATTGTTGGTTGCTCAGGTACCAGTCGATTGTATGCCTGATGCCTTCTTCAAACTGCAGCGAAGGCACCCAGCCGAGCTCGCGTTGCAGCTTGCCCGAATCGATGGCGTAACGCAAATCATGGCCGGCGCGGTCTTTCACGAAGGTGATCAGCTTTTCAGAAGTGCCTTTTTCGCGCTCCAGTTTCTCATCCATGATTTGGCATACAAGCCGCACGATATCAATGTTTTTCCATTCGTTGTGGCCGCCAATATTGTAGGTTTGGCCGTCAGCGCCCTGATGGAAAATCACATCGATGGCACGGGCATGATCAACCACATACAACCAGTCGCGCACGTTTTCACCTTTTCCGTAAACAGGCAATGGTTTGCTGTGACGAATATTGTTGATGATGAGCGGAATCAGCTTTTCGGGAAATTGGTTTGGGCCATAGTTATTTGAGCAGTTAGAAATTACTACCGGAAGCTTATAGGTGTCGTGGTAAGCACGCACCAAATGGTCACTGCTGGCTTTGGAAGCCGAATACGGACTGTGCGGATCGTAAGGCGTTGTTTCTACAAAAAAGCCTTCCGCACCCAACGAACCATACACTTCATCCGTCGAGATGTGGTAAAAACGCTTGCCTTCCATATCGTCTTTCCAGATGTGACGGGCGGCATTCAGTAGGTTGACCGTCCCGACGATATTCGTCATGATGAACTCCATCGGATTCGAAATGGAACGGTCAACATGCGATTCGGCGGCAAGGTGAATCACGCTGTCGAACTGGTGTTTTTTAAACAGTTGCAACATGGTTTCACCATCCACGATATCCGCTTTGATGAAATGGTAGTTGGGTTTTTTTTCGATATCGGTCAGGTTGGCCAGGTTGCCGGCATAAGTTAGCTGATCGAGGTTATAAATTTGATAATCAGGATATTTATTCACAAATAGACGAACTACATGCGATCCAATAAAACCGGCACCTCCGGTAATCAATATTTTTTTCATGTGTTTGGTTTTTGTCGTTATTTATTGCGGTAGTATTGCTCCCATTTCCAGGCCGAGGCGGTCATTTCATCGATGTTGCGAGTCGCTTTCCAGCCCAGTTCGTTGTTCGAAAAGTCGGCATTGGCCCACACTTTTTCCACATCGCCGGCACGACGACCAACGATTTTGTAGTTGAGTTTGAGCCCACTCACTTTTTCGAAGGATTTGATCACATCAAGGACTGAAAATCCGTTTCCGGTTCCCAGGTTAAACACTTCGAAATTACTTTTCATTTGTTTTTCCACCATGCGTTTCACGGCCACCACATGCGCCTGTGCCAGATCGACTACATGGATGTAATCGCGCACGGCTGTGCCATCCGGGGTGTTGTAATCGTCGCCAAACACACTGAGTTGTTGCCTGATGCCGATGGCGGTCTGCGTGATGAAAGGTACCAGGTTGTTGGGCACACCAATCGGGAGTTCACCAATTTTGGCAGACTCATGCGCGCCGATTGGGTTGAAATAGCGCAGCGCGATGGCATTCACGCTGGATGAGCGGATACTGTCCTGAATGATTTCTTCAGAAATTTGTTTAGTGTTTCCGTAAGGCGATTCTGCTTTTTTGATGGGCGCCTTTTCTGAAACAGGCAGTTCGTCGGGTTGTCCGTAAACGGTGCACGACGAAGAGAAAACCAGGTTTGGGATACTGTTTTCCATCATGCCTTCGAGGATGTTCATCAGCGAAACGAGGTTGTTGCGGTAGTATTTCAAGGGTTTTTCAACCGATTCGCCCACGGCCTTGAAGGCGGCAAAATGGATCACACCCTTGATATCGCTATGGCGCTTGAAAAAGTCGGTTGTCAGCTTTTGGTCGGCCAGATCAAACTGCTCGAAATGGGGTTTTTGGCCGCTGATTTCAGCAATGGCATCAGCAATCCAGGCTTGTGAATTGGATAGATTGTCAACGATTACCACTTCGAAACCCTCTTTTTGCAGCTCGACCACCGTATGCGATCCGATGTAGCCTGTGCCGCCTGTAACGAGTATTTTTGTCATTTTGTTAATGTTGTTTTTTTGCAAGTTAGAAGTTAGGGGTCAGAAGCCGGAGGTTTGCTCCTAGCTTCGTAGCTGCTAATTCTGCCTTGCAAGATGTTATTTTATGTGTTCAATTTCTTATTCTTTTATCCAACTTCCAACCTCCGCCTTCGAGAGCCTTCCCGAAGGGTCGGGACCATAGCAGGCATCGGGTTCTTCGGTCTCCTACCGAAAGCTTTCGGTACGGTCTTCCAACTTCTAACTTCTAACTTCCAACCTCTAACTTCCAACCTTCCTCACCCTCCCATTATTCAGCTCGTACTGCTCCCCACTTTCGGGGCAAATAGCAATTCCTTCTGTATTGAATTTCAATTTATGCCCAAACTCGCTCATCCAGCCGGTCTGTCGCGCCGGGTTGCCAACCACAAGCGCATAAGGCAAGACTTCTTTGGTGACGACTGCACCGGCGCCGATAAAGGCAAATTCACCGATGTCGTTGCCACAAACAATGGTAGCGTTGGCGCCGATAGAGGCTCCACGACCAACTTTGGTCTGGGCGTATTCACTTTTTCGGTTGACCGCACTCCTTGGGTTGATCACATTGGTAAAAACCATCGAAGGTCCCAGGAAAACATCATCAGCACAAATAACGCCCGTATAGATGGAAACATTGTTTTGCACTTTCACATTCCGACCCAAAACAACTCCGGGTGAAACTACAACATTCTGGCCAAGGTTGCAGGCTTCGCCCAACTTACAACCTGTCATCAGGTGCGTGAAATGCCAGATTTTTGTGCCGGCGCCTATCTCACAACCTTCGTCAATCACAGCAGTTGGATGTGCAAAATAATTTACCGTATTGCTCATAACCTATATATCAGGAGTTTTGGGTTTTTGTGCGTTCAGGCTGCAATTTACGATGAAATATTAAAAAACAGGAAGCCTTGGCAAAAAAACGTCAGAGCCAGCGTCTTTTTGAAAGAAATCAAGCTATGCCCTTTAATATCAAAAATCCGGCGACCTGTTTGCACAAAGCATTTTTGGATGATTTTGTGTCAGAGTTTTGTGTATTTTTACCACTAGAACAAATTTTTTGGACCCCCAAGTAAATGAATCCTGCAACTCGATTGAAGTACATCAAAAACAGACAAAAGCATGCTTTGCGTATCGCTTCTGTGTTGTTGATTTGGCTCTTTGCATGCTTTCAGTTGGTGATGGGGCAAAGCTACTCCAAAGTCAATCATTTTGCGCCTGCCGAATACCAGGGTGGCAATCAAAACTGGGATATTGATCTGGCTGCCGATGGAACCGTTTTTATCGCCAACAACCAGGGGCTGATTGTAGAGGACGGAACAGGAAGTAAGCTTTATCAATTGCCCACCAAAACCATCATCCGCTCTGTTACCGTGCGTGGCGATCGGGTTTACACCGGTTCTTTCGAGGAATTCGGATTCTGGACAAAAACTAGCGATGGCGTTTACACTTACACCAGTTTGACTGAATTGATTGACAGTAAGTTAATTGCCAATCAAGAGATTTGGAAGATTCTGGCCAAGGATAACAAGGTCTATTTTCAAAGTTTTGGCTTGTTACTGGTTTACGACGGAAACACTGTGCAAAGCATCGAATTGCCGGGATCCATTTTATTCTTGTTACAGGCCGGAGATCGCATGTTTGCGCAACAGGTAAATGGCTCACTTTATGAGCTGAAGAACGACCGGCTTGAAGCTGTTTTGGGCAGTGAAGTTTTTTCTGATACTGAAGTCAAATCGATTATTTTTCTGGATGACAAACGATTATTGATCGGAACCAGCTCGAAAGGATTGTATGTTTTAGAAGGTCAGCGTTTTCAGGTTTGGCCCAACCAGATTAATGAGTCGCTTAAGCAATACACACTCAATAACGGCATCAAACTGGGTGACAAACTGGTTTTTGGCACTATTTTGCAGGGTGTTTACATTGTGGGAAGTGATGGCCTTTTTGAGAATCACCTCAATAGCAGCAATGCCTTGCAAAACAACACGATTCTTGCCCTGAAGGCAGATCAGGATGATAACCTGTGGGTGGGTATGGACAAAGGCTATGACTTTATCTGGTTTAAATCGCCCATCGAAAACTACCACGAACCTGACGTCAATATTGGCTCTGTCTATACGGCCTGTTTGTTTCAAAACAAGCTCTATGTGGGAACTAATCAGGGAGTTTATTTCTTTGATATGACTGCCGACGGGAAGTTTGTGAACAAGCAGTTTGTCGAAAATACCCAGGGACAAACCTGGTTTTTGAAAGACATTGACGGAAAACTTTATTGCGGGCTCAATGATGGAACTTTTGTGATTGACCACGACAAGCTCATCGAGGTAAGTGATGTGAATGGTGGCTATAATCTGGAGAATGTCGATATCAATAACACAATTATCTTATTGCAAAGCACCTATAGTGAATTGGTTATTTACAAAAAGCAGCATGAATGGTGGCAGAAAGCAAATACCCTCGAGGGCTTTTTGGCCCCCGCTCGCTTTTTGCAGGTAGATCATCTGGGAAACATATTACTTGGCCATTCCATCAGTGGAATCTACCTTGTTCAGCCCAATTTGACGCTGGATTCGGCACGCAGGATAGCAAAACTAGGCGATGAGCAAGGACTGCATTTTATCGCAAACAGAATCTTTAATGTGGACAACCGCCTGATTATTCCTTCGGGTGACAGCCTTTACCAATGGGATGCCATGCACGAAAAAGTGGTACCCTTTTCTGAATTGAACAGCCAGCTTGGAAGCTTCTCAGGCATACAAAACATCGCCAGAGTGGGTGCGCAGCAATATTGGTTTTTTAAAGACAACGAAATAGGTTTGTTTGAAGTCAGGTTTGGGCAGGCGAACATGCTTTACCGCATCATCCCCGATTTGTATGAACTGCAGCTGATCGAAAACTATGAAAACATTGTGGCTTTGAACGACAGCCTGCACCTGATTTGTCTGGAGAATGGGTTTTCGGTACTCAATATTGCCCGGTTGAACAGGTTAAACGACATCAATAAACCACCGAAAATCAAACAGCTGATTTTTTCAAATGGGAACAACTCGCAAATTATAAAGTCACCTGAAGTAACAGACGAAATCAGGATGGCAAACCAATACAACAGTGTGCATTTTGCTTTTACCAATGAAGACCGCGTCGGCAGAAAAAAATATTTCAAATACAGACTGGTTGGTCTGGATGACGCCTGGAGCGACTGGACAAATCAGCCAAGCGTAGATTATTCACGATTGCCGGCCGGAAAATATCGCTTTGAATTGCGCTCTTTGACCGTTAAAGGCATAGAAACAAAGCTTGCCTCGGTTGGTTTTGTAATCAGACAGCCGTGGTTTTTGTCGTGGATTGCCTTGCTGATTGATGCAATATTGCTGATTAGCCTGTTGGTGTTGCTAAGGATTAACTATAAACGCAGGCTCTGGCGGCAGCAAAAAAAGGAACTGGAACGCGATCATGAGCAGCTGCGCAAGCAGAAAGAACAAGCCGAAGCCGACATGATCAAACTGTCCAACGACAAACTCCAGTTTGAAATTTCGCAGAAAAACATGCAATTGGCCAAGAACACCATGGCCATGGTGGCTAAGAATGAACTCTTGATCAATATAAAAAGTGAGTTGGATCTGATGAAAGAAGAGCTTGGATACCGACTTCCAAATAAATATTACGACAGTTTGGCCAAACTCATCGAAAAGGGCATCAACAGTGAAAACGACTGGGAGATGTTTGAACATTTGTTTGATCAGGCCCACGAAAACTTTTTCAAGCGACTCAAGAGTGACTATCCGGATTTGACCAGCAGCGACTTGCGCTTGTGCGCATACCTCAGATTAAACCTCTCGAGCAAAGAAATTGCACCCCTTTTGAATATTTCGGTGCGAGGCGTGGAAGAAAAACGCTATCGATTGCGCAAACGCCTGGGCTTGTCATCCGATCAGGGCCTGACTGATTTTATTATCGGCTTTTAGTGGATGAATGCCTGAAACTGCCTTCAATGAATTCATTTTACGGTCGACTTATCAGCAAAAGGGGTGCTCACAATGAATACCTGATTATGTCGTTACAGTAACTCTAGAAATACCACCTAAAACCCATTTCGTCAGTTTTACGTCGCAAAACATATCTGTTTTCCGGATTTGATCAGGTCAAACTTCAAATGAATTATATTTTTTTATTAAAATGAAATGCTTAATAAATGTCTATTATACAGTTATTTATAAATTTTATTTTGTGAGCTGACGAGGTAAAGTTGAGGTGTCATTTTCATAGTATTTTGGCCTGAAGTAACCATGTTGATGTAAAATGAATGCAATCGGTTGCATTGTTTATTAACTTTAACAAAAAATTGAAACAAACATAAAATCTATATATTGATCGGGATGTTTAAATCGAAAAGATTCTCTGGCCTATTCAATCGATTCTCCATGTGGGGCTTGCTTATTTTGTTGCCTGCTACTTCTTATCAGGCCGATTCAAAGGCTGTGCCAACCCCGGTAAAGGACAACGACAAAAAACAGGAATTTCTCAGAGACCTTAAATCTCGTACTTTTCAGTTTTTTTGGGATGTAGTTGATACAAATACCTGGCAAACAGACGATCGCTATCCAAACCAACAATTTACCAGTATTGCTGCAACCGGTTTCGCATTGCCTGCTTATATTATAGGTGTCGAGAATGGCTATGTTTCTCGTGCTGATGCAGCCAAACGTGTTCTTAATACCCTGAGATGGCTTTGGACAGCTCCTGTTGGCGATATGAAATCCGGAAAGAGCGGATACAAAGGATTTTATTACCATTTTCATAATTACAAAGACGGCACACGTTTCAAAGACGTAGAGCTCTCTTCGATCGACACGGGGCTTTTGTTTGCTGGCATATTGACATGTCAGTCTTATTTTGATGGAGACAATCCCATGGAAAGTGAAATCAGGCAATTGGCTGATTCACTATTTCTGCGGGTTGAGTGGAACTGGATGATGAATGGCAACAAAACCATGAGTATGGGATGGAAGCCAGAATCTGGTTTTCTTGAATCGCAATGGACAGGCTACAACGAAGCCATGGTTTTGCTGATCATGGCAATAGGATCACCAACATACCCCATCGATGCTTCAGCATGGCAAGATTGGTGCAATACTTATGAATGGGGCGATTTTGAGGGATTAGAGCATGTAAATTTTGGTCCTTTGTTCGGGCATCAGTACTCACAAATGTTTGTCGATTTTAGGGGCATTCAGGATGACTATATGGCTCAAATGGGCATTGATTATTTTGAAAATTCGCGCAGGGCTACCTTGAGCAACAGGGCCTATTGTATTCGTAATCCATTTGGTTTTGAGGGATATGGCGAAAACAATTGGGGCCTCACTGCCTGCGATGGTCCAGGACTGGGCAAGAGAGAATTCAAAGGACAGAAAATCGATTTTAAATCGTACAATGCCAGAGGCGTTGCAGCGGGCTATCTGGAAGACGATGGCACGATTGCCCCCACAGCAGCAGGCGGTTCAATTCCCTTTGCACCCGAAGAGTGTATAGATGCCCTATTCGCTATGAAAGAAAAACATGGAGATTTGTTGTACCAGCAATTTGGGTTTGTTGATGCATTCAATATGAGTGTTGACCAAAAGGGCTGGTTTGCTCCTGATTATCTTGGAATCGATCAGGGCGCGTTGCTGATCCAGCTCGAAAACTACGAATCGGAACTGATTTGGCGCACTTTGCGCAACAACAAATATATTCAATCGGGCCTGAAAAAGGCAGGATTTAAAGGTGGTTGGCTCGATACCTTACCTTAGTTTTGTATATTCACGTTAAACATTTTCATTATGAAAGAAAATTTCTACGGTTTAAAAAACTCCATCAGTTTGCTACTGCTGCTGATCCTTTTCCCGGCTTTTGCGGTGCATGCCCAAAAGCAGGTAAGCGGTGTGGTAACAGCTGGCGACACCAAGGAGACGCTTCCTGGAGTGAACATTGTGGTGAAGGGCACAACACGCGGTGTGATTTCCGATTTGGATGGAAAATACACCATCGATCTGTTGCCAACTGACAAGATACTTCAGTTTTCTTATACGGGTTATGAGACTTTTGAGACAGCTGTCGATGGACGCTCTCAGATCGATGTTGAACTAAAAGTTGTCAGTGAGCTGCTCAATGAAATTGTGGTGATCGGATACGGCTCTGTGAAGAAAAGCGACCTCACGGGTGCAGTAAGTTCCATCAAAGCGGAAGACATTAGCAAAATCACCAGCTTGAACCCTGAGCAATCATTGCAGGGAAAAGTAACAGGGGTGCAGGTCTCAAGCACATCGGGAGCACCGGGAGCAGGTGTTACGGTTCGGGTGCGCGGGATTGGCACTTTCAATAATTCTTCACCGATTTATGTGGTGGACGGGATGATCCTTGACGACATTTCTTTCCTCAACTCAGGTGATATTGCATCCATGGAAGTGCTGAAAGATGCTTCTGCCACAGCCATTTACGGTTCGCGTGGTGCCAACGGAGTCATCCTGGTTACAACCAAAACTGCCAAAGCAGGACAGACAAAAACACTGATTAACTTCAACGCGGAGTATGGTTTTCAGCAGGTAGCCAAAAAGATCGACTTGCTCGACGGAAGGGAGTTTGCCATTATCTCAAATGAAATTCGTCCGGGTTCTTTCAACAACGTTGACGCCGTGCCAAACACCAATTGGCAGGACTTGATTTTCAGAACAGCTCCTATGCAAACCTACCAGCTGAGCATCTCTGGCGCTTCTGACAAGGCTACCTATTATGTTGGTATAGGCGCGTTTTCGCAGGATGGGATCATTCCAAAATCCTTTTACCAGCGTTTATCCATCAAGTTGAATAATACCTATCAGATCAACGATTTCATCAAGGTCGGCAACAATTTTACCATTACACCTTACAAGCAGCGCAATGCACCCGGTGTTACCTATCAGGTTTACAGAGCTCAACCGGTTCTCGAACCTTATTATGCAGATGGCAGCTTTGGCGTGGTTTATAATGTAGGAAATCCACTGGCCGATCTTGCTAACTCCAACGACTACCGCTCAGGTGTCAGAGGTGTGGGCAATGCCTATGCCGAAGCCACAATTCACAAAGATTTTGTTGTGAAATCGAGTTTTGGTGTTGATGCTTCTTTTGACAAGGCAGAGCGGTTTACACCCGCTTATACGGTTTATAACCCAGACGGAACTGCATCTCAACAGAGTAATATTTTCAGCGATCTGTCAAAAAGCAACAGCGATAATTTTACCTGGCTTTGGGAAAATACCCTTAACTACAACAAGCAGTTTGGGCGGCACAATGTCAATGCAGTAGCGGGTTACACCATGCAAAAAATCCGTTCCGAATCGCTCAGTCTGGCCGGACAAAACCTGATACGTGACGGAGAAGATTTCTGGTATATCGAACCACCCTATGTGATAGACGAAGCGAATAACATCAATATGCTCCAGAATATTTTCAATGGTGTTGATCCAAACCTGTACTACAATATGGTTTCATACCTCTTCAGGGCCAATTATACTTACGATAACCGCTACATCTTAACAGCCACTTTCCGCCGCGACGGTTCATCGAAGTTTGCGAAAGAAAACCGTTTTGGTAATTTCCCCTCCTTTGCGCTCGGCTGGAATATTGGCAATGAGGACTTTATGAAACAGTTCGATTTGATCTCATCCATGAAACTGAGAGCCAGTTGGGGTAAGATTGGTAACGATAAAATCAGTTATTTCGACCGCTTCTCTCGCGTTCAGTCTGATTTGTTTGCCATTTTTGGCAATCCTGATGCGCCCATACCAGCCGCTACCTACAACAAGACCGGCAATCCTGATCTGAAATGGGAAACGACAACCCAAACAGATATTGGTCTGGAAATAGGCTTTTTAAACAACAGACTCACAACCGAAGTGGATTATTATTCAAGGACTACAGACGATATTTTGGTTGAGCTTTCAACACCGGGTCACCTGGGTAACGGACAAGGGCAGCGGGTGCGTTACAATGCGGCCTCCATCCTCAACCGTGGTTTTGAGTTTAACCTGCGCTGGCGCGAAAACCTGGGCGATTTCAGCTACAGTGTCGGAGTGCTCGGTACAACGGTTTACAACGAAGTGTTGAGCATTGGTGGCAACAGCGGAGTCGATTCAGTACTTGTAGGTGGTTATCTGGGTAATGGCGTTCCTGTGACCCTGAGCAGCGTTGGCAAACCCATTGGAGCGTATTATGGCTATGTTACGGACGGTGTTTTCCAGACGCAGGCCGAGCTTGATGCCTATCCGCACCTGAGCCAGGCTGAAGTGGGCGATTTGCGTTTTCGCGATACCAACAACGATGGCAAAATCAATGGAGAAGACCGCACCGACATCGGTTCACCTATTCCTAGTTTTATTTTTGGATTGAACATCGATCTGAGCTACAAGGCTTTTGACCTCTCACTTGATATTCAGGGTCAGACTGGCAACAAGATTTTCAATGGAAAAGATGTGGTGCGCCCCGACCCCTATAACTTCGAACAGCACGTATGGGATCGCTGGACCGGCCCCGGAACAAGCAATACCGAGCCCAAAGCATCTTTTGGCGGATACAACTATACGGCCTCCGATCGTTTTATACAGGATGGTTCGTTTGTCAGACTACGTAATGTGATTTTTGGATATACGTTGCCCAAAACCTTGTCGAACAGACTGATGTTACAAAGTGTACGGGTATATGCAAAAGCTACAAACGCTTTCACCTTGGCAAAATATACAGGTTACACACCCGAAATTGGCAGTTACGATGTGTTGTCAAATGGCATTGATAATGGAATTTACCCTATTTCGGCTGTTTACGCTTTTGGGATCAATGTTACATTTTAAAAAAACGGAAAAATGAAAAAGAAAAACTGGATATATGTTGCGCTGATTCCGCTTTTGCTGATGGGATCGTGCAAAGACTTTCTTGATGTGAATCCACAGGGAGAACTCACGCAGGAGGCTTTCCCCAAATCGCCTTCCGATGCGCTGCTGGCCACCAATGCGGCCTATACAACATTGCGAAACTGGCTGTATCATTCGGGCGGGTTCCCAATATTGGACATCATGTCGGACGATGCCCTGAAAGGCAGCAATCCCAACGATGCTTTAAATACCGTGGGGCCTTATGATAACTTCACAATCAACACTACACAGGACGGTCTCGATCGCTGGTGGGCTACCCTTTATCAAGGCATCAAACGTGCCAATGTAGTGATTGAAAGGGTGCCTGAAATCGCTATGGACGAAAATCTCAAAACACGCTACATTGCCGAGGCCCGTTTTTTAAGAGGTGTTTATTACTTCGACCTGGTGCGTGCCTGGGGCGGTGTTCCGCTGGTAACAACAACGAATCCCGACCTGAAACTGCCCAGAGCGTCAGCAGAAGATGTTTATGCACTGATTGAAGAAGACTGGCTCTTTGCTGCAGAAAATCTGCCTGCAAAGGGCGCCTATGCCGCTGGTGATGAAGGACGTGCCACACGTGGTGCTGCCAAGGCTTTTCTGGCCAGGATGTATCTTTTTCGCAAAGACTTTGTCAATGCCGAAAAATATGCGCTCGAAGTGATTCAGTCTGGCGAGTATGATCTCGAAGCCAACTTTGCAGATGCCAACAGCAAAAACGGAGAACATGGTGTTGAATCCATCTTTGAGATTGGTGCCATGGAAAACGAATCTTCGCTGGGCGATCAATATGCCAACACACAAGGTGTAAGGGGAACCCCAAACCGTGGATGGGGTTTTAACAGACCTTCCGAAGACTTGCGTAACTCTTTCGAACCTGGTGATCCACGACTTGATGCCACCATTATCGATCTGGGCGAAGTGCTCGATGGCGTTGAGATCCTGGGTGATGGAACAACACCCGATGTGGTAACCGACGATCAGGGAAACATCATCGAACGTGAGTGCTACAACCAAAAAGTCTGGATACCCGGTACAAGTACCGATACACAGTTTGGCCACAACCGACGTCTGATGCGCTTTGCTGATGTGTTGCTGATGGCTGCCGAAGCCCTCAACGAAAATGGTAAACCAGGTGATGCGCTTATTCATCTCAACCGCGTAAGAGCTCGTGCACGTGCTGGAAACACAGCTATTTTGCCCGACATTACCGAAACGGGACAGGCCGCCTTGCGCGATATCATCCTCAACGAACGCCGTCACGAGCTGGCACTTGAAGGCTGGCGCTACTGGGACCTGATCCGCACCGGAAAAGCACAACAAGTACTCGGACCTCTTGGCTTTATTGCAGGTCAGTATGAGTTGTTGCCTATTCCACAAAACGAAATCGACATCTCACAAGGTGTCCTCACACAGAATCCTAATTGGTAACTAACAAATATTATTCATTCACTTAAATCTAAACAGCAATGAAAAACAAAATTGCCCTTTTAACCTTTCTTACAGCACTTGTCCTTGGTGCTGTCGTGTTTCACGGATGTAAAAAGGATGACGAACCTGCAGATCTGAAATTGTCTGCATTGACAGCTGGAACCATCGACCTAAATGGTGCCACTTCACCAACAGATGTACCAGTTGACGTGGCATTTACTGCAACCTTTACTGCCAACATCGATCCGGCTAGTGCAACTGCTGCCAATATTACACTTACACAGGATTATGACAATGCCAATATTCCTGTTCAAATTGCGGTAGCTTCAAATGTCATTACCATTACTCCCCAAAGCGCATTGGGAAATGGTACTTTGTACAAACTGGAGTTCAAAGGTGGATTGCTGTCTACAGATGCCAAACCGCTGACCGACCTGACCAGAACTTTTACCACTTTCGGTACTTTTTCGCCAGCAGGGATGATTGCACACTGGACATTTGAAGACAATGCCAACGATGTGGTCGGTAACTTCAATCCTTCAGCAAATGGTGTTGTTGCCATTACTTATACTGCCAGCCGCAATGCAGCTGCCGGTAAAGCTGCTACCTTTAATGGAACAACAAGTATCATTGAAATTCCAAATGGAGATCAATTGATTAACACCCACGATTTTTCACTCAGTTTTTGGGTAAAAACGAATTCTACCGGTATCGATCATGGTCATTTCGTGATGGGTTTGGGTGCTTTTTATGGCTTGCAGTTTGAAATTTTTGGAGCTTACGACGGGGCCAAATTCGCCATTCAGTATGAGTTTGCCGACGGTACAACAGGCGCCGAAGACATGTGGTTCCCATCTGATGCTACTGACAACACTAACGGTGGCTGGCAAGGCTGGGATTTTGCCAAAAGTATTCCTGCCGCCGACATGATGGCACTGCTCAAAGACAACTGGCTCCACGTAACGTATGTATATGATGCAACAGCAAAAAAAGGTACGCTTTACTATAACGGAGAAAAAATGAAGAGCTTCGACTTCAATTTGTGGCCCGAAGGTGATGCAAAAACAACTACCGTCGGCCTGAAATATGCCGGTCAGGAACCTGATGTTGTGAACGAGCTTGCTTTTGGCTTTATCCATTCGCGTGCTGGTACTATGTGGGATTCAGAACCATGGGGTGGATACGACTTCCCTGGAGCTAACCACTTCAAAGGCCAACTCGACGATGTAAAAATATTCCATAAGGCCATTACCCCAACAGAAGTACAATTGATGTACAACTCAGAAAAGCCTTGATGGTAGTTTTTGATTAGTGAATCGAAGCTGCCTTTGGTGGCGGAGTGGTCACAGTGGAACCTCTCGGTTTGAACGGAGATTATTTCAGGTGATACATGGCCGAATGCTATCAAAGGCAGCTTCTTATTTTATCTTTGTTTAATGATTGATCCCTATATGAAGTATACGCGATTTTTTTTCTTCTTTTTGTTGGCTTTTGCCTTCTCCTGCAGCAAGGAGCAACCCTCACCAAACGAGCCTGATTTTTTTCAGCTTCTGATCGCGAAGGTTGATAATCTTACGCTCAAACCAGGACAGGTGCAGACCGATGTCGTCGTTGATGCTTCATTCTCACTCGAGTTTTCTTCTTCTGTCGACACAATCAGTTTTTACAATGGCATCAGACTGCTTAACACAGACGACAATGAAGCGGTTTCGCTGAATTTATCTTTCGAAAATGCCAACAAGGTTGTGGTTGTCAAACCTTCTACCTCCCTCGATTATCTGACAGCCTACACCCTCGAGCTCGCAAACACTCTGAAAGGCAGCGGAGGGCAATCTTTTGCGGGTGTAAATTACCAGATTGAAACACAAAACGGTGAGCTCCGACTGGTTTCTGCCAATATCAACGGAACATCCCTGACCGGATCGTCCGACATTAAAAATATTCAGTTCGATAGTATCCGTATCGAACTCCAGTTTTCTGAAGCCATTGCAACAGCAGATATCGCTTCGAAGATTAAAACCATTCCACCAACTGAGTTACAGTTCCAATTCTCGGAAGGAAACACAAAAGTATTGGTGAGCAATGCACAGCAACTCGACTACTACAGCCAATATATTTTTGTAATAACAGCCTCTCTTAATTCAGCCAGTGGTTTTGGCTTTGCTGGCTTTAACAAGACTTTTTCAACAGGACTTGATCCAACCGATAAGTTCCCGAGGATAAGCGATGAAGAACTGTTGGATCTGGTGCAATTGCATACTTTCAAATACTTTTGGGATTTTGCGCATCCGGTCAGTGGTCTGGCGCGCGAACGGTCTACTTCGGGAGAAGTTGTTACCACTGGTGGCAGCGGTTTTGGCGTGATGGCCATACTGGCAGGTATCGAACGAGGTTTTATCAGCCGTAATCAAGGCATCGAACGTCTAACTACTATTGTCGATTTCCTGACACAGGCCGACCGTTTTCACGGTGCCTGGCCTCACTGGATGAACGGTTCAACCGGACGTGTAATTCCATTCAGCGCCAACGACGATGGCGGCGATCTGGTTGAAACTTCTTTTATGGCAGCAGGTTTACTCACAGCACGACAGTATTTGGATGTCAACAATTCCACAGAGGCCATTTTGTACGAAAAAATCAACAACCTGCTTTCTACAATCGAATGGGATTGGTACACACGTGGCGGACAGTCAGTGCTTTACTGGCATTGGTCGCCAAACAACGGTTGGGCCATGAACATGCAAGTCAGGGGTTACAACGAGGCGCTTATTACGTATTTTATGGCTGCTACCAGCACAACTCACCCCATCGGGGCAGATGTTTACCATCAGGGCTGGGCACGTTCTGGCGCCATTGCAAACGGAAATTCTTTTTACGGAATAGAGTTGCCTTTGGGCTTTGATTATGGAGGCCCGCTCTTTTTCACGCATTATTCCTTCCTGGGACTCGATCCTCGAAATCTGACAGATACTTATGCGAATTACTGGACGCAAAACGAACACCATACATTGATCAACAGACAGCATTGTATTGAAAATCCTTATAACCATTTGGGATACAGCTCCGAATGCTGGGGGTTAACCGCCAGCGATGAGCCTGAGGGCTATGGCGTACACGAGCCAACACGCGATAATGGTACCATTACGCCCACTGCTGCCTTGTCGTCTTTGCCCTATGCGCCCGAAGAGGCCATGCAGGCCATGCGTCATTTTTACTATGTGTTGGGCGACAAGCTTTGGGGCGATTACGGATTTTATGATGCATTCAATCCCGACGAAGGCTGGTGGTCAGATCAATACCTGGCTATCGATCAGGGGCCCATTGTTGTGATGCTTGAAAATCATCGTAGTGGACTCTGCTGGGATTTATTTATGTCGGCGCCTGAGACCCAGTCAGCGCTGACCAAACTTGGTTTTACTGCAAAATAATTAAAAACGAATCATATGCGAAACACTATTGCTTTCATTCTTTTAGCGCTTATCGGCGCTTTCAGTGCATGTCAATCACCCCAAAAGGCCAATCTTTCGGCCGAAGATCAATTTGTTGATTCTCTTGTCTCGATCATGACCATTGAAGAAAAGGTTGGACAACTCACCCTATACACCAGCGACATGGACCAAACAGGTGCCTATATCCGAAAGGAGTATGAAACAGACATCAAGGATGGAAAGGTGGGTGCCATTTTCAACGCCTACGGTGCTGCTTATACCCGCCGATTGCAGGAAATGGCCGTCAACAATACCCGTTTACGGATTCCTTTGTTGTTTGGCTACGACGTTATTCATGGGCAACGGACAATTTTCCCGATGCCATTGGCTGAGGCTGCAAGCTGGAACCTGGAAGCCATTCAACGGTCAGCTCGCATTGCGGCCGAGGAGGCCACGGCCGAAGGCTTACACTGGACTTTTGCCCCTATGTGCGACATCGCGCGCGATCCGCGTTGGGGCAGAATCGTTGAAGGGGCTGGTGAAGATCCTTATCTGGGCTCATTGATTGGTGCTGCCCGTGTAAAGGGATTTCAGGGTGATGATCTGTCACAGACCAACACGATGGCGGCATGTGTAAAACATTTTGCAGCTTATGGTGCTGCCCAGGCCGGTCGCGATTACCACAGTGTCGATATGTCGCGCATGATGCTGCGCGAAGTTTACTTGCCGCCATACAAGGCCGCTTTGGATGCCGGAGCTGTTACAGTGATGTCTTCGTTTAACGACCTGGATGGCATACCGGCAACAGCTAACAAGTTTTTAATGACGGAAGTCCTCCGTGATGAATGGCATTTTAAAGGCTTTGTTGTTACAGATTACACTTCGATTATGGAGCTTTTATACCATGGCGTTGCCGCTGATACTGCCGAAGCTGCAGAATTATCGATCAAGGCCGGGATTGATATGGACATGCAATCCGGGTTTTTCATGCAGGAACTGCCCAGACTTGTGGCTGAGAAAAAAGTTGATGAAAAGCTTGTTGACGAAGCAGTTAAAAGAATTCTGAAGGTAAAATACCAACTTGGTTTATTCGAAGACCCATATCGTTACTGCTCGGAAGAACGTGAAAAAAACGAAATTATGACGCCCGAAAAGCTTGAAGCTGCGCGCGATATGGCCCGTCGATCGATCGTTCTACTCAAAAATGAGGATCAATTATTGCCCTTGTCGAAATCCGATAAAAAAATTGCTGTGATCGGACCTTTGGCCGACAGCAAACGTGATATGATTGGTAGCTGGTCTGCTGCCGGCGACTGGACAAAATCAGTAACCTTACTCGAAGGTATCAAAGCCAAAGTGCCAAATGCCAAAATCACTTTCGCTAAAGGTTGCGAAGTGGACGGAAATGATACGAAAGGTTTTGCTGAAGCCAAAAGAGTAGCCCAGCAATCGGACGTGGTTATTTTGGCTGTTGGTGAAGCATACTGGATGTCGGGAGAAGCTGCCAGTCGCTCAAATATCGACTTGCCAGGCGTGCAACAGCAATTGGTTGAGATGATTCATGCAACAGGAAAACCGGTAGTGGTAGTTTTGATGAATGGCCGCCCGCTCACTATCAACTGGATAGACAAAAACGTACCCGCCATTCTTGAAACCTGGCTGCTTGGCACCGAGGCCGGAAATGCCATTGCCGATGTCATTTTTGGCGATTACAACCCTTCTGGAAAACTACCTGTTACTTTTCCACAGAATGTTGGCCAGATTCCGATCTATTACAGTATGAAAAACACAGGCCGTCCTTTTGAAGCCGACGACAAATACACTTCCAAATACCTGGACGTTTCAAACGATCCGCTGTATGTTTTTGGTCACGGATTAAGCTATGCTGATTTTGAATACGTTGCGATGCGATTGAGTACCGAAGCCATTCATGAAAACGAAGTACTGAAGATTGAGGTTGAACTGAAAAACAAGGGAGCATATGCCGGCGAAGAAGTAGTGCAGTTGTATGTTCAGGACCTGGTTGGCTCGGTCACACGGCCTGTGCGAGAACTGAAAGGATTTAAGCGCCAATGGCTCGAGCCCGGACAATCTGCAGTTGTGACATTTGAGTTAGCCGTAAAAGATTTGGCTTTTTATAAGGCTGATGGCACTTTTGGCGCAGAACCTGGCGAATTCAGGGTGTATGCAGGTGGTAGCTCAGCAGCTAAACTCAGCGATGACTTTATATTAGAATAACCTATTTTCTCTTCGATCAATGAATAAAATGGCATTTTTGATATTGGCAGGAGCAGTTGCAGGTCTGTTTATCTTGCTGCTGCTGCCAATGAAGGTACATAGTCAACAAATGAAAGCAGGTCTGTTTGTTGAAGAAACAGACAGCCTGCCTTACCAACTCATACAACCCAAAAATATACAGGCAGGCGAGAAACTGCCGCTGATCATTTTTCTGCACGGATCGGGAGAGCGGGGAAACGACAACCAGAAGCAATTGGTGCATGGCAGTCAGTTATTTTTAAATGCGCAAAAAGATACTGCTTTTCGGTCGCTGGTGCTTTTTCCGCAATGTGCTGAACAAGATTACTGGGTACAGAAACAAAAGGAAATGGACGATGAAAGCGTGCAGATTTTCACGTTTTATCCCGACATGGAGCCAACCCCTTCGATGCGCTTGCTGGTTGCTTTGATCGATTCGCTCAGTCAACTCGAACTGGTTGATCAAAGCCGGATTTATGTGGGAGGCCTTTCGATGGGCGGAATGGGAACGTTTGAACTCCTTTTTAGGCGGCCGGAACTTTTTGCAGCAGCATTTCCGATTTGCGGCGCCTACGATCCTGTTGTTGTTCCACTGTATAACAAGAAATTACGCGCGCGCATCTTTCACGGTGGGGCGGATGATGTGGTTTTACCTGTTTACAGCATAAATATGGCAACTGCCATGGAAAAGGTTGGAATTGACGTCAAACTCAAAATCTATCCTGGTGTAAACCATGGTGTTTGGGACAGTGTGTTTGCCGAGCCTGATTTGTTGCCCTGGCTTTTCTCCTGCAAAAAACAATAATAAGCCTCAGGCTTTGTTACTTCTGTCGATGGTGATTACTGAGATGCGTTTTTTGCCATCCATACGCACTTCCACGGCTTTCTCAAACCGCACATGTTTGAAAAATTTGGTTTGATGAATCACTTGTTGTGCATTGAGAATATCCCAATTAATAAAACTTTTCGACACTTCATGCTGCACGGTAAAATAACCCACATTCATCGACGTGACATTGTGGAAAAAGTGGGAGCCTGATGAGGCATCCAGCGGGAAGTCTTCAAAACTGGTTTCAACAATCACTTTTGCCTGGCTGATTTGTGGCCAGTTGACAGGTATGCCAATCCATTTGTCGCGCGTGCCCCAACGTCCTGGTCCAATCAAAATATACTGTCTGTTATCCTGGTACATTTTTTCATTGAGCTGGCTGATTTCCTGCGCCATCTCTTCGGTATGTCGTTTATCGAAAGCATCCCGATCGATAAAAATGACGTCTTTAATGTTCCGGATCAGTCCGTTGCCCATGCCTTTTTCCGAAAACAGAATGATGTCTTCCTGCTGAAAATTATCCATATCAACCACATAGTCGTCGGAGCTCCCCAAAAGGGGTTTGATTTGGAGCAGGTAAAAAGTACAACGCCCTTCTTCGTCGCGGTTCAGGTCGAGGGCATATTCAATTTCAACGGCAGTGCCAAGAGCTTCTTTTACAACATCGAGTACAACTTCGAGGGTTTTGGCCAATGGCGTGTAATTATACTTGAGGATGTTGGCGAAATTGATGATGCGCGGGCCCGCCTTGCTGATGCCGGGATAAATGGTGTTGTTGTCAGGATTATAAACCGAAGCACAATGCCTGATGGTGCCATGCTCTTCGGCTATATGAATGTCGAGTGTTGCAAGTCCTGCCGAGTCACCTTCCAGCAGATCGGGATCGCTGTTTTTGAGATCGACAGCAAAAAAGTTGACCTGCGAGTTTTTAAACTGGTCTTTGGGCGAATTGATATCGAGGCCTGGATACTTGGGCGAAAAGCGATACGCTTTGTTGCCTTCTACAACATATTTCCCCAACCCCAAAGCTGCAACAGCAAATCCTTCTTCGGGTTTCATGTGGGCAAAAGGGTAATAGTTAAACGATTGCGCAACACCACTCACATGCGGATAGTAATAATCGCCATACTGCCGCCCGACAAGTTCCTGGATGACAACGGCCATTTTTTCTTCTTCAATTTTGTAATTAATGGCTGTAACGTATCCCCGGGCAACATCAGAATAAACGGAAGCAAAAACCAGCTTGATGGCATCGGTAAGTTGCTTCAGGCGCACATCGATATCGGGATGATTATTCGGGAGTACATAGGTTTCGAAAATACCCGCAAAAGGCTGTGACAAACTGTCCTCAAACAAGCCGGATGATCTTACTGCCAGCGGCTTATTGATCATTTCGAGCAGGATGCGCAAGCGCTTTAGGAGGGTAGGTGTAAGTTTTCCTTCGAGAAAGGCATTTTTGATGCGGTCGTACTGGTGCTCGTGAACTGCCAGCTCGTGCAGGTTGTTGCGGTCGATAAACTGCTGAAACTCCTCTGTACCTATCACTGAGGTTTTTGGTGTCCGGATGTTGATGTCGGGCACATGCTGGGTGAAGTCGTAATTATGAATCAAGGTATTGATGAACGCCAGTCCACGACCTTTGCCACCAAGTGATCCGTCTGACAGGCTCACAATATTGGTTTCGTCGACCAAAGCCTGTTCTTCGAACGGAATAATCTTGCCGACGTTTTGCTCGTTTCTAAACTGCTGAATCATCAAAATCAGCTCTTGACGCAGTTCTTCCGCATCAGAAAAATCAGTAACCTTTTTAGGGCTGATGATTTTTGCCACACGGATTTCGCCCCGGGCCATCAGCCAAAGCGAAAAGTGATTCCGGCGTGCATGATACAGCAACGATTCAGTCGGGATAGTCCGGAGGTTGGCTTCAAACTCTTTGAGCGTGCGGGCTTGAGCGATTTGTTTGCCGTATTTGTCACGGTAAATAAAATTGCCGAAACCCAGATAATGGGTGATAAAGCTCTGAAAATCCTGCGAAAGTGTCTCGCTGTTCTTATCGATAAAGGTCGATTTGTATCGGTAAGCCACCTTGGCATTGTCTGGATCGGAAGATTGAATGATGGTAGGCAGATCCGGGATGAGGTTTTTGGCATATTCTACCAGATCGACACCTGCATTTTCATCGTGAATGCCATTATGGTCAAACTTCATGTCGGTAATCAGGCAGAGCATGAATTCTTTGAATTCAGTCAGCAGCTGTGTGGCTTCCTCATAATTGCTTGCCAAAAGAATTTTTGGCCGTGCGCGCATTCTCAGTACTTTATACAACTCATCGGTGCTTACATCATCGATGATGCGACGCGTTTGTTCCATGACAATCTTATAAAGAATAGGCAGGTAGCGCGAATAATACTTTGGCGAGTCCTCCACGAGCAAAATCACCCGCACCATACCCACCTGGGTATCGTTGACCACATTGATGCGGTCTTCGACCATTTTTATCATCGAAAAGAAAACGTTGGAATCGCCATTCCAGGAAAAAATTCTGTCGATCGAAAGCGTGTTGGTGATTTCCTGATTGAAATGGGCGATTTCGGCATTGCTGTTGAGCAGGAAGAAAATGGGGATGTAAGGAAATTCTTTTTTGATATGGCGGCTCAGCTCAGCTGGTGTTTTTTTGTCGACACTCACCATAAAAATGATCAGGTCGAAATGCTTGGCGCGCAGGGCCTCAAAGGCTTCGGTATTAGTCGTAACACCGGTTATACGTGGGACTGAAGTCAGGTTAAGCTGGTGATAATGACCCAAAACGTGCTCCGAAAACCGGCCTTCACGTTCAATAGAGTAGGCATCGTACAGGTTAGAAATCAACAGAATTTCTTTCACCTTAAAGGTCATCAGATCGTGGTAGATGTCGCGGTCGGAGTTGTTCTTGTTCAGAAACTTTTGCAGCAGTTGACGACTATATGCTGGTTTTGCCTGAGTAAGACCAGTTTTGGCCGGAGCCTGGCTTTGTTTGGTCCCTAATATCGTCCGGCCTTTCAAACCATTGAGGTAGCCTGTAATTAGGTTGGCCAGGTTGAGTAGCAGGTCACGTTCTTCTGCCAGAAAGGGGCCCTCATCAAAATCGGGGAAAGATTTTGAATAGCTGATTTCGATATACCCGTTTTTACCATCGATGGTCTCAAAATCTTGTTTTTGTCGCCATTTCGAAAGCACAAAATTTGGCGAGAGGTAGATTTTTTCGTCGTACATGATTCGGGCACCCGTGAATGCCGGATACTGCCAACCATCTGGCAGAATCATGCAGATGTGTTTCAGTGTTTCTTCTTTCGATTTGTTTTCGCGAATGATTTGTGTGGTGCGGTTCAGTGTTGCCAACTCTTTCAGTCGTTCAAGGTTTTCTGCCCGCAGCCGCTCAAAACGACCACCGATATCATTAGGTTGTGACATGCGTATTTTCGATTGGTATCCATGCAAAGGTAGGGATTTCCCCATCGCTTTTTATAGGATATTTCTGGTCGAATGGTGTTGAATCGGGCTCTTTTTGTAAATTCGTGCATCAATTTGAAAACCAAAGCCGACAGATGGATAAAATACAGGTTGCCCTGGTTGACGAACACCCCATCATGTGTGATGGCATCAAGAGTTTGCTCTCTGATGCCGACGACATCGAGGTGTGTCACAGCGTGCGTACGATAGGGGAGTTGACACAATTGCTATACCATGAACCGGTTCATGTAGTCATTGTTGTTTTTTACACACCCGACCCTGACGATGTGCAACTTGTTAAAACCTTATGCAGCAAGCATCCACGCGCTAAAGTGTTGGTTTTGAGCATGTATCGCATTGAGAACCTGATTTTTAAAATGATCAGGGCAGGAGCCAAGGGACACCTGACCAGCGAGACCAACCGCGACGAAATGCTCGAGGCCATCTATACCTTACGCAATGGCTACGATTTTTATGCAAAAACAATTACCAACCTGATATTACGAAGCTACCTCGACGATCCCGACCAAAAAGAGGAAGCTAGACTCGAGCGCGAAAAGAGCTTGTCGACACGAGAAATGGAGGTGCTAAAACTCTTCGCCCAAAGTCATACCAACAAAGAAATTGCCGATCGCTTATTTATCAGCGTGCGAACGGTTGAGTCGCATAAGAACAACATCATGCGCAAGATCAACCTGAAAACTACCGTCGATATGGTAAAATTTGCTATCCGAAACAACCTGGTCGATTTATAAACTGCTGCCCACTTGTTTAAATCGATTGCGAAGCTTCCCCAAGGGCTTTGCGTGTTTTACTGAAAAGCATCTGCAATGGCTGTATTGTTCATTCAGTTTCGTGAAAGCTGCGTATTTATTGAGTAGGTTTGAGTGTAAAAAAATTTCAAACCCTCAAAAAAAGTATTCTTATGGCTACAGTATTTGAAAAAAAATTGAACGATTTCATGGCAAAAGTAATTGCCAAAAACCCAAGCGAAGTTGAATTTCACCAGGCAGTGCACGAAGTGGTTGGTTCTTTGATTCCTTTTATCGAAGAGCACCCGCATTACAGCGAAGCCAAGATTCTGGAAAGAATGGTTGAACCCGAACGCGTGATTCTGTTCCGTGTACCATGGCTCGACGACAAAGGCGAAGTGCAAATCAACAAAGGTTTCCGCATCGAAATGAACAGCGCCATCGGACCTTACAAAGGCGGTTTGCGTTTTCACCCTACTGTGAATCTTGGCATCCTGAAATTCCTTGCTTTTGAGCAGGTTTTCAAAAATTCACTCACTACTTTGCCCATGGGCGGTGGTAAAGGTGGTTCCGATTTCGATCCAAAAGGCAAGTCAGACAACGAAGTAATGCGTTTCTGCCAAAGCTTTATGACCGAATTGTTCCGTCACATCGGACCAAATACGGACGTTCCTGCTGGTGATATCGGTGTTGGTGGGCGCGAAATTGGTTTCCTTTTCGGACAATACAAGCGCCTGCGCAATGAGTTCACTGGTGTGTTAACTGGTAAAGGCATCGAATGGGGTGGATCACTGATTCGTCCTGAAGCTACAGGTTATGGCGCAACATATTTTGCTGAAGAAATGCTGAAAACACGCAACCAAAGCCTAAAGGGTAAAATCGTTGCCATTTCAGGTTCAGGAAACGTAGCCCAATATGCCTGCGAAAAAGTGACACAGTTTGGCGGAAAAGTTGTAACGCTGAGTGATTCAAACGGATACATCTACGATGCCAATGGCATTGATGCAGAAAAACTGGCCTGGGTAATGAATCTGAAGAATGTTCGCAGGGGTCGTATCAGCGAGTATGCTGAAAAATTTGGCGCCAAATACGTTGAAGGCGAACGTCCATGGAGTGTAAAATGTGATGTGGCTATGCCATGTGCAACCCAAAATGAAGTGAACGAAGACGAAGCCAAAATGCTCGTTAAAAATGGTTGCTATGTTATTTCAGAAGGAGCCAACATGCCTTCGACACCCGAAGCCATTGAAGTGTTCCTCGCCGCAAAAATTCTTTATGGTCCTGGCAAAGCCGCAAACGCTGGTGGCGTAGCTGTTTCAGGACTCGAAATGAGTCAGAATTCATTGCGTCTGTCATGGACACGCGAAGAAGTTGACGCTCGTTTGCATCAGATCATGAAAGACATTCACCAAACTTGTGAAAAGTATGGCAAGCAAGCCGATGGCTATATCAACTACATGAATGGCGCCAATATTGGCGGTTTTGTGAAAGTTGCCGATGCCATGCTGGCTCAGGGTCTTGTATAGTTCGTTCATTTTTTTGGCTAAAATGACTGTATATGAAGCTGTCCGCATGTGTGGACAGCTTCTTTTTTTTCATCAACATCCGATGCGCAGGCTTTCTTTTAACTTTGTGATTGCATTACGGCTCTTGCGAATGTGGGTTAATCGCTTGAGCGTTATCAACAACTGCATCATTTAATACCATTCGAACATGAAGAGATTTGCATTTATTATCCTTATTTCCATCACTTTTACAACCTTCTTTGCATGTTCCCAAAAGAGCAAGGATGCTGGTGATATGGAGTATGTAATCAAAGTTGATAGCATAGAAGTGGCCGACACGCTTCACCTGCCTGGAAATCTTGTTATTGCATTTTTTGGCATTGTAGGTCCGGATGGGTGCCACCAATTTAAACGATTTCATGTGGATCAGGACTCGGCCGGCGCAACCATGACGCTGATTGGGAGTAGAAAAACCGGAGCTGATACAGCATGCCCTGAGCTTTTACCCTTGCTCGATGGAATGACGTATGAAATTACCGTTTCAGATACGGGTAATTTTAGGCTGAATATTGTCAACCCAGGCCTGAACCAAGTAATATCAAAATCAATAAAAATAGTGGAACCCTGACCGATTAGCGATTCCGCATATCTGGTCCGCCCTTTTCGTAGTAAATTACAGGATACAGCAATTTGTCGAAAGTGTAGTATTGCAACAAAACGAAATCACGGTTGTTGTTGATCAACCCATACATCCTGTCGTTGTCCCAATCTGCTTCAACGGTATTTTCGAGTCGATAATCAAGCTGTAATTTTTTTCTGAAGGTGGTAACAACATTGGTGTCGCCATCAACTGTTACCAGCGTGATGCGGTGCAGAAAGGGCGAATGAATAATTGAGTCTATCCTTGCCGGCGGAAGTGTATTGCTGAGGAGGGCCTCAAAACGAACGTCATTAAAGGAAGTCAAAAGATTTAAAACACGCAGGGTGTCATAGGTGTGCACGGGATAATTGTCGGCTACGCGCGTTAGTTTGTAACTGTTTTTTGCAGTTGTTTCAAGCAGAAAACCCATATATGGCTCTTCGTTAAATTCGACTTTAACCGATTGAATTTCAGAAAGTGTAGCCCTGAAAACGGTATGATCGCGCCAGTCGTCTTCAACAGGCGTATAACGTGCCATCACAAAACCTCTGAAACCAGGCAGATACATCACATAGGCCCTGTCTGACCCTTCGCTGAGCATATAAGTACCAAGATTGTCTTTGGTAACATCGCCAACATAGTAAACCTTTGTCCTTTTTTCGTGTGGAAAAAGTTTGATCAAACCAAATAGATCGATGCGATACACCATTTGGTAAACTTCGACTTTCACCCCAATTGACGACATACGTGTGATGACGTTGTTGTGGCTGGCAACAGAAACAGGATTACGAACGCGCAGACGCAGCATAGTCGCTAAAATTTGGTCGACTTTCTGCTGCTGAGCTTTATATTTTTTGTTGAGTTTCCAACTATTACCCGTGCGTTCCAGTAAAACTTGATTGGTGTCGAGGTTTGCCAGGAAAATTTTAGTCACAGTGGCTGTATCGGCCACTACAAAGTCATTGGCAGCATCATCAAGAGTTGTACTCGATTGGTTTTTCCAAACCAAAAACATGGCCAATACGCCAAGTATTAGTATAATGATGAGTGCAATACGGTTTTTCTTCATAGGAATATCTTGATAGATTATTACGAACGCGTATAGCGTCTTTTTCTAAAATAGGAAAGTGCCAACCCAAAAATCAACACGATCAGTACAGGAAATACGGTGTTTAATAATTGCCAGAACAGGCGCGCTTCATTGATACGTGCTGTATCGAGCAGTCTGATTTTTACTTCGCGCGAACGGATTCCGATGAGCCCGTCGCCAATGGCCAGATAACTGATGGCGTTTAGGATAAAATCCTTGTTTCCATAGGTTTGACGCGTATACTGGTCGTAACCCAGTGGTAGCGGGTAGCCTTTTGGCACATGAAACTGGTTGCGGATAATATCACCGTCGGCAGCCACGATCATACTGGTTTTGGCGCTCTGATCGATAAATTTAATTTCTTTTGATTCAACGATTTCCGGTGGCATTCTGTTGGCAAACAACGAGGAAAAACTACCTTCGAGCAGATAGGCAACGTTTTGTCCACTTCGGTTAAACATGCGCGGATCCGGATCATCGCGCAACATCGTCAGCGTTATCAACGCCGGCATGCCACTGATTCGGCTGTAGTTGGAGGTCTTGAGCAAGGGAGTTTTTTTGATGCCTTGTGTCATTGCGGTATCGATGGAGCTGACGAAAGTCGATTTTACTGCGTTGAGGTTTCTCACGAGTGGATGCTCGGAAGCCGGATTGAGCAGGGGGAAATAAAACCAACGGTAAAACTCAATCTGCGCCTGCCCGCCAACCTGACCTGTCCGCAATGGGATGGCAGCTGCATTCAGGTCGAGAATCAGGTTTTTATTTAAGCGAACACCATAGGTAAACAGCTGATCATCCAGGTTTAAGTCGAGATCAACAGCTACAGTTGATTCTGCAGTTTGCAGGCTGTCCATGCTGGCTTGTACGGGATCGAGCAGCCAAAGTACCTTTCCGCCGTACATGATGTATTGATCGATGATGAACTTGTCTTTTTCATCAAATTTAAGACTTGGTTTTGCGATGACAATGGCGTCGTAATTGGTGAGCACTTTTATTTCACCATTTTTGTCGGGTTCCGAACGTCGGGTGAGCGCACCCAGGTTGCCATCAATTGTGATGCGTTCGACCCTGTAATTGTCTTTCAATGTCTGTGTGATATCGAAAACATCAGCTTCGGTCAGTTCGCCATGACCTTCAATAAAAGCAATGGCAGGCTTTTGGAGCCTGCTCAGTTTTTGCAGTACATCAGCAAACTTGAATTCGAGATTTTGTACAGATGCATTCAATGAAGCTTCCGGAGGCATATTGATTTGGTTATCAAGCAAATCAATAGGAAGTTCTTTGTCGCGATAATTGACAAGTGCTCCCGGAAAGATGATTTTCTGTTCGGTTCCTTCGTTGGTTCTCACCTGCAAATCGGTGGGTTTGAGGCCACGCTCGGCCAGAATCTGGTAGTTTTGGTTGCGTTCGGCCGCATCGGCTCCATCAGCTGGGTTGATAAATTCGTAATCGATGTATTTGGAATAGGCTCTGAACTCATCAAGCATTTCCTTGGTTTCGCGCCTGAGGTTTTTAAATCCTGCCGGAAAATCACCTTCGAGATATACCCTGAAATAGACATAATCGTCAAGTTGATTTAAGATATCACGGGTGGCTTTGGAGAGCGTAAAACGTTTTTCGGAAGTGAGGTCAAAGCGCGTAAACACAAAAGAACCAATCACATTCACAAAAATAATCACCGCAATTACCAGCGAAAGCTGCATCAAATGTGTTTTGCGGATGTTTTTTCGTTGTGTATTCATTTGAGATTCCCTTTTCCTGTTTACCATTTACGACTGCCGATTGAAAACTTTGTTAAACTGAGAAAAAGCGCAATCAAACTCAAAAAGTAAACCAGGTCGCGCGTATCGATTACACCTCTGCTCATCGAGCTGTAATGTGCTGAAATGCCCAGAGATTTGATAAATAAATCAACAGGTCCAAACCATGAAAGTGAGTAAATAAACTCGAAACCTATATAAACGAAGCCTGACAGAAAAACAGACAAAATAAATGCAATAATTTGATTGTCAGTAAGTGAGCTGCTAAAAAGTCCAATAGAAACAAATGAAGCACCCAGAAAAAACAAGCCAATATACGAACCCCAGATACCACCCATATCAAGGTTGCCCTGTGGCATTCCAAGTTGGTAGACCGTGAAGAAATAGATGAGTGTAGGCAACAGCGCAAAACCAACTAAAATCAAACTACTCAGGAACTTTGCCAATACAATTTGCTGGTCAGTGAGTGGTTTTGTGAGCAGGATTTCAATCGTTCCGGTGCGCCGTTCATCTGCAAAACTGCGCATGGTAATGGCAGGTACGAGAAACAAAAACACGAAAGGAGCCAGAATAAAAAGTCCGTCAAGATTGGCAAAACCATAGTCAAGAATGTTAAACTCATTGGGGAAAACCCAAAGAAACATGCTCGTAATCAGCAAAAAAACTGCGATGACTAAATAGCCGATCAGCGAACTTAAAAAACCATTGATTTCTTTCTTTAGTAGGGCAAACATGTCTAATCCTTTTTAGGATGTGAGCGCAAAAATAAGCTTTTCTCTGCAAACGCTGCCTGTCAAGTTGTCTTGCATGATTTTGCCTTTTTCAGGTACTTTAAGCATTAAATAAAAGCAGATTTCAATAGCCATATGCCCGTCCTTCGATGCTGTCGACTGCCACACGCATCACACAAACATTTTGAAGTGCCGGTAGACTGTATTTATAGGTCTGGTCGGTGTATTGACGCATGATAACGTCCAGTGCAAGCTGTTTTTGTTCAACATCTTCAATAAATGATACATTTCCGAACAGTAGCACCGATCTGTAACGCATCGAATAGCTGCAAGCCACTTCGCTGTGTTGCCAGCGAAGATCATGATCGGTACTGAAACTGGCACAAACGGCAGGTTGTTGCTTTAAGATTTCTATTTTCTTGCCATCGGGAGCAGAATGGAGATAGAGTACACCATCCTGATAACCAAAATTCATGGGCACAGCGTAAGGCTTCCCGTCCAGATCGGTCATTGAAAGGGTGCAGGCATCACACTTTCTGATGATGGTTTCGAGTTCGGGTAAAAAATCAAGTTTGCGATTTTTCATGTTTGCTATTTGTTCTGATTTGCTGCAACAAAGATAGACCTTTCCTTGCTTTTACCCGTGTTTTCAGTGCGCTACCATTCGTCTATTGAAAAACAAAAATGCCTGCGAGCTGATCAGGCTGCAGGCATCGGGGATGATATATGGAGTTGAAGTTATTGTCGTGCTGAAGCCATTTTTGGACGATCAGACTGAAATTCGTGTTGTTTGCTAGCGATTGTGTGGGTATCGAACGGGATATCGTCAATCGTTTTTTCGTCGTTGATTTTGAAATTAACCTGCATGGCAGAGTCGCTGCGGTATTGATCAACTACTTTTTCTGTATTAAAAGGAATGTCGTTGATGTAACTCTCTTCTGGCATTTCGATGCTGGTCGACATCTTACTAATATGCATCACCGAATCAAAAATAAGCTCGGTATTGAATGGGATGTCATCGATATATCCTTCTTCTTTGAGTTTGAAACCGTCGGCAAAAACATTCATTTGGATGAAGATGAAAGCGAGGGCGAAGCTGAGTGTTTTTAAAGTTTTCATGGCTAAGGTGTTTTATATTTTATTTTTTTATGCTCTTTTCTCTTAATGTAGCCAAATGCGTGCCAAAAAACATAAGTATCATAATAACAGATATATATAGGCGTTTTTTATTCATGTAGAAAGCAAAAAAACTGTGTCCTAACCGAACAGTTTTGTACGGGAGTGTACATTTTTTCAATCTTTTAAAAGCGAAAAAGCAGCTCTTGCAAATTGCAAAAGCTGCTTTTGAAAAGTTGATGTGAGTGAATCCTACTCTTTGATCACTTTGCCTATCGCGATTCCTGAAGTAGTATTTGCTTTGACCAGGTAAATGCCCTTGCCAAGTTGGCTGATATCAATTTTAGTTTGGTCAGTTTCTAAAAGTACTTCTCCCGAAAGGGAACAAATTTGAACCAGTCCTTGAATATCTCCTGAAACGGTGATGAGATCGATGGCTGGGTTAGGTGCAACAAGGATCTTTGCCTTTTCGCGTGTTTCAAAAACAGAAACAGTTCCGTCGGGAATCCAGTCGATACTGATGTTGGCAAAGCTAGGCACATTTGCCGGAGTGAGGTTTACTGCTTCCGATCCTTTCACAAATTCAAATGAAGAAAAATTGCCCGTTGCATTTTTGTCAGTCAGTTCCATCCAAATGGAATAGGTTCCATCGGGTACCAAAAGTCCGTTATAATCAGTGGCATTCCAGCTGCATGTGCGGGTGCCATGGCTCGTGCGTGTAGAACCGGTAATGGCATCGACAACGTTGAATTCAGTTCCGGCTGCAGCGGTGGCAGCTTGCCAGGTGTTCAGATGAGTACGTCTGTTTTGTGCATAAGCGAGCAAGGTTTTTACAAAATTTCCATTTGCATCTTCGACCCAGATGGCCACAATATTCCGGGGGGCATAATTTCCTCCAGCAGAACTTGTTGAAGTGGTAATGTTCAGTTGGCCAGTAGTTTGTGCTAAACTTATGTTAAATAAGCACATTACAAATAATATGAAAGACAAAAGCTTGATAGACATAGGAACAATTTTTATTGACAAATTTTATACTAGAAGAAATGAAATTATTTTTCAGGCGACATCATTTTGTAAACAATACCAGCAAGGGCAGCGCCTACAATTGGTGCGACCCAAAAAAGCCATAATTGACTCAAGGCCCAATCTCCGGCGAAAATTGCCTGGCTTGTGCTCCTGGCTGGATTGACAGATGTATTCGTAACCGGGATGCTGATCAGGTGAATGAGCGTTAGGGATAATCCGATTGCAATACCAGCAAAGCCTTTTGGTGCTTTGGAGTGTGTGGCTCCTAAAATAACGATCAAAAACATGAATGTCAAAACGATTTCAGCTACCAGGGCAGCGACCATGCTGTAGCCTCCGGGTGAATGTTCACCATATCCGTTGGCAGCAAATCCTCCAAGTTCAAATCCTGGTTTGCCGCTAGCAATGAGGTAAAGCACAGCTGCACCAGCTATTCCACCAAGTACCTGGGCAACGATATATGGAAGCAGGTCTTTTTTGTCGAAGCGACCTCCAACCCATAATCCAACAGAGACTGCCGGGTTGAAATGGGCTCCGGAAATATGACCAACAGCATATACCATTGTCAAAACTGTTAAACCAAATGCAAGGGAAACCCCCGCAAAACCAATTCCAAGTTCAGGATAGGCTGCGGCAAGTACTGCGCTACCACAACCTCCAAGCACAAGCCAAAAGGTTCCAATAAATTCGGCGATTAATTTGTTCATAGCAATCGTTTTTGTTGTTTATTAAATTGTTTTTTGTCGTGAGATATTGGTTTTGATCATTTCCGACAAGCAAACATACATAATTTGTGGTAAAATAATGTCAGTAAAATAATTAGGTCAGGACCCTTTTGAATGATTTTGAAAAGAAAAAGACCCGCACGATATCGCTGCGGGTCTTTTTTGATTTAGATTTGAGAAAAGTAGTTAACTGATTTTGTTACAAAGCGCCTTCATCATAGGCTTTTTCGCCGTGTAATGCCTGGTCGATACCAATCTCTTGTTCCTGTTCGGAGGTTCTGACAGGCGAGATGATGTTGATAAGTACCAGCATCAAATAGGTAAACAAAAATGCGTACGCGGAGGCTACAGTTACGGCCAACACTTCTTTGAAGAAAAAGGTGCTGTTTCCTTCGAGTAAGCCACTTTGACCGTTGATGGTTGAATAGGCAAAAACCCCTAAAAGTACGGTTCCCAAAAATCCACCAATTCCGTGAACACCCCATACATCTAAGGCATCATCCCATCCGAGTTTGTTTTTCATCTGCACTGCGTAGAAGCAAACTGCGCCGGCTGCAATACCAATCAGCATGGCGGCCCACAATGGAACGAATCCGGCAGCCGGAGTAATGGTGGCCAAACCAGCTACTGCACCAGTGAGCAGGCCGACAAATTTTGGCTGACCTTCTTTGATCCATTCAATAATTAGCCAGGTGATAGCCGCAAATGAAGCGGCTACGTCGGTATTTAAAAAAGCCAGTGTTGAAATGGAATCCACGTCCAGCTCGCTGCCGGCATTAAATCCGTACCAGCCAAACCAAAGTAAACCGGTACCAATGGCAACCAAAGGAATGCTGTTTGGAGGTGAATTGGTATCGCGACGTTTGCCAACATAAAAAACAGAAGCAAGCGCTGCAAAACCAGCTGTGGCATGAACCACAATACCACCGGCAAAATCTAAAACGCCCCAGTCAGCTAGCAATCCGCCGCCCCAAACCATATGCACAAAAGGATAATAAACAAAGATTTGCCACAAAACCAGGAAAATCAGATAAGCTTTGAAGGTAACCCGGTTGATAAAGGCTCCCGTAATCAGGGCAGGCGTAATGATGGCAAACATCATTTGGTAGGCAACGAAGATATACAGGGGATATTTACCGTTTTCAAATGCCTGATCAAACGGAATTCCGCTCAAAAAGGCCAGATCGAGGTTGCCAATAATGCCGCCCTCTCCACCACTGAAACAAAGTGAAAAGCCGATCGTAACCCACATGATGGTTGTAACGCCCAGCGAAACAAAAGTTTGAACCATGATGCCCAGAATATTCCGCTTGCTGGCCAAACCTCCATAGAAAAAGGCCAATCCTGGTGTCATCAGCATTACAAGGCTGGTGCACAGGATCATAAATGTTGTTGAACCACTGTCGAACATAATTGTAATTTTTTAGATAAGTAAATAATTCATTTATAACGAGATACCAAATACCATATACACATTTTCTGCTTCCGGATTTATGATAAATGAACCGAATATCGGAAGAGAAAAGCGATCGGTAATGGTGATTTCTTTGCTGATTGTTAAACCAAGATTGATAATGCCAGCCGATTGCTGACGGTAATATCCTGCAGGTTCACCCTTGTCGGTTTTTGGACTGTCGAGTGCCATACCTGCAAATAGCTCGAGTTCGGCATTGCGGATAGATGTTGTATATCCAACTTCAAGATATTTCGACATCACAATTTTATCTTCAGCTACCAGAGCGCCAGTTGCGTCTTCGGAGTATTTTCGGGCATCGGCTCCCCAAAAGTTCACCCCAAAAAATACGCTTAATGGGATTTTCTCGGTGCCGTTGAACTGCAGAGCCGCTTCAAGAACGTGTCCGGTTTGAGCCTTGGTGCCGGCATCAATCTTTTTCCAATCCGTATTCATGTTGAAGAAGCCATTGCGGTTGTTGGTTTCATCGGGCAGATAGTAATCCGTTACAATCAAACTGACAACTTCGTTAAAAGTGTAGGTTAAATACAGATCTATCTCTTGTGTGGTCTGTGTTCCACTTGTGGAATACGATCCCCATGCACCGATGGCGAAAGCGTTTTTCTCATTACCAAATGCATATTCAATTGTAGGTTGAATAGCTGGAGAGGAACCTCCTGCATTCAGTCCGCGCCAAATATAACGACTCACAACATCCGTCCCGATCTGCCAGTGTGTGTCCTCTTCCTGCGCGCTGAGTGCCAGGGATGTCAAAACACAGGCTAAAATCAGCAAGAATTTTAAATTTTTAAACATCATAACTTAATGGTTTTGGTTAAACATTTTTGCATGAAACACTGCTTAGCTTCTTTTTTTTTGCATCGCGGTCATTTCATATAACTTCTTGTTGCAAGCAAAGTTAGTTTACATGCCGAAGGCAAACAATCGGTATTTGGACCGAAAAATAAATAGGAAGAATGCGGATAGAAATCTGGGAAAATTACCTAGAAAAAATTTTCATCAGGCCGATTGTCAGAGTTCAGCAATTTTGTTCCGGATGGCAAATTTGACCAAATCGACGGTTGATTTGAGGTTGAGTTTTTGCAGGATATTGGTTTTGTGCGAATCAACAGTGCGAATGCTGATGAAAAGTTTTTCGGCAATTTCTTTGTTGGATAAACCTTCGACGACCAATTTTACAATTTCTTTTTCACGGCGTGTTAATGCATCTGTTGATGGTGTTTCAATGTTTTTCGATTGATTGGCCAGTCCTTTGAGGATGATATTTGAAATGTCTTTATTGAAGTAATGTTCTCCCTTATGAATGGTATGAATCGCTTCGAGTAGCTCATCCATGCTGGTATCTTTCGGCAGATAGCCATGCGCGCCGGCTTTGAGCGCCTTCACGATAAATTCCTCATTTGTATGCATCGAAAGCATCAGAATTTTAATTGTCGGATACAGTTTTGTGAGACGTGAGGCAACTTCGATTCCCGAGATGTCTGGTAGCGAAATGTCAGTAATCACCAAATCAGGCTTCACCTTTGCCAGTAGATCGAAAAGTTCTTTTCCACTGCCGGTTTCTCCAATCAATTCAATATTATTTTCATCTCCAAGAACAGCTTTCACGCCATCGCGAAACATCTGGTGGTCGTCGAGTAATACAATGCTAATTTTATCCATGTGGTCGCTTAATGAGGTATTTTTACATGAATGTATGTTCCTGTGCCTTTTTCTGATTCAATGGCAATTTCGCCCTGCAGCAACTGCACCCGCTCGCGCATGTTGTTGATTCCATTGCCACAGAATTTTCGCTCCTGATGATACCTGAATCCCCTGCCGTTGTCATTGATATCCAGGTATACAAAAGCTTCGTCCGAATGCAATTTAAGGCCAATTTTCGTTGCTTTGCTGTGCTTCATGGCGTTATTCAAGGCTTCTTGCGCAATGCGGTAAAGATAAGTATTGATTTTGTCTTCACTTTTAATTTGGTAACCCAAAGTGTCGATCGAAACCTCAATGCCGCTGCTTTTTGTGAGTTCTTTGCACAGATTTTTGAGGGCGTCTGAAATGCCAAACTCATTCAGAACAGCCGGTATCAGGTTGTTTGAAATGGACCGAACCTCGCTGATGGTATTAGCCATGAGATTTTTAGATTCTGTAAGAATTTCCTGTGCTTTCTCGGGAGAGCTTTTCGATGCACGTTCCAGGCGCATCTTAATGGCCAGAATCGATTGGCCAAGTCCATCATGCAGTTCGCGGGCAAGTCGTTGCCGCTCAAGTTCCTGTCCATCAATCATGGAGGTCATGCGCATGGCACGCTCGGTTTTCAGGTTTTCAGTTTGCTCTTTGATTTTGGCCGACATCTCGTTGAATGCATTGATCAGACTGTTGATTTCATCGTTGCTTTGGATGTTTTCGACCAGTGCATCGTATTTGCCATCGGTAATGTGCTCAGCAGCTTGCTTCAACCTGATGATTGGCGAGCTGATGCGCTTGGCAATCAGATACACAAATGCGAACAACAGCAGCGACATCAACGCGCTGAGATAGAGAATGTTGTTTCTGAGCGACCGGATGGGCACAAGCGCCTCTTGCTCATCTATTTCGGTAATCAAAATCCAGTTGATTCCGTTGACATGTATATCCGTATAAGAACTTAAAACGTTGATATTCCGATAATCACGTATAACGGCCTGACCCGAAAAACCCTGCTTTGCTTTTTGGGTTGCAGGCGTGTTAACTATCTTTTTATAAATAGCGTCGTGCTGGAACCGCGAATGACTGCGCATGAGTAAATCATATCCTACCAAATACGATTCGCCCGACTGTCCCAAACCGTTCTGTGGATTGTTTTCGAGCAGCATATTGCTGATGGCGTTGGCATCGATCTCTACGACCACCGTTCCAAAATAACGACCTTTCTGGTCAAAAATACCCTTACTTCCATAAATCGCTGGTTGTGAGCTTTGTGAAATGGTAAAGTCTTGAAAAAGCACACTATCGGAGATTTGCGTCTGACGAATGATATTCCCGAAAGGGAGTGCTGAAGTATTGCTGATTGTGAACTGCGTTTCATTGTCGGAAGTTACTATAAAGGATGCTGTTTTTCCTCCTTCGGCAAGCAGGTAAAAACGTGTATAAAAATTGCCTGAGCTTAAATGTTTTTGTAAAAACTTCTTATATTCTGTCAGGATTAAAGCACTGTCGCCCTGAAAATTCTCTTGATTCCAGTTAAGCAGTTGAGTAATTAAGTATACATCGTCGGTGTGTGCGATTAAATCCAGATCGGCTGATCTGTCCATAAAAAACCGCTCAATCCGGTATTGTTTTTCAGTTCGAACAGATGACAACTGATCAAAAGTGCGTTTCATCAAGGCATCTTTTGCCCTGAAATAGGAATAACTTCCAATCACAACTACTGTTATGATATTGAGCAACAAAAAATATAAAACCAGTTTGCCTGTTATGGAGGTATTGTACAAACGCATAAGCTTCAATTCATTCAACCAGCCTGATTGAATGATCAAAAATGCGATAATTATTTGAACCAGAAAAGGACTATTCCGGAAACCTTAATACAGGGCTGAAATATTGATGCCAAACAGGAATTCCGGAACCCATTCGTTTTTATCGAATGCGCGCGTGATTCGACCGCCAATCATAATTGGCGCAGGCAGATTAAAAAAGTGCCAATCGGTATAGATTTCAAGTCCAGAGCTTGTTAGCTGATTCGAAGTATGCGTGCCGCTGCCCTTTAACCAGTCGGCAAAAAACGAACCCCTGATGCGTTGCAGAAAAAAGAACCCTGGTAAACTCATATCGGGGTAATAAATCGGAAAAGCATAATCGATCTTGGCTACGGTGGTTTTGTTGTAGAAAAGATCAGTATAGCCACGCGGAAAAGCGATCAAGCTTCCAAAGCTATAATAACCAGCCGTTTGCTGCTGATAGGAAATCGACAACCTGATGCCATGATGCCGTAGTAAGCCCGGGAAATAGCTTGTTGCACCGGCAAAAAGTTGTTCAGAAACTTCATTGTCAAATGGGCTATGCCTGAACAAAAACTGAAAATTTTGACCAAACTTCGGGTATAAATCTCTTTTTGAAAGTCTTAATTGCCGGTAAGCATATAACTCATAGCTGAAGGCGGTTGTCTGGCGTTGCCTGAAGCTCAAGCCCACATCGGGATCCATCTCGCGGATTAGCTGCCGCACCGAAACCCCTGGTCTGATTCCCCTCAGCCATTTGTCGCGGGTAAAATTGAGTGGGACATATGCGGCTGCATACCACTCGGTTTCGTTCCATTTTAGATGATAAAGTTGGTTGTCGACAACGGCATCGTTTCTGCGTAAGCCGCTGCTAATGCCCGTTTCGATGATCGGGTAAAGACCACGGTATTGAATGCTGGCGGTTGTTTTGCCGGTTTGCTCATTCATGTCGAATACGTATCCCAGGGTTGCTACCATGGTGCTCAAACTATTCTGCGAAAACAGACTAAACCCGGGTTTCAGATTGACATTGTCGGCATCTATAAAAACAGGAGACCAACTGTGCAGATTGAACAAATGGGCAGCTTTTCGGTAGCGTTTTTCCTGGAAGGTAAGCTCGGTATTATTTTTTATCGTGTCAACCAAAACCAGACGCATCATACCCAGACTATCTGCCAATGGAAAAAATCCTGGAGATTTCAAATCGACAAGTTTTTGTTTTTCGGCCTGATCAATCCCTTTGGCAAGGCGATAACCATTAGCTGTATAGTCCGAAAAAATCAACTCGCCTTGGTGTCTATCCAAAATAGCATCGGTTGCTCCGAAACGAGATGTGACAAGCTGACGCATTGAACCAGTTTTCAGATCAACCTGATAGATTTGGTTCACTTCAGAAAAAGAGGCGTTTACAATGGCATTTTCAGCAGTAACATCTGAAAGCTGAATGTTGATAAAACTAAATGGGGTTAGTTGGTTCCATTGACCGTTTTGCCGGTTATAGGAGAAGATAGACTTGCCTTCGTCACCGGTTGCCACTACATAAATCAATTGTCCGTTGGGATGCCATTTTGGTGTGGCAAGAAAATAATTTTCATGCTGTGTTTTTTGAAGCAGTTCACCTGAAGATACATCTAAAATAACCAGACTGGAAATGCCATCCGTTCCTTGTTCAATTGCGGCAAGCTCTTGGTTATCAGCTGCTATAGCTGGTGCAAAGAATTTGCTTTTAATGGTCAACTGTTTTATTTTACCTGTTCTCACATCTGCCAGTTTAATCACGGAGTATGATTGATTGGTCCATCTGAGACCGGGAATGAGTTCTGACCAGGCAACCAAACTGTCTGTTGCAGATAGTGAAGTTTGCATCACGGCTCCGGGCGTGATCCAATTTTCTGTTTCACCCTGCTTTATTTTCACGATTCGGGGGATATCATTGATCGCCGACCGAATGGCAATGATACTGCCATCAGACAAAACTTGTGGAAAGCGGTAGCTCGTGTATGCATCAGTCGTCGGACTTAGAATCTCCAAAGTCGTTGCTTCTTGCTGTAGATCAGCAGCTGACCATTTTTCGTAAAGACTGTAGACTGTTTCCTGATAAAGCTTGTTTTTTCCCATACCTGTTTGCTGTCTGATGCCGAAGCTAAAAGGTGCCAGCAAATAAGGTTTCGAGGCTGTTTGTCGCAAGGCATTTTCCCACAAGGCAGGACCGTATTTCAGCTTGTTGTGGGCAACCATGTAATAACCAAGTTCGTAAATGTCAGGGGTATAGTCACGGTAAGAACCAAAATACGCTTTTTCGAGCGAATAGTAGCCTTTCTGTATCAATTGGGCATGAAGTCCAGCCAGAAAAAGCCCATCGCGCCCCCTGCCACTCAAGCTCAGACTGGTTTCATTTGTCACGGCATCACCTTCCATAAACCACAGTGGGACGAAAGCACCCAGTAAACCAGCTGTGATTTGTTGTCCAAACCCATAGGCCAGCAATTTCCCCAAGCCCTGGTTTAACCGGTTGATCTGAGAAACATGACGAAGCTCATGAACTGCAAGTTGTTTCAACCAGGGTTGAGCATAACCATCTTGTGGTGGCGTAGTATAAAAATCGGCTCGCCTTGGCGCCCAGGCAACCAATGCATTTGAAATCACGGCATGGCTGTGCAGGATAAGATCGGTTCGTATTGGTTTTGAAGAAAGATCAAAATTGCTGGCCTGATAAACCGTATCGAGTAGCTTTGCCAGTTTTTCAGCCTGCGACCTGTTGCTTTGTGGGTAAATAACACGGAAATAGATGGTTTGAAGCTGGTTCCATTTTACGGTAGCGGGATCTTCTCCGGTAAGATAATATTGCGCCTGAAGGCTGGTGAGCGCCATCCAGAAAAAACTAACTGACAGAATGAAATGCTTCATGATAGTCTTTTGTTTCGTGATGCAACGGAAAGTTGCATTTGGATTCAATAAAGTTAATCAATAAACAAATTCCACGGTAAAATGTCAGCGGGCTGAGCGATAATTTCTATTTTTCCCTTTTTTACAGGATGCTCGAAGGTAATCCTGAAAGCATGTAAACTGATTGATCCATCTGGATTTGAGCGGTCGCTTCCATATTTAAGATCGCCTTTGATCGGACACCCCATCGCTGCAAGCTGAACCCTGATTTGGTGGTGCCTACCTGTGTGCAGATCGACAAGCAGCAGGAAAAACCGTTCGGAACGTTTCAACAATTGATAATCCAGACGGGCTTCTTTGGCTCCTTTGTGTGAGGCCGCAACGACAAAGGATTTGTTTTGACGCTCGTTTTTGACCATAAAATGTGTCAGAGAATCAGCTTCAAGCGGAGGTGGATTTTTTACCACAGCGAGGTATTGTTTTTCAAAATCCCGGTTTTTAACCAATACTGTCATGCGCGATAAAGCCTTGCTGGTTTTGGCAAAAATGATCGCGCCACTGACAGGCCTGTCGATCCTGTGCACCAAACCAACAAAGACCTCGCCAGGCTTGTTGTATTTCCGTTTGATGTAGTCTTTTACCAGGTCGACCAAACTGGCATCACCAGTTTTATCTCCCTGTGCCAGCTCGCCAGCCAGTTTGTTCACCACCAATAAATGGTTGTCTTCGTAAAGAATACGCTCATCGATGGCCTGAGCCATTCTGACAGGTTTGATATGAAAAACTTGTGACAATGGCTAATATTGTTCGCGCTCATTGGGGAAACTCACCGATTTTACATCATGAATATATGCAAAAACCGAATTTTTTATTTCTTCGTGCAGATTGTGGTAGCGCCTGAGAAAACGCGGCGAAAAGTCCTGATTTATCCCCAGCATATCGTGCAATACGAGTACCTGGCCATCGACACCGCTACCGGCACCAATGCCTATAGTGGGGATGCGCACCGACTCAGTTACTTTGGCAGCCAGTTCAGCAGGAATTTTTTCCAAAACGATCCCGAAACAACCAGCTTTTTCCAGAATCTTGGCATCTCGCTCAAGTTTTTCGGCTTCTCTCTCTTCGCGGGCCCTGACCACATAGGTGCCAAACTTATTGATGCTCTGAGGTGTAAGTCCTAAATGTCCAAGCACAGGAATACCAGCACTCAGGATCCTGTCGACGGATTCAACGATTTCTTCTCCACCTTCAAGTTTTACGGCATTGGCTCCTGATTCCTTCATGATACGAATGGCAGAACTAAGGGCCTCTTTGGAATTTCCCTGGTAAGTTCCAAAAGGCATGTCGACAACGACCAACGAGCGGTTTACAGCACGCATGACTGAACTGGCGTGGTAAATCATCTCGTTAAGGGTAATAGGGAGGGTAGTTTTGTGACCAGCCATCACATTGGATGCGCTATCTCCTACCAAGATAACATCAATACCGGCTTCGTCAATGATTCGTGCCATCGAGAAATCATAGGCAGTTAACATGGCGATTTTTTCTCCCTTTAGCTTCATTTCCTGAAGCACATGCGTGGTAATTTTGGGAATATCTTTCGAAGAAAACATCTTGACAGATTTTTTGTTATAGAGCGGCAAAGGTACGATATTTTGAAGCGGATTGTAAATAAGGAGGTCAACAAAGACCGTTAACTGATTTGGCTGCCTCTTTCGTGAAATATATTGTACTTTTGGACGTTATTTTTGAATTATGATGAAAAACTTACAGATATTTTTTAGTGCTGTTTTACTGTCTGTCATGGGACTTAGCTGTTCAACAGATGTGGATTTATATGCTGACTACAAGGATATTACAGTAGTATATGGATTGCTTGATAATGCTGCAGATACCACTTTTATCAAGATTACAAAAGCATTTTTAGGCCCCGGAAACGCATTGGTAATAGCGCAGAATCCTGATTCGAGCAATTATTCCGAAAAACTGAATGTGAAACTGAAAGGTAAAAAAGGGAATGTCATGTTGCCTGAAATCACCCTTGACACCATCACCATACACAACAAACTGGCTGGCGACTCGGTTTTCTATTTTCCCTCACAGTTATTATATTACACAACTTCATCACTTGATCCACTGGCCACTTATGAACTTGCGATCGACCGTGGAGACAAGCAAGTTACAGCTACGACAAGTATGGTGGAGCCTTTTTCCGTAACTTATCCCACAAACAGAATCAGTTTTAGCGCAACCGTGCCAACACAACTAAGGTGGGGTTCGGCAAAAAATGGAAAACGATATGAGGTCAACCTGGTTTTCCACTACCGTGAGCTTGCTCCAGGTAGTCAGGACACGCTGAATAAAACAATGAATTGGTACTTAGGCACGCGCAAATCTGCTACATTAGACGGAGGGGAGCAGCTTGATGTGAGCTACCTTGGAGAGGAGTTTTATAACAGGCTTGGCCAGGAACTGGAAGATATTCTGAATGTAAAGCGCTGGGCAGGTGAAGTCGATGTCGTTGTTTCGGCAGGCGGAGATCAACTCAGTACCTTTATTGATGTAAATGCACCCAGTAATAGCATTGTACAGGAATTGCCAGAATACACTAATGTTGAAAATGGCTACGGAATTTTCTCTTCACGCAGGAATGCCATCAAAACTTACCGGCTTGCGGTACAAAGCGAAACGAAGCTCGTAGAAAACTACAATTGGGGCTTTATTATCAATCGATAAGCCATTTCCATTCTTTTTCTGCCTTTTTGTCACTTTCTGGATTTCGGGAAATGTTGCTGTTTTATTTTACTTAAAACTTTCAATAACAGTAAAATACATAAAATAATTAAGAAATTACGCATATTTTTTCCAAAAGAATCTTCTTGATTTTCATTTGACTTTCCTTTTGGCATAATGATTGACAAATTCAATGTCAGTAAATCATTTTGAAATTTTTGACCTATAATAAAGGAGGAAAAGTAATGGGAAAAATAATTGGTATCGACTTAGGAACGACCAACTCTTGCGTCGCCGTCATGGAAGGCAATGAGCCTGTTGTAATCCCCAACAGCGAAGGTCGTCGTACTACACCATCAATTGTTGGCTTTGCCGATAATGGTGAAAGAAAAGTTGGAGATCCTGCAAAACGTCAGGCCATCACTAATCCAACAAAAACGATCTCTTCAATCAAGCGATTCATGGGTGAAACCTACGACCGTGTAACAAAAGAAGCCGAGAGGGTTCCATACAAGGTTGTGAAAGGACAAAACAATACCCCACGTGTTGAGATTGATGACAGAATGTATACACCTCAGGAAATTTCTGCCATGGTGTTGCAAAAAATGAAAAAAACCGCCGAAGACTACCTTGGACAAACTGTAACAGAAGCAGTAATTACTGTTCCTGCTTACTTTAGCGATTCACAACGTCAGGCTACAAAAGAAGCTGGTGAAATTGCCGGTCTGAAGGTAAAACGTATCATCAACGAACCCACAGCAGCTGCCTTGGCTTATGGTTTGGATAAGAAAATGAATGACATTAAAGTGGCTGTGTTTGACCTTGGAGGTGGAACTTTTGATATTTCTATTCTTGAACTTGGTGAAGGCGTTTTTGAAGTAAAATCAACAAACGGTAATACGCATCTTGGAGGTGATGATTTTGACCAGGCTGTGATCAACTGGCTGGCCGAAGAGTTTAAAAACGACGAAGGACTTGATCTTCGCAAAGATCCAATGGCGCTGCAGCGTTTGAAAGAAGCTGCTGAAAAAGCAAAAATTGAACTCTCCAGTTCAACAGAAACAGAAATCAATCTGCCTTATATCATGCCGGTTGACGGTGTGCCGAAGCACCTTGTGCGCAAACTTACACGTTCGAAATTTGAACAACTCACTGATACACTCATCAGAGCTACTATCGAACCATGTCGTCAGGCTTTGAAAGATGCCGGAATGACAGCCAATGATGTGGATGAAGTAATCCTTGTTGGAGGTTCAACACGTATTCCTGCCATCCAGGCCATCGTGAAAGAGTTCTTTGGAAAAGAACCTTCAAAAGGCGTAAACCCTGACGAAGTAGTTGCTGTTGGTGCTGCTATTCAGGGCGGTGTGCTGACAGGCGAAGTTAAAGACGTTTTGTTACTTGATGTAACACCTCTGTCACTCGGAATTGAAACGCTTGGCGGCGTGATGACAAAGCTGATTGAATCGAACACCACTATCCCGACAAAGAAATCGGAAGTGTTCTCAACTGCTTCAGACAATCAGCCTTCAGTTGAAATTCATGTATTGCAGGGCGAACGTCCGATGGCTGCTCAAAACAAGAGTATTGGCCGTTTCCACCTGAATGACATTCCGCCAGCTCCTCGCGGTGTGCCTCAGATTGAAGTTACTTTCGACATCGACTCGAATGGTATCTTACATGTTTCGGCCAAAGATAAAGCTACCGGAAAAACGCAAAGTATCCGCATCGAAGCTTCTTCTGGATTGTCTGATGCAGAAATCCAGCGCATGAAGGATGAAGCTGCTGCAAATGCTGAAAATGACCGCAAAGAGCGCGAAAAAATTGACAAGCTCAATAGTGCTGATGCTTTGATTTTCCAGACAGAAAAGCAGCTGAAAGAATATGGCGATAAAGTGCCTGCTGACAAAAAAGCTGAAATTGAAGGCGCTCTTGAGCAACTTCGTAATGCACATAAAAGCCAGGATCTTACAGCCATTGATGCTGCCATGGAAAAACTCAACGGTATCTGGCAATCAGCCAGCGAAGAGATGTACAAAAACACGCAGCAGTCGCAGGCCAGCGGAAATCCTTCGGCTGAGCAACCCCACACCGAACAGCAAAAGGGTGGCGGCGACGATGAGGTGACAGATGTTGACTTTGAAGAGGTTGACGATAAGAAATAATCCACTCCCTCAACATATAAAGGGATTAGCCTTCATGAGGTTAATCCCTTTTTTAATGCCAAATTAATCTTGTTGTGGGCGAAAATGATTTACCTTTACAGCCCAAAATTATAATGGAATTATCACTCTAAAAATTAATATTATGATCAAAAGCGTTTTTACTTTTTTATTGGTGACTGTTTTTGCATTCACCTTATCAGTTCAAGGCCAGAATCTGGTGGTCAACGGAGACCTCGAAACCTGGTCAACCGATGTGATGCCTGACGGCTGGGACAAAGCTGAAAGCATCACAAAGGAAAGCACAACCATCCATAGTGGTACTTATTCAGCAAAACACACTTCAGGTGATGGAACACTCGATTTTCAGCAAGATGTTGCTGGTATTACAGGTGGTGCTACTTATACCATTGAGTATTTCTTTTATGACAATGACCCTGCTGCCAGAACACGTATCTGGTCGTATTGGATGGATGTAGATGGAAATTATCTCGATGATCATGCAGACATTTTGCGTCCCGGAACATACAGTGAAGATAATGCTTCATGGCAATCGTTTAATCAGGTTCTGGTGGCACCTCTCGCCGCAGCACAATTTCGTTTTGAGGTTCGTGTTTACAAACAGGATGGTATTTCTGGTGGAGCAGTCTATTACGATGACTTCTCGATTACCACTGATGCAACCATTGATCCGGAACCAACCAATTACCCAACAGCATTTGCTGCAGCTGCCGAAGATTTGGGTATCCGACTCACCTGGACTGATGCAACTGGTGCTCAGTTGCCAGACGCCTATCTTATATTAGGCGAAGCTGTTACAACTCGTCAAACGAATTTCGATCTTCCGGTTGACGGACAACCAATGTCGAACAACGATGATCCAACACAAGGAACGCTCGTTTGGAACGTGTTGGCAGGCAATGAAACTTTTAAGTTTAGCAGTCTGGAAGCAAATACCATGTATCATTTTGCAATTTTCCCATACACCAACGCTGGGACCGATATTGATTACAAAACAGATGGTACCTATCCAGAGGCTACAGCGACAACACAGAATGTGGTTGTTTTGCTGAACGAACCTTTTGATGCTGATTTGGGAGTGATGCAAGCTTACAATGTACTTGGCGATCAGGTATGGGTTTGGAGCTCGTTTGGCTCAGACCAGTTTGCTAAGATGAGTGGTTTCAGTGGCGGAGCCCTCGATAACGAAGACTGGTTGATTAGCCCTGAGCTGAATCTGACTGGTTTACAATCAGCTACGCTAACCTTCCGTACCGCTTATAACTATGATGGTGATGCCCTGCAATTGATGGTTTCAAACGATTATGACGGCCAGGGAAATCCAAATAATTTCACATGGACCAACATCACTGATCAGGCACAATGGTCGGATGGCTCTTTTAACTTTGTTGAATCGGGCAATGTAGATGTATTTTCTTATGCAAATCCAAAATTGTTTGTGGCCTTTAAGTACACATCAAATACAACTGGAGCAAGCAACTGGGAAGTTGATTATGTAAGAGTTACCGGAGAAGGAACTGTTGGATTTGCAGAAAACAATATTGAGAAAGTTGTGGTTTATCCAAATCCTGCTACAAGTGCTATTCAATTCAGCCTTTCAGACAAAGTCAATGTAACTATTACTGATTTGCAAGGCAAAATTGTCTTCAACCAATTGATGGAAGCCGGATCCAAATCAATTGATGTTTCAGCTTTCACCAAAGGTGTTTACCTTATGACCCTTCGCCAGGACAACGGCAGTGTTCAAACCAGCCGTTTTTCAAAATTGTAGAATAACAAGATAAATTAGAACCGTGGGAGCTGTCTTATTTCAGCTTCCACGGTTTTTTTGTGGCCTGTTTTCAGGATTATCAGGCCGAAAACACATCAGAAAAAGCGCAATACCATTTATTGCGCTATTTTTGTCATCAACAAATGGTTGCCAACAATGAGAAGTTTGAAAAGCCTCATTTTCTTGATTTTATTTGTATCCTTAAAAAGCCTTTTTGCGCAGGAGTATGAGCCTGTACGTATTGAGCTTCCTGTTGCTTTAGAATCAGATAGTTACCATACGATTTTGCTGGCGAAAGACGGCTTGTTACTTTTTTACGAAAGCAACGAAGTTGGAGACGATGGAAAAAGAAAATGGTATTTCAGCCTGGTTGATACAGCCTTGAATGAAACCTGGCTGCGTTATCTGGGCCTAACAAATGGCCTTTCATTTGTCGAAGAACGTGTTTCAGGGCATCAGGTGGCAATGATTTTCATGGAAATGCAAACAAAACGCAACCAGGAAATCGCTTATGAAATTGTAACCTACAATGTGTTAACTGAAAAATTTAGTTTGTTGGGAGGTACTTTTCCGTCCAAAGCTACAATTGCTGACATCTCATTGATGGATGACAAGCTGCTGATGGGCCTAAATCTGGATGACTATCAGGCCGATATTTTGTTGTTTGACTTGTCTGTTGGTGGATTAACCTCTCTTGAAACAGGTTTAGACGGGCAATTGCTAATCAATGAAATGGGGATTTTATCTGCGACAAGATCATTTATTGTAGCAATTAAACAGTTTGACAACAAGCGATTTAAAGGTGATCGGTTTTTTATTTTTGATACAAATGGTGCATTGCGCGATACTTTGCAGCTACCGGCAATATTTCCACAGTACCTGGGTCGGATGGAGTTTGCCAATGGGCGAAACGGAAGTACGATTGTCGTAGGCACTTTTGATCGGGAGAAAAACGGAACGCCCAATTTAAAAGAAGCATCAAGAGAGGAAGACCGGGAAGCTGCGGGCCTGTTTTATTTGCGGTTTGGCGCAAATGGCTTTGAAACAGCCAATTATTACGACTTTGGTGACTTCCCGAATATTTACAATGCCTTGGCAGCCGAAGACCTCATGCGCATCAGGCAGCAGCAGATACGCAGCAAAGACAAGAAACAAACACAGTATATTTCTTTTCAGTTTTTAAAGCCAAAGCTCATTGCAACCGACAGTTTACTCTTGTTCACGGCTGAGGCTTACCGACCACAGTACCGTGTCGAGTCGCGCATTGATTACGACTTCTATGGCAGGCCAATTCCCTACACCTATACTGTGTTTGAGGGATATCAATTTTTTACTTCTCTGCTAGTGGGATTTAATGACGAAGGTGCTTTGCGATGGAGTAGCGATTTTGAAATCAGAGACTTATTGTCATTCAGATTAGAGCCTCATGTAACTGTCTATGCCAAAAACAACGAAATAGTTTCGGCCATGTTGCAAGGAAACTCATTGGTTTCACAAATTATTGATTTTAATGGCGAAATAACAGGAACTCCTGAGAAACAGCCCCTGGCGTTGCGATTTGCAAACGACAGGTTGCTCGATGCAAATGGTTCGGTTATACGATTCTGGTATGGGACGAACTTTCTGCTTTCAGGAAATCAAAAAATTGCCAACAACCGATTACCCAGGCAAAATCCCCGATCAGTTTTCTTTCTGCAGAAAGTAGCTTTTGAGTAAATGTAGATTTTTCTGTAACTTTACTCTCAGCTATGAAGTGCTTTTTGGTTGTATCTTTGCGCAGTTTTTTTTGGAAAAAGGGATTTAAAGGAAAACGCACCAAGTGTGCATATTTTGTTTGGGAAAATGATTAATCGAATCGCAATTATATCTCGATACCTGAAGTATTACCTCAAGGGAAAAGGCAGGCATGGCATTCATTCGCCTTTTGTTTATGATTTTATTGAAACGGTCATCAGAGACCACAAGCATTATCCGGAATACAACAAGTTAAGAAAGTTTCGTTCAAATTTATTTCATAATCGAAATGTCATCGAAACGGTTGATTTTGGAAGCAGTGCAGGAAACAAGGATTTCATCACTTATCGTGACCGTGTGCAGAACCTGGCAAAAAAGCGATCACACAGTGCAAGGTATACGCATTTTTTGTTTCGGGTTGTGCGCTATTTTAAACCTAAAAACGTACTTGAGTTTGGAACAGCTACCGGAATGAGTGCAGCTGCGCTGGCAATGGGTCATCCCGAAGCCAAGATTCTATCTTTGGAAGGTTGCGCTTCCATCTCTCAGGTGGCTTCAAGTGCCTTTGAAAAGTTTGACTTGAAAAACATTGATATCATCATCGGCAATTTTAAAGCTACCTTACCAAAAGTTCTTGAAGAAAATCCGGTTTTCGATATGGTCTTTTTTGATGGTAATCATCGTAAAAAACCTACTCTTGATTACTTCAACCATTGCCTTGCGAACAAATCTAGCGAGTCAATCTTTATTTTCGACGATATACACTGGTCGTCTGAAATGGAAGAGGCTTGGGAAATCATAAAAGCGCATCCGGATGTAACACTTACGATCGATCTTTTTCAATTTGGATTGGTTTTCTTTAAGGAAGGCATCGCAAAACAGCATTTTATCCTTAGGATGTAACTGATGTTTATTAACTTTGTCTGGCATTAAAACCACCTCCATGGAAAAAGAAGTTATTAGACTTATCGATATTTCGCGTCATTACAAAGTTGGTTCAGAAACAGTTCGAGCTCTCAACAACATCACGCTCTCCATTCTGCGAAATGAATATGTTGCGCTAATGGGGCCTTCGGGTTCCGGAAAATCAACGCTGATGAATTTGCTGGGATGTCTCGACACACCAACATCGGGTTCTTATTTTCTGAATGGAAGTGATGCGAGCCGGATGAATGACAACGAGCTGGCAGAAATTCGGAACAAGGAGATCGGTTTTATATTTCAGACATTCAACCTTTTACCCAGATCAACTGCGCTCGAAAATGTGATGCTGCCCCTGGTTTACGCCGGTATTGGAAAATCGAGCCGCATCGAGCAGGCCGAAAAAGTGCTGGCCAATGTTCAACTCACCGATCGCATGAAACACAGACCCAATGAACTGTCGGGTGGTCAGCGGCAACGCGTCGCTATCGCCAGGGCGCTTGTCAATAACCCTTCCATCCTTTTGGCCGATGAGCCCACAGGCAACCTGGACTCTAAGACTTCTGTTGAAATCATGGGTTTGCTCGAAGATATTCACAAAGCTGGAAACACCATCATTGTGGTTACCCACGAAGAAGATATTGCAAAGTATGCTCACCGCATTATCCGATTGAAAGACGGTCAGATTGAATCCGACGAATTGAACAAAGATATCTACAGGCCCGGAAAGAAAGCCTAGTCAGATTTTGTTCGAAAACATTCTGTCAGTTTGCTTGTTACATTACAAAATCAAAGTAATATGAGTGAGTCTATGAAAATATATACCAGAACTGGCGATAAAGGGCAAACAGCATTAATTGGGGGTACCCGTGTTCCAAAATACCACGATCGGATCGAAGCCTATGGTACAGTTGATGAGCTAAATTCTTTTGTTGGACTCATTCGCGATCACGAAGAAATTGATACCGAAAGCAAGAATATCCTGATTGAAATTCAGGATCGCTTGTTTACCCTTGAGTCGCACCTGGCTGAAGACAACAATGCCATTGTTGCCAAGCCTATGCCTCCCTTGCACCAAAGTGACATTGATTTATTGGAAGCAGAAATTGACCGCATGAACGAAAAGCTTCCTCCACTTGCAAGTTTTATTTTGCCGGGTGGACACATGTTGGTTTCTTATTGCCATGTTGCACGAACTGTTTGTCGCAGGGCTGAGCGCATTTGTGTGAAGCTTGCAGAAAAGGTCCCGGTGCAAGAGACTGACTTGCGGTATCTCAACAGACTTTCGGATTATTTTTTCGAACTGGCACGATATGTCGGACACAATCTTGGCGCTGCAGAGACACCCTGGAAGCCACGCTATTAGCTGAATCCAAACAAATTGGATATTTTTATTGATTCGGATTAAAAAAAAATTACTTTTGCAAAAAATTTGACCCTAACTTCACAGTTATGTATTGGACATTAGAATTAGCATCTAAGCTAGAAGACGCCCCTTGGCCAGCAACAAAAGACGAATTGCTAGAGTGGTCTGTTAGGTCGGGTGCGCCGCAGGAAGTAATTGAAAACCTGCAAGAAATGGAAGATGAAGGCGAAATATATGAGCGTATCGAGGATATTTGGCCTGATTATCCCACAAAAGACGATTTCTTCTTTCACGAAGATGAATATTAACAGGAAAGCCGATCAGAAAATGATCGGTTTTTTTTTACTTTATCTGAAGAAGCTGAAATGAACCCTGCCGTAACGCTTCATAATTTCAAACCGCTCGTGCGCGCTGTAGTCAATCGCCTGATGGTGTTCGATCACCAGCAATCCGTTGGGAAGAAGTAATTCGTGCTCAAAAATCAGGCGCAGTAATAAATCGTAATGCGGACTGTCATATGGAGGGTCGGCAAAAATAAAATCGAATTTTTTTCTTGTCAGCGGAAGAAATCTGAATACATCCGATCGGATCACCTGCAGATTGTCCATTTGTAATTCCACAGCAGTTTTTTGGATGAACCGAACACATTGTCCATCTTGTTCAACTGTTGTAACTGTTTTACAACCGCGTGATGCCAGTTCGTAGGCAATGTTGCCTGTGCCACCAAATAAATCCAGCGCAGCTGCTGTCTCATTCAGGTCGAGTTTGTTGTCAATCAAGTTGAACAGGCTCTCTTTGGCCATATCGGTCGTGGGCCTGACCGGAAGATTAGCGGGGGCCTTGATTTGGCGTCTTTGGTATTTACCTCTTATAATTCGCATTGCATCACGTTGTATAACAGACTATTGTGATGCCATGTAAGCTCGTCTAACACGTAACTATATTCGAAGCTTTTATTCCGTTCGATAAACTTAATGGTCCGTATATAGCGTTCGGTAATGCCGTAGATTTCTGAGCTTTTCTCAATTAAACCACATAAAATGAGTTCGATTTTTTCGGGATTGAGTCTGAGTTGCTCCATGGCGAAGAGCAGAAAATAAATGAAGTCTTCTTTGGTCGAGAATTTGAATGTGTTGTAGAAAAGTAATTTTTGATTGCGAATAACAACCATGTCGAATACATTTTTTCTCACGTTGACGAACACTTTCGAGTCGATATTCTGGTGTTTATTTCCAATAAGCAAACTTTCAATAAGTACCGTCGAAATGTGCACTATGGTTGCATTTGCCCACAAATCTTTGATTTTTACGGCAAGCATATTCGCAAGATAATACACATTTACTGCATCTGCATTTTTGAGTTTATCGGTGGCTATCCGGCTGTTGTCTTTATAAGGCTGATTAAAGGCTAAAAAAGTCCCTTTTTCTTTTTCGTCGAATAAAGCTGCAGGTACCAAGGCTGATGCTGTATTGTCAACCATTACTATGACAGATTGGTATGGATACGCAATCCATGGCCTGTTCATCACAATTTCGTCTAGCATTGCTGCAAGCTTTAGTTCATCTTGCAGCTTGCTGAAGTGATAAACTTCCAATCCGACAAAACGTTGCTTTTCCGGCGAAAAAATACTGAAAGAAAAACCATCCAGCGAAAGCAGGATGGTTAATTGAAAGTTTCGGGAATAGTCTTCCTTAAACGACTTGTCGATGCGGCTGATATATGGTTTGGCCTGCGTTAGCATTGCGTCAGCCTCATCACTCCCAGTTTCCGTCCGTCGAAGGCTCTGTCATCGATCCTACCTTCAGCCCGGCATACTTATCAATGTCTTCTTGTGAAGCCGTAATGTTTAAAATGCGTTGTTCTTCCATCCCTTTCAAATAAGCTGAGTAAGGCACTTTTGCTTCGAAAACGCTAACTTTAACACCACCACGGTCAATCTGACCTGCATGCATTTCAATTTTCTCGTTTCCGCTAAATGGAGCGAACTGCAGCGTACTCAATTTGAAATTTGGCCGGCGTGCAAACAATGAGTCCATCACTTTGATATATCCGAGGGTGTCGGAAATGGTCTTTGTGAAAGTAGTGTCATTTGGGTCGGGAATAAGCTTAACAACCGGTATTTCTCCTGTTCTTAGAAATTGTATCAATGTATCGAAGCTGGCAGTATATTTGTTATTGGCCTGCTTGTAAAAGGCTTGCGCGTTGCGAATGTCTTTCAACCGTTGAATGACTTCAACCTCGCGGCGGGCTCTTTCTTTCTTGAAATCAAGGGGTTTGTTAATGCTATCGTACACAAGATATCCGAGTACAATAATGACGATAAACAAGACAACTTTCAAAATGATGCTCTTCATAGTGCTGGAATTTTTCTAATGCAAAAGTAATTTTTTTTTCGAATTATTGAATGTTTTGGCTGCTTGCCGTAAAATTAATATTTGTTTTTAATGATTCTCAATTAGCGAATAATCTCAGGAAGCAATTTGCTGGGCCAGTGTGACAATAACGCCATTCAAATCGGAAAAACTAAACTCAATCATATCGTAAAATGTGGTGTGGATATCCTGTACAATATCTACTTCACTCTTCACCTTTTCGAAGATGGCCATGACATCATCTACAACGAAAAACAAGGTAAACGAGCCTCCAGAAGGCAAATCATTTAATATAGGCAATTCATTTTCAATGCTTTCTTTGCTTTGAAACATCAACATAGTATCTCCGTTTTTCATCATGGCCCAATCGAGTTTGCCTCTTTCAGGAACTGAAGAAATCATTTCAAAGCCGAGGATGTTTTGATAAAAGTCGATCGTTTCGTTCACATCATCAACAATGATGTTTGGTGTTAGGCTTAAAAAACCCATGGATTCGTGTATTGGTGCAACATGAGGCCAAAAGACCTTTAAAACTGAGTCTAAAATTAATTAAAATCATACCTCAGTCAAAATTAATTCGTCGATAACCGGCAAAAGTAGCTCAGCGCGAATGGGTTTGGCCAGATAAGCATCGCAGCCTGCATCGAAACATGCATTCTTTTCTTCTGTCATGGCAAAAGCCGTTTGGGCAATTATCGGTAACTCGGGGCGGATAGCCTTTATCTTCCGGGTGGCTTCATAACCATTGAGCCCTGGCAGCTGAATGTCCATCAATACAAGATTAATTAGTGGATTGTTTTGACATGCCTCGATGGCTGACATTCCGTTGGTTGCCCGCAATATCTGCGCTTTGGTTTGCTCAAGTAGGATTTTAAGCAACTCAAAGTTTGAATCAACATCCTCAACAATTAAAATAGTTTTTCCAGCATAATCATGTTTTATACTTGAAACTGGTTTTTTTGGCAAGATATGCGGTTGCAAAAGGTACGGAAGTGTAATAACGAAACTACTGCCTTCGCCTGCCTGAGACTCCAGCCTGATACTTCCTTTCATCAGCTGCACAAACTGGCTCACTATGCTCAGACCAAGACCAGTGCCTGGATAAAGTTTTTTGCCTCCTTCGTGGATTTTAATAAAACGTTCAAAAACAGCTCCTTGCTTGTCTGCAGGAATCCCAATTCCGGTATCATTAACAAAGATTTGAATGGTCTCAGGCTCCTGATGCTCATTTTTATTAACTACAAATCCAAAAGTGATGGTTCCTTTTTCGGTAAATTTAAGTGCATTGTCGATCAGATTTGTCAGTATTTGCTTCAATTTTAACTTGTCGGCAAACATTGTAACCAACTTATCAGGGATGTTGAGTTGTATTTCGACTTGGCTAGCTGAGCTTTTCTGCATCATGCCCTGATAGTTGTCGTGCAGATTTTTAAACAAATCAGTTATATTACATTTTTCGAGATTTAATCTCACTTCACCGGCTTCTATCCTGGCCAGATCGATAATGTCGCCAATTAAATTGAGTAAGGTGTTGCCGTTTTCATGAATCAACTTAATAAAACGAGCCTTTTCTTCTTTTGTTAAATCATCTTCATCGAGCAGATCGCTAAAGCCGATTATGGCGTTGAGCGGCGTTCTGATTTCGTGCGACATATTTGATAAAAAGGCCGTTTTTAGCCGGTCTGATTCTTCCGCTTTTTTAAGGGCATACTCAAGTTTTCTTTCGGTTTGTTTTCTGATGCTGATGTCGCGACCCAATACAATCAGCCCTTTCCTGCTTCCATCGGCATTAAAAAGCGGCACCTTGATTACATCAAAAATCATCCAATCACCATTTGCAGCTTCAATCTGCTCATCGCTGCGTGTAATGACACCTTTTTGCCAGGTTATTTCATCTGACAATACGTTGGATTCCAGTGTTTCGCGGTACTCTGGCTTGTCGCCTATGAGTTCGCGGTCCGTTTTAAAACGGTAATCAAGAGCCTTTAAACCGTAAAGCGAAATGAGTGCTTCATTGGCCTGCAGCCATTGCCCGAGACCGTTTTTGAAACAAATAAAATCGGGGGTTGCGTTGATTAAAGTGCGAAGCAGCTCTTCCTGTTCGCTCAGGTTTTGGTGTGAGAGGCTGAGTGCTGTTTTTGCCTCCGCCAGGGCCTGATTGTTTTGTTGAAGATCGCTGTTGGTTTGTCTGATTTTTTTATTCAGCCTGATGAGCATGAAAATCAAAGCAATTACGATAATAAGTGATAGAAAACTAACAATTAATAAAATGCGTTGTAAGTATAATTGGCGTTTTTGTTGAATGAGCAGTTTGTCCTGCGCAGCTTTTTCTTTTAGTAAGTGGTCGACTTCCTGCATTTTATTATTCACTTCTAATCGGGCCTGCAGGTTTTGAACGGCTGTGGAGTCGAACAAGTTTTTGATGGAGTCGAACAAATCATGGTAATGTATCACGGCATCAAAGGCCTGCTCTCGCTTACCGGTATGCCGCCATGTTTCGTAAAGGTTTCGCAATGCATCGAGTCGCAGCAGCCGATCGTTGGTTTTGTAGCTGATTTCGAGTGCTTTTTTAAACTCTTCAGTGGCATGTTCGTAATTTCCATGATCATAATAACAATTGCCAATTCCCAAGTGATTGTTCCCGCTAAAAACGCCAGCCTTATCATAAACTCTTGCCGCTTTTTTGAAGTAAAACATTGCGCTATCCTTTCTGTTCTGAAGATAATGAATAAGGCCGATATTGTGCCAACTGTTGGCAATTCCAACCATATCTTTGTTATGTTTCCCAATACTTACCGATTCTTTGAAAATTACCATGGCTTTGTCATAGTTCTTCAAACTTTTTTCGACAAGTCCCCAGTTATTCAGTGCACTCATCATCGTTGACGAGTCATTCGCCTTATTTGCCAGCTCGAATGCCGACTCAAAATAGGGGAGAGCCTCGCTGAATGACTCAAGTTGATAATAGAGAGATCCGATGTTGTTTTTAATATGTGCAATCTTCAAGCTATCCTTCAATTGGGCATGAATTTGCAGTGCCTCGGTATAACTTTGAATGGACTGATTGTATTTGCCCAGAGAGGCGTAGTTAATTCCACGGTTGTTAAAAACATTTGAAATCTCAATCTGGTTGTTTGTTTTCTCAAAATAACGCATGGCCGAGTCGAACATTTCGAGGCTTTTTTCTGATTGCCCTGCATAGTAATTGGCTACACCAACTGCTTTATAACATTGTCCTTTTAGTGAATCATTTGTCGTTTTAAGGGCTGTTTCAAGAGCAACTGTGCTATAATTGATCGCCTTTTCGGTCGACTTGCTATAAAACGACTTGGCTAAAATCAGGTAATCGGTTGCAGTTTTCTCGAGGTCCTGAGATTGAACTGATTGTTGAACCTGAGCAAGCACAAAAGCCGGCAACAATAATGGCATAGCAACCAGCAAATAGAGTTTATGTATCATACGGCCTGGGATGTTCGGTATTAATCATTTGATTGTAATCAGGTATAGTATCAAGAAAAACCAATGCCTTTTTATCCAGATCTATCTGGCAGCAATATTGCTGTTCTCCGTTGGTAAGCAATAAATAATCCACTTGCAGACTAAAGTTATATCTCGCGGCTTGTTCAAGCGTTTTTTGTTGAATGGGGATGTGTGCTGCCTTACATTCAACAATCATCATGGGTTTGCCATCTCTCGAGAAAACAACGATATCGCACCTTTTTTTAAGTTCGTGAAGTTTAATAGTATGCTCAACTGCCAACAGTCCTGTTGGAACACCAAGCTGTTCGACAAGTTGATGAAGTGTTTGTTGACGCACCTTTTCTTCAGGTGTCAGGGCAACATATTTTTTCCGAATGGGGTCGAATACCTCTGTTCGCCCGGCATTTTCGCTGGTTTTAAACCATAACATTTCATTACTCCTTTTCCCACAAACTGACGCCGTCAGTCATAAGCCTGTAAAGGTAAATATTATGCCGCTGAAAGCACACATACGTAGTGAGTTTAAAATCGTTTTAAATAGGCTGGTTGCTTTAACTGCAGCCTCTACTGAGCAAAAGCAAGCCCAGCAAAACAAAATATCGTTTACCTTTGCATGCCAAATCCCTAAGTTGATGAAAACGAAAAAAGAGATCATTGAGAACTGGTTGCCGCGCTATACAGGTTTGGCACTCGAAGAGTTTGGCGAGTATGTTATATTGACAAATTTTAACCAATACCTGGAGTTGTTTGCTGAATGGCACAATGTGCCTGTGGTTGGATCAGATCATCCCATGCCTTGCGCCACATCGGGCAATATCAGTATCATAAATTTTGGAATGGGAAGCGCCAATGCAGCAACTGTGATGGATCTCATCGGGGCTATTCATCCAAAGGCTGTTTTGTTTCTGGGAAAATGTGGTGGCCTGAAGAAAAAAAACAAAGTAGGTGATTTGATTTTGCCTATTGCTGCCATTCGGGGCGAGGGCACATCAAATGATTATCTTCCTGTTGAAGTGCCAGCTTTGCCCGCCTTTAGCCTGCAGAAAGCGATTTCAACTACCATACGCGATCATGGAAGAGACTATTGGACAGGGACCGTATTTACTACCAACAGGCGTGTTTGGGAGCACGACGAAGAGTTTAAGGAATACTTGATCGAAACGCGCAGCATGGCTGTTGATATGGAAACAGCTACTATCTTTGTGGTCGGGTTTGCCAATGAAATTCCGACGGGCGCATTGTTGCTGGTGTCTGATCAGCCGATGGTGCCAGAGGGAGTCAAGACTTCTGAAAGCGACAGGCGCGTCAACCAGCGATTTGTTTCTGATCACCTGAAGATTGGCATAGATGCCCTGGAGCAGCTCATCAATAACGGAATTACAGTGAAACACCTGCGTTTTTAATCTCCTGCCACCGTGACTTACGAGCAAATTCTGTCTGATATCCGCAACAAGGTTTACTATCCCATTTATGTTTTGATGGGTGAGGAGCCTTTTTTTATTGACACAATTTCAGATTTACTCGAAGAACAGGTGCTTGATCCGGCCGACCGAGCTTTTAATCAGCTTGTTCTTTATGGCCGTGATGTTGATGTACAAACAATTGTGACGCAGGCCCGTAACTACCCCATGACGGGTAATTATCAGGTAATCATCGTAAAAGAAGCGCAAGACATCAAGAATATTGAAGACCTTGAGAACTACATCGAGAAGATTCCCGATACCACCATTTTGGTCATCAATTACAAATACAAAAAGATCGACAAACGCCGGGCTCTTGCTAAAAAAGTGGATAAAAGAGGTGTGCTTTTTGAGTCGAAGAAGCTTTACGACAACAATATCCCGGGCTGGATTGAAAAGTACCTGAGTCAAAGCAATTATAGTATTACACCAAAAGCGTGTCAGATGTTGGCCGATTTTCTGGGAAACGACTTGCACAAGGTAAGAAACGAACTGGAAAAACTGATGATTGCTGTGCCTGCTTCACGGCGTATCAATGATGAAGATGTTGAGCGAAATATTGGGATTTCGAAAGATTTCAATATTTTTGAGTTGCAAAAGGCTTTGGGACAGAGAGATGTGTTTAAAGCCAATCAAACCATTGATCACTTCGGCGCCAACAGCAAGGATTATCCGTTGCTCATGACTACCATCATGTTATATGGTTTTTATACCAAAATTCTTAAAATTCATTCTACGCGCGATAAAAGCAGAAATAATCTGGCCAGCCTGTTGGGGCTCAATCCATTTTTTGTACAAGACTACCAAACAGCTGCTGCTAATTTTACCATTGCCGATGCCGTCCGTGGCATCAGTATTCTTCGCGAATACGACTTAAAGGGAAAGGGATACGGAAGCAGCGATATAGGTGATGCTGAGCTGTACAAAGAAATGATTTTCAAGCTTTTGCACTGATATTACCTGTAAAGCTCCTCAATTTGCAGGGCATATTTCCGATGCAGAAATTTCCGCTTAAGTTTCATGGTAGGCGACAATTCGCCGGTTTCTACATTCCATGTATCGGCCAAAAGCATAAAACGCTTGATCTGTTCTGTTTTATCGAGTTGTTTATTCATCAATTGCACTTCGCGGTCAATTCTTTCTTTGATGACCGGATCTTTGATGATTTCTTTGGGGCTTGTAAAAGTTTTTCCTTTTACGGCACACCACGATTCGAGGTGCGAAAAGTCTGGAATAATGAGGGCAGCAGCATAGTTTTTACCTTCGCCCACAACAATAGCCTGTTCGATAAATGCTGATTCTTTCAGCTTGTTTTCTACAGGTTGTGGAGCAACATATTTACCGCCTGAGGTTTTGAAAATTTCTTTCTTGCGATCTGTGATGCGAAGGAATTTACCTTCCATACGGCCAATGTCACCCGTATGCAACCAGCCTTCATCGTCGATGATTTCACGGGTTAAATCGTCACGTTTATAATAGCCCAGCATGATATGCGGACCTTTGGTAAGAATTTCGCCATCCTCCGCTATTTTTATTTCAACACCCGGCAGGGCAGGGCCAACAGTTCCAATTTTTACTCCTCCTGGTTCAAAGTTGCTGACGGCAATAACCGGAGAAGTTTCGGTGAGTCCGTAACCTTCCATAATTTGAATTCCAGCTGCCCAAAAAACCCGCGAGATGCGTTCCTGAAGGCTGGCGCCTCCGCTGACTATGGAATTGAGTCGGCCACCCAGTGCGCTATGCCATTTACTGAAAACCAGTTTACGTGCGAGACTGAGTTTGATGCGATACCACATGCCCTGATTCTGCCAGGGCTCAAACTGTTCGCCCACGCCAATGGCCCAGAAGAAAATCACTTTTTTAATTCCTTTTAAGCCACGGCCCTTTCTGATGATTTTTTGATAAGTTTTCTCCAATACGCGCGGAACTGCAGTAAACAACTCGGGTTTGGCATCCCGGATGTATTCGCCCAACTGATCAATATTGTCGCAATAATAGATGGTGGCCCCGTGTTGCTGGTAAGTGTAATTCATGATACGTTCGAGCACATGACACAGCGGTAAAAAGCTGAGTACTCTTTCAATGGGATTGTGCGACAAAATTTCGACACAAGCCTGTGAGTTGCTCATCATGTTGTTGTGCGACAACATGACACCTTTTGGCGATCCTGTCGTGCCTGAGGTATAAATCAAGGTAGCAAGGCCGCCAGATTCTATGCTGGATTTTATTGTTTCGAGCTCCAGCTGTTTCTGTGAAGTTTTACCTCTGTTGATCAATTCGTTCCAGTTGCGCAATCCATCCACCGACCGAATACTGAAAATCCCTTCGAGGCTTGGCACTTCATTGATCACATCCTTGATGCGGGCGTAATAATTTTCGTCGGAAACAATGATATATTTGACTTCTGCATCATTAAAAATAAACTGGTAGTTGTTGTCGCTGATGGTTGGATAAATTGGCACCTGCACAGCCCCGATTTGCAAAAGTGCCATATCGAAAAAGTTCCATTCAGGTGTATTTTTGAGGATAGTAGCGATTTTATCGCCTTTCAGAATGCCTGATTCTAGCAGTCCGAGGCTCAGCCAGTCGACGGTTTGAACGTATTCAGCAGCCGTAACATTGTTCCAGACTCCTTTGGTGCGAAGGGCAAAAACAGCCTTTGAGGCGTGTTCGGGCTGTCTGAAAAGATCCAGAATATCAAAAATACGCGTGACTTTCATGTTCATTGGTTAGGGTAATTGGTCTGTCAGTTATTGTATAGACGGTCGATTTTATCCTTATATTTACTCATGATGAATGAGCGCTTCAATTTCAGGTTTGCTGTGAGTTCACCTGATTGCACAGTCCACTCATGATCGGTTAGCTCAAACTTTTTGATTTTTTCATAATCGCCAAAATAGGCATTGTATGTTTCAACTTCCTTTCGCAGTCGCAGGAGGATTTCTTTGTGAGTGATCATGTCGCTGTCGGAGGTGTATGGAATACCCTTGATGCGACACCACGAGCGAAGATGTTCGAAATTTGGAACAATCAGCGCCGAAGCAAATTTCTGATTCTCGCCAATAACCATAATTCCATCGATGAATGGAGATTCTTTGAAACGGTTTTCGATGAGTGCCGGACTAATATATTTTCCCATCGAAGTCTTGAAAATCTCTTTGATACGCCCAGTAATTTTTAGGTGACCCGAAGCTTCCACATGGCCAACATCGCCGGTATGAAACCAACCTTCGGGGTCAATAGCATCGGCAGTCATTTCTTCTGCTTTGAAATATCCTTTCATCACATTGGGCCCTTTCACAAGAATCTCACCCTGCTCAGATATTTTAACCTCAACATTTTTGATGATTTTTCCCACGCTACTGAAAAGGACTCCGCCTTTTTCGAGTGTGTTTACAGCGATAACCGGAGAGGTTTCTGTAAGTCCATATCCCTCCAAAACCGGTATTTTTGCGGCCGTAAAAACCTTGATTAGTCTGGGTTGCAAAGCTGCGCCTCCCGAAACGATCACGCGCATCTGCCCGCCCAATGCTTCGCGCCATTTGCTGAAAACCAATTTGTTGGCAATCGCCAGCTGGATCTTGTGAAAAATATTGTTTTTCCCTTCTTCCTTGTAAGACATTCCAAGGTTTACTGCCCAAAAGAAAATTTGTTTTTGTATGCCTTTCAACTTGAGCCCTTTGGCAATGATCTTGTCGTAAACTTTCTCGAGCAAACGGGGTACGGTGGTAAGGATATGGGGAGAAATCTCTCTGATGTTATCACCGATAGTGCCCATATTCTCCGCATAGTAAATGCTCACGCCCAAATACTGATAAGTGTAGATATTCATACGTTCGTACACATGACAAAGGGGCAGGTAACTCAGTGCTTTACAATGCTCATCAACAGGAAAATAGGAGTGCACGGCATCAACATTACTGAGCAGGTTATTGTGCGAAAGCATCACGCCTTTTGGGTTTCCTGTGGTGCCACTGGTGTAAATGAGCGTAGCAAGATCATCTGGTTTGATTTTATCTTTGATTTTCTGCAGTTTATCAGGCTGTGGATTTGCTTTGCCCATCTCAATCAGTTCGCTCAGGTGTTGAACTCCTTCTGTTGTTTTGAAGGTGTAAACGCCTTGAATGGCTGGAATCTCCGGCAGAATGTGTTTCACTTTACGGAATAATTCCTGCCCTGCAACGAAAACATATTTTACTTCTGCATGTTCCAGAATGTATTTGTAGTCGGCTTCGCTGATGGTGGGATAGATAGGGACATGGACCGCTCCGGTCTGTAAAATACCCATATCAATGAAATTCCACTCCGGACAATTGTTGGAGATAGTGGCGATTTTATCATTTACTTCTACTCCGAGCTGCAATAAACCATAGCTGATATGATCTGCAATTTCGCGGTACTGATCAATCGAATAAGTGACCCACTTGCCGTTTTCTTTGCCGGCTAACGTATCATCTTTTGGTTTAAAACTTTTCTGGTGATAAGGCAGTAAATCGAAGATACGTGTAATAGAGCGATCCATAGGCGTTGCATTGAGTAGTTAATAAGTAAAGCAGGCCAAGATGTTGTTTTTTGGCGCACAATAATAGTAAAAAAAAGTAAAAAACCAGCTATGCTGTTGATTACTTGTTGGTTTGCCTTAAAATTTGAGTGGCACTGGCTTGTGCAGTGGGCATGATGAGCAGGTCGTTGATGTTCACATGGGCCGGAACATTGGCAACATACCAGATAGCATCAGCAATATCTGCTGCTCGCAAAGGCTCGAAACCTGTGTAAACATTTTTCGCACGTTCGGCATCGCCTTTGAAACGAACCATCGAAAATTCAGTTTCAACGGCTCCGGGAGCGATCTGGCTTACCCTGATTCCGGCGTCCAACAAATCCATTCGCATGGCTTTGGTAAGGCCGTCAACGGCATGCTTGGTAGCGCAATAAACATTGCCTCCCGGATAGGCTTCTTTTCCGGCGATCGAACCCACGTTGACGATGTGTCCAAATCCCTGCTCAACCATTAGCGGTGCAATGGCGCGCGAAACGTAGAGCAATCCTTTCACATTTGTATCGATCATGCGCTCCCAGTCATCGATCAGTCCATCCTGAAATGGCCCGATTCCAACTGCCAACCCTGCATTGTTGATGAGCAGGTCGACCTGAAGCTTATTTCTGCCAATCAAGGCAGCCAGTTTGGTGCTGCTTTCCTGAACTCTCACATCCTGTTCAAAAGTGGTTACGTGAATCTGGTATTCGGCTTCAAGCCTGTTTTTTAAGGCCTCAATTTTTTCCAGGCGTCTTGCTGTAAGCAAGAGGTTCCATCCTCCGGAGGCAAAGCGAACTGCGGCGGCTTCTCCAATACCGCTGCTGGCTCCTGTGATTAGTGCGAGTTTTTGTTTTTCCATCTCTTTATTTTTTGCTCATCCAAAATTAAGTAATCATTTCATGTGCAAGATAAGAAAAAGGCCATAAGCAGCATGGCAGCATCAAGCTGCGTTGAAGATTATCCTGAATACGCATCAGCTTATTGCTGAGCAGCAACCCATTTGCGGGCATTCACAAATGCCTCGAACCATGGACTTACCTCGTCGTTTTTTCTGTTTTCGGGATAGTGAGCCCATTGCCAGGGTAAGAAGGCGCGTTCGATGTGTGGCATCATGGCGAGGTGGCGGCCATCGTAAGAGCACAATGCAGCTGTACTCCAATCGCTGCCATTGGGATTGCCCGGATAGTTTTCCTGCCCATATTGCATCACAATGTTGTAATTGTCTTTGAAACAGGGGAAGCTAAACTTGCCTTCGCCATGAGCAACCCAAACGCCCAGACGTTTTCCACTCAGGCCCGACAACATCACGCTGTTATTTGCCGGAATATCCACATTCAGAAAGGCTGACTCGAATTTGCCGGAGTCATTTACCTGCATCACCGTTTTTTCGGGATGCTCCGGATACACAAGTCCGAGCTCCATCATAAGCTGGCAGCCATTGCAAACGCCCAGACTCAAGGTGTCGGTACGTTGGTAGAACTGATCGAGCGAACGCTTGGCTTTCTCGTTGTATAAAAATGCCCCGGCCCATCCTTTTGCCGATCCAAGCACGTCGGAGTTGGAAAAACCACCCACAAATACGATCATCTGCACATCTGTCAGGTCTTCGCGCCCGCTGATGAGGTCGGTCATGTGCACATCTTTCACGTCAAATCCGGCCAGATAAAGTGCGTAAGCCATTTCCCGATCGCCGTTTACGCCTTTTTCGCGGATGATTGCAGCGCGATAGCCAGTGTTTTTCCGCCTATACATGTCGACTCCGTAATCAATGGCTTTGCCGCTGAAATGTTGTCCAAAACTGAAGAACAGATCTTGTTTTTTGTAATTTTTAAAACGCCTGAGCGCGTGTTTCTCTCCACTTTGCCGGATGTCGAGCAGGTAAGACGACTTGAACCAGGCATCGCGCATGGTATCAATATCGATCACAATTTTTTCGCCCCGGTGGTTCAGAATAAGCTGTCTTGCCTTGACAGGTCTTCCGAGAACCGCAAAATTAACTCCCAGTGACTTAAGCAGTCTTTTCGCTTCGCCATCAGCCGAAACCTGGATGACAACGGCAGGTTTTTCGCTAAAAAGCAGTGCTGTCGTATCAGCATGATGCAGCGGGGTGAGGTCTATTTCGAGTCCTTTTTCGCAGTTGGCAAAGTTCATTTCGAGCAAGGTGGTGACAAGGCCACCAGCTGACACATCATGGCCGGCAAATATCAGTTCTTCACTGACCAATTGCTGCATTGCGCCAAATGCTTTTTTCAGGTAGTCAGCGTCAACCACATCTGGCGACTTTGTGCCAATGGCATTCAGCGATTGTGCAAAACTGCTTCCGCCCAACTCAAAGCCTTCCTGGCCCGAGAAGTCGATATACAATATCTCTGTATCGGGGCGCAACGAAAGCACTGGTTTCACGCTTTTGCGGATGTTACTCACTTCGCCAACAGCTGTTACAATCACTGTTCCGGGGGCCATCACTTTCTCTCCATCGGGGTATTTCTGCGTCATCGAAAGCGAGTCCTTACCCGTCGGCACATTGATGCCCAGTTCAAGACAAAAATCGCTTAAAGCTTTCACAGCCATGTACAAACGGCTGTTTTCCGAATCATTTTTTGCAGGCCACATCCAGTTGGCACTCAGCGAAACACCGCTTAAACCACCTTCGATAGGTGCCCAAACGATATTGGTAAGGGCTTCGGCAACAGACAATCTTGAACCAATACGTGAGTCGATCAGCCCGGGGATAGGTGCGTGTCCCAATGCCGTTGCAATGCCTTTCACGCCCTGATAATCCAGCGCTGTAATGCCAAGGTTGTTCAAAGGAAGTTGCACAGGGCCGGCACATTGTTGCATGGCAACACGTCCGGTAACAGAACGGTCGACTTTGTTGGTGAGCCAATCTTTACAGGCAACAGCCTCCAGCTGGAGCACCTGATGGATATATGCGTGAATATCATCGAATGAATAATTGAGCGGTGCAAACCGATAAGGTCGGTGTTTGTCTTCGAGCACTGTTTTTGGTGGCTTGCCAAACAGGTATTCGAGGCGCAGATCGATGGGGCAACTGTTTTCGTTACGGAGAAATTTCAACTGCTGATCACCTGTTGCTTTCCCAACCACATAAAGCGGTGAGCGCTCCCGTTGTGCGGTCTGGTTAAGTATGTCAAGATCTTCAGGATGAATCACCAGACCCATACGTTCCTGCGATTCGTTTCCGATGATTTCTTTGTCAGAAAGTGTAGGATCGCCCACAGGCAGTTTACCAATTTCGATGATACCACCACTATCTTCAACCAATTCGGAGAGACTGTTGAGATGCCCGCCAGCTCCATGATCGTGAATAGATCTGATGGGGTTCTCGTTTCTTTCGGTCATCGCCCGGATAACGTTGGCCACGCGTTTTTGCATTTCGGGGTTGGCCCTTTGCACTGCATTGAGCTCGATGGCATTGCTGAACTCACCTGTGTCGACGCTTGAAACAGCGCCTCCACCCATGCCGATGCGGTAGTTGTCGCCGCCCAGCACCACAATCATATCGCCTGGTTCGGGAAGGTCTTTCTGGCTGTCTTGTTTGCGGGCATAGCCCACGCCGCCAGCAAGCATAATCACCTTGTCGTAGCCAAATGAATGGCGCTCGTTGTGCTCAAAGGTGAGCAAACTCCCGTTGATGAGTGGTTGACCAAACTTATTGCCAAAATCTGAGGCGCCATTGGAGGCTTTGATCAGAATTTCGGCCGGATTGTGGTATAGCCAGTCGCGCGCTACACAGTCGTGCTCCCAGCTTCTGTTTTCTTCGGTTCGTGGATAAGAGGTCATGTACACAGCCGATCCAGCAAGTGGCACACTGCCTTTACCGCCAGCAAGTCTGTCGCGGATTTCGCCACCACTTCCTGTTGAAGCACCGTTAAAGGGCTCAACCGTTGTAGGGAAGTTGTGTGTTTCGGCTTTGATGGAGATGACAGCCTCAATATCGGTGACTTTAAAGAAATCAGCTTTGTTCTGTGTTTCAGGCGCAAACTGCTCGATGCGCGGCCCAAGTATGAAAGCAACATTGTCTTTGTAGGCCGAAACAAGGCGGTTTGGGTGTTCTTTTGCGGTTTTTTTGATCAATGCAAACAGCGTTTCGGGCATGGTCATGCCGTCGATCACAAAGGTGCCGTTGAAAATCTTGTGCCGGCAATGCTCTGAGTTTACCTGGGCAAAGCCATACACTTCGCTATCGGTCAGACGGCGACCTATTTTTTGGCTGATTTCCTGTAGATAGACAATCTCATCCTCGCTTAGTGCCAAACCTTCTTTTTGGTTGTATGCAGCCAGGTCATCTATATATCTTACTTCTTCGGGCTTGTGGTCAATATAAAAGAGCAGTTGATCGAGGTTGTGGTATTTTGCCTGAAGCATGGGATCGTAATCCGTGCTGTTTTTCTCGGTGCGGCTAAACTCTTCGATCCTGATGATGCCTTCGATGCCCATGTTTTGCGTAATTTCGACTGCATTGGTGCTCCAGGGCGTCACCATTTCTTTGCGTGGGCCGATGTAGAATCCCTTGATGGTATTTTCGTGAATAAAGACAGCTCCTCCAAAGAGCCAGACCAGTTTTTCGATATCGGGTGGAGTTGGTTTGGTGTTGGATTCCAGTGCAATAATCCGATTTGGCGTGGGCTGGAAAAACAGTATCATAGGGATGGTGTTTTGCAGTGTGGCTTCAAAAAAACTGCTGCAAAGATATAAAATGCAGGTTACGGTGGGTCTAATTTCGATCATTTTCGGCAAGACAGAAGTCATTGCCTTTACTACTACCCGGCTTCATGCTGTGTGTCCACCTTGGGCTCGTCTTTTAAGTCGCTGGCTGATATGCCAAAGCGTTCTTTGCTTCGGTCGGCACCCAGAGGTTCCACATGAATCAGGATGTCGTAAACATTTTTGATGTGGGCTTTGATTTCGTCTTCAACTGCATGGGCAATCCGATGTGCCTCATCCAGGCTTTTGCTGCCACTCACTTCAATATCAAGGGCTATCATATAATATTGCGCCATTTTTCGTGCCCTGATGCGGTGCGGGTTATAAGCACCTTCTACATTAGTAACAGACTGATTGATGAGCTGATAGATTCCAGGATCGTCGAGGCTGTCCATCAGTTCGCGGCTCGATTGTATGATGATGCGGATGGCAACAACAATGATCCAGATACTCACCAGGAATGCGGTGATCGCGTCGAGAATGGGCATATGCAGGATGTAGGTGAATGCCAGACCCACGAGCACAGCAACTGAAATGAGCACGTCGTTCTGCATGTTTTTGGCATTGGCCTTCAACATCGGGCTATCGATTTTTCGGCCGGTAGTGCGTAGGTATCCGGCAAGCAATTGTTTGCCTACGATTGACACCAAAACTACAAGGATGGCAATTTTGGAGGGCAGGGGAGCAACCTCTGCCGAAAGCATGCGCTGGAATGAGGAAATGGCCAGTTGGGCGCCTCCGAAAAAAATCACGAAGGCAAGCAGTTTTGAGGCGATGGTGTCGGCCTTGTCGAATCCATATGGGTGGAGCATATTGGGCGGCCTTGATATGATGCGTGCCGTGATGAGCGTGATGAGAGAACCCAAAATATCACCAGCCGAATCAATGCCGTCCGCCACCAGTGAGAGGCTTCCAGCCAGCAAACCAACAACGATTTTAAGCGCTGAGAGAAGGGCATTGCCAAAAATAGCTATCCACGATGCGCGGATGATCTTTTTCTCACGGGTTTTGGTCATGAAATTGTCCCTTTGGGATGGCAAAAATAGCAATTAATCGGAGTTTTTTTGGCTAAGCCCCTATTGGATTTTGGACTTTCAGTCATAGAAAACTGTATGACGACAGATTTCGCTGATTTGCTCTGATTCCAGAAGGAAACCATCATGTCCGTAAATCGTCTTTACAGTATGATAAGTGGCATTCGGTATATTTTTCGCCACAAATGCCTGTTCATCAGGAGGAAACAGCATATCGGTATCCAGTGCAATCACCGTTGTTTTGGCCTTGACCTGCTCCAATGCCTCAAGAATTGATTTTCGGCCACGCCCTACATTGTGGCTGTCGAAAAGACGCGACATGGCAACATAGCTGAATGCATTATAGCGTTGAATCAGTTTCTCTCCCTGGTATTGCTGATAGGAAACTGCTTTATAATCACCTAGTTTTTCTGTCGATTCTTCCGCTTGAGTCAGATTATAGATTGCAGCATTCCGGTAGCTGATCAACGCCATGGCGCGTGCGGCCTTCAAACCTGTTTTGCCGCCGTCGACAGTTTCGCTATAATAAGTTGGATCGGCAAAAATAGCCATGCGCTGTGCTTCATTGAAGGCAATATTCCATGGAGAGGCAAACGCGCTGCTGGCAATGAAAACCATGTTTTTGATGGCTTCGGGATACATGATCGACCATTCAAGCGCCTGAAAAGCCCCGATGGATCCTCCGATGATCATTTTTATTGAGTTGATATTCAGATGCTGCCGAAGCAGTTCGTGGGCTTCAACCAAATCACGGACGGTGATCAGGGGAAAGCGATGTAGCCAGGCTTTTCCGCTTTCAGGATCTGTATCAAGCGGGCCTGTTGTTCCATAGCACGACCCAATGACGTTGGCACAAACGATGAAATACTTTTCAGGATCCATCAGCAAGCCAGGCCCAACCATACCGGGCCACCAGGATGCCACATCGGCATTGGCGGTATAGGCATGACAAACCCAAATCACATTATCGGCTTGTTCGTTTAGGCTTCCCCATGTCATAAAGGCGATGCGCAATTGCCTGAGGCTTTCGCCTCCTTCGAGGGAAAAGGGTTCTGAATGCTGATAATACTGAAGTTCGCTCATAGGACGGAATGGAGTTTTTGTTTTGGGCATGCATAATTAGTGAAAAAATGCAAAACAGCAGAGACATTACCTCATAACAAAAAAAAGAGCCGTCAGTGCGGCTCTTTGATGCTTAAAAGCAAAGTTTATTTCTTTTTTCTGAAGGTATATCCGGTGTCGCCCATGATGTCGGAGAGCCATTCGTAAGTGCCATCTCCATAAACCACTGCCAGGTCGGGATAGGTATCGCCATAATCAGGATCGGTGTACATTTTAAATTGGATATCTCCAATTTTAGCATTGAGAACCACATGAAGGAGTTGCATATTGATCTGACTGTTCAGGAACGCAAGGTCATAATCTCCTCCATTTTCCTCAACGTTTCTCATATGCGCATCGATGGCGGCAAAATTTGCAGAACCTTCGATGCGAAGTGGCATGGCCATATAATAACCACTTATGGTTTGTACATTTTCCATGTCAGCGGTGTAAACGAGGTTCCAATTGAGGGCCATCAGTTCAACATCGTCCTGTTTAAAAGAGAAACCTGCCACGAAATTGGTGCCACCTCCGCTGAGTGTTGCCTGAAACTGGTAGGGAGAAACAGCCATACCAAATGAAACTGCAGTAGGAATTCCGTCTTCAGTTAAAGTGCTGCTGTAATTGCCTTGTGCAGCTGTTTGGTTGTCAATTTTCAGGTTCATGTTTACGTTGGTTGGCACGTAATCTTCATAGGTTTCGGTCACCCATGTTTGGTTGTAGTCATCCCAATAGGTATCTTCAAAGGTGATAGTGGTGTAAGTGAGGTTGTTTGCGGCCAATTCTGCATTGTTTTGCTGGTTGTTGTAGGCTGTTTCGTTGGCAGGATAGCGCAGTACAAGGCTGTTGGCCGATGATTCGACAAGTTCGAAATCGTCGATAGAAAAGTTAAAGGCATAAATTCCAAACTGTCCAACTCCGTCATCTCGCTGTGCGGCAGGTGTAAAGGCTTTTTTAACCTTTGCCAGGTTGAGTTTTCCTGAGTCAAAAGCAAGTGTTTTCAAGGTGCTTTTGAGAGACTGGTTTCCCATGATTTGCATTAGAAACTGGACGGACTCCATGGCAGAAGTGCTCATCATGTTGTCCATGTTGGTTGTAATTTCCTGACTTGCATCACGAAGTTCGACCTTGGCCTGATCGGGCGTGAGTTCCTTGGTGGTGTCTTCTTTTTTCTTCTCGCAGGCAGGCATCACCAGAATAGCTGCCAGCAATATCGCTAGTGCGAACAATGTCTTTGTTTTCATTTTAATAAGGTTTGGTTACAGGTTTATTTTAGGTCAAAGATACTGCTTTTTGCATGTGGAGGAAAGTTTTTTGTGCTTGAAAATGCTGTGTTTTTTGTAGTTTTACAGAACAATCTATAAACATGAAGCGCTTCCGGCAGCATTGGCTCCTGATTTTTATGGTTTTGGCAACAGCTTTGGGTGGATGTAACTCAGATAAGACAAGCCCTAAAGCCGGCCCGGAGAATCAACTGCTGCTGCAGAATGCAGTTGAGGGGCAACTGATTGAGTTGAAGCCTGGGGATATTTTGGTACGACCCAACCTCAACCTTTTGCCGGGATCGGCATTTGTGCCAAACGGAAGTGGTTTCGGGCATGCCGCGCTGGTGGTCAAAGGTTATGCACATCAAAATATCGACAGTCTGCTGGCAGGCGTACAAATCATCGAGTCCATCGCGAAAGATGTGCCACGCGGGTTTCAAATCAGGCAGATCAGTGGGTATTCAAGGCACCGCCTCACCATTTTGAATAATGTAAACTTTGGTTCAAAGTATTCTGGAAACCGTTACCGCTTAAGGCTTGAACTCAGCGAGGCACAAATAGATTCCATCATCGCTTTTGCCATGAAGCAACGCAACGATCTTTCTTCCTGGAATGCCTCCAAACGCTTCCCTGACAGTAATTTCGTGCCTGATTCGTTGTATGCCAACTGGGCCGACAACAATACCTGGTATTGCTCATTGTTGGTGTGGCAGGCAATTTATTACGTAACGAAGATCGATCTGGATCCCAATGGTGGTTATATGGTTTATCCGAACGATTTAATTTCGAGCCCTTATTTCGATGCGCAGCCGGCAGCCGAAACGGGCAGGTTGCGGTTTTAGGGTACTAGCCTGCATCCGGGATTTTTAGGTTGAGGATGTTTTTCGCCAAAAGCAGCAGTTCCTCCAAATTTTGCACAGAGCCGTCTTCGAAGCGAATTTCCAGACTGATTCTATCGGTGCCCGGCACCTTTACAAAAACCACATCACCCAATCTATTCCCTTTTAAATCGGTGAAATAGAACTCGGAATGCTTGTTGAAATGCGCCGGGTATGCCATTTCTTCCTGACTCGTGAATTGATCGTCGGCCATAAAATGAATGACAAGGGGAAACACCTGTGTTACGATTTCAAGGTTTGAAAACTGCAGGCTGTTTTGCTTTAGGTGTACGTCGCTTCGCAGTGTGCCTTCTAATTTGATTGATTCATTATCGGTCAGCACATAATCGACGTAAATGGTGGCATAATCGCTGTGAAATTTACTGCTGAGTTTGCAGTTAAGCCGAAAGCCTGAAAAGTTGAATAACAGTTTTGCTTTTTGGGGCATCTGGTGTTGCAGCTCGGCCGAATAGTCGAGACTGGCGATAATATGGTCTGCTACCAACAGTTTGGCTTTGGCACGCGTGGGCATGGTCATCTCAAAGGCAGTTGCTTCTTCGCTGTACTCGCTGAGCACAAAGTTGGCCAGACTGTCTTTGCGGCTTGTGAACGGGAATGAAATGCTGATGCCTTGGGTGCTGTCGCTCACAGTTTTTGTACAAGAATCGCTGCTGTAGTATTTATAGATTCCCTTGTTTTTGTCGAGCGAGAAGTAGGGTGATCCAGCTGAATCAGATGTTACGGAGGCTGACTGCAACGGCAAAGGAAGACGACTCAGCTGCCTGAGTGCCATCAAGGCTTTGATCGATTCGGTTTGTGCCATTTTGTTGGCCAGCTGCAGACTTTCAGCATCGAAAGCCTTCAAGTGTTTGATGCTTTCGTCTTTGGGTAAGGTGGAGGTACATCCTCCGCAAAAAAACCAGATCGCACAAGCGAAAAAAAGACTTGCGTGAACTTTAGAAGTTTTGGTCATGACAGTGGCGAAAAATTGATGCGTTGATTTACTTTCAGATTGAATGATTTAAATGGGAAGTTTAAAAGTTACCACTGTACCTTTTCCCACTTCGCTTTCGATGCCAATGGTACCCTCATGGGCTTCCACGATTTTTTTTACGATGGCAAGACCCAGGCCGGTAGATTTTTCGTTGGCTGTGGGTTTGACCGAAGTAGTTTTGTAAGGTTTGAAGATGTCAGACAATTCTTCCTGCGGTATGCCAAGTCCATGGTCGATCACCTTCGTCACAATCTGACGGTCGCCGGAACTTACTTCTACCTTTATGACTTTTTCGGGCAGTGAATATTTTACGGCATTGGCTAGCAGATTGGTGATGACCTGTTCCATTTTATTCTTGTCGAACGAGAAAACCACATCAGAAAGATCACTTGTAAAATCGATGTGCTGCGATTTGCTTTCTGCCAGAATTTTGTTTTGTTGCACCACTTCTTTTACAAAATTGTGGTAATTGGCTTCGGTTTTTTTCAGTTCGAAGACACCTGCTTCAATTTTTGAGACATCCAGGATGTCGGAGATCAAAGCAAGGGCATACTCACAACGTTTCTTGATGAAATCGAGGTATTCCAGAATTTTTTCTTTTGGAAAATGATCGAATTCCTCGAACAAGAGTTCCGAGAATTGAAAAGCCGATCCAATGGGGCTGCGCAGGTCGTGGGCAACAATGCCGATGTATTTGTTTTTTTCAAGGTTGAGTTGCGTCAGCGTTTCGTTGAGCGCTTCGAGCTCTGCAGTTCTTTCTTTCACCTTCTTTTCGAGCGTGAGGTTCGATTCGCGGAGTGTTTCCATCAACCTTTTGTTGTGGGTGATCAGCTCGTATTTTTCGAAGGCTTCTTTGATGGCAACTTCCAGTTCCAGGGGATTCCAGGGTTTGGTGATGTATCGAAACACCTGCCCTTCGTTGATAGCGCCAATCACGGCTTCAATATCAGAATAACCTGTGAGGATGAGTTTTAAGGCGTCGGGGTATTTCGATTTGATTTTCGCAAAGAAATCAACACCTGTCAGGCCTGGCATGCGTTGGTCGGAAAGTACAACCTGTATGTTTTCAGTCTCAAGTATCGGGAAGGCATCGTTCGCACTTGTTGCCGTAAAAACATTGTACATGCCCCTGAATTGCCGTTTGAGCGAACGGGTAATTTCCGGTTCGTCGTCGATAACCAGTAAGTTATACATGTTGTTTTGGCTAGTACCGATTGTTTCCATATCAAATTGATTTTTTGAGCGAAATTTTAAAAGTTGCACCAGCCTGTGGTGCCGAAATTACTTCAATTTTACCTTGATGCAAATCTGTGATAATTTTATAAGTAATGCTCAGGCCCAGCCCGGTGCCGGAGCCAACGTCTTTGGTGGTGAAGAAGGGGTCGAAGATCTTTGTTTGGATTTCTTTTGGAATACCACAACCATTGTCGCTGATGGTGATCATAACTTCGTTGCCCAAATCTTCAACTTTGAGCTTGATTTTCCCGTTTTTTTCAACGGCCTGCGTGGCATTGATCAGCATGTTGAGCAGCGCCTGATTGAGCTGGCCCGGGTAGCAATCCATGTAGAGCATATTGGGCGCTTCCATCGAGAATTCGATGTTTTTTTTAGCCATTTCTGATTTGACGATGGTGAGCGTTGACGAAATATTTTCGATCAGGTCGATATATTTGATGTCGGACTCATCCAGTCTGGAGAATTTACGCAGGTCTTCAACAATTTTCTTCACCCTTTCGAGGCCGGATTTGGTTTCTTTAAACATCTCCGGAATATCATCGATCAGGTATTCGATATCCTTTTCCTGTTTGATTTGCTGCAACTTGCTGATCAGATTTTCATCTCCGGTTTGCTTAAGCAGGCCTGTGATCTCATGACAAGCTTCGATAAAATCGCCGGCAGCTCTTTCGAGCGAAAAGGTATTACTGTAAACATATGCAATGGGGTTGTTAATCTCATGTGCAATGCCTGCTACCATTTTTCCGAGCGAATTCATCTTTTCAGATTGCACCAGCATAGCCTGCGTTTCCTTCAGTTCGAGGAGGGTGGCTTCGAGTGTGCGCTTTTCGCGGATGAGCTGACGCTGGAGGTTGTTGATTTCCTGGTTGAGGGCACTCATGTGGTGGTTGGCCTCGAAGAGTTCTGCAATATTGGCCTCGGCAAAAATAAGTAGTTGGTTGTCCTTTTTATAGACCTGTCCATCAAGGGCATAGCTGATGTCAAAGCCATTTCCGATGGTCATGATGCCTTCAAAAATGCGTCCTTCACCTGTTGTGGCTGCCAGTTCATCGAGGGTAGGATTTACAAACCTATTGGGTTTTTCAGTGGCATTTTCACCTGTATTCAGAAAAATCCGCATGGCGTTATTCGTCCACACCGCTGCAGCGTCCGCACCGAAAACCCCGATGGCCGCTGATTGGGATGCTTCGAGCAAGGCCGGAAGCATATCCGCAAGATAGGGATTGATATTTGATTCTGGACTAAACATCATGGGTGTTATACGTGTTCCGAATAACCTTTTTCGAGATTTTCTTCAGCCAGCTTGTTGAAATGTGGGATGTTGATCTGCATCCAGTAATAGAAGGGATAAATTTGCTGATAGCATTCATCCGATAGTTCTTTGCGGTAGATTTCGATCCAGGCATTCATTTGTGCGGCCCAGTAGGTTGAGCTGAAATTGCGCGACCTGTAGGCCCTGAAGACCCACAGGATGGTATCAACCAAAACTTCCGGAGATTTTTCGGCAAAAATGGATTCCATGAAGCGGATGTGGTTGGCATGATTGTCCTTCATCATGGCCAGGTTGTGTGGGCCGATCATTTCCTGAAGGTCTTGTCGGACTTCCATTTTTTGGTTCATCAGGTCAACCAGACGGTCTTTTATCTGTGCGAAAGTATCCAGACATGGTTTTTTCACTTGAGGCAAGGCTTTTGCTGTCGCAATCAAATTTTCTCGGGTCATGGTTCTGGTTTTATGCGGTTTGGTTGTTCCACGATTTGATCAGCTGGTCGAGGGCATACAAATCGGGGATATAAAGTACATGGTCAAAACGGTCGATCTGCTGTTGCTTCATGCGCGAAAAGGCCTGGCCACCAATCAGTATCAGTAAATCGGGGAATGCTTCTCTGATCTGGAAAAGCATCTCCAGGAATGAGGCATAGTTGAAGAAGACACTCAACGATATTGCCAGCACATCGGGTTTGGTTTCGTGCATAAAGCGGATCAGTTCAGTTGTGGGGACGCCTGTGCCCAGGAAATAACTTTCCCAGCCGTTCATCTCAAACACATCGGCTACCATTTTTACGCCAACCTGATGCTTTTCGTGTTCAACACAGGCAACGACCACTTTTTTTTGAAGGGGTTTGCTGAAGCTGATGTCGGCATAAAGCTCATTCAGAATACCTTCGGTGATGGCTGTCGCCATGTGCTCGGTGGCCACACTGATTTTGTTTGTTTCCCAAAGACGGCCAACCTCATAAAGCGCAGATTTGAAGATGTTTTCATATAAATCCATGACAGCATGGCCTGACTCGAGGTACATCGTAGCCAGCTTCGAACAAGCTCTGCGGTCGCCTTTGATCAGGTGGTTCATGAAATCCTGAACAAGCGGTTGGGTATTGGTTTGGGTCATTCAAATAACTGATAAGGGAGCTGTGCCTCACAAAGATACGCAGAAAACGCCAAAAAGCAAGGATTTTCATTACAGTAATCAGGCATGACATATGTATTGATTTGAACAGGTTTAAAATCAGCTGTTTAACAAGGGGTAGTTCGTCTGGGTATAGGTTTTTTGCCCGAGTTTGGGCTTTGTTTCTGCGCGAAGAGGGCACGAAAAAACCTCCATCATCAGCGACAATGGAGGTTTATGTTCTGTGGAGGGTAACCGTTAATCTTCGAGCGAGGCCATAAAGCGCTCTGCTTCCAGGGCTGCCATGCAACCTGTTCCGGCTGCTGTTACGGCCTGGCGGAATACCTTGTCCTGTACATCGCCGCAGGCAAAAATGCCCGGGATGTTGGTGGCTGTTGAATCGGGTTTGGTTTTGATGTAACCCGTTTCGTCCATATCGATCACGCCGGCAAACAGGTCGCTGTTGGGTTTATGGCCGATGGCAACAAAGAAACCTTCGATATCGATGGTGCGTTCTTCGTGTGTCTTGTTGTTGACCAGCACAGCCCCTTTCAATGATTTCATGAAAGCCTGTTCTTCGCCGAAAAGCTCTTTGGTTTCGTGGTTCCAGAGTACTTCGATATTGGGTGTGTTGAGCACGCGTTTTTGCATGGCTTTTGAGGCGCGCAGCTCGTCGCGGCGCACAATCAGGTACACCTTGCGGCACAGTTTGGCCAGGTAGGTAGCTTCTTCGGCTGCTGTATCGCCCCCGCCGACTACGGCTACATCTTTGCCTTTGTAGAAAAAGCCGTCGCAGGTGGCACAGGCCGAAACGCCGCCACCCTTGAACTTCTCTTCAGAAGGCAGACCCAGGTATTTGGCAGTGGCACCGGTAGCGATGATGATGGTTTCGGCCAGCATTTCGTTGCCGTCTTCGTCTTTCACTCTGAACGGACGGGCGGTAGTATCCACTTCGGTGATCATGCCCCAGCGTGTATCAGTGCCAAAGCGTTCGGCCTGCTTTTTCAGTTGTTCCATCATCTCGGGACCAGTGACGCCCTCGGGATAGCCCGGAAAGTTTTCGACTTCGGTTGTTGTGGTTAGCTGGCCACCGGGCTGGATGCCCTGGTAGATGACGGGTTTCAGGTCGGCACGGGCAGCGTAGACAGCGGCAGTGTAGCCGGCAGGACCCGATCCGATGATCAAACATTCGATATGCTCTGGATTGTTACTCATGATAAAAAGATTAAATATTTTTGATTAGATGATCGAAAATGGTGCCATTTGGGTTTTTCTGCTTGCGAAATTAGTGAATCAGCCTGATTAAGACAAGAGCAACTGACAGAATGACGCATGGGGCGCTGGTGATATTTATGCGATTTAAAAAAGGTGATGAAATGTCATGACACGAAAGCAGAAAATGTTTTGTACATATTGGTGATGTTTTGTTATCTTTGCAGCGCAAAAAAGCAATCGGGGCGTGGTGCAGTTGGCTAGCATTCTTGCATGGGGTGCAAGCGGTCGCCCGTTCGAGTCGGGCCGCTCCGACGATTTGTCAATGAGGCGCTTAGGTGAAAACACTTAAGCGCTTTTTTTGTTGTTGGTTCTGTTGGTACCTCATTGACTCCCAATTGGCTGAAGGCACCGGACAGGTACTTTAGGGCATCAGACAATGATTTGAAGACATCAGACAATGATTTGAAGGCATCAGACAACGATTTGAAGACATCAGACAACGATTTGATGACAGCAGACAACGATTTGAAGACATCAGACGATGATTTGAAGACATCAGACAACGACTTGAAGACATCAGACAACGACTTGAAGACATCAGACAATGAATTGAAGACATCAGACGATGACTTGAAGGCATCAGACAACGACTTGAAGGCATCGGACAACGATTTGAAGGCATCAGACGCCTGAATGAAGGTTTGCGCTGCCTTTAGGTTTTTCTATTGCAAGACGCACAGGTTTTTTCTTATGTCCTTTGACGGGGCAAAGGATCAAACCCTTTGCATGTTAATTGCCCCCAAACCCCCACGAGTGGGGGCTTTTGGTGCTTCCTTGGGAAGATAATTTTGGAGGGATAAACGCCTGGAAGATTATCTGATGAATACTGATTCCACGAGCCGTGAAGCGGAGTGGCGGTCGCCCCGAAGTGTCGGGACTAAAGCGGGTCTGTTTAATTAACTGTGTCAACCAATAATTTTTGGGTCTGTTTAATTAACTGTGTCAACCAATAATTTTTCTTTTTCAAAGCCCTCCACCAATTGACAGGGTTTTGGAAAAGAAAAATTTCATCTTGTAAATCGTTCATCAAATATAATGTTAAATTGTGATTGAATTGTCCTCCAGGCAAATATTGGTAATTGCCAGTTATCCGAAACAAACTGTTTCTGAATCAGATAAAGCAATTTCATTAGCGCCATGTCACTACTGAACAACCGTTTGGATTTTGTTACTTTCCTCAACCTGCCATGGAAATTCTCAATGATATTGGTCGTGTATATGAGCTTCCTGATCTCTGGTGGGTATTTGTAATAGTTTGTGAGTAGTTCCCAATTTTCACGCCAGCTTTTAGCAGCATAAGGATATTTTGATTCCCATTTCGTACAAAACTCTTCTAATGCCTGTTGTGAGGCTTCTCGATTTGGAGCTTTGTATATCTGTTTCATGTCACTCATTACTGCCTTGCTTTCTTTGTAGGGCACAAATCGCATCGTATTACGAACCTGGTGTATTACACAAAGCTGCACATCTGTGCTTGGAAAACTGGCTTCTACTGCCTCTGAAAATCCTTTTAGGTTATCGATACTGGCAATGAATATGTCATCTACTCCACGAGCTTTAAGATCAGTTAAGACCCCCAACCAAAAACTGGCTCCTTCTGATTGTCCCAAATACATGCCCAGTATATCTTTAAAGCCTTCCCGGTTTACCCCTATTACGCAATAAACTGCTTTACTGATAATTCTGCTATCTTGTTTTACCTTAAAGTGAATGGCATCCATCCATACCATGGGATAAACAGATTCTAACGGTCTCTGCTGCCATTGCCGTACATCTTCGATTACCCTGTCCGTAACTGCTGTCAATGTTGATTCGGATGTCTCAAGCCCATACATCTCTAACAGATGCTTGCGGATATCACTGTAACTCAATCCCAGCCCATACATTGAAATGATTTTTCGGTCAAGTTCTTCGTTAAGTACACGTTGCCGTTTCCTTACTATCTGTGGCTCAATTTTGTTGTTACTGACAGAGCAAGATCAAAGATCAAGCGGTTTTTGAGGGAGGAAGAACTGAAAGAAGCTGAAATTGGTAAGGCAATGTTGTTCAGAAAGTTGAAGAACTGGAAATTTTCTAATGTGGATGAAATTGTTAATAATCTCGTAAAACATTATAAAACAGCTTCTTCTATTGAATTATATCATGACATTGCTGCCGATAAAATTGACCTTATCGAAGTGAAGAAGTTTTTGCAGGCTGAAGTTGTACAGCCAGTGAAAACGGAAGAGGAATTGTCTGAGCGACTTCTTGAGGAATCAAAGAAGCATTCAGCAAAGCAACACAAAGATGACTATTTGGTTATTGATGAATCGATAAGTAATGTTAACTACAGATTGGCAAAGTGTTGCAATCCCATTCCGGGAGATCAGGTTTTTGGATTTGTAACCATAGGAGGCAGTGTTACCATTCATCGCTCAGGCTGTCCGAACGCCCGCAGGCTTAAATCAAATTATCCTTATCGTATTATGCAGGTCCGCTGGAAAGATTCGATAGACAGCCCTGGTTTTCAAACTGCTTTGCGCATAGGTGGAAAAGACACGCTGGGATTGGTTGGTGAGATCACGCAGGTAATCAGCAATGATATGAAAGTGAATATGCGCAGTATTTCTTTTGATACAAGAGATGGCAAGTTTGATGGCCGACTTGTGCTACAAATAAAAGATACTGAACATCTTGAACAGCTCATTTACCGACTGGGTAAAATCACTGGCATTGAAAAAATTCAACGGATTGATCAATTTAAATAAGAAACAATGATTATTCAGCTTCTAATATTTTCGCTGTTATTTTTTGGCTTAGCCATTTGGTTCTTTGTTAAAAAGAAAAAAGCGCTGGGTATAACATTCAGTGCCATAGGTATAATGGTACTGTTGTTGTTTTTTGTGGTAAGATACCTCTATCCCGATTCCGTGCCGTTTTAGTATTGTGCTGAATACCTTTTTTTTCTTATGCCATGTGGGAATTTACGAAAATTGATTATTTTCGAAGCTTAAGACTAATGCATGAAACCAAAAGCAAGTTTTCTACGGACACCGATTGCACTTCGGCAGGCTCAGCCCTGGCAAATCGGCGCCAGCCTTTAAAAAATAAAGTTTGTATATTAAGGGTGCAATTAAAAATGATTTATTAAATGGATAACTTAATAATGCATAAAACTTGGCAACCATTTTAATACCATATCTGATATGAACACTTATACAAAATTATTTAGTTTGATGTTTTTTTTACTCTTGGCTAAATATGGTTTTAGTCAAATTCAATTTTATGACTTTTTACCAGATACGGTTACAACAGCTTATGAAAATGGTTCCTCTGATACCGCGAATTTTTCTATTGATATAAATGGAGATTCAATTAATGATATAAGTTTTAGTCTTGCTTATCAATACAATTTTGTTTCACCCCATTCTACAGCAAATTTTTTCGTAACTGTTAATTCTATAAATGGAAATAATCAATTTGGTTCTAGTGACCCAAATGTAGTATGTTTTATAGAAGGCTTTATGGCAGGAGATACGATTGATAACAATATTAGCTGGGATCCCCTATATAATTATTTGTTGTTTTCGCACAATGAACTTTTACTTTATTGTAGTAATTTTTACTCGCATCGTTATCTGGCATTTACAGACATGAGAAATGGTGAGTGTTTTTACGGGTGGATTTTACTCAAAACCCAAACTTACTATGGACAAGATTATGGAACAGCTAAAGTTTATTTAGATGTTAAAGAATTTGCCTATAATACTGATGCAGAGCATGGTATTGTTGCAGGAGATACAATATCGAGTATTTATCCAACTTCAATAAGTAATCTATCATTAAAAGCTAAACCTATATTATATCCTAACCCAACATCAGGAAAGTTTTATATTAAGAACGCGGAGCATGATAAAATTGATATCCGAAATATAATGGGTGAAGTCGTTTTAGAAACAAGAAATAATGAAATTGATATCAGTGAATATCCTAATGGGTTGTATTTTGTGCATATTTATTTTGGAGGTACATTTATAACAAGAAAAATCATAAAATATTAAATCAAGCTTGTCATTACAGCCTGTGATTTGAGACGGATTTTCAAATTGTTTGGATTATTTAAAAAGAAATCCCCAGGCTGGGGTGAGGATTTGCCAGGGATGAGCATGCCGTAGTGCAATCCGTATCGGTTATAATCTTTAGTAAACCGACACAACTGTAAATAAAATATCTGTGAAGTATTTACGAAAATTGACGATTTATCCTCGTAAGCGAAGCGAAACGGGAAACCGTTACAACCTATGGGGAATGATAGGAAAAGCTTGTTTTGTTTTGGAATGAAAGCGGCGGGCCGCGGGCTTTGACAATGGCCAGGATAATTAGCTCAGCTTTTTGACAAATACACCCTTCACCGGCCTCGCCCCTGTCCAACTGACACGATTATATATGTAAATAAGATGTAAACAGTTGTCAGGTGGAATTCCGCGTGGCCAACGCGCGGGATTGAAAAACATGAGTTTTCTAACGGAAACGGTTTTTGTTAAACATCCAGGTACATCTAACCCAATTAAGCCGATCGCGCGGGCCCACGCACCCGACCCGGTGAAGTTTAGGTTTTAAAGGTTTGAGGTGTGGTGATTGTTCTCTTCTTTTGCCCCCAAACCCCCAATATTGGGGGCTTTTGGCGCTTCCTTGGCAAGACGATAGAGGATTTTAATATAATAGTAGTGGTGCTGACCAGCGTAAAGATTGAAGGGTTTATGATGTTGAAGTGGGGTGATTAATTCTGGGTAGTTGACCCCAGCGGGGTCAAATGTTTGTAACCAGACTTCAAAAAAGTACCCCCACGACCCCAGCGGGGTCGCATGTCTAATAGGCGTCCGCTTGCGTTGTCACTCGAACTGTTCTCGTGAACACTTCGCCTAGGGAAGATGATTTCGGAAGGATAAACGCCTGGAAGATTATCTTATGCAAACCGATTCCGCGAAGGAACTAAAAGTGCGGGTTGCACTTTTAGTGACTGTTGCGGTCTTCCCGAAGTGTCGGGACTAAAGCGTGTTCGTAAGAAAGCTGTTTTCTTATGTCCTTTGTCGGGGCAAAGGACCAAACCCTTTGCGGACCCCGAAAGCTTTCGGGGCGCCTCCCGCTCTGCTCAAATGGTGAAAATCCACCGAAGGAGTGGGTCCTCCTACGTCCGGACCCAAATGCCCTGGCTTCGAGAGCCTCAGCCACCACGGTCACCTTCGGGGATTTTCAACCTTTTGAGCATTCACCCTTCGACAGGCTCAGGGCGGCGCAGCCTCACCGGCCTCGCCATTCCGCGTGGCCATCGCGCGGGTTTGGTAAACGTTTTTGTTCTGACGGAACCGGATTAATCGGAAGTGCTCCCTTGGCTGGTGCTGATCTGTGATCAGTATCCGAAAATTTGAATGAAAGGTTATTGTTTTATGTCCTTTGACGGGGCAAAGGACCAAACCCTTTGCGGAATGGAAGCCCCCCACTCTGCTCAAATGGTGAAAATCCACCGAAGGAGTGGGTCCTCCTACGTCCGGACCCAAATGCCCTTCGGTCACCTTCGGGGATTTTCAACCTTTTAAGCATTCACAGGCTCACCGGCACCGCCATTCCGCGTGGCCACCGCGCGGGATTGATAGACTTTTTTGTCCTGACGAAATGGAGACTGCCACGTCGTTTGTTGTCGCACGCTCCAACAAACTCCTCGCAGAATCGGTTTGCATCAGTCGTTTGTGATGTTGGTTGGGGCTTGGGAAGATGATTTCGGAAGGATAAACGCCTGGAAGATTATCTTATGCAAACCGATTCCGCGAGCCGTGAAGCGGCATGGCGGTCGCCCCGAAGTGTCGGCACTAAAGCGTCTTAGTAAGAAAACCCAACGCTTTTCTTGCAACGCTATTTACACACCATCTAAATTATTTTGCAAGCATTTTGCAAAAGAAAAAGTTTTTCTACTTTTATGGGATTGAAAAAACAGCGCCCGCTGGCATGGCTCGCTCGCTCGCAGCAGCCGGGGAAAAGGAAGGAATTTGGCGGAAGGCCATCCGGTAGCTCTCAGGATGGCAGAAGAAATTGTGTCGCACAAGCGACCATGATGTTATTGTATAAAAATGAAGCGAAACCGCATGAAGCGAACGATGATAATGGAAAACTACCCTTGTGGCACCAATGCTAAAACGACTGAACTTGCATTTAGCATGCCTTTTTTTGGCGTGCTAAATGCCATAGGGGTGCGTTTAGCAAGTAGTTACCACCAAGTGTAAAAAAAGAAAACTTAAACTTAAGTGAGACAATATTATTTGACAATACGACTGTTAAATATTGAGCCATGAATTGAAAACCAACCCAAATTGCACACATTGCCAAAGCCCCACAAGCCAACGCGAATTAACCAAAGCTTTGCCAAAGAGTGCAATTCTGCCACCCCACAATTAGTCACCCCAATAAAGTTACTTTTCGAATAAGGATGATATTGCATACAATACTTAGAAACAGTATTTAAAGCACAGAAAATAAGATGTTATAGAATTCTCAAAAATTATTTGGATTGTTCAATAATTTTGATTTAAATTTGCAAAGTGAATATTCACTAACATAAATGATTGATATGACATCAGAATTATCAGATAGACAAAAGGAAATAATTGAAGTTTCTCTCGCTTTAATCGCCGAAAATGGAATTCAGGGACTAACGATAAAAAATCTGGCAAAAAGAATTGGATTTTCAGAATCGGCAATTTACCGCCATTACGAAAATAAGATTGAGATTTTAGTGGCCATTTTAAACTATTTCAAAGAAAATACTGAGCGCCTGTTTACTGCCGAATTAAATGCAGAAGGAGATGCACTCACTAAAATAAATCACCTTTTTCAAAATCAGTTTAAGATATTTGCCAACTCTCCCTCCCTCGTAGCAGTTATTTTTTCAGAAGAGCTTTTTCGGAATGAAGCCATCCTTGTAAAAAAAGTTTCTGAGATTATGGATAATAACTTCAGAACCTTAACCAGCATCATTAAATCAGGACAGGAAAATGGCGAACTCAGAACCGATGTGGAAGCAGAACATTTGGCTGTTGTAGTTATGGGAACTCTGCGCTTGTTTGTAAAACAATGGCAAATGTCTGGTTATGCTTTTAGTTTATCTGAAAAAGGAAAAGAACTTTCAAATTCAGTAAAAATTCTTGTAAAAAAATAGTCAACAAAAAATGGAAATCAAAAAAGTAATTGAAACAACAACCGAAGAAACACCACACAAGGTGGATGTTCGAAAATTGTATGATAAAGAAAGCGCGCAGGCCATGCACATTACCCTGCAGCCCGGTGAAGCATTAAAACCGCACATTACTCCGGTAGATGTATTTTTCTATGTGCTGGAAGGAACTCCTGAAATTCTCATTGGTAAGGAAAAAACAGAAGTGCCGGTTGATAGTTTGGTTGAAAGCCCCAAAGATGTTGTTCATTGTCTTTACAACAATTCAAACGCAATAGCCCGAATTCTTGTTGTAAAAGCTCCAAAGCCGATAACTCAAACTAAACTTTTATAAAACTTACTATGATGAAATTAGAATTAAAAAAAAAAGTACACTATTTTATTGTGTCGTTTCTTTTGATTTTTGGATTGCTTACCCTATTTTTAAGCAGTTCGGTGATTTTTGATTTGTTCGGCTTTCGAGCCAAAGAGGGAAATTATGTGCTCTTTATTGTTGTTTCGAATTTTATTTGCAGCATGCTATACCTATTTGCGGTGTATGGATTTATTACAAATAGGAAATGGACAACGAATGTGCTAACTATTTCTCTTATTGTCCTTTTAATTGGTTTTATGGGGCTTACAATACACATTGTTTCCGGAGGTATTTATGAAACTAAAACGATTGGGGCAATGATTTTTAGAATTTCTTTAACCGTTTTCTTTGTAGCATATTCCTTTTTATTAAACAAAAGAATCAAAAATGAAAGCTAAAAAAATTTTAAACAGAAAGTTAGTGAATGTTCACCCTTGTAAATTGTCGCTATCTCTTCTTATAGTAATGGTAATAACATTTCAGGGACAGGCACAAACATGGACTTTGCAACAATGCATCGACACAGCTCAGGTACACAATAAAAACCTGCAAATGAGCAGGAACAATATGAATTTGGCCACAGAAAAACACAGTGAGGCAAAAGCTAATCTTATACCAAAAATCAGTTTGAATGCCGACTACAAATATTTTGCTGAGTTGCCTTACCAACTAATGCCACAATCAGCTTTTGGCGGCCCCGAAGGAATGTACAAGGAAGTGCAAATGGGTGTGCCGCACAATATAGGTGCTAACCTTCAAGTCGCAATGCCTTTGTATAATCCACAGGTTTATGGCGCTATTGAAGCGACAAAAATTGCTTCGGAGCTAAACAGCCTTCAATACAAAAAAACAGAAGAACAGGTTTATTTCGAAATTTCGAACCTGTTTTATAACGCTCAGATTTTAAGTCATCAAAAAGCTTTTGTTGACAGTAACCTGGTAAATACCGCAAAACTACTAGATAACCTTAAGTTGCTGCATGCACAACAAATGATAAAAAAGAGTGACGTTTCGAAAGTAGAATTGCAAAAGGAACAATTAATCACTCAGCTTGAATTGTTGAATATCAATATTGAACAAGTGATGAATGCGCTGAAGTTTTCGATGGGGATTCCGTTTAATCAAATCATTCAGATTGACACTAAAATCGAAAACAAGGATTTGGAGACCTATTCTACAATATTGCCAGTGGATTTGGAGTTGGTTGTTGCTCAAAACAAACTTCTTTCCAGCGAGTTAAGCACATTAAAAGCTTCGCGTCTACCCACGGTTTCGATTTTTGGAAGCTATGGACAAACGGGATTTGGTTACGATGAAAAGCCGAACGACTTCCTGAACTTTTACCCAACGGCTTTTGCAGGGTTGCAACTTTCAGTTCCCCTTTTTAACGGAACAGTTACACAACGAAAAATCAATCAGAAAAAACTGGAAATCCAGAATAATCAGATACAATTCGATTTGGCGAAAGAACAAAACCAAATGCTGATTGAAAACGCAACCCGCTTGCGACGGGTAAACCAACAAACCATTGACAATACACAAAACCAAATCGACCTGGCGACCACGGTCTACAACGAAATAGTGTTGCAACAGAAAGAAGGAACAGCAACGCTTACCGATGTTCTTCTGGCCGACAATGCGGTTCGTGAAGCACAAACCAACCATTTAACAGCCATCATCGAATTCCTGAAAGCCGATTTGGAATTGAAAAAACTAAGCGGAAATATTTCATCAATTAAATAAAACAGAAAAATCATGTTGAAAAAAATTACTTATACGGTTGCCATTTTGGCACTCATTGCATTTACAGTTTTTAAACTGAAAAGCAACAAAGAAATTACAGAGAAAAGAGTTTATCAGTACAACAAAGAAAAACCAATTAGCGTGCAGGCAATGCAGGTTAATTCGGCTAATTCTGCAAATACCTACACTTATACCGGCTCATTCGAACCCCACAAAGAGACCAAGTTAAGCGCCGATATACAGGGAAAGGTTAGCGAGGTTCTGGTTGATTTAGGCAGTTCGGTGAAAAAAGGAGAAACGCTGATTCAGCTGGATAATTCGCTGTTAAAACTTCAATTGCAGACTGTTGAAATACAAATCGAGAGTTTGGAGACCGATGTAAAACGCTTTACCGTTTTAGCTGCTGCCGATGCCGTACAGGGTATTCAGCTCGAAAAAGCAGAATTGGGACTTAAAACAGCTAAGGTTCAAAAAGCAACATTGGAAGAACAAATCAGCAAAACAACTATTTGTGCGCCGTTTAGTGGTATTGTAACGGCAAAATTAACTGAAGTAGGAGCATTTGCCGCTCCCGGTATGCCACTGCTGCAACTTACCGAAATCTCAAAATTGAAGTTTACTGTAAATGTACCTGAAAACAAACTGGCGCAGTTCTCACTTCAACAGGTTTGCAAGTTATCGGCTGACGTTTATCCCGAATTAACATTCGAAGGGAAAGTAAGCCTGGTGGGCAGCAAAGCCAATATTGGTAACAGTTATCCGGTACAGCTTGAATTGCAAAATACCCCCGACTTAAAAATAAAATCAGGGATGTTCGGAAAAGTAAAAGTAACCACAGGAGGCAATGAAAACCAAATCAGTATTCCGGCATCGGCGATGGTTGGCACTACCATTCAACCTCAAGTGTATGTCATTAAAAACGGAAATGCTGTTCTCCAGGACATTACAATTGCCGAAAGGCTGGAAGACAAGGTCATTATTCAGAAAGGCATTTCGGAAGGCGACCAGATTGTCATTAATGGTTTTATCAACCTTTATGATGGAGCCAAAGTCACCCTTAAATAACCGGAGTTATGAATATTACAGAAATTTCAATTAAACGACCATCCCTGATAATTGTGCTTTTCAGTGTATTTGCACTTTTGGGGATTATCGGATATCAAAACCTGAGTTACGAATTGCTGCCTGATTTTAATCAGCCTGTAGTGGTGATAAAAACAATTTATCCAGGCGCAGAGCCACAGGAAGTGGAAACTTCAGTTTCACGTAAAATTGAAGATGCACTGTCGAACCTCGAAGGAGTGGATTACCTCGAAACCAAGTCGATGCCCAATGCGTCGGTGATTATTGCCAACCTGAAATACGGAACCAATGTGGACAATGCCATGCAGGATGCCCAGCGGTATATTGACAACATCCGAACCGATTTGCCTGCAGACATTCAAAGTCCGGTAATGAGTAAAGTTTCACCGAATGATTTGCCTATTATTTCGATAAGTGCGACCAGTAATCTGCCTGAGACAGAGTTTTATCAGAAAATGAAGGATGACTTTCTTCCACAGATTCAGCAGTTGAAAGGTGTGGCAGAAATTACTATGCTGGGCGGAGAAGAACGCGAAATTCAGGTTAAAGTTGACCAGGAAAAACTGCGCTTGTACAAAATTTCCTTGTCGCAGGTAGTAGAATCGATTAACCGCTCGGGATTGGATTTACCTGCCGGAAAAGTTCAGTCTGACAAAGTTAATAATTCAGTTCGACTGACCGGAAAGTTCGCCACAACTGACGACATCATGGATGTACAGTTGGCAATGCCGTTTCCTGGAAGCCCTGTGTACGTTAAAGATGTAGCCAGTGTAATTGACGGAGTAAAAGAGATTGAGTCGGTGAGCCGGTACAACGGAATAAACGGAATTGGCTTGCTGCTAAAAAAACAAGGCGATGCCAATGCGGTGGATGTTTCAGGATTAGTGCGTAAAAAACTGGCTAGTATTGAAGAACAGAACAAAGAATCAGGGGTAAAATTTATTATTGCCGACGACTCTACCGATAATACCATTGCTGCCGTTGATTCTGTAGTTCACGACCTGATTCTGGCGGTAATTCTGGTGTCGGTGGTGATGTTGCTGTTTTTGCGCAGTTACCGCAATTCGCTCATTGTTTTAATATCCATCCCAACTTCGCTGATTACGGCCTTTGCAGTAATGTGGCTGCTGGGCTATACTTTAAACCTGATGACCTTGCTCGCCATGTCGCTGATTATTGGAATTTTGGTGGACGATGCCATTGTGGTTCTCGAAAACATTCAGCGCCATCTCGACATGGGAAAAGAAAAACGCACTGCCTCCATGGACGGGCGAATGGAAATCGGATTTTCTGCCCTTTCAATTACTTTGGTTGATGTAGTTGTATTCCTGCCAATATTGTTTTTACAGGTGTTTATTGCCGATATGCTTAAACAATTTGCGGTGGTTGTAATTACCTCAACTTTAACCAGCTTACTGGTTGGGTTTACGTTAACCCCCTGGCTGGCATCTCGCATCGGGAAAAAAGAAGATTTGCAGCCAACCAATATTTTCAATCGCTTTTTGCTTTGGTTCGAACATCAGCTGGAAACCTTCATTCAATGGTATGGAAAACAATTGAGCTGGGTATTGGGTCACAAACTCATTTTTACAGGTTTTGTGATTTTGTTATTGATTCTCACTGCCGGAATGATGAAACAAGGAATCATAGGAAAAGAAATGATGTCGACCGGCGACCAGGGGAAGTTTCGTTTGAATCTTGAATTTGACAAAACCATTACGGTTCAGCAGAATAACATTGTTTCGCAACAGGTTGAGAATTACATTCTTCAACACGAAGAGGTAGCCACCTTGTTTAGCAACATTGCCGGTCCGAGTACGGGAATTGGAAGTCTCGGAGTAGGTTCTGCCAATAAATCAGAATTTACCATTCAGTTAAAACCAGAAGAAGAACGGAATATAAAAACCGAAGCTTTTATGAAATCGCTCCGTAATGAACTGGAAGCAGAATTTTCGGGAATTAACTTTTCTATGGCATTTATAGGCTTGCTACCCAAATCGGCTCCCATAAAAATTACGCTGAGTGGAGCCAATCTTTCTGAGGTGATGGAAACAGCGCAAAATTTACAGGCAGTGGTTGAAAATTTACCGGGTGCTGACAATGTTCAACTTTCGGTGGTGGAAGGAAATCCGGAATACAAAGTCATTCCGGATAAGGACAAAATGCAGCGGCTGGGACTTAATACTGCTTATGTTGGCATTAATTTACGGACGGCCTTTACTGGAAACGAGGATGCTACTTTAACAGAAAACGGCACCGAATATCCGGTACGCATCTGGTTGGATGATTTTAGCCGGAAAAATTTCGAAGATGTGCAGAACCTGACCATCGTAAATCCTATGAACCTGCCGATTACAGTTTCGCAGTTTGCTGAAGTAAAACAAGACAATTCACCATCCCTGCTTGAACGCCTCGACCGTCAGGCTTCGGTTACGCTTACTGCCGAATCGTTTGGCCGGCCATCAGGAACTCTTGCCGATGATGTAATTGCCCACCTCGACTTGCATCCACTGCCTGAAAACGTAAAATTAACCTGGGGCGCCGACATTAAAACCCAGAACGAAAGTTTTGGCGCACTTGGTTCGGTCTTGCTGATTTCGTTTATTCTTATTTACCTGATAATGGTGGCTTTGTACGATAGTTACATCTATCCGTTTGTAGCCTTGTTTGGTATTCCGGTAGCAGCTATCGGGGCTTTCCTCGCCTTGAATTTATCGGCCAACGACATCACCTTGTTTGCACTCTTGGGCTTAATCATGTTAATGGGACTGGTAACCAAAAATGCCATCCTGATAGTGGACTTCACCAACCAGCTAAAAGCCGAAGGCAAGCATTATAAAGAAGCCCTGATTATTGCCGGGAAAGAACGGATGCGCCCAATTTTAATGACCACATTGGCCATGGCAATCGGAATGCTGCCCATTGCTCTTGCACAGGGTACTGCCAGCGAATGGAAAAACGGACTGGCCTGGGTAATTATAGGCGGGCTGCTTTCGTCGCTTATTCTTACTGTATTTTTAGTTCCGGTGGTTTATTATGTAGTTGACACCGTAAAAGAGAAGTTTAACAAACAAAAGCAATCATGAGAAAAATTAGGTGGATACTGCAACTGAACGTACTTCTTTTACTAAGTTCTTCTTTTCAGAACAAGGAGGATGAAACCTATCCTCTAACGGTAAAAGTAAAGGATTTGAGAAATGAGAATGGTGTTGTGCAATTTGCTCTTTACAACACCAACGGTTCGATTCCGGATGAAGAGTACACGAAATATTATCGGAAAAGCACTGCAAAAATAAAAAACCGTAGCGCCGAAATAACATTCTTAAACCTGCCTCGCGGCAAATATGCAGTAAACGTATTGCACGATGAAGATAAGGATGGGAAAGTAAAAAAAGGACTAATTCTTCCAAAAGAAGGGATTGGCTTTTCGAATTTCACATCACTGAAAATCTCAAACCGTCCGAGCTTCACCAAAGCTGCATTTGAGTTTGTAGGGGAAAAAGAAATCGAAGTTCATATAATATACCTGTGAAATGAAATACAAAGCAAAATTAACTCTGGCACTTATATTATTTGCCTTTGCTGCCCGGAGTCAGGAAAACAAAGAACAGAAAATGGAATTAACCCTTATTTCACAGGTTAATCAGGGGAACAGTTACATAACCTTTCCAGCCGACATTGGGAACATTGAACCACTTTGGTTTGAAGGGAATGTTATTCCAAACTTTTATTTGAGAAAAAGTAAGAATGCCCGGTTAATGGGTGTTCTTACACCTCAAATCATTATTCGTATGTACCAGGAAGAATCGTATCCGGTGCGCACGCCCAGTTATATGCCTCAAATTACTGTTTATTACAAACTAAATGATAAAAATCAATTTAAAAGTTCAAGCGTCTTTCTTCGTGCGGCACATCACTCGAACGGTCAAGACGGTGATTTCATTCTGGAGGACGGAAGATTTAATCATAATTCGGGTGATTTTTCCACCAATTTTCTGGAAGCCGGTTTAATCAAAACCAACCTAAACAGACGCTTTAATGCGTATCAATTTTTTAAAACGTCGTTCGAAGTCCACCCCAATGGCTTTATGCAGAAGGAGTTGGAAGGATTTTACAGTCAATATCGTTGGCACAACGCCTTTTCTATTTTTAAACTATCATCACGAAATAACCAGGAAGACTTAAAAAAGTCAGCCTTTTCGATAAAAGGTGAAACCACCTGGATGTTTGGGGATTTCAACCAACTCGATGCTTTTTCTGCAGAACGCCTGAACCTGAGCCTGACATTCTATTATCATCCAAAATTTCTGGAAGATATTGGGTTATTTGTACAATACTACCACGGAACAGATTATTACAACATGTATTTCGACCACCGTTTAGATGTGCTGCGATTTGGCTTCATGACTGAAAAACTGAGATTTTAAAACTGAAAGAATGAAATCACCAGAATTGAATACAGAACAAAAAATTCTTGATGCCGCAATAACTATTTTTGTACGTTATGGTTTTCATGGAATAACGTTACAGCAAATTGCCAAAAAAGCTGGCGTTAATAAATCTGCAATTCACTATTATTTTCGTTCAAAGGAAAAGCTGTACAAAAAAGTTTTAATGGAAATTATTCAAGTAATCGAATCAGATGAATGGAACCTTAATGCTATTCAAAAAGAAGATATGAATGTCAAGTGGTTTCTTAATACTGAAATGTATAATAACTGGACATTTTTTGAAAAAACACTAAAAGAACTGTATCCAGATGATTGGAGACAAAAATTAAATCTTATTACATTCATTTCTGATAATGGAGGAGCAAAAAAAGCTTGAAGATTTTTATTGCGTTTTCCAATCACCTTGCGCAGTTGCAAACATTAACAAACCGCACAAACCGATGCACAAAGCAAGTTTTGTAAAAGAGCTGTTTTTAACCTTGCTCCTATATTTTTTAGAACATTTTATTTTACAAAAAAAATTGTTTGGGTATTGAAAAAAGTTATAGTTTTGCAATAATACATTGAGGTATTATTAGATATGAGATTCAATAAAACCACAGAATATGCTTTTCGGATATTTGCCTTTATGGCAATGAATAAAACAAAGTTGTACCGTGCGGATGAAATGTATGAACACTTGAAAATACCGCTAAGATATTTAAGAAGGCTTTTAACAGATTTGTCAAAAACCGGGCTAATGGAAAGCATTCAAGGAAATAAAGGTGGATTTAGACTGAAGATGGAATCTGAAGAAATTACATTGCTTGACATTGTAAATGCAACAGAATCATACAACGATAAAAATTTGTGTTTTTTTGGATTTCAGGAGTGTCAATTCAGCGATAAAAAATGCCATATGCACGACAACTGGATAACCATTATTGAAGGAATTGAGAAATTGCTCAAAACAACAACTTTAGCCGATTTAACTGATAATGAAACTCAAAAATATATCATGAACAATATCCAATTAATAACTAAAATCAAATAACTATGGTAGATTCTGAACTAGTCCTGAATGGCCAGACTTATGCATACACATGCTATGCAATTGTCGTAATTCTGTTTATCCTGGGTTTTGGATATATGATTACAAAACCGGGTAAAGCTGGTGTATTAAAAACAAGTTTATTTGTTGTACTTGTTGTTATGCTTACCGTTATGGGTGTTTCATTACACATTGCCACAACCCAAACAATCCCCTGGGTTTCAATGGATTTGAACCGGGCTGATATTACAGCCGACAAGGTTTTTAACATTACAGTAGAAAACCATCAGTTTCAACTTCCTGAAGAACAACTTGAAATGAAAGTCGGGGAGATTGTTGTTTTTGATGTCACTTCAAATGACCTGACTTATGGTTTTGGGATTTTCAGGCAGAATAAAACCATGGTTTGTCAGATGCAGGTTGTTCCCGGGCATAAAAATGATTTGATGTGGAAATTTGAAGAACCGGGAATTTACACCATCCGGTCAACCGAGTATTCCGGTCCTGAAGGACACCAGATGATTTTAAAAGATGTGGTAATAGTCAGTGAATAAAAAATATTAAAAGGAAGTAACAATGAAATATAAAGACACCTTGCTAAACGGAACAGAAGGATTATTTAATCCTGACAGTTTAACACCCATGCAAAAACTTGCCCTTCGCTTTGTTGTTGTTGGCATTTTGTATTATGGATTTGCTGTAATTGAAGGAATGATAATGAGAATTTACCAGATTGAACCAATACCAATATTTAATAGTGAGCATTATTTTTCAATGTTAACTGCTCATCCCCTGGTAGGAATATTTGGTTCATCGTATTCAATAGTATTTGGAGCGTTTTTATTCCTGGTACCCTTTTTTATGAAAAAGCCTTTATGGAGTATAAAGCTGGGTAACTGGAGTTTTATACTTGTGGCTTCAGGAACATTTATCTTCTGGTTTTCAGATTTTTTGACCCATTTTGCTCCTCTATACACTTTGTATTGGCCTTTGCCCGCCGATTTTACACAGTTTAATCCACTGGCAGGTGCAATTTTTATTTTGGGAATTGCAATCGTAATGGTTGGTACACTGTTTTTTGTTTTTAATATTTTTAAAACCATTGCGTACACCCCGGAAGGGCACGAAAAAGTATCAGGACGTGCCATGCTTGCATCTGCTACCGGTTTTTCATGGGCTGAAAGCATTTTCAGAAAGAAAAGCAAACGCAGGGAAAACCTGGTTTCTCTTCCAGTGGCTGCAGTCGCCAGAGGTACTGTTGATACCTTGTTAAATGCATTGATTATAACTTTTACAGGAGTACTGATATTGGTTTATATGGTTGCCGCAATTATGGGGTATAACCTTGAAAATACGGCTGTTGATGCCCTGCTTTATAAAAACTGGTTCTGGTGGGGTTTGGATTTAATTGCAGATGGATTAGTCCTGATTTTTGTTGCCGGTACCTGGTATATCCTCGCAACAATGATTTCAGGGAAAGAGTTGTACATGGCAAGAATTGCAAGGCTTGCACTATGGGTTGAACTGGTTGTTTCATGGACTGTTTGGTCGCACCACTTACTGTCAGACCAAGCACAGCCAGGATTTTTGAAAATAGCATCAGGAGAGTTGGTCACTGCTTTTGAACTAATTACACAGGGTCTTGCTTTCTTTATTACCTTAATAACACTTTGGAGTGCCAGACCATTGAAAATGACAAATCCTCTAAAATTCTTACTTGGCGGTTTGTTAGGTTTCGGATTGGCTGTGCCTGCCGGAATTATACAGGCAGATATTGGTCTGAACCGTATTCTTCATAATACGCAATGGATTATTGGCCCTCATGTTCACGTTGCCATACTTGTTGGATTAACAATGACACTTTATTCGGCGATATATCTTCTTTTGCCAATATTGACAAACGGGGCTAAACTATACAGCCAGAAATTAGCAAACTTCCATTTCTGGGCGCATTTAATTGGTGGAATTGGAATGGGAGCGTTTATGGGAATGGCAGGTTTGAAAGGGATGCTTCGCAGAACCATTTATTACGAAGGCGAATACAAGATTTATATGATTTTTGCCGGAATATGTGGTGCGCTTCTTCTTTTTGCCTTTTTAGCGTTTCTGTATAATATTATTATGACAGTTGGCTTAAAAGGTGTGATTGGTATTTTTACGCCTTCAAAATTGAATACTAAAGAGCTATTACCCGAAAGCAATAAATAATATTTGTTAGTTCTAATTAGAGTGCAGGGAATTTAATAAGATTCCATTCAACTAATTATAAAATATTGTTAGTTAAACGAATGGGTTTGATATTAAATTCCATGTCATTTTAATTTCAGGATAGAAGCATGGTAATAAAACAGTTAATTACAATTTAGATGATTTCAAAAACTTATAAAACAGAACCTGCAATTGAAAATCCGCATAAAATTCATGTTTGCAGGTTATATGATGACGCATCGGCTCAGATAAATCATCTCACACTCCAACCAGGCGAAAGCCTGAAACCACATAAAACACCTGTAGATGTAACTTTTTATATTCTTGAAGGAACACCAACTGTACATATTGGTGATGAATCAGAAATATTTGATAAAGATACTTTAATTGAGAGCCCGGCTGATATCGTCCATTATATAAGTAATGAAGGTCTGCAATTGGCAAGAATTCTTGTTATAAAAGCACCAAGACCGGAAAGGGCATCAAAAGTATTATAAATTATACTGGAAGAGGTTGAAAAATTAATGATTATGAATACATATAAAGTAACTGATGAATGTATTAGTTGCCATGCTTGTGTAGAAGTGGCAAAAGACAATTTTGAAATGGGTGAAAAAATTGCCTATGTTAATAAACAGCCTGAAAATGAAACGGAAGAAAAGCTTTGTAGTGAGGCATTAGATGTATGTCCGGTTAATGCAATTGAAAGTGAAGAAAACAGCATTACCACAGAAAAAAAAGCACCTATTCTTGCTAAAAGCAATGTTAAGGATACTCTTGATAAATATCCGCATTTAAAAGATGTTCTGATTGGTTTCTCAGAGAAATTTAAAAAACTACTTAATCCGGTAATGTATAATACTTTGGCTCGGTTTGCAAGTTTTAATGAGGCTGCAACAGTAAGCGGTATTTCAGTATGTGAGATACTTCATGTATTAAATAAAGCCAATGGCACAGAAAATCTCTTACATAAAATAGCACCGGAATGTGTTAAAACAGAACAAGATTTTGATATATTTTCTTTTAGCCAGGAGATAACCTGGGAAGAAACCACGGAACGTTATATATACAATAACGAAAGTATGCCGGATTTAATTGAAAAACTTTCAAAACTGAAACCACAGGAGAATATTGTTTTGATTTCAGTAAATGAACCGGTTGAATTAATAAAAACAGCTATTGGCTTTGAATTTAAAGTAAATATTGAAAAAACAAGAGAATATCGTGTATCTGTTTTCAATCCGGAAAACGAAAAAGATATTAATTGGCGTGAAAGAAAAGACGAGTTTGAGCAACTTGATGTAAGGACGATGCAAACCGACCCTTTCGATATTATCATTCAAAAAGCGTATGCAACGGCAGAAGATGACGGCTTTGTCCTCATTCAGCGTTTTGAGCCGTATCCTATGATAAATATGCTTGCAGAAATGGGATTTGAACATGACACTGAATACGTTTCACAAGCTGAGATTTGGGTATATTTCTACAAGAAACCATTAAGTGAAACAGATGATAATTCAAAAAACAAAACTGAGGTAGTTATCCAGTCAGCTACACCGGTTGCATATCCGGTAATTATGAAAATGTTACAGTCGGATGTAATAAGAAAAAAAATAAAAATAAAAGAACTAAAAGTTTGGGAAGAAACGGAAAAACACCTGGCATGGATTGCAAACGGAAAAGCAGACATTAGTTTTTCAGCTTTGATTACTTCAATAAAATTACAAAATGCAGATATAAAAATTCCGGCTCTATTTGTTTGGGATAATTTTGTAATTCTAACAAGATATAAAGCAGAAGGGTTCGAAGATATTAAAGGCAAAACAATTTACACACCTTTATTTGAAGAAGCACCACCAACAAAAATCACAAAATATTTGATAAAAGCCCAGGGTTTAAATCCTGATGATTTCAATTTTACTTATGGTAAACCATTCGGAAGACCCGAAGAAATATATGCCGCTTTTGTTCAAGGTGTTGCTGACACAGTGATTCTGAGAGAACCGGAGGCAAGTTATGCACTTAAAATAATGCAGGACAGAAGTGAAGCTGTATCGGTTATTTCGTATAATGAGGTTTGGAACGAAGTAAATCCTGGTTTTGGTAGTTTTCCAAATGCAGGAGTTGTATTTAAAGGTGACTTTATTAAAAATAATCCTGAATTATCAAAAGTGTTTTTAGATGAACTAAGAAATTCAATTGACTGGGTAAATCAAAATAAATCAGACGCAGCCAATTTATCATTCGATATGATGCGACAGCCTGCTGACAGAGTTAAATTATTCCTTAACAGGGTTAATTTTGATTATGTTAGTGGAGAGGCTTTAGTTAAAAAAGTTAAAGATTATATGAGAGTATTAGAGCAACAAAATATCATTGATAGCAAATTGGACGAAAGATATTATGATATTTTTAGAATATATTCTTAGACAATAAATTGTCCTGTTAATATGTGTAAGAATTAATTTATGTCAGGATTCACAAATAATAAACAGAAACGTATTGAAAAATTAAAGGAGGTTTCAGTCCTGATATTGAAAACCGGGAATGCACATTCTTTTATTGTAGAGAATAAGGATTTTATTTCTACTGTAATACCAACTGATTTTATAACCCTGTTTGATGAAATTATTCAGGATGGATATTACATTAAGGATATTAAAGTTTTAACCAATAAAATCCTGAATATCTTTCATGTTTCAATCAGAAATTATAAAAGAATTGAACCGGAACCGGATTCGTTTCTTGGATTGCTTGAGAAGAACAATCATGAAATGGAAATACTTTTAGGTGAAATACGTCCGGTTTTCAAATTATTTGTAAAAGACAATCATAATAAAGACTATCAAAATAAACTTAGTGTATTATTTCGAAAACTTGAAGATTTTGTAAAGCTATATACTATCAAAGAAAATATTCTTTTCCCGATAATTGAACAGACTTGGCCTGACTATCGTTGTTTGCAGATTATGTGGTCATTTCATGATGACATTCGCAGGAATATTAAAATAGTCATTGCCCAATTAAGTAAAGGACAAATAAATTTCAAGTCATTTAATAAATGTGTTGGCGATATCTTTTTCAATATGCTGGCAATAAAATTCAGGGACGAACGGATTCTTTTTCCATACATTCTTGACACAATAAGCAAAAGCCAGTTAGAAACAATGAATCGATTAGGTGCAGAACTTGGCTATCCGTATGTTCAGCCTGATTTGAAAATTTACAACAATGACGAACAGGAGTTAAATAATAATTTTGTTAATCTTGGAACCGGAAAAGTCAGTGTTGAACAAATCAAACTAATCTTTAATCATCTTCTGGTCGATATCACTTTTGTAGATGAAAACAACAAGGTTTGCTATTTTTCAACTCCACCAAAGCGTATCTTCCCCCGAACAACTTCAATAATTGGTCGTGAAGTTAAGAATTGTCACCCACCGGAAAGTGTCCATGTAGTAGAACGGATTGTCGAATCCTTTAGAACAGGGGAAAAAGACAAAGCTGAATTCTGGATTAAAATGAAAGGTGAATATATCTTGATTCAATACTTTGCCGTTCGAAACGAGCACGGTACCTACAAAGGGATTATAGAAGTATCACAGGAAATATCAGGAATTAAATCACTTGAAGGTGAAAAAAGATTGTTAGATTGGTAGTTTATGTTGATGGATGAAAGGAATAAAACTAATTGTCCTAGTAAACCTACCCAGTTTATAAGCACATTGCCAAAGCCGCACAAGCCAAAGCTATTTCCTAAGCTTTGTCAAAGAGCTTACAAAGCTCCTGCATATTTTGAGAATTATTTAATAAATTTACTGATGTAAAGAAATAATACTCAAACCAAACATATTGACAATAATTAGAAAACAAAAAGTGATAATGTCACAAGACTTCAAAATTTCTATTGTTTTTTGCGGACAGAAAGACAAAAACACCAGGTGGTAATAACTAAGCATTCTGACTGGACGCAGTCCGTTGTCTGAATGCAGTGTTGACGATTTATCCTCGTAAGCGAAGCGAAACGGGAAACCGGGACAGCATATGGGGAATGATAGGAAAAGCTTGTTTTGTTTTGGAATGAAAGCGGCGGGCTGCGGGCTTTGGCGATGGCCAGGATAATTAGCTCGGCTTTTTGAAAAACACACCCCTCACCGGCTTCGCCCCTGTCCAACTGACAGGATTATATATGTAAATAAGATGTAAAAAGTTGTCAGGTGGAATTCCGCGTGGCCACCGCGCGGGGTTGATAGACTATTTTGTCCTGACGAAATGGAGACTGCCATGTCGTTTGTTGTCGCACGCTCCAACAAACCCAACGCTTTTCTTGCAACGCTATTTACACTCCATCTAAATTATGTTGCAAGCTTTTTGCAAAAGAAAAAGTTTTTCTACTTTTATGCTATTGAAAAACCAGCGCCCGCTGGCATGGCTCGCTCGCTCGCAGCAGCCGGGGAAAAGGAAGGAATTTGGCGGAAGGCCATCCGGTAGCTCTCAGGATGGCAAAAGAAATGGTGTCGCGCAAGCGACCATGATATTATTGTATAAAAATGAAACGAAACCGCATGAAGCGAACGATGATAATGGAAAACTACCCTTGTGGCTCCAATGCTAAAACGACTGGACTTGCATTTAGCATGCCTTTTTTTGGCGAGCTAAATGCCATAGGGGTGCGTTTAGCAAGTAGTTGGCATTCATTGTAAGAAACATCCTGCATATCATAAACATAAACTGAATAATCATGAAAGTAATCCTACCAAGCCATTTTAAGTTAAAAGAAAAGATTGGCAAAGACTTCATATATCAATTAGGTTTTGACAAGCATGAAATAGACGGAACACTTGAAGAATATTCTTTTAATAGAGTAAATGGTTACGTTTTGACTGAAAATGGTGGTAGTGATATATTGATTACTTCAAATAAAAATTGGTCTGCAAATGACCGTTTTGATTATGTTCTTCAAACAAAAAACTTTGATAATATCAGTGACGGGAATTTCAGTAATTACATTTGGATAAAGCACCCTCGATTTACTGTAGCAGATACATGCGATGAAGTAAGAGAATCTTATAATGAGGCATTCTCTTTTAAGAAAGAAAACTTAGATAAAGGAGTTGAGGGGCTTCGCTCTCCACAAATAGGTGGTATTTATGCAGCTCTAGCACATTGGCAAATAGGTAAAGAACCCGCAACTATTGTTATGCCGACTGGAACAGGTAAAACCGAAACAATGCTTTCTTTATTTATTACAGCAAGTTGCGAAAGAATAATAATTGTTGTTCCATCAGATGCATTACGCACTCAATTAGCTAAGAAATTTATTACTCTTGGATTATTAAAACAATTAGGTATAGTTAATGAGACTAGCCTTTTTCCAAGAGTTGGAATTTTAAAACACAGACCACAAACAGAGCAGGAAGTGAAGGAATTCTTTGAAAACTGTAATGTTATAATCACTACCATGAGTGTTGTAGGGCAGTTAAGTCCTCAAATTCAATCTAATGTAGCAGAATATTGTACCCATCTATTTATTGATGAAGCGCATCACATTGCTGCAAAGACTTGGAGGGAATTTATTAAAGCATTTAAAGAAAAATATATATTGCAATTTACAGCAACGCCATTCCGTAATGACGATAAATCCATAGGAGGGAAGATAATATTCAACTATCCTCTCAATAAAGCTCAAGAGGAAGGCTATTTTAAAAAAATTGAATATCATCCAATATATGAGTTTAATGCTAACGAATACGATAAGTCAATTGCTGAAAAAGCAGTCGAAATATTGAGAGCAGACCTTGCAGCTGGCAACAATCATATCCTCATGGCTAGAGTAAATTCAACTAAAAGAGCAAATGAAGTATATGAAATTTACAGACAATATGAGGATTTAAATCCTATTCAAGCTCATACGGGTTTAAAAGAGGAAGAACAAAGAGAAGCAATTGTGAAGATTACAAACTACGAGACACGAATAATAATATGTGTTGATATGTTTGGTGAAGGTTTTGACATGCCTGAACTGAAAATTGCAGCATTTCATGATATTAAAAAGAGTTTGCCAATTACCTTACAATTAGCGGGTCGATTTACGAGAACGAATAGAGACAATAACCTTGGTAATGCTTCTATAATTGTTAATCTTGCCAATGTCGAGGTTACAGAAGAACTTCAATCTTTATATTCACTAGATTCAGATTGGAATCAAATTTTACCAATTATTTCGGATGATAATACAAGAGAACAAGAGAGTTTATATGAATTTATGCAGGGATTCGATAAGTTTCCTGATGAAATACAACTTCAAAATATTAGACCTGCATTAAGTACCGTTGTATATAAAACAAATACAGATACTTGGCAACCAAATAACTTTGAAAAAGGAATAATCGGTATTGATAACTTTGACCAAGTTTACTCAGATATAAACAGCGAAAAAAGAACTCTTGTGATTGTAACAGGAAATAAAGTTTCTATTAAATGGGGTGACTTAAAAGATATTTATCAATTAGAGTGGACTTTATATGTTGTTTATTGGAATCAAGCCCAGCAATTACTTTATATAAATTGTTCGGCAAATGGCAGTATGTTTGAAAAACTTGCGGAAGCTGTATCTTTAGGGACTGCATCTCCAATCAATGCTGAAGATGTATACCGTAGTTTGGGGAAAATCACAAGACTAAAAATCAACAACGTTGGATTAAAGGAGCAACTTGGGAAACAAAAAAACTTTACCATGTATACAGGGGAAGATATTGAGCCAGCTCTTAGTCCTGTTCAATTATTAAACAAGATTAAATCCAATATTTTTGGAGTTGGCTTTGAAAATGGAGAAAAAGTTTCTATTGGATGTTCTTACAAAGGTCGAGTTTGGACAAGAAAAAATGGCAATATAGAAGAGCTGATAAAATGGTGCGATTATACAGGTGACAAATTGCTTGATGAAACAATAGACCCTAACACAATTCTAAGTGGAGCAATTTATCCTCACAAAATTGATAGTCGTCCAGAGCTAATGCCAATTACTGTTGAATGGAATGACGAAATTTATAAAAAGAATGAGCAATCTGTTTTTATTGTTCATAATGATTTTAATTATCCTCTTGATTCATTTGAATTAGAATTGCTTAATCCGTCAGAAACTGGTGATATAAATATTGTTCTATATAATGAGAGAATAAGGTCAGTTTACAGATTGGAAATAAATGCTGATAATTTTGCTTTTATCAACGTTGAAAATCCTTGTTCTATACTTTTTGGAGCAACAACACATACTTTAACTGAATACTTTTATAGCTACTCTCCGATTATCAGGTTTTTTAATGGTGCATGGTTAGAAGGAAATCAATTCGTTGATTTTATTTTTAATGGAAGTTCATATGAACGTAATAAAATTAGAGCGTGGAACTGGACAGGAGTTAATATAAGAGAGGAATCTCAAGGAGAGCAAAAAGCTACCGGGAATATACAACATAAGGTGATTACGGAACTTCAGAGGAAAGATTTTGATATAATATTTGATGACGATAGTTCTGGTGAAGCAGCTGATTTGATTACGGTAAAAGTTGATGATATTGCAAAGAAATTAGTGGTTGAATTATATCACTTAAAATATTCGCATGATGAAAATGCCGGTGCAAGAATAAGTGACTTATACGAAGTTTGCGGTCAGGCACAAAAAAGCGTATTTTGGAAAGGTAAAGGTGGTTTTGAATTATTTAGACATATGATTCAAAGAGAGTCTAGGAGAGTTTCAAATGGCAATAACACTCGTTTTGAAAAAGGAACTATTGAAAATTTAGCGCTAATAAAAGAGAAAAGTAAAAGATTTTATAAAACTGATTTTAAAATTTATATCGTTCAGCCAGGCTTATCGAAAGATAGAGCTTCTGAACAACAATTAGAATTATTAGCTGTAACTGAAAATCATCTTTTAGAAACTTATAAAATTGATTTAGAAGTAATAGCAAGTGAATAAACAACGAAATGCCAACACGGTATATAAAACATTTGGCGGAAAGTGCTCATATTAAGGGAGGTACATTTAATAAACATTGCAACGGTTTGATAGGAAATCGCTTTGAAATGCCAAACGTTTCATATACCCATCCGTAACCGCCAAGTGCTAAAAGACAGACGACAGTACTAAAATTGAAAAGTTAACCATTGTGAAAGAACAGAAAAACGAAATATTGACAATTCCAGAAAGCCGACATTCAATCCGACCAAATGTTTTTTATTTATTGCCCACCGCACTTTTTTTTAAACAATTGCTGACCCTCATTGCACACATTTGCAAAATAGCGTGAGTAAACGCTGAAACAAATGCTTGCAAAAGAGCTGCAATTTTGCCGACACACCGTGTGCTTTGTTGAAGCTTTATCTGTATTTTTATGATTTTTAAGAAACTGAACTAAATTAATTTATGAGTATAAATCTTTCATCTATCAGGGATAACAAAAACAGGGGAACTGTTGGACAATTCCTGATTGACAATATTAAATCAGAATCAGATTTATCAATTGTTTCGGCATACTTCACAATTTATGCTTACAACCATTTGAAAGGACAATTGGACTCGATTAACAAATTAAAGTTTCTTTTCGGCGAGCCAACTTTCATTAAATCACTTGACCCAACAAAGACAAACAAGAGAGATTTCAAAATTGAGGACGATAAAATTGTGATTCCGATTGAAAGCCGGATGACACAAAAAGCGGTTGCCAAAGAATGTTCAGATTGGATTCAACAAAAAGTTGAAATCAAATCGATGGTAAAACCAAATTTCCTGCATGGAAAAATGTACCATGTTACACAACAAAGTGGCATTGAGAAAGCAATTATAGGAAGTTCAAATTTTACGGTAAACGGACTTGGACTTGGTGGAAGTCCGAATATTGAATTAAACCTAATTGTCGACAACGACCGTGACAGAGCAGATTTAAAAGCGTGGTTTCAAGAATTGTGGGATGACAATACCGGACTTGTTGAAGATGTAAAAGACCAGGTTCTAAAATATCTGGAACAACTTTATGTTGAGAATGAACCTGAGTTTATCTATTTCAAGACACTTTTCCACATTTTTGAAAATTACCTTGACGAGCAACAAAAAGGTGGTTTGCTGACCGGACAAACCGGTTTCTTTGAAAGTGAAATCTGGAACATGCTTTATGAATTCCAGAAAGACGGAGTAAAGGGAGCAATTAATAAGATTTTAAAACATAACGGTTGTATCATCGCTGACAGCGTTGGCCTTGGTAAAACATTTGAAGCACTCGCAGTTATCCGTTATTTTGAACTTTTGAATTACCGTGTTTTGGTTTTATGCCCCAAAAAACTCTCAGCCAACTGGACAATTTACCAATCAAGCCAGAACAATTCACTCAATCCGTTTACCAAAGACAGGTTCAACTATTCAGTACTTTATCACACTGATTTGGGAAGGGAGTCTGGGAAATCAGATGCAAACGGAATCGATTTGGAGAACTTTAACTGGGGAGCTTACGATTTAATCGTAATTGACGAAAGCCACAATTTCAGGGGAAATCCAATGGATAAAACCAGACATAACGGTGATACACGGATGAACCGGGCAAAGTGGCTGATGGAAAAAATCATAAAATCAGGAGTAAAAACCAAAGTATTGATGCTTTCTGCAACTCCGGTTAATAATAACCTTCGTGATTTACGTAACCAGATTTTCCTGATTACCGAAGGGAAAAGCGATGCAATGTTTGATTCAACTCAAATCAAAGACATCGGATTGGCTTTAAAAAATGCACAAACATTATTCACACTTTGGGCAGACAAGAAAAACCAAAACAGAACTGTAAAACAATTAATTGAACGACTGGATTCATCATTCTTTAAATTGCTTGATGAATTAACCATTGCCCGAAGCCGTAAACACATTAAGAGTTTTTACAAAGCCGAAGAAGAAATTGGAAAGTTCCCGGAAAGACTAAAACCTCATGCAATATATTCTGCAATTGACTTAAAAAACAGGTTTTTCACTTACGACGAGTTGAATAAAATTATTCTGCAATACAAACTGTCTGTGTTCAATCCATCGGCATACATTGTTGAAGAAAAGAAAGAGAAATACGAGGAACTTGCAAAAACGTCGGGAGTTCTTGCATTCAGGCAGAGTGACCGTGAACATTTCTTAATCGGAATGATGAAAGTAAATTTTCTGAAAAGGCTTGAAAGTTCTATTGAATCCTTTGAAATATCAATGGACAGAACCATTCAGAAGATTGAAAAACTTGAAGTGAAAATCAAAGAGTTTTTAAAAACCAAACCAAAATCGCAGGAAGAAAATTTGGATAATTATCAGCCTGACGAGGAAGAAATGGAAGAAAACGGAGAAGAATTGGAACAAGGGCAGGTTGGTAAAAAACTCAAATTTGATTTGGCAGATTTAGACCTCGAAACGTGGTTAATTGACTTGGAGAAAGACAGAGAAGCGTTAAACAAGCTTTATAACTTCTCGGTGGCAGTAACTCCCGACCGGGATGCAAAACTGCACGATTTAAAGAAACTCATCTCCGAGAAATGGAATAAATCGCTTAACGAAAGCAATAAAAAGGTAATAGTTTTTACAGCATTTGCCGACACAGCAAAATATCTCTACGAATGTCTTGCTGGTTATGCAAAAGAAAACAAAGTCAATATTGCTTTAGTTGCGGGTTCTGAAACCAAAACAACTTTTGGGAAAAGCGATTATAACCACATTCTTACAAACTTTTCTCCTGTTTCTAAGAAACGAAACATGATGAAAGGTTTGCCCCAGGAAGGTGAAATTGATTTATTGATAGCAACAGACTGTATTAGTGAAGGACAAAACTTACAGGATTGCGACTTTTTAATAAATTATGACATACACTGGAATCCGGTTCGCATCATTCAACGGTTTGGTCGTATCGACCGATTGGGGAGCAAAAACAATAAAATTCAATTGGTAAACTTCTGGCCTACCAAAGACCTTGACAATTACATTAACCTAAAAGAACGGGTTGAAGCCCGAATGGCTTTGGTTGATGTAACGGCGACTGCGGATGACAATGTTTTAGCCACAAGCCAAATAGAGGAATTGATTGAAGATGATTTAAAATACCGCAATAAGCAGTTGAAGAAATTAAAAGATGAAGTGCTCGACCTTGAAGATATGAACGAAAGCATTTCTCTGACTGATTTCACGTTGGACGACTTCAGAATTGAACTGCTCAATTTTCTGGAAAACAACCGAAAGAAACTGGAAGAAGCTCCATTTGGTTTGTATTCTGTGGTTCCTTCCCCATCGGGCGATTTTGCAAATTATTTGGATGTTGAAAAATTTTCAACTACAGAAAAGGATATCATAAAACCGGGTGTCGTTTATTGCCTGAAACAAAAGGGCGACACCGAAGGAAACGAAGAAGTTAATCCCTTACAACCCTATTTTTTGGTGTATATCCGTGATGATGGACAAGTAAGGTTTAATTATACTAATGCAAAACAAATTCTTGAAATCTATCGCTTAATGTGTTCCGGGAAAGTTCAGCCATTTGAAGAATTGTGCGACCTGTTTAATGCCGAAACTCAAAATGGCGAAAACATGGACCTATACACTGAACTGATAAAAAAGGCAGTGAGTGAAATAAGCAGGGTTTTCAATAAGCGAAGCAGCCAAAAGATTACCGGAAATGACAGAGGAGCCTTGTTAATTCCAAAGTCGAAACGGATAAATGAAACCAATAATTTTGAACTGGTTACCTGGTTAATTATAAAGTAGTACTATGACAGCCGAACAAACTAAATCACTAATAAAAGAATCCTTATCAAAATTTGGACAGGGAAATCTCACTAAAACAAGTTTGAGATTTTTTGAAAATTTGGGTTATACATCCGAAAAACAAGCTCCTTTGGATAGCCCGACTTTTGAAGAGTTTGAGGACAACTACATTGGGGACAAGAATTTTGATATTCAAAAAGCCAAGGTAAACGAATGGAAATATGTTGATTTGCTATTTCAGTTGTCAAAAGAAGAAGTTTCAAGACAAGCCTCACTTTTTGATACAAAAAGGGTTGACCAGACCATCATTGAAACCTATTTGTTTTTTGTAATCGAACTGAGCAATACTACTTACACCAGAACAGAGCTTTCAATCATTACACGCGAAATAAACCGTTTGTTCCCGATGCCTGCCATGATTCTGTTCAAACACGGCAAAACGCTTACTTTATCGGTTATCAATCGTAGGTTACACAAGCGTGATGAAACCAAAGACGTTCTTGAAAAAGTTACTTTAATCAAGGACATAAACATTGAAAATCCGCACAGGGCGCATATTGAAATACTTTTCGATTTATCGTTTGACGAATTAAAAAGCAAGCACCAATTCACAAACTTTGTGGAATTGCACAACGCCTGGCAAAAAACACTGGATACAAAGGAACTCAACAAACGTTTTTACAGCGAATTATTTAACTGGTATCTGTGGGCGATTCGTTCGGTGAATTACCCTAACGATGTAAACGACGACAAAGACGACACGGTTTACAATTCGGAAAGTGTTATCAGGTTATTGACCCGTTTAATTTTTGTTTGGTTTATCAAAGAAAAAAATCTTGTCCCTGATTCCTTGTTTGAGCAGAAGAAACTTAAAACCATCCTGAAAAATTTTCAGCCGCATTCCATGGATTCATCGGTTTATTACCGGGCAATCTTGCAAAACCTGTTTTTTGCAACGCTGAACACGCCAATGGACAAGGATATCACAGAAGAAAACAAAGATGAGAAACGACGCTTTATCAATACTTTGCCAAAAACCGGAAACGACCAGTATCTCGACCAAACCAAATACCGTTATCAGGATTATTTTACAGCACCTGAAAAGGCATTGGAACTCTTTTCAACTGTACCCTTTTTGAATGGCGGTTTATTTGAATGTCTTGACTTTAAAGAAGGAAACAAAGAAATTCGTTACGATGGTTTTAGCAGCACCGAAAAGCGACAAGCTTTTGTTCCTGACAAACTCTTCTTTGCCGACGAATTTATTCTGGACTTAAATTCAGAATATGGAACTAAAGGTAAGAAATACAAAGTTGAAGGTTTAATTAATATACTAGACAGCTACAAATTCACCATTACTGAAAACACACCGCTAGAAGAAGAAATTGCACTTGACCCTGAGTTGTTGGGAAAGGTATTTGAAAATCTTTTGGCAAGCTACAACCCCGAAACGCAAACTACAGCCCGTAAGCAAACCGGTAGTTTTTACACGCCCCGTGAAATTGTAAACTACATGGTTGACGAAAGTCTGATTGCTTATTTTAAACAACATTTGGATAATTCGGATGAAACTGAAAACCGTTTAAGAGAATTGTTTTCACATGCTGTTGATTTACCAGAGTTTTCAGATGCAGAAACAAACTCGCTGATTAAAGCAATCAGCGAAGCCAAAATACTTGACCCTGCCTGTGGTTCAGGTGCGTTTCCTATGGGTGTGCTTCATCGTTTGGTTGATTTGCTGAATAAACTCGACCCTGAAAATAAAAAATGGAACGAACTGCAAATTCAAAGGGCAATTGATGAAACTGCTGAGGTTTACAGGCTTGAAAACAGTTCTGAAGAACGGAAGATAAGATTAAATGAAATTGAGAAAGCATTTGACCTGAGTATGAACTACCCCGATTATGCCCGTAAACTATTCTTAATTGAGAACTGCATTTACGGCGTGGATATTCAGCAAGTTGCCATTCAAATTTCAAAATTGCGGTTTTTTATTTCGCTTATTGTTGACCAAAAGGTAAACGACGATAAACCTAACCGCAACATATTGAGCATGCCCAACCTGGAAACCAAGTTTGTAGCAGCAAATACTTTAGTTGGGCTAGATAAACCCCAGCAAATGACTTTGATGGCTGGTGATGTTGAAAAACTGGAAAAGGAACTGGCATCTATCCGTCATAAAATATTCTTTACCCGTAAATACTACGCTAAAAAAGCTTTAAAGAAAAAAGAAAAAGAAAAGCGTGAAGAATTACAACAAGCATTGGAAAATAGTGGTTACACAAAAAATGTAGCTGGTCAAATGGCAGGTTGGAATCCTTTTGACCCAATTAATCCAGCTGATTTTTTTGATACTGAGACAATGTTTGGCTTTAGCAATGACTTCGATATTGTCATTGGAAATCCACCTTGGGTATCATTAATCGGTAAACACGGGATAGAAGAAAATAAAAGAAATATTCAAAAATACATTCGCATATACGATGGTAATACTACAATGCCTAATTTATATGAATATTTTATACTTAGGGGTTTATTGCTTTTGAAATCAAAAGGTCATCTTACATTAATTGTTCCAGATAGGTTAGGAAATAATTCTTCAATGTCCTATTTAAGGAAAAAGTTTATAGAAGAGAATAAACTACTTGAAATTATTTATCGATGGAAATTTGAAAGTGTAATAGCAGATACAATGACTTTCATTGTATGTAAAATGAAACAGAAAGAATATGATATAAGAGTCAAATACAATATGAATTCCGAATGGCTGTTAATTGATTCAAAAGTATACAGAACTGATAGCGAATATATTTTCAAAAGCTATATTAATGTTGCGGTACAAAATTTAATAAAAAGATTAAAACACAAAGGAAGTCCTTTATCAAATTTTTGCAAAACTACTTCTGGATTTGGTGGCAAGTCATACTTGCTTACAGAAACAAAAGAGAATAATAAACAAATTGAAGTTATTAAAGGCAACTGTATTTCCAGTTTTTCAATTGATAAGAAACTTTATTTTGAATTTAAACCAGAAAATCTTAGTGGAAGGACAAGAGACGAAGTGAAACTAGGCAAGAAACCTAAAGTCTTATTGCGTAAAACGGGTAACACAATAATCGCAGCATATGATGACACTGGGATATATCCAGAACAGTCTCTATACTTTCTTTATGATTTTTTCGAGCATAATCAATCTAAGTATATTCTTTTAATTCTAAATTCCACTCTTATAAGTTGGTATTATTTAAATGAACTTGTAACAAATATTGATAGCACACCTCAATTAAAGAATTATGATTTGGATAATATACCATTAGTAATTAACAATGACTACAACAGGCAAATTGAATTTGTGGTAACAGCATTGATGACGTCAAAAAATATTAGAAAAGAGTTTTTCACATTTTTCAAAAGAATTTCGGATGCAATGGTTTATGAATTGTATTTAACTGAGGAAATAAAAAAAGGAGGCGCAGAGGTCTTTAGATATTTGAAAGATTTACCAGATTTAAATAATGATGAAGATAAGAGTTTGAGAACCATTGAGAAGGTTTACAAAGAATTTTCCGACCCAAAACACCCCATAAGTGCGGCACTTTTGAAACTGCAAACTATTGAAGAGATTAACATCATTGAAGGCAGGAAATGAAACGGGTAAATAGAGGAGGTAAAAATGGAAAGTAAAAACACGATAGCCGTATTTGAAAGTAAACAAATCCGCAGGCATTACGACGAGAAAACCGAAGTATGGTATTTTTCGGTAATTGATATCGTTGAGGCACTCACAGGAAGCGCAAACCCTCGTGATTATTGGTTTAAGATGAAGCTTCGGGTAAAAACCGAGGACGGATTCGAACTGTCGACAATTTGTCGACAGTTGAAACTGAAAGCTGGTGATGGTAAAATGAGGATGACTGATGTAGCCACGGTAGAAGGGATTTTTCGTATCATCCAATCCATTCCATCGCCCAAAGCCGAACCATTTAAACAATGGCTGGCAAAAGTGGGTTACGAGCGTGTACAGGAAATACAGGACCCATCGCTAAGCATGGCCAGGGCCCGCGAAAACTGGCAGAAAATGGGACGCAGCGAAAAGTGGATACAGCAACGCATGACCGGCCAGGAAACCCGCAACAAACTAACTGATTACTGGAAAGAAAGTGGCGTGAAGGAACAAGATGAATTTGCTTTGCTCACTAATATTATTCATCAGGAATGGAGCGGTGTTACCGTAAAGCAACATAAAAACCTGAAAGGCTTGAAATCGCAAAACCTTCGCGACCACATGAGTGAGGCAGAATTGATTTTTACGGCATTAGCCGAACTCTCAACCCGCCAGATTGCCGAAACTGACAAAGCAAAAGGTGTTAAGCAGAATGCAGTTGCCGGTAAAAAAGGTGGTAAAATTGCCAAAGATGCGCGTGTTGCACTGGAACAAAAAACAGGTAAGAAAGTAGTAACCGGTGAAAACTTTCTACCTCCTAAAAAAGAGAATAAGAAGTTGAAAGATAATGATGAAAAATAATCTATCAGATTTTATTTTATTCAAAACCGAGGACGAAAAAATAGCGGTTGATGTTCGTTTCGAAGACGAAACGGTTTGGCTTTCGCAGGAGCAAATGGCCGCTTTATTTGGCAAAGCTCGTACCACCATTACCGAACATATCAATAACGTTTTCAAAGAAGGTGAATTAAACGAAGAAGTGGCTTGTCGGAATTTCCGACTAACCACTCAACACGGCGCCATGGAAGGAAAAACGCAGGAAATATCGGTCAAACATTATAACCTCGATGTTATCATTTCGGTTGGCTACCGTGTAAAATCGTTGCGTGGCACACAGTTCCGTCAGTGGGCCACCAAACGCCTGAACGAATACATCCGCAAAGGTTTTACCATGGATGACGAACGCTTGAAAAATTTAGGTGGCGGCGGTTATTGGAAAGAACTGTTGCAACGCATCCGCGACATTCGTGCATCCGAAAAAGTGTTTTACCGTCAGGTGCTCGATATTTACGCAACCAGTATCGATTACGACCCAAAAGCCGAGGTTTCCATTGCATTTTTCAAGAAAGTGCAAAACAAAATTCACTATGCAGTGCATGGTCAAACAGCCGCTGAAGTAATTTACACCCGTGCCGATGCAGAAAAGGAATTTATGGGTTTGATGACTTTCCCGGGCAATCGTCCTTACCTGAAAGATGTGGTGGTCGCAAAAAATTATCTGGACGAGAAAGAGCTTCGTTCGCTTGGACAAATAGTGTCGGGGTATCTGGATTTTGCCGAACGTCAGGCCGAACGGGAGCAGACAATGACCATGAAAGATTGGGCTGAACATTTGGATAAAATTTTGACCATGAGTGGAGAGAAACTATTGCTGGGAGCAGGTTCCGTCAGCCACGAAGTTGCCATTGAAAAAGCTACTACAGAATATAAAAAGTACCAGCAAAAAACATTGAGCGAAGCAGAGAAAAACTATTTGGAAAGCCTCAAAGCGTTGGAGAATATAACTAAAAAGAAACAATAAAGCCAACCTTTTCTAAAGAAGTTTAGATTTTATTGGAGGCTTTCCGAATTGCGAGGGAAGTCCACAAGCCCCTTGTTTAGCTCCTTCAATTCATGCTGTATTTCATGAAGAACCCAACATGGCCTCTTCAGGAAGATCAGCTGTTGTTGGATCAAGGGTTAAAATGGAAAGAGCAGTGTACAAAATGATACTATGTTTTGCATTTGTCGTACAATTGTCGTACATATGTATAACAAAGCAGACAGAAAGCCTGATTTTACAGGAGCTAGGAAGGGAGCAAAAAATGGAACAGGAAAAAGACATCCGCCTAACCCCTGGAAAAAGCTGCTAAGGCCTGACAGCGAACAAGCTGCTGTTAAAAAAAAGGATATCAACAGAAAAATTTACCTAAGCTTTTGATTTTCAGGTTTGAGACCAAATCAACCACGAAAAGTGTTGATAAGTTGAAGCTGTTTTCTCTTGACAAGGTGTACATATATGTGCTATCTTTGCACGTATGTACACCGAAAAGAAATATTTGAAAGCATAAATTCAGACATAAAATTACAAAAATGACCAGAAACACGCAACCGATACTGAGCAACAATATCAACAAGCCGGGAGGCTTGGCCTTGTTTGTTGGCATTGGTTGCGCCCACAAAACGCGCAAGAGTACCCACCTTAACAAACACAATCATGGACAAGGAAGTATTTAGTATGCGTTTGAAGACAGCCCGTTTGATCCGGGGGCTGAGCATGGACGACTTGGTTGAGAAGCTCGACAGGCAAGTCACCAAGAATGCCATTGCACGCTATGAGCGCGGCGAGATCCTGCCACGGATGGCTGTGTTGGAGCACATGATCAAGGTGCTCGACCTGCCGATTGATTATTTCTTCAGGCCGCAGAGCGTAGAGATCGACAATGTCGATTTCCGCACCAAGAGCCGGCTTTCGGTCAAGGAAGAAGAATCGGTGAGAGCCCGGGTATCAGAGTTGATGGAGCGCTATCTGGAGACAGAAAAGCTGCTGCTGATGGACGAGCACTTCGTAAACCCAATAGAAGGATTCGTGGTGCACAGCGCTGAGGAGGCAGAGGTGGCGGCCATGCTGTGGCTGCAAAAGCTCGGCCTCGACGAGAAAGGCCTGATCAATATTTACGGACTGCTCGAAGACCAATATGTAAAGGTGATTGAGCTGGATGCGCCCGATGCCTTCGATGGCATGGCGCTGAAGGTGAACAAAAGCATCAGTGTGGTGGTGATCAACAGCAATATGACCGTGGAACGCAGACGCTTCACCGCCCTGCACGAGCTGGCACACCTGATGCTGCAGTTCGATGCCGGCATGAGCAATGAGGCCAAAGAGAAATGCTGCCACCGCTTTGCCGGAGCCGCCCTGATGCCCGCCCGCCTGTTAAAAAACCTGTTAGGCAACCAAAAAGACACGATCTACCTGAGTGAGCTCATCAAGATCAAGGAGGTATATGGCATCTCGATACAGGCGCTGATGTACAGGGCAGAAGAAACAGGCCTGATCTCGTACCGGCGATTGCTCCGCTTCAAAAGCTGGATTGCCGACAACAACCATTACAAAGAAGAAAGACTGGGGTCGTACAAGGGCAAAGAAGAAACACAACGTTTCGAAACGCTGGTGCTGCGCGCGCTGGCACAGGAAAAAGTAACGGTAGGCAAGGCAGCAGAGCTGTTGCGGCTGAAGGTTTACGAAGTAAAAAACCTCATCAAAGAAGCCTTTTAAGATGGACAGACACAGCCAACATCGCACTTTTGAAGTCGACAGACCGGCAGTACATCCTGCAAGCGTGCTGTTAGCTGTGGGGCACAATCCAATCCAACAGAAAACAAGAAATATAGTTTATCAAAAGAATCAGTATGGGTATCAAGCATGTATAAGCTACGCCCGCGAACATCAAATTAACAAGCACATGAAAGCATTCATCAGCTTCACTGAACAAGCTAAGTCCATTGTAAGGACAGTTCAGGAATTCATTTTTAATTACTTTGATTATGAACAATATATTAATAGCAGAAGCAGACTTTTTGCAGGCGCCGGAGGCACCGGATTGCCTGATTAACATATGTAGAGCGGGATACCGGCCCATCGTACCGGCAGCCCTGTGCAGCGAGGTCGACCCGGCCAAAAGGCAATGGATAGCAAAGGCCATCGCCACATCGCGTGTCGACTTGCTTGAGATCGGACCGGCAGCCGTGCTGCAAGCCGATCGCAGCCTGCACATCGATGGTTGCACCGCCTACGAGAAAGCCGTCATCCAATACGCCATCAGTCAGCAGACAGTCCTGTTGGGCTATGGAGGCTGGTGGCAAGGATTGCGTATCCCCGGACTGAGGCTGATACACTTCAGCACCCCCGACGTTCTTTACCATACTTTACTGAGATGGCGCAGCAACAGCACCCTGCCGCAACAAGGTGCAAAATATATACCAACCAACAGATAAGCCTGCGACATGAAAAACAACCAAACCAAATTCACCTTCTTCACGCTCCTGCGTGGCGCCATTGCGGCCATCATCTTTTTGTGGCGCAGAAGAAAAACCATCGAAAAACTTCCTGTTACTGACGAGGTCCTCACCACAGCCATGCGCTTGTTGGGAGAGATGGACGTAGTCCCGGATTTTGCCGACAGCGATTATGCCCGACAAATCACCAGGATGCGGGATATGAAAACAGAAGAATGGCTGGAGGTCATGCTGGCAGACCTGGAAAGTATCCATACAATGGAAGTGATCTACCGTGCCAACAGGACATTTCAGGTAGTTCGTTATACAGACCGTTCGGCAAGGAAATTCAAAAACAGACAAGCAGGAACCGAATTCATCTATCCTATCGACAGGCGCAAGCTCAACACCCGCAGTATGGGCAAGCCCACGCTCGGGCTGTCGCCACCTGTGTTGTCCTAACTGCAGCGACAACCCAGGTTTTGTCTGTGTCGCGGCCATACCTTCAGCAGTAGACTGTTGTTGGTGAGGTATATGAGGGGCAAGGCCGACAAAAGTTCTTTTTTTAAAAACTTAATGTGTATCAGTACATCTGTGTTCAGACTCACTCATTTTCGTTTGTACACGAAACATGAACATTGATCCCGATACCCATTACAAAAAAAATAAAATAATGACAAAAGAGATATTGAAATTTCAGAAATTTCAGCAAATCATCAGTCTTCTGAATGAGTATGAGACACTCTTCAGCAGCGCGTTAGTAGAACTGGAAGCGAAGACACAGTTTGAAAGCAAAGTGGCAATTATTGGCAGCAGGATCAGCGAGTTGCTGCGACCGGTATCGCCCTATTACAGTCAGCAGCAAAGCAGCCGTGAGCAATTGCGTGAGCATCTCAAAATGGTGGTGCGCAGAGGCATGGTGCTGGCCCGTGAGAACAATCAGCAGCTGATGTATAACCTCCTTGACGAGCACAGAAGCAGCATATACAATGCAAGTTCATTTACCTTGCGTGAGTTGTGCCAGCAGATTTGTGATTCGCTGGAACAATACCCGGATCAGCTGGCAACGATAGGAATCACTACAGAGCAGCTTACTGCACTCAGGAGTCAGTCGGAGAGTTTTGAGAGTCAGATGCAGGAAACCGGTACCCGTGTATCGGAGCGCAAGGCAGCACGCAACGAAATAGCTGCCCTGGTCAAAGAGCTCAACGGCATGCTCAGGCTTTATTTCGATTCGTTTGCCCTGATGTACAAACAAAACGAACCGGTGTTTTACAGCCGGTATATGGCGCTGCGCAGGAGGAAAGCACGCCGGCGTTATGCTACTGAACCAACAGCTTTATCTGATATTTCGGGCATGGTGACTGATGCGGTTACCGGGCAGCCAGTGCCCAATGCCACGGTGAACCTGGTCGAGAACAGCCATGTGATCCTGACAGAATCAGATGGGTATTACCTGTTTGATGAGTTGCCCGAAGGCGATTATACCATCAGTTGTCATGCGCCTGGCTACTCAGTGCCGGATATTGTTCCGGTTACGCTGGGAACAGATGACAGTGTTGTGATTAATTTTACCCTTAACAGCCTGGCTGCAACGGCTTAGTTGCCTCCGGCTGATGCCACAAACCCGAACGGCTGAGGTTGTTCGGGTTTTTTTGTAACTTGTCATTTTTTTTGACCTTTATTTGGCAATTCTGGTTGAGTTGATGCGCCCATAACAAGTATGGTAAATATTTTGTAAGAATAACTGTAATTGTATTAGAATTCATAATTTTAAACCATTGTTGCTAAGGTGCACTATGGCCAGGACAGGATGAACCTAACCCAACAGATCGTTTGGCTTTAAAGGCCTTCAACTACTGATTTGGGCTAAGTTCGTTCTCATAGATCAAACATGCAGCTGTGGGAGATAAGTGTTTGCAATAGTCTATCGTAAAATATTCAAAACCAATCGTATGAAAATGCATCATTTGCAGTTATTCAGTTTTTTGCGGAGTCGATTCAGTATATTAAGTTGTTTGATTATTGTCACCTTTGGAACCGTTTTCCTATTCTGGGGTTGTACGGTAGTCAAACACCCCAGAAAAATGGCAGACAGGCCATTATCGAACACACTTGAAGGTCAACTAGACAGCCTTACAAATCAGATCGTATCCAGCCTGACAGGGCGTTCGGTCAGAGAAATTGCGATCTTGAAATTTACTGACTTAAACGGGCACGAAATAGATTTTAGCAGCTTTGTTTCGGAGGAATTGATCAATTGTTTTTTTCATACCGGTAAGTTCAATATTATTGAGCGAAGTAAACTGGATCAGGTGTTAGCCGAGCAATATAAAACGGTCAGTGGTATCATCGATGAAGCAGAAGCTTCTGAAGTAGGTCGCACCTTGGGTGCTGATGCGATTGTTGTGGGGACGATTACAGATCTGGGCGACAAGGTACGCATCAATGCGCGCATTATCGACGTAGGTAAGGCATCCGTTTTAGGCACTGCCCAAATAAGTGCCAGTAAAACTGTTGAAATATACAGCCTGATGGGGGATTATGGGCCAGGCAAGAAGAAGCCGGTTTATTTAGTTGATGTGCAATGTGCCAATCAAGAAGCCATAACGTTTGAATTGATTCATTGTATCAGGAAAGAAAATGCGCTCGTTTTTGATGTAAAGATTACAGCAAAGCATATTAACAACAGCAGTTTTATCCGATTTCTGAAAGGATCTTTTATTACCGATCAGGATAGTAGGAAGTATGGTTTGGCTAAACTGGTGTTCCCTGATGGCAGCACGGGTAGCTTGAAGAGAAATGAAACGAAGAAAGATTTTTTGGATGAGGGCATCAGTCTGCTGCATACATTTCAAACGGTGGATTTTCCAGCGGATGTATATTTGCTGTCATCCATTAAAATACTTTTTTCGAATAATATTGGTATTCACTACGCTGCTGAATTCAAAAACATACCGGTGATTTAACATTCATTTTTGACAGTGTAGATTTATACATTTCCATTACCGGTGCTGATCTGCTTGTGATGAGTTTTCGAAATCCGCATAGTTTTGAAAATAGAGACAGTTCACTAATTTCTTCGCCAGGGCATAGAATAAAACCCTAAGCACCTGCTGTTTTTTCATTCGATTATTAAAGGAGCGATATTGTTGCTTTTTTGAAAAAATGCTTTTCTTTGTGTTTACAAAACTAAAAACAACATTACGGTTTTTTCAGGGAGGTTATTGATTCTGTGCGGCGAAACGCAGGTACAGAAAGGCAGTTATTATACACCAACAGAAAAACCAAATCGCTTGAATGCACTAAAATTGCGCCGGGCAGCGCATCGCTTCTATCATTCACGGGGCAACAGAACACTCAGGTCAACTTGCGGTCGCATCATTCAACATGCTGCGAAAGCCCTTCTTTTGTTTGCCGGCAGCCTCGTTAAAATAAGCCTGATGCTTGCGGTCTATTTGATGGAGACACCGGTAACAGCTCAGCAGGCTTATAGCAATCCCTACGACATGGAGGTCGCACTCCGTGAAGCAGAAAGACTGATGATAGCCCAGCAGGGCGATCGGGCGGTTCGTATCACGGAGCCCCTGATGAAACAGCTGAAAAGTGAAGGCCGTTATGATACGCATTTTGGGTTTCGGGTGAGAATGGTTCATGGATTGGCTCTTTTTCATTCGACAGAAGAAGTGACGTCATTCGGTTTTTTATGGAACCTGAAAGATGAAAGCCGCAAAAACAAGGAGTGGGCGGTTTTGGCAAATGTGTGCCGCGAGATTGCCAAAATACAGGAGATTAATCAGCAGGCTGAAGAAGCATATGCAAGCCTTCAGGAAGCAAAGCAGTTGATACAAAACCATCAAATAGATTCGATCTATGCTGCTTTTGCTATACGAATGGCCTCGTGGCACCGGGTTTTTGGCAATAAGGACTCTGCCTATTTTTATGTTGAAAGAGCCATCCATAAAGCGCAGGATTTCAATCAAATATTTGAAGAAGCAGAAGGCTACCTCTTACTGAGCCTGCTTGAGCGGAAAGAAAAAACGGCGCTTCCTTATGCCTTGAAGGCAGTTGAGTTGTACCAGAAAATCAATGTGTACACTTCTTCTACCACGATGCACATCAATATTGCCAATATGTATGCAGTTAACAAGGATTACGAAAACGCATTCAAACATATTGATACGGCAATTTTTTATACCGAAAAATACCTTGAAAATGATGACTTTTATCATCAGCACAATTACTACTTCAAGGCATTTGTTTACCGCGAAATAGGCCTGATGGATTCAGTGCTTGTTTATCTGGCCAAAAGCCATGAGGCTGAGCTGAGGCTGCTTGAGAGTAATAAACAGCAACAAATCATTGAAATTAACAAGAAGTACGATTTCGACAAAAAAAACCAGGAGTTGAATATCGAAAAAACCAAAAATCAATGGCTGTTTTTGGGTATTGGTCTGTTTTTCATTTTTGGAGCTATCCTTGCCTACTACTATATCAGGTTGCGGCGTGCCAATGCCCTTACCAGAAAACAGGCGGAGGAGCTGCATGCCCTTGACAAAACCAAAACCCGTTTTTTTGCCAATGTAAGTCACGAACTCCGAACCCCACTTACCCTCATCACCGGTGCGGTGAAAACACTGATGAAAGAGAACCAACTCACCCAAAGGCAGGTCAGGCTGCTCAAAATTGCCAGGCAAGGCAGCGCGAATCTCGAAAGTCTTGTGAATGAAATACTCGACCTGAGCAAGATGGAAGCCGGCAAAATGGAGCTGCTGCCCGAGGCAACAGCTATTGCTGCTTTTTTTGAACATTACCTGCAACAGTATGAATCATTGCTCGAATCGAATGAAGTACATTATCAATACCTGATTAAAATCCGAAAAGACTACATGGGTTTGATCGACCGCGAAAAAACGCGTCAGGTACTTTTCAACCTGCTATCCAATGCGTTTAAATTCACGCCCCCACAAGGTAAAGTCAATGTTACGGTTTTTATCAAAAAGGACAGGATGCACCTGCAGGTTTCCGACACCGGCAAAGGCATACATCCTGACGATTTGCCGCATGTTTTTGAACGGTATTTCCAAACACAGCAACAAGATAGTGCCGCAACCGGTGGAACAGGTATCGGATTGGCCATTTGCAATGAGTATGCCAAGCTTTTTGGCGGCAAAATAGAGGTGAGCAGCCATTTAGGGGTAGGCACAACTTTTGACGTGGAGTTTCCTTGCGAAAAAGTGGATGACACATTCCCTCTTCATGCATCGCTCATTGATGGTTTTTCGCCCTGTGAGGAAGATTTGGGGTCAGATATTCATGAAACACTGTCACCGATACAGCAAAAAGACGAACGACCCACTTTGCTTCTTGTTGAAGACAATCGCGAATTGCAAAAATACATGCGGATGATTTTGGAACAAGATTACCAGGTTATGACCGCTTCGAACGGCCAAAAAGCATTGGAACTCCTTCAGGAGAGCGCCAACCAGGTCGATTTAATCATCAGCGACCTGATGATGCCTGTGATGGATGGTTACCAATTGTTGGAAAAGCTGAAAAGCTCGACCGCTACCCGGCAAATACCAACCATCATGCTGACCGCACGAGCCGGAAAAGAGGACCGTTTGCAGGTGCTGCGCATTGGCGTCGACAGCTATCTGACCAAGCCTTTTGACGAAGAGGAACTGCATATACACATCAAAAACCTGTTGAACAACCAGGCTGTGCGAAAAGAAGCCTTAGAGGAAACCGAAAATGAGGCTAAATTGTTGATGAGGCATACCGAAAAGGATGAGAAACAAGGTGGGCAGTATTTTACTGGATCTGATTTTTATGCCAGTGATTCATTTTCGGAAGAGAAAATGCGGAATATTGAGGCTTTTGTCCGCGAAAACCTGGCCAATCCATCACTCAGTGTTTCGGTGCTGGAAGATCAATTTGCCATGAGTGAATCGACCTTGTTGCGTTTCCTCAAGCAAAACACAGGGCTTTCAACCAAAAAGTACATCTCCGAAATCCGTCTCACCGAAGCCAGAAGCATGCTGGAAGAAGGAAAATATGATTCGGTAACACGTATTGCCTACGAGACAGGCTATACGGATGTGCGTACCTTTTCGAGAAGTTTTAAAAATCGCTTTGGCAAACTGCCTACAGAGGTGATTTGTTAGAACCGAAAAAAAAATCGCACGACAAAAACCGGCGACAGCGCTCACAAAAACCTTCAATCTACTCACAAAAACCGTCAAAGTGCTGATTTAAAGCTTTTTGACGGTTTTTGTGCATGATATGCCATTATGTTTGTGCCATCATTCTCGATGATCATCCAACCGGGAGAAAGCCGAAAATCCCTCAAAAGAGTAGGCGCAAGAATAAAAACATCATATCATGAAAAAACTACAAATTTCTTTACAGTTCTTGTTATTTATTGCATTTTTGATTTCGGGTACCGTGCTGCTGGCCCAAGACCCGCCCGAAGTAGTCTATTTTAAAGGCAAGGTTGGCACAAAAGGCTATCCTGCTGACGCCGGAAAATATACCATCAACAAAAACGTGCTCGACGGCAGGGGATGTGCCTGTTACGATCATGAATCGGGAAATTACAGCCTGCGCAGGGTAGAGGCCCTCGGTATTAAGTGGTATGTTTTTGCGGGAACCTGTGAAAACCCGACAGAAGCTATCCGTTTCCAGGACGGGAGCCTGCTTTCAGGTGTTGTGGCATACAACGGAGAGGGCTGCAACCCTGTTATCGGTGCTCCGGACTATTTCTCGCTCACACCTTACTCGGCTGCCACACTCTTTCCTCAACCCAACTTTGGTGGTACACCCATTCAACTCAGCGAGGGAGAATATGATCTGAGCAGTGGCCGGTACTTTGCTTTCAACGACAAAACCCAATCGATTCAGGTGTCGCCCGGCTATACAGTTGAAGTATTTACCGACTGGCGATACACCGGAAAAAGCAAAGGTTTCGACAGCGATGTGGCAGCACTTGATGCCGAATTCAATGAGAAAATCTCGAGTGTGAAGATTGCCAGGGCAACCAACGGAAAATCTTACATCACCTTTGGTGACCAACCAGCACAGCAGTTTATTGAGGTTTCGGGGACCAGTCTGGCACAAAAAAATGAAGCTCGTACAGTGTATGCCCTTGTAAAAACGAGCCAGACCAACATCGGTAATATCGTAAGCTGGGGAACACGTGCACGGTCGCAACGAAATGGTTTTGCCGTGCGTGATGGCAAAGCTGCCTTTATTGGGGAGTATGCCGACTATACCGGGACGATCCAGATCAACGACGGGCAGTGGCATCACATTGTGATGACCTATGATGGCGCGACAATGGAAATCTATGTTGATGGAAAATCAGCAGGATCGGCTAAACTTGCGCTGAATACACAAGGACAAAACCTGAGACTGGGGAATATTTCGGCGCCAAACAATGCCGAGTTTTTCATTGGCGATCTGAAAGATGTGAAGATATGGAACGAAAAACTGGAAGCAGCTGAAATCACTTCGCAAGGTGTTTCAACGACGAAAAAAGCTGTTTTCAGTTATGAGGCCAGTCAGTTTATTCCTGCCCGTTTCAGTCTGAAAAACATGAGCTTCGACAGTAACTGGAAATAATGATCAGCCAAACGAATCAAACATTAATATACCATACAAATGAAAAACATGAGAATAAACCCACAGCATAGCCGCCTCGTTACTGTTACGAGCCAGTTGGCAGTATTTCTTTTTTCTTTTCTGTTCACACATGGCCTCATTGCTCAGGACGACATGGTAAAATTATACCGGGTCGACATCAACAAATTTGAAGAGCGGTGGAACGACAAAGGTTCGGGCAATGACCGCGACCTGGCCTTCTGGCATCCGATTGGCGTGCCCAATGGCTATTATTTAGCCGGATCTTGGGGAACCGGCGACTACAACAATCCCAATGGCAATTTCGTCACTTATGCGTGGAAAACTTCGGATGAATACCTAAAAGCCAATGGTGGACAGCAACTGGTTGTACCCGCCAAAGGACTAAAACAAGTTTGGACTGATGCCGGTTCGGGTGCCGACTGGGATGGAAGTCTTTATCTGCCTGAGTGTCCGGATGGCTATTATCCGATTGGGCTGGTGGCTAACCGCTCACATTCAACACCCAATGTCGATGCCCAAAACTGCGGTTGCTTTCATGAGTCCATTGTGAAAAATTATGACCCGAATGGACTTTATCAAAGAACGGTATTGCACAGCTGGAGTGGTGAAGACACCAAAAATGCTTTCAACCCACTGGATGCTTTTTCGGGTAATGTGGGTGATGTGAAAATCCTTGCTTTCGGATCGAACCCCCGATTAATTTTTGTGCCAAAAATTCTGCAAAAACTATCAAACATGTCCCAGACATTCAATTATGTCACTGACCTCGAACCAAGCACCCTTGTGTTTGCAGGAGGCAACACCAGGGAGGTCATTAATTCGTTGCCCCTTGAATACAGGTATCATAATAAGGTAGTGACTTTGCGACTCGCAAAAGGTGGTGACGACAACCGCATGCTGGATGCCGATGGCGACAATCTGGGAAGGAACGGAACGAAGGTACAGACCTGGTCGTTTATCGACAACAATAAAAACCAGGAATGGCGTTTTATCTCAGCTGGGAACGGAACCTATTTCATTTCGCTTGAAAGTCCGGTTGCCGGCCGACATGGCTTCCTGGATGCCGATGGCGATGCTGTTTGGGAAAATAATTGCCGCATACAACTTTGGGAATCACACCCTTTTGATAACCAAAAATGGCGGGTGATCGATGATGGCGATGGGAGTTTTCATGTGCAAAGCGCTTCTCCTTTGGCCAAAAATGGCAAATCGATTGATTATGGCGGGCACGCAAGGGGGGTAAATGGTCAGGGTGTAAAACTTTATGATTTTGGTGCCAACAATCCCAACCAAAAATGGTATTTGCATATTTTGCGGTAATTTTTGGTTGTAGATATTTTTCACCGGAGACCGGCCATAACGAAAGTTGAGGGCCGGTTTTCTTTATTGGTTCAATTCCGGTGTCCGTGTTGAAAAAAATGTGTTTGCTGTCTTTATACAGGGCAAGCGGTCAAACTCTTTATTTCAACTCCGCTGCGCGCGATCTGAGCTTGCGAACTCTTCGCTTTTGGTTAAAATCCTCTCGCGTTGCCGGAATGATTTAATTATTGAAAGACACTGCTTTATGTCCTTTGTCAGGGCAAAGGACCAAACCGCGCTGGCACCAGAGGTGAGTTTTCGAATGCTTCACTTCATGAAAAAATTCTATGGCATTGCCTGACTGGCTTGCAGCAGCGAAATCTGATTGTATCTACAATTCCATTGCCAAATAACGTGCATCAAAGATTGGTCCGCCGAAAAAACAGCATTCTTCAATATTCATTTATAGAATATGCTTGATAGATATGTGTTTACATCCAGGTATTAACCTTTTTCGCATCTTTTGGTGAAGGCGTAGGTTTGGAGCATTGATCACTTGTTATTCGTGTAAAAAACAAAGTCCAATGTTTGTGTAAACTAAATGATATGTCATAAAAAAAATCTGGCTGTTTGGGTTAATTTTTTCCAATAAATAGGCCAGCGTTTTGCGCAATTCAGCTCACCAAAATAAAATAGAAAAGAAGTTTGCAAAGGGGTTGGTAAATGTATTAATTTTAATATCCTTTTTGCGATAAAGCAATGGCTAACGAGGCTCAAAGTGAAGGAACAATATGTGTCCTTACAGGTGAAGTAAAAGCGTCAAAAGAAAAAGTAAAGTTCAATGTTCCGGCCATTGGCTCATGTGTTGTTGTTGCAGCATATGATGTAAAAACAGGAGTAAGTGCAGTGGCGCACATTATGTTGCCGGGAGTTTCGCCCCCCAAAAGTTACACTCCACATACCAGATATGCTTTCAACGCCATTGAGGAATTGATGACTAAAATGGATGAACTAGGGTCAAACACCGAAAATGTTGAGGTGTGTGTGGTTGGAGGCTCCAATGTGCTGAAACGCAAAGATGATACGATTTGTCAATCTAATATCAATTCGGTTTTTCATATTCTACAAGCAAAAAATATCAAGATAAAGGCTACATCGGTAGGTGGTACTGAAAGACGAAGCATTTTCTTTGATACTAAAAATGGTCAGGTTTATCATTCAACAGGCAATGAAGATGATAAACTGTTGTATTGTTTCATCAGTGACGATTGAACGATCGCCTTAATTCGTGCAAAATGCAAGCAAAAAGCAAAGAGGTGCTGGCCTACTTAAAAGATGTGTTTTCGCAATACGAGCAACATGAGGAAAGGCTGAAGCAAGCCAATCTGCAACTCGACAAAAAAAATCAACAGCTGCAGGCGAATGAACAACGACTCAGAGAGGCAAACAATCAGATGGGTGCCATCAATCAGCAGCTAATGGCAAATGAATCCCAGCTTAAGGCTTCCAACCTGCAACTTGATTCAATAAATCAACAATTGCTGGCAAGTGAGCAACATTTGAAAGTAGCCAACCAAAAGTTACTAACCCAGACCCGCGAATTATTGCGACTCGCGGCTGTAGTTGCCGCTTCAAATGATGCCATTATCATTCGAAATCTTGAAGGGAAAATTACTTCGTGGAATGCAGGTGCCACAAAAATGTATGGGTACACCGAAGAAGAAGCTCTTCAAATGCACTGGCTTGATCTGGTGCATGAAGATTTTAAATTCATTGCCGCGGAAGTTCTAAACAGATTACAAAACAATGAGCAAGTAGAGTCTATCGAAACAAAGCGGGTGTCGAAAGATGGGAAAACGCTGGATGTTTGGATCGTTGTTACGAAACTGGTAGATGAAAATGGTGATTTGATAGGTGTGGTTAGCACTGAACGTGATATTACGGATCGCAAACAAATGGAAAGAGAATTAATGACCTACCACCAGGAGCTTGAGCGATTGGTGGAAGTGCGATCTGCAGAACTCAGGGAGGCTAATATGCAATTGCAGGCGGCAAATCAACAATTGTACGCCAGCAATCAGCAACTCGTTGCAAGTGAATTGAAGCTAAAAGAAACCCTTGAGCACCTGGTTGAAAAAACGAGGCATATTGAAAAACAAAATGAAGAGCTGATGCTTGCCAATAAAAAGGCAACCGAATCAGACCGCTTAAAGTCTGCCTTTCTTGCAAACATGAGCCACGAAATCAGAACGCCCATGAATGGCATACTGGGCTTTGCTGATTTGCTGAAGACGCCGGGTCTGAAAAGTGAAAACCAGCTTCAGTTTATCAACATTATTGAAAAAAGTGGCGAGAGAATGCTCAATATCATCAACGAAATTATTGATATTTCGAAAATTGAGTCCGGTGTGGTGAGCGTTAAAAACACTGCCGTTGATATCAACGGTCTGCTTGAGGAATGTGATCACTTTTTCAAACCGGAAGCACAGAAAAAGAATATTGATCTTAAAATTACCGGATTTTTACCTGCCAATAATGCTATTGTTTATTCAGATCGCGACAAACTGAGTAGTGTCCTTGTTAATTTGCTTAAGAATGCCTTGAAATACACAGAGAAAGGATCGGTTGAACTTGGCTGCAACCTGAATAAACCGAAGAAGGAACTTGTCTTTTTTGTAAAAGATACCGGTATAGGCATACCAAAGGACAGACAGTTTGCCATTTTCGAACGTTTCGTGCAGGCCGACATTGAGGACAAGATGGCCAAGCAGGGAGCAGGACTTGGTTTGGCCATTGCCAGAGCATATGTTGAAATGATGAAAGGCGAGATGTGGTTAGAGAGCGAAGAGGGAGTGGGATCTGTCTTTTATTTTAAAATCCCATATCAAAACGTGCAGGTTTCAGAAGATGCAGTTGCAGAAACACCTTCTGTGCATGACAAGCTGACCAAAAAACTAAAAATACTCATTGCTGACGATGACGAGGCCTCAAGGATGCTGCTATCTATTTCGGTGGAGGGATATTCAATGGACGTTATCACGGTTAAAACAGGTAAAGAAGCGATTGAAGCTTGCAGAAATAACACCGACATCGATTTGGTTTTGATGGATATTCAAATGCCAATGATGAATGGATATGAGGCTACACGAAAGATCAGGGAGTTTAACCCTGGTGTCATCATTATTGCTCAAACGGCTTTCGCCCTTACAGGCGACAGAGAAAAATCTATTGCTGCAGGCTGTAACGATTACATCACCAAGCCAATTAGAAGTGCTGAATTGAAAAAGCTCATTCATAAGTATTTTGATCAGGAGCAGGCTGCCAGTAATTAACTTGCTTCAAGTCGTTTCGCGATGCTGTTCCATATTCAGAGCAGCAATGCATGGTAAAAGCCCTGCTGTTTTATTGAGTATGCAGATTACCAGATGGTTGTTTTCCCTTACTATTAACAAGACAAACGGCGATCTGCTGCAGCGAGGGTCAAGTTGTTGCAATGGGTTAAACATTGCTGTTTGAGTGAAAGTAAACTGCTACTGAGGCATGTCGGGCAAATCAGTATAACCTAATGAATAACCGTTGATGACGTATAATCACTTTTTTGCCTTGAATAATCACCAAAATTTACTGAAATAACTGATGGATTTTTTCCAGGTTGGGACATTCAATTTTTGAAAATTGAAAAAACATTTTACATTTGCACCCGACTTGCATATTTTTGCAAGTCGGTAATGATTTAAACGCAAGTGTATATGAAATCTTGTCTGGAAATCTATAACTTACACTAATTAAGGATCATTTTCTCAGGTTGAAGTCCAACACAATTGGCTGTTGTGGCTCACCAATCCCCACATTCATCTTTTGAAAGACCATTAAGATGCCAACAACAGACAGGTTGTTGATGCCATAGTTAATTGATTTACGAATAAAAGAAAAAAAAGAATTATGAACAATGCGATTTACAATTTTAATGCACCTCAAAATGAGGCTGTTTTAAAGTATTTGGAAAACAGTGAAGAGAGAAAAAACCTTTTTAAAGAGCTGAACAGGCAACAAGCGCAAATAGTTGAAATTCCGTGTATTATTGGGGGTAAAGAATACTTTACCGGTCATACTGCTGATATTGTTTTGCCACATCAACACCATAAGGTAATTGGACGTTTTCATCAGGTAACCGAGAAGGAACTTGACCTGGCTGTGGTAGCTGCTATTGAGGCCCAAAAGATATGGTCAGAATTGTCATGGACGGTCAGGGCGTCTATACTGCTGAAAGCCGGAGAGCTGATTTCGGGAAAATACCGAAACACAATCAACGCGGCAACCATGCTTGGGCAAAGTAAAAACATTTTTCAATCAGAGATTGATGGCGTTTGCGAGACCATCGACTTTTTAAAATACAATGCCTATTTTGCTTCACGAATTTATGAGATACAACCGAGGTCGTTTTACAATCAGCTGAATAAGATGGAGTTCAGGCCGCTCGAAGGTTTCGTTTTTACAGTCAGTCCGTTCAATTTCACCTCCATTGCATCCAACCTGAATATGGCACCCGTTATGATGGGTAATACGACCATATGGAAACCTGCTTCAACATCGGTGCTTTCAAACTATTACCTGATGAAGGTCTTTATGGAGGCTGGTGTTCCTCCGGGGGTAATCAATTTTGTTCCGGGAAAAGGGTCATTAATCGGCAAAAGAATTGTGAGTGACAAATTGCTGGCAGGCATACATTTTACGGGATCAAATAATACTTTTAATACCTTATGGAAGCAGGTTTCAGAAAACCTGGGTCATTACAAATCATACCCAAGGTTGGTAGGAGAAACAGGAGGCAAGGACTTTATTTTTGTTCATCCGGAGGCTGATCCACAGGAAGTGGCCGTGAACGCTATCAGAGGCGCTTTCGAGTACCAGGGACAAAAATGCAGCGCAGCCTCGCGAATGTATGTTCCTGAAAGTTTATGGCCCCAGATAAAGAGCCTGTTAAAAGAAATATGTGATGACATGAAAATGGGCGACGTGATGGATTCGGACAACTTTATTAATGCCGTAATCAGTGAAGATGCCTACGATACCATCATGGATTATATCGCATTTGCAAAAGCATCTAATGAAGCCCAAATCATCTGTGGAGGAAATGGAGATAAATCTGAGGGGTACTTTATAGAGCCAACCATTATTGAGACAACAAATCCCTGTTTCAAGACCATGCAAGAAGAGATTTTTGGGCCTGTATTGACAGTATGGGTATACAAAGACAGCGAACTAGACAAGGCAGTTGATATTTGTGATCAGACTTCGCCATATGGATTGACCGGGGCTGTGTTTAGTCGTGACAGGATTGCAGCTTCAAAGATTTGTGAAAAGCTGCGGTATGCTGCAGGTAATTTTTATATCAACGACAAGCCAACCGGCGCAATTGTTGGGCTTCAACCTTTTGGAGGATCCAGAGCGTCGGGCACCAATGACAAAGCTGGTGGTGAATTTAACTTAATACGCTGGATCAGTCCGCGGACAATCAAAGAAACATTTCTGCCGGCAACAGATTACAGATACGAATACATGCTAAAAAAGTAAAGCAGTTTCAGGCATTATATTCGTTAAGTCACTTATTTTTTGCAGTTGCCCCTGCCCAAATAAGGAAATTGATTTTCATTGATTTCTTTATTTGGGGCAGGGGCAAATAATTGCATATCATCAAGTTTTATTGTCTTTTTAAAATTGTTGAAACCCTGTTGTACTGTGAACATATCCTTGTCTTAAAAATTCCTTAAATCAGACTGGAAATCATTTTTTTGCCTGAGTTTGTGTTATATTTGAATCCAGATTTATTGTATACCAATCCCAAAAATTCAAAACATCATGACACGTTTCCAAAAAATTATCCTTGCCTTAGTGATTTTGTTCGGGCTGATTCAGTTTATCCGTCCCGACCAGAATATTGAAGCAAACCAAAGTCGCAACGATATTTTTTACAAAACAGACACCCCCATCGCGGTTTCGACAAGCATCAAAGCAGCTTGCTACGACTGCCACTCCAACAATACCGTTTACCCCTGGTATGCCAGTGTGGCACCTGTTTCATGGATATTGGCCAATCATGTGAATGAGGGTAAAGAACACCTGAACTTCAGTGAATGGACGGTCTATTCTGCCGAGAAACGACAAAAATACCTGCTCGAAATTGTGGATGTGATCGAGAACGACGAAATGCCGCTTAAGCCTTATCAGCTGTTGCACAAAGATGCCATGCTCAGCCCCGATCAAAAAGAGTTGGTGATGCGGTGGGCCAGAGATCAGAAAGCCGCAGCCGAAGAGTAAATTAATTGATCACCACTACTTTGCGTGTCGTAATGGAGCCAGTTGCTGACCGAATTGTGAGCAAGTAAACGCCATCGCTTAAATCACCCACATGTATTGTCAGTTCTGATGAAGCTACGGGTTTAAGGGTCTTCATCACTTTACCGTTTATTGTACTTAGCACGATTTCGACCACATGATGTAGTTGCTTCAGAACGAGGTTTTTACTTGTCGGATTTTGGAATACAACTTCCCTGTTTTCTGCTGTGTTGTCAATTAGTCCAACCTGATTGGTCCTTCCCCTGAATCCCATGCGGCTGTTGTCGCCTTTGTAAGTGCCAGACAAAACATTGGCTTCGGCTGCGGCCACTTCGAGGGGGTAAGCATTCACGAAAAGCGAGTCGGAAGGCAGGAAATTCTGCTCGTAGGACAACGCAACCAGATCAAGCATTCCATCGCCATCGATATCGCCCAGGTTGGCTCCGTTCATAAAGGTGAAGCCAGTTGGGCGCAACGGGAAACCAGCCAGTTGTCCGCTGCCGTCGAGGCTGTAAGCATGGATAAATCCTTGACTGAATACATTGAGGTTGCTGCCAAACACGATATCCAATGTGCCATCGCCATTCACGTCAGCAATACTTGTAAACCCTTCGAGTCCACCTGATTTGGTAATGGGAAAACCGTCGATCATGCTGCCATCCGGGTTAAATCCATACAGCATGGGAGCCAATTCTTCGCCGGTTGGGCGACTCATGAAGATGCCAAAATCATTGTTACCGGTCAGGTCGACCACTGTTGGTGGAGAATAGGTCCAATAGGCTTCAGGCACTGCGATTGGCCAGCCATCGCGGTAGGTGCCATCGTTGTTGCGCACATAATATTTGGGTGCATCGCCGTGTGTTGAGCCTACGATACTGAGTTGTCCTTCTCCTTCAAAATCGACCAGGATAGGCGACTGGTATGAGAAGCTATAACTATCGGAAGCGACCGGGAAGCCTGCTTTCAGGTTGCCTTGTGCGTCAAAGGCATACATGGTTCCGTTTGAAATGGCTGTCACAATGTCCATCACACCATCATTGTCGATGTCGGCAACCGAGGGTGTAACGGCTGGCGTGCCGTCAAGGGTTTGAGGCCAGTTGAGGCCAAACTCAGAGCCATCCTGCTTCAGAACGTGCAGGTTGTTGGAGGTGCGGGTTTGTACAATGATTTCACATTGGTCATCTCCATTCAAATCGGCAATCACTGGTCCGCAGATGACCCAATGGCTGCTGAAGCTCAAAGGCCAACCGGTCTGATCATTTCCCAGGGCATCGAGGTAATAGATGCGTCCATTGTTGGGCACACCGCCAGTTACGACCACAATGCCCAGCGTGCCATTGCCATCCATATCGGCTACCGAAGGCGGATAAATGGCAGTTCCGGTGAGTGTTTTTTGCCAGTAAAGGCTTCCGTCACCCTTATAAACATTCAGTTTATTGAATGAGGACACCAGTATTTCATCAACGCCATCATTATCAAGGTCGGCCAATGCCGCGCCACGCATATTTTTGAAGTTGGGGCTGGCTGCCATCTTTTTTGGGAATCCAGGTTTCTGTGCGCGGGTCTCTTTGGTATTCAGGTCAGCCGACACCTCAATGGAGGTCACTTGAACCTCCCCGTTTTCATTCAGATAGGCTTTTTGGGCTGCAATTTGAGCCAAAGACATGAGTGGAAAGCAAAAAACCAACAAGGGAATCATGATGTTTTTCATGTGTAAATATTTTTTGGTGATACATCCAACTGCCAGCAAAGCCGGCATGTAAAGATACAAAATTGCCTTGCGAAAACGCAGTTTATGCTGACTGAATGAGTCTGAAAGCGGCCTGACGATCCGGTTTCCCGCTTTCGAGCATGGGGATTGTGTCGATAAAATGCAGTCGGCGAGGCATTTCTTCTTTTTGCAGGGCGTCAGTCAATTGCTCCCAAATCTGATAAATCTCTGCAGTGGCTGGATAACCTTCAATCAACATCACCAGACTCAATCCGGCTTTTTCGTCGGGTTCGGCGCTCAGAAGGCAGGCGCGACCCAAAGCCTTTGCAGCCAATTGTTCCACCTGAAGAGGGTGGATCTTTAGTCCGGCAGTCACCAGCACATTGTCGATCCTGCCCAAAATCTGAAATTTTCCATCAGGGTTAATCATGGAAATGTCGTTGGTTTTCAGTTGATAGACATTGAGCAACGGTGCGTCAATACACAGGCAATCCCGCTCATCCAGCGAAAGTTGAATGCCTTCGAGTGGTTCGAACCAATCGCTTTTGTTGGGGCCATTGAGTGGACGCAATGCAATATGACTCAGGGTTTCCGTCATGCCATAGGTGTGGAAACATTGGGTTGGAATAGCGGCAAGGCTTGCCTCCAGTTGGGGAGAAATAGCACTTCCGCCAATAATCAGTTTCCTGATGAGATTGAATTGATCAAGGTTTTGGTCAAGTATAGTAGCGACCTGCAATGGTACCATGGCGCAGAAATCGATCGGATGATGAATGTTGCGGAGCGGATTGCTCCCGATGGCTGTTGTAATGAGGTTGAGTTTCCAGACCAGTGCCCTGACAACCATCATTTTGCCCGCGATGAATTTTGGAGAAAGGCACAGCAGAGCCGTCATTCCTTGTCCTAAACCAAAATAATGTCCGGTCATTATGGCACTGTTGACCATGGCTTGCTTGTTCACCCTGAATCGCTTGGGTTCACCTGTGGAGCCGGATGTCTGAACAAACAAAAAGTCTTCATTGTTGAACCAATCCATTAAAAAATCAGCGAGCTCCTGAGCAATGTCATCCTTCGCAGTGTTTTTCAGTTTGCCTGCCAGAATCTCCTTTTTGGTGAAAAGGTTGCCGTTGAGGGTAATTTGTGCTGGTTCCTGATAATTCATCTCTTAATGAGGTAAAATAGCATTCCATTCCTTATTCGGGTCATGAAACAATTTGCCTTCCGCGATTTTGAGCGGAGATTCAATATTGTTTGTGTACAACTGCCCTGTTCCAAGCCCTTGTGGCATGGTCGAAGATTGCAGAAATACCCATTGCGCAATGCAATTCAGACCAATGTTCGATTCAAGGGCAGAGGTGGCCCACCAGGCAATATTGTTTTTGGCTGACAGTTCGATCCATTCTTCTGCCATGGCCAAACCTCCCAGCAAACTGGGTTTTAAAATCAGGTATTGAGGCATGATTTCCTCCAGCAGCTGCACTTTGTTGGTCCCATAAACACCAATCAGTTCTTCGTCGAGTGCGATGGGAACGGGGCTTGTTTTGCACAAAGCAGCCATTGCCCTGGCTTGTCCTTGTCGGATGGGTTGTTCGATGGAGTGAATAGCAAACTCAGAAAGTTTCTTCAGCTTTTCAGGAGCCTCAGCCGGTGAAAATGCACCATTGGCATCCACACGAAGCTCAATTTGATTGGGTGTAAAATGAGCGCGGATCGATTTGAGTAAACGCAATTCCTGCTCAAAATCGATGGCACCAATCTTGAGTTTCAGACAGCTGAATCCTGCTGCAATTTTTTCTTCTATTTGCTTTTGCATGCCAGCAAAATCTTCCATCCAGATCAGACCATTGATAGAAATTCCCGCTTTGCCAGCTGTAAAATCTGTGTTTGAAAAAACCCTGTTGCCACCTGAGTAAAGGTCGGATAGAGCCATTTCGAGCCCAAAGCGGATGGCAGGGAAGAGGTTTCCGCGCTGTTTTGTCCATGCAGCATAGCTGTTGATTTGCTGGCAAATCAATTTAAGTTCAGATTCAACAGCCTCCATGGGATCGATACTCAGGCCGGGAATGATACTGACTTCGCCAATGCCATATCGATCAGGGTCGTCGCTGTCGGTCAGGTAGATGAACCAGGAATCTTTTTGGTGCAGGATGCCTCGACTGGTGCCGGCAGCTTTTTTGAAAATAAGGGGATGGTGTTGGTAGCTGGCTTTTAACATATTACAAAAGTAAAGTAATGCCAAATACGATTGTGAGCAGTAGAGTCTTTAGTGCCAGTTTTTTAAGAAATGGGTCCAGGTCACGTGGATGATGTATAGCCTTGATTTGTTGCAAATCCACCACAAAAACCGGAAGGAGCAACAAAAACAGATAGGCTGTCCAGCCAGCGTTTGAGAGCAATACGAAAACCAATAACAACGCCATGGCACCGTAAATGAGTGCCTGGTGATAGCGCAGGGCATTTTGTGAGCCCAACTTTACAGCAAGGGTCATTTTGCCATTCTCCTGATCGTTGTCGATGTCGCGCATATTATTGAGGTTGAGGACGCCTGTGCTGAAAAATCCCATTGCTGCTGCTGGTAACAAAACCACTGGGTCAAAATGACCTGTCGCCAGAAAATAAGTTCCCACGACTGCAGTGAGTCCAAAAAACACGAAAACAAACAGGTCTCCAAGCCCGGCATAGCCGTAGGGGTTTTTCCCGACCGTATATTTGATGGCAGCTGCTATAGCAGCCAGCCCCAGCAACACAAAAAGCAATGCCCCGCTATCGCCTAATCCGGCAGTAAAGAAAATCATTATCAGTCCGCTGAACAGCGAAAGCAAAGAAAATACCACCATGGCTAGCTTCATTTCTTTTGGGGAGACTTCACCAGATTGCACGGTTCGTTTTGGGCCAACACGTTTGTGGTTGTCGATGCCGGAAGTAGCATCACCATAGTCGTTGGCGAAGTTGGATAAAATTTGCAGAAACAGGGTTGTCAGCGCTGCCATCAAAACCGTGTTCAGGTTAAAGGAAGCCTGCCTGGCAGCCACAAAGCCACCCATGGCAATGCTCGCCAATGCCAGTGGGAGGGTACGCAAACGGGCTGCCTTGATCCAGGATTGGGTACTTGCCATAATGGATTATGGAAATTTTGGGTATTTGTGGAAATCGGGTTCGCGTTTTTCGAGGAAGGCATGTTTGCCCTCCTGGGCTTCTTCTGTGAGGTAATACAGCAGTGTGGCATTTCCGGCAAACTCCTGAAGTCCTACCTGACCATCCAGTTCGGCATTGAGCCCGAGTTTGATCATGCGCAAGGCCATCGGACTGCGTTTCATCATGATTTGGCACCATTCTACCGTAGCATCTTCCAGCTGTTCGAGGGGCACGACTTTGTTTACCAGACCCATCTCGAGTGCTTCTTTTGCCGAATAAAACTGATTGAGGAACCAGATTTCACGTGCTTTTTTCTGTCCCACGATGCTGGCCAGATAGCTCGATCCCAGGCCTGCATCGAAGCTGCCAACTTTCGGTCCTACCTGGCCAAAACGGGCATTTTCGGAAGCTACTGTGAGGTCGCAAATAACGTGCAATACATGACCACCGCCGACGGCCCAGCCGTTCACCATGGCAATCACGGGTTTGGGCATCGATCTGATTTTGCGCTGCACATCCAGAACGTTCAGCCGCGGAATGCCTTGTTCGTCAATATAACCGCCTTCGCCTTTTACCTGCTGGTCGCCACCGCTGCAGAAAGCTTTGTCGCCTTCACCCGTCAGAATGATGGTATATATGTCCTGATTTTCACGACAAATATCGAGTGCTTCTGCTATTTCGAATGTTGTTGTCGGTCTGAAGGCATTGTGCACCTCCGGGCGGTTGATGGTGATTTTGGCAATGTGTTCCCAGGTTTCAAACCGAATATCTTTATAAGTTTTAAATGGCTTCCAGTTTCTCATCAGTTTAATTATTAGCGTTCATGTATCCAAACAAACAACAAGTTGAATTTGTTTGTTGCCTGAAGTAGCAAAAATAAGAAAACGAAGGTTCACTTCAAGAATTATCCTGCGCCAGATAGTCGAAATAAGCACGTAAGGTGGCGGCACTCTGTTCAGGAGGCGTGTGGATTTCGAGAATCACCGGACGTTCGTTTGGCGCAAAGAAGGCAGGTAACAGCTGCTTAAGTGACGATAAATCAGCCGCTTCCATATAATCTACATGATAAGCCTTTGCCAGATGGCTGGCAGTCGTCTGGTGACGTGCTTCAAAATATGTCTCCAGCAGATTGGTGGTATCAGGGCCATCGATATATCGGAAAATGCCACCTCCCTGGTTGTTGATGAGGATGATGCGCAGGTTTTTCGGAAGATTCGGATTCCATAAGGCATTCGAGTCGTAAAAAAACGCCAGATCGCCTGTGATGAGGAGAGAGGGATGCTGGGAAGCATAACAATAGCCGGCTGCCGTCGAGGTGCAACCATCAATCCCGCTAGTGCCTCTGTTTGAAAGAAACTTTGTATTTTTTGTGTGATCGAACAATTGCGCATAACGAACCGGGGTGCTGTTGGCCAGGTGGATGTCGTATTGCGATGGAACAGCCTCAAACACAGTTTCGAACACCTTTAAATCGGTAAATGAGCAATTGGATAGAAAATCGTTGTGCTTGATTTGGGATGTCTGTTTGATGTGCTGCCAGTTGGTAAAATATTGTTGGTTATTTTTCGACAGTGGTAACGAAAGAATCTGCTTCAGAAATTCGGCAGCCGACAGCTGAACCCCATGCGTAAGATGTTGATAAGTATCAATTTGCCAATCAATCGGGTCGATGTGCCAATGTGTCATTATTTGGGCTTTTCTCAGGAAGGATTTGATGCGTTTTGAAACTACCTGACCGCCGAGTGTAATCAACATATCAGGTGTGTAATCAGCTTTTTTTGAGCCTATTGCACTGAGGCATCTATCGATGGTTTGAATAAAGGCATCATCATCTGCATTGGTGGTGGTTTCGGTCAAAACGACCATATCTTTTTCATGTGCCAAATAGTGCAGCAATTCAGTTACATCATCATGAGGGGCGAACTGACCTGCCAATATCATTTTACGGGGATGATTTTCCCATTCTTGTTTAAATAGATTCAACGACGCTATCGTCAACTGGCTTGACAAAGTTAATTGATGGATTCGTTTCGCACTTTCCTGATCGTTGCCGCCAAAGCCATAGAGTGGTTCGGCAAAGGGAAGGTTAATGTGCACGGGGCCTCCAGCCGGATTTGTCAGGGTATTAAGCGCTTCTGAAATCAGGCGGTCATTAAACCAAAGTGCGTCTTTCGAGTTAGTTTGTTGCGGCAATTCCACACTTCTGCGCACATAGCCGGCAAAAACATCGCGTTGCCTGATGGTCTGTCCATCAGCCTGATCGATCCATTCAACAGGACGGTCAGCAGTTAATACCAACAAAGGAACATGCTGGTAATAGGCTTCGGCAATGGCCGGGGCATAGTTGAGTGCTGCCGATCCGGATGTGCAAACAATGGCAACCGGTTCGTTGAGGGCAAGCGCCATGCCCAGTGCAAAAAAGGCAGCACTTCGTTCATCGACGATACTGATACAATGAAAGTCAGGATCGTTGCAAAAAACAGTGATAACTGGAGCATTGCGAGAGCCGGGCGATACAACCAGACGATGAATGCCGCCAGCCTTCATCAGCCTTGCCAAGTGATACAGCCCTGATTTATCGTGAATCATAGCGCAAAGGTCACGAATTATTTTGAATAACCGAAAGCATGGTTCCTGCTTTTAATGCTGTTTCTTCCCATTCGCTTTCAGGATCGGATGCCGCAGTAAGACCACCGCCAACATAAATATAGGCTTTGTCAGCGATCAGTTGCATGCAGCGTAGGTTAACAAAAAGCGCGGTTTGCTGTTCGGAAGTAGGACCTAAAAAACCAGTATAATAACTTCTTTCGTGTGCTTCTTCTTTTTTGATCAGTGCCAGTGCCTCCTCTTTTGGAAAGCCGCAGATCGCAGGAGTGGGATGCAGCGCCTGTGCAATAGCAACAGGGTACTGATCTATCCCAATCTCAAACTCGAAAAGCGTACGAAGATGCACCATTTTACCGGCCACAATGCTTGTTGGCGGATGTTGCCTCAGGTGGCCCAGCTTCAATTGATGGAGGATTTGGAAGATGTAATCGCGAACAATTTCATGCTCTTCTTTTTCTTTGTCGGCCCAGCTGTATTTTGTTGGGCAAATGGCCCGAATTTTTTGCGTACCGGCAAGGGCCATGGTTTTAGCTTGATTTGCACTAACATCAAGTAAAGTTTCGGGTGTTGCCCCCATCCAAAGTTGACTATTGTTCTGAAAGATATAGACGAAGGCGTTTGGATGTTCGAGACATAAACGTTCAAAGGCCTTACCGATATGAAATGAGTCAGGAAGTTTTTTTTCGATGATGCGCGACAAAACCACTTTTTTTACTTTGCCGGCTTTCATGTTTTGTATCAGTGATTGGGCGGAAGCCAAATATTCCTTCTTATTGATGCTAACCGGCAAATCAGGCATCAGCTCGTTGTATTCAGCAGCAGTAGGAGCTTCTATTGATCCTATTTCCCATCCTTCCTCTGTTTTCTGTGGATAAAAGTAACTATCAATTGTATTGGTATGCTGGTCAAAAGGTGCCACAATAAAAAACGGTTTGGAACGATCCTCCGGCATGTCCTGCCTGAAAATGCCGCCTGTCATTGTTACAGGTTTATCCGCTTTCGGCAGCCGGTAAACTACAAATGGCTTTTTTCTTTCGATCAACAAGGGAAGAGCATCAGTCAATAGCATTTCGATGGGTTTTAGCTTTTGCCGTTGTTGCGGGCAATGATAAAATTGGTGAGGCGGCAGGTGGATACGAGCTGTTCTTCTTCGTCTTTGATATCGATGTTCCAAACATGCGTGTTGCGACCCTGGTGCAGGAGTGTTGCTGTTGCGAAAACCCAGCCCTGATGGGCAGCACGTACATGGTTGGCACTCATATGCGATCCACGGACGTCGTTTTTATCGAGATCGACGATATACGCAGAGCCCAGGCTACCAATGGTTTCGGCGAGTGCCAGACTGCTGCCACCATGTAATATGCCCATCGGCTGCATGGTTTTGCTGTTGACAGGCATTTTTGCCTTGACTAGGCCTGCTTTAACTTCGAGGTATTCAATGCCGAGCTGCTCCATCAGCGTGTTTTTGTTCATGGCGTTGAGCTCGGCGATAGTTGAGTTGGGGTTGATCATGGTTTTTTGGTTAGCTGCCCCAGGTTTCACGGTCGAGGCTGCGGTAATTAATGGCTTCGGCAAGGTGTTCAGTACGGATGCTTTCGCTTCCTTCGAGGTCGGCGATGGTACGCGATACTTTGAGAATCCGGTCGTAGGCACGCGCTGACAAACTCAGGCGTTCCATGGCATTTTTCAGCAGGCTGCGTCCGGTTTGGTCAATATCGCAATAAGTTTGCAGTTGTTTGCTACTCATTTGAGCGTTGGCATGAACCAACGGATCGTGTTCAAATCGTTTTTCCTGAAGCTGTCGGGCTTGCATCACACGTTCACGGATGGCAATGCTTTCTTCGCCTTTCCGTTTTTCGGTCAGATCTTTAAATGGAACAGGCACCACCTCAACATGCAGATCGATGCGATCCATCAGTGGCCCGGAAATTTTATTCAGGTATTTCTGCACGATTCCCGGACTGCAGACACATTCCTGGTCAGGATGGTTGTAATAGCCACACGGACAGGGATTCATCGCAGCTACCAGCATGAAGTTTGCCGGAAAATCGACTGAAATACGGGCTCTTGAGATAGTCACAACGCGGTCTTCCATCGGCTGGCGCATCACTTCGAGCACCGAGCGTTTAAACTCTGGTAATTCGTCGAGGAATAGCACACCATTGTGCGCTAATGAGATTTCACCTGGCTGTGGATAAGTGCCACCTCCAACAAGGCCGGCATCAGAAATGGTGTGATGCGGGCTGCGAAATGGACGGGCAGCAACCAGGGAAGTGCGCTGACCAAGAAGTCCTGATACTGAATGAATTTTGGTGGTTTCAAGCGCTTCCTCAATGCTTAAGGGTGGTAAAATAGAGGGTAGTCGCTTGGCCAGCATGGTCTTTCCTGAACCCGGAGGGCCAATCAGGATGACATTGTGACCACCAGCCGCCGCTATTTCCAGGGCTCTTTTGATATTTTCCTGTCCTTTGACATCCGAAAAATCAAAAGCATATTTATTGCCAGCCCCTGATTCGGCATCTTCAATGGGTTTTGCCGCTTCCAGGTTTTGTTCGCCATTGAGAAATCCTATCACATCCGTGATGTTTGAAGCTCCGTACACTTTTAGTTGCGACACAACTGCTGCTTCAGCCGCGTTGTCTTCGGGCAGGATGAGACCTGTAAAACCTTCCTGAAGGGCTTTGATGGCGATGGGTAGAGCGCCTTTGATGGGTTTAAGACCTCCATCAAGTGAAAGCTCTCCCATAATGATATACTTTTCAATCAGTTGGTGGTCAACCTGTCCTGAAGCTGCCAAAATGCCAATGGCGATGGGCAAATCGTAGGCAGATCCTTCTTTTCGGATATCGGCCGGCGCCATGTTGATGACGATTTTCTGCTTTGGATACTTGTAGCCGGTATTGTTTAAAGCGGCCTCGATGCGTTGCTGACTTTCCTTGACAGCACTATCGGGTAAGCCCACCAGGAAAAACTGAATGCCTTTGTCGATGTTGACTTCAATGGTGATTGGAATGGCCTCAATGCCAAAAAGTGCGCTTCCAAAAGTTTTAACAAGCATGGGAAAAGTTTTTCATGGCTGAATGCAGCACAAAAATAAGGAATATATTTCTCGTTTAAAATGTTTTTATCAGCGTGAAATCAGCCATTAAAAAACAAAATTTTGGGCATTGGTTGAAAGTGGCTGATTATTTTTTTGTTGGCTTATACCTCGATTGGGTGAGGATGGTTTGCGCATCTTGCATGCTAAACAGCTTCAGCAGATCGAAATTTTTTTGCCTGTCGACATAATGTCGTAAAATTTGCAGGCCGATGAACTCCCCAAGTCGTGCCGGAGCGTCTTCGCCAAATTCTTTGGTAAAGGGTCCCGGACCAAATAGCTTTTTAAACATCATGAAATCATTTGAGTACAGTAGCTGCTCACCCACCAGAAAAGCCCAGATATTGCCTTCGTTTTCGTTGACCCATGCCAGCTGTGCATCAGAATATCCCAGTAAAACTGCATCGTTCATGCCCGGATTGAGGGCTTCGGTGAACAACAGCTTCTTTCCGGAATGGATCATCTCGTCGAGGATGGTTTTTGCGTTGCTTTCATCCGACAAATAAGAGTCGAACAGCATAAAAGCAAAGTCGCGGGGCAGGTGGGCAGGTGTCATTTGCAAGGTCATGTAGCGTGGGATCTGCAACTGCTTGTAGGCCAATGTGCTGTCGCCCAGATAACAATCCAGACCAATGGCGATGGCATCGGCTCCTGCAATGATGGGCGTTTGCGGATTGGCACCCGAAATGTAGGTATAAACCGGAGGTGGATTGATGGCGGGAAAATAATAATGAAAATGTTGCAATATGGGCAGCAGTGTGTTTTCGACATGGCTGATTTTCGGATATACCTGCTGTGTTTGCTTGTAAAGGCTGATCAAAAAAGTATCGGCTACAAAATCGCGCAGTTGTTGTACGTTGGCAGGGTTGTACAAGTCGGCCTGCAAAAAAGGTTTGAAAGTAGACTGCATTTCTAGCAAAGCTTCCTGAAAGTGGGCGGTATCAGCCTCAAAGAGTGCTTTCCCATATTGTTCAATGGTTAAGCTTTTCGGCTCAGGATCAGTGATTCTGACATCGAGTTTGCTTTTGTATCCCGATTCGCACGAAACCAAAAAAACGAGGAGGATAAATCCGGCAATCCAGTGTTTTATTCGCATAGGAGTGATGTTTCTGAAGTTATTGAAACAAAAAAACCGCTTCAGATGAAACGGTTTTGGCGTGTTTTTATTCTGGTGTTATAAAATTTTCCACCCAAGAGAAACCATAAAGCCATTCGACTTCGAGTCGAATTTAACGGTTTCACCATTTTCGAGTTGAATGTCAGAGATTAGGTTGTTCAGCCCCAGAAAATATTGAACGTCCAGCGTAAACATCAAAACGTCGACTCCTGCTCCAACCTGAAAACCCCATTGAATGTCTTTGATGTCGGTATTCTTAATGGTGGTGTAGGTGCTTCCGGCAAGCGGATTGATTTTTTTACTGCTCACAATATTTGCTGTTGGGCCTGCCTGTGCACGGATGTTGGCCAGTTTGAGGTCAGCGAGTTTAAAACCAATATACAATGGTATCTGGATGGTTTTCAGGCTAACTTCATCATTCACCGGATTGGGAGAAGTAAGACTTGGAGTTTCGAACACACCACCAGCCGTATAAAAATTGATTTCGGGCTGGATGTATACCTTTTCACCAAGGCGAACAAAGGCTCCGTACAAAAAAGAACTTTTCAGCGAAGTGGTGATGTCACTCTTGTCAGTTGAAAGTTTGTTGGTGGTGTAACCAATTTTTGGTCCGAGAGATAACTGTGCCATGAGCGCACTGCTGATCACAAGTGAAAAGGCTAATAATAGAATCTTTTTCATGTTTTTTAAGCGTTATGGTTTATACAAAAATAAGTATTTGTGCGAAAAAGGCAATCTTTATTTTCTGAAATCAACATTTCTGTAGTTTTCTGCAGTCAATGAGGGCCTTTCTTTTAACAATGTCCTTTTGAAAAGTATTTGAAACGATACCAATGACAAGGTCTAAATCAGTTAATTTTACACCTTGAAAAACCATTCAAGTCATGAAAAAAGCTACATTGCTACTGCTCTTTATTGTCGGATTTGCCATTGCCGTGCAGGCACAACAAAAGGCGTTTCAGTTTGGGTTTAAAATAGCACCAAACATCGGCTGGATCAAGCCCAATGCCGAAGACTACAAGCGCGATGGCATTAAGGCAGGCTTCAACTGGGGATTTGTGGGCGAGTTTTACCTCATGGAAAACTATGCAGTTAACACCGGTTTCAATGTGCTCTACCTGAATGGGAAATATGAATATCCTTACAAGCAAAATGGTTCGGGCGGTGTTATGGTTGGCACTTTGAATCGTGAATTGCACGCCAAATACATTCAGCTTCCGGTCATCCTGAAAATGAAGACAAACGAAATTGACGAATTTGGTGGATTGCGGTTTTATGGTGAAATGGGTTTTGGACTTGGCTTCCTGGTTGACGCCAAAGCCGATGACCGTTTTACGGTAGCCAACAACCTGGTTTTTTCCGACAACAGTGATGTGAGCAAAGGATACCGTTTCACACGCGAATCGCTCATTCTGGGTGCCGGCGTTGAATACCCGCTTGGTGGCTCAACGTTTCTTATCGGAGGTATTCGTTTCGACAATAACTTCATCGATATATTGAAAGACCAAAACACGGTTGACACTTCGATTGAACAAAAAGCAATTTCAAATTTGATTGAAATTCAGGTAGGATTGTTGTTTTAAGAAATTTAATTGTGAAGATAGCATTAGCCCAACTCAATTATCACATTGGCAATTTCGAAGCCAATACACAGAAGATTATTCAAACGGCTCAGAGTGCCGCCAGTAAAGGTGCAGAGTTGGTTGTGTTTGCCGAACTGGCCATTTCGGGTTATCCACCACGCGACTTTCTCGAGTTTGACGATTTTATTTCGCGCTGCGAGCATGAACTGGAAATAATTGCCTCAGCCTGCCATGATATTCCGCTCATCGTTGGCTCGCCAGTCCGCAACCCGTCTCCCAAAGGAAAACGCCTATACAATGCAGCTGTTTTTTTGCACAAAGGCGAAAAAAAGTATTTTAAAAAGGGGTTACTTCCAAACTATGACGTATTTGATGAATACCGCTATTTTGAGCCTGCCAAAAGCTTTGATATTCTCCAATTCAAGGGTCAAAAAATAGCATTGACAGTTTGTGAAGACCTTTGGAATGTGAGCGATAATCCGCTTTATACCATTAACCCGATGGAGGAATTGATGCGACATGAGCCAGATTTGATGATCAATATTGCTGCCTCACCCTTCGATTATCATCAGGCTGTGAAACGGCGCGAAGTGCTGCGGCAAAACGTGAAGCGGTATGGATTGCCACTGATTTATGTGAACCATGTAGGCGCACAAACCGAGCTGTTGTTCGATGGCGGTTCACTGGCTTTTGCGCAGAATGGCTTTGTAGCAGAGGCCCTGCCGTTTTTCGAAGAGTCGGTGCAGCTGGTCGATAGCGAACGATTGCATCAAAATCAAATTCAGGCCGATCAGCAGCAAGTACCATCTAAAATGTCGTTGATTCATGATGCCTTGGTGATGGGTATTCGAAATTACTTTCAGAAATTGGGATTTAAAAAAGCCATTTTAGGGCTTTCCGGCGGTATCGACTCAGCCGTTACAATGGTTCTGGCCGCCAGGGCACTTGGGTCTGAGAACGTATTTGCCTTGCTGATGCCCTCGCAATATTCTTCTGACCACAGTGTAAACGACGCGCTTGAACTGGCTAAAAATCTAGGCTCTCCCTATCAGACCACACCTATTGCATCGATTTATCAGTCGTATGAAAATGAATTGAAAAGCACTTTTAACGGATTGCCTTTTGATGTGACGGAAGAGAATATTCAAGCCCGTATACGTGGTGTGTTGTTGATGGCCATGTCGAATAAATTTGGCTATATATTATTGAATACCAGCAATAAAAGTGAGGCTGCTGTGGGATATGGCACCTTGTATGGTGATATGAATGGGGGGCTTTCGGTTTTGGGCGATGTATATAAAACGGAGGTTTTCGCGCTTGCCAGGTTTATCAATAAAGACGGAGAAGTTATCCCTGAAAACACCATCACAAAGCCACCTTCGGCTGAGCTGCGGCCTGATCAGAAAGACAGCGACAGTCTGCCGGATTATGAAATTCTTGACCAGCTCCTGTTTTACTATATTGAAGAGCGAAAAGGCCCGGACCAACTGATGGCGATGGGCTTTGAGGCCGGGATTGTATCTAGGGTATTGAAAATGGTTAATACCAACGAGTATAAGCGTTACCAGACTCCACCCATATTGCGTGTCTCACCCAAGGCATTTGGCATGGGCAGGCGCATGCCTATCGTTGCCAAATACCTTTCGTGAGCCTGATGAGCGACAATCTTGTTGCCAGCTTTGAATAAAAAAGACCTAGAGATTGATGGCTTCTACCGATTTGATTTCGGGGATGGCCTTGCGAATGGTGCTTTCAACACCATTTTTCAGGGTCATGGTGCTGTAAGGACAGCTTCCGCAGGCACCTGTAAGCTCTACATTTACAACCAAATCATCTGTCACTTCCACAAAGTTGATGTCGCCGCCATCTTGCTGTAAGTAGGGACGGACCTGCTCGATGAGGTTTTTGACTTTCTTTGTTAAAGCTTCTTTTTGCTCTGTCATAATACTTTGAATTAGGGTATCAATACTTAAAACATTTTTTCAATGGATGCTGCAACGGCGTCGAATGCTTGTGTCACAGGTGAGTTGCTGTCGAGTGCGATCGGGCTTCCACTATCGCCAGATGCTGCAATCTGTTCAACAATAGGGATTTGGCCAAGCAAAGGTATGCCCAGCTCTTTGGCAAACTGCTCTCCATGGCCTTGTCCGAAAATGAAATATTTTTTCTCAGGCATGTCTTCAGGTGAAAAATAGGCCATGTTTTCGATCAAACCCAACAATGGTATGGTGAGTTTATCTTGTTTAAACATGCCGGCAGCACGTTTCACATCAGCAAAAGCCACTTTTTGAGGTGTTGTAACCACAATGGCTCCGCTTACCGAATAAGATTGGGCGAGTGTGAGTTGAATATCGCCCGTTCCCGGAGGAAGGTCGATCACCAAAAAATCAAGTACGCCCCAATCAGCATCGCTAAGCAACTGGTTGAGGGCGCTGGTAGCCATGGGCCCGCGCCAAACGAGCGCCTTGCTGCTGTCGACAAAATAGCCGATTGACAGCAATTTGATGCCAAATTTTTCGATTGGCACGATCACGGGCTTGCCTTCGCGCTCGAAGACGCCCGGTTGCTCGTTTTCGGTGCCAAACATCATCGGGACTGAAGGACCGTAAATGTCTGCATCAACCAAACCAACTTTCAGTCCCCTGCGCGACAAGGCCACGGCCAGGTTGGCCGCTACTGTTGACTTGCCAACGCCACCTTTGCCGGAAGCCACCGCAACAATGTGCTTCACGCCGGCCAATGGTCCACGGCCTTTTTCCTTCTCGGCAATGGGTGTGATATTGATGGCAATTTCTTCGCCAAAAGCTTCGCGTAAGGCTTTGGTGGCTAAGTTCATTACGATGTTTACAGACGGCTCTCCAAGTTTAGGGAAAACGAGTCTGAATTTGATTTCTTTTTCGCTTACTTCAAGTTCATCAAGCATGCCCAGGTCGACGATATTGTCGCCTTTGGCGAAGTAAATCACTCCCTTCAACTGCTCGATTACACCGGATTTTGTCAAAGACATGATGTGCTTATTTAGACTGTATAAAAATAGTAATAATTTGAATGCGCAAAGGTACATTTTTCATTCGAGAAGGCTTTCGAATTCAATGGAAAATGCGGAAGTCATTCAAAAATAATGGAGCTGGGTCGAATTCGGGAAAGACCAAAAAGACGGAGTTGAAGAATACTGAGCTTAGTTTCTGAGCAGCTTTTTACTATGAAAGAAACGGTGATCAAAAACCAGTGTAATCAGCAGGGTTTGAGCCGAGTACTTCTCATCACAAGCCAGGTCAAAAAGATTGGTGCCGGTTTTAACAGACTCAATTGCACCTGACCTGATGATTTGTCCTTTCATGTTGGAGATGAAAAAACTGACATCAACCGGATGATCCAATTCAAAACTGATTTGCCCGGATGAAGTTACAGGATTAGGGTAAAAATCAAACGTATAGGGATTGCTTCCATCAATCTGTTGCACATCAACGGTGGTATTTTTAATGAGTTTCACTGCATACAATATTGGTGATGCAGAGGTGTTTGACGTTTGATTGTTTGTAAAAGGATTTAAACTCGTGCTGTAGATTCCTCCAAAAATATGGCCAATCAACACCGTGTCGTTTTGAAAGCTGTGCAGTTTTATCACATCGTTATCATACCGTTCCATTTCCTGATTAGGGATAAACTCGGCACTGGCGCCCAGTAAACCGGGCATTTCAAGTGGGAGCTGAAACTCATAAAAATTTCCATTTGAATCGCGGCTCAGTTGGCTGATTGTTTTTACAAACGGAACAAAATCATCCTGAATCAATTCGCCATTGCTGTAGTAATACTGACTCATTCCGCCAAAAAACAAGGTATGCATTTCGTTCGTCAGGCTATCGAACAGGTTGACATGTGCGCTGTGATAGTTGTTAAGGTATTGGTTAAAGTTGGTGTGGGCTTCATATCCGTTTTCAGTAATATCAACCGGATACAAAAACGGAAGGTCAACATCTTGCTGGAATACGCCTGATGAAATGGTGTAAGCAGAACTGCCGTCGGGTAATATTCGGGCAAGCAGGTTGTAATCGCGCCGACGCAAATGAACAGGATCGGTAATCGTGTTGATGTTGTTGATGCTGAGTTGACTGCCGCTGTTATCGATTTCGAACTTGCGAATTTGGGAACTGTAGGTTTGGGTGTAAGTGGGATTTCCCATCGGGTTGTATCGTCCGTCAAAACGATGGCCACCAATGAGGTAGAATGTATTTCCAATTTTGCCCAACTGGCCACCGGTGATGGCGAAAAGCGGATCTTGGATTTGTTTAAAGTAGGGCAGAATAGAATTTCCTGAAACGATAGCTTCAATCAAAGGTGCGACCTGAATGGAGGTCAGCTTATCAAAAGTAATATGATTTGATGCTGACTGGGCAAAAGCATAACCTCCAATGATATACAAGCTGTCGCCATCCTGAAAAAAATTCATGTTGGTCGATTGCAGCTGCTCGCGGATTCCTACCGGAAGAACGTTGACAGAGGCTGTCCAAAACTGTTTTAACTCCGGATCAACAACATAGATATCTGTGTTATTCAATGCTGCCGGGAATGCGTTGAATGGTTGTCTTGCATGCAGGCCGTCTTTTCTGCCTCCAATCAACAGCCATTTTCCGTCACTTTGCCCCAACGCATATGAATGCAGCCCATCCAGGTTGTCAATTTGAACGGGCTCGAGCTGAAGTTCGAAGTCAAATGTGGGTTGAGTAATGCCTTTTGAAGCGAAGAAAATTATCAGTAAAGAGAGCAAGGCTATTTGTTTCATATTGGTTTGTTCTTCGCATGGTTTTCCATGCGGGGTTAATTTTTTGATCTAAAGAAAATTCATTCAACGCCTGATATTTAACAAAACTGATTGAAGGAATCAACGAAAAGATTTACTCAATTGTCTTTTTGTTGAACGAATTTACGAAAAGAATGCTTCCAATATCGTCATAGCCTTCAAAGAGTTTTTCTTCGGTGTGCCTGATCGACTCGTCTCTAAACCCAATAATGGTCAGGCCGGCATCGGCAGAATATTGGTTGATGATACTTTTGGGATGCACCTCATCTTTTTGCACGAGGATCTCAATATTTTGTGCCGTAATCGGCAAACGACCGCTTGTCACAAGCTCGTCCATCTTTGCCTGAACTGATTCATACTCGCTTTCCTTGCAGATGTCAAATATTTTGATGTTTCCTTTTTTCCAGTCAGGATGTCCCAAAATGATGAAACTTAGCAAGATCATCAGGTTGGCATTGTCCTCATCTATGGTCTTGATCCACACATGAATACCGTTTTTGTAGCGGATTGGTTTACGGTCGGATGCCAGGATGCAGATATCGAAATTACCCGATTTCACCAGATTAAAATTGCTGATGATGTTTTCCAGTTCGACAGGATCTTCCTTATCGAACTCAAAAATCACCATGTTGTTCTCCATCCCGGCAATACCCGGAATTTGAATCGACTGCGAAATGGCAGATGTGATAGAAGGAGAGATGATGGTGTCGATGTATACATAGCTGTCGGCATGCACATTTTTGATGAGGCGTCTCAGTTCTTTTTCTGACTGTTCGTTTGTGCTTTTTGAGTAGTAGCCTTCGATGAGATGGAGGTAGGTTCCAAACCCATATTTATAGGAAATCCAGCTCAAAAGCTTAAATGCGTCATCGCGTTGGAAAGAATATTTCGAGATACAAATGGCGCTGGGTCTCCATTCGGCATCGGTGCTGACTTCACGCTTTTTCTGTAGATAGATCTGCAAATTGCGGTTAACCTGGAAAATGGCATTGGCAAAAATCGAAGCCAGTCCTTTGCGGTTTTTGTGGTAAGTGTTCACATAGATATACAGCACGGTCATCATACCAAAGGCAAGCAAAGTATAAACCATGTCGATTTTAAACATGACCCAGACTGAGGTGATAAAACCAATCAGCGACAAAAACCATTTCGATTTAAAAGAAGGGCGATAGGAGGGAGACGACCCGAAATGGTTCAAAAATGAAATCAGACAAAGCGATCCGTAAGTTACCAGGAAAAACATGGTAATTACCTGTGCCACGGCATTCACGTCGCCAATAGCTACAAAAACGAGTGCAATCAGGCAAGTTGCCAATGAAGCATTAACAGGCTCATTGTCTTTTGCATTTCCTTTACTGAGCCAGTTGTTGATGCGTGGTAAGGGAAATGATTGGTCAACTGCAAGTGCCTGCAAAGTTCGTGGAGCCACCATGACTGAACCCAATGCGGATGAAATAGTGGATGCTGCAAGGCCAAGCGGGACAAAAATGAACCCAAACAAAGCAATTTTCGACATGATAAACTGATCGTTCATCAATTCGTCAGGGTGTGCCGAAGAAGCCAGTTTCCAGGAAATGAAAAAGTAAATAATCATCCCTATCACTGTCGCTGCAACAGTTCCAATTGGAATGGATTTTCCCGGATTTTTCAAATCGCCAGATAAGCCCACACCGGCTGTCATGCCTGTAAATGCCGGGAAAATAATGGCAAATACAATAAAAAACTCACTGCCATTGCGGAAACTGGCGTTTTCCAATCCGAAATTTTCAATGGCCGATTCGGTTCCCGAACCCAGAAAAAACAATATCAATGACACTGCCAGTATGGCCACAACCCAATAAAGTGCTTTCACTCCGAGGTTTGCCCCTTTTTTAAGGATCAAGGCCGATAGCATGAGCATAATAGGTACGCTGACAACCTGACGTGGGAGCAAAATGTTGTAGGTATTCTTCATGAAATCGAAAAAGAAGGCAAAGGCTTCTGTAAAGGCAATGACATAAAATGCCACACTGATCGCTTGCGACAGGAAAAGCGAAAAACCAATCGTGGCGCCAATGTTGAGTCCGAATGACCGGGATATAATAAAGTACTCACCACCACCTTCAACGCGCTTATTGGTGGCAATTTCCGAAATAGCCAAAGCCGTTGGTAAGGTAACCATGTGCCCCAGAAGGATGATCAGAATAACGCCCCAGAAACCCACCGTTCCTACTGCAAAACCAAAACGAAGAAAAAGAATGGCACCCAGAATGGTTGAAATAGCAGTAAAAAATACCGGACCAGTACCGAATTTTTGTTCGTTTGTCATGTAACTAGTTAGAGTTTAGGTTGATAAAATTTTAGTAAAACGAATCTGTTGTGTATTAATGCGTGTAAATATATTAAAAAACCAATCGGTTAAGCGGAATTCCTGCTGGCATTGATGTTCCCATAAAGCGAGCGTGTGACCATTTTTTCATAAACCGCTTTGTGATCTACATTTTTCTCGATCATTTGAAGGGCATATTGCTGGATCACCAACAAAGGTAGAACGATTTGCTCGCGGATGTCAATGGATTTTTTGGTGAGTTGCTCTTCCTGCATTAGTTTTTGGTAGCCCGAAATAGCCAGCACCATTTCTGCCGATCGGTCGTACTCATCTTTCAAAATTTTCCAGAACTCACCGAATTCTGTGTCATTAGCCATATAAGCTGTGAGGGCAAAATTGGATTTCGACAAAGACATCATGCTGTTCAAAATCAATGTTTTGAAGTAGGGTACATTGATGAAAAGTGCTTTGAGATCATCCATTTTGCCGGCATTGGCAAGCTGCTCCAGTGCGGTGCCTATGCCAAAATAGCCAGGTACATTTTGTTTGAGCTGACTCCACGACCCCACAAACGAAATGGCTCTTAAGTCGTTCAATGTAAGTGCGTCTTTTTTGCCGCGTTTGGCTGGCCTGCTGCCGATATTGGCATTGCTGTAGTAGCGTAGCGTGCTCTTCTTTTCGAGGTATGAAATAAACTGCTTGTGGTTTTTGAGTGCAGTATATTTTTCAAAACTGATGTTCGCAAGCTCCTCCATGAGTGCTCTTTGGTCATCCGACAGCGCATTGTGGCTTCCGAAAAACTGTTGCGAAAGGGCAGCAGTCAACAATTGTTCGATGTTGTGTTTAAAGTGTTCACTTGTGCCAAATCGACTCGAAATGGTTTGGCCTTGAATGGTTAACTGGATTTCGTGGTTGGCTATTTGCGGGCCTTGTGAGGCATAGAACTGGTGTGTTTTTCCTCCACCTCTGGCTGGAGGGCCACCCCTGCCATCGAAGAAGATAGCTTTGATGTCATATTTTTTACACACCGCAGTCAGTCGCTCTTTGGTTTCGTAAATAGACCAGTTGGCTTTCAGGTAACCACCGTCTTTTGTGCCATCACTAAAACCAAGCATGATGGTTTGTTTGTTTCCACGACTGGTTATATGTTTGCGGTATGTTTCATTTTCAAACAGGAATTGCATGATTTGCGGTGCATTTTTCATGCCTTCCATCGACTCAAACAGCGGAATGATATCAACAGCAACAGCTTCATTCGGTTTGCTGCAACACTGTAGCAATGCATAAACAAAAAGCACGGAAAAAATGTCCTCAGAGTTGCTGATGATATACCTGTTGCAACCTTCTTCGCCGTTGGTTTGCTGAATATCAGCTATCTGCCTGATGGTTTTGATGGTGTCAAGCACAATTTCAGAACCATTTTCGGGAAGCGGATTTGCCAGCTTATGGTGTAGCAGCAGATGGATGAGTTCTTCCTCTTTCAATTCATCCAGGGAATGTTCAATCAATTTTTCACAGATCAGAATGGCCTCAACTGTTTGACGGTGGATATCGTGGTGCTGACGGATGTCAAGTGTGGCAAAATGCGATTTGAAGATCATTACTTTTTCAATCAGGCGGTCAATATCGTCAATGAAAAGTCCATTGTATTCTGCCTCAATCACCGTTTTCATCTCTACCAAGGCGTTGATGATCTGCTGGTGATGGATGGTTTTTTCGGGGTCGAACATGGTGGGATAAACAGCGTCCTGCAATTCTGCAATGGTTATTTCAACATCTCTGAAAGTGAGTTTCCGCTTCAGCTCTTTGATGTCGTTGTAGTAACATTTCATCAGTGTCATGCGCAGAGCATCGGCCACTTTTTTAGTGATGTCGGCCGTAACAAAAGGATTGCCATCGCGGTCACCGCCAGGCCAAAAACCAAGTTTTACAATGGTCGCATTGTCGAAATGATCGGGTTGTATCAGCTGTTTCAACAAATGAAACATCTCACCCATGGCATCGTAGTAAATATGCCGCAAATAATAGAGGATGTTTTTGGCTTCGTCAAAAGGTGTTGGTTGGTTGCGGTTGCTGAAGGAAGTCAAACCCAGCTGCTGAATGGCAAGGTCGATCTGCCCAATGTTGTTGTGCGAGATGTTGTTGCGTAACTGTTGAATGATGTCCAGTACCGAAGGAGGATAAAACTGCGTAGGATGGGCGGTGAAAACGATGCGTGTGCTGAATTCAGCAAAGTACATTTGCAACTCCTCCCGTTTTTTTGCCACCCCAATTATGTGGATAAAATCGCTGATCGACAAAAGGTTTCCGTCAGAATGCGTGTGTTTAAAGGCAGCATCCTCCACACTGTCGAAAAGCACAATTTGTCGCTCAACATACTGGATCACCTGAAACATAAAGGCCACTTTTTCTTCCTCGGTGGAAAAGCTGGTGTGTTTTTGAAAAAAACTCTCCATGATTTCAACAGGTTCTTCGCCTGCATCCAAACCCTGCTGACAGTGGGCCTGCAGCAATGGCAGTAAAATACCTGTTTTGTTGATGTTTTGAAAGGGCAAACTCAGGAATAAGCTGTTATATAGGTTAAAGGGCTTTATGACAAGTTGGTCAAAAAGCAGCGCGCGTTCGTTTTTATTTCTTGAGGTGTCAAGTGACATAGAATAGACTTTTTTGTGAAGATAAGCAAAATTGCGGACTTGCTCAGGAGATAGAAGCCCCGATCAAATGACCAATTCCGAAGGTAATGGCAGCCGCTGCAAGGCCAAACAGAACCTGCCTGAATCCAGAATGCCAGACATTTCGCCCTGTAAACAAAGTAATTGCAGCACCTATTAAAAACAGACCAAGGGTGCTTGCTGCCACACTGAAAACAACTGCTGTGAAACCTGAAATAAACATAAACGGAATGATTGGGATTATTGCGCCGATTGCAAACAGCACAAATGAATAGATTGCTGCTTCCCAGGCCGAGGCACTAAGTTCTTCCGTATCAAGGCCAAGCTCCTCCTTTACCAGAATGCTGTGCGCCTGGCTTTTGTCTTTCATGGTCTCAATGGCCAGTTCGTGTGCTTTTGCTTCATCGATACCTTTGGCCATATAGATCAGCGCCAGTTCTTTTGTCTCGCCTTCCGGATTTGTTTCTATCTCTTCCATCTCGAGTTGCATCTGGTTTTCGTACAGTTCTCTTGAACTGGTTACTGAAATCCATTCGCCCAACGACATCGAAAGTGCACCTGCCAGCAAGCCTGCAACACCAGCCAGCAGTACTTCATTTCCGCCATTGGTTGCTCCAGCAATTCCCATGATCAGGCTGAAGTTGGAGACCAATCCATCATTACCTCCCAAGACAGCTGCTCTGATGGCGTTGCCTCCCATGGTGCGGTGCCGTCTCTCGAAACGCGACAGTTGCTTGCCCGAAACATGCTGATCCTGGTCGATAATAGCTTGCAGAATCTTTACATGGTTGGTTTCGCTACCAGAAACCTTTTGTTTCTGCTTGTTTTTCCCCACAATGAGCGCATTGGCCAGGCTTTTTTCAGTATCGAGCAGTACACCAAGCACATAATCGTAGCCAAAGACATGCCCGATCAGGTTGAGCGTTTTGGCCCTTAATGATGGTTCAAATTTGATATTGGTATTGCCGGTTTTTTTCGCGAAAGCATTGGCATGTCCCTGTTCTATTTCGCTCATCTGGGCAAAAATCTTCGCGATCACAGGGTCAGACTCATGTATGGCGAGCTGGTGATAGAGGAAGGATGCATCGATTTCAGTTTGAACGTTTTGGTTGGTCATGATGTCGCATATTGTTGATGGTCAAAATCGCTGCAAAGTTAGCTATGTCATGAAGGCAAAGTCATTTTTCAACGGAAAACTAGGAAAAGAATTTCATCACTTTTTCTTTTTCCCATTGCTCGCGAACAGCTGCTTCACAGTTTTTGGCAAGGTCTTTATCGTTGAGCATCAGCATGCCTTGCAACTTGTTCTGCTTGAAGTAGAAATGGTAATAAACAGGCATTTTCTCGACAATAACACTTTCGTGTCCGTTTGAGACCCGGGGCATATTCATCGAAAAAAAGTATTGGTCAAAAACTTCCATCTTGAGTCTGAAAGGGGGTTGTGAGTAGATAGCTTGCTGCCCGGCAGCATTTGACCCGGCAATGGTTCCCTGCATCTCGGCAGCATGCCACAGGCCAGTAATTGTTCCGTCAGGATGTTCGGCAACATCGCCAGCTGCAAAAACATCCGGGTGCGAACATTGCATCCTGTTGTTGACAACGATGCCTTTGTTGGTTTTGATGCCAGCATCAGCAGCAAGGGCTATGTCTGGTTCGCTTCCAATACTAAAAATAGTCATGTCAGTAATCAGCTGAATGATTTCGCCGACCTGCAGCAATTGCTTATCGTTTCCGGTTTTGCTGATCGAACGTACCTCTTCGTTGCAGATGACCACGATACCATTTTTTTCGAGCAATTGATGCAAATAGGTCGACAAATAGCTGTCGAGGTGTTTGTTCATCAATTGAGTTTCACGGTGTACCAACGTGATTTGTTTCCCGCTTTTAACCAGCTGTTCGGCTATTTCAATTCCTTGAACCCCACCACCAGAGACAACAATTTTTTCTACCGGCCGGCTGTTTGAAATGATGCTTTGGGCCTCGGCAGCCGTGCGCAAAAGGAAAATGTTTTTCTTGCCATTTCCACGCAAGATAGGAGGTTTGGCGATTGCACCCGTTGCAAAAATGAGTTTCCGAAAACCAAATTTCTTTTTTCGTATCGTGGTGAGCTGTTTCTCTGCCAGTTCAACCGAAAGCATGCGCTCGTTGAGCAGGGTGATTTGTTTTGCTTCAAAATAATTCTGTCCGGCAAGGGCAAACTGATCGAAGAGAAAGCCTGTGTGCAGATTTTTGTTGATGCGTGTGCGTTTGTAAGGAAGCCGGTCTTCACCGTTGATGAGCAGCAAGCTGCCTTCGCCATCGTATTGTCTGATGGCTTCGGCAGCTTTAAAACCCGCAATACCGGCGCCTACTATCACATAATCATATATTTTCGACATGAACGGTCTTTTTGCAAAAGTACAAATATGTTGCTTATTTAGAAATATTCCAGACAAGCGAAGATCGACTTTTGTGGGGCTTGACAAATTTATCAAGGACATGATATCAATCACTTTTGTAATTTAGCTGCGCCTTAGTGTGGAGAAGATGAGCAAAAAAGAAAAGGTTCGGGAAAAAGAAATGTCTTTTTGGGAGCATCTCGAAGAGCTGCGCTGGCACATCGTCCGTAGTGTGCTTGCTGTTTTGGTTTTATCGGTGATAGCCTTTCTAAACAGGCATTTTGTATTCGATTATTTATTACTGGCACCCAGTAAGTCCGATTTTTTTACTAACCGCATGTTGTGTGCGCTTGGCGAATATTTGTCGATTGATTCAATTTGTCTCCAAGCACTTGATTTGCAGATTATCAACATCAACATGTCGGGGCAGTTTCTTACGCATATGTATATTTCCTTCATTGCAGGACTCATCATGGCGTTTCCCTTTGTGCTGAACGAGGCCTGGCGATTTATACGTCCTGCCTTGAATCCGGGAGAGGCAAAGCATTCTGGTGGTGCTGTTATTGTGAGCTCCCTGCTTTTTTTTATTGGCGTGCTGTTCAGTTATTTTGTTATTGTGCCGCTGACTATTAATTTCTTTGGGACTTATCAGGTCAGTCAGGCAGTTACTAACCAGATTTCTCTTCAATCATATATCAGTACGGTGGTTTCGGTGGTGTTTGCCGTTGGGGTGGTTTTTGAACTGCCCATTATCATCTACTTTCTGACAAAGGTGGGTTTGATTTCACCATCTTTTATGCGTAAAAACAGAAAATACATGTTGGTCATCCTGCTGACCATTTCGGCCATTATCACGCCTCCTGACGTGTTTAGCCAGATTCTGGTCTGCATTCCTTTGATGGGATTGTACGAACTGAGTATTCTCGTTTCAAGTCGCATTTACCGGAAGCAGCAGCGAAAAGAGAAGGAGTTGAGTAAGATTTAAAGCGTCTTTGCTTTTTCGAACCAACCTGGTGTTCCGGTCAGAAAACCTGAGCTGATTTGGTAAAATTGTTCCGGAGCTTCAGCGTGCACCCAATGAGAAGCGTGTTCAATGGTTAAAATTTCTGCATTGGGAAAATTATGTCTGATTTTCGGATAGTCTTCCGGCAGGATATAATCAGAGGCTCCACCGCGTATAAACAAACTCGGTTTTTGGAACTTTTCGTCTGTGCTGATTCCATCAAACATCTGGTTCAGATTGGCCGCAATACCATCCAGATTGATGCGCCATTCAAGGGTATCCTTGTCTTTCCAGTGTAAATTTTTGAGGAGAAACTGCCGTATACGCTCCTCGCGGATTTTTTCTCTGAGTTGCTGTTCGGCTTCTCCGCGACTTTTAATGGCCGATAAATCAACTGATTGCATGGATTTGATGATATTTCGGTGATGTGGCCGGTCGCCATAGGCCTTAAGACTGATATCTACAATTTCGAGCCGTTTTACCATGGCCTGGTTTTCGAGGGCGAAACGCATGGCCACTTTGCCACCCATACTATGACCCAACAGCACAGGCGGATCAATATCCAAAAAATCAATCAGTTCGAGTAAATCGTCAGTCATAGCCAGGTAGTTAAAGGTGTCGCTGTGTGGCGACTGTCCGTGGTTACGCTGGTCGGGGATGATGACGTCGAAGCCCTCGTCGGCAATGCGACGGCCAAAAGTGACCCAGTTGTCAGAGATGCCAAATAATCCGTGCAGAATGATCAGGGGTTGATCACCTGGTCTTCCGTATCTCCTGTAAAAAAGTTCCATATCAAAAATCTATTTTACTATTCTTCATCTAGTTGCAATTCGGTTCCATGACCTTTGAGCTGAAAGAAATGGCGCAAGCCATACACACCGGCGTAAACAAATGGGGTGTCGAAAAGGGCAAAAATTACCTTGAACAAAAAACCGTTTCCCAAGAGTTTAGGGAACAAATCCCATTCAATTACCCCAAAGCTGCATAGCAAAGTCAAGACGGTGAGCGTATCAAAAAACTGGCTGGTAAAAGTGGATAAATTATTCCTGATCCAGAGGTGCTTTCCTTTGGTAACACGTTTCCAGAAATGAAAAACCTGCACATCCAGAAATTGTGCAAAAAGGTAGGCTGCCAAAGATGCTGCCACAGCGATATATGTAAAACTAAATGCTTTCGAAAACTCCGCATCGCTTAGTGGTGACCAGCTAGTGGCCGGTGCAATGCTCGAAACAATGACGATCAACAAAGCAAAAGCACTGGCAAAAACACCAGCGATTACAACCTTGTTGGCACGTTTCTGACCATAAACTTCCGAAATGATGTCGGTAATCAAAAACGTTACCGGATAGGCAATGATTCCAACACTAAGTTCGAAATTGAACAAACCCAGCGGGTTCCAGTGAAAAAATTTCTGAAAAATGAGGTTGCTCGTCACCAGGGAAGTAATAAAAAGTGCGGTCAAAACCAGGTACAATGTTTCAGCTTGCTGGCGTTTTTTGGGAGTGATCTTCATGCAGTTGTTTTTTTGTTAGGCGTTAGGTTGAGGCTGGTGGCAATGTGCTGTCAAATTTACCTTCGGTCCAGCCTGAACCGGCATTTGGCCGATTGTCGAGCGCAGGGACAAAGGGTTTAATATCGAGCAAAGGTGTGCCATCGAGCATATCGGCATGGTTGAAATAAAGATGGTTTTTTTCGATTTTCACCAACTCAACAACTGAGATGCCAATTGGGTTCGGCCGGTGTGGGCTTCTGATCGAAAAAATACCGCGTAAGGTATCCTCAACAAAAGGTTTTTGTAGCAATTGAAAAGGTCGTGCCTTGTGAAACCAATAAACCAGTATGATATGCGTAAACTGTTCCAGATCTTTGAGGCCATCCATGAAATCCTCATCGAGAATGGCGACAGCAAGTACGCTGGATTGGGCCAGTGCAGCCTGAATAGGCATACCCAGTGTTTCGAAATACTGTGTCCTGATGGTGCCGATCGGCTTTATCGTGATTTCATCCATCAGAAGTGCAATTGACGTTTGTAAAGCTGAACGGTGTTCTCAAGGCCAAGATAGAGCGCATCGGCTATGAGCGCGTGACCTATTGAAACTTCAAGCAAACCAGGAATATGCTGAGCGAAATAGCGCAGGTTCTCGAGGCTCAAATCGTGCCCGGCATTGATGCCCAGCCCAAGGTTCTGAGCCACTCTGGCAGCATCAACGAAAGGTGCAATGGCCATTTCTTTGTTTTTCGTGAAATGACTTGCGTACGACTCAGTATATAATTCGACGCGATCGGTTCCGGTTTCAACAGCATTTTTTATCATTTCAACATCGGCATCCACAAAAATCGATGTCCTGATGCCTGCATCATGAAACTGTTTGATGATTTTTTTGAGAAAATCGCGGTGCTTAATGGTATCCCAGCCATGGTCGGAGGTCAGTTGTCCCGGGTCATCCGGAACCAACGTTACCTGATCGGCTTTGTTTTTGATGACCAACTGGATGAAATCAGGCGTTGGATTGCCCTCAATATTGAATTCTGTTTGTACAATCTCACGAAGCAATTCAACATCTTTGAAAGTGATGTGCCGTTGATCAGGTCGAGGGTGCACAGTGATGCCTTCGGCACCAAAACGTTCGCAGTCGATGGCTGCTTTTTGCACATCTGGCACATTGCCTCCCCGGGCGTTGCGCAGTGTGGCTATTTTGTTGATGTTTACACTGAGACGGGTCATAATTTGGTATTTGATGCAAAAATACTAATTTGCGGGCCATTCACCATCAAAGCATTTGAGATGAGAGTTGTTGTTCAGCGTGTGAGTCATGCGTCTGTCGATATTGAAAACGAACGAACGGTCAGTATCGGGCCGGGTATGTTGGTGCTGTTGGGTATAGAAGAGGCTGATAGCCAAGATGATGCCGATTGGCTCTGTGGTAAACTCACCAGGCTGCGAATTTTTGCTGACGAAAATGGCGTGATGAACCATGACATCATTCAAGCGGAGGGAGAATTTTTGGTAGTGAGCCAGTTTACGTTGCATGCCAGCACAAAAAAAGGTAACCGTCCAAGCTATATCAAAGCAGCAAGGCCCGAAAAAGCAATTCCTTTGTATGAGTACTTCAAGTGCAAACTACAGGAAGAAAGCGGAAAAAAAGTTTTGTCAGGACAGTTTGGTGCCCACATGATGGTTTCGCTCGCCAATGATGGACCTGTGACCATTTTGATCGATAGCCAAAACAGAGAGTAAAACTGGTTAAACTGTTTTAAAATACTTGTGGATAACCAGGCCACGGTGGTCGAAGATACTTTTGACTTTCTTACCGACAAAGATGGCATGTGCCAGCTTACCCAAGATTCCCATCGGAAGTGCATAACTCACAATATCAGTCATTTCAATACCTTCCTCCACCTGTTTGAAATGGTGCTCATGGTGCCACATCCGATAGGGACCGATGCGTTGCTCGTCAACAAAGAACTTCCCTTCTTCAACATGGGTAATTTCGGTCACCCAAAGCACCGGGATGCCAGCCACGGGTTTCACTTTGTATGAAATGATATGGCCTGGATACATTTTACCCTCACCACCTGACAGGATTTGAAAACCCATGCCCGGAGGAGTGATTTTTTGCAGGTTTTTTGGGGAACTGAAAAAATCCCAGACTTCCGTCAATGGAGCTTTCAGAATAACTTTTGTTTGTAGCTGATACATATGAATCTTTTAGCGTATCAAACAAAAAACCGAACGTTTAGTTCGGTTTTTTTTGTATTTCAACTATCGTCCGACAAATCTAATTTAAAGAAGGCTTTTGCTCCAGGATTTTTTTCAGGTTAGTGAGTCCGTCGCTAAAATCCTTGCCCAGCATTTCTTCCATGTTCATGAAGGGCATAATCACATTCATAGGGTAGGGGAAACTGCCTTTGAAGCCCCAAACAACTTTTGTAGTGCTATCGTTTATAGCACTCAAAATCATAAATGCCTGGTCTTTGGTTTCGAAAGGTTCTATAAAACGCATTTCGTAATCAATTCTGTTAAGTGGATCAATCTGAGTAATTTCCTGTTCGCCTTTTCCCACATTCGGATCTTTACTTTCCCAGGCTGAAACAAATCCCACAGTGCCATCTATGCCCCTGAACGTTTTCTTCATCAATGGATCCATGCCGGCCCAAACGCTAAAATTATCCTGATTGCGCAGTAAAACCAAATAATCAAACACTTCTGTTTGGGGTTTCTGTATGACAATTTCTCTTTCGACCTCATAGTTGCGCGGCATGATGGCAGCCACAACCAAAAAGATTATAATGATAATGAGGACAACAAAAACTATTTTTTTAAAGGTTCTCATAGGACAGGATTTGGTGATAAATGTAGTTGGTTTAGAACAAAGATATAATCATTTAGATAGGATTTACAAAGGAATTGCAATTTATTTACCTGTATATTAAGGGTTTTTGAGTTTAAACGTTGATCTTACTGATTTCTTTCAGATTAAAACATACCTCAATCTCAGCAAATTGTGCGTTGTTTTCTGAGGTGGATTGATAATTGGTTTTTATTAATTTAGCAACCTAAAAAAATCAACATGATGACAAAGACTAAACCTCGTCTTACGTTCTGGGAAATCTGGAACATGAGTTTCGGTTTCCTTGGTATTCAGATGGGGTTCGCCCTGCAGAATGCAAATGCCAGCCGTATTCTTCAAACTTTTGGCGCAGATGTAGAACATCTTTCCTGGTTTTGGCTTGTAGCCCCAATAACGGGGATGATTGTACAGCCCATCATCGGACATTACAGCGACCAGACCTGGAACCGGCTTGGCCGACGTCGCCCTTATTTTTTGAGTGGAGCTATTCTCGCATCCATTGGGTTGATTCTCATGCCCAATTCACCCATGTGGGCAGCCTATCTTCCTGCTTTGTGGATAGGTGCCGGCATGCTGATGATTATGGATGCCTCCTTCAATATTGCCATGGAGCCTTTCAGGGCTTTGGTAGCCGACAAATTGCCAACTGACCAGCGCACACTGGGTTTCTCGGTGCAGACACTTTTAATTGGTGTGGGTGCTGTGGTTGGTTCATGGTTGCCTTATGTCATTACAAACTGGTTTGGCGTTCACGAAATAGCTGCGGTTGGTGAAGTGCCATTGAACCTCAAGCTCTCGTTTTTTATCGGCGCTGGCATTTTGATTTCTACCATTGTCTGGACCGTTACAACAACAAAGGAATACACTCCGGAGGAACAGGCAGCCTTCTCGGCAAGCGATGGTGAGGTGCACGAAGAACATGAAAGCAGCTTTGCTGATATTTTCAAGGATTTTGCCAATATGCCTTCAACAATGAAGCAGTTGGGTTTGGTGCAGTTCTTTTCGTGGTTTGCGCTGTTTTCGATGTGGGTTTTCACTACACCGGCTCTCGCGCAGCATGTTTGGGGACTGTCGGCCACCGACAGAAGCTCAGCTGCTTTTAACGAAGCAGGCGATTATGTTGGAGTGATATTTGGGGTTTACAACCTGGTTGCAGCACTCTTTGCCATGGCATTGCCGGTGATTGCCGCCAAAGTAGGTCGTAAACGCACGCATGCGATCAATTTAACGCTTGGTGGACTGGGTTTGATGTCGATGGTGCTGATTACTTCGCCCGAAATGAAATGGTTGCTAAACTTGAGTATGATTGGTGTTGGAATTGCCTGGGCAAGTATTTTGGCCATGCCTTATGCAATTTTAGCTGGTTCGATCCCAGCCCGAAAAATGGGCGTTTACATGGGGATTTTCAATTTCTTTATCACTTTTCCACAGATCGTAAATGGTGTTTTTGGTGGACCCATTGTCAAGTATTTCTACCATGGTGAAGCCATCTATGCGCTTGTGGCAGCTGGTGTGCTGATGATTCTTGGAGCCGTGTCTGTACTATTTGTAAAGGACAAAGACGATATCGTACAATAGCATTTAATTGTTGAAAGAAGGCAGACTTGTTCGATCAGGTCTGCTTTTTTATTGCTTGATACGCTCCAACACAAAAGCACTCCGACTTACATTGTAAATTTTCATGTAGACCTTTTTATCTCTTTCATAGCTGGGATAATGCTGTTTTGTATCTATCCTGTCGAAACCACCAAATGCACTGTCGTCAGTTGACAAGACCACCCGGTAATCGCCTGTCTCTTTCAGCGGAATCTCAAAATCGGGCAATGAAATAGTAGGGTGCCAGTTGAAAACAAACACAAAATGATTGCGTTCAAATACAATGGTCTTGCAGCTTTCGTCGGCCAAAAGGAGCCAGGGTGGCATTGCCAGCATGATGTTATGTGTTTTTACCAGCTGAATCATTGCCTTGTCAAAATCGGAAAGCCAGTGGTACTTGAGGTAGTCTTTTTCGACGAGTGACCACTGACGACGCGCATGCTGATAGCTCCAATTGTTGCCAATCCTCGGAAAATCGATCCATTCAGGATGGCCAAATTCGTTACCCATAAAATTCAACCAACCTTCGCCACCCAAACTAATCGTAAACAGCCTGATCATTTTATGCAGTGCAGTGCCCCGGTCAATCACAAGATTTTCCTTTTTCTTGGCCATATCGAAATACATGTCCTTGTCCATCAGCCTGAAAGCGATGGTTTTGTCGCCAACCAAAGCCTGGTCGTGCGATTCGGCATAGGCAATCGTCTTGATGTCGAAATGACGGTTTGTCATGGTGTGATACATCTCATGGATATTCCAATCTTCATCTTTTTGGTCTTTCAGTAATTTGATCCAGAAATCGGGTAAACCCATTCCCAGCCGGTAATCAAAGCCGATACCGCCATCTTCGATAGGGTTGCAGAGTCCCGGCATCCCACTCACTTCTTCGGCAATAGAAATGGCTTTTTTGTTGAGTTGATGCATCAGGGTATTGGCCAGTTGCAGATACGTAATGGCATCATATTCAACGCCATCTGTAAAGAACTTCTCAGGCTGGTCAAAGGTCACACCATTTCCGTGGTGGAAGTAAATCATGGAGGTTACACCATCAAACCTAAATCCGTCAAAGCGAAAGTCTTCTATCCAATACCTGACGTTTGACAAGAGAAACTGTAAAACTTCGTCTTTACCATAGTTGAAGAGCTTGGAATCCCATTGTGGATGATCGCCTCTGCTGCCGCCATGCGTGTATTGATCGTCGCTTCCGTCAAAAAGATTGAGCCCTTCGCGGGTGTTTTTCACGGTGTGCGAATGCACGATGTCCATAATAACAATCAATCCAAGTTTATGTGCCTGATCGATCATTGCTTTGAGTTCTTCGGGCGTGCCAAAGCGCGAACTGGCTGCAAAGAAATTGGAAACATGATAGCCAAATGAACCATAGTAAGGATGCTCTGCCACAGCCATCAGCTGGATGGCATTGTATCCGGCTTCAACAATTTTGGGTAAAATATGGTCAGCAAATTCCGGATAGGTCCCAACGCCTTCTTTTTCCTGTGCCATCCCAATATGGCTTTCATAAATCAGCAAAGGTGTATTTGTGCCGATTGCCGGAGTTTTGTGTTTGAATATATAGTCCTTTTTTGGGTTCCAAAACTGACCACTAAAATCTTTGGTGTTGTCGTCCTGAACAACCCGTTTCATATAAACTGGAATGCGCTCATGCTCACCCATCTGCGATTGTACAATGGTTTTCAACAGGCTACCATGTACAAGTTTATGCGCATAATCCTCGTCTTTCAAAAATATCTCCCAAATGCCGTGACCATTGTTGATAAGCGGATGGTTGTATTTGGCCCATTGATTAAAGTCGCCCATCAGATACAATTGACGTGCAGCAGGCGCCCATTCGCGATACCACCATCCTTTTCTTACGCTGTCGTAATTGAAACCGAAAAGCTGATGGCCGGAGGCAAAATTCCGGAGACTTCCATATGTTTTTTCAATGTGCTCAAGTCGGCCTGCAAAACGGTTGTATCGATCGGTAACGGCTTGACTAACAGGTTCCAGCCAAGGGTCTTTTTCAACAAGACGCATTTTTTTGGTTGTCATTACTTTTGGGTATTGGAGTTAATTCGTAAATCGCAACCTGGCTCGGACCTAGTTGCAGGTGAATGCCTTCGTCGGAGAGTTTGTCGGGACTGAAGACGTTTTTATCGCTGAGATCAAGCAGGTTGTTGGCGATCCAGCACTTTGTTTCATGACTCGCGCTGATATCACTGTACTTCATGGCATCGAACGGAATTTTAAGACGAAAATTGCGGGTTTCATTTTTATTGAAATTCACAACTACAAGTAAACGCTCGCCTGGTGTATAGCGCAGGAAGGCATATAAAAAGCGCGGATCAAAGTCGGTATACCAGGGATTGGCCCACATCAGGTCGTAAAAGCTTCCGGCAAAAAATGCTTTTCGGTTAAGCCGTAATTGAAGTATCTGCTGGTAGAAGTTTCGAAGTTTTTGTTGTTCTGCTGTTAGTAATTTGCCATCGAAAGTTCCGCCATTCATCCAATGTTGATGCTGCGGCAAATGGTCGTAGTCGAAAATACTGCTCCTGCCATCATCACCGCTGTAGCCCGGGCTTCCGGTGGCTTTTTCGCCGCTTTCCTGTCCGTTATAAAGCATAAACGGGCCTTTGTGCATCAATGCGCTCACAGCAACTGCAGGGAGCGGCACAAACGCATCTCCTGCAAACACCTTTGATGCCAACCGTGGCTCATCATGGTTTTCCATGAAGCGGAGCATGTAATCATCAAGTCCGTCAAGCATTTTCCAGCAGATACTGATCGATTCGGCCGGATGGCCATGACGAAGAATATCTTCGAGCCGGTTGTAGAGTCCCACCTTGTCGTAAAGGTAGTCGAAACCGGCAGCAATAAATTCTTTGTAAAGATCTGGCTGGTAAATTTCTGCAATCATGATCAGATCGGGGAACTTGGCCTTAAGCTGCGGAATGACCCATTTCCAGAAGGCCACCGGAATCATTTCTGCCATATCGGAACGAAAGCCGTCAATACCTTTAGATGCCCAATAGGTGAGGATATGCAACATTTTATTCCAGGTGTCAGGAACCGGCTCGAAGTGGTTCTGGTGATGGTTTAAAATGTCAACCCCATAATTGAGCTTTACAGTTTCGTACCAATCATCGATGCCCGGCTTGGAAACAAAACAATTGTTGCCGGTGACTTTTGCAGGCGATTCGTGATAGCTTTCTTTCGACAGAAAATGAGACAGATCGCGCGCCGGAGCCTCAAAATCTTGACCTGGGATGTAGTAGAAGTTATTCTGTGGATCGAATGCTTTTGTGGTGTCATCATGTTCTCCAAAGTCTTTAACTCCGTCTGGTTTGGCAATAGAATGGTATGCCCGCGCCAGGTGATTTGGCACAAAATCGATTATGACTTTTAGCCCATGCCCATGCATTCGGCTCAAGAGTGCTTCAAAAGTCTCCATCCGTTTTGCAGGCGTTTTTGCCAAATCAGGATCAATATCATAATAGTCGCAGATGGCGTAAGGAGAGCCTGCGCGGCCTTTCACAATTTCGGGGTAACTTTCGGGAATGCCAATCTGCGCATATGATGTAAGTGAGGCGTGACGGATAATACCCGTAAGCCAGACATGCGTGACGCCAAATTTTCGCAAAGCTTCCAGCGAAGCATCATTGATGTCGTCGAGTGTGCCACACCCATTTTGATCTTTTGTGCCAAAAAAGACAGTAGTTTTATTTTGGTTGCCAAACAAGCGGGGGAACAGTTGGTAAATGTTGATCATTATTGTTGTTTTTTGTTTGAACACCCAAAATCATGCTTGTTGCTGTTTTATACAACCGACTGTTCCTGATGCTGCAACGCAGAACAATCAGCTACATGCATCTTAAACGAAACGCACCGCGTAGTCCATGCCAATCAGTACATTGGCCATTGACTTGAGTGCCTGAACTTCCTGATGTTCTTTTTCAAGCACCTGCATGCGGTATTCGTTTTGTGGTTCTTTGCCACGTACAACCTGTGCTTTTTTGGTTTCGTGGTAGGTCAGCTCAATGAAAACCCGGACATCCACATCGTCAACCTTGATGGCATAAAGACCATCAATGATCAACATATCAATATCTTTGTAATTGGTTGTGAGCTGATCGATTTGCTCTGTAACTAAATCGACACAAGGGCCAGTTGACGAAACGCCCTCTTTGAATTCGCTGATATTGCGGTTAATGGTTTCCCAGTCGTATTCACTCGGTCCGACGACATTTTGAATTCCGTTTTGTTTTCGCCATTCCGTTCTTTCAAGCGGATGAATGCGGTAATAATTGTCGATATGTAATGGTTTGGCAAAAATACCATGTTTGCGTAACCCTTTGGCAATCACGTGTGCCAATTCAGTTTTCCCTGATCCTGATTCGCCCGAAATGGCAACCATCATTTTGGGTTTCTTGTTTTTCAGTATATAATCTAGAATGGCTTCACCGGCTTTTTGGTGTTTTTCGCCAATCAAAAGCACGTCTCCGAGCATAGTTTGATTTTTTTGTGTTTGGTGTAAAGATAAAAATTATTGACTGTATTTCAAAGTGAAATCTGCTGCGATTATGCTAAAGATGATATTTATCAAGCGTAGCATCAAAATCGAAGAAAAGGTCGCAACCTGTTTTTAATTGCTGAACCATCTCGTGTTCGCGTTCGAGAATTTGTTTCCGGAAGGCGGTCATTTCTTCTTTTTCAGCAAAAATCTGGGCTTCTTTTGTTTCATCATAAGTAAGCTCAATAAATACGCGCAAATCAGCTTCTTTGAGCTTTGTGGCGTACAGACCATTGATGATCATCACATCAACTCCTTTGAAGTTGGTCTTTATTTCATCAACATAGTCGGTAATGAGGTCGACGCAAGGCATTATTGAGGTGTTGTCTTCCAGAAAGTCGTTGATGACGTGGATGATTTTTCCCCAATCGTATTCGTTGGGCCCAACGCTGTCAATACCATGCTGCCTGCGCCAGGCTTTGCGTTCGAGTGGTGCAACAGTGTAAAAGTCGTCTAGATCGATAATTTTCGACCGAATATTGATTTTCTTTAGTTTATGTGCAAGGGAATAGGCCAAAGTCGATTTTCCTGAACCCACTTCGCCGCCAATGGAAATGATGAGTTTAGGTTTCATCATATCGTTCAGTTTATCGAGAATGACGTCTGCGGCAAACTCGTGCTTATGAGTAACAGTAATCTTGTCGTTTAACATGATTTTTAAATTTTAATTGATGGTAATAGTGCTTGTTGTTCCGGCTTCCAATTCATAAGTAGTGTTACCGACAACAATTTTACTCGACTGATTAGCAGTAACCTGCAATGCGGTTTGACCAATCAGAAACGTATAATGGATGCCTTTGAAACTGATATTAAATGACAGGTTTGACCAGGTTTGAGGCAAATCGGGGTTGATGTTTAGTAGTTCATCCCGGTAATTCAGGCCGGCAAACGTATTCAATGCAATAAGCACTGTGCCTGCCATCACGCCGGCATGGATGCCTTCGCCGGTTGTGCCACCCTGAATGTCGTTGTAATCGCTGTTGAGTGCATCCTGATAAAGGTCCCAACTCAACTTTTTATCACCTGTCATGGCAGCAAGTCTTGCGTGTACCACACGACTCAGGGTTGAACCGTGCGAAGTTTGGTTGAGGTAGTAGTTCAGATTTTGTTGCAGATAATCGGCCGGGAGTTTATAGCCCATTTTTGTCAATAACTCATCAACTTCTTCCTTGTTGAGGTTGTAAAAAGTCATCAAAGTATCGGCTTGTTTGGCTACCTTATATTCGTCTGGAGATTTGCCTTCAGCCTTCAGGATGCGGTCCATGCGATAGATATTACCGTATTTTTCTTTGTAAGCATACCAGTCGAGTTCTTTCAGGTCGAAGTATCCATCAAACTGGGCAATGATGCCTTCTTTGTTGATGATGAGGCTGAGTTTGGTTGCAATTTCGAGCCAGTTTTCCAGTTCACTTGGCTTAAATCCTGCCTTTTTTACAAAATTCTCACCAATCTCTTCTGCAATGGTTTTGGCTTTATTGAAGAGCCATGCAGTCATGATATTGGTGTAGGCATTGTCTTTCAGGCCACCTGCTTCGCCACCAGGAAGATGTTCGTGGAATTCATCCGGTCCCATCACACCGCTGATTTCGTAACGATTTGTTTTGGGATTTAGCTGGGCTTTGCTGGCCCAAAAGCGACAAATTTCGAAAAACATTTCAGCGCCATAAAACTGCATGAATTCAAGATCGCGGGTGATCCAGAAATAATCCCAAATGTTATAGGCTATAGCCAGTGAAACATGGCGCTGAAGTGAGCTGTGGTCGTCGCCCCATTTGCCCGTGAGCGGATTCAGGTGGACGATCTGTGTTTCTTCGCGGCCATCGCTTCCGCTCTGCCACGGAAACATAGCGCCTTGGTAGCCGTGCTCAGCAGCATATTCGCGTGCCTTATTCAGCCTGCGATAGCGATACATCAAAAGTGATTTTGCTACTTCTGGTAAATGAAGGTCGTAAAGCGGCAAGATGAAAAGCTCATCCCAGAAAATGTGTCCACGGTATGCTTCTCCGTGCAGTCCGCGGGCAGTGATACTGGCATCTAGGCGCTGGTTGAAGGCAGAAACAGAAACCAACAAGTGAAACAGATGCAGGCGCAATAGCTTCTGCGACCAGCGGTCACCCTCAATTCTGATGTCGGCTTTTTGCCAGAGTTCGGCCCAGTCTTCGGCACTTTCGCTGAGCAATTGATCAAACAGATATTCTTTTTTGATGTTACTCAATGCCGTGCTCAAAGCATCGTCAACAAAGTCTTCCTTGTCGCTACAAATGCTGACAATTTTTTCAAAATTAACTTGCTCACCTTGTTTAACCTGGCTTGAAAATGCCATTGATACAAAGCCTGTTTTTTCTTCTGTTTGAGGCTTGTTCTCCAGTTTTGCCCCATTCACAGAAAACCTGTGGCAGGCTGCCTGCGCAATGTGGTGATTGGATTGGTTGGTTTTGACCAAAAGGTACATTTTCTCGTCTTCAGCACCTTGTTTAATGGGGTCCAAATGTTTGGCGCTTAGTGATTTATATCTCTCAACACCTTCGTTGATGAGATCGCCATCCAGGCTGCTTTTCAGGATGATTTTGCCGCTGTAATTCAATGGAGTAATCTCATATTTCATGGCGGCAATCAAGCTGTTGCGCATACTGGCAAAGCGTGATGAAACAACTCGGCTTTGGCGTCCTTGCGGATCTTCAACAACCAGTTCGCGCTGTAACAGTCCATTTTTAAAGTTGATGCGGCGCCAGGCCGAAATTATTTTCCATTCGTTTGGATCGAAAAAGCCGCCGTCGTCGATGCTGAAACTGATTGGAAGCCAGTTAGGAAGGTTGACGAAGTCCTCGTTTTCGATATCGCGATCAGCAACTTTGGTGAAAAGCCGGTTGTACATACCAGCCATATAGGTTCCGGGATAATTTACCGGGTTGGCTCTCGTTTCTTCCATGGCACCACGGGTGCCGAAATAGCCATTTCCAATCGCCAGCAATGCCTCTCTTGATCTTTCTTTTTTGGTGTTATAATCGTGGTAGGTAATTGACCAGTTGTCATTTTCCATTTCCTTTTCGAACCAGTTGCTCAAGCTTTCGATGCTTACTTCGTCGAGGTCGTTCACAACCCAGTCTGCTCCGTTGTCATACAGCTCAGTGCTGTTTTCTTCGCGTGCAATGCCGAGTACCAGCCCAAAATGTCCGTTGCGACCAGCTGCAACGCCTGATACAGCATCTTCAACAACGATGGACCTGTCGTAGCGACAACCCAAATTGTCAGCAGCTGTGGTGAAAATATCAGCTTCAGGTTTTCCTTTCAGGCCAAGTGTTGCCGAAACAACCCCATCAACACGTGTTTCAACCAGATGCATCAGCCCGGCTGCATTGAGCACGCCTTCGCAATTCTTGCTGGAAGAGGCAACTCCCACCCGGTAACCTTTTTCGCGCAGCTCGTGCATCAGCTTAACAGTGGAAGGGTATACTTCAACGCCATCGCGTTCGAGAACTTCATTAAAAGCCTGATTTTTTCTGTTGCCCAGTCCACAGACAGTTTCGGCTGCCGGTTCATCACCCGGATCGCCAAAGGGCAGTTCAATTCCACGTGAGGACAGAAAATCTGCTACGCCTTTATAACGGGGTTTTCCGTCCACATGCGGAAGATAGTCGTCTTTGTGGGTGAATTCACGAAAAGGCTTTCCGCTTTTCTGAGCATGTTTCTGCAGAAATTCGTCAAACATTTTCTTCCAGGCAGCACTGTGCACAAGAGCTGTTTTGGTGATGACTCCGTCGAGGTCGAAAATCACGGCGTCGAAGGCTTTATTTTGCATGATATGATTGGGTTTTTATTGCGATTTTTAACAATGATTGATTAGGCCTGCAGCCAAAGATAACCGTAAGCGGGCAAAATGAGTGCGTTTGGATCAACTTTTTTGTGGCTCAAAATATCTGTAGCCGCACCATCATCCGTAATTAAGCTAACACTTTGTTCCTGATCTGAAAGGTTGTGGACAACAAGCAAATTGTCGTGGTTAAACTGTCTGTAATACGCCAGAATATGTGGGTTTTCGGTATTTACAAAATGCAGGTTGCCACGTCCGAATGCAGCATGTTTGCTGCGTTTTTCGAGCATGGTGCGGATACGGTCGAATACCTTTGACTGAAACGTATCAGGATTGGCCAATTGGGATTCTCTTTTTGTCCAGTCAATTTTGCCGCGCACCAGAAAACGGGTGTCATTTTTGCCTGTCAGGCGAATCATTTCTTCATAGAAATTTTTATCGTTTTCCTTGCCAAACTCATCCCCGTAATAAATTACAGGCGTGCCGGGCAAGCTGAGCATCATGGAATAAGCCAGACCAATGCGCCGCTCATCGAATTCAAAAAGATTGGCCAAACGGGCAGAAATGCCTTCACCAACACGGAAGTCCCACTGCGGTTCGCGACAATACTGCTCGTGAATGTATTTACGGTCTTCTTCCGAAACGTAAACCAGTTCGAGGCTTAGCTCATCATGGCATCGCAGAAAAGTAAACCACTGCGCTGTGTCAGGAATAGCCGGTGTGACTTTAGTGTCGAGAATATTGATGATGGCATCAGGTTTTTGTTGGGCAATGGCTTTGTAAAACATGGGCATCAATGGAAAATGATATGCTGCATGACATTCATCTCCATCACCCAGATATTCAACTACTTTAACTGGTTTTTGGCAAGCTTCGGCGAGCAACAAAGTACCAGGTTTGATATAGTCGAGTGCTGCCCTGAAAAACTTGACGATCAGGTGCGTGTTAGGCAGGTTTTCACAGTCAGTGTCTTCTTCTTTCCACAAATAAGGAATGGCATCGGCCCTGAATCCATCAACCCCCATTTGTTGCCAGTAAATGAAATGTTGCAACATCTCGACCAGTACTCTTGGATTGCGGTAATTCAGGTCGGGCTGAAAACTGAAAAAGCGATGAAAATAATACCAGTCATCACCAGCCGGTTCCCAGTTGCTGTTTTCCATACCTTTGAATAACAGCCGTGCTTTACCATATTTGCTGGTGTCTTTAGTCCAGATGAAATAATCACGATAGGGGCTATTCTCATCCTTTAGCGCCTCCTGAAACCAGGGATGAGTTTCCGAAAGGTGGTTTACAGCAATATCAAAAATCACCCTGATACCCCGACTGTGTGCTTCTTCGAGGAATTTTCCGAACACTTTTTCCTGCTCCACCTTGCTAAATCCTTCAGGCAATCCAAGCAAATCGTGCCGAATCAGATCGTAATTCCGTATGTCGAAACCAGCGTCGCGCATGGGAGAATCGAGAATGGGCAGCAGCCACAAACAGTTTACACCAAGCCCTTTGATGTAGTCGAGCTTCTCGGTAAGTCCCTGAAAATCTTTGTTGAAAAGATCAACATACAACGAATAAACTACAGCATCTTTATACCAATCGCCACCATCATTGCCCTGCTTTGCAGGCATGCCATCCAAGGTTTCGAGAAATGATTCGAGTAAAGCTTGATCATCGGTTGGATAGAGTTTAGTCCAAAGTTGTTTTAATCGATCTTTTTGTCTCATATTCAATAACTTAATTAGGGTTATACATTTGTACAAAAATAGGCTTTTCGGCTGAATAAAACGGCCAAAATGAACTGAATTAGCCGGATAAATTCACGCAATCGATTCCGAAAAATTGAAGTGAAATGTGGGTTTAAGCGATACAGAGAAGGGTGTGCTTACACTCAAAGAGTTTAGATTTGATAAAGGACAAAAGGCATGTGTAATGTGATCAACCGATTGCGGGAAAATTTCGGGAGATTTTGAAAGCAGATGCTTGGCTTTTCCGCCGATTATTTTACCTTTACAACAATACAAAATCTGATATAACTTTCAACGAATCAACAATACATATGGCGGGTCATTTACTGAATTATCAAAAGTTTTCGAAAGCCAACAAATGGCTACTGGTTTTTTCCTTTTTTGTCTTGTTATTACAAGGTCAGGCACAAACAAAACAGATTGACGTTGAGCCTCCTTTTTGGTGGACACAGATGAAGAACCCTTCGCTGCAGCTGATGGTGCATGGAAAAGACATCGCCAACACCAGAGCAACAATCGATTATCCGGGCGTGCAACTGAAGCAACAGATCGCAGTTGAAAATCCTAATTATTTGTTTTTGAACCTCGAAATTGGCGATCAGGCATTAGCCGGTGAATTTGAGATCGTCTTCTCTTCTGCAGGGAAAAAGATATTTAGTTATACCTATTCTTTAAAAGAGCGACGTGCAGGTTCTGCCCAGCGTCATGGCTTCGATCACTCTGATGTGATTTATCTGCTTATGCCCGATCGTTTTGCCAATGGTAATCCCGACAACGACAACGTGAACGGAATGCTTGAAAAAGCCAATCGGAAGAATCCGGATGGGCGTCATGGAGGTGATCTGAAAGGCATTGACGATCATCTGGATTATTTTAATGAGCTTGGTGTAACAGCTTTGTGGCTCAATCCCGTGCTCGAAAACAATATGCCGGCTTATTCATATCACGGCTACGCCATCACCGATTTTTATCAGGTAGACCCGCGTATCGGGAGTAATGCCGAATATGCTGAATTTGTAAAAAATGCGCACCAGCATGAACTGAAAGTGATTATGGATATGGTTTTCAATCACTATGGCACCGGACATAAATGGACAAAGGACATGCCAATGACCGATTGGGTAAATCGTTGGCCTGAGTTTACCCGTTCAAATTACCGGGGTGGAACTATTACAGACCCTTATGCTGCTGACTTCGACAAAGAGAAAATGCTCAAAGGCTGGTTCGACCATTCGATGGCCGATCTCAACCAGATGAATGAATTTGTGGCTAATTATTTGATTCAGAATAGTATTTGGTGGATTGAATACGCAGATCTGGATGGGATCAGGATGGATACTTATCCCTATTCTGATCGTGATTTTATGAAAAACTGGATGCATGCAGTCAGACTGGAATATCCAGATTTTTCTGTGGTAGGCGAAGTCTGGCTCAATACAACTCCCCAGGTAGCCTACTGGCAGGAAAAAAGCCACAGCACTTTTAATTCGGAGCTTAACTATGTGATGGATTTTCCACTTAAATACGCCATTGGCAGGGCCTTTAACGAAGATAATGGCTGGAGTAGTGGCGTTTCGGCTTTGTATGAATCGCTTGGTCTCGACTTTTTGTTTGAGCATTCTGATCAGATCATGACTTTTCTCGATAACCACGACATGGATCGCATATACAGTACTTTTGGAGGCGATATCGATAAACTAGAGTTGGCCAGTACTTTCCTGCTCACCACGCGCGGTGTGCCACAGCTTCAATATGGAACAGAAATTTTGATGCCAGGCTGGGAACATGACGGTCACGGTAAGATGCGGTCTGACTTTCCGGGTGGGTGGGAAAATGATGCCCATAATGCCTTCACGGCCGAGGGAAGATCGATCGAGCAAAACCGTTTTTGGAGTCACTTGCGGCTGTTGTTGCACTGGCGAAAAAACAATCAGGTCATCCAAAACGGAAAACTTAAGCACTACATTCCCGAGGACGGGGTTTATGTTTATTTTCGCTTCACCGATGATGCGGCTGTTATGGTCATTTTAAACAATAACGACAAGGAAAAAACCATCAAAACAGATCGTTTTGCCGAAAACCTTGATGGTTTCGAAACAGGATCAGATATTTTGCACCGAACATATTTCGAAACACTCCATAAAATCAGCATTCCAGCCATGTCAGCAAGAGTCATCGAATTGAATTAACAGCAAAAACATATGAAACTACTATCCAAATCGATCCCTAAAACCAGAAAAGCTCTCTTTTTCGGTGTTTTCTTGTTCATTCTCAACTCTGTGGTCAGCGCACAGGTTGCCAGAACAATTCCTGAATTTCCGAAGCTGACAGATACCGTTCAAATTGTTTTTGATGCAAGCCAGGGCAATGCTGCACTTAAAAATTACAGTGGTGATGTCTATTTTCATGCAGGACTTATAACGGCTTCTAGTCAGGATGAAAACGACTGGAAGTTTGTTGTGGGCGACTGGGGTAAGCCTGATGCGCGCGTGAAAATGAAACCGCTTGGCGGGAATCTGTTTGTTGCCAAAATATTGCCTTCCTCATTTTTTGGCGTCCCGGCTGATCTTAAAGTGAACCGTCTGGCATTTGTTTTCCGGAATGAAGATGGAACTCTTGTTGGCAAAACCAAGGAGGAGCAAAATATATTTATTGATTTTGAGGGCTATACACCAGCTGTCAATAGTGCGTTTAAAATACTTACTGGCGAGAAATCATACCGCGGCCAACAAATTATCGACGGCAGTCTGGTCATACAGACAGATCAGGGCGACATCAGCTTCAGACCTTTTTCAGACAGTATTGTTGAGGTGATGCTGCATCCAGAAGGCTTCAACGGATTCGATAGTTCACATGCTGTAGTGGCACGTCCTGAGCTGCCAGAATGCTTACTCACCGAAGCGCAAAACGCTCTGATGTTCGACCTGCCCGGACTGGAAGTTTTCGTTAAGAAAAACCCATTTTCTGTTGGTTTTCTGTCCAACGGAACTCCTTTCCTGGAAGAAGAACTAGGGTTTTATAAAGGATCGACCCGAACCGGTGTCAGGTTTAAAAAAGGCCTCGAAGAAAAATTCTATGGAAGTGGTGGACGGGCCTCAGGAATTGTGCTCAACGGTAAAAAACTTGGGTTGTACAACAAAGCCGATTACAATTACGAGTTTGGCGCTTACAACTTGAACTACATGATCCCATCCGTGGTTTCTTCCAACAAATACATGCTGTTGTACGATAATCCTGAAAAGGGATTCATTGATGTAGACAGCGATTTCGATGGCATTCTTGATTTTTCTACGTCCGGCGGCCCTCAGCGTTATTATCTGATCTTTGGAAAAGACTACAAATCCCTTTTGCATCAATACAGCTGGCTCACCGGACGTCAACCGATGCCACCACGCTGGGCCTTAGGCAACCTGCAATCGCGTATGGCATATCGTACACAGGACGAAACTGATAGTATTGTGAACCTGATGCTCAAAGAAGACTTCCCCATTGATGCCATTATCCTCGATTTTTATTGGTTTGGCGACAGCATCAAAGGACATTTGGGCCGCCTTGACTGGTTCAAGCCTTCATGGCCCGATCCTGAAAAGATGATCAGCAATTTCAATGCGAAAGGCATTAAAACCATTTTAATTTCAGAACCATACATTATTGATTCACTTGCCAATTTCAAGATAGCCAGCGATTTGGATATTTTGGTAAAAGATAGTTTGGGGCAGGTTTATATCGACAAGCAGTTTTATTTCGGCAATGGAGCACTGATCGATATTTTTAAACCAACTGCCGGTGATTGGCTTTGGTCAAAATACAAACAACAATTTGGTCAGGGTGTTGCCGGCTTGTGGGGCGATTTGGGCGAACCCGAAAGTCATCCGGCTGATATGGTGCATGTTGTCGGAACCGCAGATGAGGTGCATGGTATTTACGGACATTATTGGGCCAAATCTATTTACGACCGATTTAGGCGGGATTTTCCGGATAAAAGGCTGTTTTTTCTGGCGCGGGCTGGTTTTGCCGGGTCGCAACGTTTTGGCATGGTGCCCTGGAGTGGTGACGTGAGCCGCAGCTGGGGCGGACTCAAAGCACAGCTGCCGGCCATGCTCAATATGAGCTTGTCGGGCGTGCCTTATATGCACAGCGATGCAGGTGGGTTTGCCGGTGGCGTAAAAGACGACGAACTCTACACGCGCTGGCTGCAGTTTGCTGTGTTTACTCCCATCCTGAGGCCACATGGTTCGGGTGTTCCTTCCGAACCTGTATATTTCAACGACACCACCAAAAACATCGTCCGGCATTTCATGAAGATGCGGTATCAGTTGTTGCCCTATATTTATACGCTTTCGTGGCAGGCTGAGCAATTTGGGTCGCCTATTGTGCGACCACTCATGTATGAATATCCTGATGATGTTCGGTTTGAAAGTCATTTCGAGACCTATCTTTTTGGTCGTGATCTCCTGATTGCACCGGTCACCTCGCCTGGCCTTCAGCGCATGAATGTTGATTTGCCACAGGGTTTGTGGTATCATTTCTGGACAAAGCAAAAGATTCGTGGAGGCGGCAGTGTTTCGGTGAATGTGGCGCTTGAGAGTATTCCGGTTTTCGTTCGTGGCGGAGCTATTATCCCGATGACGGAAAGTATCGGCACTACAGCAGATTACAGCTCACGTAAACTCTTTTTACACGTGTTTCTGCCCGAAGGAAATGCATCTCTTGCTGCCCAGGTTTATGAAGACAATGGAGAAGAGTTTGGCAGCTATGCCAAAGGTGACTACGAACTACTTGGATTCGAGGGTGAAACAGTTGCAGACAAATTGCGTCTTTCTTTTCATCGGTCAGGAAATGGTTATGCTGGCATGCCCGAACTCAGGATGCTCGAGTTGTTGGTGTATGGAAAAGAGGGCGAATACAAAAAAATCGAGCTTAACGAAAACGAATTGCAGCCTCTCAGCCGAGAGCAGTCCGATAAGAACCAACTTGGTTATTGGCAAGAAAAAGATGGTGCCTGGCACATTCGTTTCTTGTGGGCAGGAGAGGATATAGAGCTCAATGCACGTTGATAAAATAATTTTTCAATTCACTAAAACTAAATTCAGATGATCAAAAAAATGGAAATTTTCGTATGGCTGTTTGTATTGGCCTTTATCGTTTTGATGAGCGCCTGTGGTGTTCAGGACCAAAAATCCGAAAAACAGCCGGTTGTAAAGGAGAAAGTAACACCGGAATGGGCAAAGGATGCCGTGATTTACGAGGTAAATACGCGTCAGTATACACCCGAAGGTACTTTCAATGCGTTCAAGACACATTTGCCCCGTCTAAAAGAGCTTGGTGTTGATATTCTGTGGTTTATGCCCATCCATCCCATCGGCGAACTGAACCGAAAAGGTTCTCTCGGTAGCTACTATTCGGTCCGTGACTACACAGCAGTCAACCCCGAATATGGTACGCTCGACGATTTCAAGGCTTTGGTGCAAGAAGCGCATGCAATGGGATTTAAGGTGATCCTCGACTGGGTAGCCAACCACACAGCATTTGATCATGCCTGGGTAACTGAACATCCCGAATGGTATACAAAAGATGAAGCAGGCAATATTGTTTCGCCTTTCGACTGGTCTGATGTTGCTGATTTAAACTACGATGACAATCCAGCCTTGTGGGATGCCATGATTGGTGATATGAAGTTCTGGCTGACCAATGCCGACATCGATGGTTTCAGGTGTGATGTGGCCGGAATGGTTCCTACAGCTTTTTGGGACAAGGCCCGCTTAGAGCTGGATGCTGTAAAGCCTGTTTTTATGTTGGCTGAAGATGAAGGCCAGCGCGACCTGATGAAGAATGCTTTTGATGCTAACTATGCCTGGGAATTGCATCATGTGATGAATCAGATTGCCAAGGGCGACAAAACAGCTGATGATCTTTGGGTGTATTTTGCAAAAAACGATACCCTGTTCGATCCCAGCGTGTACCGGATGACTTTTACTTCAAACCATGACGAAAACTCCTGGAACGGAACCACATTTGAGCGTCTGGGCGATGGTGCCAAAGCATTTGCTGTATTGACCTATATGGTGCCTGGATTCCCTTTGATTTACAACGGACAGGAAGTTGCCCTGAATCACCGCTTGCTTTTCTTTGAAAAAGATGAGATCGACTGGACACAAGGTGCTGATTTCACAGCTTTATACGCACGTTTGGGCCAGATCAAAAAGGAAAATCCAGCCTTGTTCAATGCCAATAACGGTGGTGATTTTGTGAAAATTGCAACCGATCAGCCCGAAAGCATCATGGCTTTTACCCGCACCAAAGGAGAAAATCAGGTGATTGTGCTGATCAATCTCACTCCTGAAGATCATGAAGTGAAATTACTGGATGATCAATTCAACGGAACTTATCTGGACCTGATTGGTGGTGAAAGTGTTGATATCAAGCCTCAACAGGCGATCAAAATGCCGGCATGGTCTTATCTTGTATTGCAATAAGTAAATCTGTATGAAAGATAAGGATGCCGGTTGATATCTTCCGGCATCCTTTTTTTTAGTCTGTAGGGATCTTGATAAACTGATAGGGCCCTTCAGTGGCGCCCCAAACCTGCTTGCCGTCGGCATCGAATCCCTGATCCCAGCTGGTCAGCATACCTGCCTTGATCAGGACTTTTGAAGTGGCATAGCTGGCGCCATATAAAGTACTCTTGCAGTCATCAGCTTTGGTGGAACCTTCGTAGGTGTCGGGGCCTGTCTTTTTTAAAAACACACCACATCCTTCACGATCAATCAAGATGTTGTGGTCAAACTGATCGAAAAAAGCAGGGTTTCTCCACTTTCCGATGAATTCTTTGGAATTGTTGATTTCGTAAACTGTTGTTTTGAATTCATCTTTCGACAATTGCTCCAGTTTATAAATCCGCTGTCGATAAGGTTTTTCAGGTTTGCTGGTCAAAGCCTGTTCTACATAAAGCCATTTGTAACCAGATGTCGGCCATATGGGATACATGTGCAAAGAAATATCGAAATAATTTGTGTCGGTTGCTGCCTGTGCAGCACTTGTGTAAGAGCCTGTCATTGAACGTGATAAATCTTTCAACCCTGACTGATCGGGCAGTTTTTGGCCGGTGCTGCATGCCATTGTCACCAAACTTACAACACCAATCAAACTCCAAAGAATTGACCTAAAAGCTTTCATGATATTTGTCTTGAAATTCACTGGTTTATACCCAACTCTTTCAGCATAAAGGCATACTCCAGTGCAGTTTCCTTGAGTCTTTCAAAACGTCCTGAAGCACCACCATGTCCGAAATCCATATTGGTCTGCAGCAGGAGCAGGTTGTCGTCGGTTTTCATTTCTCGTAATTTAGCAACCCATTTTGCTGGTTCCCAATACTGCACCTGCGAATCGTGCAAACCTGTTGTCACCAGCATGGCCGGATAGTCCTGGGCTTTTACGTTGTCGTAAGGTGAGTATGACAGCATATAGTCATAATACTCTTTTTCGTTCGGGTTGCCCCATTCATCGTACTCGCCCGTTGTGAGGGGAATGCTTTCGTCGAGCATGGTTGTAACTACATCCACAAAAGGCACTTGTGCAATAACGCCTTTCCACAGAGCAGGTTCCATGTTCACGACAGCGCCTACCAATAGCCCGCCAGCGCTTCCACCCATGGCAAACATTTTATCAGGTGAAGTAAACTTTTGATCAACAAGATAATGACCGCATGCAATGAAATCGTAGAATGTATTTTTCTTTTTTAGCAATTTACCGTCCTCATACCATTGACGGCCCATTTCTTCACCTCCTCTGATGTGAGCGATGGCCCAAACAAATCCGCGGTCGAGCAGGCTCAGACGTGCTGAAGAAAAATAGGCATCCATACTGGCACCATAAGAGCCATATCCATATAATACCAAGGGATTTTTACCATTTTTTTGCAGCCCTTTTTTGTAAACCAACGAAATGGGCACTTTTACTCCATCATGCGATGTAGCATAGAGTCTTTCAGACTGGTAATCGTCTGGGTTGTAACCTCCTAAAACTTCCTGTTGTTTAAGAAGCTCTTTCTGGCGCGACTGCATATCGAAGTCGTAAATGGAATTGGGTGTTGTGAGCGAAGTGTAACCATAACGCAGTTTGTCGCTGTCGAAATCGAGGTTGGTGCTCAGATAAGCCATGTAGGTTGGCTCGCCAAAATCGATGTAGTAATCTTCTTTTCCATCCCAGCTCATGATGCGGATTTTCACCAAACCTTCCGTGCGCTCGCTCACGGCCAAAAAGCGATTAAAAATATCAAAGTCTTCCAGCAAAACATCATCGCGATGAGGGATTACATCAGTCCAGTTTTCGATGCCTGTTTTACCAATAGGTGTTTTCATCAGCTTGAAATTGGTGGCATCAAGATTGGTCCGGATAAAGAAATCGTTCTTATAATGATCGACACTGTATTGAAGATCTGGTTTCCTTTCCTGAAAAATGTTAAAATCTTCGTTGGGTTTGTTGGCATCCAGATAGCGATATTCTGATGAAAGTGTACTTTCAGATCCGATGACGATATACGCTTTTGATTTTGTTTTGTAAACAAAGGTGTTAAAAGTTGCGTCATCCTCGTGAAAGACCAGCTGATCGTTTTCGAAAGCTTCGTGCAAGAGGTGCCGCATGATTTTATAAGGACGTAATGTTTCGTCTTTGATGCTGTAAAACAGTGTGTTGTTGTCGTTGCCCCAGGCCATATTACCGGATGTGTTTGGAATGCTGGCAGGGTAAATTTCACCTGTGCTGAGGTTTTTCACGTAAATGGTGTATTGGCGGCGACTGACTGTGTCGACGGCAAAGGCCAGCAGGTTGTTGTCGGAACTCACTTCCCAGCCTCCAATTTGGAAATAAGCGTAACCCTCAGCCATTTCATTGCCATTGAGCATCACCTGCTCTTCTGCATCCAGATTTCCTTTTTTGCGACAATAAAGCGGATATTCCTTGCCTTCTTCATAACGTGAGTAATAATAATAACCATCCTGCTGGTAAGGCGCAGAAATATCAGATTGCTTGATACGACCAAGCATCTCGTCATACAGTTTTTGCTGAAGCGCTTCTGTATCACGCATGGCATTTGTTTCATAAGCATTTTCAGCTTCGAGGTAAGCGATCACTTCCGGGTTTTCACGTTCATTGAGCCAATAGTAATTGTCGACACGGGTGTTGCCGTGTTCCTTCATTTCGTGGGGTTTCTTTGCTGCTTTGGGCGCTTGCATCTTATCGTTATTTTGTGAATTACAACCCATGAATATGACGACTGGCAAGAAAAAAAACAGCGCATTTTTCACCAGGTTAAGGGGTTGTTTGTATTGTGTACTCTTCATTTTTTGTGAAATTTGGTTTTTTAAAATGACAAAGTTAGGCCGAAACTTGGCATCAGCGGCAACTGCCTGATGACGTTATTTGTGATGGGATCAACATAGAAAACATTTTCGCGGTCGTAGATATTGGTCACGCTGGCGTTTATTTCCAGTTCAGTACGTTCACTAAAGAAAAAGCGACGTTTGATATCAAAATCAAGGCGATGGTAAGTTGGTAGTTCACCTTTGTTCAGGTCGGCATAAATGGTTCCAAGCTGGCCGTTTGCTGTTGTATAATTGGAGTTTACACCATCAATAAAATTGATGTATTCATAGTATCCTTGCACCTGTGTGAAAGGGAATCCCGAGCCATAGTTCCACCGGCCACTAAACTCCCATTGTTTTCTGTCGCCGGCAGTGTACGACAATATAAGGTTCACATTGTGTCTGCGGTCGTAATGTGGTCTGTAAGAAATAAGTTCAGAAGGGGTTTTTTCGTATTCTTTGGTCACGAACCCTAGCGAGTAAACAGCCCAGAGGTAAAGCCGGCCAGTTTCATATTTCATGGCAAGATCAGCTCCGTAAGCTTTTCCTTTCTCGATGATAAAGTCTTTTTTGTAAATGTCGGGTGTGCCGGCTGGTGCAGTGGCTTCGTCATACAACTTATTGCGATTCAGGTTAGTAAGTTGAGTGAAGTCTTTCAGATAGCCCTCGATATTTAGGTTCAACCGCCTGGTGATATCCATTTCCAATCCCAAGATGTAATGGTTGGCTTTTTGCAGCTTATGGGTTACATCCTGCCCATTAAATCTGGATGGAAGATTGTCAGGACCCGATAAAAAACCATAGAAAAGATTGACGACATCACGGTCGCTGTTGGCCGCAATCAGGTTTTGTGAGTACATGCCGGTGGCTAGTTTTAGCCTGAGCCAGTCGTTAAATTTGTATTTCATGGCCAGTCTGGGCTCCGGGGAAATTTCGGCCAGCGAAGCATACCATTGCATACGTAAACTGGGTTCGAACAGCAGCTTGCCAAATGATCCCTTGTAGCGCACATATGCAGCAAGCTCTGTGGTGTTTTCTGTTTGATTGATGTTGCGACCAACACCATTGGTAAAATCGAACACTGTTTTAAAGCCCAGGACTTCAATACCGTATTTTACGAGGTCTTTACCCAGAAAATAGGTGAAGTGAAAGCCCATGTTGAAACCATTGATGCTGCTCGATCGATCGGGTGAAGTAGCTTCGGACAGACGTGCTTCATAGCTTGAGTATGCCATGTTCCCTTCGATGAGCACAGGCGATTTGCCGGGGATGATCAGAAAGTTGGAACCCCCACCAACTGATTTCCAGCTGAAATCGGACAGGGATTTGTAGTTGTTCACCTGATCGTCGAAGCTAAAACCAAAGAAGTTGATTTTGCTGCCATTGGCTCCGTTGATGGATGCTTTTCCGTAAATATCGAGGAAATTGAAGGGAAGTCCATTGGCGTCGATATAGCTGTAAAAAGATTTGCTGCTCTGCTCGAGATAAGAATTCTTGACCGACAAGACAAAGCTGGAGCTGCCGCCGTTTTCACTTTTGGCTTTCACAATCGGACCTTCGAGCATGAGCTTGGCACCGAAAGTACTGGCACCAAATTTACCGGAAATACGGTTTTTGTTGCCATCGCGCGTGGTGATGTCCATGATGGAAGATATACGTCCGCCATAATCAGCGCTGAACCCACCTGTGAATACATCCGCATTGCGGATAATATCTGTTTCGAATACCGAAAACAAGCCAATAGAGTGAAAGGGGTTGTATATAATCATGCCATCCAGTAAAACCTTATTTTGGATAGGTGATCCTCCTCTGATGTACAACTGTCCTCCCTGGTCGCCGGTAAAAATGACACCTGGAATCACCTGCAGATACTGCGCAAGGTCTGATTGTCCGCCGATGGTTGGGATTTTACTCAGCGTTTTTGGTGTGATGCTGATAACTGACGTTTTAGTTTCAGTTGTTGCCTCCACCTTATCAGCAGTGATGTTCACGGTGGCAAGGCTTACGCTGGCTTCTTTGATGTTGAATTTTTTATTGAGCACTTGCCCGGCACTCACTGTAATTTCCTGACGCAGTGTATCGTATCCCAGGTAGGTAACAAGTAAAGTATAAGTCCCAGGTGGAATTTTGGTGATGCTGAAATAGCCGTTGATATCAGTAGAAGCACCATAGGTTGTTCGTTCAAGGTAAACATTCGAGAAAATGACAGGCTCACCTGTCGACGCCTCATAAACAAACCCCCTTACTGCAGCTTCTTGCGCTATAAGCGAAGCCTGTAGCGAAAAAACGGTAAAAACGATCAACAACAATTTGCGGGTAAACATATACATGTGATAAGAATTAAAACAAGTTTAGATTCAAAAAAAACCAACGATTCCTCAGTTGGGCGCAGGTTTAACTAAATGAACGCGCAAAGTAATTAAAAAGTACCCAATGTTGGTTAAATAATCAGTAAAATGAACAGCTAAACAAGTGTTTGGTTTGAAACACACTGAAAAAATTCAAATAAAGCTCTTCAACTTATCGAAATTACTTGTTTCGAAGGGCAGCAGCCTGACCGATAAGTGCTATTTCTTGTTCAGAAATTGTCTCGGGCAAAACCAGTTGTATTTTCAAGATAAGGTTTCCGGCGCCACTTTTACCATAGTGAGGCATACCCATTTCTTTCAGGCGCAACAATTTGTTGTTTTGCGTGCCAGGTTTGATGGGCACATTCACTGATCCTTTAAGTGTATCAACCTGCACTTTACCACCGAGCACAGCGGTGTAAAAATCAAGCTGAATGGTCTTAATCAGATCGTCTCCATCACGTTCCCAGTTTTTGTCTGCTGCCACATGCACTTTGATCAGCATATCGCCGGCAGGACCTCCATTGCTACCCGGGTAACCTTTTCCTTTGAGGCGCAAGGTTTGTCCGTTGCGCACGCCCGGCTTGATGGGAATCCGAATTTTCTGGTCAGAGAGATTGACCAGCCGATGCGTACCATGAAAGGCTTCGACCAGCGAAAGGGTTGTTTCTAACAGGTAGTCTTGTCCTTTTCGGGCTTGTGGTTTTTTGGCTTGTCTGCCAAAACCTCCGCCAAAAAAGGCCTCAAAGAAGTCGGAAAATCCTGTGTTTCCATAAAACTCGTCGAAATTACCCTGATGTCTTCCGCTTTGATGCCATCCGCCAAAACCGCCGGATCCGCCAAAACCTTGTTGCTCATACTGTTTCCAGTTGCTGCCCAGCTCATCGTATTTTTTTCGCTTCTCAGGATCACCCAGTACTTCGTAAGCCTCACTCAACTCCTTAAACTTGTCTTCGGCAGCTTTGTTTCCCTGGTTTTTGTCGGGATGATATTTGACAGCAAGCTTGCGGTACTGCTTTTTGATTTCAGCAGCTGTTGCATTACGATCAATACCTAATATTTTATAATAGTCTTTGTAATCCATACCAATAGCAGCCTCAAATCTTGTGCCTATTGCAACATAAGGCTGTTTCTGCCAAATTGACAAGACATCAAGAGCAAGCTGGCAGGGCTATTGCAGAAATCTGCGAATAAAAAGCTCAGTAACGGATTACAGTCAGGCTCGAAATGGCGGCATCTATCTGTATCAGCACCTGTTGATCGGCATCACTGAAGTTGGATGTTTCGTAATTGCCGTTTTCAAGTTTTGAGAAGCCTTCAAAAGCCTTGCTGCTTAAAAAAGTATCGCCTTCAATGCGACAACCAGCTGATTCGGGCACATATAACTTAAAAGCAGAGGCACCTGCATCCACATTGATGGTCGTTACCAGGGGATGCTCCCCAAGTCGCAGATCGATGGATGAAGCACCTCCGTCGATGATGATTTTACCCACCTTAAAATCGCTTAGGTCGAAGTTGAGTTCGGCTGCTCCAATATCCATATCGAAATCCCAAACGGGATTTGGATTAAGTTTTATTTCGAAACGATTGTGGTTGTTGTTGCTGAGAATAACGTGTGAATCTTTTTGCTCGATGATTACATTTGCCTGATCATCCAATTCCTCCACCCGGAAGTTGTAGGCTGTTTTACTGCTTTTTTTCTCGGCATCAATCAATAAATCAGTTGTGGTGTTCAACTTAAATACGCCGGCAGCTGCTTCGAGTTTTAAAGTGGCATTTTGTACTGAGCTCCCGTATTGGTAGATAAATGATTGTTCAACTAGTGAATCAGATTCAATATTTTCTTCGTCTTCTTTGTCAAAATCGTACCTGAAAACTTTGTTGACTCTGGGATTCTGTTTGGCCTGATGTGCATAAAGGGCAACCCCCAAAAAGCCGACTGCGATGGCTAAAAGCAGTTTAATGAAACCTTTTACCGGTAAAATGGATACTCCCCATAGCATGATCAAAACAGGCCAAAGACGCCACAAAATGCGCCATTCAAAATTAAATATCTCCAGTTTGTCGAGTAGAAAAATACTGCCAAGGGCGATGAGAAAAATGCCCCAAAATACGTTTTGATGTTTCATTGTTCTAGTGTTAATTTCCTGATAATATTCATTTCCTGAATGTATAATCCTTGCCAGGCTATTTGTTTCCCTTTACGGATGCATTAAGCAGCAAAACGCCCATCCCGATTAATACCACAGGCCACATATCAAGTAGGTTAAATCTGGGGATGAATGCAGTCACCAAAAAGATAGCTCCGATGGTAATGAGTGTCAGACCAACAACTAACTGGCCTTTGCTGGCTGCCGACTGGGTGATAACAGATGTTTCGCCGGCCGGTGCCGGTTCTGATTCATGATGCGCTTCAGGATTGAAGGGTGCAACAGGCAAAGCTATCCAAAGCGCAATATAAGCGATGAGACCACCAAGGGCAAAAATAGACAGCAAAACAAAAATGACCCTTAACAACACCGGATCAATATTTAAGTGCTTTCCAAGGCCTCCGCATACGCCGGCAATCACTTTGTCAGTGCTGCTCCTGAATAAACCACTACCGTTTGCCATATTTGTAAGATTTTAAGGATGTTCTGTTCAAAGATACAAAATATCTTACGGTAGCATGAAATCCGAAATTTTTATTGTGAAAAAATAAACAGTTGAATAATTTGAAAGAATGTATAAATAAGCACATTAGCACTCCGAAAAATGTTATTTTGCCAATTAATTTTGTATTTTTACCATCCTTTTAAATAGTGGGAAAAAGCGAATTTATAAATCATTAAACACAAGTTTTAAAGCATGATGAAGATCAAAGTTGCCAATCCGGTAGTTGAGTTAGATGGCGATGAAATGACAAGAGTAATCTGGAAGTTTATCAAAGACAAGCTCATCTTGTCTTACCTCGATTTAGATATCAAATATTATGATCTGGGCATGGAGAAAAGAGATGAGACCAACGACCAGATTACCATTGAAGCGGCAAACGCAATAAAAAAATACAATGTTGGGATCAAGTGCGCAACTATTACACCTGACGAAAAAAGGGTGGAAGAGTTCGGGCTGAAAGCCATGTACAGATCGCCCAACGGAACCATCAGAAATATCCTGGGTGGTACTGTTTTTCGTGAACCCATCATCATCAGCAACATTCCTCGCTTGGTTCCTGGCTGGAAAGACCCTATTGTTATAGGTCGTCATGCTTTTGGAGATCAGTACCGCGCCACAGATTTTGTGACGAAAGGGAAAGGCAAACTTACGATCAGTTATACACCTGAAGATGGGGGCGCAGAACAAAAATATGAGGTGTATAATTTTGAAGGTGACGGCGTTGCAATGGCCATGTTTAACACGGATGAATCAATCAGAGGTTTTGCACACTCCTGTTTCAATATGGCTTTGCAGAAAGGCTGGCCGCTTTATCTATCAACAAAAAACACTATCCTCAAAAAATACGATGGGAGGTTTAAAGACATTTTTGAAGAAGTATACCAAAACGATTACAAAGAAGCATACAAAAATGTCGGCATCACCTACGAGCACCGTCTGATTGACGACATGGTAGCTGCTGCACTGAAATGGAGCGGAAAGTTTGTATGGGCCTGTAAAAACTATGATGGTGATGTGCAATCGGATACACTTGCCCAGGGTTTTGGGTCACTTGGGTTGATGACTTCTGTTCTGGTAACACCGGATGGCAAAACCATGGAAGCTGAAGCAGCACATGGCACAGTAACCCGTCACTACCGCGAACACCAAAAGGGCAATCCTACCTCAACAAACCCAATTGCTTCAATTTATGCATGGACAAGAGGCCTGGCACATCGTGGAAGACTCGATAAAAACGAAGAGCTTGTCAACTTTGCCCGCACCCTTGAAGAAGTTTGTGTAGAAACCGTTGAAGCTGGTAAAATGACCAAAGACCTCGCGCTTTTAATTCATGGAAATGCGCTCAAACCTGAGCATTACCTCTATACCGAGGATTTCTTAAACGCCATCGATCAGGGCTTGAAAATGAAATTAACACGTTAGTTAACAGAATAATATAAATCAAATCATTATGTCAAACCTAAAAGAAGTTTTAAAGCAAAAAATTGACGACTGGCGGCCACGCACCAAGACCCTGCTCGAAGAATACGGCGATGTAGAGGTTGGCAAGGTCACCATTGGTCAGGTGATTGGCGGGATGAGGGGTATCAAGTGCCTGGTAACTGATATCTCCTACCTCGATCCCAAAGAAGGCATCAGATATCGTGGTTATACACTCCCAGAAGTATTTGCTCAACTGCCAAAGGCAAAAGGCGCTGAAATGCCCTATGTTGAAGGCTTGATTTACTTGTTGCTTACCGGGGAAATGCCCAATAAGGTGCAGGTGGAGGACTTGATTGATGAGTTTTCGAAACGTCGGATTTTGCCACGCTATGTTTACGAAATTATTGATGCATGGCCTTGCTGCTCGCACCCAATGGCAATATTTTCTTCTGCTATACTTGCTATGGCACGCGAATCGTTCTTTGCCAAAAAATACAAGGCTGGTATCAATAAAATGGAATATTGGGATCCTATGTACGAGGATTCATTGAACATGTTGGCAAAATTACCTGAAATAGCCGCCTATATTTATTCCAAATTGTATCGCGACAGCAAACGCATTGTGGGTAATCCTGATTTGGATTTGGGGGCCAACTTTGCGCATATGATGGGTAAACCAAAACCTTATGACGATGTTGCCCGCATGCACTTCATTATTCATGCCGATCACGAAAGCGGCAACGTAAGTGCACATACTGCTCACCTTGTGGGTAGCTCTTTATCAGATATTTACCTGTCGACATCGGCCATGATCAATGGTTTGGCTGGTCCGTTGCACGGTTTGGCCAATCAGGAAGTGCTTCGCTGGTTGCAGGATCTGATGGATAAACTTGGTGGCGACGCTCCAACAGAGGAAGAAATGAGACAATATGTTTGGGATACCCTCCACAGCGGACAGGTAATACCAGGTTTTGGTCATGCTGTTTTGCGCAAAACAGACCCAAGGTATATGGTTCAGCGCGAGTTCAGCCTGAAACATCTCGCTCACGATCCTATATTTAAATATGTTGACCTTTTGTACAAAGTAGTGCCACCTATTTTGCTCGAACAAGGAAAGGCTAAAAATCCATGGCCGAATGTTGATGCCCAGTCCGGTGTGATACAGTGGCATTATGGTGTAACAGAGTATGATTTTTACACTGTTCTGTTTGGGATTGGACGAGCCCTTGGTATTACCACAAACCTGATTTGGGATCGCGCCTTGTTGTATCCGCTCGAACGTCCGAAATCACTAACGACCAGTATGCTCGAAGAAATCGCCGGGATCAGGCAAAAAGCTGATGGCGATGAAACGGCTGACGAATAGAAATTTAATATGTGCATTCAAACTCCGGCTTTTTGGTCGGAGTTTGTTTTTTTATTTTTTTTAACCATATGGTAAAGCATTATTCAATCGGGCTTAAGCCTTACCTAAGAGGTGTTCACCTGATTACGGAGGAAATTGTGAAAGGCCTTGAAACCTTGCCCGAAGAAGGCTTGTTGAATCTGCTGCTTCAGCATACATCAGCAGGTATTACAATCAACGAAAATGCAGATCCTGATGTCAGACACGATCTGAATTCGTTTTTCGATAAGATAGCGCCTGAAAATCAGCGTTTTTACAATCATACCATGGAGGGACCAGATGACATGCCAGCACACATCAAATCGATGTTGTGCGGCGTAAGTTTGTCAATACCAATTCGCAACGGGAGGTTGGCATTAGGAACCTGGCAGGGAATCTATTTGTGTGAGTTTAGAAACAATGGTGGGCAAAGGAAGATACTAGCCACGATCATTAGTTGAATCCGTAGAAATCAATTTCCAGTTTCTCGCCGTTTTTCAACCTAACTTCCTGCTCTATTTTTTTATCGCTCTGGTTATTTACGTCTGTAATCTTGACGTGATAGCTCGTATTGGCTAAAAGTGGCACCAAAATAGCTGCCTTTCCGGGCATGGTGCCGGCATACCTTTCAAGAGTGTCAGGTTCATTCAATTCTTTAACGAAAACGGCATAAATTGACTCGGTGTTGTTGAAAACACGCAGTGTACCAGCCTTGTAACTGATATCGCTTTTGGCGCATGATACAAATAGTCCTGCTAGAAAGAGGAAGATATATACTGGTCGGTGCATGAAAAATAGTTCGTGAAGTTATCAATAGCAATCATTATGCCAACAGTATATTCTTGACGTAAGTGTCAGACAATAAATTAGATGCTTAGAATTTTTGATCTGAGTTTTTCCAAATACCGGAAAAAATCCTATTTTTTGAACACAAATGCAATGGTGAGCAGTTCTTTCTCATCGAACGTACATTTCATTTTTGCTTCAGAAAGCGCAGCTAATTTGGCGATCATTTGAAGGTTTTGCGAAATTTCATCTTCATTTTCAATGGAAATGTCCTGAAATCTGAGTCCACAATTCGTCATGTTGCCTTGGGGCAAGCGAGAGGTGGTTAATGTAACTAAAAACGCAACCTGACTTTTGCTGTCAAGTTTGGTTTCAATCTGTAGTTCAGTTGATTCATTGGCCAGCTCAATGGCTGTTGAGATGGTTTTATCAATGAGCTGGAATATATTGCTTTCATTGCTGAAGATACTGGCCGAAACAAGGTTTTTGCTGATGACCAAATGCTTTTGCCTGGCGAGATAACCTTGTATGATCAGGATTTCTTCAACCAGCGAATCCAAAACCAACGATTTTCCCTGTTGCAGTGTCATGGTTTGTTCTGACTGGTTTGCCACAATCAGATCGCCAATTACCTTATCCATACGCAGCAGCGATTGTTTAAGCACTGACAGGTATTCGGCCTGCTCAGCTTTGCTATCCATTTGTTGCTCAAGCATTCCCAGCATCATCAACGCACTTGTCATTGGGTTCTTTACACCGTGAATCATGACACTCAATAACTGTTTGCGCTGGTTGTTGAGCGAGGCAAGCTCCAGGTTTTGCTGCTCAAGCGTGGCTTTTTGTAGTTTAATGGCATCGTTTTGCTGTTCAATTTCCTGCTTTTGTTTTGTGATTTTGAGGTAGCTTTTCGACAGCTTTTCTTCGAGCACATTCATGTCGCGCATTCTTTTTACTTGCGACTGAAGCAGCCCCAGCAACAACTCGGGATGTTTTGTAATAAATGGCCTTAGTGCATTTCTGCTGAGGATGAGTAGTTTTCCCGCTTTTTCCATGGTCACGGAGGCCGATCGGTTTTCCTGATCGATCAGCGCATATTCTCCAAATACCTCACCTGATGATAATCTTGCAATTACGTGATTTCCATCGTGAACGCGCACTTCACCTTCAACCAGGATGTACATTTTTTCTCCAGCTTCGCCTTTTTTAAACAAGGGTTCCTGCGACCGGGCGGAATGCTCATCCAGTAATGACGCCAATTCACCGAGTGCTTCAGCATCAAGATTTGAAAAAACAGGAATGTTGCGCAGAATTTCAATGCGTCTGTCGAAGCCTATAGAAACTTCAGCCATGTATGAAAAGTGTTGGTTTCGGTTTTAGAACGATAAAACTAAGAAAAATCGTACAGTTTCACAGAAGAATTATGATGAAATAATCAAATTGTTTTATTCAATTGGTTCCGGAATATGTTTTTCTGTCAGACATGCTGCTGGTATGAAAAGTGCTATTTTGATCAAAAGCCTGGGTTTATGGTGCATATGAAAACTGTGATTAAGCTATAGTTGTGCTTGACGAAATTCATCAGCATACACCTTGAGTTGAGGAAAGAACTTTCTGAAATCGGTTTCAAAATCAGCATAATGTGTCTGCAGGAAAACAACAGCTTTATCCATACCCGAATCAAACTTCGTTCGCCGCGACATGCCATTGAATACGCGTTGCAGGTCTTTCAGATTCGCATACCCAACCAACCAGTTTTGTGCCATCATCCAGGGCAATATGCGTTTTGATCTTGGTGGTAAAAGACTGTAATGCTGAAGGAGGATTTTATACACGCTTTGCGAAAACTGAGTAAGATCTGCAGTACAATATTCGTTCCAATTTGCCGCCAGAAAGTGGTCGTAATAGATGTCGCTTACCACAGGCGCGAATTTCCGAAATGTTGGTTGAAGACGTTCAACACTCTTGCGAACTTCGGGGTGTTCATCCGTATAGGTATCGATAGCACGGTGCAGTTCAACGCCTTTCAGAAAGTTGCCGTTGTATTTCTGAATCATTTTCCCTTTAATGCTATCGGCAACAAAATTTCCGAAAAGGATTTCAGGATTATCACCAGAAAGATATGCATGTGCAAGGAAGTTCATAATGATTCTGTAGAACGGCTAAAATAGCCAATTTTATCATGTGCAGGCATTTCGGCCTACATGGTGTCAGAACTATTTAGAACGATTATGTTTTATTGCAATCGATTGCAGTCACACATGGTTTTGTTACTTTTGTAACAAAGAAAAAAATACGTTTCAAAACATCAAAAAATACATCATCATCCGATGCAAAAACTCTTATTATTAGGCGATGAAGCCATAGCACAGGGAGCCATAGATGCTGGTATGTCAGGAATATATGCATATCCAGGCACTCCTTCAACAGAAATCATGGAATATGTTCAATCCTCGAAAGATGCCAAAGAGAATGGTATCAGGGCCTTGTGGTCAGCCAATGAAAAAACAGCGATGGAATCGGCACTTGGTATGTCTTACGCCGGCAAACGGGCCATGGTTTGTATGAAGCATGTGGGCCTGAATGTGGCTGCCGATGCTTTCGTAAATGCGGCAATAACCGGAGCCAACGGTGGATTGGTCGTTGTAGCAGCTGACGACCCATCAATGCATTCTTCGCAAAACGAACAGGATTCCCGCTTTTATGGAAAGTTTTCATTGGTACCTATTCTGGAACCTGCCAATCAGCAACAGGCCTACGACATGGTTCATTATGCTTTCCAGCTATCGGAAGATTTTCGGATTCCGGTTCTTCTGCGCATCACCACACGCTTGGCGCATTCCCGCACCGGCGTTCAACGGGCAGCTATGCGCAAGCAAAACGAATTGAAACTACCTGATAATCTCCGGCAATTTGTGCTCCTGCCTTCAATAGCACGCAAACAATACCGTGAGTTGCTTGGGAAGCAGGAACAGTTGGAGGCTGCCTCAGCCAAATCAGGATTTAACAGGCTGATCGATGGAAAGAACAAAAAAACAGGCATTATTGCATGTGGCTTGGCCTATAACTACCTGATGGAAAATTTTACCGATCAAAAGTTGGAGGCTCCACTACTTTGTATCGGACAATATCCCGTGCCACTCGATATGGTGAACAAATTGTATGAAAGTTGCGAAGAGATACTGGTTCTCGAAGATGGCTATCCGATGCTCGAAGAGTTACTCAAAGGCATGTTAAATAAGGGCAAAAAAATCAAAGGACGGCTTGATGGTACTTTGCCTCGCGATGGCGAACTTACTCCGGGTATTGTGGGAACTGCTTTTGGTCAGAAAATTGAAAAGGGAAAACAAACTCCCGAACTGGTCAAAAACAGACCGCCCAAACTTTGTGATGGATGTTCGCACAACGACGCTTTTCTGGCCCTAAACGATGCCATACTTGAATATGGTCGCGGCAGGGTTTTTAGCGATATCGGCTGCTATACGCTCAGTGCGCTCGAACCGCTTGAAGCCATCAACAGCTGTGTTGATATGGGAGCTAGTATTACTATGGCCATTGGAGCTGCTGATGCCGGACTGGTACCTGCTGTTGCAGCGATTGGCGACTCCACTTTTACACATTCAGGCATCACAGGCCTGCTGGATGCAGTGAACAACAACAGCCCTATTACTGTGCTGATCCTGGACAACTCAACAACCGGAATGACGGGCGGACAGGCTTCTTCTGCCTACGGTAAAATTGATTCCATTGTGCGCGGTCTTGGGGTGCCCGAGGAACATATCAAGGTATTAAAGCCGTTGCGTAAATACCACGATGAAAATGTGGCCATCATGAGAGAAGAACTGGCTTATCAAGGTGTTTCGGTCATTATTCCTCGTAGAGAATGTATACAGACTCTAAGCAGGAAACTCAGACAAAAAGCCAAGGTGAAAGCGCTTGATGTATAATTAAATAACGCAAAACAATGAAGAAAGACATTATATTGGCCGGAGTTGGCGGGCAGGGAATTCTCAGTATCGCTGCTTGTATCGGGATGGCTGCCCTGGAAGAAAATCTTTTTTTGAAACAAGCCGAAGTGCATGGTATGAGTCAAAGAGGAGGAGCAGTGCAGTCGAATCTGCGCATTTCCTCTGAACCTGTGGCCTCTGATTTGATTCCGGAAGGCAAAGCGGATATTATATTGGCAGTTGAACCCATGGAGTCGCTGCGCTATCTGCCTATGCTCGATAAAAACGGTTGGGTCATCACCAGCATCAACCCGTTTATCAATATTCCTGATTACCCATCGATGGAGTCGTTGATGAAAGAAATCTGGAACCAACCAAAATACATCACCCTCGACGCTGATCTGATGGCCAAAGCTTGTGGTAGTGTTAAGGCAGCGAATATGGTGGTGCTGGGTGCTGCTACTCCTTTTTTGGATCTTAAAATTGAAAGCATCCAAAATGCGATCAAAGCTATTTTTGGCAGAAAAGGCGAAGATATTGTTCAGCTAAACCTGGATGCACTGAAGGCAGGCCGAGACCATGCACTTAAGCAGTTATAGGAGTTGATTCAGCGTTTCTGTTGCCAGGCATGGAAGTATATGTTAGCAGGAACCTCAATACATTTGATTTGACGGGTATTTTTTAACTGAATCCAGAGTTACTAACATTGGAAATAGTATTTTTGGCGTTCAATTAACGAAACTTGTCAACTTCATGTTTTTATTCAGCCGATCTGTGTCATGGCGCTTAGTTTTAGCCTTCCTTTTGAGTTCTGTTTTTTTTATCTGGTCTTGCCAGCCCAGAAAGTCCCAACATCAAATTGCTGAGGAAGTTGCGAAGCCCACTGAGCCCGTTTTGCTTTATGATATCAATATCGATTCGCTAACAGTAGAAAATGGCACGGTGAAGCGCAACGAGTTTATGTCGGATATCCTGCTTGATCGCGGGATTGACTATGCTTTGATCGATCAGCTCGCCCGCCAGCAAAGAACCGTTTTTGATGTCCGCAAAATCAGGGCCGGGAATAATTATGCCTTTTTGCGGGCCAACGATTCAGTGCAAACACCACTTTATTTCGTTTACGAGATTGATAATACCGATTATGTTGTTTTTGCCCTGAACGACTCAACGCCTGCCCGCAGGGGGCATAAAGAAGTTGTCAGGTCGGTTGAAGAGGCGCGTGGGGTGATAAAGTCTTCTTTGTGGAACGCTATGGTCGATGGGAATTATGATCCCAACCTTGCCAATAAACTGTCGGAAGTGTATGCATGGACAATCGATTTCTTTGGCATTCAAAAAGGCGACAACTTTACCGCTTTTTATGAGCATCTTTACGTTGACGGAAAGCCTATTGGAATTGGTCGTGTGTTGGCAGCCCGATTTGAACATGCCGACCAAGATCAGTATGCATTTTTCTATGTGCAGGACAGTGTAGGTGATTATTTTGACGAAAAAGGCCAAAGTCTTATGCGGACTTTTTTGAAAGCTCCACTCAAATACAGTCGGATCAGTTCAGGATTTTCGAATGCAAGGTTTCATCCTGTATTAAAAATATATCGCCCTCATCATGGTATCGATTATGCGGCACCTGCAGGGACACCGGTTTATGCCATAGGTGATGGCGTCGTGACCCGAAAAGGCTATCAAAAGGGTGGTGGAGGAAACTATCTGTATATCAAACATAACGGCACTTATACAACAGCATATATGCACCTGAAGGGATATGCCAAAGGTATAGCGTCTGGGGTAAGGGTGAAACAAGGTCAGTTGATTGGCTATGTTGGAAGCACAGGCCTTGCAACTGGCCCGCATCTCGACTTCAGGTTTTTCAGAAATGGGAATGCTGTCAATCCGCTTACAGTAGAGTCGCCTCCTGCCAAGCCTGTTGATTCAGCAAATCTCACCCAGTATTCTGCCTTTGTCCAGGGTTGGATGCAAAAATTGAATGCTGCCGACAGCCTGGCTTTACAACCAAAAACTGCTGACAGCATTCAAAAACAATAACCGAGGACAGATTGCCTGATCTGGTACCTTATCTGTATTTATTGATATAAACGCCAATATGCACACGCAAGCTGCTGACCGAAGCTTCATATTCACTTTCGGTTTCATCGGGCCCTCCCGGGTAATATGCAGGATCTTCCGTAATGTCATACTTGTATTTTCCTTTGGCCATAGTATATTGTGCACCAACAACAAAGCGACCAAAAACCACATTCAGGCCAAAACCAGTCTGTAGCCCAAAAGCCGGACTTTTGGGCAGATAAACAGTGGTTTCGTCGGTAGCGCGCACCAGACCTCCATAACTGATAAAGCCACCAATGTTGGCATACAGGTCAAAAGCCACATTATCTGCAACTTCAAGACGAAAATCTGGCCCAACTTTGATGTCGGCAAACATGAATGGAATTTTTACGCCTTCAAAATTGGCAGGAAGATTAAAATCGTGAATTGATACACCCAGGCCCAGACTTCGGTATAAGCCGATATTTCCCATATCGTTCAACATGAAATTATCGCCAAAGAACTTGAAAGAGCCATTTTCAATCATGAAACCATATTTGGTTTTGGCATCTGTTTTAAATGGGCCATAGGTATAGGCATTAATTCCAGTCATACTGGGTGCAAAATAGGCAAAGTGTGTAAACTTCGCTTTAAGTGTTTGCGTTGAGATACCCTTTTGTGTGAGCTCGACCGGTGGGTCAACAGCTTTTTGTTCAGCCTCGTTGCCGGTATAGATTTGTGCCATCATGCCGACAGGAAACAAAAGCATAGCAGTGATCAAATAGTAGGTTGTCTTTCTCATGGTGGTTGATTTATTAAAGTGATTACAATCGGCTTTGTACTTCCGACATCAAATTGGCATACTTACGCAACACACGGTCCCATTCTTTAAACATTTCATCAGCTTTCACACTGGTCATTGGACTGTTTGAAATTTCACTGACCAGCTTAACCTTGAAAGACAATGGATCATCCGAACCAAGTTTTACGATGATGCGCGTGCGAATTGTTGCCTGCGAAAAGGACTGAACTTCCCAGGACGTGCGGATGTAGCCAGTTTCTTTGTCAGTGATTTCGATGGCGTCAATATATCCCACTACAATCTGGTTGAGCAAACGCCAGGCGTCATCATAAGATTTTTGGGTGCGCACTTCCATGTCAACATTGGCAATGTCGAGCTGAATCGAAGCGTCATACGAGTCATCGCGTACCATTTCGATGTAATAGGATTTTGGAAGTTTGGCTGCGGTTTTTCTGTTGCAGAAAGTGACCGTTTGCGTAAGGAAACCAACTTTTTCAGCTTTTACAGTAACGCAACTGTTGTCGAGGACAACAATGTTTACCTGACCTGAACCCATGGTGACACCATCCACTGTGATTTTTGCATCATTTTCGGAGGTACTGACGATCATTTTCTTTTTGCCTGCAAATACCTCTGTGGATACCGAGGTCATCAACAATGCAAGCAGCATAATAGCAAGATACTTTAATTTCATAGTTGTAAAAAGTTTGATTGTTTAGAACGATTCTAATTGCAAAAGTAATTGGTTAAAGGCAAAATGACAAATTAAATAAATGTTATAGATGGAAAATGGTTGCATATACTGATGTGATTCAAAATGTCATGATGTAAAAAAAGCGGTTCCGAAAATCCGGAACCGCTTTGATTATTTTGGGTTGAGGACGTTTATTGTTTGTCCCAGAACAGGCGTGTACTCAGTTTGTCACCTCCGATTTTTGAAGCAGCTGCATTAAAATTGTCAGCGTTCAAAGTTTGTTCGTTGATGGCATAAGTATGACGGCGTGGCACTGCACCATCAGCTGATTCAGCTGGTGCTGGTGGCAGGTTCAAAGCAGGAGCATCCAATCTTCTGTAAGATGTCCAACCTTCGAGGCCGCGCACATAGAAAGCGATATAAGCCTGTGTACCAATTTTTTGTTTCCAGTCGCCAGGAGCTGTAGCATAAGCAACATCGGCACGAGCCAGGTAAGCATCAGCATCAGCATCAGCTACTTGCCAGTAAGCCATAGAAGCTCTAACACCGTTTTCGTACCAGGTAGCAGCATCACCACCAACGCTCATGCCGCGTGCAGCAGCTTCAGCAAGGTAGAAAGCCAATTCGGTATAATCCATCATGACATATGGATAATTTTCAGCCTCGATGCGTGGGTTGATGTGCGAGAACTGTGCAAAAGCGTTACTTTCTCCATAAATACCACCACGGTAGGTGTCGCCGTTGATGTCGAAGTAGAATTCCCTTCTTGGGTCTTCTTTTGCATTCATCATATCAACGATGGTATTGGCAGGAACAAAGTCAGAACGTCCGCTCTGAATCAGATCCTGATACAGTGGGTTGGAGTTGGCTCCTGAAGCATAAGCAAATTCGCAGGCTTCACCTGGTCCAAAACCGCCGGCGTAAGCGCCTTCGATATATGATTTTGCTGTAGCAGCATCAGCATCAGAAAGGTTGATAGCCATTTTAACAATCAGGGTATTGGCAAACTTTTTCCACATGGCTACATCACCACCCATCATCAGATCGTCACCACCAAAGCTTTCAGCACCGGCATTGAGTCCGTCAGCAGCAGCTTTAACACGTGTTAACAGGTCTTTGTAAATGGTCATGCCATCGTCATAAACAGGAGAAATATTGTCAATGTCAAGGGCTTCAGTGTAAGGAATGTCGCCAAAAATATCGACCATTTGGTGGTATGCATAAGCTTCAACCAGATCAATGATGAGCAGTTTGTTGGCTTTTGCAGCAACAGCAGCGTCTCCATCAGGAGATTCCAATTCGATCAGGCGGCGTGCCTCTTTTAAGTCAGATAGAATATCACGGTAATAAATTCTGAACAATGTATTGCCGATGTTACGGTTAACTACGTCGTAGTTGGACTCGTCAGTATAGGTGGTTTCTGTCCAGTATTGGGCAAAAAGTTTCCAGTTATTGATGTTAACGCTTGTGCTGGAGTTAACATCTGCCAGTGCTTTTTGAGCATTGGCGAAGAGGAACTGACCAGGAACTTCTACAGCTCGCTTTTTGTCAGTATTAAAGTCTTCGAAGTTCTTTGTGCAAGACCCAAGAAAACCTATCAGTATGATTAAAATGAATGTGATCTTTTTCATATTTCTTTGGGATTAAAATTGTAAATTGATGCTGAAACCTACATTACGCATACTTGGCATGACACCACTCTGCCATCCTTGTACGTTACCAGAGCTCTGGCTTGCTTCAGGATCGGCATGTGGAAGGTCTTTAGAGATGATCCAAAGGTTTGAACCAACAATACTGAAGGTTGCACCCTGAATCCAGCTGGCTTTTGCTAACAGACTTTGTGGCAGACTGTAAGAAATTACAACTTCACGCAGTTTGATGTAAGTAGCATCGTAAACAAAAGCTTTGTTGGGGTTTCTTGAATAACCGAATACACGGTAGTCACCACCTTCAACACGTGTTGTGTTTGGTGTGCCATCTTCATAAACGCCATCAAGAATCAGACCACCACCGTCAGCAACAGGGTTACGAACCGGGTTACCCAAATCGTTGGTAAATACAGTTTCTTCATACAAACCAGTTGCCATACCGTACCACAAGTCGAGTGAGAATACACTACCACCTTGTTGCCAGTCGATCAGGAAGCTACCAGACCAGTTTTTGTAACTGAACTTGTTGTTCAAACCAGCATTCCAGTCAGGATTGATGTTACCCAAAACTTTATCGGATGTACCGGTTTTGAGGTAGTAACCATTAGAACCAACGGTTTTCTGACCATTAGTATATACATAGTCAGTGCCCTGAATAGTTCCATAAGGTTCGCCTACGCGTGCGTTAATGGTAACACCACCTTGCAATGCAGCAATCTGAAGGTTTTCGATTCCTTCGGCCAAAGAAACAACTTCGTTTTTGTTTTTAGCCCAGTTGAGCGATACGTCCCAACGGAAATCATTGTTAACAATAGGTGTTCCTGTCAATTGAATTTCAACACCCTGATTTTGGATTTCACCAGCGTTAACAAACTTGGTTGAGTAACCAGTAGCTGTTGAAACAGAAACCGGCATGATTTGATCAGTGGTATTGTTTTTATACAAAGACAAGTCGAAGCCTAAGCGTTTGTTCAGGGTGATCAACTCGATACCAGCTTCCAAACTTGTAGTGTTTTCTGGTTTCAGGTTAACATTGTTCTTTGTGTTTGGCAAAGAGAACAAAGCAGTTCCGCTGAAAGATGTATTCTGTGAATAAGTGTCTTTGATACTTCCCCATGGAGCATCATTACCTACCTGAGCGTAGCCTAAACGAAGTTTACCAAACTGCAACCAGTCAGCTTCAAGGTTGTTTGAGAACAACCAGCTGGCAGAAACAGATGGATAAACATAAGCATTGGCATCTTTAGGAAGCGTAGATGATTGGTCACGACGGATGGTAGCATCCAGGAACAGATAGTTTTTGTAGCCCAACGAAGCGCTGGCAAAAATACCATTTACACCAATTTCAGTCAGTCTTTCTTCAGGATTACGCATGGGGTTCACGCTATTTGACAAGGAATACAATCCTGGAACGATCAAACCACCATCAGTAGAAGCAAACACCTGGTCAACTTTGCTGCGACGGATGTTTGTACCCACCAATGCATTCAGGTTGAGGTCTTCGTTCAGCTGGTTGTAATAACGCAACATGAAGTCTAAGTTGGATTCCATGAATGAACGGGTGAAACGTGAGTAACCTGAACCTACGTCAGGACGGCCAACACCGAATTCACCTGAACCTGAGCCTACGGCTTTGCGTTCTTCCTGCAGTTCTTCGTAAGTGTCAACAGAAGCACGTCCCATCATACTCCAGTGGTCAGTGATTTTCCAGTCGGCCTGAACGTAACCGATGATACGGTTTCTTTCGTCAGTTTCATAGTTTTCGTAACGTACCCAGTATGGGTTGTCCCAATAGGCTGGAGCCAGGTTGTAAGGAGAATTCGGGTTCCAGGTGATATTGCGTTTAGCCTTGTTGTAAACAGTTTCCTGCATTTTGTAGTCAACGTTAGTCTGCATCCACTGACGGAATGAAGAAAGAATGTTGTCACTATAACCGGTTGAGTTTCTGCCTTTGCCGTTTGTTTTGATATAGTTGGCAGAAGCACTAACGGTCAGGTTCTTAACGATGTTATATGAACCGTTGAACAAGAAATTGTTACGTTGAAGTGAACTGTTCGGCATGATGCCTTTCTGATCGAAGTTGGTATATGACAAACGGAAAGTTCCATTGTCGCTTCCACCTGTTACATCAGCACTGTTCGATAAGGTGATAGGAGTATCGAAGAAGTATTCAGGTCCGTTTGCACCAGCTACCCAAGGGGTTTTTTTCATGTAGTTTGGTGAAGCAGGATCGTAAGAATCCCATTGGTAGAGCGAGAAGTTAGGATCAAATTTTTGTCCAAAAGAAGCATCTTCTGTTGTTGGAACAGTATAATCCAGGTTTCCGTCTCCATCAATATCATATACCAGCTCAAATGCCGGATATGGATCATCTCCATAATAAGGGCCATAACCGGCACCATATTCTTTCTGGTATTTTGGGAAAGTGCTCTTATCCATGAAACCAGTTGTAACACTAGAGTTGATAGTAACACCAAAGGCTTTCTTTTTTCCCATCATTTTCTTGCCTTTTTTGGTGGTGATGATGATCACACCGTTGGCAGCGCGCGCACCGTAAAGGGCAGTAGCAGCAGCGCCTTTCAGAACGTTCATTGATTCAATGTCGTTAGGGTTGATATCGGCTGCGGCGTTACCGTAGTCATAACCGTTACGACCTGTGATCTGTCCTGTATTGTTGGTATTGTCATTGTTTACCGGAACTCCGTCAACAACAAACAATGCCTGGTTATTTTGTGTCAGTGATGAGTTACCACGAATAACAACGTTGGCAGAACCGCCCATGTTGTTGCTCGAACGTACCTGAACACCAGCAGCACGACCTGAAAGTGAGTTGATGAAGTTGTCACGTTTTACGGTGTTTAACTCATCGCCTCCTACTTCCTGGGTGGCATAACCGAGTGATTTTCTTTCGCGAGAAATACCAAGAGCTGTTACAACAACCTCGTCCATTTGCAGAACGTCTGATTGTAATACAACATTAATAGTGTTTTCGCTGCCGATGGCGATTTCCTGGGTGGTCATACCAACGTAACGGAAAATCAGTGTTTTGTGATCCGGACGGACCTCAATCTGATATTTCCCGTCAATGTCAGTAGTAGTACCAATGGTGGTCCCCTTTACCATCACTGTAACACCCGGAATTCCCATCCCGTCCTGCGCACTGGTAACAGTACCAGTAATTGTTCTTCCCTGAGCAAATGCGAAATTCACACCTGCTATAAGTAAGAACACTAACATCAATGTAATTTTTCTCATAATGGTGATTTTTGGTTAGTGAATTGATTAAACTTCTGTTAATTAAACGTTAATAGAATTAGCGATTTCCTTTCGTTTAAGGGTGCAAGTTATAAACATATCATAGATTTTACAAAAAATTAACTTAAAAATATTTAAAGTAAAAACAGTGTTAATTTATAACAATACTTAATATCAATACTTTATGGTTTTTTATTGTTTTTTGATATTAACAAAATTAACATTTCTATATTGCTTCATCAGCAGTGTTTTCAGTAAAATGCCGCGTTTTATGGTGGTTGATGAGTAAAAGGGTAAAGAGTAAAACGCTTTCGACTGCAAGTTTTTGCCAGCCTGCAAACCCACTGAATACAATTTGATAAATAATCAAAATCAGTGCAGAAATTCCAAATATTCCCAAACCGGATTTTTTGTGAAAAAAAAGCAGTACTAAACCAGCAACCGCACTGAGGTTGATCAACAATGCTCCGCTCACAATGGCAACGGTTTGTATTTGACTCAGGTATTCATTCCTGCCTACGATAAAGTCAGAAGGAATTAAAAAGCGGTTATAAACAAGCACAAAAGCACTGAAAAGGGCCAATAAACCATAATAGGTTATGGCAAATGTGCCAAATAACCTTAAACTGCCAGTAATAGATCGTTGATGCTTTGTCATAATGTGTTGAAGGCCGAACTTAAGCTTTCTTCTATGGTTTTATTGCATCTTGTCGCGAAAGCGAAGATACAACAGAATGAAAGTTGTTGCAAGTAAAAGGTCTATCATCGGGAAAACGCCAGCCGGCTTATAGATAAAAACCGTGCTAACGATCAACATCAACAGCTGTGAGATGGCGTACACATGAAAACCTGTTTTCATCATATTCCACATCATCCTTACACCGCCCAGCGAAGCCACCTGAAGCAGCCCCGAGATGAGAAAATAGATCTTCGGAATGCGGATGAAGATGGACAAGTCGAAACCGAAATCAGCAAAGGATTCCTGTTGGATGATCTCGTTGATTTGATTGTGGTATAAAAAAACAAACAAATTGCTCACAGCTCCCATGCCGCCTCCGATGAAACTGAGGATGCAGAGTATCGTTAATAATTGTGGTCTTTGATTTTTTTCAGAAAAAATAGTCATAAAATAGTTTGTTAGTTACTAAGCCAAACGGCCGATTTCGTTTTCCACTGCTTCCAGTATTTCGCAGCTCTCAACCAGTGCTTTCATGGCATTGTGGTCGTTGTACAAAGGTCGGTCAATATCGAGAAAGTCGACATGTTTTCTCACCACTTTGTGGGCAGTTTGTGTTCCTCTTCCAAATTGATAATCTCTAAAGTCGAGCGCCTGGGCAGCTGCCATCAGTTCGATGCCAAGTATTCCGTAGGCATTGTCAAGAATCTGGAAGTTTTTGATGGCCGTATTCATACCCATCGAAACGAAGTCTTCCTGGTCGGCTGCTGCCGGGATCGACTGTATACTGGCTGGTGCGGAGAGAATTCGCTGTTCAACAATCTGCATGTCGGCCGTATATTGCGAAAGCATCAAACCCGAAAACATTCCAGCTCCTTTGGTCAAAAAGGCCGGAAGCCCAACACTCAGGGCGGGGTTGTTGAGGCGGTTCATCCTGCGTTCTGAAAGCACACACACCATAGTAATAGCAGCGCCTGCCATATCCATGGGCAAGGCAACCGGCGAGCCCTGGAAGTTGGCGCCTGACAATTGGATGTTTTCATCAGGGAAAAAGATAGGATTATCGCCTACACCATTCAGTTCAATCTCCACCTGAGAACGAGCCCATGCCAATGCGTCATGTGCTGTGCCGATTACCTGAGGTGTTGACCGCATGCTGTAAGCATCCTGCACTTTGCACTTGATGCGGTTTTCGGCCAGATCCCCGCCCTGTACCATTTTATTAATGGCAGCTGCACTGCGCACCGCTCCTTTAAACCCACGTACCTCGTGTATCTTGCTGTTGTAGGGTTTCATATTGGCCTTGAGGGCTTCGAGCGACATGGCAGCGGCAATTTCGGCCTGCTTCAGGAAGTTGTTGGCGTCGAACAAGAAGATGGCGCTCATGGCCGTCAGCACATTAGACCCGTTGATGGTAGCCAGTCCGTCGCGTGCCTGCAAACCTGGAATCGGAATGCCGGCTTTGTCCATGGCTTCTTTGCCATCGAGCAGCTCTCCCTTGTAGTAGGCCTTGCCTTCTCCCATCAGCAAGAGCGCTATTTGTGACATGGGAGCCAGATCGCCCGAGGCTCCAACGCTGCCTTTTCGGCAAACAAAGGGTGTTACGCCTTTGTTGAGCATTGCGACCAGCGTTTGTGTAATTACCGGCCGGCAGCCCGAATTGCCATGGGCATGCACATTGATGCGCCCAAGCATGGCGCCACGCACCCATTCTTCGGGCATGGCATCGCCAATGCCGGCAGCATGGTTATATATCAGATACTTTTGAAAATCTTTTACCTGATCATCATTCAGAACCACTTCAGAGAACTCACCAATGCCGGTGTTTACGCCATACATGATTTCTTTTGCTTCAATCTTACGCTCAAGCATGGCTCTGCACTGCACAATCCGTTCAACGGCCTCCGGTGCAAGTTCGACTTCCTGCTTGTGTCGTGCAACAGCAACAACATCTTCAATGGTAAGGCCCTGGCCCATGATGATCAGTTTTGTTTTCATGTGTAAAGTATTTTGGTTTTTTACATTTCAATTGGCTAAATTAAAAAATTAAGACGGTTTTTAACATGAAGGACAGTTTTAGAATCCATACTTTCTCTTCAGATAAGATGATGGGTTTTGTTGAACCTGGGATATGGGGCTGTTAACACTTTCTGGTAAACACCTATTTTTATATAGAGATAATTAGATGTAATATTCTACTTTTGCAAAAAAAAAGCACATGAATACGATAAACCTTGCGGAAATACAAGCTGTTCTTGCTTCACAACCTGCCGTTTTGCTTTACTTCTACAGCGACAATTGTGCACCATGCATCAGCCTGCGGCCAAAGGTGGAAGAGTTGCTGAAGGCAGAATTTCCGGAAATGAAACTGTTATTGGTCAATTCGGAAAAGCACCCTGACATCACAGCGCAGTATGGTGTTTTTGCAAATCCGACCCTTTTGTTGTATTTCGACGGGCACGAACATCAACGACTGAGCAAATATGTTGGTATTGCTCAGTTGAGAGAAGCTATTGCCAGGCCTTACAGCCTGCTTCTTGGCGCCTAAATCAGATCCCTTCAATCAGTGCATCCGGAATATTGAGTGGCACTTCGCGCAAAAAGGCGACGGAGCGTTCGATTTCGGTATACATCACGCGGTCATCACTTACAAAAGCTACTTTTTCGCGGTAGGCTGCAATCAATTCTTCGATGTAATCGGACGAGCGGGCTGGTCTTCTGAATTCGAGAGCCTGTGCGGCATTGAACAGCTCGATGGCCAGAATACGCTCGAGGTTAAACACCACGCGCAACGCTTTGGTAGCAGCATTGGCGCCCATGCTCACATGGTCTTCCTGGCCTTGCGAAGACTCGATCGAATCGACCGAAGCAGGTGTTGAGAGTTGCTTGTTCTGGCTTACAATGCTTGCAGCCGTGTATTGTGGAATCATGAAACCGGAGTTAAGCCCGGGTGCTGCGACTAAAAATGCGGGTAGTCCTCTTTTGCCATGCAGCAGCTGATAGGTTCTTCTTTCGCTGATGTTGCCCCATTCGCTCATGGCGATGGCCAGGTTATCTAATGCGAGTGCCAGTGGCTGTCCGTGGAAGTTACCGGCTGAAATAATCAGGTCATCATCCGGGAAAATGGTTGGATTATCGGTCACCGCATTGATTTCGTTACTGAAAACATAAGCCACATAGTTCACCGAATCCTTGGATGCTCCATGAACCTGTGGGATGCAGCGGAACGAGTACGGGTCCTGTACATGTTTTTTGGGCCGGTTGATGAGCTCACTTCCTTCGAGCAGTTTGCGGATGCGCGCAGCTGTGGCAATCTGTCCCTTGTGGTGCCTGATCTGGTGCACCTGATCGAAGAAGGGTTCGATGCGGCCATCGAAGGCCTCGAGCGACACGCATGAAATGATGTCGGCCAACATGGACAGACGGAAAGTCTTCATGAGCATGAAAACGCCGTAGGCGCTCATGAACTGGGTTCCGTTGAGCAGGGCCAGACCTTCTTTCGATTGCAGCTCGATGGGTTTCCATCCAAAATGATTCAGTGCTTTGGCTGCTTCGCAGCGCTCACCTTCGAAATAAACTTCGCCCAGCCCGATGAGCGGGAGCGAGAGGTGTGCCAAAGGCGCCAAATCGCCCGAAGCACCCAATGATCCCTGTTCGTAAACAACAGGTAGCACGTCGTGGTTAAAGAAATCGATCAGGCGCTGTACTGTAGCCAGTTGCACGCCCGAATGCCCATACGAAAGACTCTGAACTTTGAGCAGCAGCATGAGTTTGATGATTTCTTTGGGCACCAGATCACCTGTGCCGCAGGCGTGCGACATCACCAGGTTTTTTTGCAGCTTTCCCAAATCCTGTTTGGAAATGGAGGTGTCGCAGAGTGAACCGAATCCTGTTGTAATGCCGTAGATAGGTTCTTCCTGTGTTTCAATTTTCTGATCGAGATACTGGCGGCATTTCAGGATGCGTTGTTCCGCTTCGGACGACAAAGCCAGTTTGTAATTTTCTTTCAGGATATCAAAGATGCGTTGAAAAGTAAGTTTTTCGCTTGAGATATAATGTGTGTGCATAAAAATGGATTGTTTGAAAATGAATGATCAGTCTATAACTCAGATTTAGCAGCAAAGTGCGGTCCGGTTTACCTGAATCATAAATTTCAACATCCAGCACATCATCTGCAGGGTATTAAGACAGTAATTTTTGCGAAAGCAACTCAAGCAGTTGTGAAGCAGCAACAGTTTGTTGTTGCCCGTCGTGCATCCATTTTACCGTGAACTGGTTGTTTTTGAGTTCTTCTTCACCGCTCAGCACCACGATTGGGATGTTTTTCTGGTCGGCATATTTCATCTGTTTCTTCAGCTTGCCAGCATCGGGAAAAATTTCGGCATTGATGCCTTTCATTCGCAGCTGACGCAGGTAGGGCAAACAGTATTTTTCCTCGGTTTCGCCAAAATTGGTGAAGAGCACGCTGGTCGATTCGTTCGATGAAGGAGGGAACAGCTTCAGTTCGGTCATCACATCATAAATGCGGTCGGCACCAAAACTGATACCAACACCCGAAACGCCGGGCATTCCAAAAATGCCGGTGAGGTCGTCATAGCGACCACCTCCGCAAATGCTCCCCATGGCAGCATCTTTGGCCTTTACTTCGAAAATAGCGCCTGTGTAGTAGTTGAGTCCTCGGGCCAGAGTGAGGTCGAGTTCGTAATCCAGTTGCAGATCCATTTCCTCCAGATAGGCAAATAGTTTTTGCACTTCTTCAATGCCTTTTTTGCCGATTTCGGTCTGTCCAATCAACTGACTGAGTTGATCAAGTTTCTGACTGGTGTTGCCTTCCATAAACAAGACTGGCTGCAATTTGCTGATGGCGCCGGCATCAAGACCTTTTTCGCTCAGTTCTTTGTTCACGGCTTCGATGCCGATCTTGTCGAGCTTGTCGATGGCCACAGTGATGTCGACGAGCGCATCCGGATTACCGATGTAGTCGGCGATACCAGCCAGGAGCTTGCGGTTGTTGATCTTGATAATCGTGCGGATATTCAGCGCATTGAATACGTCGTCCACCATCTGTACCAGTTCTGCTTCGTTGAGCAGTGAGTCGCTGCCCACTACGTCGGCATCGCACTGGTAAAACTCGCGGTAGCGACCTTTCTGTGGCCGGTCGGCCCTCCAAACGGGTTGAATCTGGTAGCGTTTGAAAGGAAAAGCAATGTCGTTTCGGTATTGCACTACAAATCGGGCAAAAGGCACAGTAAGATCATAGCGCAGCCCTTTTTCTGAGATAGACCCTGCCAACTGGTCGAAGCTGGTATTGTCGCTGAGAGACGACACGCCCGAAAGGAAATCACCTGAGTTGAGGATGCGGAAAAGGAGTTTGTCGCCTTCTTCACCATACTTCCCCAACAGTGTGGTCAGGTTTTCCATGGCAGGTGTTTCGATTGGCTGATAGCCATAGCGCCTGAATACCGCTTTGATTGAATCGAAAATAAAGTTGCGCTGCACCATCACGGCAGGGCCGAAGTCGCGTGTTCCTTTTGGAATGGAGGGTTTTTGAGCCATCGCAGTTGAATCTACTTATTGTTGAGGCTGCAAAGGTAACACTCCCGGCTGAATTATCCTTGACCGGTCTGTGGCTGTTTTGTTATCGATTAAAAGTTGTTGTTGCTTAGCCCTGTTTGCTGCAACACCTTGTGGATAAATTCGTCACAGCCGGCTTCTCCTTCTTTGGGTGCCCAGGGGGCAAAGTTTTTATCGACAGCCGGATCGTAAGGTCCGTCTTTTACTTCGTAGGCCACCGATCCAGCTTCGAGGCTGATGATGCTGTGCCAGGTACGTGCGGGTATTTCACAGCCGAAGTTGCCTGTGCGGCTGTCGAGTAGGATATGATCGATGATTTCACCATCGGGACTGTATTCTACCACAAGTAAGCGCCCTCTCAGGCAGAAAAAGGCCTCTACCTTGTCGGGATTTTCGTGCTTATGGGGTTGCACATAGGTGCCTGGTTCCATGGCATTGAGCATGCGTTGCAGGCGGTCGTCGGGCAGCGGATGAAAGTTGTAATTCATCCTTTTGCGGGGCGATTGTTTTGCCTTTTGCGAGGTAACCTCAATAAAGCTGTTGTCAATTTTAATCATATTTTCAGTACTGTGTTAACTACCCGACGCAGGCAGTTTGTTGGGATTTATTCGGCCTGTGTTGTTTCATTGTTGCCCGACAAAAATAATGCAAAACCCATCATCAGGCTAAGTGGTTGGTTTGATGCGGCTGACAGCTTCAAAGATAGATATGCATATATGTGCAATTATTCAAATTCATTCTAAATTAATTCGATTTGAAAATCATATTTAGTTAACAAATTGAAAGATGTTAATTTAGCGCCTTTAATTGATGAAATGAATGCCCATAAGAACAAAGTCATACGAACTGTGAATGTTTATTTATGGGCTCACGAACACTTTCGGGATTGACCTATTTACAAATAAATAATAAAATAAACAGATGAAATTATGGACCATCACCAACTAGCAGCTATTCCGCTTTGGGCATCAATACCGTTTGCGGTTATTCTAATGTTCATCGCCATTGGACCTTTGTTTTTCCATCATTGGTGGGAAAACAACAGAAACAAACTCATTGTATCGATCGTATTGGGAACGCCCACAGCTATTTGGTTGATTGCCAATGGCATGATACACGATTTGAGCCATCAGGTATTTTTCGATTATATTCCTTTTATTGTTTTGCTGGGATCTCTTTTTGTCATCACAGGTGGCATTCAGCTCAAGGGCGATATTGAAGCCAAACCGTCCATCAATACCCTGTTCCTGGCCATTGGCGCTGTGCTGGCAAGTTTTATGGGGACGACCGGAGCTGCCATGTTGCTGATTCGTCCGGTGATCAAAACCAACTCAGAACGGAAGTACAAGGTGCATACCATCTTGTTCTTTATAGCCGTTGTGGCCAATGCGGGTGGTATGCTGACTCCACTGGGCGACCCGCCATTGTTTCTGTTGTACCTGAGAGGCGCACCATTTGAATGGTTTTTTGGCCTCACCAAAGAATGGGCTTTTGTGAACGGTATGCTGTTGCTGATTTATTTTATTTTCGACACCTACTACCACAAGAAAGAGTCACCAAAAGACATTGAAAAAGACCACACACAGATTGAACCTATCAGCCTGACCGGAACCTATAACTTTATTTTCCTGATTGGTGTGGTTCTTTCGGTTGCTTTCCTGAATGAACACTACATCCATGCCATCCACGAAAACCATTACCTGGCCTTTATCCGCGAAGCATCTATGCTGTTCTTTGCCCTGTTGTCGCTCTATTTCACACCGAAAGCGCTGAGAATCGACAACAAATTTACCTGGACACCAATCATAGAAGTAGCTGTATTGTTTATCGGCATCTTTGTTACCATGGTACCTGCTTTGCTATGGCTCAAGGCCAATGCCCACACCTTGGGTATCGACACTGCCGCCATGTTCTATTATGCCACAGGTAGCTTGAGTTCGTTCCTCGACAACGCACCAACGGCGCTTGCTTTCCATAACCTGGCTTTGGGTATGGCAGATCCAACTGCTACCGACCTGGTTGCCGGCATTCCGGAACATTTGTTGTCTGCCATTTCGCTGGGTGCCGTGTTCTTTGGTGCTATGACGTATATTGGAAACGGACCAAACTTCATGGTAAAAGCCATTGCAGAAGAAAACAAGATTTCAATGCCAAGTTTCTTTGGTTATATGTTCAAATTCTCCCTGGTTATCTTGTTGCCATTGTATATTCTGACACAGTTGTTGTTTATTTAAACGACGATCACATATGATCTATAAAAGGCGGGTGAGATTTCATCCGCTTTTTTTATGACAAGGGACAAGTGACAAGGGACGAGTGTTTTAAGCAGATGACTTTGTTACCCCAAACACGATCCGATGATCAGGAGCCTGGAAATTTATAACGCTAGCCACATTAACCCTTAAATCCCGAAAAGTAGAAAATCTTCTATTTTCGTAACTTTTCGAGGATGCTCGACTGCTTCAGCAGTCGGCACCCTTAAACCCTTAAACTTTTATATATTTACACATCAAACCAACGATTGTATATCCAAGACCAAAATGTATGAAAATAACCCAGCTTTTTTTGGCCATGATCCTGCCGGTGATGGCTAATTGCCAGTCTGAACCCCAAACCGATCCGAATATGACACACATACTCAAAAACAAACTGCTCGAAATCCAGATTGATATGCCCAAAACCAATTACCAATCGAGCCGGTTCGACTGGACGGGTAAAATTAGAACGGTAAAATATAAAAACGTTTATGTTTCTGGCATTGAGAAAATGAACACCGAGGACAGTGCCAATTACGGCAAAGGTTTCTACAATGAATTTGGAATTGACAGACCGGTTGGCTTTGATGAAGCAAAAGAGGGCGATTATTTTCACAAAATCGGGATTGGACTGCTCAAAAAGGAAGGAGAAGAGTATCAGTTCTTCAAAAAATACGAGGTGATTCCAGCTGAGTTTTCAGTGGATGCCGGGCCCAACAAGCTTACCATTACCTGTACCTCGCAAAAAGTGAATGGCTATGCCTATGTGTTGAAAAAAGAGATTGAACTGCTCGAGAGTGGTTTCATGATCAGATACCAGCTGCAAAATACAGGAGAAAAAACGATCAATACGGACGAGTATGTGCACAATTTTCTGGCTATCAATAAAGAGTTGATCGACAGCAACTACATCCTGAAATATCCTTTTCAACTGAAGCCGGAGCTGTTTACGGCTGTGGTGAATCCTGAAAATATTGTAGAGATCGGCGATTCAGCTGTGCGTTTCAACGGCACGCCCACACAACAATTTTTCTACAGCAATGTCACCGGAAACGAGACCGTACTGGCGGCCTGGGAGCTGATCAACCTGAAAAGCAGGATTGGTATTCGCCTGCAGGGGAGTTTTACCACGGCGAAGTCGAATTTGTGGGGTTGGAAACAGGTTGTGAGTCCTGAGATGTTTTTTGAAATCAATCTGGCACCAGGGGAGGCTGTTGCGTGGTCGAGGACGTACGAGGTGTTTGAGGAGTAGGAATACGCAGAAGGCAGAAATATCCTACTTTGGGCCTGAGCAGCAAGCAATTCGAAAATTTTGGCAGGTCGATTAAAGACTATGCAAGATGATTTTCCGCCAATTTCATAGTTTGGAGACTAAAGTGCCATGAATTATTGCTTAAACTTTGATTTATCCAAACAAACACCCTAAATGGCCATTTAATCAGTGTTAATACAACATTTCAAGGCTGCTGTAACCATTCATTAGATGGATAAAAATAGCCTAGTTCGACCCTATATTTCCGTGACAAATGATGTTGTCGAGGCTGATTGAATTTTGGTAAACGTTGATATAACCATCATATACCAACCAATTGTCGTAGGTGATGTTGATGCCGCTGTTGAGTTTGCGAAGGTTTGTATAGCCTTTGCCACTATTTCCGTTGATATCATTCAGATTTAACACCACAGGTCCGCCTCCAACCGATTCGATCGAACCCAGGTTGATTGAAGCAGGGTAGGAGTCGCCGGGGATGGTTCCCGTGAGCGAAATCGTCAACAGCGTGTTTCCGTTCACCCTTTTTTCGAAAAGGGCAGTTCCTGAAACGCCGAAAGAGCCAGCTGCAACTAATGTGTAGGATTTTTTGGTCGTAGTGATCACATTGCCGCCAATATCGCCTTGGGCCAGGATGATATTGGCTTCATTACTGCTTTTCATCACTTTGACAAATCCATCATAATCAATGAGTTCGCTGTATGTCTTGGCAGATGTTACGGTTGAGCTTTTTCCGGTTTCATCAACAGGATCCAGGTTAATGACCACATTGCCTCCTTCGATGGCTGAGTTCATGCAAAGCTGGGCCGGATGGGTTCCTGCAGGTGCGCCGGTGAGCACAATGTCGATGGTTGTTGTTGTGCCGCTTGTTTCGATAAAGGTAACGGTCCCCGATACGCCAAGCACGTCTTTTACCATTAACTTATAGGTTGATGTCCGGGCAGGTGCCGCCTCGTCTTTTTTACATCCGCTTATGGCCAGGATGCAGATCAATGCTGCAAACATGGAAATTAGCCTTATTTGGTTTTTTGTGTTTTTCATCCTACTCATGAATTTAATATTTCCGCTTCTGGCGGGTCAGCTGTTGGAGAAAGTCTTCTACAAAAATAGTCAATTTATGACTGAAAAGTTTCTTTGGCATCAAAAGCCTTACTTCTTAACACCCTTCCCATTTCTTTCAAAAAAAAGGTGATTGAAACAGCGTACTTCCGTAAGTAGTAAAAAGCCGTTGTTTAACCCTTTTATTTTCCTCTGCTAACATATTTCGACACCAGACTGGCATCAGCTGTGGACAAATTTGTTCTGGGTACCATACTTGAGAGAATGCTTTGCCAACGCGAAGGCGTATAGCTGTCAGGAGAATACAGGTTGTGACAGGCACCGCAATTGTTAATATACAGTGTGCGGCCTTGTTGCAATTCCTCAAGCGTGGCGTTGGCTGTTACGTCGGAAGCTGTTGGAATGTAGAGGGCATCAGTTGTGATTTCGTCTTTTTTGCATGAACTAAAAATCAGCAAGAAGGCGATAGAACTCAGAAGAAAGAAGTTTTGTTTGGTCATGTGATTGATTAATTAACAGGGTGAAACAATTGATTGGTCTTAAGAGTATTTTCTGGATTGACAAACGGTGAAGATGTTATTTCTCTTGAAAATAAACTGATGTTGATCATTCTGTTTGACATTTTATAATTTGTTCTGTTTCTTAAAAACGAATTTTCTTTAAATTTGTTTCTATTATTTGACAATTTCATTCCATTTATTTCGAAAAATAAATTCAAGAGTGAAAAACAAACAATGTCATGAAAAAGGTGCTTTTTTTCTCAGTTTTCCTGTTTACGTGCTTAAGTGTTTTCGGCCAAAGCATACATAATAAGACCATTGAAAGAGTTGTTAATGATATTATACTTTATCAGACGCTCAATAATTTCAACCATAACGTACCGCTTTTCCTTGTTTCGCCAGGCTTTGTGTTCGTGGGGAATTTTTCATTTCAATCCAATCCCTTACTTCTTGAGACAGATTTTGAAAGTCAAATGACCAGACTCTCACCACTGAAGCATTTTCACAGAGATATTACCGAATCGCTGGAAGAACCTTTCCTTCCCTATATTCCCAGAGATTCAGCCATGACAGTTCACTTTATTCATGACAAGAAATTGCTTTTCGAGATGACGTTTGCCTATTATGAAGACACCCTTGTTTTCACGCAAAAAAAACCTGGAGGAGAAAAGGTCAAGACCTTGAAATATGTCAACGGTCACTGTGTTTCTACAAGTTTTATTGATGAAAGGCAAAGGAAGCGTTATAAAGATGAACTTCTTGGTGATACGCTTCGGGTAATCAGTTCAGAAAGCTATCAACATGCTAAGTTCACAACAGAATATTCGAAGATCAGGTATCGTGCCAATTTACCTGTATTCATGCAACGCAGCAAAACAATTGCTGATATTTCAAAGATTGATGGCGAGACCCATTTTGTGTATGACGAAATCAACCGACTTGTTGATGAAAAAACATACAACAGAAGAGGGAGGCTCCGTAGCAGTGTGAAGTATTTTTATAAGGATGATAGGCTTATCCAGGTTGAAAGGTCTGGGTCGAAAGCCTTCTCTATCGACTTTACCTACGACGACAATGGGCTATTACAGGAGAAAATATATATCTCGCGTGACAAAGAATACCTGACCAAATACTCAGCCGAAATAAATAAGTCGCGTGAAATAAGTTTCTTTTCAAAGGAAGGGAATCCAGTAAGTTATCGTTTTAGCATCAGCCCCGATGTTCGTCAGCACATAATGGAACTGGTTTTTGCTGAGATGAAAAATGATCAACTCAGGCACGATTCATACAGAAGATGGTTATTGGATTACGAGCAATTTGGCAACTTAAGCACTATTAGAATGCTGAATTATAGTGGGACGATTTTGAAGGAAATAATAATTGAATACAGTTTTTACCAGCCTTGAGTAAAATAATTGATTGGTGATGCCAGATAAAATGACTTGAAGATTTGGGTTTGCTGGTTAGTTGATCATGTTGCAAATCCTTGTCCTCATGGATTTGAGACATACAAATTTTTCGAACTTTACTTCATTTGCTCATAACCCCATTTTCAGTTGCCATCATTCATCAATTCATCCTGCTGATCCGACAGTTCAGCAACATAATTTTTTAAAGCAGTTCTTCCCGGGTCATCTTTGCCACACCAAAACGGGAAACCATGAAATGCTTTTTATCACTTCTTTTGTTTTTTATCACCTTGCAGCTGTTGGCGCAGACCACCATCAGTGGCAGGGTACAAGCAAGGGGCGGCGAACGCCTGCCTGGGGCCAATATTTACCTGAAAGGCAGTTTTGATGGCACTTCGAGTGATGTGGATGGTCAATTCAGCTTTAAAACACAAAAAACGGGAAGCTTTACGCTAATGGTTGAATATCTTGGCTATGAACCTTTTGTGAAAGAAGTATTGCTGAATGGATCCGATATCAATCTGGTTGTTGAACTTCAAGAAACCTTTAACAAGCTCGAAGCTGTTACCATTACAGCTGGCACTTTCGAAGCCGGCGATAAAAAAAGGGCCAACACCTTGAATTCGCTCGATATGATTACCACGGCCGGCGCCAATGGCGATGTTTTTGGTGCTTTGCAAACCCTGCCCGGCACCACCACAGTCGGCGAATCGGGTCGCTTGTTTGTAAAAGGTGGCGACAGCGACGAATCAAAAACCTTTATTGATGGCGCACTGGTGCAAACGCCCTACAATGCCACAGCCCCCAATACCTCGACCCGCGGCAGATTCAATCCCTTTATGTTCAAGGGAACCATTTTTAGCACAGGTGGCTATTCGGCCGAATATGGTCAGGCGCTTTCGAGTGTGTTGTTGCTCAAAACCAATGATATGCCAGCCGAAGACCAGCTCGATTTCTCTTTCCTGACGATAGGAGCCGAAGCCGCAGGAACCAAACTTTGGGGAAGCGGCGCCGTTACAGCAAGCGTGAGCTACCAGAACCTGGAACCCTATATGCGTCTGGTGCCGCAAAATTACAGATGGAACCATGCGCCTGAGTCGACTTCAGCTGCGATCAGCATCAGGCAAAAAGCCGGGAAATCGGGCATGTTGAAAGTCTATAGCAACTACGATCTGGGAAAGCTAAATATCAATCAACTCGACCTCAATCAAAACAAGATGCTGGATTACAGCCTTGGCAACGACAATTTTTATCTCAATACATCCTGGATTACTCCGCTAAGCGACAAGGATATCCTGACCACTTCGGCAAGCTTTACCAGCGATGTTGATCAGGTGGCTTTCGACACGACACATTTAGATAAGCAACTCAGGGGATTTCATCTGAAACAAGTGCTGGCGAAAGAACTGGGCGACAAAAACACGCTGAGAATCGGTGCCGAATGGATGAACAGTTTTACAGAGGAAAAGGTCAGGCTGTCGGCAGAGACCTTTCGCAACAGCTTTAATGTCAATATCCTCTCAGCCTTTGCTGAAGCCGAAATGTATGCCTCCAATAAGTTTGTGGTGCGTTTCGGTTCGCGCATTGAGTATGTCGACTTTCTGAAACGTGCTAATTTCTCCCCACGATTCACGGCTGCCTATAAGCTAAGCGATGCCAGTCAGTTTTCGATGGCATACGGCTGGTTTTTTCAAAACCCTTCGGATGATTACCTCTTTTACACAAACAAACTCGATTTTGAACGTGCCGACCATTATGTTCTGACATACCAATCTTTGCTGAAAGGCAGGACATTGCGGGCAGAAGTATACTACAAAGATTATCGCAACCTGGCCAGGCAGGGGACGGGCGAATTTTATCTCCCTGAAACCTATAATAGCAATGGAAGTGGTTATGCCAGCGGTTTTGATTTGTTTATCCGTGATAAGAAAACGATTAAAAACGGCGATTACTGGATTTCGTATTCTTACCTTGACACCCAACGCGATTACAGAAATTATCCTGAAATGACCACACCTACTTTTGCCAGCAAGCACAACCTGGCCGTGGTTTACAAACACTGGTTCGGTAAAATCCGTTCTTATGTTGGTGTCAATTATAAATACTCGTCGCCCCGCGCTTATAACAATCCCAACAGTGTACAATTCAACGGAGAACGCACTTTGGCCTATCAAACACTTGACATCAGCTGGAGTTTTCTGTACAGACCAAATATCATTTTTTACGGTGCAGTAAACAATTTGCCGGGCTTTAAGCAGGAATTTGGACGCAGATATGCCAATGTTCCTGACGATTCGGGTATTTACCGCAGCACCAGCATTATTCCTGGCTCGGGCAGATTTTTCCTTGTGGCATGCTTCATCACCCTGACCAAAAAAGGAGACCAAAACCAAATAGATAAGATACAATAAATGCTGAAAGACAGAGCTGAGATCTTTATTCGAATTATAAGCTAAATCATTAACCCTAAATAAATTAATCATGAAAACAATTCTTTTTACCATCATTTTGACACTGCTTGTTGTAAGCGGTTTTTCACAGAGTACAGAATATTATCAGGCCATGGGCGAGAGTCTGGGAAAGTATGCCAGCTGCAAAACAGCCGATGATTTCCGTGCATTGGGCAATCAGTTTGAACGAATTGCGCAGGCCGAAAATGAGCAGTGGCTGCCATTGTATTACCACGCCAACTGCAACATCATCGCGGCTTTTATAGAAACCGATCCTGTTAAAAAAGATGCCATTCTGGATGTGGCCGAAAAATCGATGTCCCGCATGCTTGAACTCGTTCCCGAGGAAACCGAAGTACACGCCTTGCAGGCCAGCTTTTACACGGCACGTCTGGTTGTGAACCCGATGGAACGTGGCCAGAAATATGGCATGCTTTCGGGGCAGGCTGTGGGCAAAGCCTTGTCGATTGACCCAACCAATCCCCGCGCCCGGCTGATCAAGTTGCAGAATGAAATGGGTACCGCACGGTTCTATGGCAAAGATCCCGCTGTTTATTGTGATGAAGCAAGGCAACTCATGGCCGATTGGGACAACTTTAAGCCAAAATCACAGCTGCACCCCAACTGGGGAAAAGACCAATTGGCAGGAATGCTGCAATCGTGCCAATAGTGAAATGATAAAATTGACCATTCAGGCAAAAATAGTACTGCCTGAATGGTTAAACAAAAATCTTAACTTTACCCAACATTTTGAACAATGAAAATTTCAATTTTGCCATCTAAACAATTCACTTTGTGGCAGTTTTTGCTAGGTAGTGTAGTGCTAGCATTAATTATTCTGATTGTATTTTTTAATCGTGTATACGACAATCCAAAAAGTTTTTTGTTAGGTTTTCTCTGGTCGTTCTCTATTTGCGTCACACAATGGGCAGGCCCAGTGCTGATCATCAATGCACTCAACAAACGCATGCCCTGGATTGAGAAGCCTGTAACCCGCACTTTTACACAGTTTATGCTCATGCTTGTCTGGTCAGTAAGTGCCTATTTGATCGTGCAATTACTGATGATGTACCTGATCAAGGGCATGATGCCTGCAGAATCATGGAAATATGCTTCACAATCGATCATCTACACTTTTCTGATTGCCTTGTTTATTTCGCTTGTATTTACGGCCATCGGGTTTTTTAGGTCGTGGCGTGATTCGGTACTGAATGAAGCCGCGATCAAGGCGGAGATGATGTCGTATAAATATGAATCACTCCGCAACCAGATCAATCCACATTTTCTGTTTAATAGTTTTAATGTATTGAGCGATCTGGTATATGAGGATCAGGAACAGGCTGTTACTTTCATCAGGCAAATGAGCGATTTGTTTCGCTATGTGCTTGATAGCCGCGACAAAGAACTGGTAAGCCTGAACGAAGAATTAGCGTTTATACAGTCGTATGCTTTTCTGTTGAAGACCCGTTTTGGAGAGAAATTAAAGCTGGAAGTGAACCTGAATCTGGATATTGACGCTTATATTGTGCCAATGACCCTACAATTGCTGGTTGAAAACGCGGTGAAGCATAACGAGGTATCTGAAAAATTTCCCTTGCATGTTTCTATCAGGCAAAATGGGCAATATATTGAAGTTGAAAACGCTTTGAACCCTAAGCCAACAACAAACGACTCCAGGCAAACAGGCTTAAAAAATATTTCACAGCAATTTGCTTTCTTCACCGATAAGAAGATTGAAGTGAGGTCAGCTGAAGGCTTTTTTCTGGTGCGGGTTCCCCTGATCAGTATGGAAAGGAGTCAGTGGAGCAAGCAAAACCCTGACGACTTTTCAAAAATGACAGATCAAAACAATAGGTGTTAAGATGAATATCCTCATCATAGAAGACGAAGCCCGCGCTGCCAACCATCTGGAACGACTGTTAAACAAGATTGCTCCAGAGATGGAAGTTGTAGCCCGACTCGAGTCGGTGCGCGATGCGACCGGTTTTCTGATGGAGAACCCAACGCCCGGTCTCATCTTTTCTGATATCCAACTGGCTGACGGACTGAGTTTTGAAATCTACCAACAGGTGAAAGTGAGTTGCCCGATCATTTTTACCACTGCCTGGGATCATTATGCCATCGAAGCCTTTAACACCAATGGTATCGACTATCTGCTCAAGCCGATTGAGGAAGTGCGACTACGCAAAGCCATTGAAAAAGCCAGGCAATTTACACCAGGACATTTGCTTGAAAAGATTCTTGCGCTTTCGGCTGTAAAGCCGATCCAAAACTACAAATCGCGCTTTCTGGTAAAGGTGGGCGAAAAGATCAAACCCATCCCCGTTGAGGAGATCATCGCTTTTTACAGTCTCGAAAAGGCAACTTATCTATATACGCATAATAAACAAAGTTATGCTATTGATTTTGCACTTGATCAGCTGGAAGCACTTGTTAGTTCTGAACGTTACTTCCGTGTGAACCGAAAGTTCATGGTTAGCTTTGAAGCATGCAGCAACATCACAGCCTGGTCAAACAGCAGGCTACGCCTCCGGATTGATGGTCTGGAAGACCAGGAAATTGTTGTAGCCCGTGAACGGGTGCAGGATTTTAAACAATGGCTGGATAGTTGAGTACTCGGGTTTAATACTCATCCGTCGTTAACATAAAGCGCAAGAAGGTTTTAGAAGACTTCTGCCGAAAGTTTTTGGCACAGACTTCAGGCTTCCATCTTCACTCACTCCGACTTCGAGAACCTCAGCCATTGTCTCCTAGCTCCTATCCCGAAAAGTAGAATATCATTGGTTTTCTTCACTTTACGCGGATGCTCGAATGCGACAGCATTCGGCACCCATAAACTCTCACTAATCTGCCTTCAGTTTTTTGTACCTGATACGTGAAGGGCCCTTGTCGCCAAGCCTTTTGCGTTTGTTCTCCTCATATTCTGAATAGCCACCTTCGAAGAAATACACCTGTGAGTTGCCCTCAAAGGCCAGGATATGCGTGGCAACGCGGTCGAGGAACCAGCGATCGTGCGATATCACCACGGCGCAGCCGGCAAAGTTTTCGATACCTTCTTCGAGTGCGCGCAAGGTGTTCACGTCGATGTCGTTTGTCGGCTCATCAAGCAACAAGACGTTGGCTTCCTGTTTCAGGGTCATGGCCAGGTGCAGACGGTTTCGTTCACCGCCAGACAGCACGCCGGCTTTTTTACCCTGATCGTTTCCGCTGAAATTGAATCGGGCCACATAGGCGCGTGAATTCATGCTGCGGTTGCCCAGTTTGATTTCGTCGTGACCACCTGAGATTATTTCAAAAACAGTTTTTTCGGGGTCGATCTCAGCATGCGACTGGTCAACATAACCAATTTTTACCGTCTCACCCATCTCAAAGCTGCCCTTGTCAGGTTGCTCCATTTGCATGATCAACCTGAATAGCGTCGTCTTGCCGGCACCATTTGGGCCAATCACACCAACAATACCAGCAGGAGGGAGGCTGAAATTGAGGTTTTCGAAGAGCAATTTGTCGCCAAATGCCTTGGTGACATCCTTGAACTCAATCACCTTATTACCTAGTCGCGGACCATTGGGGATGAAGAGTTCCAGGCGATCTTCCTTCTGTTTCACATCTTCGTTAAGCATTTTCTCGTACGACTGCAACCTGGCTTTCGATTTGGCATGACGGGCCTTGGGGGCCATACGCACCCAATCCAGCTCACGTTCGAGTGTCTTGCGGCGCTTGCTTTCGGTTTTTTCCTCCATCTCGAGGCGTTTGGTCTTCTGTTCGAGCCAGGAGGAGTAATTGCCTTTCCATGGAATGCCTTCGCCACGGTCGAGTTCGAGGATCCATCCGGCAGCGTGGTCGAGGAAATAACGGTCGTGCGTTACAGCAATTACTGTTCCTTTGTACTGTTGCAGGTGCTTCTCGAGCCATTCAACCGACTCAGCATCAAGGTGGTTGGTCGGTTCATCGAGCAGCAGGATATCCGGTTCGCTGAGCAGCAGGCGGCACAAGGCCACACGTCGGCGCTCACCTCCCGAGAGGTTCAATACCGGCGTATCGCCATCGGGGCAGCGCAGGGCATCCATGGCGCGTTCGAGGCGGCTGTCGAGTTCCCAGGCATTTTTGTGTTCAATCTGGTCGGTCAGGCGGCCCTGTTCTTCGATGAGTTTGTTCATCTCGTCGTCCGACATGGGTTCCATGAAGCGCAGGTTGACTTCCTCGTAGGCCTTCAGCAGGTCGACCACATCCTGAACGCCTTCTTCGACAACCTGTTTTACGGTTTTGGTATCGTCAAGTTCGGGCTCCTGATCGAGCATGCCCACGCTATAACCGGGTGAAAAAACGACCTCACCATTATAGGATTTTTCCTTTCCGGCGATGATGCGCAATAAGGTCGACTTTCCGGAGCCGTTCAAGCCGATGATGCCAATTTTAGCACCATAGTAAAACGAAAGGTAAATGTCTTTCAAAATCTGTCGCGAAGGGGGAATAACCTTGCTAACCCCAACCATCGAGAAAATTATTTTTTTATCGTCTGCCACAGTGTAAATATTTGAATGAGATAATGTTATTTGATTTCTTTGAGCAGCAAAATTACAAATCTTTGCTTCAGTTAAAGTAATCCGGAAAATGTTTTGTGATCAGTTTGCTTGTTCGGAAAAGAGTTTTGTCATGGCCGACTCCAATCCGGCAGTCGCTGCTTCCCAGTCATAATATTGATGCACCAGCGCGTTGCCGTTGGCTGCAAGCTTACTGGCCAAAGTCTGATTGGTCAACAGCTCAATAACTTGCTTTGCAAGTTTGTCAGCATCGTCGGCCACGAGGATGTCTTCGTTTTCTTTGGCCAGCAGGGCTTTTTTGGCCAGCGACGTGGTGATGCATGGCAATCCCATCGACATGGCTTCAAGCAATTTGTTTTGCAGGCCGGTGCCGATTCGCATGGGTGCGATAAATACCCTGGATGAAGCATAGGCATTACGGATGTCGTCCATCCAGCCGCTTACGATGATATTTTTTGAGGCCGCTGCGCGCACTTTGGCATCGGGAGTGGCTCCTGCGATGAGCAGACGCGTTTCCGGGCGAATCTTCCAAACACGCGGCATGATGTCGTTGGCCAGAAACTCTACTGCATTTACATTGGGAGGGTAAGCCATATTGCCCGTGAAGACCAGATCGTATTTTTTTTCGACATCCATTGGTTTAAAGAAATCCTGATCTACGCCATTGGGTACTATCAGAATCTCATGTCGTTTGGGATGGGGAATTAGCAGGCGATCAGGTTCACTGATTATGGTTTTGATATCGAAATCGCTAAAAATAGCTGCTTCGTATCGCTGCAGCCGCAGATATTCAGCCATAAAGAAGGGCTTGGCGATCCATCCTGAAACCTGCATCCGCCGCTTCATGCCCATTGAGAAAACATCCTGGTAATCAATGGCTTTGGGCAGATCAATATGTCTGATGTATTCGGCCACGCGGATCAACTGTCCGTAAATGACGTCAGGTTGATGTTGTTGCAGTAGTTTTTCAATTTTTCCGGCGGCGGCACGTGAGTAGAAATATCCACTTTGCAAGGGCTTTCCGTTGAGCCATGCCTTCACAAGATTAAGGAGAATGCCCATCCAGGATAGATCAACAAAAGTGACTGATACGCAATAAGGCTGTAAGGCTTTAAAGGCAGCTTGTTTATCGGCTTTACGGTAGGTGTTAAGGGCGCAAAGGATGATCTCATGCTTTTTCGATAGCTGCTTCACCTGGTTGAAAGCCCGGAGCTTGTCACCTTTTTCGAGTGGCCATGGTATGCGCGATAACAAAACAAAAATTTTCATCCTGACGATCTCTTGCAAGTAGGGGCAAAGATAGGGAGTTCGGCCGAAATGCCGGCATCCCAAATGTCGAAGATGTATAAGAAGATCAATGCCCGATTTTTTGCCGTTGCAATTCTCCGTAAAACTTGAGAAGGCGACTTACAATTTTACGGTTGTCGTAGATTTCTTCAATGAGTTTGCGTGCAGCTCTTCCTGTTTTTTCGGCTCGCTCGGGTTGACCTGCCAGCATTTTCATGTACTCGATGAATTTTTCGGGCTTGTCGGCGATGAAGATGTTTTCACCTTCTGTGTAGCCGATGCCTTCTGCACCAACTTTAGTGGTGATTACGGTTTTGCCCATGGCCATGGCCTCGATGATCTTGATACGGATGCCACTTCCTGACAGCAGGGGAACGATGGCGATATGGTTAGCGGCAACAAACTGCAGCGCATCATCCACTTCTCCGACTATATGCACACCCTCTGCCTGATAACCGACCAGCCATTCGGGCATAAAACGCCCAGCAAGGTAAAACTGTGCTTCGGGCAGTTGTGCTTTCAGCCTGGGCCAGGTGGTTTCGAGAAACCATTTGATCCCATCCTGGTTTGGGATCCAGTTCATCGAACCGATGTGGAAAAATGTCGGGTTGGCCGGCACAGCAAAGCTGGGAACAAATCCTTCAGGTTTGATACCATAGGGGATATCGATGACGGGTGTGGCTGTCAATCCTCTGAAATAGGCTGCGTCTTTGCGTGTGATAGCAGCAATGCCGTCTACTTTTTCGAGCATGTCAAGCTCATACTTTTTGAGGGTATTGCTCAGCTGGGTCAGATACCATTTTTTTGGTAAGAAGGTCGATTTCCCGGCGACCCTCTTCCATATGAGGTGTTCCACATTGTGCGCACGCAAAACGATTGTAGCATTTGAAAGCGACCTGACCTGAGCTATATAAGGTGCCATGAACACTGTTTCGAGCTGAACCACATCGAATTGCTCTTTTTTGAGCACCCTGTCAATCGCCTTTGCGAAATCAGCCGACACGAAGCGTTTTACATGGTAAGATTCATTTTTGAGCAGACTTTTGAAAGCTTCTTTTGGGATGATGCGAAGATCGAGATCGATCAGTTCGATGCCTGTTTTATCGAGCAAATCTTGTGGAATGTCGGCCTGGTTTACATTGAATTTCTCGCTGTTGACTGCTATCACTTTCACCTGATGACCAGCATCGAGCAGTCCGTTGATGATGCTGCTCATGGCCATGGGGCCGCCTTCATGCGCCGGATAGGGTGATTTGTTACACAGAAGCAGGATCTTCATTTGAGGCTGTTGTTGAGTTTTTGAAGAAACGTTTGAATACTTTTTTCCAACTGTCGGCATCGAGTAATGCAGCATCGGTAGTAGCCTTGAACGTGAGAAACAGACCAATAGGTAACAACACTGCCGATGAAAGCCAAACGCCTGTAACGATATCAAGGTCGCCCACCTTGGCGGCCTTTTCGCCGGTGATGCTGGTGATGTGGTAAATCACAAAAAACAAGACTGACATCACCACCGGAAGTCCAAGTCCGCCTTTGCGGATGATGGCTCCCATAGGTGCACCAATAAAGAATAGAAGCAGGCATGCAATGCTCAGTGTAAATTTTTTGTGCCAGGCCAATTCATATTTGCGGATGTTTTCGCTTTGAAAAGTGAAATCATTTTTATTGAAGACCACGTTGTCGCGCGCTGTACGGGTGCTGTTGAGCGCCAGATCGACCATGGCCACTTTGTCCTTTTTGACGAAATTGCTTAGGATGGGCCATGTTAATTGAGCGATTGAATCCACCGATTCCTCCACTTTCTGCTTTACCGGGATGCTGCGGTTGCGGCTTCTGACCATGGCAGCCATCTCGTTGGTGGTATCGAGTGTCGAAAGGTTTTGAAAGCGACGGATAAAACTCAGCTGGTAGCGCTGTTTTCGTTCTTCGTAGCGCTGGTCGAGCGAGTCGATCGACTGGTTAAGCTGATCTACATTCAACATGGTGTAGTGGCTTTTGAAGAGCTCTTCCTTTGTGCGTGTAAGGTCAAAGTCAGAAAGGTCGAACTTGATCCTTTGTTTCTTGAAGGCCGTTCGTTCAAAAGGCCGCTCGTCACGGTAATTGCGGGTGGTAGTGATGTCGGTGTATGAATAGCCATCAAACAAGGTGAAGATAATGTTCTGCTGGTCGGGACTCAGTTCCATATAACCCGACTTGGCCGTTGTAACCTTAATGTTCCCCTGTCGGTCGGTGTGGTCATATATCTTTACATCATAAATGGTGCGGCCATCGCGTTCCTTTTTCCCAATGCGGATGACATAATTATCAATTCCATGGTAAAAAACGCCTTCATCAATGTCAAAAGCCAGTTTCTGCTGCCGAACATCGTAGAGTAGCGACTGAAACTTGAGGTTGGCTACAGGCAGGATGTTGTTCGAAAACAGAAAAGCCAGCATGCTCAGAGCAATGGAGAAAAATACCAGCGGACGCATCATCTTCCACACGGAAATGCCGGCTGCCTTCATGGCTACCAGCTCGTAGTGTTCGCCCAGGTTTCCAAAAGTCATCAGCGATGAAAGCAGAATGGCCAGCGGCAGAGCCATGGGCACAAAGGTGGCGCTGGCATAGAATAGCAGCTGCCCGATAATATCCCATTCCAGGCCCTTGCCTACCAGGTCGTCGATGTATTTCCAGAGGAATTGCATCAACAAGATAAACAGGGCTATAAAAAAAGTGAGCACGAAAGGCCCCAGATACGATTTAAGTGTAAAACGATAGATGATCTTCAAAGCACTGGCATTGTTCCTGCTGCAAAATTAACCGATTGCAGCAATATTTTATCTTCTTTTTCCTGTTTTCTATTTCAGCCGGAAACAGGGTGTCTAAGTATTTCAGGATGAATAGAATATCAATACAAACGTTTTATGGTCGCGATTGTTGTCAAAAAAAATATTTAATGTTTTGATGGTTATCTGTAACATTTATAAAGGATGACCCGTCACATCCACAAATCCAAAAAATAGTGAACTTTAAACTTACAACAATGAAATCAATTAAATCAATCATTCTTAGTTTAGTCTTAATACTTGCAAGCTTGAGCAGTTTTTCGCAAACAAGCGGCAGTGGAAACGTTGTTGGTCAATCATTTGAGGTTTCGGGCTTTGACGGAATTTCAGTTTCAGGTATTTTCGATGTCGAAATCATTCAAAGCGACGATTACAGCCTTTACATCGAAACCGATGACAACCTTTTTGACAAACTGGACATCGATGTTTCGAATGCCGGCATTTTGCATCTGGGTGTTTCGAACACACGCAAAATCACCAAGCTCAAAGCAACCATCACCATGCCACAGCTGAAAAGTATTGAAGCAAGTGGAGCCACCAAGGTAAAAACTTCGAACACATTCACGGGTGATGTTTTGCGCCTGGAAGTGAGTGGTGCAGCAAATGTAAGCCTGGATATGCATTATAATAAGCTGAACAGTGAGCTTTCGGGTGCAGCAAAGGTAAAACTGATCGGAAGTGCCCAAAACCATAAAGCTGAGTTGAGTGGTGCGGCCAAGCTTACGGCCAATAACCTGAAAACAAGCTCAACAACAATTGATGCCAGTGGAGCCAGCAATGCCTACATCGCTGCGTCTGAGTCATTGTATGTTGAAACAAGCGGTGCTGCCAAAGTTAGCTACGACGAAAAACCCAAATCCTTCACCAGCAATGAGGAAAGCAATGTGCGGCAAGGCAGCGTGCGCACTTCACCCTATCGTGATACTGTAAATGTGAAAGTTGGAAATATCAAGGTGCAGGTGATCGATGGCGACTCTACACAGGTTAGGGTTGGCGACCGTGTACTTGTGGTGGATGACAATGGAAACGTTGAGTACAAGCGCGAAAAAAAGCACCGTTTCAATGGTCACTGGGCGGGTGTAGAGTTGGGGCTTAATGGCTTGCTTACCCCTGACTTTAACATGAGTTATCCTGCAGGACAAGAATACCTCGATCTGCGCATGGAAAAAAGCATCAACCTGAACCTGAACTTTTTCGAACAGAATATTGCACTCAACAAATCAGGTACTTTCGGGATGGTCAGCGGTTTGGGTGTAACCTGGAACAACTACCGTTTTGCCAATGATGTGATGCTTACCGGCGATTCATCTGTTGTGAAAGGATATTATATGGAAGGCGTTTCGGTACGCAAAAGCAAACTGACCAATGTTTACCTGACTGTTCCATTGTATTTTGAAGTGCAGTCGAAAGCTACCCGCACGAAAGAGAAACTGCACTTTGCTGCTGGTGTGGTACTAGGTTGGAGAATCAGGTCGCACACCAAACTCTATTTTAACGAAGACAACAAGGTATATCGCCTGCGCGATCCCGAAACAGACCAGTTGCTGCCGGTTGCTATGCAAAGTCCGGGCAACAACGACCGTAATATCAGCAAAAACTACGACAGTTTCTATATGCGTCCTTTCAAGGCCGACGCCAGTATCAGAGCCGGATGGGGTGTTGTGAACCTGTATGCCAATTATTCACTTACAAGCCTTTTTGTAAAGGATAAAGGACCGGAGGTGTATCCCTTTGCAGTGGGAATTGCTTTGAGTGGTTGGTAAACCAATCAGCCGAAAAAAAAGGCCGGAAGCAAAACTGCTTCCGGCCTTTTTTATTGTATTCAAAAAATGTTAAAAAACTTCACGTTCAGCCAGTTGGTCAATGATTTCGTAAGTGTCAGTTGCGATCATCAATTCTTCGTCAGTCGGTATAACGATTACCCGAACCTTTGAATGAACTGTGCTGATTAGTTCTTCCTTGCCGCGCGATTTAAGTGATTTATTCTTGTCGATATCGATTCCGAGGAATCCAAGTCCGTCAAGCGATTTGGTGCGTGTAACTGTGTCGTTTTCGCCAATACCACCCGTGAAAACAATTAAATCTACACCGCCCATGGCAGCAGCGTAAGCACCAATGTATTTCCTGACCCGGTACTGGTACATCTCCATGGCTACCTGAGCACGCTCGTTGCCTTGTTCTGCAGCAATTTCAATGTCGCGCATATCAGATGAAACACCTGAAATACCAATCATTCCTGAGAATTTGTTTACAAGCGTGCTGGTATATGGGATGCTGGTTTCTTCTTTATCAGCAATGTATAACAAGGCACCAACATCAAGATCGCCACAGCGGGTACCCATGATCAGGCCTTCGGTTGGCGTCATTCCCATGGAAGTATCAACCGATTTGCCTCCTGAGATGGCAGCCATGGAGGCTCCATTTCCCAGGTGACAGGTGATAATCTTCTGATTGGTGATGTCGAGTCCAAGCACATCGCAAGCCCTTTTGGAAACATACTTATGGCTGGTGCCGTGGAAGCCGTAGCGACGAATCTTATATTTTTCGTACAAAGAATAAGGAATGCCATATAAATAGGCCTTTGGTGGCATGGTTTGGTGAAAAGCCGTATCAAAAACACCAACCTGGGGAATCTCGGGCAAGAGTTCTTTCATGGCATAAATTCCTTTTAGGTTTGGCGGATTGTGCAAAGGAGCCAGATCGACGCACTCTTCGAGGGCATTGATGACTTCTTCTGAAATGAAAACGCTGCCACTGAATTTTTCGCCTGCATGCACTACCCTGTGACCTACTGCATCAATTTCATCGATACTCTTGATGCTTCCGTATTTTTCGCTGACCAATATGCCCAGTAAAAACTGGATGCCCGACTGGTGATCAAGGATTTCGCCTTCGAGCTTCACTTCGGTGCCGTCGCTTCGTTTGTGTTTGATAGCTGCACCCTTCAATCCGATTTTATCGACAAGCCCTTTGGCCAGCACCTCTTTCGAAGGCATATTGAAGAGTTGATATTTGATGGATGAACTTCCGCAGTTCAATACAATGATCTTCATGATAATTATCTTTCTTGTTTACAAAAAACTACTTAATCACCGCACAGGTAACTGTTTGATCAACAGGCTTTCCGCTACTGTAATTGTAAAATCCGCGTCCGGTGATACGGCCCAGGTAATTGGCTCTGACAAGGCGCTTGATGATGGGTGATGGCTTGTATTTTTTGTCGCCAAACTCCTGATACAAATTGTCCATGTATTTCAGGATTTTATCAAGTCCAATGCGGTCAGCCATTTCAAAAGGTCCAAATAAATGACCGGATGATTCTTTCATGGCAATGTCGATGTCGGCTACAGAAGCTACACCTTCCATTAGGATTTCACAGGCTTCATTCACAGTGGCTACCAGCATGCGGGTGACAATATTGCCTGGCGATTCGTTGAGCCGGATGACCCGTTTGTTGATCATGCTGGCAAACTTCAGTACCTGTTCGTAGGCTTCCTCCGAAGAATTAATTCCACGAACCACTTCGATGACATGTGTTTTATAAACCGGTAAAATGAAGTGGATGCCAATGGCACGCTCTGGATGTTTGAGACCACTGGCAAGGTCGCTGATCATCAAGGTGGCTATATTGGATGAGATAATAGCATCGGGGCGGACTACTTCTTCTACTTTTTTGAAAATTTCTTTTCTGACTTCTACGCTGGTTCCTCTTTTTCGTGAACTGATCGACTCGATTACGATATCGCAGTCTTTCAGGTCGTTATAATTTGTTGTGCCCTTGATTCGGCTCATGATGGCACGTTTTTCGCCCGGAGTAAGTCCCCAGTGGTGGATTACTTCATCCAGTTGTTCTTCAAGTTGTTTAAAAATCAACTTGACTCTTTCCTGATCAATATCCAGAAAAACAACATCAAGGCCATATTCGCTGATGGCGCGTGTGATTTCCTGCCCAACGGCTCCGCAGCCGATCACGCCGACTTTCTGGATCATGCCTTTGGGCTGAATGCGTTTTCCTAAACTGAAATCTGCTAATGTTTCACTCATTATTTTTTAGCATTAAATTATTGAAATGCGCTATTGCACATGATTATTTGTTTGGTTGACTGTAATAGCCACCAGATTGACAATGTCTTCGACCGAACAACCTCTCGACAGGTCGTTGATGGGTGCTGCCATGCCTTGTAGCACAGGTCCAATGGCTTCGGCACCGGCAAGACGCTGAACAAGTTTGTAAGCGATGTTGCCAGTTTCGAGCGAGGGGAAAACCAAGATGTTGGCTTTTCCGGCGATCGGTGAGCCAGGTGCTTTTTTGAGACCGATGGCTTCCACAATGGCAGCATCTGCCTGCAACTCGCCATCGATCAGGAGTTTTGGGTCCATCGACCTGGCAAGCGCTGTTGCATCTATTACTTTTTGTGTTTTTTCATGCTTTGCGCTTCCTTTGGTGGAGAAACTGAGCATGGCAACCCTGGGTTCAAGGCCCGCGATTGATCTGGCAGTTTGGGCTGTAGCTACAGCAATTTCGGCTAGTTCGCGCACGGTTGGGTCCGGGTTTACGGCACAATCGGCAAAAATCAGCACGCCATCATCACCATACTGGCTGTCGGGCATCACCATGATAAAAGCTCCCGAAACAGCGCTGAAGCCAGGCAGCGTCTTCACGATTTGAAAAGCAGGACGCAAAACATCGCCTGTTGCATTGTTGGCCCCGGCAACTTCACCATCGGCTTCACCGGCTTTGATCAGTAACACAGCAAGGTAAAGCGGATCTTCCACAAGCTTCGAAGCTTGCTCAAGTGTAAGTCCTTTTGCTTTTCTGTTTTCGTACAGCAGATCAGCAAAATATTGTTTCTGGGGGTTATCCAGCGGATCGATGATGGTTGCTTTGGCAATATGTTTCAGGTCCCAGCGAAATGCATTGTCGCTGATCTCTTCGTGATTGCCCAACAGTATGACGTGGGCAAGATTTTCTTTGATGACGATATCAGCAGCACGCAAGGTTCTTTCTTCGGCTCCTTCCGGCAAAACGATGCGTTTTCCGCTTCCAACTGCACGTTGTCTGATCTTTTGAATTAAGTCCATTTGTTTTCTATTCGATTTGAGCGGCAAAATTACCTAAATTTTATCTAGGAATCGGCTAAGATGTTAACAATTTCACATTAAAACATAATATATAATGCGCAGATAAACAATATGATACATTGCTAAATCCTTTTTAGATTGAATATAAATTAGGTTAGCTGCAAAGCTTGATTTTGATGGTTTAATTCGAAACCGACACCGATTAAGAGCTGGCTTTGGCTGGTTTTATATAAATGGCGTGAAGGATTATTACGAAAATAGATTTCTAAAACGCAGTAAATCAAGAATATACAGATATTAGAGTTTTGCTGGTCAGCTAACTCGGAAAGCCATTAACTTTGCAAAAAATTTGAGAAGCTTTACAGCAGATGAACGAACTGGTGATTTTTGATCGGTATTTGTCCGCAAACGATGGCAACACTGCTCAGGCAGTGCCTGCATTTATGCCGGATGCCCGGGGGAATATCGTCGGTTATAAGCAAGATGGTTCAGCTAAGGCACCAATGATCAGGTTTGTATCAGAAAAACCCGTGAAGGAAATCAGGTTAATCCCCAGACATGAAAAGTCGGAAATGGCAGATTGGAATATCGGGTTGGTTGCCATGGTGTTGCTGCTCATTGTGATGACCAAGACACTTTTCCCGCGTCGGTTCAGGCAATTATCAGGTGCTATTTTCGGCTCAAATTACCTTAACCAACTCCTGCGCGAATGGCATCCATTTCAGAGTTTGATGGGTGTTTTTTTTATCCTTGCTTACATCGTGGTTTTTGGGCTTTATCTGCAACGTCTGCTAATCTATTTCGCCGGGAGCGATCAAACTCTGACAAGTCCTTTTACATTTTTTGCACTGGCGGCTGGTGTGGGTGCATTTTTGCTGTTGAGAATACTGTTGGTTAACTTTTTTGCTTTTCTTTTTCGCACTCAGGAGGTTTCGATAAGGTATCTGACGAACCAGGTTTCATATTTTATGATCACCGCATTGTTGTTGCTTCCTATATTGTTTGTTTTAATTTATAATCCCTTTAAATCAGTATTTTACGCGAGTATTTTGCTGGTTTTAGCCTTGCTTGTATTTCGGTTTTACCGCAGTTTTATTGTTGGGTTAAGCAACCGTCGCTTTTCGGTTTTGTATTTATTTTTATATCTTTGCGCCCTTGAAATCGTTCCCTTTTTGCTGTTGATTAAATTGGTGTTGCTGTTTGTATCGGGCGAGGTGTGAAATGAAAATGGCGTTATTTCAAACTTCGACAAATTCTACTGGTAAAGAATAACAATCGATTGCGATTTGAATTCCAGAAAGTTGATATTGATATTCAAACAAAAACCAACATCAGAAAGGGAGTTTTAGTAGCAGATGTTTGAGAAAAAACCAGCGTTTATCAGATAAACTTTTGTCATCAAAGAAGTAACCGAATGAAAATTAAGTCAATACTGGTGTCGCAGCCCCAACCTACTGATATAGAGAAATCTCCCTATGGTGAATTGGCGCGTAAATACAACCTCACAATCGACTTTGAGAAGTTTATCAAGGTTGAAGGTGTTACTTCGCGTGAATTCAGGCAGGAGCGCATTTCGCTGGCAGATTTCTCGGCTGTTATCCTGACCAGTAGGAATTCAGTTGATCATTTTTTTCGCATCGCCAAAGAAGTACGTTATGAGGTGCCGGAAACACTGAAGTATTTTTGTATTTCTGAATCAACTGCTTTTTATCTGCAGAAATATGTTCAATATCGAAAACGCAAAATTTTCCACGGAAAACAAAGTTTTGCTGATGTGATGGAACTGATTCGCAAACACAAAGATGAAAACTTTTTATTGCCTTGCTCAGATATCCACAAAGAAAGTATGATTGAACTGCTCGATCAATCGAAAGTGAAATATAGCAAAGCGGTCCTTTACCGCACGGTAGCCAGCAATCTCTCAGGCCTGAAGCTGGATCAGTATGATATGTTGATTTTCTTCAGTCCGGCCGGAATCAAATCGCTGACTAAGAATTTCCCTAAATTCAAACAAGGCGATAAAATATTTGCTGCTTTCGGACCTTCAACTGCCGCAGCAGTGAAAGAGGCTGGATTCGAGTTACATATCAACGCTCCTACTAAATCGTCGCCTTCGATGACCATGGCTATCGAGGAATATATTGAAAACGAAGCTAAAAAGAGCAAAAAGAAATAGCTTTCATCCAAAGATATTTTTAATAAGAGTTTTTGGCGCAGTGTTTTACTGCGAAGAACATATCTTTGCCAAATGAATGCTGGTGATTCAGAAAAGAATTTTTTAAGATTGCCAAAATCTGAACGATTGCATGGTCGCAAGGCTGTAGGCACGTTGTTTTCGAATGGCAAGTCATTTTATATCCATCCCTTTAAAGTTATTGTTTTACAGGTAGATGAACCCGTGCCTTTACGTTTTCTGGTTACCGTTTCGCGACGAAATTTTAAACATGCAGTCGATCGAAACCGCATCAAACGATTGGTTCGTGAAGCCTGGCGATTAAATAAAAAAGACCTGATGATGCAATTACAGGTTCAGCATTTATCGCTTGACGTGGCCTTGATTTACACTGGACGCACGATTCTAGGATTTGAAGAGACTTCAGGCAAAATAATTCTAATTTTGCAGCGTTTGGTGAAAGAATATGAAATGAGTCAAAAGAAGGAATATTCCTGATTGGCATGATCGTGTAATCGCTAAAATCAAATTCGTAACGATGAAGATCATCAGTAAAATAGCTGGCAAAGTCCTGATTTTTTTTATCAGGATTTACCAATACACTTTGTCGCCCTATATCGGGCGTTCGTGCAGGTATGTTCCAAGCTGTTCAGTCTACAGTATCGAAGCCATACAAAAACACGGTCCCATCAAAGGAGGTTGGCTGGCAGCTAAGCGTGTTTCATCCTGCCATCCCTGGGGTGGAAGTGGCTATGATCCTGTTCCATAGTTACTGCACATACGATGATGAATATTCAAATCAGAATTTGGTAGGTAGCACATAAATAAGACATTATTCAGCAGATAATAAATAACATGATAAAACGCTTTACTTTCTCTTTTTTACTGTTTTTGATCCCGTTCACTGCTTTTGTGCAAAATCAGAACAATTTCGAAATTGCCAAGAGTCTGGATATCTACACCAGCGTGATGCGTGAACTTAACCTGAACTATGTTGACGCGATCAATCCGGCTGAACTCAATGAGACTGCCATCCGCTCCATGTTAGAAGAATTGGATCCATATACAGTTTTTATACCGGAATCACAGATCGAAGATTTTCAATTGATGACGACGGGCGAATATGGTGGTATTGGTTCTTTAATCCAACAAATTGATGGCTTTGTCACGATTACTGAACCCTATGAGGGATTTCCGGCCATGAAAGCCGGTCTTCAGCCAGGCGATGCCATTTTGGAGGTGAACGGAATTGACGCCCAAGGTAAAACAAGCAGCGAAATCAGCGAATTGTTGAAGGGACAACCCGGATCGATGGTGACCCTCAGGCTAAAAAGACAAGGAAGCGACAAACCTATTGAAAAAGAGCTTATCCGCGAAAAAATTAAAATTGACAACATTCCTTATTCCACGGTTTTCGACAACCATATCGGCTATATACGGCTCACTGGATTTACCCAAAAAGCTGCTGCCGAGTTCAAGGAAGTTTTTACGAAAATGGAGGAATCAGACACTTTGCAAGGCCTGGTGATCGACCTGCGTGGAAATGGCGGTGGCCTCCTCAACGAAGCAGTAGATATTACAGGGCTGTTTGTTGATAAAGGCGAGTTGGTAGTGACAACACGTGGCAAAACACCCGACCGTACTACAGTACACCGCACCCGTTTTGCTCCGGTGGATAAAGAATTGCCAATTGCAGTGCTGGTCAACGAGTCGAGTGCCTCGGCCAGTGAAATTGTAGCCGGAGCTTTACAAGATCTGGACAGGGCAGTATTGGTGGGGCAACGTACTTTTGGAAAAGGACTTGTGCAGAATGTGGTACCGCTGAGTTACAACAGCCAGATGAAAGTAACGGTGGCAAAATACTATATTCCCAGCGGTAGGTGTATTCAGGAGATTGACTATGCCCACAAAAGTGAAAATGGGGGCAAAATTCCTGATTCGCTGACCTCGGCCTTTAAAACACGTGCGGGCAGAACCGTTTACGACGGTAAAGGTATAGCCCCCGACGTAGCCATGGAGCCTATGACTTTCTCTGCGGTTAGCGGAAGCCTTTATGCAGGAAACTATATCTTCAAATTTGCCAATAATTTTGCCCGCGAGCACAAGTCTATCGGGCCAGTTGAAACTTTTACAATCAACGACACAATTTATAATCAGTTTACACAATTTGTAGAATCACAGGGCTTTACATTTACCACTGAAAGCGAACGCATGATCAACAAATTGCGGGAGATTGCCAAAGAAGAAGCTTATCTTGACGCAGTAGATCCCGAATTGAAAACACTTGAGCAAACCTTACTCGACTACAAACGAAACGACATCATCAAGCACCGCGACGAAATCAGTGAGTTGCTGAAAATAGAGATTGCTCAGCGATATTACTACCAAAAAGGTAAAATTATTGCTGCTTTGGAAGACGATCCGGAACTGAAGAAGGCCTTCGAAATCTTGCTGGATATGGATCAATATCAGGCGATTCTGCACCCTTCAGTTAACAAATAATCACTTGCCAAGCGACGAGTAAAATGTTAAACACCAAAACTTCTCATGCAAGTCAGACATATTTCACCGTTTTGGTGTTATTGGCCATGAGCATTCCGCTCTCGAAGTTTACCATGAGTGTTTTTCAGTTTGCGCTGATTTTGATCTGGTTTGCTGATGGCTTTTCATACGTCCAAATCGGTCGGTTTTACCGAAACGCCAATCCAGTCAGAGCTACACTACTAACGGTCAGGTATTCCCTTCACCTCATGGCCCGCAATTTTATTGACAAGTTTGAGGTTTTTTTTCAAAACCGAATCGCTGTAGTGGTGGCGTCACTTTTCCTGATTCATGTGATTGGTTTGGTCCATACGTCAGATTTTCATTATGCCTTGAAGGACTTGCGGACCAAACTGCCGCTGTTGGCATTACCGGTTATTTTAAGCACGATGCCTGGTCTGAGTTACAAACAGGTACGCGTTTTGCTGTTGATGTATGTGCTGGCGGTGTTTGCCGGTACATTGATCAGTTTCAATGAGTTTCTGAAACAGGAATTTACTGATATCCGCAAAATTTCCCTTTTCATCAGCCCGATTAGGTTTGGATTGAATATCGTTTTCTCTTTTTTCATTTTATCATGGTTTGTTTTGTCATCGGGTCTTACCAATCTATGGCAACAGGCTTTGCTGGTTTTGGTGATGGCCTGGTTTATCTTTTTCCTGATGATACTTGAATCGGCTATCGGACTAATCAGTCTGATCCTGATTGTAACCGGAATTCTGGCATACCGATTACTAACGATTCAAAACCTCTTGTGGAGAACGATTTTACTGGTTTTACTCATTAGTCTGCCTGTTTTAACTTACATCTATTTGCATGGCATTGTGCGTGACCTCACACATGCCGAGCCGGTGCAACTGACTCAACTCGATTCGAAAACAGCACTAGGCAATACCTATGTGCATGATACCATTCATTTTGGGGTAGAAGATGGTCGTTATGTTGGACTTTATATGGCGGTACCTGAGATGGCAGAGGCATGGAACAAGCGGAGTCATTTTGATTTTTATGGCAGGGATGAAGCCGGTCAGCTTATCCAGTATACGATCATCCGGTATTTGAGCTCCAAAGATTTGCGAAAAGATGCAGCTGGCGTTAATGCCCTTAATGAAAAGGATATACGTGCCATCGAAAAGGGAATAGCCAATGTGAATTATGTTGAAAATCCCAGCATCCGAACACGTATTTCGAAAATTTTGATGGGCTACCACCAGTATGCGGACATCAACGATCCCAATGGCAGCTCAGTGATGCAACGGATCGAATACCTGAAAGCCTCTATAATCATTATTGAAAACAATTTTTGGATAGGTGTAGGAACCGGTGACCTGCCCATGATGTTTGAAAAGACTTATGAGCAGATGAAAACCCCGCTCAAGAAGCAGTGGCGCTGGAGATCTCACAACCAATACCTTTCTATTATGATTGCGTTTGGAGTTTTTGGTCTGGCATGGTTCCTGTTTACCCTTATTTATCCTGTGCTTTCGCATAAGCGATACCGAAACTACCTTTATGCTATTTTTCTGGTAATCATTCTGTTGTCAATGTTTACCGAAGACACCATAGAAACGCAGGATGGTGTTACTTTGTTTGCCTTTTTTAATGCTTTGTTTTTGTTTGCCATTCGTCCCCAATCGGGGAATAACACCATAACATAAATATTAGCTATATTTGGCCACGCTAAAATCAGCTATGAAGAAAGAAATCGTTCCGATAGAGATTAAGATTTTCGAAAAGGAGGAAGAGCTTCCAAAATCTTTTTCCGAATTGTTGAAGCAAGCCCGCCTTGCAGCCAAAGATGCCTATGCACCCTATTCACGTTTCAGGGTTGGAGCCGCAGTGCTCTTGGCCAATGGAGAGGTTGTGAAGGCAAATAACCAGGAAAACGCTGCTTATCCCAGTGGAATGTGTGCCGAAAGAGTAGCGCTTTATTATGCACATGCAGCCTATCCTGATGTGGCTATCGAAGCCATTGCTATCACGGCTATAGGAGAAAGTGCAGTAATTGCTGAGCCTCTTGCGCCTTGTGGTGCATGCCGGCAAGTGATGGCCGAATCAGAAAAAAATTCAAAGAAGCCAATGCAGGTCATCATGCAAGGTCAGGAAGGGCCGGTGATGGTTGTCGATAGCATGAAAGCGCTGCTTCCATTCTCTTTTCTGGATGATTATCTGCTTCGTTATACTACACTTTAAGGTTGCCTGCGGGTTCGTAAAACCGAAAAACAGTTTATGAAAATGCAAGGCTGTTGTGGGAGTAGATAATTATGAGATTGCAGTTCGTACAAATCAGTAAAATATTGAATCTATGAAAAAAAATATCCTTGTTCTTTTGTCGCTTTTCGCCATTCTGGTTGCGTTTAAAACAGACAAACCTGCCTATGTCATTTACAACAGCAAAGGGAAGCAAGTGAAGTTCGAAAAAATGGTAAAGCAGGCTGCTGAGGCAGATGTTGTTTTTTTTGGCGAACAACATAACAACCCTATCAGCCATTGGTTGCAACTCGAATTGACCCATGCGCTTTATCAGGTACATAAAGACCAACTGGTGCTGGGAGCAGAAATGGTTGAGACAGACAACCAGGATGAACTTAATCTGTACCTTGAGGATGTTATTGATGCTGATTCACTGAAAGTGGTTGCACGCATGTGGCCCAACTTTAATACCGATTACAAGCCCCTTGTCGACCTGGCAAAAGCTTACAAGCTGCCTTTTATCGGAACAAATGTTCCGCGCAGGTATGCTTCAATGGTATTTAGGGACGGTTTCGAGGCACTCGATACATTGCCAGACACCGAAAAGCAGTTTATGGCCCCACTGCCTATCGATTATGATCCTGAACTACCGGGATACCAAAAAATGTTGGAAATGATGAGCGGGATGCCCGGTCATCAGTCAGCCAACTTTCCGAAAGCACAAGCCATCAAGGATGCTACCATGGCGTGGTCAATTGCTCAGAACTGGAAAGCTGGCAAGCATGTGATTCACTATAACGGCAGCTTCCATTCCGATAATTTTGAAGGAATTGTTTGGTATCTGAAACGTTTTGCTCCTGATGTCAACATACTTACCATCACCACACTGGAGCAAGAAAAGCTGCATAAGAGACTTGCAGAGGAAGATCGCTCAGTGGCTGACTTTATGGTGGTTGTTCCGGTTAATATGACAAAGACATATTAATTTTCGAATTATTAAGAGGATTAGAGTCTCTGCGTCAAGCTGATATAAATCCTGCTGAAGGTGTTGATTTTTTCAAAAGTTCCTTCGTAATAGATGCCAGAGGATAGTTTTTTGTAAATTCTCCAGTTGATATTAAGCTCAGCCAAATGCTGATTAAGTTTACTTTCGGCATTATAAAACTGATAGTTTACATGACGGTAACCGATTCCACTGTATATCTTTCCTTTCAACAAATCTTTATTGAATAGAACACTGTAAATTTCACCATTTATATAGGAGGTTTCGAGCAGCGTGAAAGATACGGTTGTGCTTGCATTAATAAAGGGCAATCTTAAATAAGAAGCATACAAATACAGGTTTTTCGAAGGCTTTGGATCCTGTTTTCTGTTCCGGTAACCAGCTCTTACACCAAAACTGGTATATTTAAATGGACGCCCGTTAATCTGCAAACTATAGCCTTGGGTAGCCTCTGCCTCTAGCAGGCGCTCTACAATGTCCTTGTATGTTTCGTAATAAATAATATTGTTTCGTGAGCTGAAAGATAATGAAGCAGAATATTTGGAGTGAAAGCGATAACGCAACATCAAATAGAGGTTTGTTAATCGGGCTGAATTATCGGTAACATCCTTTACAACTTTGTACATGTCAAGTTCAGCAGATCCAAAAAAGTAAAGTTTATTGAGCAATGTATTCGCGTGCTGCAGGTAAACAAATCGTCTGTCTGTTTTGCCGGCATTTTTTTGTTCAACAAAAGCTGCCGATGTTTGGGCGATACCGTTTTTTGATTTCACTTCATGACTCACAAAACCACCATACTGACCTAAATCAGGATTGATGCTGTAATCTGCATAATCCGGTCGTGACCCAAAAATTGCGCCAACCGAAAACGATCCAAGCATCACTTCTGCCTGCAGCCCATCGATGGCACCAAGACTTGACAACTTTGTGTTGATTTTCCGGCCAAACCAAATATTGGCTTTCTCTGGCACCTGGTAGTGGACTGCAAGGGTATAAATTTTTAAACCATTGAAAATGTTTTCCTGTATCAGGTTCCATTCCTGATCGCGATGCACAAACGAAATATATGTTTCGGTTGAAAACCTGCTACCACTTATGTTTTCTGCATTCAATGAAATAGTGTAGCGCATTTTCTGGGAATTTCCCGCGTTGGTGTTTGAAAAGTTGGAGTAGGAAGCCAGTCCAAACTTTCCGGAAATGCGTTGTTTTTGTTTTTTAGGATTATCTGGTACTGCAGATGCTTCCACTGGATCATTAGTATTTTCTTCTTGCTCTTTTTCGGTTATTGCTACTGGTTGAGGAACCTGATCATGAGTCTGAAAATCATCGGCAACTTGCGTTTTTTCAAAGCTGATAATGCTGTCGCCGACCGTGAAGCTTTTGCCACCCAGCGGTGTTGCGACACACGACATGGACGATAGACTATTTACCAATAACGCGGGAATGGATTTTCCTTGTTCCATTATAAATAATGTGTCGCCTGCCTGAAGGTGCCTGGTTGATCTGAATTTGATGTAAACATTACCCGATGTAATATAAGAAACAGTCCCCTCGATATAATTCTGCTCTTGCGCCTGGCCAAAAAGAGATATTACTAAAAAAAGGAATACAAGAATTTTCTTCATGTTAAAACGATTTACGGTTATGCATAAGTGACTTATCACTACCATCAGGATGGCAATCCAGGCACGCGGCACTGTTATACTGGTACCCGGGAACACCCTGGTGTTCGTTATTCATCGATGCCTGATTGTGCTCGTGGCAATCGATGCAACTGAAGACTGTATAATTGGATGGGTTGGTGTGACAATCTGCACAAAGATCCCACTCACCATTGTGCTTGCCAGAATAGATTGGAAAGTATTGTGCATCATGATTAAAAGTTGAAGGATCCCAGACGCTTTGGGTATGGCAGGTTTCGCATTCGGTGGGGAATTGTGCCGAAGCATGTGGAGGATTGGTTGTTTGGTTATAGTCGGCTGTGTGGCAGGCATAACACGTATTTGGTGTGTTGTTATAATTGCCATTGTGGCATAAAACGCACTCGTTCGAGATACCTGTATGAGCGCCCATTAGCACATAATAATCATTGTGAATGGGAAAAGTAGCAGGACTCCAACCGGCATTCGTGGTGTGACAGGTTTCACATGTTTGTGGTAACCCTATTTGCTGGTGGTTGGGGTTATTTGTTTGGTTAAATTCAGTATTATGACAAGCAAAACACTCGGTAGGAGTGCCTGTATATCCATTGGCATGGCAAGTAGCGCATTCAGCTGTTGTGTGCGCGCCGGTCAGCGGGAAATTCGTCAGATTGTGGTTAAATCCACCCTGTGCATCGCCGGTAGGATGGCACTCGAAACATGCCTGACTGTTGTATTGATACCCGCCAATACCCTGGTGCTCCTCATTCATGTCGGTTTGGTTATGCTCATGACAATCAATACAGCTAAATTGCGCATAGTTTGACGGTGTTGTATGACATTCGACACAACTTGTCCATTCTCCCTGATGCTTGCCGGAATAAATTGGGAAATACTGAGCGTCATGTTCAAAAGTAGATGGCTGCCAGGCGCTCTGTGTATGACATACCAAACAATCTGTTGAAAACTGAGCTTCAAGGTGAGGTGGGTCTGTTGTTTGATTGTACTCGTTGGTATGGCACTCAAAGCATGTATTTGGAGTTGTAACATAATTGCCATTGTGGCATTGCATACACTGGTTGGAAATAGATGCATGAACCCCTTCCAATACATAATAAGTGTTGTGAACAGGGAACTGGGCAGGTTGCCAGTCGGGTTGTGTAGTATGGCATTCCTGACACTCCTGGTTGAGTGAAAGTTGTAGGTGGTTTGGATTAACGCTCTGATTATAATCCTCCTGATGGCAAGCAAAGCAATTTGTCGGAGTTCCGGCATAGCCATTGCTATGACATTGGGCACAGGATGTGGTGATATGCGCTCCTGTAAGAGGGAAATTAGTCGAATTGTGGTTAAATCCATCGTCAGCATCACCGGTAGGATGGCACTCAAAGCACGCCTGACTATTGTATTGGTAGCCTCCAATGCCCTGATGCTCCTGATTCATGTCGCTTTGGTTGTGTTCGTGACAATCAATACAACTGAACAGGGCATAATTGGTTGGAGTAGTGTGGCATTCTGTGCAACTCGTCCACTCATTGTTATGTTTTCCTGAGTAAATAGGAAAGTACTGTGCATCATGTTCAAAAGTTGATGGCTCCCAGGCGCTCTCAGTATGACAGACCAAACAGTCTGTCGAAAACTGGGCAACCTCATGCGGGGGATCATTGGTTTGGTTGTAATCTTCTGTGTGGCAGGCGTAGCAGGTATTCGGGGTGCTGACATAATTTCCGTTGTGACATTGCATGCATTCATTGGCAATGGAAGCATGCGCGCCAGCAAGCACATAGTATTCGTTGTGAACTTCGAATTGTGCTGGTTTCCATTCGGGCTGTGTCGTGTGACAAGAAGCACAATCGGTTCCCAAATTGATCTCAGTATGATTGGGATTTGAAGTTTCGTTAAAATCGTTCATATGACAGGCTGAACATTCACTTGGAGTTCCGGCATACGAATTCTGATGGCAATCAACGCACTGTGTGGTCACATGAGCTCCTGTCAAAGGGAAAGCGGATAAATTATGGTTGAAGCCATCCTCAGCATTTCCAGCTGGGTGACATTCCAGGCAAGCTTGACTTTCATATATATAGCCTCCAACATCGCCATGCTCATCATCCATATCATTTTTGTTGTGTTCATGGCAGCTGATACAGGTAAACTGGGCATAATTGGATGGAACCTCATGGCATTCGGTACAACTGTTCCATTCGCCACGGTGCTTGCCCGAATAGATGGGAAAATATTCACCGTCGTGGATTCTGAATTCTGCAGGTCGCCAACCCGGATCTGTTGTATGACAATCCGTACAAGTGGTAGATAGGTTAATGGCCTGGTGATTGGGATTTATTGTTGCCTGAAAATCAGTCTGGTGACAGCTAAAACATTCTTGCGATAAACCCTGGTAGGTTCCCTGATCATGGCAGGAACGGCAGTCATTGAGCTGATGTCCTTTTGTAAGTGGAAAAAAGTCGTGGTTGATGGAAGAGCCCGTCCAGGTAAATGCGTTTTGAAAATGGCATTCGATACAATTGGTAGAGAAGTTTCCCGTAACGTGATTTGGGTTTGTCGTAGCCTGAAAATCTTGCTCGTGGCAGTCAATACATTCTATCCCCAGTGGCTCAAACCGCAGTTTACTGGCCGATGGATGGCATGCGTAACAATCTGCCGTAAAATGAGCCCCTAGAAGCGGAAAGCGCCCCATTTGATGAATCTGGGTGATGTTGTTTACCAGCCATGAATCGGAATTGTGACATTGCGCACAATCGGGACCGGTTGTTTGTTCGTGGATGTCTGCATGACAACTGATACAAGATGGGGATGCCTGATTAAATACCAGAGTGCTGTGACAAGCGCGGCAATCTGTTTGGCGATGTTGACCACTCAAGACAAATCCTGTTGTTTGGTGATCAAAAGTATATTGGCCTTCGGTCAGCTTCCAACCCGATTCATCATGACAATCGGAACATTTGATATTGAGGTCGCCACCATGTGGCGATTGTGCGAAAGTACTGATGCCAATAAAAAGGCAAATGATTATTTGTGACAAGCTTCGCATGTGAAATCGGGTATTTTATAAAGTAAAACAGATTGGTTGTTGAGAATGGTTGGTTTATGGCAACCGGAACAGGCAACATTTGCATGCGCCCCATCCAGTTTAAATTGTGTTTTATTGTGGTCGAAATTGAGCGGTTTCCAGAGATTGGTGTTGTGACAGCGCTGACACTCATTTTGGTTATTTACGACAAATTGGCCCGCATGTGCATCGGTATGGCATCGTGTGCATGAAGTTGAAAGTCCTGCAAATTCTTGTTGATTGTTGTTTTTTGGATCAAAGTGGCAGGCTTTGCAGTCTTGGGTTAGATGCTTTCCGGTTAATTCAAATTTTGTACGTGAATGATCGAAAGTAACGGCAGACCATCTTTCTTCGTTGTGACATGTTTTGCAGTTACTCTCCGGATAGTAGGAGGCTGTTATATAACCATCGTGAATATCGTCATGGCAATCGTTGCAGCTTGATCCAATGGATTTAAATCGCCAGCGATCTGGTTTTTGGTGACATGCGAAACAAGGTGTTGCCCGATGTGCACCTTCAAGTGGGAAAGTAGTATTTGTGTGCTGGTCCAAACCGAAAAGCGATGGTGTAAAACCAGAAGTTGTATGACATTCGATACAATCGCGGGTTTTATTGGCTTCAACAAAATCACCATCATGTTGGTCCCGATGACAATCGAAACAATATTGGTGAGGTAAAGCGGCGGTAAGGTTCTTTTTGTGACATTGCTTGCAGTCAACCTGCATGTGCATGCCTGTTAGCGGGTATCCTGTGAGATTGTGATTGAACTGTTTTGTGTTGGATATTTGCTGAAATGATTCTTCGTTGTGGCACCGGCGGCAATCCTGACCAAACTTGTTATCATGAACGTCTTTGTGACAGGCAGTACAATTGTCATGTTCAATAGGTTTAAAAAGCTGAAATGAAGCATTGTTTCGTGTTTCAATTTTATGACAATCAATGCAATCTACAAGTTTATGTTTGCCCTTTAGAGAAAAGTTGGACATGGTATGGTCAAACTTTCCGGCAGGCTTAAACGCCTCATAATCATGACATTTAATACAGTCATTTTCCAATGATTTTTGGTGATAATCATCATGACAGGCCAGGCATTCCGTTCTTAATCCAAGGTAGGTATATTTTTTCTCCAGAATTTTGGGATCAATGATATTTTTGGCCTGGTGACAATCCTCGCAAGCTGCCTTTTTATGCGATCCTTCAAGTAAATAGCCAGTTAGCAAATGGTCAAATTTTTCAGTTTCGAAATTCACAATGCGGAAGTTTCGGCCATGATGGTCATTGTGACATTCAGCGCAATCTTTGCTTTTTACTTCCGGCGAAACATGATAGCCTTTATTGTTGTCGATCCGGACCTTCAACTCCTTATGGCAATCCAGACAAAGTGCGTTTGACACTTTATCCCCCAGCACGTGACACAAGGTGCAATTCGTCATCCCTTCAAGGTGGGCATGAGGTTCGGCCAGATCGCCGGGTGAAATTTGAGCCTGCAAAACAATACTACTTCCAAAAAGAAAGAGCAATTGTATTGAAATGATAATTAAGTGAGACTTTCTCATAATTTATCCATGCTTGAGTATTGCTTCTCCAAATTTTTTCGTGATCTGTATGCCAGCCTTTTGTAAAAACTGAGTTGGCAATTCTCCACCAGCAAAAATGTACACAAGATCATTTTCTCTATCAGCCATTAACTTGTCTTCACAAACGATATCAATGCTCTTGGGTTTGATTTCGGTAAGATTGGAGTTGAAAAGAACTTCTATTTTGCCTGCAGCGATGGCTTCATTGATGCGTTCGCTGTTTTTTGGTTTGATGCGTTGAAAGCCCTCTTTACGGTATGAGAGTAGCACTTCATTCTGATCAGCCAGCAACATTGCAGCTTCTACAGCAGAGTCACCACCACCAACGATGCAGATTTTCTTCCCGCTGATTTCCTCAGGTTCGATCAATCGGTATGCTACTTTTTCACTTATTTCTCCTTTCACACCTAGTTTTCTTGGAGTGCCTCTTCGCCCGATGGCCAGCAAAACCATTTTTGTTTTCAGCATATCACCATTGTTGGTATGAAGTTGAAAAACGTCATTTTCTGAATCGATAGATTCTATTTTGGTGTTTTCTCTGATGTTGATCTCGTTTTTCGAGAGAACTTCCTCCCAGAGCGACAAAAGTTGCTGCTTTGAAGTCTCAAAAAGTTTTACTTTGCCATGAAGTGGAAGATTCATGGCTGAGGTCATGACAATTTTAGATCGGGGAAAAGTAAAGACAGTTCCGCCCAATGAGTCCTGCTCAACAGTCAGAAACTTTAAACCGTGTTTTTTCGCTGTCAGGGAGGCAGAAATTCCGGCAGGACCAGCGCCAACAATGATAAGATCATAATCGGCCTGATGACTTTTTCTCAAAGCATGGGCAATGTGGTCAACGGCTTGCCTGCCCTGTTCAACAGCATTCTTTATCAGCCCCATTCCACCTAATTCTCCTGCAATATAGATCCCTTTAACGTTTGTTTCAAATAACTGGTTGACATGGGGCAACTCGACTCCTCTTTTTTCGGTACCGATACATAAGGTTATTGCCTCAGTAGGACAGGCATGAAAACATGCACCATGTCCAATACATCGCGAAGCATTAATGGTGGTGGCTTTGCCATTTTTAATTCCGATAATGTCTTTTTCGGGACAAGCCGCAATACAAGCGCCACTTTTAATACAGCTATTGGGGTCAATAACCGGATGGAGCGATATGGGCTCGTAAAGACCTTCTTCCCTGGCTTTGGCGATTTTCTTTTCAACAATATTCGATTTGTGTCTCAATCGCCAGAGATAGAGTAGAATGATAACTCCGGTCAACAGAAAGGCACTTCCATAAACCAGCAATTGTTCTGTAAGTATTGATGCGATCAAAATATCCATCTGTATCCAAAAGTTAAAGTCACACCCACATGAATAAGCATAATTACCAGCATGAGTATGGCGAATGGAAGGTGAGCCACATGCCAGTATTTAAATAAGTTCTGCATCAAAGCAAGTCTCTTGATGCGGTGTTCCAGGGCAAAGTCATTGCGCAAGAGTTGTATAATTTCGTTCCGATGTTTCTTATCAACTGCTTTTTCAATCAGCATGCGCTTGATATTGCGGGTAATTTTTCGCTCAGCCGACCGGTTAGATGAAGGTGCCATTGCACTTGTGTGATCGGTTAAGCTTTCTTGCCTTGCTTCTAATATTTGTTGAAGCATTGGGTTCTTGTCGCCTAGTGTTTCCGAAAGTTTTTCGCTAAGGTCTTGCCTGAGCTGACGAACCTCATACAAAGAAAGCATCCGCCCTTCGATAGACCTTGGAATTTGGAGGTAAATAAAACGCCCGATTATTCCACTTGCAAAAACTGCTACCATACTCCAAAAACTGACAGATACTATGCCGCCAAATTTGAAAGCAGTATGAAAAAGTACCAGTATGGGACCAAGTGTACACATGAAAATATGAAACTCAAGCCAGTATTTTAACACCCCAATCCTTGATAAAGATCGCCACCTTTTACGCGCCATATAAACAAAAACACCAATCATCATCATCAGCGATCCAATGATGCCCAAGCCATGACCAATTACTCCACTTGGTTTGAAGGTCTGGTGGTTTTCATGAAAAAACCGCTCCTCAAGCGAGGTTTGGTAATAACCCATTCCTTCAACTATAATAATAACCATTGTTGCGATTACAACAGCTGTGTACAAAAACAAGAGCAAACGATGTTTAAATTTTGTCATAAATCCCCGAAAATAGTAGATGTATAAACGCTGATTTTAATGCAAGATAAGCAAAAGGAGTGTTTTTTCCTTTGCACAAATCGAATTGTTAGTTATGGGAACAATCCATAAGAAAGCATGACAAGTAAAGTGTACAAGTCATAACAAGTTTATAATGAGGTAGTAAGGAGTAACTGGATGGCTTTCTCTTTGTTGACTATAGTTCTGTGTAATCTTAAGACTGTCTTAAAACGACACTAATTTAGAAAAAATCTAAATTGAAAAAACATGGATTTTCTTCTTATTTGTCCATAAAAAATGGTGACAATATTGGTACGAAAGGTATAACTGGCAAAAGAAAAGAGTTGTTTTGTGAGGCTCTAAAAAGTTTACCTTACTGCAAAAGTAACCATGATGTTGGCGACAAAATTCCAGATGGTTACAACGGCAATGGCAAATATCTTGCTCAGGTAGAAGTTCATGTTGAGTTTACTAACGAGTAGCCACAATATCAATGTGTTGATCAATAGTCCGATAAAGGAAATCAGAATAAATTCTGAATATTCGATGGCAATATTGGGATTTGTACTTTCGAAAGTCCATATCCTGTTCAGAAAATAGTTTGAACTGGCAGCCAGCATAAAGCCAATGGCATTACTGATGTATTTCTGGATATGTAGTAGCTCCTTACAAATGTAGGTAAAGCCAAAATCAACAAACACGCCTGAAAATCCAACAAAACCAAACTTCAGGAACTTCAGAAGAAGTTCACGGATCACGTACCCAATATATATCAAATGGTTTGGCACTTAAAAAGAATTAAATCAGCATTTTTTTATTTGATAAACAAAGAGCCAGAGGCAAATCAAAACACGGCATCAGCAGCAAAAATAGCGAATTTAACGCTAGATTGACTGAGAATATCATCCCTTAGCCTTGAATTTGGTTCTGTGCTGTCAGTTCGAATATCTGATCAAGAAAATAAAATGAAATTCCCAATTGTGGAAATATAATTTTAGGATTAAACTACAGTATAAATTATAAAAAATACAGAATATGAATAAGTTATGATAATTGTTTTTGGCAAAATTATATTCAAATCTTAAAATGGGAAAAATATTCCCTAATTGGCAAAATCATTCAAGACACGTATTTGGTTAATCTATTGAAGACTAGCTGATTTATTCTTTTGGCATATTCTTTGTTTCTTAAAGAGTACTTGTTTTGTTTGTTTTTCATAATTTGACCGCCCTCCCGGGCGGTTTTTTTTTCATAGCCTGGATTTTCAATAAAAATATAAGCATAAAAAAACTGTCCTGCGCAAGCAGGACAGTTTTGTATGGTTTAGAAATTTCCGTGAAATTATTTCACAGTTACTTTCTTGGTTTCTTTGTAGTTGTCAACAGTAACAGTGTAGAAATAGATGCCACTCTGAAGAGCGTCAGTATTCAATGAAATTCTATTCATACCGGTTGACAATGCACCGAATTCCTGGTATTGTACCATTTGACCAACAATGTTGTGAACGCTAACGTTAACATTGTTCACTGATTTGCTCAGGTTCAGGTCAAAGTTTACTTCGTTACCGGTAACTGGGTTAGGATAAGCTGCAGAAACTTCAGTGATAGGGTTAACAAACTCACTTGTACCTACGATCAGCGGATTGATTTTTACAACATAGTATTGGTTGTCCTGATAAGCGTGTTCGTCATCAAGGGCAAGTCCTTGTTGTGTATCAGCTCCGTATAATACAAAGAATGTATTGTCGTAAGCAGTAGTAGGAGATGTTGTCGCGATACATTCGTCAAACAAGTGAATGAAGTTGTCGGTCAAATTGTCTTCAGCTGGATACCAGGTTCCATAAACACCGTCTTTGTAAGAGGCGAAGATGCTTCTGTAGTGACCAATTTCGTTAACACGTGTTTCATCCAAAGTAGAGTAAGCAACAACTACAGTTCCGATATCATCAACAGAAATTGAAGGGAATGTAGTTAAACTGAGTGATCTGTAGGTGATAGGTGATTCAAAATCAAAGATGTTGAGTTCGCCGTCACCGTCGATATCTGGTACCCATCCGCAGAGCATACCCATTGAATCAAGATATTCAGGATCCAAAGTTTTGTGAACGTTTTCAGGATTGTTTGGGATAGGACCCATATCTTCGTTCCAATATCCAATACCTTCGGTAAATGGGAAAAACTGATAAGTTGTGCCAGGTTCAGTATGAGTTACACGTGTGATAGCAAATGCAATGTGAACTTTACCATTGTTGTCCATGGTGATAGCAGCACTGTTGTCACAAGCATAAAGGGTGTCAGTTGTGATGGATGTATCCCAGTTGAAAGTTGGATAAGGATGTTCCCAAACAACAGTTTTTTCCCAGGTTTCACCACCGTCGGTTGATTTGATGAAGAACAAATCGTACCATGCACTTGCAAACATGATGGCTACATTGTCGCCATTGGCAGCCATGGTATAGTCGTCAGCTGAAATGTTGAAGTTGTAAAACTCGTTGTCTACCAATGGAGGAGTTGCCCAACCTGACCAGGTAGCTCCACCGTCTGTTGACCTGTTGTAGAAAGTTTCGCTGATAGCAGTATTGTTGGCATCCTGGTCGCAGGCAATAACGTGAATCACGTCATGATTTGCACCAGTTGTAACAACTCTTGGCCATGTCAGGTTCCAACCATCTGGATTAGGGAACATGTAGGAGGTCCATTCGCCAGTTCCTTTGGCAGGACGGGTGTGCATGTTGATTTGTGTACCATCGTGAGAAACATGAACTTCACCGTCAGCCCAGGCAGCGATTGAAGGCCAACCTGAACGTACATCTTCGATCGGACCACTAGGCATGTCTCCCCAGTTTGAACCATCATAGTAGTTATAGCCGGTTCCGCGGTCAGGGAAACTAGGTGCGCTTTCAACGCCTCTTGTGGCTGTTACAGCAACTGAACCATCAGGCCATGCATACAAACGGTTTCCAAGAGATGCATTTGTCTGGAGGTCATACTGAGAAACCATAACTTGTGTTTCTTCGTAGTTGGCGCCAGATTTTATGGTAGTTGTCTGCATAATATTAGCCTGTGGAGTGAACTCCATGGCTTCAACAACAGGTTCCTTGGCGCTGATCAAGGTAGCAGTCCTCGATTCATTTACTCTAGGATTTTTCAGTTTCACGTAACCACTTTGTGCTACAGCAGCAAGCCCAATGGTAAGTGCTAAAGATAAGAATAGAATTTTTTTCATAGTAATAAATTTTGATTAACAATAGACAATTAATAATTGATGCTCTGTTGAGAGACAAAGATAGTAACTAAAATTTAGAATTGGCAAAAAAAAATCAAATTAGTTCAGCTGAAATTCACTATTTATAGTCTTCAGGTTTGGATAAAAATAAGCCAATTATAATTTAGATTGAATTAATTTTCTGTAAATCAACACATAACCAAATCTTATAGGATGGTCTTATGATGCTGTGAATCATTTGTTTGACCATTAAAAATATGGCGATATGTCCGGTGGCGTTTGCCGAAATGTGCACCAACCGACTCATGTAAAGCACGCATTTTGGGATTAAAATCACCCACCCACGACAGTTCAACTTCTTTGTAGTGTTTAAATTCGGGTTTGTCCATCACTTGCTGCATGTGCCAAAAAATCCCTGATTCAAGACCAAACCGCTGAAACTGCGGTTTCACACCCATAATCGTGATGCGTGCACGGTTGATTTTACGCTGCTTGTTCATCCACCAAAAACGAATTTTGTTCATCAGGTGAAGCTTGCCATTGAGCGGCTTTAACAATTGATTCACATCAGGAAACATCACCAAAAAAGCCACCGGAACATTTTCGTGGTATACAAACCAGATAAATTCTTCTTCCAGAAATGATTTGGTCTGCATCAATTCCGATTTGATAGTGCTGATTTCGAGTGGGGTGAAGTTTTCGTGAAACTGCCAGGCTTCGTCATATATTTCCTTGATGTCAGCAATGTATTTATCTGCATCGGCCAGTTCAAAATGTCGCCATTCAAATCCTGGTTTTTGTCTTACCCAGTCAGCAATTTTCCAGAAACGCTCAGGAAAAGGAACTGTCAGGTCAAGATGATTTGTAACCTGTTCGAAATACTCTGCAAAACCATAGTCCTTAAACATCTTTTCGTAATACGGTTTGTTGTAGGGCATGCCAAAGCTGGGATGTGTGAAGCCTTCTACCAGCAAGCCCCAGAAGTTATCGTTCTCCCCAAAATTGATAGGGCCATCCATGGCTTCCATGCCCCGATCTTTGAGCCATTGCTTGCATTGATCAAACAACATAAAAGCGGCATCCTGATCGTCGATACATTCGAAAAAGCCCATTCCACCAGTGGGCTGATCATAGCCGTATGCCTTTTTTCTGTTGATAAATGCAGCAACCCGTCCAATTAACTTTCCGTCATCGTTGGTCAAAATCCAACGTGCGGCTTCTCCCTTTTCAAAAAAATGATTCTTTTCAGGATTAAATACAGCATCAACAGTCTCGTCGAGCGGACAAACCCATGCCTCGTCATCTTTATAAATATCCTTTGCAACAGCGAGAAACTGGCGTCTTAAACGCGGACTATTGACTTCAGTAAGCTTCATGGTTATGGCTTTTATCTGACAAATGTAACGATTAATCAGCTGTAACTGAAGAATCCTGTATTTCGAAACCTACTTTCTGGTGAAACGCTTGACGAGAATATTTCTTGCCGACTGTATTCGAATGATGTATATGCCAGATTCTAAATCAGTGATGTCCAATAAAATTTCTTGCCCTGTAAAGGATTGTTCTTTCACGCAAACACCCTTTGCATCCATCACCTCAATCTTCCAGGCACCAAACTGATTTAAGGAGATACTTACCGAATTAGAGGCTGGATTTGGAAACAACTTGATTTCATTTGAAGCATTCGCTTGCAATGTTGTAATAAGTTGCAGGTGCACCGTTTCTGTTACGTCCTGATCAATCACAGTAACAGTCTCACTAACGGGATAATAACCTTCGAGACTGATTTCGAACGTGTAAGAGCCAGGTGCGATGTCAGCAAATGATGTTGTGCCATTGGCTTCTGTATTTTGGCTTCCAACGCCCTCAACGTCAACAATTGCGCCTTCAAGTGGGTTTTCGCTGTCGTCGAGCACCACAAAATGCAATGTGAAGGTCGAAGGTGTTTGCTCAATGGAAACCATCCATTCCTGTGTGGTCCCATCAGGAAGTGAAAGCGTGTAAGTCACGCCATTTGTGAAATCCTGTGCAATCCCTGATGCAGGATTGCCCGAAACGCCAAGTTCAACTATATATTGCGGAATAAGTTCGCTGAGATCGATACCCGCTTCCAGTTCAAAAGTTACAGTATGATTCAAACCATCGATTGTTCCTGAAACATTTTCTGTAAGTTGTGGATTGTCAGAGGCCAAAAAATCAAAAGAAAAGAAAACGGGCTGCAAAGTGTTGATAGGGGTGTATGTAACAAGACCCAGCGATGGATCGTCAGGCTGGTGAAAAATAAAATTTTCTGCCTGCAAGGGATCGTTTGTTCCCCAGTAATTGCCAATGGCTGTGATAGGTAAGGCTGTGTTGTTGTATAGCGCGTAAACCTGACCACCGTTTCCGTTGTCGTAAAACACGTTTCCGCCCTGGTCGAGTGTGGTTCCGAGATTGGGTTGAGCCTGATCAATGATGGTAACTCCCCACAGGTTTCCGGCGATGATGTTACGACGCACGATGGCTGTGTTGCCAGTGCCGCCAGCTTGAAAATTAAGCCCGCTGCCACCCAGATTGGGCTGGTTCTGGATGTTGTTGTCGAGGATGACATTGTCGGTGATTCGGCTGCTGATATCATTCCCGATTTGTGCCATTCCATAGCGGTTTCCTATAATCGTGTTGCCACTAACGACAGCTTTCGTCGTGCCGGCACCCACCAGATTGGAAAGGCCAATACCACCTGCATTGTCATAGAAACCTTCAATATAATTTCCAATAATGTATAAGGTATCAGTACCTCCAGGTCCCAGGTTGATTTGCGGACGGTTGCTGTTGTCGGTTGTATTATGGATAAATTCTGAATGCAGAATGTGTGGTGAGCCTTGCACATTGGCTCCAGAACCGATGGCAGAGCGCTCGTTTTCGACAAAACGACAATAGCTGATGTATGGGCTGCATCCGCTGTAGGTTATTACAGCCGAAACATTGGATGAACCATTATGAATAAAAGTGCAGTTTTCAAAACTCGCTTCGCTACTCAGGAGTTGAATGCCTCCACCATGTGTAAAACGGGTGTTTTGAAACTGATTTGCTGGTGAATCTTCGAATCGGAAGCCCTTGAAATTATTGGCTGCACTGAGGGTGTCGATGGCCGTAAAAACCACTTCTCCGCTGGCAGGAACGGAATGGATTGTACCGTAAATTTCAAGCCTGATTCCTGCAGCTGTGCGAACCACAGCAGGCTGAGTGATACGCAATGTGTCTGTTGCCGAAATGGTTAATGTATTGTTGATGAAATAGGTGTTGTTGTTGAAAGTGACAACGCCCCCCGATTGGGCAACCAGTTGATCAAACGTTAAACTTAGGTTATTTCCGGGCGTAATATACTGAGCCTTAATAGTTAATATCAACCCTAAAAATAAAATTGTCAATAAAAATCCCGTTTTTCTCATGGTTTTTGGTTTTGGTGCAAAGGTAAGACTATGCTTGCTAAAACGACGATATATTTCGGCTTTCAAAGCACTTCATTCAGAAAAGACTCTTTTCGGATTTAACTCCAATCCGGTATCTAAACAACGATATACCTGCTTAAAACCTGACTAAAAAGCAATATTAAACCCATGAATGAGATAATGGAAGTAGTAATACCCGTGGCTTTGCCATGCATAAAACCGCTTAATCCAAGCGAGATAATAATGAATATCAATCCAATAACCAGACATTTGACTAAAAACTGATGGTGTTCAATAAGTCCTGTTTGTTCAGCTTCGAAATGGATCAAAGACCAGCCTAGCGAAGAAATCAGAAAACTAATAGAGGCTACCATTAGCGTTAGAAAGAGCCAGTAAGTAATTTTCCTCCCTTTTTTAGCTCCTAAAAGTGCACCAATAAAAGTAAAAGAAAATCCTCCCAATACTGAGCTTATGAGTGCCAATTGTTGTATACCATTGTCCATCATCATGTTTTGATTTATTTTATTCAGGAATAAGCCGAAGCAAGCGGCCTGGTCCTTCTGTTAATACGTACAGATATCCATCCGTTCCCTGTCGGATATCGCGGAAACGAGCATAACCCTGAAGCAGTTTTTCAGTTGAAATAACAGTCTCGTTTTCAAATGTCAAACGTTGAATTTGTTGGCCAGCCAATGCTGTAACCATCAGGTTGTTTTTCCATTTGGGATATTTGTCACTCGTAACGAAACACATTCCGCAAGGTGCAATCGACGGAACCCAATAGTGCAGGGGTCTGATTACTCCTTCAATCACCGTGTCGTTGGTAATGATAGTGCCATCGTAGTTGATGCCAAAACTTACCAAAGGCCAGCCATAATTGGCTCCTTTTACTTCGATATTGATTTCGTCACCACCTTTGGGACCGTGTTCGTGTGTCCAGATTTTGCCTGTCTCAGGATGTATAGCCATACCTTGAATGTTTCGGTGGCCATATGTCCAGATTTCTTTTTTGGCATTTGGCTGGTTAACAAATGGATTGTCATCCGGAATACTGCCGTCATCTTTGATGCGGAGCACTTTGCCATTGTGGTTGTCAATTTTTTGGGCATTATGCATTTCGCCCCGGTCGCCAATGGTGAAGTAAACATTGTTATCGCTGTCGAAAACGATTCGTGAACCATAATGGTAAGATAGGTCGGTCAGAGGTTCGCCCCTGAACAGGCGCTCGAAATCAACTAGTTGATTACCTTGCAGTCGTGCTCTTGCGATTGCGGTATTACCAACATTGCCTACTGCGGAGGCATAAGCAAAATAGATCCAGCCATTTTTTGTATAATTGGGATGCAAGGCCACATCGAGTAGTCCACCTTGCCCGTTTTGCCAGATTGGAGGTAAGCCAGAAATAGGTTCAGTTTGTAAATTCCCATTTGCAAAAATGCGCAAACGTCCTGGGCGCTCTGTGATAAGCATTCGACCGTCAGGTAAAAATGCCATCGACCATGGATTCTGCAATCCATTGGCCACTACTTCAACCTTGATAATATGGGTTGCTGTTTGACTTGGATTATCAGGCGCAGCAGGCTCCTGGGCCGTACAACTTCCAAACAAAATATTGAATATGATGAGAAAAGCAATCAGCTTTTGCATAAGGTAAATGTTGGTTGTGAATAAAACGAAAATACAACAAATTGGTTTATTTCGCCAATGCAAAACAAAAAAAGATTCCTGCTTTTCGGCAGGAATCTTTTTAAAGTAATCGTTTTACAACTGATTAACTCAGTTTAGTAGTTTTTCCAATTCTTTATAAACCAGAGCACTGGCTCCAACAATAGCGGCGTCACCTGCTTTTAGTTGTGATGGTAGGATTTTTACTCTGTTTTTAAAGATGGGCAACAAGTGTTGTTCCATACTGTCGATAGCTGGCCTAAAAATGTAGTTACCTGCAGCTGTTGGACCTCCAAAGAGGAAAATAGCTTCCGGACTGGTATGATGAACCGTATTGGCGAGGCCCATGCCCAGCCATTTCCCGGTGAGTTCAAAAACTTCAAGCGCCACTTTGTCGCCTTTTTCGGCTGCTTCAAAAATCATTTTCGAATCCAATTCATTAAAACATTTTTGAGCAAGTGGGCTTGAGGTTGCATTGTATTTCGATAACAACTCGAAAGCAGTCCGTTTCATGCCAGGAGCGGAGCAATACGCTTCAAGATGACCTTTTCCGCCACATCCGCAGCTTCTGCCTTCGCTTACAACGGTCATGTGACCGCATTCACCAGCAAAACCATCATGGCCATAAACCAGATCGCCATTGACAACGATGCCGCTGCCAACGCCGGTTCCAAGCGTATAAACCACGAAGTTTTTCATGCCTTTGGCGCCGCCGTATATCATCTCTCCAATCGCAGCTGCATTGGCATCGTTGGTGATAGCAATGGCTTTCAGATCAGGAAAATTGGGCTCAAGTAGCTTTACCAAAGGGATGACGCCCTTAAATGAAAGGTTTGGCGCATGCTCAATGGTGCCAGTGTAGTAGTTTGCGTTAGGCGCACCGATACCCAAACCAAGAATTTCGATTTGTGGATTGAGTTGTTTCACTGAATTTACCAACTCTCGTATGGCAGTTGTCATGTCATCGACAAAAAGATCGATGTTGCCGTGCTTGGCCGTTGGGATGCTGTCTTTAACCAATACTTTTCCGTCGCGGTCAACAACTCCAATTGCTGTGTTGGTGCCACCAATATCAATCCCAATGGAGACTCTTTTCATAAAAACAAGGAATTTTAGTATTTATTAATCAAATAGTTAGGCTCTTCTGATTTTGCTGCCACTCACCGCATAAAACAAGATGAATGCGTAGCTAACAGCAGGAACGAGGAATGCATAGGTATAACCAAAATTATCAGCAATTCCACCCATCAAAGGAGGCAATATAGCTCCACCAATAATCAGTGCATTGATGAGACCTGAGGCGCCACTCAACTCTGCATTGTCGAGGTCTTTCACTGCCAGCGAGAAAATGTTGGGGAACATGATCGAATTAAACAAACCGATTGAGATCACTGTCCAAAGTCCAACTGTACCTGTCGTAAAGGTTGTGGCAATATCCAATGCAGCGGCAACAAGCGCAAAAATAGCCAGTGTGCGGGCTGCTTTGCCCTTGCCGATTTGCATGATGATAAAATTAACCAGGGCGATAGCAGCGAAAGTCCCGCCAATTGCCCAGTTCCAGTCGGTAACAAACGACCCGGAAACAAAAGCCAGTAGCAGCACTGGTATGGCATAAGTCAGTTTTCTACTTGTTGGCATGGCCGAGAACATGAACGAACCAAAGAAACGACCTACCATGGCACCACCCCAATAGATTGCAGCGTAGGTTGAAGCCATTTCGGCATTCATGCCGATGCTGTTTTTGAGGTAATTAACGATTAATCCAGCATTACCAACTTCAGCGCCTACATAAAGGAAGATGGCAATTCCACCCAAAACCACATGTGGATATTTCCAGATGCTTTTTTTCTCTTTGGTTTCTGTGTGAAGCACAGGAAGTTTGATGGTAAATATGGCAATAGCAACAAGCAAAACAATCACGCCCATGATAATGAAGGGCATAGGGACACGTTCTGCTGCAACGGCAGCATCGGCGGGGAATTGAAGTCCTTTGAAAATAGCCACCGATATCAGCCAGGGAGCAATCATCGTAGCGATCGAATTCAGTGCCTGAGTTAAGTTAAGCCTGCTCGAAGCAGTTGATGAAGGCCCAATAGCTGTTACATAAGGGTTGGCAGCAACCTGCAGAAATACAACACCCGTAGCCAAAATGAATGTAGCAAACAGGAAAATTGGGAAAGAGGGAATGCGTGCTGCAGGAATATAAATGAAACTACCCAGTGCCATCAGCACCAGACCAGCAACAACTGTCCATTTATAGCCAATACGGTCGATAAGTTTTCCGGTTGGAATTGACATGATCGGATAGGCAATAAAAAAGGCTGAAGCCAGCAATTGGGCCTCAAATTCCGACAAAGTGAAAATTTCTTTGACAGGTGCACTCAGCGTGACGATAAAAGTTGTGGCAAACCCAAAAATGAAAAAGATGGCGCCGAATACAGTCATGCCCAGTGCCATACTATTGTTTTTCTGCTCTCCCATGTTGTTAATTTTAATGTGAATAATGTGTTTTTAAGAAACCGAACAAATGTAGAAATTTATTCCAAAGATTTTGCCTGCCTTTAACAATGAGAAAAGAATGATGTATTCGTTTTTGGTTAAAAACAGTTGTTTTTTCTGATTTTAAAACAAACTGCTTTTCGTTTTCCGATTTCGACTTACCTTTAACAACTCAAATAATGTTCATAGAATTAGCACAAGATGGGATCCAGACGTCATTTCATTTTTCAATCTTTTGTAGGAGCCATGGCAACAGGGCTTGGTTGTCGTTATGCTTATGCCCAGTCGTTGATACCTAAACCCCAACCTATTGCCGTTGGTGAGGCTAAACCTATGGTGATTTCCACCTGGAACCACGGCCTTGCTGCCAACGAAGCGGCAATGCAGGTTATGCTGTCTGGTGGGTCGGCACTTGACGCCGTTGAACAGGGTGTGAAGATTCCTGAGGCAGACCCGCTAATTGAAAGTGTAGGTTATGGAGGATTCCCTGATGCCACCGGACGGGTGACCCTTGATGCCTGCATCATGGATCCTCTAGGGCGGGCAGGATCTGTAGCTTGCCTAGAAAACATTATGCATCCCATTTCGGTAGCCCGCAAAGTAATGGAAGAAACGCCCCATGTGATGCTCACCGGCAAAGGGGCTTTGCAGTTCGCCCTCGATCAGGGTTTTGAGAAAACGAATCTCCTCACACCAAAGATGAAAAAGAAATTCGAGAAATGGAAAAGAAGTGGATCCCGATATGCTCCAGATGCAAATTGGGAAAACCATGACACCATTGGTTTGTTGGCCATTGATCAGCGTGGTGATATCGCAGGTGCCTGCACCACCAGTGGCATGGCATTCAAACACCGGGGCAGGGTAGGTGACAGTCCAATCATTGGAGCCGGACTCTTTGTTGACAATGAAGTTGGAGGTGCGACAGCCACCGGAGAAGGAGAAGCTGTGATGAAAACACTTGGCAGTTTCCTGATAGTTGAACTGATGCGGCAGGGACTTTCGCCACAGGCCGCATGTGAGGAAGCTGTGATGAGGATCGTTCACAAAATGAAACTTCACGATAAATTTCAGATTGGTTATTTGGCCGTGAATAAGGCCGGAGAAACCGGTTCATTTTCGTATGCGCCTGGTTTTCAGATTGCCTTGTTTCAAGGAGGCGAAAATAAGTTATTGAATGCGTTGAGCTATAAAAAATAGGAGAATATGAGAAGTACACTATTTGGTTTATTGATTGTCATGGTGCTGACTTCGGCTTGCGAGCGAAAAGAGATACCAGACATCAATGTTGTACCAAGACCTGAAACCTATTATGTCGGAGGCAATGTAGTTACGCTGGATGCCGATACACGTATTGTTTACGAAGATCCAAATCCGGCATTACGTTTCATGGCAGAGGACTTATCGGTTTTCATCGCGGCAAAAAGCACTTTTGTACCGAAAGTACTGCCTTATAGCGAAGCGCAATCGCTTGGAAATGATATTTTTATGGCGACTAATCTGGCCGACAGTGCTTATGGAAATGAAGGTTATCGGATACGGCGGATGGATTCGCAAATGTTTGTGATACAAGCCAATAGCCCGAAAGGGGTCTTTTATGGGATACAATCACTGAAGCAGCTGTTTCCACTGCCTTATTTTCAAAATGTCGATAAGCAAGATAAGTGGGAACTGCCGGCTACTACTATCAACGACAAACCACGATTTACCTATCGGGGAATGCATCTGGATGTGGGCAGGCATTTTTTTCCGGTCTCCTTTGTCAAGCAGTATATTGATCTGTTGGCCATGTATAAGTTTAATTATTTGCACTGGCATCTGACCGAAGATCAGGGCTGGCGCATCGAAATAAAGGCTTTTCCAAAACTCACTGAGGTGGGTTCCTGGCGTAAGGAGACGATTGTAGGGCATCAGTCTGTCCGGCCTAAAGTGTTTGACGGTAATCCTTATGGTGGTTTCTATACGCAGGATGAGGTGCGCGAAATCGTTGATTATGCGGCCAGCAAATACATAACTATAATCCCCGAAATTGAAATGCCCGGGCACTCTTTGGCTGCTTTAGCCGCTTATCCGGAACTTGGTTGCACAAAAGGGCCATACGAAGTAGCTACGCAATGGGGTGTTTTTGATGACATTTACTGCACACGAGAGTCAACATTTAATTTTTTGGAACAAGTGCTTACCGAAGTAATGGATTTGTTTCCTGGCCAGTACATCCATATTGGTGGCGATGAGGCGCCCAAAGCACGCTGGAAACAATGTAAGGATTGTCAGAAACGCATGCGCGATGAAGGATTAGCTGACGAGAGTGCTTTGCAAAGTTATTTTATCACCCGAATCGGAAAGTTTCTCACTGCCCACAACCGCAAAATGATTGGTTGGGACGAAATACTCGAGGGCGGATTGGCACCTGACGCAACGGTCATGTCGTGGCGCGGTACCGATGGCGGAATAGCTGCTGCCCAAATGAATCACGACGTGATCATGACACCTGGAAGTCATTGCTATTTCGATCATTATCAGGGTGATCCAGAAACACAGCCGCTGGCGATTGGAGGACTGACCAGAGTGTCAAAAGTGTATGCTTTTGAACCTGTTCCCGAGGAACTAAATGCAGCACAGGCCAAGCATATTATTGGAGCACAGGCAAATGTGTGGACAGAATATCTTGTCAAACCCGAAGATGTAACATATATGATTTTGCCACGCATGGCGGCTATGGCAGAGGTTTTGTGGTCACCCAAAGAGAAACGTGACTGGGAGAAGTTTTATAACCGACTTCCATGGCATTTTGCCCGTTACGATGCATTGGGATTGCAGTATTCCAAAGCTGTAAATGAAATTGGGGTGAAAATTAAGGATGGAAATGGTCAGCGCATGGTTGAGTTAACTACAGAAGTTCATGGAGCTGAAATCCGTTACAGCCTCGATAATACCCGTCCCGGAAATGAATCAGCACTTTACAGCAACCCTTTTAACCCGGGAGACGCAACTGTCGTAAAAGTTCAACTCTTCAGAGATGGGAAGCAAGTTGGGACAGTTCAGGAAAGAAATCTTTAAATCCTTCTATCCGACAAAAAAGTCGAAAACACTCGAAAGGGTGCTGCTGTCAGCTTTAAAGAATTCGGTATAACTACATTTTTTACAGCTTACAGAACTAAATTTTTTGTTCTGAACATCGAAAATCTTGGCCAGAAAACTGCCCGTAACCCGGATTTCACCAATTTCGTAGTCACGGTGACCGCATTTGGGGCAAGTGTATTTTAAAGGTCTCATATTGATGGTTTTTGTTGATCTTTTTCTTTGTTTCGTCCGGCAGCGCGCAAAGCCTTGTCGATGATCCACTCAATCTGGCCGTTGGTACTGCGAAACTCGTCCGCAGCCCATTTTTCAACGGCAGCCAGTTTGTCTTCATCCAATCGCAATGCAAAAGCCTTCTTCTTCGACATAATTTTATTGGTACAGTGTACCTGTATTGACGATGGGCGACACTTCCTTATCGCCGCACAGTACAACCATCAGATTGCTCACCATGGTTGCCTTCTTGTCATCGTCGAGTTCTACAATTTTCTTGTCTGCCAATTGTTCAAGCGCCATATCTACCATGCTAACAGCGCCTTCTACAATTTTAAAACGGGCTGCTACAATGGCTGTTGCCTGTTGGCGTTTCAACATGGCCTGTGCAATCTCCTGGGCGTAGGCGATGTAGTTGATTCGAGCCTCAATCACCTCGATACCAGCGATCTGCAGGCGTTCGATAATTTCTCTTTCGAGCTCATCATTTACCTCTTCACCTCCTGAACGTAACGTGATCTCAGCTTCGTGGTCTTCGAAATTGTCGTAAGGATAAATGCCAGCCAGCTTGCGCAGGGCCGCTTCGCTCTGTACGACAACAAAATGTTCATATTCGTCTACGGCAAAAGCAGCTTTATAGGTATCGCTTACTTTCCAGACAAGCACTACGCCAATCATGATGGGGTTGCCGATTTTGTCGTTAACCTTGATGGGATCACTATCGAAGTTGCGTGCCCTAAGCGAAATTTTCTTCCGCATGTAAAAAGGGTTTACCCAAAAGAAACCATTGTCTTTGATCGATCCTCCGTATTTACCAAACAGTGTCAATACGCACGACTGATTTGGGTTTACAACAGTGAAACCTACCGAAAAGAAAATTGCCAGCAGGAAAAAGATCACAAAAACAGGGTTTTTCATTGTGATGATGCCGGCAATGCCAAAAGCAATTAAAGCCAAAATAACTACTACCATCAGGTAACCCGAACTGGCGTTTTTTGTTTTTTCTGTACTATCCATGATTATGATATTAAAATGATATCACAAAGATATTAATAATTGCAGGCAGATGTCAAGTAAATTCTTGAATTTTTTTTTGAAATGAAAATGGATTGACCTATCGTTCTCGATCTGTTCAGTTTTTCTGAAAGAGGATCCGTCAGAATCCTTATATTTGATGTCTTTACTGCAAAATTTTCATCATATGAATAAGAATAATTATTTGCCGGTTGTTGTCTTAGTTTTGCTGCCGTTTTTTTATGCCTGTAACAAAACGACAAACGAAGCTGCTGACTTTGTCAACCCCATGATTGGTACGGGAGGCCATGGCCATACTTTTCCTGGAGCTACAACACCTTTTGGCATGGTGCAACTGAGTCCTGACACACGCAAAGACTCGTGGGATGGCTGCTCAGGGTATCATTATTCCGACAGCACCATCATGGGATTCAGTCACACGCATTTGAGCGGGACGGGCGTTGGCGATTACGGTGATGTAAGGCTTATGCCTATGATGGGGGAGCTGCAGCTGACGCCTGGTGATGAAAAAGATGTTTCAACCGGATACAGGGCTGCTTTCAGCCATGATAAGGAATCTGCAGAAGCCGGTTATTATGCAGTAAACTTAAGTCCTGCCGATATTGATGTAGAACTGACGGCCACTACTCATGCTGGACTGCATCGATACCATTTTGGCGCTGAGGGTGATGCACATATTGTCATCGATTTGGTTGAGGGCGTCACCAGCGATAAATTGTTAGGGGCGTCTATGCATTTTGAAAATGATTCGGTAGTGAGTGGATTTCGGCGCACTCATGGTTGGGCAGCCGACCAGCACGTGTATTTCTATGCAGTTTTTTCAAGGCCTTTTACTGAGTATGGGATTGCTGTTGGTGGTAAGGAAAATGTTGGATTGGATAAAGCCACAGCCGACAGCCTGACCGGTTGGGTAAGTTATAAGGTGAGTCCGAAAGAATCTATTTTGGTCAAGGTTGGGATTTCGGCTGTGGATGTGGAAGGTGCCCGCAAAAACCTGGAAGCAGAAATATCCGGTTGGGACTTTGATGTTGTTCGTGCACGTGCACGAAAACAGTGGAATGATGAACTGGCGAGCATAGCTGTAAAAGGTAATAAAGAAGACAAAACTGTTTTCTATTCCGCATTGTACCACACCATGGTGGCTCCCAATCAGTTTTCGGATGTGGATGACCGTTACCGTGGTCACGATCAACAGATTTACCAGCTTGAAGGTGATCGACGATACACTGTGTTTTCTTTGTGGGATACTTTCAGGGCGTTGCACCCGCTTTTTACACTTGTTGAGAAGGAACGCACTTCCGAAATGCTGCGCGGCATGCTCGATATGTATCAGCAGGGTGGGTTGTTGCCAGTTTGGGAACTGGCAGCCAATGAAACCAATTGTATGATTGGATACCACGCCGTTCCGGTGATAGTGGACGCATGGCAATCTGGCATCCGTAGTTTTGATGAAGAAGAAGCACTGCAGGCTATGATTAAAAGCGCTACCCAAAAGCGTTTCGGACTCGATGCATACCAGGTTTATGGCTATATTCCGGCCAATGCCGAAAGCGAGTCGGTTTCAAAAACACTCGAATATGCCTATGGCGATTGGTGCATTGCACGCTTTGCTGAGGGGCTGGGGCAACAAGTTGTGGCTGACAGTTTTTACCGGCGAGCGAAAAACTACCAATACCTTTTTGATCCAAGCACCAACTTTTTTAGAGGTAGGCAAAATGGTGGTTTTATCTCTCCATTCGATCCTACACAGGTCAATTTTATGCTGACTGAAGCCAATACCTGGCAGTATAACTTCTTTGTTCCGCAGGATGTTAATAGTCATATTGCACTGATGGGCGGTGATGCAATCTACGAAACGATGCTTGATAGCCTGTTCACTACCAGCCAGGAACTGAGTGGCCGCGAGCAATCAGATATCACTGGTTTGATCGGGCAATACGCGCACGGTAATGAGCCCAGCCATCACATGGCCTATTTGTATAACTATGTTGGAAAGCCACATAAGACACAAAAGTATGTAAAACAAATCATCGATCAGTTTTACACCAACCAACCCGATGGACTTGCAGGTAACGAAGACTGTGGGCAGATGTCGGCCTGGTATGTTTTGAGCGCAATGGGTTTTTACCCTGTAACTCCTGGCTCAGGTATTTATGTGTTGGGTCTACCTGATTTTGATGAAACAGTTCTGCAACTGGAAAACGGCAAGCAGTTTAAAGTTTTGGCCAAAAATCTTGACAACAAAAACTGCTATGTGAAGTCAGTTTCGCTTAATGGTAAGTCGTTGAAAAGAAGTTATATCACTCAGGAAGAAATACTGCAAGGAGGCGAGCTTGTTTTTGTGATGACTGACAGATTCGACAGCGATTGGGGTACAGCAGTTGAAGATCGTCCCAAACAGCTTGTTGAGGCTAAAGATTTCATGGTTTCGCCAAGGATTTCTGCTTCAGCAAAAACATTCACCGACACCTTGCTTGTTAGCCTACATCATCCAGATTCAGCTGCTAAAATCAGGTTGCGTGTGCTACCAGAAAAAGGGCGAGCCTACGAAATGTTGTACGCTGAGCCTTTTGTGATTAACGAATCGGTTCATATCACTGCACGTGCGGAAAAAAATGGCGCCAAAAGCAAGCAGGAGGAAGCGAATTTTTATCGGATTCCGGCAGGAAGATCCATTCAGCTTAATAGCCAGTACAATCCACAATACCATGCAGGAGGTGATAAAGCTTTGATCGACCATCAACGTGGAAACACTGATTTCAGGGTTGGATCGTGGCAGGGTTATCAGGGGACTGACCTGGTGGCAATAGTTGATTTGGGTGCGCAAACAGAAATTGATTACATAGCTGCCGGCTTTTTGCAGGATGTACGTTCGTGGATATTTTTCCCGACGGAAGTGGTATTTGGTTTGTCGGATGATGGTGTCAATTTTAAAACGGTCAGCCGAATCGGGAATCAAGCTGCAGATGATACAAAAAACGCATTGACACGCGATTTTGAAGCCAGATTTAAAACCAAAAAAGCGCGGTATGTGAAGTTGGAAGCCCGCAACAGGGGAGTTTGCCCTGAAGGTCACCCAGGTGCAGGCTCACCTGCCTGGATCTTTGCTGACGAAATTGTGGTAGAATAAGTCATAAAAAAAACTCCCCGACCATTGTCAGGGAGTTCAATATCTTTTCAGGAACGAATTAGTCCAACAGACTTACTTCGCCTGTATGCAGATTATAATAAGCACCTACAATCTTGATTTTACCTTCTTTTTCCAGGCCGGCCATGATCGGTGAGCGCTCGCGAATATCATCAATAGTTTCCTGTACATTCACTTTGATTACTTCTTCAACATATTTTTTGTCAGAAGAGTTACGATCGCCTTTTACCTTTTCGATAGCAGGTTCGATTGCACCCAACAAGTGAGCTACGTTTTCTCCAGCCTCAAACTTGTCGATACCAGCTTTTACAGCTCCGCAAGCCTCGTGACCAAGCACCATGACCAATTTTGAACCAGCTACTGCTGTAGCATATTCCATGCTTCCTAAGACGCTTTCATCTTCTGTGTTTCCAGCTACTCGAGCAACAAAAACATCACCGATACCCTGGTCGAAAACCATTTCAACAGGTACGCGTGAATCGATACAAGAAAGAATAACAGCTTTTGGGTACTGACCAGTTGCAGTTGCTTTTACCTGAGCAGGCAGGTCAAGTTTGTCTGGACGGTTGGCTACAAAACGCTTGTTACCTTCCATTAAGTCGTTCAAAGCAGCATCAGAAGTGAGTTTGTCCTGAGAGTCTTTAGTCATTACACCTGATTTTTCACCGTCAGGACCATGATTGTGAGCTTGAGTGATGCTAGGAGTCAACAAGAAAGCGATAGCCAGTGTAGCGGCTGCAAAGATAGATTTTGTGTTCATTGTATGTTTTTTTTAGGTTATTATGCCTCAAAAACAATGAACAGCAAAGTTTGTTAAACGGTTAACAGTTTTTAACTAAATTACACTCAATCAACAGCTTAGCATTTGGCGAATGGAATAATTATCTGGCTGAAAATCAGAGAGATTATCTATTTAGTTCAATCCCATACATATTTCCAGTTTCCGTCGGCTTGTCGCTTCCAAACAGTATGAAAGATACCTGCTGTTTCGTGTGACACGCCATTGCCATCGAGGGCTGTCATTTCGTAACAACCATAAGTGTAGGCCAGCTCTCCGCCGGGAGTTACTTCCACAAAATCCGGTTTCCAGATCAGCTGCACATTGCGGAAGTCTTTCTCTTCAAAATAATTTCTGATAGCATCAATGCCTTTGTAAAGTTGGTTGTCGCGGTTGATTACCGCGTTTTCATCCGCAAAATGGGTAAATGCCTTAGCTAATCCCTTTTCGCGGGCCATGTGGGCGAAGGCATTTTCGGTTTCGAGTATTTCAGTTTTGAGTTGTTCCATCATGGGTAATTATTTAATTTGTTTGTATTACGAAAACAAAAGAACCAACTTTGCCGGGGCAAAGCTGGTTCCTGATAGATTATCCTGTCAAAAAGCAGGGCATAAAGCTTATGGTTTAGATCATTGGATATTTTTTAAAAATCGCTTCCGACTTCATCAGGATGTCGACATATTGTGCGCGTTTGTATGCAAACGGGTCCTTACTTTTAGCCGCAGACAAATGTCCCCTGAAATCTTCCAAACTCTTGTATTGTTTGGTTGCCATCCAGGCCTCTATTTCCTGCAGCATTTTAGTAATCTGCTTAGGGCCATGCTTATAGACTGTACTTACAATCTGTACCACATTGGCACCGGCCAAAATCATTTTAATCACATCGGCACCTGTGAAAATACCCTGTGATGCGCAAACATCAGCATTCACCTGGTCAAATAACAAACCGGCAAAGCGAAGAGCCAGACGGTTGTCGTGTTCGGTGCTGAGGTTATATGGGAAATGATGTGTTTCGTTATCGATGTTGATATCGGGCTGGAAAAGACGGTTGAACAGCACAAGTCCGTCAACACCTTTTTTATCCATTTCGGCGATGGTATACAAAGGATTGGTGTAAAAAGGACTCAGTTTTACGCTCACCGGAATGCTGACAGCTTTCTTTACTCCTTCGATGATATCTAGCTCCTCATTCAGAATCCCACGTCCATCTACATCAAAATCTGTGGGAACAGCGTAAAAGTTAAGTTCGATAGCATCAGCACCTGCATCTTCAAGTTTTTTGGCATATTCGTACCAGGTTTCATCATAAACGGCATTTAGGCTGGCAATCAGCGGAATACTCAATGCCTTTTTGGCTTGGGCAAAATGCATCAAAAACTCTTCAGGACCAGCTTCGTAAAGGTTTTCCTGGAAAAGGCTTGTCATTTCTGCAGTGCGCTCATTATAATCAGTCATTTCCTGGTGCATCTGCAGATTTTCCAGGTGAATTTGCTCCTCGAAAAGTGATTTGTAAACGATTGCGGAGGCGCCTGCTTCTTCCAGTTTCTTCAGCGTCTCAATATCGGTTACCAGATTGCTGGCACCAACGATGATTGGGTTTTTGAGTTCCAAACCCAGGTATTTCGTTCTCAGGCTCATAGTGTTATGTTTTTTGTTTGATAAGTCAAAAAGAGGATGAATTTTACGGTTGTAAATGTACGCAAATTTCATTGATGGCCTGATGACACCCCTAATCTAAAATCATTATAAATTAGGGTATTGGCCTGATGGTTTTGCCTTTATAACCTGCAGGCGATTTTTTAATTTAGTAATTTCGCGGTAAAATTAAGATAAGCTGTATAATTAAATTAAAAGCTTAAAAATAAATAAGATATGAAATGAACCAAAAGCAGATTCAGACGCACATCAGGTAGCTGAATACTTTTTTTGGAGAATTCAAACTGACCGATAGAAACTAAATAATATACACATGAAAATGAAAAAGAAGTTTGTAACCTGTGATGGCAACTATGCTGCTGCGCATGTTGCATATATGTTTAGCGAAGTAGCTGCGATTTACCCAATCACGCCATCTTCAACCATGGCCGAGTATGTTGACGAATGGGCTTCATTCGGCAAGAAGAATATTTTTGGTGAAACCGTGCATGTTGCCGAAATGCAATCTGAGGGCGGAGCAGCTGGAGCTGTTCACGGTTCACTGCAGGCAGGAGCACTTACCTCAACCTTCACAGCATCACAGGGTTTGTTGCTGATGATTCCGAATATGTACAAGATTTCAGGCGAATTGCTTCCCGGTGTTTTCCATGTAAGTGCCCGAAGTCTTGCTGCTCAGGCCTTGTCGATTTTTGGTGATCACAGCGACGTGATGAGCGCCCGCCAAACTGGTTTTGCTATGTTGGCAACAGGTAGCGTTCAGGAGATCATGGACATTGCTGGTATCGCGCATCTCGCTGCCATCAAATCACGCATTCCTTTCCTGCATTTCTTCGATGGTTTCCGTACCTCACACGAAATTCAGAAAGTTGAGTATTTCGATACAGAAGATCTAAAGCCGTTAGTCGATTGGGACGCATTGAAACGTTACCGCGATCAGGCACTCAATCCTGAGCACCCTGTTACAAGAGGTACAGCACAAAATCCTGATATTTATTTCCAGGCCCGCGAAGCAGCGAACGTTTTCTACGAACCGATTCCAGATATGGTAGAAGCTTATATGCAGCAAATCAACGAGCTGACTGGCAGAGAATATCATCCCTTCACATACTATGGGGCACCAGATGCCGAAAATATTATTATCGCCATGGGTTCGGTTACTGAAACTATCCGCGAAACCATTGATTATCTGATCGCCAAAGGTGAAAAAGTTGGTTTGGTTGCAGTTCATCTGTACAGACCATTTTCTCCAAAATATTTCCTGAAAGTTATTCCTGAAAGTGTAAAGCGTATCGCTGTACTCGATCGTACCAAAGAACCAGGTGCAAATGGCGAACCATTGTATCTTGACGTGAAAGAAATTTTCTATGGTAAAAAGAATGCTCCTGAAATCGTTGGAGGACGTTATGGTTTGAGTTCAAAAGATACTACACCGGCCATGATTATCTCAGTTTACGAAAACCTGAAGATGAATGAGCCCAAGAATCACTTTACTGTTGGTATTGTTGATGATGTAAGCTTCACCTCATTGCCAATGCAAGATGAAATCAGTATTGCTCCTAAAGGGACTTATGCCGCTAAATTTTATGGAATTGGAGCTGACGGAACTGTTGGAGCCAACAAAAACTCCATTAAGATTATTGGTGAAACCACTGATAAATATGCTCAGGCATACTTTGCATACGATTCGAAGAAATCTGGCGGTGTAACCACTTCGCACCTGCGTTTTGGTGATGTGCCGATCCGCTCGACTTACCTCGTAGGGAAACCTGACTTTGTGGCTTGTCATGTGCCTTCTTATCTTGGCAAGTATGATATGCTTAAAGGATTGCGCAAAGGCGGCACTTTCTTGCTGAACAGTATTTGGGATGCCGAAGAGACTAAGAGCAAGTTGCCGGATGATATGAAAAAATATCTGGCCGACAACGATATCAGCTTCTACATCATCAATGCTACCCGCATTGCCGAAGAAGTTGGTCTGGGTGGACGTACCAATACCATCATGCAGTCAGCTTTCTTTAAAGTAGCAGAGATTATACCTTACGAGCAGTCGGTTGAGAAAATGAAGGCTTTCATTTTGAAATCGTACGGAAACAAAGGTGAATCTATCGTGAAGATGAATTACGCCGCTGTTGACCGTGGAGGTGAAGTTGAGAAAGTTGAGGTTCCGGCCGAGTGGTCAAAACTAAAACCCAAAGCTGCAGAAGAAGAAATGAACCTGCCTGATTTTATCCGTAATGTGGTGAATCCGATCAACTCGATGAAAGGTGATGACCTTCCTGTTAGTGCTTTCGTTGGTCGCGAAGATGGAACTTTTCCGGCAGGTACAACTGCTTATGAAAAGCGCGGTATTGCAGTGAATGTGCCCGAATGGGATGCTGAAAACTGTATCCAGTGTAACCAGTGTTCTTATGTTTGTCCTCACGCTGCCATCCGCCCATTCCTCGTCAACGAAGCCGAAGAAGCCAGTACTCCTGAAGGAACTATCTTACTCGAAACCAAAGGTAAGTTTGCACCACTTAAATTCCGCATTCAGGTAAGTCCGCTCGATTGCACGGGTTGTGGCAACTGTGCCGACGTTTGTCCTTCGAAGGAAAAAGCACTTGTGATGAAACCACTCGAAACACAGTCAGCCGAAATTGGTCGTTGGGATTATTTTGCCAATAAAGTGACTTATAAAGATACAGTAGTCGATAAATTCCAATCTGTCAAAAACAGCCAGTTTGCGCAACCACTCTTCGAGTTCTCTGGCGCTTGTGCCGGTTGTGGTGAAACACCTTATATCAAAACGATCACTCAGTTGTTTGGAGACCGCATGATGGTAGCCAATGCAACAGGATGTTCATCTATCTATGGTGGTTCTGCGCCCAGCACTCCTTATTGCACCAATGCAGAAGGCAAAGGACCAGCCTGGGCTAACTCTTTGTTCGAAGACAATGCCGAATATGGGTATGGTATGGCTACTGCAGTGAACAAATTGCGCGACCGCATCAGACTTCGGATGGAAGACGCCATGAAGAATGGAATTTCAGCTGAATTGAAAGAAACCTTCCAGGCTTGGATTGACAGCATGCACGATGCAAAAGCATCCGTTGAGGCATCAGCCAAACTTGAACAGGCTTTGAAAACACAAAAAGACGATTTCTCGAAAGAATTGCTGGCTTTGCAACAGTACTTTGTGAAAAAATCGATGTGGATTTTCGGCGGCGACGGTTGGGCGTACGATATTGGATATGGCGGCCTTGACCATGTACTTGCCTCAGGTGAAGATGTAAACGTGCTCGTATTAGATACCGAGGTTTACTCGAACACAGGTGGACAAGCCTCCAAATCTACACCAGTAGGTGCTGTGGCCAAATTTGCTACTTCAGGTAAGAAAGTGAAGAAAAAAGACCTTGGTGCGATGGTCATGAGCTACGGCTATATTTATGTAGCGCAGGTTGCCATGGGAGCCAGCCAAAACCAATTCTTTAAAGCTTTAAAAGAAGCTGAAGCATTCCCTGGCCCATCAATTATTATTGCTTATTCACCTTGTATCAACCATGGTTTAAAAATTGGTATGGGGAAGAGCCAGTACGAAGAGGAATTGGCTGTTCAAAGCGGTTACTGGCAGCTTTACCGTTTCAATCCTGCTTTGGAAGCTGAAGGCAAAAACCCATTCCAGCTCGATTCGAAAGAGCCAGACTGGAGCAAGTTTGAAGCCTTTATCGGAAGTGAAGTTCGCTATGCTTCACTCAAGAAAACCTTCCCAATGCAGGCATCAGAGCTTGGTAAAATTGCTCTTGAAAACGCTAAATGGCGCTACAACCATTACAAACGCCTCGAAGCAATGGATTATAGTGTAAAATAATTCAAAATGCTTGAAATATAAAGCCGGATTCAGTCCGGCTTTTTTTATTTTTACGCCAAAATATGCATTCAAAAAATCAACAAACCATGAAAAGACATTTGTTAATTCTTACTACTTTCATTCTCTTGCTGGCATTTACATCATGTAAAGATTTAGCAAACCGCGATGAGCACAAGTTACATCCGGCACTTTATGCTACTTTGTTCCAGCAAAGAGCAGCGGAGTATAAGGCACTTTGCTTTCAAGCCTATAATCTGGCAGAACTGAGGCTGGCCAATTACGATTTTAGCGATACTAGTAAGCCCCAGGCGATTGTAGTAGATATTGACGAAACGATTTTGGATAATAGCCCTTATCAGGCCAAAGCTATTATGAATGATTTTTCCTACCCGGTGCAATGGAAAGAATGGATAGAAGCAGCCAAAGCGGAAACTGTTCCCGGCGCTGTTGAATTTTTGAATAATGCCGCAGCACATAGTATTAAGATTTTTTATATCACCAACCGCAAGGAACAATTTCGTGAAGCAACCCTCAAAAATCTTGTCGATAAAGGCTTTCCAAATGCAGAGAATGAGTTCCTGCTGATGCGCACAAGTGGCAATGAAAAAGAAACCAGAAGAAACATGGTCAGAGAAGATTACAAAATAATATTGCTTATGGGTGACAATCTGGGCGATTTCAGTAATGTTTTCGACACATCAGACGCTGACAAGAGAATGCAGGAGGTCGACCAGCATCAGGCTGACTTTGGAGATCGTTGGATCGTTTTGCCCAACCCTGTTTATGGAAGCTGGATGAATGCTTTGCCAGGCTATGATGAAGCTTCTGCACAACAGGATGACAGATTGCTCGAAAAGGGATTGATAGGGTTTTAAAAAAAATGCCGGGAAATAGCCCGGCATTTTTTTATGAAATCAACATTGACTTACTCTATTTTCAGATAGAAGGGTAATCTGGCCTGCACGCCCTGCATGTTCGAAACCTGCTCAAGATATTCTATATAAGAGTAGAAGTTTCCCATTTCTTTTTTCAGTTCGGCGCGAACCCGCGACTGCCCACTCATTTCCTGGATCAATTCCTGGAAGGGATCTTTTTGTTCGGGCATTTCAACTACTTTAAAGTCTTCGCCCAACTCAGCTTTATCAGCTGCAAACGAGAGTGCATCTTCAAAACCACCCAACTGGTCAACAAGTCCAAGTCCGAGGGCATCGTTTCCTGCCCAAACACGTCCCTGTCCAATACTGTCAACGTATGTCTGGCGAAGGTTTCTTGTTTTAGCAACCAGCGAGGTGAAATCGTCATAAATTTGAACAACTTCGTCCTGGATTTTCTGATGCTGAAATTCTGAAAGGGGTTCCATCACGTCAATGAAATTAGCGTTCTTATTGGTCATGGCATTGTCGAAAGTGATGCCCAGTTTGTCTTTAAAGAGACCTTTCATATTTGGAATCACGCCAAAAACACCTATTGAACCCGTGATGGTAGTTGGTTCAGCAAAAATATAGTCAGCATTGGTTGAGATCCAGTATCCACCTGATGCAGCTACATTACCCATTGAAACAATAAATGGTTTTTCGGCTTTTGCCAGTTCAACTTCGCGGCGAATAATTTCAGAAGCCAATGCGCTTCCACCGGGAGAGTTTACCCGCATGACGATCGCTTTGATTTTTTCGTCTTCACGGGCTTTCCGAATCGCTTTGCTGATGCGTTCTGAACCAATGGCAACATCTGAGCCTTCGCCTCCAGCTATTTCACCAACTGCATAAATTACAGCAATTTTGTTTCTGCTTGTATTGGCCTCACCCACTTTGGCATTGGTGTATTTAGCCAGACTTACCGATTCAATTTTAGCGTCTTTTTCGATTTCAAGCTTTTCGCGGAGGATTGATAGCACTTCATCTTTGTATTTCAGTCCATCAACAAACTTGAGCTCAAGCGCCTTGTCGGCGTTATTTACGGCCAGCTCATCGGCAAATTGGTTCAGCTGATCCACTGTTAAATTGCGGCTTTCGCTGATAGCGCCTAACATTTGACCCCACACTGTGCCAAGCAGTTTCTCCATTTGCTCGCGGTTGGCTTCACTCATCTTGTCGTACATCAAAGGTTCAACCGCACTTTTAAACTTGTTGTTTGGTCCACGAATAATTTGGGGTTCAACATCAATTTTTTCAAGTAATCCTTTAATGAAGGCAAGTTGTGCGTTCAATCCTTTGAACATGAGCATGCCTTCGGGATTGAGGTAAATCTGATCAGAAACAGTGGCCAGATAATAAGCACCCTGGCTGTAAGCTTCTGAATAGCTGATAATAAACTTTCCGGAAGTTTTAAACTGTACTAGTTTCTCTCTGATTTCCTGCAAGTTGGCCATGCCAGCATTGACTTCGCTTAAATCAAGATAGATTCCTTTGATATTTGGGTCGCTTGCTGCTTTCTCGATATTTTTTAGAATATCGTTCATGCCCATCGAGTTATCAGGTTTGAAGTTGGCAAAATCAAAACTTTCAAATGGGTTTTTACTGCTGCGGTCCAATACCGGAGAATCAAATTTTGCTACCAACAAGGTATTGGGCTTAAGTTTTACCTGGTCGTTTTCAGCCATGGATACCAAGGCAGAAATTGTGCCGATCATAATAAAAAGCAACAATAACAGTGTAAGTAATGTGCCGAGGAAAGAGGCAAACATGAATTTAAAAAATTGTTTCATAGGATAAGGGTTTGTGTGTTAATAGTTCTATTCTAAATACCATAAATCGTGCAAAAATTTGTAACTATATCTATGTCAAGTACATGAGGATATTTTATAAGAAGTTTATCTAATGAATATTGAACGATTAAGATCAATACATGTTCAAATGCGAACACAAAATGGATCTTGTCGAGCAGCATTGTAGTTATGAACAAAAATATGTGAAAAAATTGCCTTTCGCAAACTGCAAATTTTGATGGTAATCGTTCATCTTTGTGCAAAACTATCATTTCTGCATGAAATCCACTATCTCCAGGCATTTTGCTCATATGGCCTCTATCGTCGTGCTTGTTGTGGGTGTTGGATTTTTGCATTTGAAAATTGGTGGAGCTGTCAGTTCACACATTGATGAGCTGAAGAAACCTGCAATGCGCGATAGAGTTTATTACGAAGAAACAGAGTATGCATTTTACAGTACGCTTAAACCTGTTTTTCTGCGTCAGGCTATAAAGAAAGCATTTAAACCCGAAACTAAAAAACAATTTGGAATCCCTTCTCTGATTATGTCGGCCGGCCAATTGGATCAGAAAAAAATGATGCAATTCTTACAAGTCAATAATCAGTATTTGTCAAAAAGCCAGATCAATGACTTGGTACAGGCCTACCTGGAAGAATCTGCTTACGAAGGGGTAAATCATGATATTGCGTTTAGCCAGATGTGTCTGGAAACTGGTTTTTTGAAGTATGGAGGAGATGTGTCCAGAGACCAAAATAATTTCTGTGGCCTGGGTGCAATTGGTAATAAAGAACCTGGATTGTCCTTCAGCTCTATTCGCGATGGTGTGCGGGCTCATATTCAACATTTGAAGGCATATGGATCAACAGATACATTGCGGATGCAAAAAGTAGATTCCCGCTTCGATTTCGTAAAAAGAGGGTCAGCGAAAAACTTTTTTGACCTTACCGGAAAATGGGCTGTAGATCCAAAATATGGCCTAAAACTGCAATCAATCCTTGAGCGACTTTACTCAAAAGAAGGTGAAGCATCTATTGCAAATGAAGGCGTGTGAGAAAGATTGAAAGCAAGAATCTTGTTGATGCCTATATATTGTTGGGGGCAAATCTTGGCGATAAAATTGCGACTTTTGCTTTGGCTCGCCAGTTGATTGCCAAGTGGTGTGGCGAAATCATTAGTGAATCCTTGTTGTACGAATCAGATGCGTGGGGATTTAAAGCCCCGGAGCATTTTCTCAATCAGGTAATTTTGATCAGGACATTGCAACAGCCTTTGGATTTGCTCAGTTCTATTCTTTCGATTGAAACCTTTTTGGGGCGTAAACGCGAGCAAACTGATACCTACGCATCCAGAACGATAGATATAGATTTGTTGTATTATGGCCATGAAGTAATTGAGCTTGAAAAGCTTATTGTGCCGCATCCTCGTTTGCATCTTCGTCGATTTACACTATTGCCGTTGTGTGAGATTGCTCCTGCTTTCACACATCCTGTCTTGCATAAAACTCATGAAGAGCTACTTAATGAAGCTGATGATAAGAGTGATGTAAGAGCCATTGAAAAGCTTTCTGATTAAGGTTTTCAATTGTATCTTTGTCAACTGTATGCGGTATAATTTCATAGCCATAGAAGGAACCATTGGTGCGGGCAAAACAACGCTGGCATCACGAATTGCCGATGATTTCAACGGCAAACTGGTGCTTGAGCAGTTTGAAGACAATGCTTTTCTCCCCAAGTTTTATGAAGATCAGGAGAAATATGCTTTTCCGCTCGAAATGTCGTTTATGGCCTCGCGGTTTCAGCAACTAAAAGACCAGTTGAGTAACCTTGATCTGTTTCACGACTTTATCATAGCAGATTATTTCATTGTCAAATCTTTGATCTTTGCACGCAAAACCTTGCCTGCCGATGAGCTGGCCTTGTTTACACGGTTTTTTAATTTTATCAGCATCACTTTGCCCAAACCCGAAATTTTGGTTTATCTGTATTTAAATGTTGATCGTTTGCAGCAAAATATCCGTAAACGTGGCAGATCCTACGAACAGCAAATAAAGGATGAATATCTTGAAAAAATTCAGGCTGGTTATTTTGAGCATTTCAAGCAGCAAAAAGAGATGCGCGTTCTAATACTCGACACCAATAATATTGATTTTGTGCAGTCTGAAGGGGATTACCAGCGGGTTCTTAATGCTATCGATCAGACATATGAGCCCGGGGTTCACCGGATTTCTTTCTAATTTTTTTCTAAAATAAAAAAACCCGACCAGAAATGGTCGGGTTTTCATCCTTTAATAATGTGCGTTACTTCACAATGCTTTGGAAGTCAGCTTCGTTGTACAAGGCCGAGAATTCACGATCCCATTTGGCCTGATTTTTAAAGTTTTCGTCTTTCTGAATGGCTTTCATCAGGTTGCTGTAAACACCAGCGTTGTCGCTTGTTCTGGCTGCAATGATTGCTTTTAGGTAGTCACCTTCGGCAGTTTCAGGAGCACAATCAAGGGTTGCTTTAGCTGCGGTATATTCTTTGTTCAACAGCTGAGCAAGTCCGAGGTTGTAATCACATTTGTCAGCACGCATTAATGAAACAGCTTTGGCATAGTCACCTTTGAAGATGTTGACGATACCCATGTTGTAATCAACATTGGCGCCCAGTGATTTAGCTTTATTCAGGTTCGTTTCAGCTGCAGCAAAATCTCTTTCGAAAATAGCCGCTACAGCCATATTGTTATATACTTCAGCTGATTTATCACTCATACTCATTGCTTTAGCCAGCAAAGATTTAGCGTCAGCTACATTGCCCATTTCTAAATCAACAGCAGATGCACCAATTACAGCACGCAAGCATTTAGGATGCATTTGCATAGCGCTGGCATAAATCTTTTTCTGTGAGTTAAGATCGCTGGTCAAAGTGGCAGCATAAAGCAATTCATTCAATTTCAATGAATCAGGATGTGAAAGAGCGAGAGCAGCGATGTTTTCATCGGTACGTTTTGGCTCAAAAGTATTCACGTTGATGATGGCGCGACGCAATGGAGGTAGAATTTCCTTTTCAATTTCAGGATAGATCAAGATCATGTTCCTGATTTCCTGTTCGCGTTGTGCAGCACTCGCTGAACGAACCACGTTCAGAATAGCGTTTTTGTCTTTAATGTTAGAAGCTTCAACTGCATTCATGAAACCATTCCAGTCTGGACCATTGCCGTTTTCGGTAAAGGTGAGATCATCAGCTTTGGCATAAGCAACCTTAGCGCTCTTGGCCAGTTTGTTGAGTTCGCCTTTTACATATTTGATTGCTGTTGCAGCACGTTTGCCAGATAAACCCTGGTTGAAGGTTTCTTCGCCTTCAGGTGAAGCCCAACCATCGATGGAAATATCTTTTACTTTCCAGCCTTTGGCAACGTCAGAAGCCATGGCAGCAAGTTTATCCTTGTTGCCCTGATCTTTGTTCAGAGGAAGTCTCCAGTCGAGGTTTGACAGGTTAACCAGATAGTAAATATTGGCTGATTGTGTTGAAATGGTAACTTTTTCATATCCATGAGGGGCAACACTTGTGTTGAAGTTTTCGGCAATACGTTTTGAAGTGTAGATAACACCGTCGGCCAGTTTGCGTTCGTCAGCAACAACAAATTTTTCTTTTTCACGGATGGTTTCACGATCGGGGTGAATGGTAGTTTTGTATGAATAGATCATTGGCGAAACAACCAATTCGCTGTTGTTCATGCATTTGTCGTAAGGAATAGTAGATGTATAAGTGAACGATCCGCCATTTGCATAACTAATTGGAGTAGCATCACCGCTGACAGCTTCACCTTTAAAGTTGATCGGGTCAAATGCAAATGAACCTCCGTCACAAACAAGCACAGGAGTAAAGTTCATTACAGCTTTCTTGTTGAAATATTTGGGAGGGAAAGTTCCTTTAATGGTAACCTTAACTGAATCTCCTTTTTCTTCAAGAATCTGAGGGATTACCTGAAGCTGAACTTTTCCGAAATCTTTGGCCATGCCTGCTACACTGGAACTAATCAGTTTGTAGCGTGCACCTATGTTAAAATGTGAATAAACGTCATTTTTCACTTGCATGGCACCATGGATAACACCGTCAGCATAATCTGTTTCCATCCAGGTGTAGGTGTAATCACCGTAAACATCCCATTTTTCTGAAACCCTGAAGTTTACATCGAAGCCGGCAGGCACAGTGAAATCCATATTTCTTTCGCTGATTCCATTTGCAGTGCCACCAGATTTGGTGCCTTTATAACCATTTCTCGACAGCTCAGCGCCTGTATTCAGGTCGTTTGTGATGGATTTCCACATCACGTTTCCAACGCCCAGGTGAATGCCAAAATCAACGAGTCTTTCGTTGTAGCCAGCAAAAAGGTTGGAAAGATTAATGCCTAAATTGAGGTTTCCACCATAATAGTCATTATTAAATTCCATATCCCTTCCAAATAGTGCATTTGGAACTGAGGCTGTGGCAACGCTATTTTTTTCTCCTTCAAAAAAGCCTCTTTCAAAGTTGGCGAAAGCGCTGAAAACAGGCGAAAGTTGGCGACCGAAACCCAATTGACCATTAATATTTGTGTGGGCAAAATCAGGAGCGAAACCAAACTTGCTTAGGTCAGCGTGAGACCAACTAGGACCAACTTCTCCCGTGATGTACCAATAAGGCGAGAAAGAAGAAGCAGCCTTCTTAGTTTCTTCTTTTTGGGCGAAAATGGCCAAAGGTAAGAATGCGATCATCGCAATCAGTAGCACCTTGGAACGTAAATAATGATTTTTCATAATAAGATAAATTTTGATAGTGTTCTAATTATTAAAGGATGTTGTTTTCTTGGTTTACAGAACGAAAATACGACATTTGAATGTTAAAAATCAATGTGCCTGATAAATTTAGTGCAAAATTAAAAAATAATTCATGTCCCGCAACTTTTCAAACATAATTTTTAGGCGGTTTTATTAGCTTTCTACGTTTTCAAAATCATTTGGTTACGAATTTATTCCATTGTGAAAATATAGTCCATATAACCACACCTGTACAAACAGAAATATTCAAAGAATGTTTGGTGCCGGCCTGAGGTATTTCAATGGACGCATCGCATAAAGGTAATAAATTTTCATCAACACCAGTTACTTCATTGCCAAAAATAAAAGCTGATTTGGCAGTAAAGTCGAAATCTTGTAAGTGTATGCTCTGATCTGTTTGTTCAATAGCAAATATTTTGTATTGCTTTGATTGAAGTTGTTCGACTGCGTCCACCGTGGATTCAAAGTATTGCCAATCAACTGATTCTGTGGCACCTAAAGCTGTTTTATGAATCTCTCGGTGAGGTGGTTTTGCTGTGATTCCGCACAAATATATTGCTTCTACCCGAAATGCATCAGCAGTGCGAAAAACGGAACCAATATTATGTAGCGACCGTATGTTGTCCAAAACAATAATAACCGGTAATTTATCGACTTGTTTAAAGTCGTTGACACTTAACCGGTTCAACTCATCCATGCTTAGTTTACGCATTTTTAGAGCGAAATTACTGATCTGATCTAACATGGAAGTTTTTTTAAGACAAAATTTGCAAACGAGTCTGTATCTTTGTGTGTTAATATTTCATCTTCACCAGAAATTATTTTTTAAGTATGCCAAAAAAGCAACAAGCCATTGCCGAAACACCTTTGATGAAGCAGTACAATGCTATCAAGGCTAAATATCCGGATGCGCTTTTGCTTTTTAGGGTGGGCGATTTTTATGAAACTTTTGGTCAGGACGCTATAAAAGCCTCTGAAATTCTGGGAATTGTGCTTACACGTCGTGCCAATGGAAGTGCAAGTCATATTGAGCTTGCGGGTTTTCCGCATCATTCATTAGACACCTATTTACCTAAGTTGGTAAAAGCCGGTCAAAAGGTGGCGATTTGTGATCAGCTTGAAGATCCCAAGCTGACAAAGAAAATTGTCAAGCGTGGGGTAACAGAACTGGTTACTCCCGGAGTTTCATATAATGATAATGTATTGGAACAAAAGGAAAACAATTTTTTGGCTGCCTTGCACCTTCAGCAAGGCGATTCAGGGATTGCTTTTTTAGATATTTCGACTGGTGAATTTTTTTTGGCTCAGGGTAATGAAGAATATATCGATAAATTGTTGCAAAGCTTTAATCCAAGCGAGATTGTTCTGCAGCGCAACAAACGAAAGGCTTTCATCGAGCGGTTTGGCGACAGATTTTACCTCAGTGTTTTCGACGATTGGGTCTTTGCCCTGGATTTTGCGCGCGAAACGCTGACACGCCATTTTAATACAACATCATTAAAAGGTTTTGGTGTAGATGAGTTACAGAATGGTATTATTGCTGCTGGTGCAGCACTGTATTATTTGTTTGAAACACATCACGAGCAAATTGAACACGTTTCGTCACTAGCCCGCATCGATCAGGGACAATTTGTTTGGCTTGATAAATTTACAATCCGCAATCTTGAGTTGTTGTACTCGCCTCATCCACAAGCAAAAACCTTGTTGGATATCATCGACAAAACAGTTTCTCCAATGGGAGGCAGGCTGATGCGGCGATGGATTACATTGCCATTGAAAAACAAAAATCAAATTGAAGAACGACATCAAATAGTTGCGTTTTTAATCGAAAATCAGGTCCAGCTTCAACAGATGCAGGAAGCAATCCGGTTAACTGGAGACCTCGAGCGTCTGATTTCAAAAGTTTCCCTGGTGCGCATCAGCCCGCGCGAGTTGCAACAAGTGGGTCGTGCTTTGGAACAGGTTGAAGCTCTGAAGCTGTTGTGTTCAGAGGCGAAACAGGCGGATTTAAAGAAGATTGCTGAACAGCTAAATCCCTGTCAAACAATTCGTGAAAGAATTAAACGTGAACTCAGCGCTGATCCTCCTGCAGTTGTATCAAAAGGAAATATCATTGGCAAGGGGGTTTCCGAAGAGTTGGATGAACTTAGAAACCTGTCAAAGAGTGGAAAAGATTTCCTGATGGGATTGCAAAAACGGGAAATGGAGAAAACAGGTATCTCAAGTTTGAAGGTTGGGTATAACAACGTTTTTGGCTATTATTTGGAGGTCACCAATGTGCACAAGCATAAAGTGCCTGAAGAGTGGATCAGGAAGCAAACGCTCACTGGATCTGAACGATACATAACGGAAGAACTCAAGATTTATGAGCAGAAAATTCTTGGAGCCGAAGAAAAGATTCAAGAAATTGAAGTTCAGCTTTATAGCGATTTGGTAGCTGCAGTTGCTGATTATATAGCCCCTGTACAATTAAACGCCTCGCTTATGGCCCGACTGGACTGTTTGATTAGTTTTGCGGTGGTTGCAATGAAGCATCAATATGTTAAGCCTGTGATTAATGAATCGATGGCGATTAATATTCGTGAGGGACGTCATCCTGTCATTGAACAGCAATTGCCAGCAGGAGAACAGTATATCACGAATGATGTTTCTCTCGATCATGAAAGACAGCAAGTACTCATTATTACAGGCCCCAATATGTCGGGCAAGTCGGCGCTGCTTCGTCAAACTGCCTTAATAGTCCTGATGGCACAAATGGGGAGTTTTGTGCCCGCACAATCTGCCGTTATTGGATTGGTAGACAAGGTATTTACAAGAGTAGGCGCCAGCGACAACATTTCATCTGGCGAATCTACTTTCATGGTCGAAATGAATGAAACGGCCAGTATTTTGAACAATATATCAGCAAGAAGTCTTGTACTGCTCGATGAAATAGGCAGAGGAACAAGTACTTACGACGGAATTAGCATTGCATGGGCCATTACCGAATATTTGCATGAGCACCCTTCATTCCGTGCCAAAGTGATGTTTGCAACGCATTATCATGAATTAAATGAGATGGCAGCATCATTTTCACGCATCAGAAATTACCATGTTTCGGTAAAAGAAGCGGGTAACAAAGTGGTTTTCCTGCGTAAATTAAAAAAAGGAGGGAGCGCGCACAGCTTTGGGATTCATGTGGCTGCAATGGCTGGAATGCCTCGTAAAGTCATCGATCGTGCTGATAAATTGCTGACTATGCTCGAGCAATCACATTCATCAGATGCCTTAAGCAAAACCGAACAGCGACATGCGAAAGATCAAGACTTTCAGTTGAGCTTTATACAGTTGGATGATCCTTTACTGTTGCAAATCAAAGACGATATCCTCAATACCAACATCGATACTTTGACCCCGGTTGAGGCTTTGCTGAAGCTTCACGAGATAAAAAAACTACTTGGTAAATGATCCAGTCAAATGATGCAGCTATCCAAAATTTATAGGTTTCTCTTACTTAACAATTTGTAGTAGGTCTATTTGTTTCATAACTTGATTGTTGTAACGAGCTAAAAACACCTTCAAAAAAAATAGAAAAAAATTTGCGCGTTAATTGAAAACTTGTGTACATTTGCAACTCCAAAAACGGAACGCGGAAATAGCTCAGTTGGTAGAGCACGACCTTGCCAAGGTCGGGGTCGCGAGTTCGAGTCTCGTTTTCCGCTCAATATAAATCCCGACTCGTTCGGGATTTTTTATAGACTGTAAAGTCCACCAACTTACAAAGTGCCCGAGTGGTGGAATTGGTAGACACGAAGGACTTAAAATCCTTTGGCCATTGCGGCCGTGCCGGTTCGAGCCCGGCCTCGGGTACCAAAAACCCTTAAATTGATTTCAATTGATAGGGTTTTTTTTATGGGCTGCAACGGACAGCTTTATCATCAAAACAAAGCTTATTTTTGTACGACTAATTCGATGATTATGAGACGACAAAAAACCATTACAGACGAAATAAAATCCTATATTATTATCACTTTCGGGCTGTTTGTGATGGCTTTGGGCTGGACAGCCTTTTTGATTCCTAATCACTTATTGGGTGGTGGAGTAAGTGGTATTGCAACCTTACTTTATTGGAGCACAGGTTTGTCGACCGGGATTACTATTTTGGCTGTTAATACCGTTTTGATTCTCATCGCTCTACGTATCCTTGGATTTGGCTTTGGTGTCAAAACCATTTATTCCATTGTTGTATTATCCGGTTTTTTCTCTTTGCTACAATTCTATATCAAAGAGCCTTTTGTGACGGATCGCTTTATGTCAGCTATTATTGGTGGTGTTTTGGGCGGATTTAGTATTGGGATTGTATTTACGCAGGGCGGAAGTACAGGCGGTACTGATATTATAGCCATGATCGTAAACAAGTATAAGAATATCAGTCCGGGTAAAATCATTCTTTCACTTGATGTAGTGATTATTTCGGGTTCATTCCTGATTTTCCAAAGTGTCGAAACCCTTGTTTACGGCTTTGTAATCATGGTTGTTTCGAGCTATACCATCGATTTGGTTTTGACTGGAAATAAACAATCAGTGCAACTATTTATTTTTTCATCAAAGGCTCACCAAATAGCCGATCGCATTGGTAATGAAACCGGTAGGGGCGTTACTTTTATCAAAGGCACGGGCTGGTATACCAAAGCTGAGCATGATATTTTGATGGTGATTGTGCGAAAAATGGAGTCTCCACAACTCTTTAGAATTGTCCGTGAGGAAGATCCTGAAGCATTTGTTTCGCTCAACACTGTGATGGGTGTTTACGGCAAGGGCTTTGATATCATGAAATAGTCCTCATATAGAAATCTATCAGAAAAGACTATTCATACGGAATTTCTTTTGTTCCGAAATTTATCTGGGCTACAATTACCCCAACCAACATCAGGCCGCTCCCTAGTAGGTTTAAATGATCCATGGTTTCGGCTAATATCAACCATCCACCAAAGGCAGCAAAAACGGCTTCAAGGCTTAAAATCAGTGCTGCATGGTCGGGTCTTACCCGCTGTTGACCAATCATTTGAAGCGTGTATCCGATCCCAACGGAAGCTATCCCTGTATATAAAATAGGCCATGTGGCTTGCTGAAGGGCGCTTGCTGAAAATGGTTCATTCAATATGAGACCAAGCAATAAACTAATAACCCCGGTAAAAGCATACTGCGAAAAAGCTAATACCCTGAAGTCGAATCGTGGTGAAAGATAACCCAGTATAATCAGGTGAAAGGCCCAGAAAACAGCACTTATCAACACAAGCATATCGCCAGTCTGCACCTCAAAACGTTGCCGAAATGTTAGAAAATACAAGCCGGTAAGAGCCAGTGATGCGCCTATCCATACTTGCGTGCCCGACTTTTTGCGCGTAAACAAGCCGATGGCAGGAACAAAAATGATGTATAAACTCGTTATAAAACCTGCATTTCCGGCTGAGGTGTAAATGATGCCAACCTGTTGAAATGTGGCCGCAAAAAACAATGCAATACCGGCCAGCATGCCCATTGCCAAAGGCTTGAAAATATTTTTTGAAAACTGAAAGCGAGGCTTCATCAGGAAAAAGAGCGGGAGCAAGCTGAACGCGCCAAGTAAAAAGCGAATTCCATTGAAAGTCAATGGGCCAATATGCTCCATGCCCTGACGTTGCGCCACAAAGGCGAAACCCCATACAATTGATGCAAGGAGCAATAATACAAGTGATTGGGGGTGTGATTTTCTCATTTTGCACTTAATCCATGCGAAGTTTCTTCCAGGTTCTGCTCAATACGAAAACCGATACCAAAGAAATAAGGCCTAGCAATATAGTAAGTCCCATATTTCCATAAATCCATTCACCAATGGCAAACAGAAAACTATAAACAGCTACACTACCCAATAGCATACACAAAATTCCTGTCGGCACATCCCATTTCAAATGGCTGTTTTTTTCCAATACAATGCCTTCAGCAGTTGCATCGTCAATCACTTTTTTCCATCCTGGCCCACCTGGTCTGATTTTTTTATAAAAACTGCGCAAAACTTCTTTGTCATCTGCAGGTGTCAAAAATGTAACCGCGAGCCAGGCAATTGTTGTGATACCAACTCCTACGATGATTTTAAAAGTTTCGCCAGGAGCGTATCCCATGAATCTTTCGAGCATTAGAAACACAATGGCAACCAGAAATGAAACCAACATGCCGGCCAATTCGGTAAAGGCATTGATGCGCCACCAAAACCAGCGAAGGATATAAATCAATCCGGTTCCTGCGCCAATTTGAAGCAAGATGTGGAATGCCTGCAGTGCGTTTTGCAATACTAAGGCCAGTAAAATAGCAAAAAACATCAACGCTACAGTTGTGATTCTGCCGGCTACCACTTGCTGTTTTTGGGTAGCGTTGGGCCGGAGAAAGCGCACGTAGAAGTCGTTTACGATGTAGGAAGAACCCCAATTGAGTTGTGAGGCTGTCGTCGACATGAAGGCGGCAATTAGTGATGCTACCACCAATCCCAAAAAACCATGCGGCAGCAATGTGAGCATGGCCGGATAGGCTAAGTCGTGTTTAATGTATTGTGGATCAATATGTGGAAAGGCAGCCTGCAGCGAAGCAATATCAGGGAAAACAATCAGCGATAATAAACCAACAATAATCCAGGGCCAGGGGCGAAGGGCATAATGGAAGAAATTGAATAGCATAGTTGCACCCATGGCATTTTTCTCATTTTTGGCTGAAAGCATTCGCTGGGCTATGTAACCACCGCCTCCAGGTTCAGCGCCAGGATACCATACACTCCACCATTGCACAGCAAGCGGAATAATCAGGAGCGACAAAAACAAATCCGTATTGCTTTGTTTGGGAATCAAATCAAGCTTTTGACTTACAACTGGGTTCGATAGCAAAGCAGATAAACTACCCGTTTCTTGATTTACCAGAATAATTGCCGCACCAATGGCCCCTGCCATCGCCAGACTAAACTGAAAAAAGTCTGTATACAGAATGCTTTTTAAACCTCCCAAGGCACTGTAAAAAACCACAATTACGGAAGCTATTATTAATGTTTGGGATGGTGACCATCCCAACATAACACCGCTAATTTTTATCAAGGCGATGGAAACGGAAGCGATAACCATTATATTGAAAAATGCCCCAAGATAAATTGCCCTAAAACCGCGTAAAAAGGCGGCCATTCGACCACTGTAGCGAATCTCGTAAAATTCAAGATCTGTCAGTACTTTAGAGCGGTTCCAAAGTTTTGCATAAATAAATACTGTGAGCATACCGGTCAATAGAAAAGCCCACCAAAGCCAGTTTCCGGCAACACCGTTCTGGCGAACAATGTCAGTGACAAGGTTGGGCGTGTCACACGAAAAAGTGGTAGCAACCATGCTCACGCCTAATAACCACCACGGCATATTTCGGCCCGACAAAAAGAATTCGTTATAGCCTTTGCCCGCGCTACGTGAAGCGTAAATGCCAATGGAAATTAGGATAACGAAGAAACCTAAAATGATTAGCCAGTCAGTGGTATTGAGGTTCATGTGCGATTTATTTTTCGTATTTGTAAATCCAATCTTTAACTAGAGCATATGCACGCTGTTGTGTTGCTTGGTCAAAATGTCTGATCCTTGTTGAATGAGAACCATTTGGACGCAGGAGTTTCAAATGCTCTGTCTTGTTTCCAGGCAGAACAGCTGTTGACGACCAGGCATCGACTGCGCCATATACATACAGAATGCGATTGCCTTCATTTTGGATCCATCGGTTGACCTTTTTGTTTAACCGACGATGGTAGCGTGTTTTTACCCCTTGAGGTGCTGAAAAGCTGAAATCCGGCTTTTTATGGAGCAAAATCCAGGGTTTGAAGTCTTTTATTTGATATGAATAAAACCCCATTTCTGTAAGTGCCTGGTAAAAAAATGGTTCCATATCCTGTATTCCCTGATCAGAAAAGAAATCGTAACCAGCAGCATCAGCGAAAACATTAAAATATGAAAGTGTGGTATCCTGAATTGATACCAGGCTGTCGCAATTGATTGGATACCATTGCCAGTAAGCGAAACCAAGCTCCAGAACATTCAGTTCAAAAGCTTTGTCAATGCCTCCCACTCGCTCAAAAGTAAGACCTCTGGCAGCTGTAGAGTCTGCGAAAATTGGCGCAAAGTATTCTTTATTCCGGAGAATAGACATCTGGATGGCACGAAGTTTCTGCCGGCAGGCGTCACATCCAACTGTATCCAAAAAATGATAAACTCTTTTATCGGCTTTGCTGAAATTGAGCGGGGCAACATAAGGCACTGAAGCAGCCACGTCATTCGGGTAAAAATAGCGATAGTAAATTGTCGTTTGACCACCCTTGCTGATGCCGGTACTGATCCATGGCTTTGGATAAATTGCTTTCAGCAACTGATTCACAGAGTGCAAGTCTGCGGTTGCATTTTCTAGCGTGAGCTGTTTCCAATCAAGCGTATCGGGTTTGCTTTGGCCGAAAAATCGATGCTCTGCAACTACCAAATTCGCGTCCAGATTAACGGCGAGTTCTTCATCATATCGCGCGTTTTTAGCATAATCAGCAGTATATCCTTCGGTTACAAAAACTGTAGGGCGATCATAACCTTTATGTCTGATGAATACCCGCTGACGAAAGTTGCCCTTTTCGGGATGATTGTGGCTGATAGGCTGTATGATGAAGGCTTCAACAGCTTCCTGATATGAAGGGTTGGTTAACTCGATGTTTTGGATGTTCTCAAACCCAAGCTTCTGTAATTGTTCTATCAATGATTGTGCATGAAGGCTTTGAATACCAATTAGGCAAATCAGGCACAGTAGACCTAAAACATATTTTCTCATGGTGCAGCTATGCATTAGAAGGCGCAAGATACTAAGATAGGTGCGAATATGCTCAATAAAAAAAGATGGCCATTTGCACAGAGCAAATGACCATCGGATATTTAACCAATCTATGTATTAAAACCTACCTGTTCAACATGAGTTTACTGGTATAGACATTCTGAGCTGTTCTGAGGCTGATAAAATATAAGCCATTCGAAAGTTCATTTTCAGGTGTCCAACGAATACTTTGCAAGCCCTGGGCCCTGTTTTCGTCGAGCAATTGTGCGACAACCTGTCCCTTCACATCAAAAATGGTGAGGTTTGCATAACCTGATTCCTGCATCCTGAAACGGATGAAAGTGCTTTCGGTTGCCGGATTTGGCATCAGGGCAACAATCCCTTCAAGTTTGTTTTCTGATAATCCCACATGCATACCTGTTTCGAAATAGGTACCTTGCTCTGTTGTAGCAATACCAGCAGCATTTTCTACCGGAGCGCAGGTGAGTGTGTACCAGGTATATGAATCGAACAATCCTTCATGTGAAATAGTGATTGTGCTTTTATTGTCATCAATGGTTGCGGTAAATGGAAAATCTTCCTGTGTATCGGTAGCTTTCAACGAAATGAGCGAAGCTACATTGTCATTCGTGATTTCTTGTCCGCCAACCAAGTAAACAGGCTCAGAGAAAGTGATGGTAAGATCAGCAAACGTTTCAACGCCTGTTGTTCCTGGCACAGGATCAAAGCTTACTGAAGCAGGGAATCCTTCAAATTCTTCAGAGTAAGCTGCCTGGAAGATTTTCTTATTGGAGTTGTCCTGTACAAAGATCACAACCATGAGGTCTTCCATTTCTTCCACATTTGTATCAACCATATCGTGGCTGTATGTCAAAGTGGTTGTTTCGCCCGAAGTCATATTCAGCGTAGTTCCTGCTGCATCGGGGAGCATTTTCATCATCACGTGATGGAAGGATGTCTCGCCATTGGTTGCAACGTTTCCAGTTGTCACTTTTTCAATGACTGCAATCTGAACAGTTACATCGAGTAAATCAACATAGGGTAAAATATTAGCCTCAACAGTGATATTTGTACCGTCGATCACATGCAAACCGCTTACTACAACAAAAGCAGGATCTGCCATTGCATTGTTGAAAGCTGTGTTTACGCCACCAGAATTTGTTGCTGTACGGGCGCCTTCTACCATTAAATCTGGAACATAGCTAACACCATAAAATGTACGACGCACGCCACCTTCTGCGGTATAATAAGGGTCGCCTGATCCAGGCCAGTTCATCTGGTATTTGATAAGGGCTATTTCTTCACCATGTTGGTCGATGAAAGGATTGAAAACACCATTGTTGAAACTTGCGCAAGGTGCACAGGTTGAGCTGGTGAATTCTTCAAACAATGGACGACGTTGTAAGGTTTGTGTTGGAATGCCAATTGGCTTCGTGATGGTGTCGTTTTCAGGATTGTCATCTGTTGTACCGTTAACATTCGAAACCCAAACCTGTAAGCTATGTAATCCTGGTTCAGCAATCAATGTCTGGTCGCAAGTGTAAGTGTAAAGTGCATCGGTAGCCAGGTTGAGGCCTGAGAAAGATGTAGTTTGTGGGTCGTTGTCATCCAATTTCCATGTGATATCAAAAGAAGTGATGTTTTCGATACCATCGTTCACAACTTTACCTGTAACATTTTGTTCGTCAATAAAATAAGTAGGAACATCAACTGATTGTAAGCCCGCATCAAGGTTGGCACGAACGAATAGGTTAACGTCGTCGATGTACCAATAGTCAACGTTGTAAAGGTTTCCTGTAATAAAGATAGAAAATTGGAAATCGGCCTGTCCAACATTGGTAAGGTCAACTGCTTGACTTTTTGGGCCCTGATTACTTGTAGGAGAGACTTCCCATGCAACTTCCCATGCACCTGTACCAAAGCGTGTTGCAACACCAATGGTGACTCCATTGGCATACCAATCGTAAAAGTACTTGAATTTAAGGGTAATGTCATTCACGCCAGTCAGGTCAACAACAGGTGAAACAATGCGTGAAGTTGTGGTCTGGCTGATGTAAGTGAATTTTGCTTCCGGGGCTGATCCACCTGCGTTTTCAGTCGCACTTCTCGACCATTGGTTGGGTAAGCCTTCGATGCTCCAACCTGATGGAGGAAAAGTAGTGCTACTGAAGTCTTCATAAACGAATGTTTGGCTAAATGCCAACTGGGCTGTTAATAGCGCCACTAAAATTGTAAATAATTTTTTCATAGATAAGGATTTAGGTTTTAATGATTGATGTTAATTAAGCTGATTGTAAAACTGTTTTATGCTGAAAATTAAGGGAAAACTGTTCAGAAAACAAGCTTTTTTGAAGTGACAAGCGAGCCCTGGTCAGCTGTGATTTTGAAGTATTTGCTGAAATGTTAAGCAATTCACCAATTTCTTTATGGGTATAACCTTCAATAGTATTGAGGCTAAAAACTTTTCGGTATCCGTTTGGCAAAGTGCTGATTAAACACATCAGTTCATCGTGAAATATTTTCGAAGTTACCTCTTTTTCCGAAACAATAGCATCAGGCATATAATTAAGCTCGGATTCATTAGAATGAAGTTTTTTCCTTTTATAAAAATTGAGCGCTGAAGTAACCATAATTCTGCGTAACCAGCCCTCGAATGAGCCATTGTTCTTAAAATCGGCAAGGTATCTGAAAACTTTAATGAAACCTTCCTGAAGGATATCTTCTGCATCCCAGCTTGATTTGGCATATCGCCTGCAAACGGGTATCATTTTTGGCGCAAAAGTGTTGTAAAGTTGATATTGCGCCTGTCTGTCGCCTAGAAGACATTTTTCGATCAGTATTTGCTCATTCACCATTTAATTCAATTGATTGAGACTGGAACTTATCATTTAACTGGCTCTGAACATAAAGTAAATGAACAAACCGATCAGAATCGTGTATAAAAGTATTACGACTACCTTTTTTATCACAAGAAACAGAGATTTTCGGTTTAGAGACATTTCTTCTTGCAGAATTCCTGACAAAGTTATTTTTTAGTTAATATTTGCATCTGTCTATCACCTCTACAATTCCTCTACAAAGATAGGAAAAAGCAACCTAAATTGCCATTAATTATTCTACAATAAAAATTCTAATATATTGTAAAATAGATTGATGAGAAAATTCTGTGTACTACAATTTGAGCTAAAGGGATAAGATTAGTATTCCTGCAAGAAGGTAATGATGTTTTGTTCGGGCCCAAGTTGAAGTTTTTTTCTAAGGCGGTAACGCCCCATTTCAACAGCCCTTATCGAGGTGTTATTGAGGGCTGCAATCTCCTTCGATGACAGATTTAGGCGCAACATGGCGCAAAGACGTTCCTCATTTTTTGTTAACGAGGGGAATGTTCCTTTTAGTTTTTGGAAAAACTCTTTATTTGATGAGTCAACTGTTTTCTGAAACTCATCCAGGTCTTTTTGTATTTGCAGGTTTTGCTGAACATTTAGAGTGAGCTCTTTGATGCGCGACTCGCGTTCATCAACCGGGGTGTTCCTAAGATTTTTTAGTTCGGTTTTTAGCTCGTGCAGAAATTTGTTCTTTTCGCCCAGATGCAAGGCAAAATTGGTGAGCTCATTCGATTTGTTTTTGAGTTCGGCTTCCATTAATTCTTCACGGGCCTTGTTAATGGCTTCTTTCTGCGATAACAATAACTGGTTCTTCTTGTTTCTGTTTTGCAATTTGCCATAGATGAGGATGGAGAAAATGACGAGCAACAACAAAGACAAGACCAGGAGTAACTGTTGAAAACCTGTTATTTTCGATTCACGCTGCAACAATGCAATCTCGTTGTCTTTGAGCTCCAATTCCTTCTCTTTTAGATCCAGCGCGAAACGCGTTTGCATTTCATCGAGCTGCTCAGCTTTGTTACGTGAAAAAATGGAATCTTTGTAGCTGGTAAAAAGTTTGAAATGCTCGAAGGCTTTTTTTAGGTTTTCCTTGCCTTCATAGGCAATAGATAAACCCTCGTTGGCATCCCGTAAGCCAGCCAGATCTGTTTTCATTTTGGATAATTCTACAGCGTCAAGGTAAGTTTTAATAGCTACATCAAACTGCTTCGATTGATTGTAGTGCTTTCCCAATTCGAGAAGTGATTTGATTATACCTTCTGTATTGTTTGATTTTCTGTCGAGTTCTGCGCTTTTTTTAAAATAGTTTTCAGCATTATCAACTTCATTCAGAGCAGAATAAGTCAATCCCATATTGCGGTAGTTAACAGCAAGGTTTGCCAGTAAGTTATATTTCTGGTTGATGGCGATAGCCTGATTGTAGTAATCCAAAGCAGTGTTGAAGTCTTCCTTAAGGCGGTATATCTCACCAATGTTGTTGAGTGATGCCGCAATGTCTTTTTGGTCGCCAATTTGTTTTCTGAGTTGATAGGCAGTTTGAAAATATTCAGCAGCTGCGGTGTAGTCTTTTTGGTAATAGAAAATTCCACCAATAGAATTGTAGGCGAGCGCCATTTCTTTTTTATCGTCACTTAAACTCGCATGTTCGAGTGCTTTGTTAAAATATGACATGCCCTGGTTATAATCGTAGTTGTTGGTGATGTAGATTTGGCCGAGCTTGTTATACAATCTTGCAAGTTGCTGATTGTTTTTCAGTTTTTGAAAATGCTTGATGCTGATGAGGTAATAGTTGATAGTTGGCTGAAAATTGTGCTTGATTTCAAATAGTTGTCCCATTACCATATTCGAAAAGGCGCACGACTCCACATTTTTCAGCTGATTGGCCAGCGAAAGGGCTCTTTTGCTGTAATATAAAGCACGTTCAGGATCAGATTCGCTGTAATAAATTGCCAGTGCGTTAAGCGTACTCACCATTTCTACACTGTCATTCAGTAAGGTAAGCCGCCTGATGAGGCTGTCCGAAACAAAAGGCTGTGAATTAGTGGATGGAATAATACCCAATAATATCGCGGTTAGAATCAGAAGGAATATAGAAAGTTTATGGCTGCCCATCTGCTTGTGATTAAGGCAAATTTACAGAATTTTAGCTCTTATGGCCAAAAAGCTTTATTCACAGAAATTGAGTGAAATAGCCTAATAATTTATTCATAGGGATCAGTCACCGGAATAACGTAGTATTCTCCCGTTCTAGGATCTTTGTAAAACTTAGAATAGCCGTTGATGCTTTCAATGTTTGCATCCACATTACCCTTGATAAACACCGTGTTTTCAATGTCAACAGTGCCTTTCACCTCAACAGCTCCGGTATTTTGCACGTGCATGGGAAGCAATCTGGGGAAAATTCCCGTATTCTGAAGAACGATTACCCAAACTCCCGCAGCGATCAAAATCAAGATATTTCTAAAAAATTTAAAATGCTGTTCCATATTCAGTAGATTTTTGTTGTTTCAGAACCAAGTAGAATTGCCTCCTGTCAAAATTAAATAAATTTGATTGGGTTTGGTAAGGCAAAATAAAAAAAATGTAAGATTAAAACCAGTCTGCACCTGGAATGCGAAATGGCCATGGAATAGCTAACAGGATGAGGATGAAGCTGATCAGATAATAAATAAAAGCTTTTTTCGCGCCTGCCACCGTATTGATTACAGCCTTAGTTTTTATGTACCCTATGGTAATCAGAACAATAGCGATCAACATCAGGCTAATGTGTTCGATCAGAAAAAATCGCAAAACAGTGTCTTTCATGGAGCTGGCAGCAAAGACTACTTTTGGACTTAGGAAATAGAGGATAAATCCAAGCAGAAGCTGAACATGAGCGGTTATCATGGTGAAAAGACTGAGTTTTCTAATATTACTTCCGCGGCCTGAAAACGCATTTTGAGCCATGTAGAATAAGCTTGCCAAAATCAATAACAGAAAAAGCCATCGGAGTCCTGAGTGACTTCTTAATAAAATGTGATAGAGCATAGGTGATTTTTATAACTATAAACAATTAGATTGAAAAGGAGTTCAAAAATAACAGAAATAGTCCTTCAAAGCTGTTTTTGCATAAAAGTAATATCGGAAGGTTCTATATGCAACCATACTTTATCGCCAATTTGGTGTCTTATTTGATGCTCATTTTTTTCGTCTTGCCTTACAAAGATGGGCATTCCGGCATCGAGAAGTATTTCTTGACCAAAGGGAAGTTTTTGGATATGCTTTATTTCAGCCGGAAAACAGTTAGTCCGAAAAGATAAAGGCTTGTGCTGATATAGCTCTACTTTGTTTTCTTTGAAAAAGATGCATCCATCGCCTGCAGGGAAATTTGCTTCCAATTGGATTTCTAAGTCGCCGATTTTGGCAAATTTTTCGCTGAATTGAGCTTTAGTTATCAACCTGGCAGGAAAAAAATTCCTATTTCCAGTCAGGTGAGCCACAAATTTATTGGCCGGATATTGCGCTATTGATTCTGGACTGCCTGTTTGCAACAAACTGCCATTGTGCATAATCCCCATAGTATCGGCCAACCTGACTCCCTCATCAAAATCATGTGTGACATGTAAAATCGTTAATCCTTTTTTGTTAAGCGTCTTAAAAAACTGGATCATTTCTGATTTCAACTCCACATCAAGGCCTGAAAGTGGTTCGTCGAGCAGGAGAATTTCGGGTTCGGATGCGAAAATTCTGGCCAGAGCAACCCGTTGGGCTTCTCCTCCTGAAAGACCAGTCGTTTTTCGATGAAGCAAGTCATGGATGCCAAAATTTTCTGCGAGTTGCTTGATATTTTCCTTTTTCTGCAATGCCGACATATTTTTGGATTGTATGGCGTAGCCAATATTTTGCGCAACATTCAAGTGTGGAAAAAGCATTACATGCTGGAAAAGGTATCCAATCTTTCGCTTGTAAGGCTGAACTTTTCTCAAGTCAATACCGTTTAGCAAAATCTTCCCCTCATCCGGTTTTTCAAATCCGCTGATCAAATCGAGTAGCAGCGATTTTCCTGAACCGCTTGGACCAAGCAGTACAAAGTAACTACCTGCTGCAATTTGCAGGTCAAATGACCCAAGCTGAAATTGCCCGATGCTTTTTTTAATGTTTCTAATGTCGAGCATGGGCAGTTTTATTGGAGAGGTAACGAAGTGCTACAAAAACAACCAGACTGATCAGTAAAAACAAGGCTGCGATACGTTGAGCTTCCTGCAGGCCATAAGCATTCAAACGGTCGTAAATCATTACAGGCGTAATCATGGGGTGGTAGGCCAAAATGACAACAGCACCAAACTCGCTCATGGCCCTGCCAAACATCATGACAAACCCACTTAAAATGCCTCTTTGTGCCAAAGGCAGGCTTACCGTAAAAAATACCCTCCACGGTCCTGCACCCAGGTTTTCAGCAACTTTTTCGTAGCCACTTCCGATTGTTTCAAAAGTGTCGCGCGCTGCGTGATAAAGAAATGGGAGACTAACAAAAGCCATGGCAACCGCGACGCCCAGTGAAGTATCTACAAAAGTGAAACCTATAGATTGAGCAATATTACCCACAGTGCTGTTCCTGTTTAATAAGCCAAGCAACGCTATTCCGGCGGCTGAATGCGGTATCATCACCGGCAAATCAATGATGGCATTAAGCAGATTTTTGAACCGAAACTGTTTTCTGGCAACAATCCATGCGAGGGGAATGACGAAAAGACCAGATACAAAAGTTGCAGCGAAGGCTGTACTTAGCGTAAAAGCAATGCTTTGCATCACAGTTGAATCCTTCGTGGGGGCAAATAATCCATGAAGGCCTGGAGCAAGCAGCAGCCGTAGTAAAGGAGTCAGGACAAACAACAAAACCAATCCACCTAAAATACTGAAAACGAGCGATAAACTTTGTGTGTGTATGCTTTTGTTCATGTTAACTTTTCACTGTAGGCCGGTAAAATGTTCAACGTCTTTTTAAGAAACTAAGTTTAAACCTGGGTTAAAAATTCAGTTTCGAAAGGGTGTTGTGCGGGACCCCATCCTTGTGCAAAGTAACATAGAGTGTTTTTAAGGCAACATAAGCCTCTGATGCATAGAAGTATCCTTCGTAAATATGACCTTCGGTACCCCATGAGTTTTTCACTTTATAATATTTGTTGCCTAGCTGGTCATAAGCCAATCCAACAATAAGCATATTGTGATCATCGGTTGTTTCGTAATCATCGTAGGTGCGCTGCCTGGTTTCGGGCGTGATCTTGGCTTCAGGAACAATTTCATCAAAGCTGTAGAGGGCTTTCAGCCGATCGGTTTTCGTCATTTTTGCGTATTTAACGCGCAGCGAATCAACCATGTTTTCCGGGTTTTCTTCTGGCACTATAGCCAGACCATTCTTCCAGGAAAAACCTTTTTCACTTACGTCTGCATCCCAGGCAACGGTATAGCCATGTTGCAGCGCAAAGTCAATTGTCGACAAGAATTCATCCAATGGAAGGTTATAGCTTTCGCCCCAAATCCAGTTGTCGGGCAATTCCATGATGAAAGGCTTATAATAATCACGGTGCGTATAGGAGGTTAGCTCAATGTAATCATCCGGATTAATGCCCGAAGTAGAAGCGTATTTCAATGGGGTATAAGTTTGTCCGTCAGCGATAAAAGTTTCCGGAACCTTACCGAGGTAGGTGTCGAGTAAAGCTTCAAAACCTTCAAACCAAACGGGTGTAAGTTTTCGGTTACTGTTTTTCATTACTGCATCGGTGTAAGCTTTCAACACATCATCCATTTCGCCATGAACATGGTTTTCTTCGCCGATCACTAGTCCGGAATAGGCTTCCTCGGTAATCAGCCCGTAGTTTTTAATAACGTAGAAAATATCACTGAAACCACCACCACTGGCCAAATTTAGGTTGCCATGCAGGCGGATGTATTTTTTTGCCTTGTCTGCATATACGTGGCGGACCATAAACATTTCTGAAAGATCAACGGTTTTTCCTTTGATTCGAAGTATTTCAGCTTCAACATGGCCGATTCCTGAAAAACTCCAGCAAGTGCCACTACGATATTGGTTTTTTACCGGGGTGTGGGGCACTTCAACAGTTACGTGAAACTGGTAAGCACTCTTGGTGGCAAGGCTTGTGCTGTCTTGTGCGTTTACGCTTATCGAAATGCCAATAAAACAGACGATCAACAGCCAAAGTAAGTTCTTTTTTTTCATGATAAATCCGATGTTTGATATTTTGATTTGCTTCGAAAACTGGTTATAAATTTCCGATGAACAAAGTTATCAAATTGTATTTATCATACAAGTTTAGTCTGAGAACGGCTGGCCCACGACACCAGTTTTATTTAGTTTTAAACAAAAAACAGCACCACGCCGCCCACGCTGATGGCTGCTCCAATATAATCAAGCAGGGTGACTTTTTGTTTCAGGAAAATAGCGGCTGGAGGAATGATCAGGATAGGAACAATTGCCATGAGTGTTGAAGCAATGCCGGTTGTTGTTAACTGAATGGCTACCAATGAAAACGAAACGCCCAGAAATGGACCAAAAAATGAACCAATGGTAATGCCGGTCATGGCTTTTGGGTTTTTAAAAGCTGTACGCACCAGGTGCATTTTGCCTGTAAAAAGGATGATGAGTGCAAAGCCGATAAATCCGGCAATAATACGGATTTGGGTGGAGGCAAAAGCGTTGTAAGATTGCATGCCAAACTTACTGATTACCAATCCTGCAGCTTGCCCAAGTACGCCTAAAAGAGCAAAGAAAATGCCTTTAAGCGGATATTTCAGTTTGATGCTTTTACCCTGTTCTTTGCCAAAAACCGTGATGATAATACCAGTAACAGTCAGTGTCATACCGGCCAGATGAATGCCACGCATTTGTTCGCCAAGAATCAACCAACCAAGCAGGGCCGTTACAGGAGGCACAAAAGTCATGATCAGCATAGCGATACGGGAACTGATGAGTCGGTAGCTGTGAAAAAGAAAATAGTCACCAAAAACAAAACCAACCAGACCAGAAAGAGAAAGCCATATCCATTGGTGCGCACCGGCGTCCACCGGTAAAGGCAACCCTCTGTATACAAACCCGAAAACACTCAAAAAAACGAAGGCAAAGGCCAATCGTGTGATGTTAACAGCCAACGAACCCACACGTTTGGTGGCCACTTCAAAAGACAAAGCAGTGATCGTCCAGAAAACAGCTACAAGCAGTGAAGCAAGCTCACCAGAATAGGTTTGAAGCATGATGTTTGATTTGTAAAAAGGGCAAAAGTAGCGTTTTTCTTTTCTGAAAAACTATCGGCGAATGGTAAACAAAGCGATTACACTGTATATTTCGAGACGCCCAAGCAACATGCTGACACTGAGGATTAATTTCGCAAGGTCGGGCAGGTTTCCAAAGTTTGCCATCGAACTGACTCTTGAAAATCCAGGGCCAACATTACCGAGTGTTGCTGCAGCTGCAGAAAAGGATGTCATCAGGTCGATATCCATAGCTGCCAACAGGGTTGTGGTAACCAAAAGAGTAAACACATATAGCACAATGAAGAGCATGGTTTGCCGCTCCAGTTGTTCGCTGATGAGCTTGTTGTCAATTTTGAGCGAGAAGACGGCATTTGGATGGCGGATAAATTTAACCTGCTTATTCAATGCCTTGAAAAAGAGGTAAACACGGTCAAACTTGAGCCCCCCTGAGGTTGATCCTGCCATAGCACACTGTATGATAAAATACAGCATCACAATTTGGGTGAATACAGGCCAGTTTGCGGTATCAGCTGTGGCAAATCCTGTTGTTGTTCCCACACTGATAACCTGAAATGAACTGTAGCGCAGGGCACTCCACCAATCATAAAAATGATCGTGATACAATTTTAGAGCTACCAGAAAAATCCCCAAAAACATCACAATCACATAACTTCTTACCAGCTTCGAAGTGAAAATATTTTCCTTGCTGCCAATAATGGTGCCGAATAAAATGCCGAAGTGAATTCCCGAAAGCAACATAAACAGCATGATAATACTTTCAATTACTGGACTGTTATAATAGGCAACACTGGTGTTTTTGGTCGAAAAACCACCTGTAGCAATAGTGGCAAAGGAGTGGTTCACTGCATCGAACCAGTTCATGCCGGCAATACGAAGCGAAATGGTCTCGGCCAAAGTGAGTCCCAGATAAACCACGACCAGAATTCTGATGGTAGTGCGGGCTTTGTAATGAAAATTCGATTTTGACAGCTCACTCATTTCAGTATTGAGTAAGGTAATCCGAGCGTTTTTGGCATGTGGAAGGATCAACAAGACAAAAATAATGATGCCTACACCGCCAATCCAGTGCGTGGACGAACGCCAAAAAAGCAAGCCATAAGGAAGTCCCTCTATGTTATTCAGTACGGTGGATCCGGTTGTCGTGAAACCGGATACGCTTTCAAAAAACGCATTGGCCAGGGTAAATTCGCCACCCCACATGATGTAGGGCAACATGCCGATCGTACAGGTAATTAACCAACCGGCCACCACGATAATGATGCCTTCAGGAAAACTGATGCTGTCGTAATTGGCCGAAAACACGAGCGGAAAAAGCCCGAAAATGATACAAATCAGGGCTGTAAACAACAAAGCTGTAGTTGGTGCGGGGTCCATAAATACTGAAAGGATCCACGAAATCAGCAAAAAGACGGCATTGAACAGCAATACATATCCCAAATACTTAATAACAACTTCTGCTCTCATGATAACAAGTAGTCAAATTAGTCTTTTCGCGAATAGCGAATGATCATTTTGTTTACCTCGCGCTCCAATTCTTTGATTTCGTCTTCCGATCGGATATTAGTTTCCAGCAAACGATCGTCGGGATGGTGGGTTTTAATGGCTTTGATCAGGCGTTTGAGCGGGTTGACAAACTGAACGTTGATATAGAAATTAAGCAAAACAGAAAATAACAAGGCTCCGATAATCGCGACAATTCCGGGCATAATTGCGCGATGCGCTTTGTCTTTGAGGGTTGAAGCCTCTTCGTAAAGGTTGTTCTGATTGAGTGTCATCAAGTCGTCGACAAAACCTTTGGTTTCCAGAAAGTCCTGGTGAATGTTGTGCTCATACCAGGTGATGTTACCTTCTTTTTGTGTGTCGACAATCGGCATTTGCCATTTCGACCTGTAAAAGTGGTAAGCATCGGAAATACTGTCGACAACAGCTTGTTCGTTTTTCTCTGTTACATTTTTTTTTGCAAGCTCCAGTGCATCCAGAAACAGACTGTCTGCCTCTTCCAGAATGCCACGTCCTCTTTCCCATTGTCCAAGCATCAAAAGCAAAATGCCACTGTCTTCGCGTTCGAGCGCTTCGAGCATCGAACGGGATGCCACGATGGTTTTGTAATTGTTATCGATCAGCGAAGAAACCGTTTTTCCAAGGTTTAAAAATTCAAAAATAGAGATTGATCCTGCAACAATGAGTAAACTTACCAGCAGCATGAAGCCCGCCAGTAGTTTCGATTTCAGTTTTCTTTTCATTTTTTATGATCCGATTTCAATGCCTAAGAAATTATCATTCAAGAGCATATGCCTATTAGCATCAGCAAAAATAACTCATTTGGCCCCGCAAAGCTACAATCAAATTTAATTGCTTAGCCTTGTAGGCCTAAAACAGACAAAACAAGGACCGAAATCGGTTGTTAAAAAAAGCCGTGACTCTTTGACTGTCCCGGCTTTTTTTGTGAATGATGATAAACAAGTGCTAATCTTTGGCAAGGTTACAAAACAAATTTGATGCCTTGTGCAAATGGCAAGTCACTGCTAAAGTTGATGGTATTTGTTTGGCGGCGCATATACACTTTCCAGGCATCACTACCCGATTCGCGGCCACCACCGGTGTCTTTTTCGCCACCGAAAGCACCACCGATCTCAGCACCTGAAGTACCGATATTGATATTGGCAATACCACAATCTGATCCTTCGTGCGAGAGAAAACGCTCAGTTTCGCGCATGTCAGTGCTAAACATGGCCGATGAAAGTCCTTGCGGCACATTGTTATGCATAGCGATGGCTTCCTCCAGCGTTTTATATTTCATCAGGTAAAGAATTGGGGCGAAGGTTTCTTCCTGCACAATCTGGTAATGTTTTTCGGCTTCGGCTAACATTGGACGAACATAACAGCCCGACTCATACCCGGGTCCTGTTAGCACTTCGCCGCCATAAAGAATCTTGCCACCTTCTTTCAGTAAAAGTTCCTGTGCATATTTAAAGGACTCAACAGCACTCAGGTCGATCAGTGGCCCAACGAGCACATCAGGATCAAGTGGGCATCCGATGCGAATTTGTTTGTAGGCATTGATAAGTTTTTCTTTAAAACTATCGTAGATCGATTCATGAATGATTAGTCGCCTGGTTGATGTACATCTTTGTCCGGCTGTTCCCACGGCACCAAAAACGGTGGCACGTAAAGCCATATCCTGATCTGCTTTGTCTGTGATGATAATGGCATTGTTTCCGCCCAGCTCAAGTAAGGTTCGACCAAGTCTTTCGCCTACAATTCGGCCAACACGACGACCAACAGCTGTGCTGCCTGTGCATGAGATAAGCGGTACACGCTTGTCAGATAAGAAGTTGTCGCCAATGTGCTTGGAGCTTCCAATAATCAGGTTGGTAACACCTTCAGGCACTTCATTCCGTTTGAGAACATCTGCAATAATATTGTGAATCGCAACAGCACACAAGGGCACTTTTGACGAGGGTTTCCACAGAACGACATTGCCGGTAACCAATGCCAGCATGGCATTCCATGCCCAAACTGCGACCGGAAAATTAAAGGCAGTGATTACACCAACCACACCCAGTGGGTGATATTGATCGTACATGCGATGACGTTCGCGCTCGCTGTGCATGGTATAGCCATAAAGCTGGCGCGAAATGCCCAATGAGAAATCTGCTATGTCAATCATTTCCTGCACTTCGCCAAGGCCTTCCTGGTAGATTTTGCCCATTTCGTAACTCACCAACCGGCCTAGATCTTCCTTGTGACGGCGAAATTCATTACCCATTTGCCGGACGATATCGCCCCGTTTTGGAGCAGGCACCATACGCCAATATTGAAAGGCTTCCTGGGCTTTTTCCATGATAAACTGGTAATCGTCCCATGTTCCCTGCCTGACTTCAGCAATTAGGCGGTTATCACACGAAGCTGTGCTTTTTAGTATTTCGCCATTGGTTTCGAGCCATACAGCACCTGTGCTGGCACCATGATTCATATCTTTGATACCCAACCTTTCCAAGGCAGGCTTGATATCACAAGTAGGACATAAATGTTTCATATTCTTATAGTTAATTATTGATGTTTAATCAGGGGTATAATTGTTTCGGGATATTCTTCCGGGTTTTGCACCAAAGCTGGATTAAGAGGGTGGAGCCCGGACTCTTGAAGGATTTTGCCGCCAATTTCCGGGTTAAGCATCATCTGTAAAAATTCCCAAACTTGTTTGTTTGCCTCAGCTGTTTTTAGGATGCTGATTCCATAAACGATGGCTTCTCCTTTTACCTGCAATGAATCGCCAGATTGACTTCCACGCACATTCAGACCTGCCTGTTGATACCAATTGTTGAGCTTGGGATTACTCAGGTTTACTGAATCGGAAAGTTTAAGATAATGGAGTTCGTATTGCCTGGCAAGACTTTCGTATGTAAACAAATAATCAATGGTTCGTGTATTGAGGAGTACAATCAGGTCAGTTTCTTTAGGGCGTTCCACATAACGTTCGCCAGACAGGATTTGTTCATCAGGCCGATTGATACCCTCCATAAATCCTGCCAACTGCAGGCATAAACGCGCTCGGTAGCCACATGGGTCGGCATTTGGGTCTGATGCGCCAATGGAAGCTTGGCTGGTCAGGAGAGTATTGAGCCAGTTTTTCTGGGTGAGCGATGCACGCAAAGAGGAATCAGCATATGCCAAAACGATGCTGTTTGAAGCAAATGCAATGTTGAATCGACTGAAGTCAGGGATCAGCAGCTGATCGATTAACTGGTAATCTGCAGAGCCAACCAGATCCGCCTGCCTGTGCAAATCAGTAACTTTGCGGATGGTGTTAAGTGAGCCGGCTGCTTCAAGCAAAAATGACTGATCCGGATGCATTTCCTGATAAGTTTCAGTGAGCAAGCGCATTGGATGGCTTAGGCTGCCCGCATGGAAAATGCGAATGGGATTTGCTTTTTGATCCCCTTTACAGGAAGTCAATACCAGCACCAGACCAATAAACGATAACCAAATCAGCTTATTCATGTTGACTGGATACTGATTTTTTAAACTCGGCAAATGCTTCTTCTACGCTGTCATCAAAACGCTGCTGTAGTGCATGATAGGCTTCAAGTAGTTTTTTGCCACCTGAAGTCAGGCTTGAGTTCCCGCCATCTTTGCCGCCACGGTGTTTTTCAATCAGCTGGTAGCCCAAAATAGTTTCTGCCTGTTCAATATCACCCCAGGCTTTCCTGTAACTTATGCCAATTTCATCTGCAGCAGTTTTGATAGAACCTAATATATTGATTTGGTGCAAAAGTGCAAAAGTGCTGTCGCTGACCTTGCCACCTCCGGTTACTCCTGACAGCCAGATTTTATAGGTCAGAAATACATCTCTTTTATTTTTTTTCGGGGGTTTGTCCATGTCTTTTCTTCGCTTGATTGCAAATATAAAACAATATACCGATAGGAAATCAATTACATATCCAATTTTCGGGCAAATGATTGCTTTATTTAAGAAAAACATCTTCAAATAGGAGGTTTAAATTACTTTTCTAATAAATATAATATTCTTTAATGAATGTGGATTTTGTTATATGCAATATTCTTTAAAATACAGTAATACAATGATATATTATTTATATCTATATCTAAAAAGCGAAGAACGGTTTATTTAGATCAGGTATAAATTACATCTTAATAAAGAAAAAAATCTTTAATTAATTATACAATTTATTACTTTTGCTGCATCAAAAAACATTGAAATGGAACTGCAAAATACACTCGTCAAAAAACCACAGCCCGTGCCAGAACCTACGGTAAGAAGAATGCCTTCGTACCTGACAATCTTACATCGCCTGCACGATGAGCACGTGCTGTTTGTTTCTGCTCCGCAGTTGGCGCGTCAGCTAAATGTGGATCCCACTCAGGTGGTCAAGGACATTTCATATACTGGCATTACCGGGCGCACACGAGTGGGCTATGGAGTGGATGAGCTGATCGGTGGACTGGAAGAATTTTTGGGATTTAACAGAAAGCATGAAGCCTTTTTGGTTGGTGCTGGATTTTTGGGCAGTGCTTTGATGCAGTATCAGGGATTTCGTGAAGCAGGCATGAAAATCGTTGCAGCATTTGATACCGACAAGAAGAAAATCGGAACAGAAGTGGCTGGCATTCCTGTTTTCGATCTGGAGAAATTTCGTGACCTCGCAGGCCGGCTGCATATTACCATTGGTATTATTACAACACCGGCATCAGTAGCACAACAAATTGCTGATTTAATGGTTGGTTGGGGCATCAAAGCCATTTGGAACTTTACCCCAATTGCACTTAAGGTTCCTTCCAATGTGATCATTCAGGACACGCATATTTATGCAAACCTGGCAGTAATGCTCAATAAACTTGCTGCAATCAAAGAAGAAATATAGCGGGAAGACATTTCCCTTTTAAAGAAATAAACATGAACACAGTTAACACGCAAACGAACAACAAAGTAAGGCAGTTTCAGCAGGTGCTCGAAATTATCGAAAAGCACAATTACGACAAAACACGCCTTATCACCATCCTTCAGCAGGTACAGCATGAATACCGTTATCTGCCACAGGAAGTGCTCACCTATGTTGCCACGGCACTCAACATGCCCGTCGCTGAAGTGTATGGGGTAGCCACTTTTTACGCGCATTTTTCGCTCGAAGCAAAAGGAAAGTATGTCATCAAAGTTTGTGATGGCACCGCTTGCCATGTAAAAGGCTCATCTAAATTGCTTGACACGCTTCGGGGCAAACTTAGATTAAGCGAACAAAAGCACACTACCGACGATATGCTGTTTACGATTGAAGCAGTGAGTTGCCTGGGGGCCTGTGGACTTGCACCAGTGATGGTGATCAACGAAAAAGTGTATGGCGAGGTCAATACCAAAAAATGTAATGCCATATTAGAAGAAATTTTAGCCGGTGAAACTGCTGCTGCAGTGGACGAAAACTCTTTGTAAAAGAATTAAAGATGGAAACACTAGCAACAATAGACCTTAAACAGGTCAAGGAAAATTACACAAAAGCTGCTGAAAGCATCCACAAAAGAATTGTGATCTGCGCCGGAACAGGATGCATCGCCAATGGGGCATTAAGCGTATACGCTGCCTTTGAAGAGGCAATTCAGCAAGCAGGAATTGAACTTTTTGTCGATCTCGAATTGAATCGTCACGACGATAAAACCAATGTACAGCTTACTGGCAGTGGTTGCCAGGGATTCTGCGCTCAGGGTCCGCTTGTCAATATTTTGCCCGACGAAACCATGTACACGAAGGTGAAGGTTGAAGATGTCCAGGAAATCGTTGAACGATCCATTTTGAAAGATGAAGTCATCGACAGATTGCTCTATATCAATCCGGTAGATGGTAGCAAGAGCAAAGGGCAACTCGATATCCCTTTTTATAAAAGACAAAACCGACTCGTCTTGGGCGAATGTGGACACGTTGATCCTCAAAACATCCGCGAGTATATTGCCCATGATGGTTATGCAGCAGCCGAGAAGGCATTTTTATATATGACACCCGATGAGGTGTGCAGCAGTATCATCGAATCAGGTCTGAGAGGCCGTGGTGGTGGTGGTTTCCCAACGGGCCGCAAATGGATGCTCACGCTGGCAGAGCCGAGCACAAAAAAATATGTCATCTGCAATGGCGATGAAGGCGATCCGGGTGCATTTATGGACCGCAGTCTGATGGAAGGCAATCCGCACCGAGTGCTTGAAGGCATGATGATTGCCGCCCGTGCCATCGGAGCAGATGAAGCCTATGTTTATGTCAGACTCGAATATCCACTGGCAGTGCAACGCATGCGCAAAGCTATTGAAGACGCCATGGATGCAGGTGTACTTGGCGACGATATTTTTGGTAGCGGACACAATATGTTCATCCACATCATGGAAGGCGCTGGCGCTTTCGTGTGTGGTGAAGAAACAGCTTTGATGGCCTCAATCGAAGGAAAACGAGGTATGCCCATGCCCAAACCTCCGTTTCCGGCACAAAAAGGACTTTTTGGTAAACCAACCGTCATCAATAATGTAGAAACTTTGGCTGCTGTGCCGCTTATCATTCGTAAAGGACCAGGCTGGTTCAATTCATTTGGTACAGCCAACTCGAAAGGGACAAAAACTTTTGCACTAACGGGTCACGTGGCCAATACAGGGCTGATTGAAGTGCCTTTCGGAACCACCTTGCGCGAAATCGTTTACAATATCGGTGGCGGAGTTACAAACGATGATGGAAAAGTCACAGGCGAAGGTTTTAAAGCCGTGCAGATTGGTGGCCCGTCAGGTGGCTGTCTTACCGAGGAAGACCTCGATTTGCCCATTGATTATGATAATCTGATTGCAAAAGGTGCCATGGTAGGTTCCGGTGGTTTGGTTGTGATGAACAAACAATCGTGCATGGTGCAGATTGCCCGTTTCTTCATGAATTTTACCCAAAGCGAAAGCTGCGGAAAATGCGTGCCTTGCCGCGAAGGAACCAAGCAAATGCTATCGATGCTCGATGATATCATCGAAGGAAGAGCGACGGATGAAACTTTTGAATTGCTCGAAGAAGTAGGCAATGTGGTCAAGAAAGCTTCACTCTGCGGACTTGGAAAAACAGCTCCAAGCCCAGTACTTTCAACCATTGTGAAGTTTAAAGATGAATACCTTGAGCATATCCACGACAAACGATGTGCAACCAACAATTGCAAGGCCCTGGCCAGCATCAGTATCGATCCCGAAAAATGCATCGGATGCACAGCTTGTGCTCGTAAATGTCCGGTCGGAGCCATCAGCGGCAATAAAAAACAGCCGCATGTGATTGATGCTGCTCTTTGCACCAAATGCGGTGTTTGTCACCAGGTTTGCAAGTTTGACGCCGTAATTGGATTTAACTAAAGACACAGAAAAATGGAAACAAAAGGAATAATCAATATAGATGGGATCAATGTCCCAATCGAAAATGAAAAGAATGTTCTGGAGCTTATTCGGAAGGCTGATATCGAGCTGCCAACATTTTGCTACCACTCGCATCTGAGCACATATGGCGCATGCCGCCTCTGCGTGAGCGACATTGATGGCATGGGAATTCAGGCTACCTGTTCAGTTCCGCCCCGCGATGGGATGGTTGTAAAAACCAACACAGCCGAGGTGCGACAGATTCGTAAAGTGAATCTTGAACTCCTGCTTGCAAATCACGATGTGAGTTGTCCGAGTTGTTCCCGCTCAAACAACTGCAAGCTACAGGACCTTACCCGCAGACTTGGAGTTACAAAAGTCCGTTTCAAAAAAACAGATAAGGTTGAACCTATCGATAACAAATCGTGGAGTATTGTACACGATCCGAACAAATGTGTGCTGTGTGGCGATTGCGTGAGAGCCTGCAAAGAAATACAGTCAGTTGGTGCCATAGAGTTTGTGAATCGTGGTGCAAAAACAACTGTGGCTCCTGCTTTCCTTAAAAGTCTTGCTGACGTAGAGTGCGTTTACTGCGGACAATGCGTTGCTGTTTGTCCGGTTGGTGCACTCACGCCAAAGCCTGAAACTGAAGAGGTTTGGAAAGCCATCAACGACCCTGACAAATATGTCGTTGCACAACTTGCTCCTGCTGTTCGGGTAGCCTTGGGCGAAGGTTTTGGTATGGAAGCCGGAAGTGCAACCACCGGTCAGATTGTGGCTGCCCTCAAACGATTAGGATTCGACCAGGTGTACGACACTTCTTTTGCAGCCGATCTTACCGTACTCGAAGAAGCAACTGAGTTTATCCAGCGCAAGCTTAAAGGCGAAAACCTGCCACAGTTTACTTCCTGTTGCCCGAGTTGGGTCAAATTTGCCGAGCAATACTATCCGGAGCTTTTGCCCAATCTATCGAGTTGCAAATCGCCACAGCAGATGTTTGGATCGGTAGCAAGAGAAACTTTGCCAAAATTATTGGGAATCAAGCCCGAGCAGTTGGTGATTGTTTCCATTATGCCTTGCACGGCCAAAAAATTTGAAGCGAAACGCGAAGAGTTTATCCATGAGGGTGTTGCAGAAGTAGACCATGTATTAACTACCGAAGGACTCGGAAGGATGATACACGAAACCGGTTTGCAATTCAGAAAGCTGACACCGGAGTCGTTTGATTTACCATTGGGCTTTAAAACTGGTGCGGGCGTTATTTTTGGCAATACCGGTGGTGTGAGCGAGGCAGTATTGAGATTTGCATATGAGAAAATTACAGGCGAAAAGCTGGCAGCTAACGATTTCAAAATGGTACGTGGAATGGACGGGATCCGGAGTGCCGAGCTTGAGATTGGTTCGATTAAACTGAAACTTGCTGTGGCACACAGCCTGAGCAATGCACGGATACTTTGCGAGAAAATTGTTGCCGGTGAGTCAGATTACGACCTCATCGAAGTCATGGCTTGCCCTGGAGGTTGTATTGCTGGAGGTGGTCAACCCATAAGTTTTGAGCCGGATTTCCGCGAAAAACGTGCCCAATCGCTTTACAATGTCGACAAACAGTTACAGCTGCACAAATCGCAGGAAAATCCCTATGTGAAAGAACTCTACCAGATGATACTGGGCGAAGTAGGAGGGCATAAGGCACACGAACTTTTGCATACCCACTATCACGGACGTAAGAGAATAACAGAACAACTGCTGACGATCAGAGATACTGAACACCCAAAAATTGAAGTTTGTGTTTGTGTAGGGACAAACTGCTTTTTAAAGGGTTCGCAGGAATTGCTCAAGAAGCTGATGCAGTATGTCACTGAAAATAAGCTGGAAGATATTGTTGGATTTGAAGGTCAGGAAGAAATGGTAGATGTAAAAGCAACATTCTGCTTTGAACGTTGCGACCGTGGTCCGGTTCTTCGTGTAAACCAACACGTGATTGAGCACGCCAGCTTTGAAAAAGCTAAGAAAGTGTTGGATCAGGAAATTGCCCGTATCGGTGCATTGATGAATGCCTGACACAGCGAACAATTGGTTAGTGAAGGCTATTGAGGCGGCTGTAGGTTTTATTCCCCTTATTGCCACAGCCTGCCTCGTTAGTTTAAACCTTTAGAAAATATGGTAAGTCAAATAAAACCGACAGAAAAGCTCCCGATTGTTTATACTAGTCAGGCCATGTGCCGCGATTGCTACCGTTGCGTGCGCGTTTGCCCCGTTCATGCCATAAAAATGGACCATGGGCAGGCTCAGGTCGTGCCCGAACTTTGCATAGCCTGTGGCACCTGCATCGATGAGTGTCCGCAACATGCCAAGGCCTACAGAACTGATTACAGCAAAGTCATCGACATGTTGGAAAAAGGCGACCGGGTTGCCATCAGTATTGCGCCCTCTTTTGCAAGCTGTTACAGCGAATGGGCTTTTAAAAGGTTGCCATCCGCATTGCGGGCCTTGGGCTTTCAGTATGTTGCAGAAACGGCCGTAGGTGCTTGGTACACGGCAGCAGCCAGTTCTTCCTACATTGAACAAAATCCTGATCAAAATCATATTTGCACGGCCTGCCCGGCTGTGGTCAGTTACATAGCTCAATACCGACCACAATTTACTGACAATCTTGTGCCTGTTGTGTCGCCCATGGTTGCCCACGCACGTTTGATTAAGCAGGAAGATCCTGCCATGAAGTTCGTTTTTGCCGGGCCCTGTATTGCTAAAAAGGATGAAGCCACACAAAAACAAAACCTTACGCTCATCGATGCTGTATTGACTTTTGAAGAATTGGACGAACTGTTTGCTTGGCGACAGATCAACCTGGAAAGTTGTGAAGAAAGCAGCTTTGATGTGCCTGTAAGCGGAGATGCCAGGCTTTTTCCACTTGAAGGAGGTTTGCTCCGTACGGCTCACCTGCAAACCGATGTGCTGGATGAAAAGGTGTTAGCCATCAGTGGATTTCATGAACTGGATGAACTCCTGCAATCGATGGCCGGGCAACCGCAAGCCAAATGGATTATCGAGCCTTTGTTTTGCAAACAGGGATGTATCAACGGACCTGCTGCCAGGCAAAAGAAAGGTAGCTATACCAGACGCAACGAGATCATCAACTATGCCCGGCAAAATCCCGGTATCCAGGAAGCTAAAGTATTTGGCTTAAATAATTTTAAAGCAGTCTACTCAAGTAAATCAAAGGCTTCAAAATCATTTTCTGAAGAGGAAATCAGGCAGGTACTTGCCGCAATCGGAAAGCACAAACCAGAAGACGAGCTAAATTGTATGGCATGCGGTTACAACAGTTGCCGCGAAAAAGCTATAGCGGTTTTAAACGGTTTGGCCGAGCCGGAAATGTGTATGCCCTTTATGCGTCAAATGGCTGAACAAAAATTTGACACCATGATCCGGCATGATCCAAACGGCATCGTTTTGCTCAACCATAAACTAGCCATCATGCACATGAACGAATCTTTTAAAAAGATGTTCTCTTGTTCTGATGCCTTAATAGGCAGGCCCATTTCTTATCTGATTGATCCGGATGCTTTTGAAAAACTGTCAACCGGCACCGAAACACTCATTCGCCAAACAGTTCATTACAACAACTATAATCTCATTTGTCATCAAATGAGCTATTCCATTCCTGATCAGCAACAGTATGTTGGGATATTTATTGATGTGACTGATTTACAGGTGAAAAGTGAACAACTCAACGAGATCAAAGCAGAAACGGTTTTAAAAGCGCAGGAACTCATCGACCACCAGATCAGCATGGCACAGGAACTGGCTCAATTTTTGGGCGAGCACACTGCCAAAGGCGAAGCAATGCTCAGTAAACTGATAGATTCTATTAAAAAATAGTAAAAATAAATTTCGGGTGGCAGAGCAAATTTATATACACACGGACGTATTTGCGGCGCAATCGTCAAAAAAAACAGGTGATCCCTGCGGTGATGCCTATGGCGTTTTCCGGGATCATACTGCCACGACAATTGTGTTGTCGGATGGGCTTGGGTCGGGTATCAAAGCACATATTGCGGCTACCATGTGTGTGTCGCGATTGCTGCAGCTTATCAGGGAGGGAATGAGTCTGCGGGAAGCCTTTGCTGCCATGACACGCACCATGGATCAGGCTTGGGGAACAGGCGCTCCTTTTGCAGTTTTTGCCATTGCGCGCATGCTCAACAATGGACACACCACTGTGCTTACCTACGAAATGCCCATGCCCATGCTGGTTACGAATACCTATGCTCAGTTGCTGCGCGACAGGGTTTACACACAGAACAAAGCTATTATTCACGAATCGACTTGTATGGTCGGCAAAGGCGAAGGCCTGATGCTGTTTTCTGATGGGATTACACAAGCAGGTGTCGGTAAATTTTTTCCGCTTGGATGGGAATCAGAAGGCGTCAGGCGATACACACAATCGCTGCTGCCAGTCGATCGTCTTCAGGGTACACAGCTTGCGCAATCCATTCACGATAAAGCCCGTCAGTACTGGCCATTAGGCAAGGGAGACGACTGTTCCGTAATATTTGCGCTCAACAGGCGGGGTGTGATAGTCAATCTTTTGAGCGGACCACCTGTAAATAAGATAGACGATAGCAAATGGGTGCAGTCATTCCTCGATAGCGAAGGAATTCACATCGTTTGTGGTGGCACGTCAGCCAAACTTGTTGCCCAGCAAAACCATATGCCCTTAAATGTGATTGATTCGGGGAGCATGATTACACCACCTGCCTATGAACTCGAAGGAATGGAAGTGGTGACCGAAGGGGTCGTTACACTCAATCAGGTTTATCATTTGCTCGATGATGACCCAACATCTCTGAATCAGCAAACACCGGTTACAGAAGTTGCCTGGTATTTGAAAATGGCCGACAGAATCAATATCTGGCATGGTCTAGCTGAGAATACTGGCGACGATCATATCGAATTCAGACAACAAGGTTTACAAAACCGCAAAAAAATCCTGAAAAAAATTACCCAAAAACTGATGGCGCAAGGAAAACTTGTTGTGTCTCAATCTGCATAATATCAGGATATTTCGTTTCGGTTTCTCGTTAGGTTTTGGGCTATGTATTTTCAATTTTTATTTGCTGAAACCATTCTATTGCTTTCTATAAAACATCTGCCAACAGGGCCATTGCGTTTTTGTGCGTTTTTCTTTACATTAGCAGACTATTCTAAAGGAAGAATTTTGCCAAAACCGCATTTCCTGAAAGAGATAATGAGCCAAGCCAGCGCATGAATCCTAGACAATTGTCAGCTGCTGACGGGTAGCCATTTTAAGAAGATGTTTAACTTTTTTCAGTTTGCAACTGGCATTGAATAGAAAGCATAACGTTCAGTAATAAAAATACGTAGCATGGAAGAAAAAATAAAAGTATTATTTGCTGAAGATGAATCACTGGATTTCGAATTGGCTAAAAAAATCATTCACGCAGAAGGGATTGAAATTGAAGCTGTCTTGGTCGAAAATGCCCAAGATTTTGAAAATCAGCTTAAAATATTCAGGCCCGATCTTGTTATAGCAGATTATTCCATGCCACAATTTAATGGGATGGAGGCTCTTAAGCTTGCCCGGGAGTTTGATCCGCAAATGCCTTTTATCATCTTAACAGGCTCAAAAAACGAAGAAATTGCTGTTTCATGTATGCGCAATGGTGCCAACGATTACATCATCAAAGAAAACATGAAACGTTTGCCGCTGGCTATCAACGAAATTATGGCCAGAAACAAAATAGAACGCAATAGTATCCAAGCCATGCAACTGTTGCAGAAAAGCGAAGAAAAGTACCGGATGATTGCAGAGAACACGACCGACGTGATCTTCATGCTCGACCTGAAATTGCGTTTTCAATATGTGAGCCCCACTATTGAAAAACTGGTTGGATATACTGTTGCAGAGACCATGAAACAAGAGATTTGGGACGTCCTGACTCCTGAATCAGAAAAGCTCATTAAAAAGGTTTTTGCGGAGGAAATGCGTTTATTGCGGGAGGGTAATATATCAAAAGACCATAAGCGGGTGTTGGTTTTCGAAGAAAAACACAAAAATGGCAGCCTTATTTGGATAGAAGCCTCGCTCCGTTTTGTTTACAACGATCAAAATCAGGTTACGGGAATACTTGGAATATCAAGGGATGTGACAGACAAGGTGAACGCCTCCCAGATGCTGGATGAGTCATCGATCAGGCTTAGTCTGGCCATAGATTCTACAAATCAGGGCCTTTACGATTTTGATATCATTACTGGAGAAGCAATTGTAAGCGATAAGTATGCAACAATGTTGGGCTACAATCCGGATGATTTTGTAGAAACATATGACAGCTGGATTGAAAGAATGCATCCTGACGACCGTGAGAGATGCAACAAATACCATGACGACTATCTCCAGGGAAAATTCGATGAATACCGCATCGAATTTAGGCAACTAACAGCCGATGGAAATTGGAAATGGATTCTTTCGTTGGGCAAAATTATTGAATGGGATCCGCAGGGAAATCCTGTCCGCATGCTTGGAACCCACACCGATATTGACATCAACAAGCGCAATGAAGAAATGCTTTTTGAAGCCAAAGAATATCTTGAAAATCTTATCAATTATGCCAACGCTCCTATCATTGAGTGGGATGATCAGTTGAAGATCAGGCGGTTTAATAAGGCTTTCGAAAAAATCAGTGGCTACGAAGAAGAGGAAATGATCAATACAGAAATAGACATTCTATTTCCTGATGATACGAAAGCACAAAGCATGCAGTTGATTCATGAAGCAACACTTGGCGACCGGCTTGAGTCGAAAGAAATCATGATCAAACGCAAGGATGGCGAATTACGGTCACTTTTATGGAACACGGCGAACCTACTGGATAAATCCGGACAATTTGTGAAGTCAACCATTGCCAATGGTTATGATATCACAGAACGGAAAAAAGCTGTTGAAAAACTCAGACAGTCGGAAGAGGTTTTTAAACAAATTTTTGAAAATGCACCTATCGGGATCATCAATTTTGATGAAAAAGGGATTATCAAAAATTGTAATGAACATTTTACCCAAATCATTGGGTCGCCGGCCGAAAAGTTGATTGGTTTGGATATGACGATACTGCCGGATCAAAAATTGGTTGCTGCTCTGCATGAATCGCTTAGTGGCAAAGTAGCAAAGTATGAAGATACATACCATTCCGTCACATCTGGCAAAGTAGTTGACCTGAAGTTGTTGTTTACACCTGTTTTTGATGCCAATCGGAAAGTGGTGAGTGGAATTGGTATAGTTGAGGATGTTTCGGAGCAGAAAAAAGCAGGAGAAGCACTTCGTGCTTCAGAGGAACGTTTTTCAAAGTCGTTTTATTCAAGTCCGGTAGCAATCGCGATTACCAAATTCTCAGACGGAACAATCATTGACGCCAACAATGCCTGGAGTCGCTCTACAGGTTTCACTCGCGATACCCTCATCAATACGAAAATCACGGATCTGGGGATTATTGACGGCGCCACTCGAACATCAATCATCAACGAAATTACCAACAGGGGTTACGTGCACGAAATAGAAGTTCCCATCAAAACGCGCACCGGCGAAAAAAGATACGGGCTTTTCTCTGTCGAAAGTTATTACATGGGGGGCGTTAAATACCTCATCAAAACTTTCTTTGATATCACCGACCGGAAAATTTTTGAGCAGGAACTTTCCAAGCTCACTAGGGCTGTTGAGCAATCGCCGGTTTCTATTGTCATTACTGATCTTAAAGGAAAAATTGAATATGTCAACCCAAGGGCAGCGGAGGTATCAGGATACCTGCCGGGCGAACTGATTGGCCAAAACCCACGGCTGTTTTCATCGGGTGAATTGCCAAAATCTGCTTACGAAAACATGTATGAAACCATCAGCAGCGGAAACGTTTGGCATGGCGAGTTTCACAACAGGAAAAAGAATGGTACACTTTACTGGGAATCTGCTACCATTGCGCCTGTTATCAATGATGAAGGTGAAATCACACATTATCTGGCAGTTAAGGAAGATATCACCGAATGGAAGAGGTTATCTCAAGAGGTTATTAACAGTGAGAAGCGTTACCGTGATATGTTCGTGAACAATCCGCTTCCCATGTGGATTTATGATGTAGATACGCTCAAGTTTCTTGAGGTAAACACAACTGCTGTTGAGCATTATGGATACTCTCAAGAGGAATTTTTAAACATGACGCTGAAAGATATCAGGCCCGAAAGTGAAGCCAGAAGGCTTGAGCAGAACATCAAGCAACATGCCGAAACATTTCAGCAGAGTGATGTTTGGAAACATCTGACTAAAGATGGAAGGATATTGGATGTTGAAATTACATCGCATGCAGTTCCCTCGCCCGAGGGCAAAAAGTACAGACTGGTTTTGGTCAATGATATTACCGAAAAACTAAAGGCTGAGAATGCACTCAAGGAAGCAAAAATGCTGGCCGAAGCAAGCGACAATCTGAAAACAAACTTCATGAACAATATTTCGCATGAAGTACGTACTCCGCTTAATGGGATTATGGGTGCCTCCTCTCTGCTAAGCGATCCGGATATCAGCAAGGATGAAATTAACGAACTCGTTGGTATCATCAACCTGAGTACTGACCGGTTGATCCAAACGATAACCGATTACATGGATATGTCGTTGCTTACGTCCGACAACATGGAGTGCTTTGTCAAAAACTTTGGTTTGAAAGGACTGCTCAATGAGTTTATCGATAAGTTTGAGCCAAGTATACAGGAAAAGGGTCTTCAGTTCGAAAAAGATTTTGCTGATGAAGATGTGAATCTCGATACCGACCGTGAATTATTGGGCAAAGCCATCAATCATCTCCTGTCGAATGCGGTAAAATTTACCAGCCATGGAAGCATTACTATAGGCTTTAATAAACGCAGGGGATTGTTGGAAATATTTGTCAAGGATACAGGCGTGGGAATAGCAGCTGATTCGCAACAGCGTGTTTTCGATAGATTTACGCAGGAAGAGCAAGGCAGCGTTCGGCGATTTGAAGGCAGTGGCCTTGGTCTCACAATCGTAAAAGGGATCATGGAGTTACTTGGAGGTAAGGTGAGCCTCGAATCTGAAAAAGGTGTTGGATCAGTCTTCACACTTTCGTTGCCATTGGTGAACGAAATGCCTGCCGAACCAGAAAAACCTAAAAAGGAAATCTCAAAAGAAAAGCCCACAATCCTCATTGCCGAAGACGAAGATTCAAATTATTTTGTGCTTGAGATTTTGCTTCGGCAGCTGACTGTTTCCAAAGTGTCGAGAGCTGTTAACGGAATAGAAGCCGTTGAGTATTGCAAAGCCAATCCCGAAACAAGCCTGGTGCTGATGGACATCAAAATGCCAGAAATGGATGGTTTGGAAGCCACCCAAAAAATCCGGGAATTTAATAAAACGATCCCCATTATTGCTGTCACCGCTTTTGCCATGACAGGCGATGAACAAAAGGCACTAAATGCCGGATGCAATGAATATGTTTCGAAACCAATTTCAATGAAAGTATTGCTGCAGAAACTTCAAAATTATGGATTTGAATCTAAACCAAGGTAATAGCATCTGCACAACTAAAAACATAAATTATGAACCGGAAAATGATCGATAGTTTTTTGTCAGCAAGCAATGAGTTGTGGTTAACGATCGATGCTCAATTCATCATTACTACAGCTTATGGTCCATGGAAGAAACTTTTGAAAGTAGAGGCTTCAGATGTTATTGGAAAGCCATTTGAAATTTTCGTAAAAAAAGAAGATAGTCATTTTGTGCTGAACGCTCTCAACAGAACAAAGGAGACCGGAGTTCCTGAACAAATGAAGATTACCTGGTGTTACAAAGTTAATCACTGTACACCCTTTGAGCTAACAATACAATGGGCCGAAAACGAATGGTTGGTCAAAGCCTTTCATCTTAAACATTTCGCTACTCAGGCGCATCATCAGGAAGCATTTTCATACAGCGATGAACGTCTTTTTCAAGCGCTTCTGCAGGAAAGCGATGATGCATTGATTTTTGTGGATGAAAACAAAGTGATTCGGTATTTCAACGAAAAAGCCGATCGAAGTGCGCTTTTTTTCAACAACCGGCGGATTGAAAAAGGACAACCCGTTCTGCAATATATTGATGCTCAGGAATTAAGTGCGTTTACCGAACATCTTGAGCTGGCCATGAGTGGTAATCTGGTCTCGTCAAAGAAAGAATTTCGTGTCGACAATCAAACGCATGTGTTAAACTTCACATTCCAACCTGTTAGTCCAGATTCGGGCATCAATGGTGTATTCATCGCCATCAAAAACCAGACAGAGCAGGAGTTGCTCAATGAAGCACACCAACAGGCCGAACAAGCATTAATTGATAGCGAACGAAAATACAAAATGCTGGTCGAGAATGCTTTTGATGCCATTTATTTAATCAGAAACCGAAATTTTGAATACTGTAACCAACGTTTTCTCGATCTGACAGGTTATAAGTCTAATGAGGTAGTATCGCAAACTTTCGATTTTGCAGATCTTTTGTCCGAAAAAAGTCAAGCCATCGTCGAAGCACGCTATGAGGCGCGAAAGCGCGGCGAAGAATTGCCTTCGCAATACGAATTTCAAATCAAACGCAAGGATGGAGGGCTGGTTGACGTTGAAATTTCAACCGTCTCGCTTTCTGAGGGAGATCAGGTAGTGGTGCTTGGAATCATGCGCGATATTTCTGAGCGAATTGCCGCCAGAGAGGCATTGCGAAACGAACGAGCCTATTTCAAACACCTGATCGAAAGTTTGCCTTTTGGCGTTGTGGTTTTGTCAACAGATGATTCGGTACTCGATTGCAATCCTTATTTTCTTGATATGTTTAAGCTTGAGAAAGCAAACGTGATTAACCATAAAATTAATGACCTAATCGTTCCAAAAAAACTCAAAGACGAAGGAAATGAACTCACCGGTCTGGTGGCAGGTGGAGGAGAGATCAACCACGAAACAATCCGACAACGAACCGATGGGAAATTACTCAATGTGGCGATCAAAGCGCGGCCTACTAAACTTCCCGACGGAAGTAGTATTGTATTTGGAACCTACCAGGATATTTCTGACCGAAAAAAGGCAGAAGAAGCCCTGCAATATGAGCGTGATTTGATGGATGCCCTGATGAACAACATCCCTGATACCATTTATTTTAAAGACACAAAAAGCAGGTTTATCCGTATCAACAAAGCCCAATGCCGTGCCCTTGGAGTAGCAAAAGCGGAAGATGCCTATGGCAAAACGGATTTAGACTTTTTTGATACTGAACATGCCAAAAAAACCTCTGAGGAAGAGCAGGTTATCATGCAGCAAAGCAAACCGCTCATCAACAGCGTTGAACATATCGAAACTGCAAAGGGTTGGCGCTGGTACTCGGCAACAAAGGTGCCAATTAAAAACAAAAAAGGTATCGCAATCGGCCTTGCAGGTATTTCGCGCGATATCACTGAGCTCAAAACAATGGAGGAAACTTTGCGCCAGAATGAGCTTCGGTTAAAAAATATCAATGCCGAAAAAGACAAACTTTTTTCCATCATTGCACACGATTTGCGCAGCCCTTTCAATTCGTTTCTGATGCTGACAGAGATGTTTCTTGACGATACTTTTGGTCTGACTGTGGATGAAATCAAAAAACTGGCTGTATCGATGCACAAATCGGCAGCTAACCTTTCTGACTTGCTTGACAACTTGCTTAATTGGTCGCGCCTGCAAAGGGGACTGATAGATTTTGAAAAAGTTGATGTGCGGCTGGATGAAGTGGCTGCTACGATTGTCGATTCGGTGGACGAGATGATCCGGTCGAAGGACCTTGTGATTCAAAACGATATTCCTGTTGGGTTTATCGTAAAGGCTGATCCGGGTATGATTGCTTCGATGTTGCGTAACACATTGACCAATGCAGTGAAATTTACGCCCAAAGGCGGTGTTGTCAATTTGCAGGCATGGTATTCCGATGACCATAAAGCGCATATCAAAGTTAATGACTCGGGCATTGGAATGCCACCCAGAATCAAAGAGAATCTGTTTACGATTGACGGCAAAGTGGGTCGAAAAGGTACAGAAGGCGAACCTACAGCCGGACTGGGTTTAATCCTGGTGAAAGAATTTGTCGACAAACACAAAGGCTCTATCCAGATTAGCTCTGTTGAGAATGAAGGAACAGAATTTGAAATTATATTACCCAACTAAAAATGCAACTATGGATTTATAAATGCTGTTGTTAATCAGGTATTTATATTGAATATAAATAAACAACAACCTTTATTTTGGGGAATTCATCCCTTATATTTGATCAAAAAACAAAAACATGGCAACCAGGAAAAAGGACACAACAGAAGAACAATTACGCAGGGCAGAATACATTGTAGGCATTGGCGCTTCGGCCGGTGGACTCGAGGCTTTGCAGGAATTTTTCAAGGCAATGCCACTCGATACAGGATTGGCTTTTGTTGTGATCCAGCATTTGTCGCCTGATTACAAAAGCCTGATGGACGAGCTCCTGGCCAGACACACCAAGCTTCGAATACTCAAAGCAAAAGACGGAATGCTTGTGGAACCTGATACCATCTACCTGATTCCGCCACGAAAAAACCTGTCTATTTTTCACGGAAAACTCATTTTAGAGGACCAGGGAAAACGCATGGGGCTTATTTTACCCATCGATATATTTTTCAGGTCGTTGGCTGTCGATATTGGTAAAAACTCCATTGGAATAATTCTTTCCGGAACTGGAAGTGATGGCACGCTGGGCACGAGAGCCATCAAAGAAGCCGGCGGAATGGTGATGGCCCAGGATGAAACCACAGCAAAGTTCGATGGCATGCCACGCAGCTCAATATCTACAGGTTTGGTTGATTATATACTGGCACCGGGAAAAATGGCTGACGAATTGGTGAATTATGTGAAACACCCTTTTGTCGGACAATCAAAGAATATTGAAGATGTGCTGAGCTCCGACGAAGACAGCCTGACCAAGGTGATGATGATCCTGCGCGACTATTCAGGTATCGATTTTAGTTATTACAAAGAAAACACCATCATCCGAAGGTTGGAACGACGTTTGAGTATCAACCGTTTCGAGCGCATCGAAGATTACATTCGTTTTCTATCGGAATCTGACAAGGAAAAAGACACCCTTTATCGCGAATTGCTGATTGGCGTTACCCGTTTTTTCAGAGACGAAGCTGCATTCGAGATTATTCAGAACGAAGTCTTGCCGCGATTGCTCGAAAACAATCCCAAACAACTCAGGTTATGGTCGGTTGCCTGTTCCACTGGTGAAGAAGTGTATTCTATGGCCATGATTTTGAATTCCTATATCGAAGAGCATAAACTGCAAACAGAGGTCAAAATTTTCGCGACGGACATCGACAAACGTTCGATCGAGCTGGCCGGACAAGGTTTTTATCCTGAAAGTATTGTCGGAGATATTGAACCTGAATTGGTGAGTCGTTATTTTGTCAAACGCGAAAACGGATACCAGGTTGGCGAAAGATTGCGTAAGATGGCCATTTTTGCCACGCACAATGTGCTCAAAGATCCACCCTTTTCAAAACTCGATATGATTGTCTGCCGCAATTTGTTTATATATCTGAAAGCAGATAGTCAGGCCCGCGTACTGGGGGTATTTCATATGGCACTCAAGCCGGGCGGCATTCTTTTTATGGGTAGCAGTGAGTCGCTCGGTAATCTGTCTGATTCTTTTTCGATTATCAGTGCCAAACAAAAAATTTATACCCGAAAGGCTGGCACTGTCAGTATCAATGGTCCATTGCCTTTGCCATATTCTTTTGCTTCGCGGCATGAGGCCGAAAAGCTGGGAATTTTCAGTAAACGTGCCTCTAAAAGAGATAATATTACCGATCGGGTGATCGATGCTTACCTGCCGCCATCGCTAGTTGTTGACGAAAACCTGAATGTGGTGCATGTAATTAACGATGTGAATCCCTATCTTTCGATGAAGTCGGGGCGTTTTTCACAGAATCTGAACAACATGATCAACAGCGACATGGCGTTGGTCGTTAACAACATGCTCAGGCGTTTGCAGAAAGACCCGAAGATGATCGTTTTTGAAAATGTTAAACTTACACCTGAGCAAAACAGCCTTGTTTTTAATATCGAAGGCAGACGGCTGGCACAGGAAAACGAATCAATGTTGTTTATGCTCTCTTTTCAGCCTTTACAAGAAAAGAGCAAAACCAAAGAAAAGAAAGAAGTGGTTAATCTGGCCTCTCAATACCAGAATCAACTGACTGATTTACAGAATGAATTGCAATTCACAAAGGAAAACCTTCAGGCCACGGTTGAAGAGCTGGAGACTTCAAACGAGGAATTGCAGGCCTCTAACGAGGAGTTAATTGCCAGTAATGAGGAACTCCAGAGCACCAATGAGGAATTACAAAGTGTAAACGAAGAGTTGTATACAGTGAATTCGGAGTATCAAAGCAAAATCGAAGAACTCACCCAACTCAACAACGACATTACCAATCTGTTGAATAATACCGAGGTTGCAGCCTTGTACCTCGACAGAAAACTCTGCATCAGAAAGTTTACACCCAGTTTTGCCAAAATCAGCAATTTGCTCGAGCTTGATTTGGGAAGGCCCATCCACCACATAGCAACAGCAGTTGTATACGGAGACTTTCTGAACGATATTGAAAAAGTGAAAGACAACCTGCAGGCTATTGAGCGGGAAGTTGCCCACAAAAATGGTTCCTTGTATTTGCTCAGGATTGTGCCATATCGCACCGATTACCAGGCTGTTGATGGGATTTTAGTGACGCTGGTCAACATCAGCATGCTGCAAGGCGAACGACTGAAACTTCAGGAAGCAAGCAACCGCTTGAAATCAGCCCTCGAAATGGGGAACATGGCCTGGTGGGATTGGAATGTCCAGACGGGTGAAGTGGCCATGCACGAAAAGAAGGCGATCATGCTGGGCTACACGACCGATGAATTTCCAACCAATGTTTACGAAGTAACTAAATATATCCATCCGGAGGATTATGAGATGGCCATGCAGGCCATGCGCGACCATCTGGAGGGCAAAGTACCCGTTTATAACATCAAGTATCGAATGAAAATGAAGAACGGGAAGTACAAACTCTATCACGACAAGGGCGGAATTATTGAGTATGACAAATTGGGAAAACCATTAAGAGTCGTAGGAATTGTGATGGATGTGAGTGAATAGAAAACCAGCTAAAACAACTCAAATGACTTCAAAAAATCCGAGAGAAGAAAACCTCCGTAAACGTATCGAGCAGGTCATCAGCAACAAAGATTTTGTTTTGGAAGATGCTTACACCAAAAGTTTGGAACAGTTGCTCGAAGAACTTAAGATTTATCACATTGAGCTAGAATTTCAGAACGATGAACTCAAACGCATCCAGCATGAGCTGGAGAAATCGCGCGATGATTTTCAGGGATTGTTTCATCAGGCACCCATTGGTTATCTGGTCCTTGACGAAAATCTAAAAATAGTTTCCTACAACGATTTTTTCAAAAAAATGACCCTTGGAAAGTGGGAAGGAACCACAAACAGCGATTTCAGAAAGTTTATTCATCCTTCTGAACAAGATAATTTTCATCACTTTTACCAGAAACTACTCAGAACAGGCTTGCCTGACCAAATCGAGCTGAAACTCATCAACGATATTGAATCCAGAGAAATATTTGTGAATGTTTTCGCGGCTTTTCGCACCGGTCGATCAAATGAATTGTTGCTTGCGATTGCAGACATTACCACAAGGATCATGACATCTAAAGCGCTTGAAGAGAGTGAGTTGAAGCTCAGGACCATCACCGACAATATGCACGATATGGTGCTGATGAGCGATCTGGGCGGAAAGATTTGTTTTGTATCCCCTTCTTGTGCAAAGTTTGGTTTTGATCAGAAAGATTTGATGGGAAAATCACTGTTCAGTTTTGTGCATCCGGATGATTTAACACTCGTTTCGGAAGTTTTTCGATCTGCGGTATACAATCGCCAGGACGACAGCGTAGAGTTCAGAACACTAATAGGATCGGGAGGCTACCGATGGGTAGAGGTCTCGGTTAGCACAGTCGAGGATGCAGAAAGCACTGAAGAGAAAGCTGTATTTGTGGTCCGCGATATTGAAGAGCGAAAAACGATGCAAAAGACACTCGAACGAAATGAACGCATGTTCAGGAGTTTGTTCAATAATAACCATGCTGTGATGATTGTTATCGATCCGGACAGTCTTGATATCATGAACGCAAACGAGGCAGCATCGAGATTCTATGGCTATTCGAAAGAGCAGCTTTGCCAGATGAAGATCAGTGATATAAATACCATGCCCGCTACAGATCTGAGGCACGAAACCGAAAAGGCTGTTGCAGCAAGGCAAGTTCAGTTTTTCTTTCAGCACCGGCTTGCCAACGGTAGTATTTGCGATGTGGAAGTCTTTAGCGGACTTGTCGAACAAGAGGGAAAGTCATTGCTTTATTCAATCATTCACGATATCAGCGAACGCAAAAAAGCGGAACGTCTTCTGCGTGAAAATGCCGAAGAACTGCGCGTGATGAATGCGACCAAAGACAAGTTATTTTCGGTGATTGCACACGACCTGCGCAGCCCAATTGGTTCGATGCTGAACCTGGCCGAATTACTATATGAGGAACAAGAAACAATGAAGTCGGTAGATGTGAAACGGATTACAAAAACCTTGTTTCAATCGGCCAGCAACACCTACCATTTGCTTGAAAATTTACTGGAATGGTCACGTTTGCAGCGTGGCCTGATACAGCCTAATCTCACTGTAACATATTTGAAACCTATGCTCGAATCTGTGATCGGGCAAGTGCAAGAAGCAGCCGAAAAGAAAAAAATCCTTGTCAATCTGGATGTTGACGATAGCATAGAAGCAAAAATTGATCAGACCTTGTTGCAGGCCGTGCTGAGAAATCTGCTGACCAATGCCATCAAATTTTCTTTTCCTGCCTCAGTGATCGACCTAACAGCAATCGCATCCGAAGATGAAGTTATAATCAAAGTCATTGATTATGGTACAGGTATGGAAAAGGAAGTTCTTGATAATTTGTTCAGAATTGAAGCAGAAACCGGTCGATTGGGTACGGCTGGTGAAAAAAGTGTTGGTTTGGGGCTGATCATCTGTAAAGACTTTCTTGATCTGCTTCAGGGTCAACTTAGCTTTTACAGTGAACCCACACAAGGAACAACAGCAATTGTAACACTCAAACAATGAGTGTACAACACATGTAATGGCCAGATGCTATGAATAATACTAAACAATCAGAATCATTTGCAAGTCAAATGAAAAGTTTGCTGAACATTCTTCAGCACAAAGACGTACCTGTGCAGGAGTTTCTGGACAGAGCGCTAGATGAAGCTATATTGTTGACTGGAAGCAAGTTTGGTTATATTTATCATTATTCTGAAGTCAGAAAGGAGTTTGTGCTCAATACCTGGTCGCAGGAGGTCATGGCAGCCTGCAAGGTCATGGATCCCCAAACCTGCTACGAACTTGATAAAACTGGTTTTTGGGGAGAAGCGATTCGTCAGCGGAAACCTATCATTGCCAATGATTTTCAGGCAGTCCATCCCTTAAAAAAAGGATATCCCGAAGGACATGTAGCATTATTGAAATATATGACTCTTCCTGTCATGATCGAAGATAAAATCGTTGGTGTTGTGGGCGTTGCCAATAAAGTTGAAGATTATAATGATCAGGACATTCTATATCTTCAATTGCTCATGGATGCTGTCTGGAAGGTGGTAGCCCTCAAAGAGTCGCTCGAAAGAGAAAGACACCTCAATACCTTTTTAGAAGCTATCAGAACAATCAACCAGTTGATTGCCCAGATAAATGATCCAAAAGTTTTATTGAAACGAACCAGTGAAAGTCTGGCAAAGATTTCTTCGGCTAAATATGCATGGCTTGCTTTGGTTGATGCAGGCAACGAATTGACTGATTATGCAGTAGCTGAAGGTATTCCTGGTGCACCGGAGTTTATTAAGCATATGCAACAAGGCTTGATGCCTAAATGTGCTAAGATGGCGATTCAACAAAAAGGTTTGGTCAGGATCAAACGTAAGGAGATAGATTGCACCGAATGTCCGTTTTTTCAACAAACCAGAGACTTTGAAAGTATAAGCATTGCCATTCAAGCTGGCCAGAAAACATTTGGGGTGCTGACGGTTGCTCTGCCTGAAACCTCTGTTGATCAGTCTGTTCTGGTGGATGTTATTTCAGATTTAGCTTCTGATATGGGGCTCGCTTTTCATAAGTTGAAGCTTGAAGAGGACAACAAAAAGACGCAACAGGAGCTAATCGAGCGACAAAAAGAAATGGCTTGTGCTTTGGCAATCAGCCAGGATATGCAAAAGGAAATGTCGCCCGAAGAATTTATAAACCGGCTTCGTTCACATGTTAAGAAGGGTCTGCAGTTTGCTGACGCTGCCATTGTTGAAGTGTTTGGTAGTTTAGACGAAGCCCAAACTCAGTTGGCAAAAATGCCGAATCACTTGCTGGCTGAAATTGAAAGCCCGGTAAAAAAGTATAGCAACCTCTGCGTATTTTATCCAAATGAACTGAAATTTATCTATCCGGAAGAACAACTTTTGGTGAGCAATGCAGCTTTGTTGTGCGGTCAATGGCTTAAACGGCAATACAACGAGGAAATGCTTCGTCAAAGGGAAGAACAAATGCGCATTACCCTGAACTCGATAGGTGACGGTGTTATTGCAACAGATATTTACAGTAAAATCACCTGGATGAATCCGGTTGCCGAGCAAATGACGGCATGGCAAATAAGCGATGCTTTGGGACAAGACGTTGAACAAGTATTCAGGCTTGAACATGCACTTACCGGTGCAAAAGTGTCTAATCCGGTGCATGAAGTCTTACATACCAATAAAATTGTGGCATTGTCAAACCACACTGTGTTGGTTAACAAAAATAAAGTGCGACTGCAGATAAACGATACAGCTGCTCCTATTCGCGATAAAGAAGGTAACACAACAGGTGCCATTTTGGTGTTTTCTGATGTTACGGAAGTATATCAGCAAAAGGAAGCATTGAAACTAAGCGAGCAACGCTTCAAACTTTTTTTCGAAACAGCTCCGGAAGCAGTCAGTATTACCAAATGGTCAAACGGTGAATATGTCGATGTGAATCCAGGTTTTGAGCGGATTTCGGGTTACCGACGTGATGAACTTATCGGAAAGACCGCATTGGACATAAACATTTGGGTCTATCCTGAACAAAGAAAAAAATTGATCAGTTTATTGGAGAAAAGTGGTGTCGTTAATAATATGGAAGGCAGTTTTAGGTCTAAATCAGGTGCCATAATTTATGGATTGATGTCGGCCAATGTCATCAGTTTTTACGAAGAACTACTGATTATTCTGGTTGTTAGAGACATTACTGAACAAAAAGCCATTCTTGCAGCTAACCGTAAACTCAGCTCATCGCTCAACCAGTTACCGCTGTCTGTGCTCATGACCGACACGAATTTTAAAATTGAATATGCCAACCAATTTACGAGGCAATATACGCAATACAAAGAAGATGAATTGATTGGACAAAACATCAAGGTGCTTTATCATGACGATTTCAATGCACAAATGATGAATGACAACATCTGGTCTGAATTGAAGAGCGGTAGTGTATTTCGAGGTGAAGCGCAGCTGTTAGGCAAATCAGGTGAAACCACCTGGGTTTCTACCTCTATTTCGCCTTTTAACGATGAAGCAGGAAAGTTATTGAATTACATTTTTGTTAATGAAAATATTGAAAAAGATCGTGCATTTACGCAAGAACTTATTGCTGCCAAAGAGAAAGCTGAAAAAAGCGACAAGCTGAAATCAGCCTTTTTAAACAATATCAGTCACGAAATCAGGACGCCGCTCAACAGCATTCTTGGTTTCGGAGAGTTGTTTATCGACGAGTTTCAAATATCGCTGGAAGATCGCAAAAAATACTACGAAATGATGCGGAAAAGCAGCGAAAGACTGATGGATACTATAACCGATTATATGGATATTTCTCTCATTACATCGGGGAATATGAGTGCCAGCAAGACCGAAACAGACATCCATAAGCTGCTCAGGCAATTGCATGATAAATTTTTGACATTCTGTGATGATACCCGTGTTGAATTAAAGCTGTTGATTCCAGAAGAAGGTTCATTTACAATTGAAACAGACCCTGAATTGTTGCGAAAGGCTATCGATCATTTGCTTGATAATGCTTTTAAATTTACTCCCAAAGGAACTATTTCGTTCGGTTACCGAATAGAAGGAAAAGAAACGCACTTTTTTGTCGAGGATACCGGCGTGGGTATTGATCCTTTAGCCAAACAGATGGTTTTCGACATCTTTGTACAGGAAAATGCAGCCACTACGCGCGGGCACGAAGGCAGTGGAATTGGACTTTCGATTGTGAGCGGCCTCACCAAGTTGCTGGGTGGAAAAGTTGTTTTCAACTCAGAAAAAGGAAAGGGAAGCCGTTTTGAGATCATCCTTCCTTTGCCCGATCAATTGGTGACGGATCAGGTTAAACCCATTGAAAAAGAATTAGATCAGTCAATTATTCTGGTGGCGGAAGACGAAGACACCAATTTTTTTGTACTTGATATGTATCTCCGGAAGTACAACGACATGAAAATCATGCGAGCTTACAATGGAATTGAAGCTGTGGAGGCCTGCCGACAATACAGTGAGATCGCATTGGTTTTGATGGACATCAAAATGCCTTTGATGACAGGCGTTGAAGCCACCCGTGAGATCAAAAAATTAAAGCCTGATTTGCCCATCATGGCCATTACTGCTTACGCTGTTTCAGGTGATGAGTTCAAGCTGCGCAAAGAAGGCTTTGACGAATACCTGGCAAAGCCGCTCCAAAAAAATGAACTTTATCGAAAAATCAATCTTTTATTGAATATAAAGTAATAAGTAGCCATTCATGTCAATACTTAAAAACATTAATTAGTTGAAATATAATTTCATAAGCGCTCTATAAAGTAAAAATAAGGTTGAAAAAATAGCCAAAGCTGGTATTTTTCTTTAATTTTGTGCAAAGAAAGCTCCTTCCAAATATTAAATGAAAAGTTCACATTGTGACATCAGAAAACAACATAGTGCTTATAGCCGAAGATGACGAGTCTGGTTTTCAGGTACTTTCATTCACCGTCGAACGATATACAAATCTTAAACCGATTCGCGCCAAAAACGGACAGGAAGCATTGATGGCATGTAGAAATACCCCTGGAATCGTTCTCGTATTAATGGACATCAAAATGCCATTGATGGACGGAAAAGAAGCTACAAGGCTGATTAAAAAAGAATTTCCTGAACTGAAGATTATTGCCACCACGGCCTATGCGCTATATGGCGATGAACAAATTTTTCGTGCTGCTGGCTGCGATGACTATCTGGCCAAACCCATCCGTAAAAGTGCTTTCCTCGAAATGTTGCAAAGACATGGATTTGAGACAAGAAGGATAAATCCCGAATGATAGGGGATTAACTGACCGATGGGCCTGCTTTGCTGTCACTTCATATAGTTTCTGGATGGCTGCTGCAAAAGTTTCTTTTAATTGTTGAATTAAATTTGCAGGCAGAATGCTTTTCGGTGCATAACCTTCAAAACATTTTATCAGCTGAAACGTTTTAAGAGGTGAATTCAGTACCATTTCATTTGATTTTTGTGCGTGTTATTCACTACAATCTACATGGTTCATTCCAATTGGCCTTGCATTGAGTATAAATTTTAACCTATGAAAAAACTTAACCTCATTCTAATAATGCTGCTGCTGTTTGCTGTAACAGCATCTTTTGCACAGAAGCAACATAAAATTCAAGTAGACTCAACTTATCAAATACCTGAAAAGATGATACAAAAAATAGAAAAAACCGAGGCTGAATGGCTGGCAGAGTTGGGCCCGGAAAAGTATAAGGTACTGCGCCAATGTAGCACTGAGCCTCCATTCACAGGCAAGTATTATAATCACCATGAAGAAGGAACATACACCTGTGCAGGATGTGGAGCCGAGCTTTTTAAATCGGGTGCCAAATATGAGTCAGGTTCGGGTTGGCCGAGTTTTTTTGAGGCCATCGATAAATCAAAAATTAAGGAAATTCGTGATACGAGCTATGGGATGATACGTACCGAAATTAAATGTGCCCAATGCGATGGTCATCTGGGTCATGTTTTTACGGATGGCCCGGCTCCAACAGGCTTGAGGTATTGTGTGAATTCAGCAGCTTTGGGATTCAAGCCAATATTCGAGAAAAAATAGCTTTAGGGCACAGTGGTAATTAATGCCTTTTTAAGCTGTTTGAGCTTTCGCAGTATTAAATACAGATTTTGTTTTTTCTCAATCGGAACTGAAAAGATGCTCGCATTGTTGTAGTAGCTTGTTTTTTTTGCTCTTCCTGTGAGTGAGATGCAGTTTTCTTCATACAGGCAACCCACCTGAATAGCGGCTGCATTCGATTCAACATCAATGATTTCTGCCTTGTCAAGATCCATCTCTGTAAGCTGGTACTGCAAACGGAAGCCACTCACAGAGTCCCATTCAACAACATGACCTTGCCGGCTAATGTTGACGCCTGATTTCCGGTCACCATCGAGACTGATTTCAAACAAATCCTGAATTTGTTGAACTGAAGTAACCACCTGCAAACGTTGAGCCTCTGTTTGCGCATGGCTGGTATGCCCAAAAAACAGGCTGATAGAAAGCAAAACCGAATAAAGTATTGGAATAGTTTTCAAAAATGCAGATTTACAGTGTTTTAGAACGGAACTTATTGAAATATTTTGTTAAATCTGACTTCACTTCAGGAGCCAATATAAATAAACCGGCCAGATTAGGGAAGGCCATACAAAGTACCATCATATCCGAAAAATCCATCACAGGTCCCAGGCTGGCTGCACTACCGATGACAATGCAAAAAAGGAAAAACAGGTTAAAGGCTGTATCGGTGACCTTGCGCGTTCCAAAGACTTTTTCGCTCCATTTTCCAAACAGAAAATCAAAACCTTTCAAGCCATAGTACGACCAGGAAATCATGGTGCTAAAAGCAAATAAAGTAACTGCCAACAGAAGAATATACGGAAACCAGGAGATGACTGAACCGTAAGCTGCTGAAGTGAGCGATACGCCCTGAAGACCGGATTCAGCCTGATATTCTCCCGAATAGATAATTACCAGCGCCGTCATGGTACAGATGACGATCGTATCGATAAAAGGCTCGAGTAGGGCCACAATTCCCTCGCTTACAGGCTCGTTGGTTCGGGCTGCAGCATGGGCAATAGAAGCTGATCCAACGCCGGCTTCGTTGGAAAAAGCGCCTCTTTGAAAGCCAAATATCAGCACGCCAATAAAGCCCCCTTTGATTGCTTCAGCATTGAAAGCACCATCCCAAATCAGGTGAAAAGCATGACCGGTCTGGTCGATGTGCATAAAAATAATCACCAGCGAAGCGGAAACATATAGCAGTGCCATGAATGGCACAATGCGTGAAGTTACTTTTGCAATACTTTTAATGCCGCCAATAATCACCAGGCCAACCAAAATGGCCATGACTATGCCATACCAGAAACCATAGCCACTGATCTCGGGAAAAAATCCGGCAAGTTGTTCAAATGCCTGATTGGCTTGAAGCATATTTCCTCCTCCCACCGAACCGCCAATGGCCATCACCGAAAACAGCAAAGCCAAAACCCAACCCAGTTTCCCAAGTCCTTTTTTCTTCAGTCCGTCGCGCAAATAATACATGGCCCCGCCCGAAACTTCTCCTTTTTCGTTGATTTTACGGTATTTAAGCCCTAAGGTACATTCGCTGAATTTAAGCGACATTCCCAGAAATCCTGCAGCCATCATCCAGATAGTTGCACCAGGTCCACCGATGGAGATGGCAACTGCAACACCCGCAATATTTCCCAAGCCAACAGTGGCAGATAGTGCTGTCGTAAGTGCCTGAAAATGTGATACTTCACCCTTCGTTCCGGCTTTTTCATATTTCCCTGAAATCAGTCCGATGGCATGTCTAAATGCCCTGATGTTGATGAAACGAAGATAAACAGTAAAAAACAAGCCCCCGGCCATGAGCCAAATGACAATCAGTTTTAGCGGAGCCTTTACAGCCTCGCCGGCCTCATTCAATTGTGGTTGTCCGTCAATATCATATACTTGCTGGTCATAAATCCCTACAGCGTAGAAAGGATCCCAAAAAAGAATTTCTGAAAGCGCTCCAACAAAAGGCGTAAACACCTCATTGATTCGGTCGCTGATCGTAAACTGTTGTTTCTGTATTGAATCTACTTGTGTCTGACAATTTCCCTCTGGCGAAGCAACAATTGTAAACAGCAATATGATCAACAAGCGTTTTGTCATTTGCTATTTACTTGGTTTTACCCGTAATTTGGGCCATGTGGTCAAAGTATGTTTTGGTCTCTTTCACTACCACTGATGAGAGCAGCAACAGCGCAATCAGGTTGGGGATAGTCATAAAGGTAATAACCATATCTACAAAGTGCCAAACAATATCGAGCCCCCAAATTGCACCAAAAAACACAAAAAGACCGTAAATATATAGATAAGGTTTAACTGCTTTTTCACCAATCAGATAAATCGCAGCTCTGGAGCCGTAATATGACCAGCTGATAATGGTTGAAAAAGCAAAAAGCAGCAATCCAAAAGCAATAATATGACCTCCCAACCCGTCAATTCCAAAGCGGTGCAAACCAATGTTCATCGCTTCGACTGTCATTCCAACACCCATCGTTTGTGATTCCCATGTGTCGGTTACGATAATCATCAGTGCTGTCATGGTACAGATTAATATGGTGTCGATCAGTGGTTCGAGTAAGGCAACAATGCCTTCGCGGGCGGGATATCGGGTGCGTGCAGCAGCATGCGCAATAGGAGCGGAGCCTTGTCCGGCCTCATTGCTGAAAAGTCCGCGACGAACGCCCCAGATCAATGTCATGATGAAGGAAGATCCAACAAAACCACCTGCGGCTGCACTTCCGGTAAAGGCGTCGTGAAAAATCAAGCTGAAGGCTGCAGGAACATGCTCGTGCATGGCCACCAAAACAGTTAAAGTAGCGCCTACATAGATGATCGCCATAAAAGGCACAAGTCTGGAGGTTACATCGGCAATTCGTTTTATACCTCCAATCACAACCAGTAAAACGAGCGAGGTGATAACAAGTCCCGAAATCCAATTTGGAATATTATAGCTGGTTAGCATGGCATCCGACATCGAATTTGACTGTGCCATGTTGCCTGTTCCCAGTGAACATAAAATTGTAGCCGATGCAAAAACAACGGCAAGAATTTTAGCCCACTTCCCCAAACGATCCTTTAACCCGTATTCCATATAATACATCGGGCCACCTGATACTGTGCCATCGCTGTTGAACTTCCGATATTTCTGCGCCAGTGTTACCTCAGCGTATTTCAGCATCATACCCAGAAAGCCGGTTACCCAGATCCAGAAAACAGCTCCAGGGCCTCCAAGATAAATTGCCAGTGCCACTCCGACTATGTTTCCTGTTCCGACAGTCGCTGATAATGCCGTTGTCAATGCCTTGAAATGATTGACATCACCTTCGGCCCCTTTGATATCATATTTACCCTGTACTACCCTGACAGCATGCCAGATTTTGGTTACATTGATAAAACGCAGTTTAAAGGCAAAATAAATGCCAGTCGGAATCAACATGAACAGAATCAGATAACCACCAATATAGTCGTTATAAGCCTGAATCACATTGTCGATCATCATCAAGAAATCATTCATAGGGCAATGTTGATTATTGTTTGATTGAGCTTATTTTACACAAAACTTCGACTCGTTTAAGGTGAATAAATGTCTAAATCTGCAGGAAAACAAATCAGTTTTGTGCAGGACAAATTTTAGAAAATTGTAGGCCAATCACAAACAAAAAATTTTCTAAGGCCGTATTGTATCTGTTAATTATCTGATTATGTGAGTACTTAAGATAGAATAAAAGCTCAGATTTTGCTTCCTGACTTCATCAAAACATGGCCAATCCGGCATTCGAGGCATCTGCGCGGCAGGCAATAATGTGTTCGCAAATGCAAGAGAGCCTGGGACTGGAGCGCATTTGATGCGGTGATACCTCTTTCTGAAAACTTGTTGATAATCTGGTTGTTTTCTGGTTCTATAGATTCGAGCAGCATCATGGCCTTCTCCATTGTTGTCTCATTATTTTGGTATTTGCCATAAGCAAACAAAATTTGCGCAACTGTATTGATCAGCAATAATTCAATAGAGGATTCACCTATCCTCTTGGGTTTGCCGTCACTGGTTTTGTCGAATTGAAAGTGATTATTCCAATAAGTGCTCGCCTCAACCTGAAAAAGAGCGAAAAGACTTTCCGGGTTTTCGCAATGTAAAACCTGCGAAAATAGCGAGCCGTGCTGATGAATCATAGCCGCGAGCTGCGCCAGTCGGATTGTCGGGAAATTGGCAGGACGCATCCGCATAAACCGCCAAAGTTCGGGCTTAACTGTTTTTAATTGGTACTTTTCAGCGAGAAACCCAAATTCTTTCTTTAATTGTGAGGGATATTCATCCTTAAAATCTTTCTCGAGCAAACCTGCAGTGCCAAAAAGCAATGCCTCCAACTGAAATAAATTGTCGCGGTGTTTTAACAGGAGTTTAAAAGGCAGCAATCGGGCTAGTTGTTCAAAAGGAACCGTATTTACTTTGAAACCCAGATTGGCTAACAAGGTGCGGTAAAATGTCTCTTCCCAGTCGCCCGTGTTTTGGTGTTGTAATTGAAACAGGCTAGCCACTTTCAATTCCAGGCGCTCAATAATCATACGGTCCAGCCAACCCAGCCAGGTGAAGCGCTGTACTTCCGAAAGTTGATTTTCACAAGCTATCCAGCTTTTACTGTCGATAAATGACCGGTAACGCAACAGAATTGATGGGTCAAATTTCCCCTTTACTTCAAGGGTAGGAATGGCTTTGCGTATTGCAGAAAAAACTTCCTTATCAGCTTGATAAACCACATGCAAGATGACATTATCATAGGCTTTGTCCTGATCGTGCCCATGTTTGTACCAATCAGATGCTGACAAGTGAATTTCAACATTGCCAGCCCAAAGTGTATCGCCAATTTTAATACGAGCATCTAAAAAGTCAGGTCCGGCATCTTCGTTTCTTCTGCCCGGATGCAAAAGTTGCAATGGCTCCCCATTTGTTGTCTCCAATGTCGGAGTAAGCAGTTTGTTTTCCCATAAATAATGGATGAATATCTCTTTCATCGGTAAATAATTTTGATTTCATTGGTCAGTCCCGAAAAATTTCGGAAATCCATAAATTTTCCTTCACGGTGGGTATGCTTTTTGGATTATGGATATTTCATCTGTTATCTTTTTATATACAAATGCAACATTTCATATACAACTACCGAAACAAAACTATGTAATGCTGAATGGAGCAAAAAATAGTGAATGAAGTAAAACGTTGAAATGCACCTGCGATGGCAACGTAAATCCAAGCCAAATTACGCAAGAAGATTAAATTGTACAATAAAAATCGCTGGCAAATGTTTTTAAAAGGCATGTATTGCAGGTTCACATGAAAAAGCCGGATTTTAAGTTGGCAAATAATCATGGTACATCACTTGCGCATAGCCTTTTTAAATTGTACTTTTGTATCATGATCTAAAATCTATCTGGCATCTATGGCTGAAACCAGTGTGCTTCTTGCAGGTATCGAGTATAAAATCAGGAAATTAATCGATGCAAACACCAGGATGACAGAGCGGCTTGCGGATCTTGAACGTGAAAACCATGATTTGCGGCAAAAAGTCCTGAATCTGGTTGAATCGAACACAGAATTAACTGATCATCTAAACAAAAAAATTATTGTTAACGCGCTCGGAGACGGGCAGGAGATTGAAGAAGGAAGAAAGCTTATCAAAGCATTGTTGCGGGAGATAGATCAATGTGTGGCTTTATTGAATAAATGAGTTTTTTAACAACATTAGCATAAATGGAAGAAATCACGATCAATATTATGATAGCCGAGCGCACCTATAAACTAACGGTCGACAGGACCAGTGAGGAGCGTGTGCGAAAAGCAGCTGCATATATTAATGATCGATTGAAAGATTATGCTAAAGCATACGCCTACAAGGATTTTCAGGATTTGCTAGCGATGACAGCGCTACAGTTTGCAACTACCACCTTGCAGCTGGAATCGGATCTGAAATTCAGGGATTCACATCTAGACCAGAAACTTTCTGATCTGGATGCATTATTAAGTACTCAATTAAATTCTTAAAGCCAGTATCGTTCTTTGAAGATATATGCCCGCTTAATTCTAACGTGATTGTAAACTCAACATTACTTTCATAAGGGTTTGCTCATTGGTCACAAAAACAGGCCTCAATCCTTCGGGATTCGCCCTCGGGCGGCAGTGGAAGTTTGCGCGGTCAGGCTGCCCTAAACGTGCTGTAGAGGGGTTTACCAACTCCCTTTGAATTAAAGCGGGCATTTTTTATTTCCTTCTTCCGGGTTAAAACTTTAAAAAAGGAACAACTTATGGGAGAAATTTTAATCTATGCCATACTGCTGGTAGCAGGAGGGGCGATTGGAGGGGTGCTTACCAGCACTGTTCTCCGCAAAGCTATCATGAAGAAAAGTGATGCTTTGCTCGAGGAGGCCAAGGAAAAAGCCGAGGTCATTAAAAAAGAAAAAATGCTGCAAGCCAAAGAAAAATTCTTGCAGCTGAAATCTGAACACGACAAAGTCATCAGCGACAAAAATCGCGAAATGCAAAAGGCCGAAAACCGCCTCCAGCAAAAAGAGCAGCAGTATTCGCAAAAGATGGAGGAATACCAGCGCAAACAGAAAGAAATGCAGGTGCTTCGACAAAATATGAGCACGCAACTCGAACTGCTCAATAAAAGGCAGGCCGAACTGGAGAAAATGCAGGAAGAGCACACACGACAGCTCGAGGTGATTTCAGGCATGTCGGCCCAGGATGCCAAAGACCAGCTCATCGAAAACATGAAGGACGAAGCCACGTCTGAGGCCATGGTGTTGATCCGCGAAATTACGGATGAAGCAAAGATGACAGCTAATATGGCTGCCAAGAAAATCGTTGTGGAGACCATCCAACGCACTGCCGCTGAGCATGCCATTGAAAACACTGTTACCGTTTTCAATATCGAGAGTGATGAAATCAAAGGTCGGATCATTGGTCGTGAAGGGCGCAACATCAGAGCATTGGAAGCCTTAACCGGCGTCGAAATCATCATCGACGACAGTCCGGACGCCATCCTGCTTTCGGGTTTTGATCCCGTTCGTCGCGAAATTGCGCGCTTGTCACTTCAGAAGCTTATTACCGACGGACGTATCCATCCGGCTCGTATTGAGGAAGTGGTGAAGAAAACAGAAAAACAAATTGAACAGGAAATCCTTGAAACAGGTAAGCGCACCGTGATTGATCTGGGGATCCACAACCTGCATGGTGAGTTGATCAAGATGATAGGGCGCATGAAATACCGTTCATCCTATGGTCAAAACCTGTTGCAGCACTCCATTGAGGTTGCGAAGCTGAGTGCAACGATGGCTTCAGAACTTGGCCTCAATACAAAGACCGCCAAAAGGGCCGGACTCCTGCACGATATTGGAAAAGTAGGCGAAAATGAAGCCGAACTTCCGCATGCAATTCTGGGGATGAAGATTGCCGAGAAATACAAAGAAAAGGCAGATGTATGCAATGCAATTGGAGCCCACCACGATGAAATTGAGATGGAAACCCTGATTGCACCTATTGTTCAGGTTTGCGACGCCATTTCAGGTGCAAGACCAGGAGCCCGCCGAGAAGTTGTAGAAGCCTATATACAACGATTGAAAAAACTCGAAGAAATGGCGCTGGCATATCCGGGTGTTGTGAAAACCTATGCCATTCAAGCTGGCCGTGAGTTGCGCGTGATTGTTGGTGCGGATAAAGTAAGCGATGGCGATGCCGACAGATTGGCTTACGATTTGTCAAGAAAGATTCAAACGGAAATGACCTATCCAGGCCAGATAAAAATTACAGTTATCAGGGAAACCCGTGCTGTAAGTTATGCTAAGTAAACACACTTTTAACAAAATCAAATTATGAAAAAGTTTCTGATTGTCAGTCTTGTCATGCTGTTTAGCAGCGTTTTGGTTGCCCAAAGTCCGATTGGGGATGGAGGAAAACAAGTCAATTTTGGTACGGGATTTAGTTCTTTTGGGATTCCCTTGTATGTGGGGATGGACTTTGGCGTGCATCCTGATATTACTGTTGGATTCAACGTTTCGTACAGATCGTACAGTGAAAATTTTCTTGGAGTCAACTACAATCAATCGATTATTGGGTTATTTGGCAATGGAAACTATCATTTCAACAGAATCCTGAATATCCCGCAAGAATGGGATTTTTATGCCGGATTGAGTGCGGGTTATGTCATTTGGAATGCTGCCTCCGGTTATGGCGGTTCTAATAGCTCAGGACTCGGAATTGATGCTCAAATTGGTGGACGCTATTACTGGAGTGACCGCTGGGGTGTAAACCTGGAATTTGGTGGCGGAAATGCTGCTTCGGGTGGTAGAATTGGCTTGTCGTATAAGCTTTAAAGAAAAAATGAATTTCGAAAAGGCAACTCAGTGATGGGTTGCCTTTTTTTATGGGTTTTTCGCTTCAAACTCCCGGATTATTTCTTCCGGTGTTTTTCCTAAGTTTTTAATGGCTTCAGCTGCATCATCAGCTAAAGCATGATCAGGATACCGGTCGATGAAAAGTAAATAGGCTTTCTTGGCGTTTTCATAATCATGAAGCTGGTCGTCGAAAATAAATGCCTTCACAAAAAGTGCATTTGGCATAGAAGCATGATCGGGAAACTGCTGAATAAACTGATCGACCAGCGCAATGCTTCTCTTTGGGTTAGGCAGGTTCATTGAAATATCGATAGCCTTGAAAAGATAAATTGGTGAAAGACTGTCTGACGGTTTTTCTGTAGCGAATTGCCTGTAAGCATTCACCAGTTTTTCAGCTTCGGGAAGTCGCATGCGTCCATCCTCTGAAAACAATGAATCTTCCAGTTGCTGAATTTTTTCATTAATAGTTATTTCCTTTTTTTGTGATTGTTGGCAGGATATTGTCAAAATAAAAAGAAGTATTACAAAAACTCCTAAACTTTTTTTTCGCCAGTCATTCATGATGCAAATCAGTAAAAATGTTTGTTACTATTATTTCTTTCGTTTGTTTTTTAGTAGACCTGGAAACGTCATTTTGTAATCTACTTCTACTTTTCCTTCTGAAATATCGCGAAGTTTTCCTTTGAGCAACATGCGTTTAAAGGGTGTAAGTCTGTCAACATAAAGAATGCCATCAATGTGATCATATTCATGTTGGATAATTCTTGCCAGAATTCCATCATATTTTTCATGATGTACATTGAAATGCTCATCCAGGTACTCAATTTCAAGTTCAGGTTTGCGTGTCACTTCTTCATTCATGCCGGGCAGACTCAAACAACCTTCGCCCATCGTCCATTCTTCTCCGTTTTCTTCAATGATATGGGCATTGATGAATACTTTTTTGAATGTTTTGGTTTCAGGATGATCCTCACCATATGGAGAAGCATCAATTACAAAGAGCCGGATCGATTTGTTTACCTGTGGTGCAGCAAGGCCAACTCCTGAGGCTTCGTACATGGTTTCCCACATATCCTGAATCAGCTGCTCAAGCCCGGGATAGTCCTGATCAATGTCAACAGCAACTTTTTTCAAGGTTGGATGTCCGTATGCGATGATTGGTAAAATCATAAAAATGAATGTTTTTTGTTTTCGAGATAGGATTGTAAGATGAGCGTTGCACTGATGGTGTCGACAAGGGCTTTGTCTTGTCTTTTTTTTCGGCTCAATCCAGCATCGATCATGCTCTGGAAAGCAATTTTCGACGTAAAACGCTCATCGTAGCGATCAATTTGCATCTGAGGAAACTGCTTCCTGAGCCGGTTGACAAAAGGTTCAATAAAGCGTGCGGCATCAGAAGCATTGTTTTGCATATCACGGGGTTCGCCCACAACAATGGCCGAAACATCCTCATTCTTAAGGTAATCGCGAATGAAATCAAAGGCACTGTGGCTTGCAATTGTCGTCAGACCACTGGCAATCATTTGCAAAGGGTCGGTCACAGCTATACCACATCGTTTTTGACCGTAATCGATGGCTATTATTCGTCCCATGAAATAATATTGCACTGCATTTGAACCGCAAAATTACAAACAAATATTGTAACTGCTTCTACCCATGTAGTAACGGTCTGCGTGTTTTTCTTAATTTCGTGTTTTGAAAGCAGATAATCTATGGAAAAACTTCGGGCGCAGATCGAATCTGCATGGGAAAATAGGACATTGTTAAGGGAATATCAAACCCAACAAGCTATCAGACAGGTGATTGATTTGCTTGATCAGGGTACGCTGCGCGTTGCAGAGCCAGCTGAAAATACCTGGAAGGTAAACGATTGGATCAAGAAGGCCGTGATCATGTATTTCCCTATCAGCAAAATGGAGACGCATGAGGTGGGTATGTTTGAATTTCATGATAAAATCCCGTTGAAGCACAACTACGAATCGCTGGGAGTAAGGGTTGTGCCTCATGCAATAGCGCGTTATGGCGCTTATCTGGGGAGAGGTGTTATCATGATGCCTTCCTACGTGAATATTGGCGCATGGGTTGGTTCCGGGACAATGGTTGATACCTGGGCTACCGTAGGTTCATGTGCGCAGATTGGTGAAAATGTGCACCTGAGTGGCGGTGTTGGTATTGGTGGCGTGCTTGAGCCGGTGCAGGCTGCTCCTGTAGTGATTGAGGATAATTGTTTCATTGGTTCACGATCTATTGTAGTCGAAGGTGTTCGGATTGAACGCGAAGCAGTTCTTGGAGCAAATGTGGTCCTGACGCAATCAACACGCATCATTGATGTGAGTGGCGATCAGCCAATCGAAATCAAGGGTTATATCCCGGCACGTTCGGTGGTAATCCCAGGTTCGTTTACTAAAGCTTTTCCGGCAGGAGAGTTTCAGGTTGCTTGTGCATTGATTATCGGAAAACGAAAAGCTTCAACCGATTTGAAAACATCACTCAACGATGCCTTACGGACATATGATGTGGCAGTATGACAAAAAAAAGTGATAACCATATGATTATCACTTTTTTGGGTGGAAGACGGGATTCGAACCCGCGACCCTCAGAACCACAATCTGATGCTCTAACCAACTGAGCTACGACCACCATTTTGAGGGCACAAATATACAATCATTTTTCAAAATAAAATCTTCCCGATAAAAAAAACAATTACAATATTCAATTCACACTTTATTGACGAAAGACCAAAATTATCTGCAACCTCGACATGAATAATAAAAACGCATCGTCTGACCTTTTCTTGAACCGGGGATTATCGCCAGGCCGCATTGCATGGCGACGATTCAGGCGAAACAGCACGGGTATGGTTTCTTTGGGATTTATTTTGGTGATGGGATTAATAGCCATTTGTGCCTATTTTGTAATTCCTGATAAAACAGCCAATGCTAACAGACAAATTCTTGAGATTAGCACACAAAAACCTGGTTTTGAAGTTAAAGTATTGAAGGTGCCCAATACTGCGCAGTTAACAACAACAGGTTTTTTCGACCAGTTATTATATGGAAAAACAGCTCGTTTTCAATATTTTCCGTTTGATTCGGTACGGTTTATGAATGATAGTTTACGGATCAGGTTGTTTGATCCGGAGCCACTCGAAAAACGCCAATGGCTTTCATTTTCTTATAGTCAGTTGGTTGCTAAACCAGTTATGGATGCAGATTTGAATAGAGACGATTTGGTCGCTTCACGGCTATCAACCAAAAGGTATTGGTTGGGAACCGACCAATTTGGTCGCGATCTGCTGAGCAGATTGGTTTTAGGTGCTCGAATCAGCTTATCGGTGGGTTTTATTGCGGTATTAATCAGCATCCTCATTGGTGTTACGCTAGGGAGCATTGGTGGTTTTTTCGGAGGTTTTGTTGATGCTTTTGTAATGTGGTTTATCAATGTGGTTTGGTCAGTTCCAACGCTGTTAATGGTGATTGCCATCACTTTTGCACTGGGAAAAGGAGCGTGGCAAGTCTTTGTTGCTGTCGGACTTACGATGTGGGTTGAAGTAGCGCGTGTGGTTAGAGGGCAAATGATTTCGCTGCGTGAAACTACTTTTGTGGAGGCTGGAAAAGCTCTAGGATTCCGTAATTTTAGACTCATTTTCAGGCATATGCTTCCGAATGCTATGAGTCCGGTTATTGTTATTTCAGCAGCAAACTTTGCTTCTGCCATTCTGATTGAAGCAGGCTTGAGTTTTTTAGGACTAGGCGTACAACCTCCAACACCATCTTGGGGCAGTATGATCAAGGAAAATTATGCTTTTATCATTCTCGATGCAGCATACCTGGCCATTTTACCTGGCATCGCCATCATGCTGCTTGTTTTGGCGTTTATGCTGACTGGTAATGCTCTGCGTGACGCATTGGATGTGCGGACAAACTAAGAAAACTACCTTCTCCGGAACAATCCTTTTAACCGTCTTGGTTTGTAGTTATCGGCATTCATGCAGGCGCCGGTATCTCTGTTACCGAGGCACACGCCCCTGCGGAAGTTGATTTTAACAGAGGCATAAATGTCCATCCCATTGAGGTCTGAAATTCCCATCAGGGTTCCAATCCTATCTGTGCCAATTGTAATAAAACCAAGGCGAATGGCTGCACCTATGCGTGGCATTTGATATTCATAAAGACTTAAAGGAAGCATGGCTTCAAACCAGTCTGTTTCATAGCGGGGCGTAACAGCCAGCTGGGCAGGCCGTCTGACCGAGTGCTGCGAAGCGCTGAATGGCTGAATCCAGGTTGCATTTAAATACCAATTTTGTTTATAGTGATAATCAAATTGAACACTAAGGGCAGTTGGCAGGCCTATTTTAAATGAATTATTCGAAAGAGATGAAGTAGGTGATCCCAAAAAAGCTTCACTCAATTGGTTCATGAGTGTATTCACATCGGTATAGCTTACCGTATCAACACGATCCCAAAGCAGACTTACATCATTAAAGGTGTGCTCCTGCGCATTGTCTTTAAAATTGATCGCTCCCAGATCGAGTATGGAAATTCCCAAACGCCAAAAATAATCACGGTAAGGCTGTTCGCAAATCCGACTGGGATTATTCCTTTGATACCCTTCTTTTTTTCTGGTATATGTTAGGCCTAAATCAAATCCAACACCTTTGCCTTTGAATGTGTTGCCAGGGTCGGGAAAGTCGTTGTTGTTGTAATCAAGTGGCAATGCCAGCCCGGCACTTGTATTCATGTTAAAAATATTTATCGTACTGTCATTCAGTACCATATAGTCTACATTATCCATAGACAAATAGGCTCCGGTATATCCCAACAGGTACTTTACCGTTATTCCTGCTGCCCAGTGATGATTCACCTGTTTGTGAAAGGCATAAGCGTAGCTCAAGCCAATTTCACCCCAATTCAACGAACTCACATCTACATTATAATCTTCAAACCGTATATTGTGAAGTGGTTCGTAACCCAGGTCTTCGGTGCCGAAAATTGGTACTTCGTAAGGGATTCTGTTCATGCTGGTATAACTGCGGGCAGCTGTGTGAAAGGCAAAAGCATGATCGCCAGTTTGCACCATGGCAGATAAGCCGTAAATATTGGCAATTGCCTCACCCTTTTTTTTGCCAGTGTTAGTGTAGTATAGAAAGTTGTTGCCATTGGGGCCATAAATTGGCAACTGCTCTTTTCCTGATACCAAAGGAATGGTATTGTAATCTTTTCCAGGGATATAAGCAAAGTTGTTCTGGCCAAATGCAGTAACAGACAGCAATTGTAAATCCATGTAAACTTTAGATTGTAGCATGGTGGCCGGATTGATCCGGACTGTTTGCGAACCAGCAAAATTCCCCTGCACGATTCCCGGTGATTCCTGTGAAAATGCAAACACTGAGCACAACAGACATGCAACTAAAAGCATGCTGGTATAAGAAGTACTTTTTAAAAATCTCATTCTAAATGCAAGTCGTTCCTTAATCCCCTTTAATAGAGGCAAAGGTATCATTTTTTTTATTCGACAATATTGATAACGCAATCTCCCAACACTTTAGTTTACTTAGGTTGAAATAAATGAAAGTATGAATATTACTATCGTTTGATATGCAGTGCTTATTGTAAAAAAGATTGTATCTTTGCATCCGTTTCACTCGAAAATGTCGGTGATTTTGCGGATGTGGCGTAATTGGTAGCCGCGCCAGACTTAGGATCTGGTGCCGAGAGGCGTGGGGGTTCGAGTCCCTTCATCCGCACACTTTAAAAGAGGCTGTTACATGATGTACTAGATATTGATAATGTTTTTTCTGAAAGTTGGTGTTTGATCGGAGTGTCAGCATTATTTTTTAGAAAATCAATTTCAATTTAGTCGCTATGTTGCAGCCTCTGAGTAATTTATACAGAAAAGGTTCTTAAACAAAAAGTGAAAATGAATATCACGCAAACAGAAAAAAGCAATCTCACAGCAACGATTCAAATCAATTTATTGAAAACTGACTATGAACCGGAAGTGCAGAAAGCACTAAAAGAATACCAGCGCAAAGCTTCAATGCCAGGCTTCAGGCCAGGAAAAGTGCCTTTTGGTATGGTGAAAAAAATGTATGGTAAAGGTGTTTTGGCTGAGAAGGTGAATCAAATTGTTTCGGATGCCTTAAACAACTACATCATAGAGCAAAAACTCCAGGTGATGGGTTATCCTGTGGCCGACATGGAAAAAAATGACATCATTGACTTTGATACTCAGGATGATTTTAATTTTTATTTCGAAGTAGCAATGGCACCTGAGTTTGATATTGATCTTACTACGTTAAAAGTTGATTATTACAATATTAAAGCCAGTGATGAGGATGTGGAGAAAACCATCAACAATATACTCGAAGGCAATCCTAACCACAGCCATCCGGAAAAAGTAGGAGAAAAAGACAAACTTGATGTACGACTTTTCCAGGCTGATACCAATGGTCAGGAAGTTGAAAATGGCTTTACAAAAGAGTTGACCTTCCACCTTGATCAGGTAACGAACGAAGAAGCAAAAAAACTGCTGGTTGATAAAGAAACGGGTGCTGAGTTTATTTTTAATTTCAGTAAAGCTTCAGGTTCAGACGAGGCTGCTGCCAAAATGCTTGGAATTGAAGATATGGCCTTGGCTGCTTCAGATTTTAACATGATTATCGATGAAATTCACCGCGAAGAGCCTGCAGTATTGGATGAAGAACTGTTCGAAAAAATTTATCCTGGCCAGGAAGTAAAAGATATTAAGGTGTTTAAGGAGAAAATCAAAGCAGATATCGAAAAACAGTATGTGCAGGAAAGCGACCGGTATTTCTTCGGAAAGGCTGTAGATGAATTACTTGAAAAAGCTAATTTTGAAATGCCCAATGAATTTCTAAAGAAATGGATTGTCGATAACAGCGAAGGAAAAATGACTATGGAAGAAGTTGAGAAAGATTATGATGCCAAATACGCCAAAAGCTTCCGTTGGCAGCTGATCGAGGAAAAACTTCTGAAACAAAACGAAGACCTTATTGTTAAAGAGCAAGAAATCCGCGAGGTCGTCAAGAGCTATTTCTTTGGAGGTTTTCAGGGACAGGGTCTCGATGATGAAATGAGTTCACGAATGGAAGGTATTGTTGATACCATGCTGAAAAATCAGGATGAACGCCGTCGCATTTCGAACCAGGTAGCTGAGCAAAAAATGACCAAATACTTCAAAGAGCAATTCAAACTGAAAGAAAAAGCGATCAGTTATGAAGACTTCGCTAAAATGGTAACTGAGAATAATGAAAAAGATTGATCATGAATAACGAATTTCACAAATACGCTACAAGGCATCTGGGTCTAAATAGTCTCGGCCTTGAAAAATACACTAAGACTGTACAGAATTATATCTCGCCCACCATCATCGAGGAACGACAGCTTAACATCGCAACAATGGATGTTTTCTCACGTCTGATGATGGATAGAATTATCTTCCTGGGTGTTGCCATCGACGACTACGTTGCCAATATCATCCAGGCGCAGTTGCTGTTTCTTGAATCTGTCGATTCAAAAAGAGATATCCAGATCTATCTGAACACACCAGGAGGTTCGGTTTATGCAGGTTTGGGAATTTACGATACCATGCAGTTTATTGCTCCGGATGTTGCTACCATTTGTACAGGTATGGCAGCTTCGATGGGTGCAGTTTTGTTGTGTGCCGGCGAAAAAGGCAAGCGCACTGCCTTGAAACATTCTCGCATCCTGATTCACCAGCCCATGGGTGGTGCCCAGGGTCAAGCCTCTGATATTGAGATTACTGCACGCGAAATCCAGAAGCTAAAAAAAGAACTTTACGAGATTATTGCTTCGCATAGCGGACAGTCATACAAGAAAATCTGGAAAGACTCAGATCGCGATTACTGGATGACTTCAGAGGAAGCCAAAGAGTATGGAATGATTGATGAGGTTCTTGTGAAAAATAAAACTACCTAAGAAATGGCCAAAAAGTCAGATCATTGCTCTTTTTGCGGCAGGGCTCGCAGCGAAACTTCCTTGCTCATCTCTGGCATCGAAGCACATATCTGCGATCAATGTGTCGAACAGGCTCAATTGATACTGAAGGAGGAGTTAGAACATAAATCAGGCAATCTCGATTTGCCTGATTTTACTTTGCTCAAACCTCTTCAAATTAAAGAGTTTTTGGATCAATATGTCATTGGACAAGACGAAGCAAAACGGATTTTAGCGGTTGCAGTTTACAACCATTACAAACGAATCAGTCAACCAGCTACCAAGGATGATGTAGAAATCGAAAAGTCAAACATTATTTTGGTAGGCGAAACAGGCACTGGTAAAACTTTGCTGGCCCGCACCATTGCAAGGATGTTGCACGTTCCATTTGCTATTGCAGATGCTACTGTGCTGACCGAAGCAGGTTATGTTGGTGAAGATGTTGAAAGTATTTTATCAAGGTTGCTGCAGGCTGCCGATTTTGATGTGAAGGCTGCTGAAAGAGGCATCGTGTTTATTGATGAAATTGATAAAATAGCACGTAAAAGCGACAACCCAAGTATTACACGTGATGTGTCGGGTGAAGGTGTGCAGCAGGCTTTGCTCAAACTTCTTGAAGGGACAATTGTGAACGTGCCGCCACAGGGAGGGCGTAAGCATCCTGAGCAAAAAATGATTCAGGTCGATACACGAAATATTTTGTTTGTTGCCGGCGGCGCATTTGATGGCGTTGAACGTATCATTGCTGCCCGCACACGCACCAATGTAATTGGTTATGGCAGCGATAAAAAACTGGTTGTCGACAAGACAAACCTCCTGCAGTATATTTCGCCTGCTGATCTCAAAAAGTTTGGACTGATACCCGAAATCGTTGGCCGCCTGCCGATCATTACCTTCCTCAATCCCTTGACGCCTGAAACACTAAAACGTATTCTTACTGACCCGAAAAATGCGCTGGTTAAACAGTTTACCAAGCTCTTCGAAATGGATGGAATTAAACTCAAAATTGATGAAAAGGTGCTCGATTTTGTGGTTGAAAAGTCGATAGAGTTTAAGCTTGGAGCACGGGGTTTGAGGTCGATTCTGGAAGCTATACTTACCGATGACATGTTTGAACTGCCTTCAAAAAAAGGAACCAAACAACTGCATGTTGATCTCGAATACGCGGAGAAAAAGTTCAACAAAGCCGGGCTTACTAAGCTTAAAGTAGCTTAAAAGCTTTTCCCTTTCTCTGATTTGGCATAGTAGTTGCTCAATTCGATGCATGCGTAAAGCTCAATACTTCATTTTACTCTGTTTATTGCCTTTTGTTGCGATGGCGCAGCAAGTACGTCAAGATACATTGGCAGGGAAAAGCGATACCCTTGTGGTGTTTGCCAAAATTGAGAAAAATGGCGATACTACTTTAATTATGCAATTACCCGAAGTGAATGTTTATGCATTAAGACTTTTCGACGGCAAACACGACATCAAGAAAATTGAACGACTTATATATCATGTAAAAAAAGTATATCCTTATGCCCGCCTTGCCGGAATCAAACTACGCGAATATGATGCCGAACTGAAGTTGGCGAAGAATGACCGCGAGCGGCGCAAAATCATGAAGCAGGCCGAAAAGGAGATAAATGAGCAGTTCGGAGGTGAGTTGAGAAACCTCACTTTTACCCAGGGAAAAATCCTTCTGAAGCTCATTGACCGCGAAACTGGAAACACATCTTACGATTTGGTAAAAGACCTCAGGGGTGGGTTCACTGCCTTCTTTTATCAGGGTTTTGCACGGATTTGGGGTTATAACCTGAAGTCGGAATACGACCCAAAAGGTGATGATGAACTGATTGAGACAATCGTAAAAATGATAGAAAGCGGTCAGCTTTAATGATTATTTGCCGCGACCTTGCAACACGATCAGGATGGTGTAGATCATGATTTTCAAATCCATCGCCAAACTCATGTTTTCAATATAAAGAATATCGTACTTAAGCCGTTCGATCATCTCATCAACATCGGAAGCATAGCCATATTTAACTTGTCCCCAGCTGGTTATTCCCGGTTTAACTTTCAGTAACAGGCGGTAATGTGGTGCGCGTTTTACAATCTGATCGATATAATATTGACGTTCGGGTCTTGGACCAACAAGCGACATATCGCCTTTGAGAACTGTATAAAACTGGGGAATTTCGTCCAATCGCACTTTTCTGATAAACTTACCAAAGGGCGTAATCCTCGGGTCGTCTTCGCTCGAAAGTTGTGGGCCCAGCTTTTCTGCATCAGAATACATGCTTCTGAATTTGTGCATTTTAAAAGGTTTTCCTCCTATTCCAACACGTTCCTGCGAGTACAAAATAGGCCCTTTTGAGCTGAGCATGACACCAACTGCTGTAATGATGTATAAAGGTATCAACAAGATAATTGCACAAATAGAAGCCACGATATCTATTATCCGTTTCACTGATTGTTGCCAGGCAGGCATGAGATCGGGTGAAATCTGGATAAGCGGTGCATGGAAAATCCCAGATAGTTTGACAGAGCCAAAAAGGATGTCCTGCATAATTGGTATAATCTTGATCACAGCCGGTGTGTCTTCAAGCAACGCGATAATATTGTCGATGGTTCCGGTTTCGGAGCGTTCAATGGCGATGATGACTTCTTCAACCTGGTAATCTTCAACTATTTGTTTGACGTTCTTATACGAACCAAGATGCGGAAGGAAATCACCAATTTTGTAATCGTCTTTATCGTATACACTGGCAAAACCAATGAAAATATTTCCGGATGATCTCTCTTGATTTTCAACTTCATTATAAATGGCAAGGGCATTGCCGTTACTCCCCACTATCAAGGTATTGAACCCAATCTGTTTCTTGTGCACTTTACTTACAGTAACAGATGTCAGGGCCAGTCGTCCGATGTAGGTAAAGATGAAGTGAAGTGTAAAAAGAATTGTAAACGATTGATAATATGATTTATACGTAGTTATTGCATCATCAAGAATGGCTACAAAGAAAATTACAGTCACACCAATGAGCGTAATGATAAAGGTTTGACCCAATTCTTTCAAGCGCGCTTTGCGGTAGATTTTTCTGTAAGTACCTACCATGGCATATAACAAAATCCACCCCAGTGGAATAAATATAATCCCTAGCCAAAAGTTTGGATCATCAAAAATGACTTCGAAGTATTCATGAAAACTTGGATCCTCGGCCTGCTTGCGGAAAAAGTAAAACAAAGCCCAGGCCATGACTGCGCCCAGCCAATCAAGAATCAAATACTTTGCAACTTGTAGTCTTTTGTTCATGAATTTGGTGCGCGGTAAATGAGTTTAATATTATCCAAATAATATTGGGACTGTTCGTCGTCTCCTACAGAAGATTCAAAGTAGATCTTAAAATTGGATGCAGAAGGATAAGCGGAAATATTTGGTCCCAGGTTGACATAAATTTTGTTCCAGGTCGCGCTACTATTTACCACAACCAACGGAATATCAAGTACCTGACCGCTTATTGTTGCAAACATACCGACTCCGAATGCACGATCGCACTTATAATCTAGTTCGAGCAAAACGGGCGTGCCAGATCCTGGCAGAGTGAATGCATTGAACGTAGCAATTTTGAAAACTTTGTTTTTGCTGTCTAAAGAGACTATTCCTGAATAAGATGAATATTGCGAAAGCCAGGCTTCCGGATTATTTGCCGGTTGCGTTTTATAAATTGCGGTATCAGATTGTGAGGTGCCTTCCAGTGAAATACTTACATCTTCAAAATCCTCTATCCAGGCAAAAACAGCCGTGCTATAATAGGAAGTGGATGGTCGTACCTTCTGAACTGAATCGGGAATAAAGTTGAAATCCTGAATGATGATGGGTTTGTAAAAAGGGTAGGGAACCCTGGTTGCAGCAATTCCATTGAGCTTGATTCCAGGTCTGATTTCGAGTTTTTGTTTGCCCTGAGCCAAAACAGGAAATTTGGCCGGCATTTCGAAGGCGCCCACCAACTGATCATTTACATATATCCATGCGTCAGTAATTTGTTTCGAGTTGCTTCCCTGCGTAAAATAATCTGTAATTAGGCTGATCGAGTCGATTTGGATGTAAGCGGGAATGGTTTGTTCGCCCTCAAATTTATTACACGAAGCCAAATGCAATCCCAAAAAAAGCAGCAACATCATCCCTAATGGCAATCGTAAAAATCGATGCATCATGTAATTTTGATTCACGTGGTTCTTTCTTCCTAACGACAACAGCTTAACCCTTATTGCACACGATTGCAACATTATTTCAGCTGGCTGGCAGCTTTGTTTATTTCGTCAAGAATTTGGTAGGCAAGTTGTAATACTTTTACGCCGTCCTCAACTGTAACTGCAGGAGTTTGGTTAAAAGTAATTGCTTCATAAAAGCGTTCAAGCTCCATTTTGATGGCATTTACTGCTTCTATATCTGGTTTTTCAAAATAGAGCTGTTTCATGCCTTTGCCTGGCCCAAGATCGATCACCATCGCCATCGGATCATCAGGTTCTTTTTCAATTGTACTAAGTCTCACAATCTCTGCCTTTTTATCAAGGAAATCAACTGTGATATAAGCGTCAGGTTGGAAAAGCCTGACTTTGCGCATGTTTTTGAGGGAAATCCTGCTGGCAGTGAGGTTTGCAACGGCTCCGTTTTCAAATTCAATGCGCGCATTGGTGATGTCGGCAGTGTCGCTGACAATGGCAACACCACTTGCACTCACCTTCTTTACAGGCGACTTAATTACACTTAGTATGATATCGATGTCATGAACCATCAGGTCAAGCACAACTGGTACGTCAGTACCACGTGGATTAAACTGCGCAAGACGGTGAGCTTCGATGAACAGCGGACTGTTGATAGATGATTTTGCAGCAAGAAATGCCGGATTAAACCGCTCAACATGTCCAACCTGTACTTTTACATTAGCCTCTTTGGCCAGATCGATCAGTGCATTGGCTTCTTCAGGCGTGGCAACCACAGGCTTTTCAATAAAAACATGTCTTTTTTTCTTTAACGCCTGCGACGCACAACTAAAATGCGAAACGGTAGGCGTAACAATGTCGACAACCTCTGTTGCCTCGATCAGTGAGTCAAGACTTGCAAAGCTTTTAATTCCAAATTCATGTGCCACTTTGGTGGCATTCTCCTGGTCGGCATCAAAAAAACCAACGAGTTCATATCCGGGTATTTGCTGGATACATTTCAAGTGTATTTTTCCCAAATGGCCAGCGCCCAAGACCCCAATTTTCAACATATACGGTACTTTTGTGCAAAAGTAGCTTTTTTTGTGCTTGCCTTATTGCTAATTTAGCGCCTGACAAATTTAGATTTCCTCTAAATTGTTGAACCGACATATACTCATGGAAATCAGATGCAAGATACATACCGACACAAAGGGCTAAGGAAAAAGCTGATCGAAACACTCCGCGAGAAAAACATTCATAACGAAGATGTTTTAAAAGCCATGGAGAAAATTCCACGGCATTTTTTCCTGGACTCATCTTTTTTAGAATTTGCCTATCAGGACAAGCCTTTTCCCATTGGCTCGGGACAAACAATTTCTCAGCCATACACTGTGGCATTTCAGTCGGAATTATTACAGATTGAGAGAGGAATGAAAGTCCTTGAAATTGGAACAGGTTCAGCCTATCAGGCATGTGTGCTGGCCGAAATGGGCGCAAAAGTCTACAGTATCGAGCGGCAACGAAAGCTCTTTTTGCGTACGAAGCAATTTGTACAACAGATGCCTTATAAACTGCATTTGTTTCTGGGTGATGGCAATGAAGGATTACAAACTTATGCACCGTTCGACAGAATCTTGATTACTGCTGCTGCACCTGAAATCCCGCAAAAGCTTATTGATCAGCTTAAACCTGGCGGACTCATGGTCATACCTTTGGGAGGTGGTGATGAACAAAGTATGTTGCGCCTGATTAAAAATGCTGATGGAAGTATCAAGCAGGAAGAACATGGTGCATTCCGATTCGTGCCGTTGTTGGGTAATATAGGTAATGACTAAGTAATCAATTAGTTATATGGTTTAACGAATTTTACGAAATCGATTGCGGTCAGTCGTTTGCTTTTTTCTATCTTTGGCTTATCTATAATCAATCTAAACAATTAAAAGATGAAGAAAAACGCCATTCTTGACCGCTTGCCCCGTCATTTGTTTCAGCTGGTGATTGACCAGCCTTATAACAGTTATACCTGGCAAGACCATTCGGTTTGGCGGTTTGTAATGCGACAAAATGTTGATTTTCTCAAAAAGTTTGCACATCACTCTTATTTAAAAGGCCTGGAGCAAACAGGTATCGGGATTGAACAAATTCCTGACCTTGACACCATGAACCGCATTTTGGCCAAAATTGGGTGGGCTGCTGTGACTGTGGATGGATTTATTCCTCCTGCAGCTTTCATGGAGTTTCAAGCCTATAATGTGCTGGTCATTGCTGCCGATATCAGGCCTATCGACCAGATTGAGTATACACCGGCACCAGATATTATTCACGAAGCGGCTGGTCACGCGCCAATCATCAGCGATCCCGAGTACGCGGCATACCTCAAGTATTTTGGTGAAATAGGTTCCAAAGCCTTTTCGTCTTCGGCTGATTACCAGCTATATGAAGCTATCAGGCACTTATCAATTCTTAAGGCTGATCCCACTACACCTGAGACTTCGATCGAAGCTGCAGAAGCCAGACTTGTACAAAAAGAAAGTGAACTGGGAATGCCATCTGAAATGGCCCTGATCCGTAATTTGCATTGGTGGACTGTGGAATACGGGCTGATTGGCGACCTTCAATCCCCAAAAATTTATGGTGCGGGCTTGCTTTCGTCTATTGGAGAGAGCGCAAAAGCGCTTAGCGATCACGTAAAGAAAATTCCGTATAGCATTGATGCAGTTTATTATAATTTTGACATTACAAAGCCACAACCTCAGTTATTTGTAACACCGGATTTTGCCCATTTAACAACCGTTTTGGATGAGTTTGCCAATCGGATGGCCTTGAGAAAAGGTGGAATAGAGGGAGTATTGAAAGCCATTGAATCTGCAAACACTGCAACATGTGTATTCAGTTCGGGACTCGAGGTTTCTGGAACTTTCTCTGATTATCTGATGGCCCAAAATCAGTTGGTTTATTTGCGGGTAGCAGGACCTGCTATGCTTTCTTTTGAAGGCAAAGCGTTGCAAGGACATGGAAAAGAATACCATGCAGATGGTTTTGGATCACCGGTCGGAAGGATAAAGAATGCTATTAAGCCACCAGCGCTGCTGGAAGATTATGATTTGAAAGTGCTGGGAATTGAGAAGGACAAGTTTGTCGATTTCGAATTCGAATCTGGAATCAAGGTGCGTGGAACCTTGCGGACTGTAACCCGAAAAAAAGGAAAATTATTATTACTGAGCTTTAGTGACTGTCGCGTCACTTTTGAAGATCAGGTGCTCTTTGATCCGAGCTGGGGTATGTATGATATGGCAGTTGGCGAATCGATTTCTTCGGTGTATAGCGGACCGGCCGACCCGGATGCATTTGGACTGGCCTATCCTGTGCCAGAGGAAAAAACCCATAAAATTGTTTATACTGAAAAGCAAAAAGATCTGCATGAATTGTATCATCAGGTTCGTAAAATCAGAGATGAACGATCTGATTTTGAGAAATTGAGCTCTATCTGGAAGAGTTTGTTGGCCTCGCACACGGGGGAGTGGCTATTGGCCATTGAATTAATGGAAATAATTTCTGAAAACCACATCAACACGCCTCTGTTTGGAGAAATCAATACCTATTTAAAGAAGTTGAAACAGGAGCAACCTGAACTGGTTAATCTTATTGATCGGGGGCTGAGGTTAATTCCCTAAAGAAAAAAGCCGGCACATTTGATTGCGCCGGCTTTTTTTTAGTTAACTGGATTACCTTTTAATGACAATCCGTTCGATGCCATTGGTATGCGCTGAGCGGAGGTTGACTAGGTATGTTCCATTGTTCAGGTGAGATAAATCTAAATTGAATGTAGGCTGCACATTCAGGTTGACAGACTCTTGATATACAACTTCTCCAAGCAGATCGGTGACGATGAGCTCCGCTTTTTGATCAGTAATCTGAGCTGTAATCAGTGTGAAAATACCATTACCCGGATTAGGATAGAGCTTCAGATGGGATGCTGTATTTTCGCCAAGGCCAACTGTACTTGTGAGAACAATTGTAGCAGCATCAGACCAGTCGCTGTCTCCACAGTCATTCATCGCCAAAGCTTTCACTTCAACAGTGCCTGTAAAATCCGTATTCCAGTCGACTGTCAGTTCAGTGGCTAACATGGTCAAAGTCCCGGCTTCTGAGGGCTCGAGCTGCCAGTTATAAGCTGTTGCGTTTGCCACAGCATCAATAGTGATCACCGATTGTGTTGTACTTACAAAGTCTACCGTATCTGGTGCTAATGGCATAGATGGGGCCATTGGAGCGTAGTTCAAATCAATGTTGGCAGTGCCTTCACCAATATTTGAACATCCAAAGTTGTCGGTGACTGATGCAAGCGAAAATATCATGGGCTCGTTTGCCATCATTTCCATTGTATAAGGTGATGACGGGATTTCATAGGTTCCCATTCCATCAGCCATTTCAACTGACCAGGGGGCAGAACCAGTAAGACTGATGGTCATTTCGGCCATTGTGCCTTCGCATACTGTTTGACTGCCTTCGAGTACAGCTGTGGGGAGTTCGTGGAAACTGAGCAAAAGACTAGCAGCAGCATCTTCGCAACTACCAGCTCCCACTGCAGTGAGGGTGAGTGTAACGCTTCCGTTGGTATAATCTGCTTCGCTTGGAACATAAACCGGATGCAAAGCCGAAGCGTCATCGAAAGTTCCACTTCCCGAAGTACTCCACATTAAGTCTGTGTAATAATTTGCCTCTGATGCCTCAAGCGTAAAATCAGCACCTTGACAGATCATGGCGTTAACACCTGCAGTTGCTTCTGGCATTGGACTGATTGTGAGAATCAAAGAGGTTTCGAATGTGCTGCTTTCGCCAGTAACAACCAATGTCAGCGTCACACTTCCTGAGACGATATCCTCATCACTGGGATAATACACCGGATCGAGGATTGCTGCATCGCTGAATGAGCCGGTTCCGGAAGTTTCCCAAAGCAGGCTTACAAAATTTGTGGCTGTTGCGTTCAGCTGAAAATCATCTCCCTGACAAATTGTTGCATCGGCGCCAGCCCAACCTGTTGTAGAAATGCTGGCAGGTAAAACAATGTAATCAACATATGCAGCATCACTTCCGTTCGACACCGAGCCATCTTTCATGTATTCCCATTTAAATGTATGCATGCCAGCTGTAACTGGATATACAACACGACTCCAATCAGCTTCGCCTGACCATTCGCCAACTTTATTGTTGTCGATATAGAATCGCATAAAGTCATAGCCAGACTCAGATGAAACTTTGCGATAGAAAGAGATGCTGTCGTCAACGCTGACTTCATATTGCAGCAACATTTGTGTTGATTGGCTGTGTGTAATGCCTCCTGATTTGGCTGCATAGCTTCCTTCGTATACTTCACCATCAGACACAGTCCATGGTTGATTACCACTTAAGGTCCAATCAAATGCAGAGAAATCTCCGGTTTCAAAATCTTCAAGTACCAATCCAACTTTTACAACAAAATCTTTGCTGGCAGCATAAGCGTCTGAACCAACTATGCAATTTAGTTCAACGGCTGTTCCAACCGGTGCTGAGGGGCTGACTGTAATCTCGAAAGATGCTTGTGTATATGCGCCACCTGCAACTTCAGGAACACTCCAACTGCCTTCGTTGACTGTAACAAAGGGATTGTTTAAAGTCAGTTCTCCTGTAACATCCATAGCAGTGCTGCTACCAACATTGCCGAAATTGATGATAACTTCTACAGTTTCACCTGGATCGAGACGGCCATTGCTGTTTCCATTGATGTCATCGGCAATCATCAGGCTGCCGATCTCGAAAGCAGGTGCATGGGCTGCAAGGCTGAAGCTGCTTTCCCAGGTATTGTCGTTGTTGCTGACAGTGAGAGTGAAGTTAATCAGCTCGTTATCTGGGATGTCACTGGCTACATCGAATGCAAATGCATCAGCAATAAATTTTTCTTCACCGACCTCAACAGAGCCATAAGTTTCAGAGGCATCTGTCAGGGTAACATAGTTGTTGTCGGTTGACAAAGTAGCTTCGAGACCCTCTGCAACTGCAACGCCGAGGTTTTCGATGGTTACGCCAAGCCCAATAGATTCGCCATAGTCAACAAGTCCGTTGTTGTTTCCAGCAGCGTCATTTACGTCGTAAGAAACGTAAGCAATGAATGGGCCTTCTGCAGGAATTACCTCAATCTGACTCAGGTAAGTGACTTTATTATAGCCAAATACTGCGATATTGAGCATGCCTACATCAGCAAGAGCAGGGAAGCTCAGATTGGCTACACCGCCTTGAACATAGGCAGTACTTAGAATTTCGCCATCCAGCGTGAGGCAAACAATAGCGTTTTCAGCATCAGCGTTCACCGACAATTCGGTCATGCCCAGAAACAAAGTTGATGCATGCGAAATAGTCATTGGCTGTGGTACAGCTGTGCGCATGGTCATCGAAGGATCACCAAATAAAATCCAGGTGTCGTGCGTTGACTGACCCGAACTTCCGTGCAGATCGATCATTTTCATGCTTCCATTGATGCTGTTTCCACCCAATGTTCTTTTGATGTTGTTGGCATAGCCCTCAGCCAAAATGGTTACCATTTCGTCCTGACCTGTCATTGGTGGCTGCCAGGGCTGAGAAATCCATGACATCATGGTGCCGATAGCGCCGGTTGGTAAGCCGTTGTGGGTCGCACGGGTCCAGGTTTCTGCAAAGCATGTGCCATTGGTAAACTTCCCGTTGTCGCAGGCAACAGCCCAGATAACAGGCCAGCGATCTGTGTTTGTAAGGGCTTCTACGTTTGCAGTACTATAACCGGCAACACTCCAGCTGTTTTGTGATCCGTGATTGCAGTAGTCAATGATACTGGTTCCGTCATTGATGCGCTGTGAAATTTGCGCAGCAGTTGTGTTCGTTAAACCAGGTACATTTCCATCATATTCGCGGTGAACCGTTGTATAGGTGTAGTTTAGAAGTGTATCGCGAATGTAATCAATATGTACATAGTCAGCTTCGCCACCATTATGTCCGTTTCCGGCACCTTCATTACGGGCAACGCCAGTACCAACGCTTACCCATGTTGCAGTCTCGTCGAGATCACGTTCGTAAGTAATGACGCGCTGAACCATTGTTTCAACATGTGATGCAGCTTCGGCCGAAAAACGTCCAATAAACAACTCATTATATGAATCATTACCAGCCAGATAACCATAATAATTGTCAGAGTAACCACCAGAACTGCTGTTGTTGTAGCTTGGAACATATTGGTGATCGCCAACAAGTAACACGTGTGTCAATCCGTTGGTGTTATAATAATCAGTAATAAAAGCTTTGATGGTTGCGGGGGTTGATCCTACGTCTGCCACATCAAACATTTCGATTGGCCTGCCAATGGTTTTTTTCCACTCAACAAAAGGTTGCATGGCATCCATGTAGGGTCCGTAACAGATTACAATCATATTGCCTTCTTCTTCTAGAACGGGATACCTGTTGCGGGCTTCAGCGTAGTTAATGAACTGACGGCCATAAAGATACTTGAATTCCGGATCCATTTTGATTTGAGGCGCAGTGCGCGTAAACTGGTTTTCGCCTCCATCTCCGGTTTTGTACATTTCTACACTAAGGTGATGATAGACCCTAAGTGTTTTTGTTACAGGGTTATAACTAAATGGGTTGATGGTCACTGCCTGCCCCCTGTAGTTACGAAGGATATAGGGCTGTTGCAAATGGCTCTGAGTTGATGGATAGAAACTGTTTTCTTCATACATTGTGCCGTAAGAATAAGGAACAGTTGCCGGGTCGATTTGACGACTAAAATTGCCTTTAGATGGTGCAATTTCAATGTTTTCGAAATCAGTAAACTGACTATCAAGGATCCTGACGTCCATTTGGGCGTGATCACCAATAACAGCTGAAACAGCATAGAGTGGCAAATCCGGAGCTCCTTCTTCGAGCATGGAGACCATTTTTGGCACACTCACAATAGCTGCTTTACCACGTGGGGTTGTTACATTACTTGTGTAAAATCCGGCGATGTCGAAATTAATGACAATCTGGTTCTCACTGCTCGAAACAAGTTGTTGCTTGATTGCTGTGGGGTTGTTGCTACTGATCGGGTGCCATTGCTGGCCAAAAACCACGATCGAAAGCAAGAAAAAAGTACTAATAAGGGTAAACTGTTTTTTCATGGGCATTTCGGTATTAAAAAGAAATTGTACTGACTCAAGAGAGCCAGTACAATTTCACATTGATTTAGCATTATTGAATCACTACTTTATGAATTTCAACATTTGCACCTGTATTTACACGCAGGTAGTAAATGCCTTTTGCATAAGCAGTTAAATTGATTTTCTCAATTTCTGAACCGGCAAATTGTCCGATCGATTTCGAATAGACGGCCTGGCCCTGATAATTAAGCAATACATAGTCAAACTGTGTAGCTTTTCCGGAAATGGCAACATTCAGCACATTGGTTGCCGGATTTGGATAAACGTACACGTTTAGTTTGTTTGATAGTTCATTGAGTCCTGTGCAGGGATCAAATGTAACGGTAATCTCGTCTTCAACTGAGCAGCCGTTGATGTCGGTAGCAATCACTGAATAGGTCTGTGAACCGAAGCCAATTCCTGTTGAATCTACTTCAATCACTGCAGTGGTTTGTCCGCCAGGCATCCACAAATAAGATTCACCATTTTCGATGGTAGCATCCAAGGTTATCACGTAAGGTTCACAAACGATGGTGTCGTTGCCCAGTTCGAGCATTGGCATTGGGTTCACAACCAGGGTATACTCTACTTCAATTGTGGTCTCACCGTCGTCAATTGTACAGGTATAAGTTGTGGTTTCTGATGGGGTTGCAAGGGGCATCATGGCGGTTGGGTCGTTCAGGCTTTCAGCCGGTGTCCAGGTGCAGCTATAGTTACCTGTGCCGCCAACAGCATGCGGGTTGAGCACAGCAGATCCGCCTTCGCACAATTCCTCAGGTGTTGATGTGATGTTTGCTGACAAAGCCTGGTCGATGAAGCAGCTGACTTCAGCATGCCAACCTGATTTAGTGACAGAGCCATCAGAAGTAAAGCGGAAAGTAAGTGCACCGGTTTCGTTAGATGCCTGAACCAATCCGGGACTGGTTGTTCCATGGAATGGACTGCCTGCAATTTGAGGTGCCATGGTGTTGGCGCCGTCATAGATATAAAGATAGTCGTATCCACTTTCGGTTTCGAAAGTGATAAAGTCAACTTTCATGATTCCACCTTCCATGGTCGGATTAAATGTCATTGTGAAGCTTTCGTCGTTTCCATATTCACCAGAAGCTCCGCCTGAATCAAAGTAGTTACCTACGCAGGTTTCTTCAGTGCCATTCGTCATCAGGAAGTCGGGAATAAGACCAACTACCACAACAGCTGACTGGTTGGCAGTATAAACGCCAGAGGGTCCAGCGGCTGCAGTCATATTGAGGTTAACAGGATAGCCAATTGGAGAGTCAGCGCTGGCTGTTACATTAAATGAAAGCTCAGCAGTTCCACCAGCTTCCAGGTCTGTTAACTCAGCAGTGGCTTCGTTAATGGTTACCATTGGGTCAGTCGAAACCATTGTCATCATCACGTCGCTTACATCACTATCACCGGTATTTGAGATATGAACCAAAAGATTTGCGGTTTCACCCGGATCAAGGATGCCATCTCCATTGCCAGCAGCATCATCAATGGTTACTTCGTTTTCAATTTCAAGCTCAGGAGCATATAGAGTAATCATCATGTTGCTTGTCCAGGTATCAGTACCGTCGGTTGCCTCAATGACAAATGCTGCTACATGCTGATTTTCAACGAAATTAGCAACTTCAAATGTGAATGCATCTACGACTGTAGCACTTTCGCCATTAACGATAGGACCAAACTCTATTGAAGGAGCGCTGGTGAGGGCAATGTACGCATCAGTTCCGGTTACTGTAGCTGTGATAGCTGCAGATGGATCGGCACCAACATTTTTCATGGTTACATCCAGACTGACATTTTCGCTGTAATCAACCATGCCGTTGTTGTTTCCGGTGGCATCATTAATTGAATAGCCATCAAGTACTACATATGGTCCTTCGAGGGCTGCAGCTGGAACCTGTGCCATGTAGGGGATAAATTGTGGTTTGGTAACAACAATGTCAACCATTCCCGAAGAAAGGATAGGGTCAATCTCAACTTCGACAACACCAGTTGCACCTACAAGTGCTGATCCGTGAAGCACGCCATCTTTAGAAATACCTACGTAAGAACCTGGCTCAGCAGTTACTTCATAGGTATCGAGACCGATGGGCATAATTGGGAGGTGAGATACAGTATTTGTACTTCCCTGGGTGTGATAAATCATAATCGATGGGTCACCGATGACATTATAGGCCTGCCAGTAATAAAGCGGACTTGAATGAGAAGGATAGCCTTGAACCTGAACTTCGGTAACAGCCAGGTTTCCTACAAATACCATAGCACCTGTAGAAACATAATCACTTACAAAAGGGCCATCATATGCGCCCCAGGATGTTTCTTCATAGGTAGGAACGTAACCGTCATTGTTTCCCTGGATCGGGAAGGCTCCAACTGACCAGTAGAAATCTTCAAACCAATATGAACTGGGCGATGAACCAATATAGCAAACAGCTCCTTTATTGGCAGCCCGCATCCATGTTTCGCCAATACATTCAGGGTAGCCAAAGTCGGCTGCCAAACAGCAATTACCAACAGCCAATGGGTATTTATCCTGATTGGTGAAGGCATTTACCTGCGACTGTGAAAGGTTAGGGTCGCCCCATGAAGTTTCGCTACAGTGAGCAGTATAGTTGATAAAGCTTACTGCAATTCTTTCGGGTGAGTAACATCCCGTATAAGGACTGGTCAGATAAGTATAAATGTTGTCATATCCATGATCTGCGTTGAAGTAGTTTTCTGTTCCATACTCAACTGTTGGTTGTCCAACCCGTGGGTTCCATGTCCCGTCGGCACCAGCAATAAGAGTTACATCGTCAAGGTAAGTTGGATCTGAGAACTCGTATTGCTCATAATACAATGTCTTGTCAATGTACGGTTGCAGCTGGGTTGTATTGGTGGCAGAAAAACGGCCATAGTACATCTCCGGGAAATAGTCACCATCAACACTGCCATAATACAGGTCAGTCATTTTTCCTGAGGAAGAACCTTGTGTAGCTGGGATTTGTGGTGTGTCACCAACGAAAAGCACGAAGCTTGGTGCGGGATCTTCGGGTGTACCAGCATTGTACTGGTCATGAACGAAAGTTTGAATCTGATTGTAAGTGGTTCCAATCACATCAGTGTAGGCAACTACTACATTAAAGCCTTTTTTGGTTTTCCATTCGATAAAAGGCACCAGGCTGTTTTCGAACATGCGGTCAGAAACGATGAGATATTTTACAGGATATTTTGTTAAATCTGGATGTTCGGGATATTCCCTGTTTGTCGGGCGATTCAGGAAAGCTTGCTGTAAAGCGCTGAAATAAGGAGAGTAAGTAGATTCTTTGACGTACTCAGTGAGTTCGAGATCAGCATTTTGAAAGCTCACTTTAACTTCAATGTCATTATAAACACGGATGATTCCCTGAACAGGATTGTAGCTTACCGGCGCAACTGTCAGGCGGGCAATGCGATAGCTGCGCATAACACCCAATACTTCAACAGAAGCAAGTTCGGGTTCAATGAACGCATCTTTTTGATAGGCTTTTTTGTCGTATTCAAAAACCACTTCGTCAATTGACTGATCCTTGCGCATAGAGGGCTGAACTGGCATAATCAGATGATTGATACCATAATCACTTAATTTGTATTCAGTTACTGTGTAGTTTACCACACTTACTGATACTTCTGCGCCAAACGGAATTTCGATGAGCTCTTTTGTGGCAGGAAGTTTTGGTTCTCCAATATTTCCAACAGAAAAAGCTCCATCAATTGCAATCTCGTTAAAGATGCCTTTTTCAGAAGAAACCTGAAAAGTCTTGATTCCGTTGTAGCTGAAATTTGCTTCAAACTGTTGCATGTTGTCTTCAACAACATTGACGCCAGCTGAAGTCTTTCCGAAATCAATGGCAAGATCTTGTGCCATCGAGGTAAAACTAAAAAGCAAGCCCATCAGCAGGATGCAACTTGCTACTAACATTTTTTTGCCAAAGGCAAAATCATTGTAAAATTTTTTCATTTTGGTTTACATTTAATCAATAAGTGTGTTTAACGATTCAATAAAATACACAATCGCCTACAAATTTAGATCATTTTTATTAAAAAAAGGATAAAAAGTAGCCAAAATCATCAAAGGATGAGCAATAAAAGACAATGAATAGACACCTTTGATTGGGGTCAATGACAACCTAAATCAGAAAAAGGTTGGATGAGAAATCCTGAAATTTATTTAGCTGAATCAAAAGCCATTAGATAAGCTAAGGCCTCCAGGTACTGGCCATTTTCGATAAGCTTTCTAGCCTGAAGAAACATTTTTTCTTTGTTTCCTGGTTTTTCATTTCTCATCTGAACCAATTCCAACTCGTTCGGATCTGGTAACTTTTCAACGTTTCCCAACAATCCCAAATGGTTTCCGGTTAGGAAAGGAGAGTGTTTGATGAAATCGGGAAGACTGTCGATGCCTATGCCCAAACGAGATAGTGGCTTTGGAACCAGAAATTTGGCCTGACCAGACGTTCTCACATAATAGTCGCCTCCAAGCCGACCAACCAAATCTATTTTGTCAACATCAACCTCACCATGGTCATCTAAAATGCCTTCAACAATATGCATTTTCACAATCTCGCATATGACCAGGTTTCCTGCACCCGGACCATCTCCGGTTTCAATGACTTGCCTCACTTTACACTCAAACTGTACGGGCGATTCTTTCACCCTGAAAGGCCTCACCTTCAATGAAGCAAGTGGTGTTAAACCTGATTTTAAAAATTCATTCACTCCTTTCGGATACTCTGTGCTGGCTAAGCTCATCTGCTGTACCATGTCATAATTCACCATATTGATCACCACCTCAGGCACTTCTATTATGTTTTGAAATGTGTGCTTGGTGGTGTTATCACGGCCGCGCCTCGATGGCGAAAAAATAAGTGTGGTTGGGTTAACACCAAAAGCATTGAAAAAACTAAAGGGTGAGAGGTTGGGATTGCCTTCTTTGTCGACTGTACTGGCAAAAGCGATAGGTCGTGGTGCGATACTTCCCAATATTAGGCGATGCAGCTTCTGTTGATTAAACAGTTGAGGATCAATTGTCATCATGACTTTATTGCTTTTGAAGGGAGGATTTTGGTCACCGATTCTCCAAAACCAATTCGTAGTCCATCTTTTGCTGCAAAACCTTTCATGACGACGGTATCATTGTCGTGGAGGAAGGTTCGTGTTGACCCATCCAGTAGTGTTAGTGGCCGGGTTCCTTTCCATGCAAGCTCGAGCATCGAGCCAAATGCGTCTGGTGTTGGACCACTGATGGTTCCTGAAGCATACATATCGCCCGGATTGATATTACAACCAGCAACAGTCTGGTGCGCAAGCTGTTGAGCCATATTCCAATACATGTATTTGAAATTTGAATGACAAACCTTGGTGGCCTCGTTGTTTTCAGGCTGGATAAAAACCTCCAGATTGATATCAAAATTGTGACTTCCCTCGATCTGCAAATACGGTAAAACCTGGGGCTCCTGTGCTGGTCCTTGAACCCTAAAAGGCTCAAGCGCTTCCATCGTAACTACCCAGGGCGAAACGATGGAACCAAAACTCTTTGAAAGAAAAGGGCCCAGTGGAACATATTCCCATCTCTGGATGTCGCGCGCCGAAAGATCGTTGAAGAGCACAAGACCAAAAATGGCCTCCTCAGCTTTTTCGACAGAGATTGATTCGCCTAATGCAGTTTTGGCTGAAGTGATAAAAGCCATTTCGAGCTCAAAATCGAGTTGCTTGCTGGGGCCAAATACAGGTGGTTCGTTGTCATCTGGTCTGGTTTGCCCGAGCGGTCTGTGGATGTTTGTCCCTGAAACAGCAATAGAAGAAGCTCTGCCATGATAACCAACAGGAAGGTGTTTCCAGTTTGGCAGCAAAGCTTTGGAAGGATCGCGGAACATCACGCCAACGTTGGTTGCATGCTCAATGCTCGAATAGAAATCAGTGTAATCGCCAACCTTCACAGGCATCTGCATTTCAACAGCGTCGATAGAGTTTAGCGCCAGATTGCAGACTTGGGTGTTCGATTGCAACTCGATGCAGCTGTCAGTAAAAAGCTCTGATAATCGCTCTCTGACAGCGATGCGGGTCTTTTTTGGCAGCGCAGCAAAGTCATTCAGAGTATCCTGGTAAAAAACACTCAAATCAGGAACGTCTACCTGGTCAAAATAGCCAAAATCGGCCAGTACAGTCAAATCAATTACGGTGTTGCCGACTCGCGTGGCAATAAAGGTGGTATTTCCTTTTTTTGCGATCCCAAAGGGAATATTCTGAATGGGGAAATCGCTGTCACGGTCAACTGAGATCCATGATTTAAGATCAGCGTGGTTAGATTTTAGCATGGTTATCCAATTTTCTAATTATAAAGTTCCTCTGTTGGCCTGTTCAAGTTCGATGGCTTCAAAAAGAGCCTTGAAATTGCCTTTGCCAAATGATTTGGCGCCTTTCCGCTGGATGATTTCGAAAAATACGGTGGGCCTGTCTTCAACAGGTTTGGTGAAGAGTTGAAGCAAGTAACCTTCTTCATCGCGGTCGATGAGAATCCGGAGTTTTTTCAGGACTTCAATATCTTCGTCTACTTCTTTTACGCGATCAAGCACAGTCTCATAGTAGGCGTCAGGGACATGCAAAAACTCAACGCCTCTGGCTCTTAGTTGTTCGATGGTCTTCAGGATGTTATCAGTTGCCATGGCGACATGCTGCGCGCCTGAACCGCGGTAAAAATCTAGATATTCTTCAATCTGTGATTTTTTCTTTCCTTCAGCAGGTTCGTTAATTGGGAATTTGATTCGCATGTTGCCGTTAGCCATCACCTTACTCATCAGAGCCGTATATTCGGTTGATATATCTTTGTCATCAAACGAAACAAGTTGCTCAAAACCCATGACATCCCCGTAAAATTTCACCCATTTATTCATCTCGCCCCAGCCGACATTTCCAACTATATGATCTACATATTTGAGGCCAGTATCGGAAGGGCGGTAGGTGGGTTCCCATTTTCTGAAACCAGGAAGAAAAGGTCCGAAATAGTTTTTGCGCTCCACGAAAAGGTGAACCGTTTCGCCATAAGTGTAGATGCCACTCATTACTACCTCACCATTTTCATCAATCTGGACTTTGGGTTCCATGTATGATCTGGCACCGCGGCTGGTAGTTTCTTTCCAGGCATGACGCGCATCGTCCACCCACAGTGCAATCACCTTGATGCCGTCACCATGCAGTTTCTGGTGCTCGGCGATCGGTGATTCGGGGGTCAGAGCGGTGGTGAGAACAAACGTGATTTTGCCTTGTCGCAAGGCGTAACTTGTCCGGTCTTTTAAGCCCGTTTCAAGGCCCGCATATGCCAGTGGTTGAAAGCCAAAAGCAGTTTGATAATAATGGGCTGCCTGCTTGGCATTTCCCACGTAAAATTCTACAAAATCAGTTCCGTTAATTGGAAGAAAATCAGCTTGTTTCATGATGCTATTGAATTGTTTTTTTAAAATAACCAACTTTTAAAATAATCGGGATCTTCGATGCCGAGTGCTTGCTTTGTCATTTTGAGTGGCTTGAAAGTATCCACCATCACGGCAAGTTCGTCGGTTTTTGTTTTTCCGATACTTCTTTCAGCAGCTCCAGGGTGGGGGCCGTGAGGAATCCCAATAGGATGCAACGTAATCATGCCCTTTTCGATGTGGTTGCGGCTCATAAAATCGCCATCGACATAATACAAAACCTCATCGGAATCGACATTGCTGTGGTTGTATGGAGCCGGAATGGCTTGTGGGTGGTAATCGTACAAGCGCGGCACAAAGGCGCAAGTGACAAAAGCAGCAGTTTCAAAAGTTTGATGTACCGGTGGTGGTTGGTGAATGCGACCCGTTATCGGCTCAAAATCATGAATAGAAATTCCAAAAGGATAATGATATCCATCCCAGCCAATGGCATCGAATGGATGCGTGGCATAGTGATAAGAAAACAACAAGTCGCTGCGCTTGATCTTCACTAAAAAATCGCCTTTTTCGTCATGCGTAACCAGATTTTGAGGCGTTTTAAGATCGCGTTCGTAAAATGGTGAATGCTCAAGCAATTGGCCCGATCGGTTAAGGTATCTTTTTGGAAACCGCAAAGGAAGAAAAGATTCTACAATGAAAAGGCGGTTATCTGAGCTGTTAAATTCCATCTGGTAAATAGTGCCACGAGGAATGACAAGATGATCGCCATACTCAAAGGGAATACTTCCAAAAATGCAATGTAACGTGCCACTGCCTTCGTGCACAAAAATCATTTCGTCGGCCTGACTGTTTTTGTAGAAATATTCCTTCATCGATCGACGCGGAGCAGCCAGACTGATATAAACATCGTTATTTACCAAAACTGGAATCCTACTTTCAAGAAAATCATCAACTGGCTGAATATCAAACCCCTTAAAGCTTCGGTGTTGCATGTTGTTTTCAATAGCCACTTCTGGCTTCAGATTGATCGTTTCGCCAATCTGTTTCACCATGGTTGGTGGGTAACAGTGGTATATCAACGAATAAACATCCGAGAAACCTTCGGTCGAAACCAACTCTTCGGCATATAAATTGCCATCAGGTTTGCGAAATACCGTATGACGTTTGTGAGGGATGCTCCCCCGGACTTGGTAGTGCGGCATTTTATTTAGATTTAGATCACTTAAGAAAAACAAATTTACAACTAAAATTGTTTATCTAGGGAATTTCGGCCTAGCTTTATGGCTCTGTTAATCGTTAAATTTTTCAAAAAAATGTCCCAAAAACCACTTTTAGCAAAGCTCGATAACGGGCGAGTTTCCTTTTCAAACCGTTTTGTCATGGCCCCGCTTACACGTCAAAGAGCAGGCTCAGGACTGGTTCCTACTGCTTTAAATGCCCTGTATTATCAGCAAAGGGCTTCTGCAGGATTGATTGTGAGCGAAGCTTCGCAAATTTCGCCTAAAGGGCAGGGCTACCCAAATACACCAGGTATTTACAGTCAAGAACAAATTGCAGGTTGGAAATTGGTGACAAATTCGGTACACGAAGCTGGTGGGAAAATTTTTTGTCAGCTTTGGCATGTTGGCCGCCATTCTCACCCGCTGATCCAGCTCGATGGCGGTTTGCCATTTGGTCCTTCAGCCGTAGCTGAAACAGGTCATGTGACAACCACGAAAGGTAAAATGGAACCAGTTATCCCGCACGCAATGACCTTAGATGAAATCAAATCAACGGTTGACGACTACAGGCAAGCAGCATTGAATGCTATTGAAGCAGGCTTTGACGGTGTCGAGATTCATGGGGCGAATGGCTACCTGATGGATCAGTTTCTGAACGACAACAGCAATATCAGAAACGATGAATATGGGGGAAGCATTGAAAATAAATGCCGTTTTGCGGTTGAGGTAACTGCTGCGATAACTGAGGCTATTGGTGCAGAAAAAGTGGGTATCAGATTATCGCCTTCAGGAACAAATTTTGGGATACTCAACCAACAACCTGTCGAAACATTTGAATACCTGATTGAAAAGTTAAATGGTTTTCAACTGGCATACATTCATTTAATTGAGCCTGTTAAAAAAAGTCTGGAAGAACTGCCTCATTACCTGAAGAGCGTAACACCACATTTCAGGCCGCTAATCAAAACAACCTTGATCACAAGCGCTGGTTATCGCTTTGATACAGCAGAAACAGCCATTGAAACAGGTATTGCCGACATGGTTGCTTTCGGCAAAGATTTCATCTCAAATCCTGACCTCGTAGAGCGTTATCGGCGCGATGCATTTTTGAACCAATATGATGTGGATACATTTTATGGTGGTGGTGAGAAAGGTTATACAGACTATCCTTTCCTTGATTCGTAGTTTTAAATGTTGCACGGTTTTGATTTCTTATCGGTTATTTCTGATGTAGCTGTTTGGGCCAATCAGCGGTTGGCAGATGGCGGCCCGCGGTACAGTGAGTTTCATCCTGAATTTCTAATCGTTGAGCCCTGGAATGCCATTAGCTCTGTCTTTATGATGGCACCTGCGGTTTATTGCGCTCTGGAGATGCGGGGGCAGAATGTTTTGCGACACAAAATGGTGATTTTTGCCATCGCGATGGTTTTTCTTGGTGGATTGGGCAGCACCTTGTTTCATGCCTTTCGGATGAGCCCTGTATTTTTGATGATGGACGTGCTGCCATCAGCCTTGCTAACAATCACACTTTCGATTTATTTCTGGCTGAGAGTTTTACGCAAATGGTGGTATGTATTTTTGATTTTTATTCCCGTTTTTGCCTTGAGATTTTGGATGTTTCGATTGTTCGAGGGGCACATAGGTATCAATATATCCTATGCTATTTCAGGCTTACTGATTATTGTGCCGCTTGCGATATTCCTCAGCAGAACCCACTACGAAAAATTGAAGTTAATTCTACTTGCTATTGTATTTTTTGCGCTTGCTTTATTGTTCAGGCAGCTTGATGTTTTTCAACAAGAATTTCTTCCCCAAGGAACCCATTTTTTATGGCATTTATTCAGTGCAGCCGGATCTTACTATATTTTGGCTTACCTGATTTATATCGATGATAAGGAAGTTGAAAAGCCTGTGGACGACTCCGCTAAGTTGGAGAAAGGTTAGGTCAATTCAAGTTTTGGTCAGGTCCTGGAATCCGCCTGGATGGATTAACTATTCAATCCCGCTGAAATGTTTCATAAACTGAACGCGTTCATAAGCAGCTGGATTATCCGCTTCTTTCACGCTCATTTTACCGATGAACTGATCAACGGTTGAAAAGTTGTGTCGGGTCATCCATTCTTCCAGTTCATCCAACATCAGGGTGATTTCCTTAAAGCCTTTTTTGTAAATGACGGATGCAACCTGAACCGCTTTAGCTCCTGCAAGCAATTGTTTGATGACAGATTTTCCGTCGTGCACACCTGTTGATGCGGCAATATCGCAATGTACTTTGGTCGACAGCATGGCAACCCAGCGCAACGAAACCGAAAGTTCTGAAGGCTGACTAAAAACATTGGTTGCCTTGATTTCAAATTTTTCGATATCGATATCAGGCGAGAAGAATCTGTTAAACATCACGATGCCACTAATGCCAGTCCACGACAGTTTCAACGCCATTTTTGACAAGCTGCTGAAATAGTAACTGATTTTAACAGCAATCGGAATCTTGATGGTTTTGGTCAGTTTCTCCAAGATTTCGAAGTAGATTTTCTCGTTGTCATCTCCGTCACGATGCGGATCAGACGGTAGGATGAAAATATTGAGCTCAAGTGCGTCGGCTCCGGCTTCTTCAATTTTATGTGCAAATTCGATCCATTCGTGAGAAGAGACGCAGTTTATACTTGCAATGATTGGGATGTCAACAGCTTTTTTGCTGTCGCGAATCAGTTTCAGGTAATTGTCTACATCATTGTGGCGCGTATAATTGCGGATGTAATCTTCGGCCTCGGGATAATAATTGCCAGTTTCGTTTTGCTGCAATGTGTGGGATGCAGAATGATGAATCTGCTCTTCGAAAAGAGATTTCAACACAACTGCTGCTGCACCATTGGCTGCTGCTTCCTTGATGTTTTCTACTGAATTCGTCAAACCAGAACTGCCGATGATAATCGGGTTTTTCAGTTTGAGTCCCATATAGGTTGTAGCCAGATTTACCATATTTCCTCCGTGCAATTTAGGTTGCGATTAAAAAGTAAAATTAACGAATTTATTCTGCGCATCAATCCGCAAAACTAACAAACAATCAATTCAAATTCATTCTAAATTAGTGGTTACTCAGTCCCAAAGTTGTAATGACTGCTACAATTTAACGAAACGCTTCACAAAAGATGATTCGTCATGAAAGACCCTCAAAAAGTAAACGCCTTGTTCCAGTTCGGAAATATCAACAGTATTTTCAACGAGGTTTTTGAATATCATCAATTGGGTTCCATCAGCCGATAATACCTCAACTTTTGAGGCTGTTTCATTGGTATCGGTGGCAAAATTCAACAGGTCGGTTGCAGGCACAGGATATAGAGTCCCCGACGAGATTGTGTCAATGGTGGAAGGAAGCTCTGAATTAAAGAACCACTCGATGGCCTCTCCAAACTGTGTGCTCCACAAGTATTCGTTGTGCTGTCCGCCAACAACAACTTTTGTTTTAATATGCTCTTCGGTTACGCCAGATTTAAGGAGCTGGTCTTTCATTTGCTGCATCAGGGGAACCATTGTTTGGCTTTCGCGATCTCCCCCCATCAGGTAAAACATTTGATAAGGTTTGATTTCCTGAAAAAGACTGGTATCGAAAATTTGTTGATTGATCCAGAAAGCCGGCGAAAAATCACCTGCCAAACCAAAAATATCCGGATATTTCAGTGCTGCATATTGGGAAATGAGCCCACCCAACGAACTGCCAAAAATACAGGTTGAAGCAGCGTCTGTTTTGGTTCGGTAGGCATTGTCGATAAATGGCTTAAGCGTTTCTTTGATAAAGCGGACATAGTCATCGCCCTCGCCACCGCCATAAGCCTGATTGACCCATGGGCAATATTCGTCGAGGCGGTGTGTGCCGCCATTGTCGATTCCAACGACAATTGGTATCGTTTTTTTGTTTGCAGCCATAGCGTTGAGGGTTTCGTCAACCCGCCATTCGCCTGCAAAAGAAGTGGAGTTGTCGAATAAATTCTGCCCATCATGCATGTAAACTACAGGATATCTCTTTTCGGCTGAGTCGTAATCAGGAGGCAGATAAATCCAGATGCGTCTTGTGCGGCCTAGCTGAGGTATAAGAAAGGCATTGTCGATGATATGTACGTTGGTTGCCGCAGTAGAAGTGCCTGAACCTTGCTGCAAATCCTCCCAGCCTTCAACGGAAAAACTGACATCTTCATTATCGCCAAAACTAAATGATCTGTTTGGGATGCTGTTGCCGTTTTCGTTTGTCTCAACTTTTTCCCAGCTGCCACGCGTAAATTTAAACTCGTGCACACCTGTCAGTCCCAGCAGCTGTATAGAGAACTTTCCGGTAGCATTTTTTATTAACTCAAAATCAGCATCCCCTGGATTCCATTGGTTGAAGTCACCGGCAATAAAAATTTTGTCGCCTAAAGGTGTATTTTCAGGAATAGCAGAAAGGATAACTGTAGTTTGGGACATGCTTTTTGCTGAATTTATCGTCAGCATGACGAAAAAGATCAGTTTTAGAAAGGTAACGTTCTTCAAGTCTAAGGTTTTTAACAAAAAATTGTTTACAAAATTAACCAAAAATACCGCTTGATTGTCATTGTTAATGGATACTTTTGAGCAGTATTTAAGCTCCTGAAAATAACCTGTCTTTGTTGCAAGATAATTTCAGATAAATCACCAATTGACGGTGATCTATTTTACTGTGAATAAGCATGTCTAAAAAACGACAACCAACCCTGTTTTTTCTGACTGTTGTAATTGCTTTGATCTCGTTCTCAGTCAATGCGCAACCTTCAGTGATTGGTCACCCGGCCGATTCCAGTATTTGTGTTGATGCCAGCGCAAGTTTCAGGGTTATTGCCTTAAATACAGCCGCATATCAATGGCAGGAGAACGATGGCGTGGGTTGGTACAATATTACTGCAACTTTGGGATACGCCTCGGGATTCAACACGCCCTTGCTTACGATTCATGATGCCAATCTCGGACTCAACGGCTATTTATACCGTTGTGTGGTTTTCGATGCAGGTGGGTTATCTGCATTTTCCAATCCGGCCGAACTGGGTGTGTACGATCCACCGATCATTCTTGATCAGCCCACAGATACAAGGGTGTGTAAAAATACAACTGCAGTTTTTAGTGTAAATACTTTAAATGGAACCGATTATGGCTGGCAGGAAAATATAGGAGCCGGATGGGTTTATCTGGATAACAATGCGTTTTATCAGGGTGTCAATACAGAAGTATTGGAGGTTTTCACCACAACCGGTATGAATGGATTCAGGTACCGATGTGTCATCAAAAATGTCAGCTGTCCAGATACGACAATCAGCGTACGGTTATTTGTAGATCCCACACCAATTATCCAACAAATGACAGGAGGCGGAAGTTATTGCACAGGCGAACAGGGAGTTGAAATTGGATTAGCGTCTTCAGAAACCGGCATTAGCTATCAGTTATACCGTAATACTGTTTCCACAGGCATTGTCAGAGAAGGAAATGGTTCGCCACTTTCTTTCGGAATCATTGCACAAGCTGGGACCTACACAGTGAAAGGTTATAACGGATTTACAGGCTGCGAAATCGATATGGAGGGCCAAAAAGAAGTGAGTGTCGATCCGTTGCCACAGCAGCAACAGCTGATGGGTGGAGGTGCTTATTGCGTTGGTAGTCAGTCTCCTGAACTTTACTTGTCTGGCAGCCAGGCCAATGTTCAGTATGTTTTGTATCGCAATGGTGTTGAAACTGGTGTGCAAGCTGATGGAACCGGATATGTTTTATCTTTTGGACATTTTGAAGAACCCGGTCTTTACTCTGTTGTGGCGACAAATATTGTGACAGGTTGCTCGGTGCAGATCGCTAATCAAAAGCAGATCACCAGAAATGCCTTACCGGTTGCCAATGCCGGTATAAACCAATCAATAGTAAGAGGTAGTGTTGCTGCCTTAGCAGGAACAGCAAGTGCAGGGCAGGGGAGTTATCAGTTCAATTGGCAGCCGGAAGCATTCATCATCAATCCATCATCTGCCAATACGCCTACAATTCCACTTTTTCAAAGTCGGTACTTCATTTTGAAAGTGAAAGACAACGCCACGACCTGCATGAGTCGACCGGATACGGTGCTTGTGCAGGTAACCGACGGCCCCTTTAGCGCCAATATTTCTTCTTCTGCAACACAGGTCTGTCAAAATGAGATTGTAACTCTTTCTGTAGTAACGAGCGGCGGATCCGGAAATTACTCCTTTCAGTGGAGCTCGCTACCTGGCGGATTCAATGCGGTTACTTCCTCAGTAAATGTCAGCCCAAATCAAACAACTACGTATTTTGTTGTGGTGAGCGATGGTCAGCAAACTGTTAATCTGGCTACAACAATTATTGTCAATCCCTCTCCATCTGTTCAGACCCTATCCGGTGATGGTGCATATTGCACCGGATCTGAAGGAAGTAATATGATACTTTCTTTTTCGGAAGCCGGAGTAACTTATCAGCTTTTTAGGAATAATCAGCTGGTTACTGAGAAGCAAGGAACTGGACAACTTGTTGAATTTGGGTTATTTACAGTACCGGGAACTTATACTGCGACCGCTGTTTACGGAAACAATGGCTGTAGCATAGAAATGGATGGGGAGATCGTAGTTTTGGTATTACCGCTTCCGGTTGCAACGGTCGGTCAAAATCAATACATCACACAGGGTGGACAAACAACACTCAATGGCAATGCATCCGGTGGCTCGGGAAATTTTCAGTTTCAATGGTCTCCTGCCTCCTCATTGATCAATCCAAATGCGCAGAATCCAGGCACATTACCGCTTTATCAGACTACACTCTTTCAATTGACTGCAACTGACCAACAGAGTGGTTGCCAGAGTGATCCTGCTCAAACAGTTGTCTTTGTGACAGGTGGAAATTTGTCATTGGCTATGCAGGCTTCATCGTATAGTGTTTGTCCTGAGACACCAGTACAACTTGAAGCGATCCCCACTGGAGGATCGGGCAGTTATACCTATCAATGGCAGTCGATCCCTGCTGGATATTCATCAACTCTGCGAAATCCCGTCGTAAGCCCACAAGTTACAACAACTTACTTTGTGATGGTGACTGATGGGTTCAACGTGGTAAATGATTCAATCGAAGTGACTGTTCGAGGAGTACCTCTGCCTTTTGAAATGATTGGAGGTGGTAGTTATTGCTCTGGAGGTCAAGGAGTTGAAGTGAAGCTTTCGGGTTCTGAAAGCAGTGTGTATTATCATTTATATCGGGATGGGGAGGAAACTGGAAATGTAAAACTAGGAACTTCAGGGCCAATAAGCTTTGGTTTTCAAACGGCCAGCGGAGTATATGAAAGCAGGGCATTCAGTTCGGTAAATCTATGCGAAAACGAGATGGACGGAAACGTCAGTGTTGTTCAGAATAATCGCCCACAGGCATATGCTGGAGTCGACAGAACCATCTTGAGTGGAACAGCCACGAACCTAAACGGTCAGGCTTCAGGAGGTTCCGGAAACTATGCTTTCAGCTGGCAACCTACCAATATGGTTATCAATCCGAATGCCCAACAAAGTCTGACAACGCCATTGAGCTCATCAACTTTCTTCCGGTTGACTGTGACTGATGGCCAAACGGGCTGTCAAAGCTCAGCAGATACAGTTAAGGTATTTGTGCAAGGCAACACCTTGTCAGTCAGTTTGTCAGCCACAGAAACATCTATTTGTTACGGTCAGGAAACAACCCTCAATGCCATTGCATCAGGTGGAACAGGAAATTATTATTATAGTTGGACTTCAATACCGGCCGGTTTTTATTCGTCACAACAATCTCCAACTGTAAACCCTGTGGCTGAAACCGTCTATCAGTTAACTGTTTTCGATGGAATAAATTCAGTACAAGCAAGTATCAGCATCAGCGTGAGTCCCCTCCCTCAAGTTTACGACTTGACAGGTGGTGGAACAATATGCCAGTCTTCAGACAAGCTTCCTGTTGGCTTGAGTGGAAGTGAGTTTATGACTAGTTATCAGCTTTTTAGAAACAACGAATTCCTGACGACTGCGGTCGGGACAGGTAGTGCTCTCAACTTTGGTATCTTCGGAGAACCGGGAGAATACATTGTTTTTGCCTCTTCAGCAGAAGGAGGGTGCAATGTGCAAATGTCAGGAATAGCAGTTATAGAGTCGACATCCTCACCAATTGCCAATGCGGGCCCCGATCGGTTTTTATCTGCACCTGGTCAGGTTACACTGGATGGTGAAATTATTGGTGCTGGAAATGCTGATTTTTGGTGGAATCCTGCTGCAAAACTGCTCAATCCCGAAGCCATTCAGCCAACCTCCGTGGTACTTAATCAAACTGCCCTTTTTAGCCTGGAAACAGCAACAGTAAATTGTGGTGGATCAACAGATTATGCAACAGTATTTGTTGGTGGTGGCGATTTTGATGTGCAAATTGTACATACCAATGTAGGGTGTGAAGGGCAGGAAGTTCAGTTGTTTGCTTTGGCAACAGGTGGCTCAGGTAACTACTCATACCAATGGGTGGCTGATATGGGTGGTTTTTCATCCACAGTTTATGACCCGATTGTGAACCCCATACAACCAACCAGGTACACGGTCTACGTAAATGATGGAAGTCAGGTTAAAAGCGATTCAGTATTGATCGTGCCATTTCAAAATCCGAATATCTACTCCCTAAGTGGTGGTGGAAATTTATGTGGGACTGCAAATCAGTCAGATGTGAACTTATCAGGTTCTCAAACAGGGGTGGATTATTCTTTGATAAAAAACAATGTTCAAACCGATTTTATCCTCTCAGGAACGGGTTCGGCCTTAACTTTTGAGGTCGCAGCTGAAACTGCTACTTATCAGGTACTAGCCATCAACAGTGCAACAGCATGTTCTGCATTGATGAATGGAAGCGCTTCAGTTACAGTTAGTGAACTGCCAGTCGTTGAAGCATCGCCTGATCAAAATATTGCCAGTGGAGAGACAACAGTGCTTTCGGCTACTGCAACCGGAGGCAGCGGTTCCTACAATTATCTATGGACACCATCATGGCTGGTTGAGCAGCCTATGCAAGCAAACACAAACACATTGCCAATTGAAACTACCACGTTGTTTTTTGTGGAAGCAACAGATCAAACAACTGGTTGTACTTCAGAGGCCGACACTTTAATCGTTTATACTATTGGAGGGCAGCTGTCTGCAAGAATTATCAGCAAAACGGAGCAGCTCTGCGAAGGTGATGTGTTCGAAGCATATGCCCTGGCTGGTGGTGGAACAGGAGATTACACGTATATCTGGCTGAACGATACGGGGGTGTTAATTGGAAGTTCAGCACAACTTGCCTACATACCTGAGCAGAGTGGATTTATTTTTCTACAGGTGCAGGATGGAAGTCAGCAGGTCAGTGACTCGGTATTTGTTGAGATAAAGGCGCTTCCTGAGCTATTTACTGTATCAGGTGGCGGGAGCTATTGTCTGTCAGCTGACGCTCCTGAGATTGTGTTAAATGGAAGCGAACCAGGCGTTAATTACACGCTTTATACAGGTCAACAAGCAATTATTACAATAGTTGGACAGGGCTTCCCTATTAATTTCGGAAATCAGCCACAAGAGGGTAGTTATCATGTTGAAGCCTCGCAAACCGGCTTCTCCTGTTCCAGGCTTATGGCAGGAAATGCCGTTGTCCAGCGGATTGAACCACCACTCGCAAATGCAGGTTTCGACCAGGAGATTCCCGTTGGTACAGCCACAACTTTGCAGGCCTCTGTGTCGCAAGGTTCAGGTACATATTCCTATTTGTGGAACCCGGAAATGCTCGTGCTCGAACCAAACCAATCCACAACTGCTACCGAAGTGCTTAATTTTAGTGCAATGTTCAGTTTGAGAGTAACTGACACCGAGACTGGCTGTTTTGCTTCAGACGATATGGTCGTGATTGTTCAGGGTGGACCCATACAACTTGAATTGATTGTAGAGAAGCTTCAGGCATGTCCGGGTGAGCAAGTTTCGTTGACGGCTTTGCCTTCGGGTGGCAGTGGAAACTACCAATGGAGCTGGTGGAGTAACCCCATAGGCTTGCAGGGAAATAGCAGATCTGTGGAATTTATACTCGAAACGAATACATGGGTATTTGCACAGGTGACTGATGGCGAAAATACTGCGCTTGATTCGGTGTTCATTCGTACTTTTACGTTGCCACAAAGTTTTTCATTGTCAGGTGGTGGATCCTGGTGCGAAAATGAGCAACCACCTTCTGTCTTTTTGGATGACAGCGAACCCAGCGTGAATTATAAGTTATACCGCAATGGTCTGGCAAGTGGCGTTATCCGGACTGGTACGGGTAACACAATTGATTTTGGACCGCAATGGGCCTCCGGGAATTATACGGCTTTGGCTACCAACAGCAACCAATGCATCCAGTTAATGGAGGGCTTGGTTTCCATCAGGCAAGGAGTTAAACCATTGAAATTTAATGTGCTCGGAGGAGGTGTCGGTTGTGAAAACGACCTGAAGACCGGAATTTACTTATCAGGATCGCAAAAAGGTGTAGAATATCACCTTTTGCTTGATGGGATGGTGAAAGATACACAAACTGGGACTGATGGTCCGGTTTCCTTTAACACTTTGCCTGAAACCGGCGTTTATACGGTACAAGCGATGCACTTGCAAACAGCTTGCACAGCTGAAATGAAAGGACAGGCAAGTATGCTTGTTTATCCTACACCCACCATTTCTGTTCAGGGTGAGCTCGCTCAATGCGCGACTTCTTTCTTCAATCTAAGTGCATCAGGAGCAGATCAATATATCTGGAAACTGAACCCTGATCTGCAAGGCAATCAGGTGGAATTTGAAGCCCAACAGGACCAGGATTTGCTAGTCATTGGTACAAACAGTCTTGGTTGCTCCGATTCATTGGTGTTGGCGCTTACTGTTTTCGAGAAGCCTGAAGCTGCCCTTATGGTTGATGAAACCCTTTTGACCGCGACTGCACTGCCGGAAGGAATGCAGCAATATCGGTTCTTTACAGGTGAAACAATCCTTCAGGATGGAGCTATGCGTCAGTTCTATTTCGGTGATGCTAGACTCGAAAATGATAGTTTGTATGTGCTTGTTGTATCAAAAGATGGTTGTGCTGACAAATCAGAAATCTTTGTGGAGCCATTTGACGAGGCAAATGCTTTTACACCCAATGGCGATCTGATCAATGATGTTTTTTTAAAGGGCGTATTTATTCGTGTTTTTAGCAGATGGGGCGTTGAACTTTTTGCAGGCAACGAAGGTTGGGATGGAACCTATAAAGGAGCTTTGGTGAGTCCGGGCACCTATTATTATGTGAAAGAAGTGCGCGACGCACATGGTAATCTGCTTCGAACAGTAAAGGGATCAGTAACACTTGTCATCGAATGAAAAAACTGATCACATACCTGAGTTTTTTTCTGCTACTTGTGGGTATGTCGGCAAATGGCCAAAATCCGGTATTGCTGAAGCAGGCTCATAAACGATATGAAAAGCATGATTATCAAGGGGCTGCGGATTTGTACAGGAAAGCTTTCTTTGAATCGTCTGATCAACGTGCAAAACAGGAACTGGCCTTTAAACTGGGCGACACTTACCAAAAAATGAACCAGTTGAATGAAGCACTCGACTGGTATCGGGATGCGTTAAGCGGAACGTACCAGCCAATCGATTGGTTTTTGGCTTTGGCCAGAATACAACTCAAGCTCAACAAAGCCGATGAAGCTTTGGCTACGCTGGCAAAAGCCAAATCGTTGCTTCCGAACACTCCCGAAATTGATGATATGACAAGTTTGGTCAGAAGGTGGAAACAACAGAGCAATCAAACAGGAGTGGTTTTAGCAGAAGCAGATGGACTTAATACACAACAAAGCGACTATTCTCCAGTGTTTTTTGATGGTTGGTTGTATTTCTCGAGTGCCCGCCAATCTTCTGCTGGTAACAAAACAGACAAACGTACAGCGGAATCATTCTCATCAATTTATGTGGCTCCCGAACAAAGTGATGGCCGTTTTGGAACGCCTGTAAAATGGCAGTTGAATGGAAACAGAAACGCGGGTGCACTTACATTTGATCAATTGAATGATCGTGTTTTTTTTACGAAATGTAACAACCGCAAAAAGCGTTGCGCCATTCTTGTTGCACCTTTCGACCGACTAAGCGGAAAAGTGGGTCGGCCCAAAAGAGCCTCCTTTGTAGAGAAAAAATTTCACTTTGGTCATCCATGGATGCAGGAAAACAGTAAAATGCTCTATTTCGTCTCGGACAAACTTGGGGGATTTGGCGGAAAGGATATTTACCGTGTTAGCATCAGAGAAGACGGAAGTTTTGGCATTGTGACAAATCTTGGTCCATACATCAACTCAAGCCTTGACGAAGTTTTCCCAACTACAATTGGTGATAGTTTATTGCTTTTTTCAAAAGAAAGTGATTATGGATATGGGGGCTTGGACATTTATTTTTCACGCCTTACCAATGATTCACCTGGCGAGATTCAGCAGCTCTCATTTCCATTCAATAGCAATGCAGATGACTTTAGCCTGAGTTTAAAGTATAGGACAATGCAGGGCTTTCTGAGCTCGAACAGAAATTCTCAGTCGAATGACGATATCTTTCAGTTCACAGGATTTCCTATTCGTTCTTCAGTCAAAGGCGTTGTCCGTGACGAGGAGTCACTCGGTCCGCTTGCAGGATCCAATTTATTGATTGAAGTTGATAATGAACTTTCAATGGGTGTAAAAGCGGATTCAAATGCAGCATATTCAGTATCTTTGCCTTACCAGAGTCAGGGGAGGATATCAGCATCCTTTCCGGGTTATTTTACTGAAAGCAAACAATTCACGCTTTCCGATTCTGCCGGTCATGTTACAACCATTAACTTTTTACTTGCCAAGCTAACTTATCCAGCTACCATCAGCGGAGTCGTCAGCGAGCGGGAAACCGGAAAACGCATGCCAGGAGAAACACTCGCTTTGTTGGGCCCGGATGGCACTAAAACATTCACAAAAACCAACTCAGAAGGCATTTACCGATTCGATTCGCTTAAGCCGGATAATATTTATACGGTACGCATCACAAAGCAGGGATATTTCTCAGAATCACGTGTATGCCGGGTTCCCAAGCTCACAAAATCCATGATTCTCAATAAAGCAAATGGCTATGATATGGATTTCGAATTAATTCCTATTCAGGAAAAGAAAGAATTGGTAATCAATAACATATATTATGACTTCGATAAGGCAAACTTGCGGGAGTCTTCTAAAATTGAACTCAACAAATTGGTTTCGATGCTGTATGAAACGCCAAATGTGAAAGTGCAAATCAGCGCACATACTGATACACGCGGTACCGATTCTTATAACGACAAACTCTCTGCAGCACGCGCCCAATCGGTGGTTGATTACCTGATTGCAAGTGGAATCAATCCTGAACGATTGATCGCGAGAGGCTATGGTAAACGATTTCCTGTTATTGCTCATGCCAAAAATGAGGACGAACACCAGGTAAACAGAAGAACGACTTTTATGGTGACAGCTTCAGATTTTACTGAAAAAATAATCCCTGTTGATATTGCAAGTATTGGTAAACCACGATTGGTTTTTCGGGTGCAATTTGTGGCTTCTTCCATGCGGCGCGACCCGGAATCCTATTTTAGCGCGCTGAAGAATGCCATCAGCGGACTTCAATTTCATGTGTCGGATCAAAATGGAATATATAGGTATGAAGCTGGCGACCGCTATTCCTTGCCCGAAGCTGAAGCCTTGCGCAACAAAATTGCAGCTGCAGGATTCCCTGATTGCTTTTTAGTGCCTTATATCGACGGCAACAGAGTGAGTTTGCAACAAGCTAAAGATTTCAGACCATGAGGAAGTTGATGTTGAATCGGTTTGTTTTTTTGGTTGCCATCCTCTTTTGGTCAATCTCTGCCATGGCTCAGGCAGATTTGATTTTTTCGAATGCCAATACCAACAATTCCCTTTTCAATCCGAGTGCGATTGAGGACAATGGATTGATCAACATTCACATGCTGGCCCGTCAGCAATGGATTGGCTTTCCCGATGCACCATCAGCACAGTATGCCAGCGTTTCCAATTTCTTCGAAGAACAACCTATGGGTTTGCGATTGGCTATCTTGAACCAAACAGCAGGAAAAGAAACGACGCGCAATATCGGACTGGCTTACGCTTATCGCGTGCAATTTTCAAATGAGCTGTTCATGAATTTTGGCCTGAGTGCAGGTTTGTATCAGCGTATTGTGCGATTCTCGGAACTCATTTATCAAACCGGTAACGAACCGCTGATCAAGCAGGACGAACAGGTTGTAAAGCCAGACTTCTCTTTTGGACTTACAGCTTTTTGGAAGAATTTTACTTTTGGTTTAGCAGCAAACCATATCACAACGCCAAACAGAAAAGCTACAATTTTCAAAATACCGGTTCATAATCATTTGTTTTTGCAGTACAGAACCGATCTGAATACTGAAACCCAATTGTTTTCGGAGCTGGCTTTTCACCAAATTGGGAGTATTCAATATTTGCAGGCCGATATTCACTTGTTTTTCAGACAGTTTGATGCCGGAATGGCTTTCAGGGCAGGCGATGCCATTGTGGTAAAAGCAGGAATAAAGGTGAATGATGCATTGCGAATTGCCTATGCTTTTGACATAGGAATCAACAAAATTGCCAACTACAACAGTGGGTCACACGAATTTATGGTTGTTCTCAGCCTGCAGAAAAAAAGCGCAGCTTATCTTTCGCCACGCTTTTTAGATTAGTGAGTTAAAAATTTCTTATTCAGGATGAATCACTTCTGAAAAAATGGAGCGTTTATGCATTAGCTTGATGGCTTCCTGAAGCGTTTCGTCATTGGCTGCCATCACTTCATAGTAACTTTCAATATCCCAGATGTTTCGTGCAATAAGCGCTTTGATCTGATATTTGATAAACTCTTCAGAGCGCTTGAATTGCTCTTCATCCATGTCAACACCTTCGCGTTTGGCAACTGATAAGAAATCATCCATCATTTTTTGATCGACAGCAAAGTTTTTGGTGAAAGCAGCAGTTGTTTGATAGTCTTTTTTAATGCTGATACGATTATCGTTTGCAAAGTCGATGGTGTAACGGTTAAAGACTCCTTTACGAACCAGATTTGAATAATATTCGGTGAGATGGAGCGTGTCAACGGGAACAAAAATATCGGGCATAATGCCGCCACCGCCGTATACAGTTCGGTTGCCTGCTGTTTTGTATTTCAGTGAATCTGGAAAATGGATGCTGTCGGCATTCACCAATTCCCCTTTTTCCTGACGCTCAAACAGATCTTTGTAATAGTCTTCGGTGCCGCCGTCATAAGGTCTTTGAATACATCTTCCGGTAGGCGTAAAATAACGTGCAGAAGTCAGTCTGATCACCGAGCCGTCGGGTAGTTGAAAAGGCCGCTGAACAAGACCTTTGCCAAAAGACCTGCGTCCCATCACGATGCCGCGATCCCAATCCTGAACAGCACCCGACACGATTTCGCTGGCAGAGGCAGAGCCTTCATTAATCAATACAATTAACTGTCCTTTCTCAAAATCACCCTGGTTGGTTGCCGTGAAATCTTGCCGCGGACTTCTAACGCCCTCTGTGTAAACTATGAGTTTGCCGTCCGACAGAAATTGATCAGAGAGTTCGACAGCTACATTTAAATAGCCGCCTGAATTTCCACGCAAATCCAGAATCAAATCTTTCATTCCATCTTTTTTCAGCTCTTCCATTGAGCTATGAAACTCCTCCATCGACGTTTTTGAAAAGCGGTTGAGCTTGATATAACCTACTTCGTCATCAAGCATGAAAGTGGCATCAATGCTATTGAGTGGGATTTTGTCACGAACGATGGTGTAATCAATCAAAGTAGGTTTTTTATTGCGATAAATGGAAACATCAACTGTGGTGCCTTTTTCGCCACGCAGCTTATCCATCACATATTTGTTGTTCACTTTTTTCCCGAAAGCATCCTCACCATTGATTTTGATGATTTTGTCACCAGCCTGAATACCTAATTTATCCGAAGGACCTCCTGGAACAGGAGCAACAACCAAAATGGTATCGCGCAATAGTTGGAATGTAACGCCAATGCCTTCGAAGCTGCCTTCGAGTGGTTCGTTTGCCGCGTCTAAGTCATCTTTTGAAATATAGGCAGAGTGCGGATCCAGTTCTTTCAGCATATTTACGATGGCATCCTCAACCAGCTTTGGTGCATTGGTCGTGTCAACGTAAAAGTTCTCGATATAAAAAAGTGCAGCCGCAAATTTCTGGCTGGTTTCTTTCTGATTCGCCCGTGATGCACTCTGCGCATATATTGGTTTTACGCTAGTGAATAAAAGTGCAGCAAAAAGCACCGTGGGCAATAAGACTTTATATGATTTCATGATGTTAAAATTTCGTTGAGGGAATAACAAGGACTTATCTAAAGCGCTTTGTGTCGATCAAAAGTAAGCAAACTGCTGAAACCACGGAGCTTTCAAATTTGTGCATAGCTGTTAAATATTGTTAACCCACACAAATTCAGTCAAATAAAAAAAGCGCAGCCAAATCAGCTGCGCTTTGCTTGAGTCAATGTTATTTAAAACTGCAATAGTTCTTTTGCTGCGTCATAAATTTTTTCTGCGTTTGGCAGGATGGCTTTTTCGAGTATGCGGTTAAATCCAACAGGGGTAAATGTGGATCCAACACGTTTGACAGGTGCGTCAAGGTACTCAAAAGCTTCATCGGCAATAATGGCTGCCAGTTCGCCGCCAAATCCTGCAAAAACTTTGTCTTCGTGCACAACCAATACACGCGAGGTTTTTTTCACTGATTGAAGTATACCTTCATGGTCGAGTGGCACCAATGAGCGAATATCAACAACTTCAATTTCTTTGCCCATTTCCTGGCTGATTCTATTTCCCACTTCAACGGCCATGTGAGTAGTGTTTCCGTAGGTTACAATGGTCAGATCGCTTCCTTCGCGTCTGATTCTGGCTTTCCCAAATGGCACCTCAAAATCATCCGGAACCATGGTTTCGGCCACGGGGTCGTTATAAAGTGCTTTTGGTTCCAGGAAAACAGTGGGGCCTTCGGAGCGCATGGATGTACGCAGCAAACCTGCGGCGTCATCAGCATAAGAAGGATAAACAATACGCAATCCAGGAAGCGTCGTTAAGGCACCTTCTATGGTTTGTGAGTGATAAAGTCCACCACCAATGTAACCACCTGAGGCCAGACGAATGGTAACGTTCGGGGCAAAAGCACCGTTGCTGCGCCAGTAATCGTGCGAAGTTTCAACGAGTTGTTCCATGGCTGGCCAGAAGTAATCAGCAAATTCTGCTCCTTCAACCACAATCCTGATTTTCTTGTTGAAACGACTCATGCCGTTTGCAGTTCCCATAATAAAGTCTTCAGCAATCGGCGCATTGAAAACTCTGTTTCTGCCAAACTCCTGCTGCATGCCTTTGGTCACGTTGAAAATGCCGCCTTTGTCTTTATTGGCAACATCCTGTCCCCAGATATAAGTGTCAGGATTTAACCTGAATTCGGCTTTAAGTGTTTCGTTAAGTGCTTGAATAAACTTCAGCTTGGTTCCGCTTTTTCCGTCTGAAATGCCGTCAGGATATTTTGTTGAAACATATGCTTCGGGAAGCACAAAATCAAAAATGCTTTTGGGATCCGGATCAGCAGCTTTGATTACTTTTTTGTGTGCAGCCGAAATGATTTTTTTTGCTTCTGCATCAAGCTGGTTGAGTTCATCTTCGGTAAATTTACCAGAATGCATCAGTTGGATTCGAAAACGATGCAAAGGATCGCTCATCTGTACGCAATGCCTTTCATTGTCATCGCGATACAGTTCGTGACGGTCTGAATTGGAGTGCGAATGAATACGCACACAGTTGGCATGCACAATGACAGGTTCTCCTACTTTCTCGATGTGTTCGCGCGCTTCAAAAATTGTATTCATCGAATCGAAAACATTTTTGCCATCGCAATAGAATATCTTCAGGTTTTTGATGCCACGGTAATTTTCGGCAGCGCGGCGGTTGGCCGACTGGTCGCGCTGTGGCACAGAAATACCAAATTGATTATCTTGAAAGACGAACATCACAGGCAACTTTTCGTTTGAAGCGCCATTGATGGCTTCAAATACGTATCCTTCTGAGGTTGAAGATTCTCCTTGTGAGCTGATTGCAATACCTTTGGCATGATATTTTTTGATACCACGGGCTGTCCCAACCGCATGCAAGGTATGGTTTCCTGTTGCTGAAGAAACATTTTGGATGTTCCATTCGGGTTTTGCAAAATGGTTCGACATATGTCTTCCACCGCTGGCAGCGTCATCTGCCTTTGAGAGGCCATTGAGGATGATCTCTTCAGCTGTAAGTCCAGCAGAAATGGCTGTGAGCATGTCGCGGTAATAGGGAAACAGAAAGTCGGAATCGCGGTTGAATACTTGCCCGATGGCTAGTTGAATACCATCATGACCAGCATAGGGCGCATGGTAAGACCAACCTAGTGCCTGCTTTAGGTAGTTTGGAGCCTTTTCGTCAAGCTGACGGCCTAAAGTCATCAATTGATACCACTTTTTCAGTGTATCCTTGTCGGTCTTGTCAACTGTAAATTTTCTTTTTTGTGTCATTTTCAACTATATTAGGCCTTTTCAGGCTTGTTTTTCGCGCTTGCAAAAGTACAAAACTTTGCGATAATTTGAATTAGTTCTAAATAAGATTCCGATCTATTGGCTTGCAATCGTTTGCTTTTAAAGTTGGAAGCAATAAAATATACATACCTACAGCTACCAAACAATTTGAAGCATTGACTGTTCGATTGTGGATGCATTTTTTTAACAGAAAACACGAAAATTGGCTAAATACCAGTCAATGATTGAGTTTTAACAACATCAGTCTATGGTCTGACAATTTCAAACTGACCATTGACAGCAAGTTTGATGATGGTTGAAGCTTTTGGGACTTTAAGTTCGTTTTGATAGAGTTGTACGATGTAATCAACGCCATTTTTGATTTCATCAGAAATCTGGTTAAAAATCAAGGCTGTTGGCTCACCAGTAATGTTGGCTGAAGTTGAGGCTATAGCTTTTCCAAAATCTCTTACAAGAGCCTGACAGAAATCGTTGGAGGTGATCCGGATGCAAACACTTCCGTCGGATCCAATGGCATTTTTGGCAAGGTTTTTTGCGCCTGGATAAATAATACTGATCGGATTTGCAGCATTTCGCACCAGGTCATAAGCAATTGGTGGCACTTCAACAACATAGTCTTTCAGTCGTTCCTCACTGTCGATGAGTGCAATCAGGCTTTTGTTTTCAGATCTTTTTTTGATTTTAAAGAGCCTTTGAATAGCTTTTGAATTGGTAGCATCGCAACCCAGACCCCAGATCGTGTCGGTAGGGTAGAGGATCACCTTACCTCTTTTAAGGTAATCAACGGTCCTTGCAACTTCTTCATCAAAATTTATCATAATCGCTCAATTAATTTTTGATTTTCGATAGTGGTAGCGCACCTAAAGTGCCCTTCCGGACATTGCCTGAACCCATGAATACCGCATGGCCGGCAACTTAGTTTTTCAGTCGTTTCTATTACGCGGGCATTGTCTGACAAAGGGCCAAACCCAAAACTTGTGACAGTTGAGCAGAATAGCACTGTAACTGGTGCATTCAAGGCACTGGCCAAATGCATAGGTGCCGAATCATTCACAAAATTCATATGCGCATCCTGCATAAGGGCTGCCGATTCAAGTAAATTTAATTTGCCTGATAGGTTTTCAGCATGTGCGCTTCCCGATTGAGAAATAATCCTGTCGCACAATTGTTGATCAGAAGCTGATCCTAACAGGTAAATTTTAAATTTTTTTGGAACTGAGTGCACAAATTCAATCCATTTTTCTTCGGGGTATTGTTTGGTGAACCAAAGAGATGCAGGAGCAATACAAATGTAAGTGGATGTTTTGTAGCGAGAAACTTTGGCAAAGTGATCCTGCGTAGGATAAAGCCTGGGTTTTACGCTTGATTTGTCGGTAATGGCTTCCACAAGTCGTAAATTCCGATCGATTTCGTGCATGTCGGGTGCTTGAGAACCAATCTGGTGTGGAATCTTTTGATCAAACAAAAAGCTCAAAGGGTTCTTATCGAAGCCAATACGATGTTTTGATCCTGAAAATGCAGTGAGCAAACCCGTAGAGAAAAATCTTTGCAGATTGATGACATAGTCATATTTGTTTCTTCTGATAACGCGAGTCAACTCCCATAAATTAAAATATTTACGTTTGCTTTTGTCCCATTTGTAGATATGATGGAGAAATGGATGGTTTTTGAACAAACCTTCATAACCTTTGCGCACAAGCAGATCAATTTGTGCATCCGGATAGAATTGATGCAATTTTTCCAAAATAGGCGTTGCAAGTACCACATCGCCAATTGACGCAGTTTGTATGACAAGAAAGTTCTCAGGCATGCACTTTTATTTCAGTACAAAAGTACGCACTTCATGCCGAATCACCATAATTATTACATATTTGGAATAAACTTGAAAATAGATGGATTTCAGAGAGGGCCGTGATGCTGAAAACTCTTTAATAATTGATTCTTTGTTGCCAAAAAGAATAATTATCTTTGTAAATTGCTTGACCAAAGCAAAATGCAATTAATCTTTCCACGAATACATGAAGTCTTTCAGCCTGGCATTATTGATCGTTTTGAGTCTTTATTTTTTTGCTGCTGCAAAGGCTGATGATACTGATATTAGTGGATTAGATAGTCTAATGATTGTTGCAAACGATTCGCTCAGTAGCGATAGTTTAAAAATTGTTTCCCTGCTGGAAAGCGCCCGGCTCAACGGTTTTAACGGACTTCAAAAATCAGGAAACGAGCTGGCTGATTCACTTTTTTTAGAAGCACGGAAACTTGCCTTTGCAAATCAGGCAATCAGAGTATTTCTCAAAGCGCTCGATAATATAGGCGTCGAACAGCGCAATCAAGCCAAATATCACAATGCAATTATCTGGCATCGCGAAGAGCTTGCTATTGCCGATTCACTCCGTCTTCTTCCGGAAATGATCCGGGCGCTCAACAACCTTGGAGTTGCACATCGGAGGATGGATGACTATAAAATGGCAACAGACTTTCACATGCGCGCTTTGTCACTTGCCGAAAAAATCAATGAAACCAAAGGCTATGCTATTGCTGTAAATGGTCTCGGAAATATTCAATACATTTTGGGAAATTATGATGAAGCGCTTCGTCGATTCAGAGATTGTTTGCGTGTCAATCAGGCAGATAATGAGATGCTGGGTGTAGCCATTAACCTCAACAACATCGGAAATGTTTTCTTTAAACAGAATGATGTGGAAAAGGCACTTGAATATTACTTGCTGTCTCTGGAAGTGAACCGTGAAATTGGCTCGCAAAGAGGAATAGCTATTTGTTATTCAGATATCGGAAATGTCTACAAATCAAGAGGCGATTTCAATAAAGCACTCAATTATTATCTGTTGAGCCTCGACTTAAACGAATCGATAGGCGATTTGCACTATGTCGCCCAAAGCTATGTAAATGTTGGTCAGTTATATGTCGAACACAAAAAATATAAAGAGGCAATCCGATATATTCAAAAGGCGATTGAGTTGTCGAAAGGATCTGATATACTTGCCAACCTTGAAAACGCCTATCACCTGATGTATGAGGTGTATAAAAATTTGGACCAACCCAGGAATGCATTACATTATTTGGAGCTTGCTAACGATTTGAATGATAGCATTATGAGTGATAATACGATGAAAACTGTTATCCAGATGCAGACACTTTTCGACCGCGAGCGCAGCGAAAATCAGATTGCACTTTTGAAGCACCAAAAGGCAATCGCAGATCTGAAAATGAAAGACCAACGATTTTATAACTTGTTTCTTTACAGTGGGTTGATCGTTTTGCTGTTGGCTACTATTGTGGGTTTTTTTGTGCTACGAATGAAAACCAAGACAAATGCATTGTTGAAAAAGCAAAAAGCAGAACTGGAAGACGCCCGTTTCGAGTTGAGTGAGTATGCTGCACGACTCCTCAAAGCCAAAGAAGAAGCAGAGCATCATAACCGGTTGAAAAGTCAGTTTTTAGCTAATATGAGCCACGAAATCCGTACACCAATGAATTCGGTAATTGGTTTTGCGGATATTTTATCGAACATGATCACAGACCCCAAGCAACTTACTTACCTTGAATCGATTCGGAGTTCTGGCAATAACTTGTTGATGTTGATCAATGATATTCTTGACCTCTCGAGAATTGAAGCGGGTAAGATAAACATGGAGTTAACGCCTTTTAATTTACGTGATTTATTCGAAGAGATCCGTCAGATTTTTTTCCTGCAGCTGAAAGAGAAGAAACTGGTGTTTAGCGTTCAGGTTGATAATTCATTGCCCGAAAGAATTTTTCTGAGCAGCGTCAGGGTTAGGCAGATTTTGTTTAATCTTGTCGGGAATGCCATCAAATTTACCGATTCCGGATCAGTTAATCTGATTGCTTATGCCATCAACGGAAAACAAAATGGTCACGTTGATCTTCATTTGCATGTCGCAGATACAGGAATTGGTATTTCAAGAGATTCCCTCGAAAGTATTTTCATAGCTTTTTCTCAACAACATAACGAGTTTGCCAAATATCAGGGGACGGGTCTTGGCCTTTCAATTACGCAACGCCTGGTTGAGGCCATGAATGGAAGTATTCATGTTGAAAGTGAGTTAGGAAAAGGGAGCGTGTTTAAAGTGGTTTTAAAAAATGTGAAAGTGGACCAGCCAGCGCTTTTAGCTGATAACAAAGGTATGTTTTCTAAAACAGAAGGCTTTTTATTGGAGGAGGTTTGGGTTTTCACCAGAGATCAGATGCTCAAACAGCAAATGCTTGACATATTGAAACCGCTTAAGCTTCAATCTCAAATACTAGACGAATTACAAAATTTACATTTGCTTTCGCTGAAACCTGCAAGCATCTGTTTTGTGATTGATTGTGAAGGATTTACAGATGATGAGGTGAGTTTTGCCCGGAGTTTTGTCGAACAAAAGAATATACATGTCATTTTACTTTGCAGACTGAACAGTAAAGCGAATCGGACGATGCCATATGAGATGCGCTTCAGTATGCCAGAACAAGGCATGCTCCTTGCCAGGTATTTGGAAGCACTAAAAGACCGTAAGGTTAATTTACATCCCAGTTCGATGAATGTAGTTGAAATTGATAAAAATACCAGTAGCGACGAGATGGCTGATTTGATAGTGGCATGGGAAAAAGCATTGAACAGCCAATTTATGAATGATGCTGACGCATTTGCAGAAACACTGATTGCAAAAGGCCAGCAAATCGAAAACGAAAAGCTTAAAGCTCTTGGATTGAAAATTAAACTCAGTGTAGAATCATTTGACGTTGAAAAGGTGTTGGAACAACTGCATGATTTTGAGCCTTACGTCATGCAGATTCGCGCAAAATTTGCTGAGAAAAATAGGGGGATAAATAATGATTGAAAAAAAGAAAAACAACCTGCTCATTGTTGACGACCTTCCTAAAAATATACAGATTCTTGGCAGGTTGCTTGCTTCAGCTGACCGTAATATTGCTTATGCATTAAATGGTGAAGACGCGCTCAGACTGTTGTCTGAAAATCAGTTTGATCTCATTTTGCTCGATATTATGATGCCGGGTCTAAATGGGTTTGAAGTTTGTGAAGCCATCAAACAGAACCCGCAAACGGCTGAAATTCCCATTATTTTCCTGACAGCACGATCAGAAATTGACAGCATCATAAAAGGTTTTGAAGTTGGTGCTCAAGACTATATCACAAAGCCTTTTAACGCTTCCGAACTTTCGGCCCGTGTAAAAACCCAGCTTGAACTGGTCAATCAAAGGAAACAATTGATCGATCTGAACCACAATCTTGAAAACAAAGTTGCTGAAAGAACGGTTCAGTTGGAGCAAGCCAATCGACAATTGGCAAATCTTGAAAAGGCAAAAAGCGAGTTTTTGGGAATTATCAGCCACGAACTTCGAACTCCTCTCAATGGGATTATCGGTATCACCCAACTGCTTTCGATGACCTCTATCGATCCTGAGCAAAAAGAATATCTGCAATTTCTAAGTGATGCATCAAAAAGACTGATGCGATTCTCAGAAATCGCTCTGCTGATTACCTCATTGCAGGCCAAAAACCAAAAGGTAGACCTCTTTCATGTATCGGTTAAAAATATGGCCGAAATGGCTATAGATGAAATGCGAAACGTTATCGAAGAGAAGGATTTGCAGGTAGTGATTGAGGAGACTCAGCCTGGCCTGATGATCAATGTTGATTCAGAACTGATCCAAAAGAGTCTGGCGATTTTAATCGAAAATGCAGCCTACCATCTTGCAGCGAAGGGTAAAATAGTTATCCGCACGCGGGTTGAGGATCAGTTTGTATATATTGACGTCTGCGATAATGGAAAAGGTTTTGCTCCTGAACTGCTAGAGCAACTCAATCAGTTTGTATTACAAGACAACATAGTTGCCAAAGAAGGTCTGGGACTTTCGTTGGCAGCAGTAAAACTCATTCTGGAAGCACATAGCGGAAGCGTGGCTGTATCAAATAATCAGGACGGCGGCGCTTGCGTAAGTTTGATTTTTTTGATGACTTTTTAAGCTTGGCAGGGCGTGTTTCAATCTGGCAAAAAAAAAGCGGAAATAGCTTTGTTTTGCAGCGGTAAACCCTCAAACTTGTACTTCAATTCAAGATTTTTTTAAACGGACCCGATGCGAAAAACCCGCCTCCTCAGCTCAGTTTTATGCATAAACCAAACTTTGGAAGCGGGAAACACTGATTGTTACTCAACAGAAATTACAACTCAGCTAAGTTAATGTTGGCACCAATCTGCTGCAGATAGTGCAACAATTCCATATTCTTTTTCATTCGTACTTTCATGTGAAAATCGGATCGCCCTTCATAGTATTTTTCAGCTTCCGGATAATTGCCAAGCAGCTCGTAACACAACCCCAGACAAATAGCCGCCTCATCGCTTGGATCAGTTTCATAAATGCGTTTAAACATCTCGCCCAATGCTCTGACATCATGATCTTTAATCATTGATCTCGAGTTTTTATAGGCTTCCTTTAATGCTTTGTCTTTCACTTTCACCGAGGGGAAATCGAGCCATTTTTTATCATATTCGATAAAGTTAAACTGATAATAATAAGCGTACTTAAAACCATCAATGCATTTTTGAACCAGATCATCAGGTGATAAGTATTTTTTTCCTTTCTTGTTCTCGAATATCTCAAGCCGATGAACTGTGTCTGTGTTGGATGTTCCGTCGGGATAAGTAAAATTGAGTAATACCAGCACTTCTGCCTTGTTAATCTGTCGCCACTCACTGTATGGAATTGGACTAGTCAGATTGCTGTTGGTTTCAAAGAAATCCTTTTCTTCAACTTCGGAACTTTTGCTTAAGGTGTATGAACCACTTAGCACACAGTCGGCTTCTTCTGCTACTGCAGCAGCAACAAACAAATGCCCTCTCGTTAGCTGATTGGCATTAGGTTTCACCTCATTCTGCGCTGTGTGCTTATCAAAAAGCTGCTGCAAATGAACGTTTACATCAATAAAGTCCTCTTTTCCGTTATTTGATAATGGCTTCAAGAATAATTTGGGTCCTTTCAAATAAGTTGGATTTCTTAATTGTGCTACATGAAATTCCTCCTTCTGGGCTTTCGCAACAACGATGGAAAAAAAAGCGAGAAGAATAAATATTAGTTTTCGTTTCATTGTTTTCGGTTTTTAGGTGAACGCTTATTCAAATACATGCACTAGTTTGAGTCGGGTAGCCTCATTTCGATCTGAAACTGGGCTGCAATCACCGTTTTGATCCATTTGAAGGAAATTCCCAGTGGCAGCATTCTGCAAAAAAACCAGCCTGCCATCAACATGAATATGCCATTTTACGGTTAAACCATCACCAATAAATCGTGAACGGCCAAAAAAGATATCCTTTTCCTGTTCATTGTCTTGAAGCACCCAATCGTACTCGTTTTGGGGATCAAAGGCATGTATCTCGAATAAACGTGGGTTGCCTCCAGGCACCACTGAAGGGTTGACCAACGGCAACGTAAAGTAAACCAACGGCATACTTGCGCCGGCATCAAAAGCAGTGGGCTGTTGACTCAAAACATAGCCGTTACTTTCATCGATTACCATAAAAGTCTCATATTTTTTATCGAGAGGATTGCTTACATCCGAAGCAATACTTCGCATCTGGCAAGTTGCTGTGCTGCTGATAAGCAGCATCAGCAAGAAGAAATAGTTTCGCATTTCCAAAATATTTTTTTTGAAAAAATCCAGCGACACACCTTCCTTGGCGGCCGCCGGATTTGTCAAAGAATTAGTACTTGAATGTTCGTGTTGCTACGTAAGGACCAACTTTCATTGAAGTCCAGTTGCCATGGTCATCATACTCAAAGGTACAATCCCAAACCTGCTCGGCGTTGAAGTCGAACGTGTCTGCGCTGACCTCACCACGGGGTGTTCCTCCCTGTGCATAGGATTCGATAAACCATTGCTTAATATTGAGCTTTTGTTCCACTTCAACCTTGCCTTTCATAGCGAAGTTATATGCAACTTTTGTAGGGTTACCGTGGCTGTCTGTATCCAGAAAGTTGATTTCGCGCAGCATCTGTTCAGCCGAGATACGCTGTAGACGTGTTGAGAAAAATGCGCCAAAATTTGTTTCAACATCTCCATCCCAACGCCAGGCTGTGAGTATACCTTTTTCGTTGATGCTGGCTTTGGTAGAGAAGTTTGTTGACGTCCTTATTCTCTTTGCCTCAATGCCGTTTGAAGATAGTACATCTTTAAATATTGCATTTGCCTTCTCGAAGCCTGATGATCCGGTGAAATACAAATTGCCTTCGAGATCAACTTTCAGCTGAACTGTTTCACCTGACCCAAATTTCCGCGTTACATCTGTTGCTTTGCCTAATGTTTTCACACTAAGAGGATCATAAGTGTAATTAAGCGCCGTTGACTGCTTGTTCATATTTAAAAAGCCATCGTTGTGGGGACTCGAAATCCAGAGGTAATTACCCGTTTCGTCGTCGTATGCCGGTTCCAATTGACGTGTAATGACTTTTTCTTTCGAACCATCATCGAGCAGGCTGATTTGATCGGCAGTTACCTCTTTAATGCGACGTTTGCTGTCGAACTTCACCTTGAAATCGATGGGTTCCATTCCTTCGTTGGTAATCTGGCCTTCCATGGCTTTCGGGCTGCCTTCAAACTCGTTGAGCGGGAAAAACTGGAATGGATAGTCAAGCTCAAAGAGCTGACACATAATGTCGTTGTAAGCATAGTAATCCACAAACTTTTTCAGATCGCGGTTAATGGTATAAAACAAAGTCTCATAACGACGTGCTCCTGCAGGATAGTAATGGACAAAGCTGTAGATATCGTTGTAATTTTGAAACTTTTTCTGGTCTTTCATCCCAATAACAAGTCCTTTCCGGTCTTCTTTTGGTAATTTACCTGCCAAAAGCAGATTCCATTTAGCCATCTCATCAAGAGTTTCAGCAATCTCTTTGGTGTAGTTTTCGTAGGCTTCATTTGCTTTTTCCGGATTTTCGAGCCATGCATAGCATACCGAAAGATTGTGATAGGCTACCCAGCGCGATTTATCAGAAGTACTGCTCATTCCGACCTCGATGATATCAACATACTCACGCACAACAGCTTTTTCTTTTTCGTTGAGTAAAAGGCCTTGTTTGTTTTCGAAAGTACTGATCACATCATCCATCATTTTGTTTGCCGCCTTGATTTCTTTGATGGTTCCCAATTTGATTGGAGCCGAGAACTGACCAAAACCGTACATTGAAAACACATCCTGACGCACCTTGTTGTAGGCCACATTGATTCCGGCTTTTTCGCCAGCTGTGATACCTTCTTCTGCAACAGTAACGGAGCCAATGCCGCCTGCCTGAGGAGGAGCCACATAGTCTTTGCGTTTTTGTGTTCCTTTCAAAAGTCCCATGTTTTTCTCAATTACTACTTCGCCTCTCGGAGTCGTCACTTTGTAGCGACAATTCACTGCGTAAGGCACATCGAAATAGCCATTTTTATCCGCTTTGAGGGGTGCATTCATTTGTGACATACCTCCGGGGCCATCATTCGGGTCATCATTCAAAACATAAATTTCGACGATGACAGCTTTTTGCTGCTCAGGTTCGGCAATGATATACTCTGGAATGAAGTTCCAAACAGCAAAACGACCCTTGTCGTCCTTCACAGCGTCGATGGCTTTGTTGGCTTCAGCGATCATATCGCGGGCCTGGTTGATTGTTCCGGCAACGGCTTCGCCAAAAGCGCCAAATTTCGACCCGAAAGCACTTGTTTTTTCTGCCGCTGCTTCGTTGCGGGCATCAATCAAGGCCTGATCAGTTGATAAAAACACATCCGCACTTTCGAACTGTACTCCAGCCGCAGGTGCCTGAAAATAACTAATTTCGTCAGGACCTTTCAGTGATTGTCCCAACACTACGCCTGCAAAAGCAAGCAATGCCAAGCTTAAGAAAACTTTTTTCATTTCTTTGGTTTTGATTAATTCATTTCTGTTGAGTTTTAAATATTGCCAGAGATGCTTTTTAATGCCTTCTCAAACAATCAGTGGAAATTCTCGAGATTCCACTTGATTAGTTGCAAGCTTCAAAAGCTTTTGAAAGACAAAATCAAAGAAAATAGGGATCGCCTGCTTATTTTGAGAAATTCTAAATAACACAGCGTTTCTGAGGCAAAAACCCAGGCTGTTGACACAAAAAATCCGGACAAAATAAATTGCCCGGATCAATATAGAATAACTTGATTATTAAGCGTCTATCTTGGCGTATTTGGCATTGGCCTCAATAAATTCTCTGCGTGGTGGCACTTCATCACCCATCAGCATCGAGAAAACGTGATCGGCTTCTAAACCATTTTCGATCGTAACCTGACGCAAGGTTCGCGTTGCAGGATCCATGGTGGTTGTCCAAAGCTGTTCAGCATTCATTTCGCCAAGACCTTTGTACCGTTGGATGTGGATGCCCTTTTCGGTTCCGTCAGCCGACCATTCTTTCACGAGATTTTCGCGTTCTTCTTCCGTCCAGCAATATTGCTCGTTTTTGCCTTTTCTGATCAGATAGAGCGGAGGAGTGGCAATATAAACGTAACCTCTTTCGATCAGATCAGTCATATAACGGAAAAAGAAAGTCAGGATAAGTGTGGCGATATGGCTGCCGTCAATGTCAGCATCCGTCATGATGATAATTTTGTGATAACGAAGCTTGTCGATATTGAGTGCTTTGCTGTCGTCTTCAGTGCCAATGTGTACACCAAGTGCCGTGAATATATTTTTGATTTCTTCACTTTCGTAAATCTTGTGCGGCATGGCTTTTTCCACATTAAGGATTTTACCACGCAAAGGTAAGATAGCCTGAAAACGCCTGTCGCGGCCTTGCTTAGCTGTTCCACCAGCAGAGTCACCCTCAACCAGATAGATCTCAGCTTGTGCAGGGTCGCGTTCGCTGCAGTCAGAAAGTTTTCCGGGCAGGCCAGAGCCGCTCAAAACACTTTTGCGTTGCACCAGTTCGCGAGCCTTGCGGGCTGCATGACGCGCCGTGGCAGCAAGGATAACCTTGTTAACAATGGTTTTTGCTTCTTTCGGGTGTTCTTCGAGGTAATTAGACAGATGCTCGCTCACAATCTGGTCGACGATTCCCATCACTTCACTGTTACCCAGCTTGGTTTTGGTTTGTCCTTCAAACTGTGGTTCAGGCACTTTCACTGAAATAATGGCTGTTAAACCTTCTCTGAAGTCATCGCCATTGATATCAAATTTCAGCTTGGCCAACATCCCTGTTTTTTCGGCATATGCTTTCAGGGTTCTTGTGAGCCCGCGGCGGAAACCGGCAAGGTGTGTTCCTCCTTCGTGCGTATTGATATTGTTGACGTATGAGTGCAGATTTTCGGCGAATGAGGTATTGTATTGCATCGCAATCTCAACAGGGACTTCGTTTCGTTCGCCTTCTATTGCAATCGACTCAGGAATAAGCTTATCGCGGTTTTCGTCAAGATAAGCGATAAAATCGACCAGGCCATTTTCAGAATGAAAAACTTCATACTTAAATGTGCCATCTTCTTTTTGCTCCCTTTCGTCTGAAATCGTGAGTGTTACGCCGCGATTTAAAAATGCGAGTTCGCGCATGCGCGAAGCCAAAATATCATAATCGTAAACCGTGGTACGGAAAATACTGTCGTCGGGTTTGAACGTAATTCGCGTTCCGTTTTTATCGGAAGCACCTACTGTCTTAACAGAATACAGTGGTTTTCCACAGCTGAATTCCTGAATAAATTCTTTTCCTTCGCGGTAAACTTCAGCTTTTAAGGCGACGGATAGTGCATTTACACAACTCACACCCACACCGTGCAATCCTCCGGATACCTTGTAAGATCCTTTGTCGAATTTTCCACCTGCATGCAAAACTGTCATTACTACTTCGAGTGCCGACCTGTTTTCTTTCTCGTGCAGGCCTGTAGGAATGCCACGGCCATTGTCTAAAACACTGATTGAATTATCGTTATGAATGGTAATCTCAATGCGGTCGCAGTAACCTCCCATCGCTTCATCGATGGAGTTATCAACAACTTCATAAACCAAATGGTGAAGCCCTCTTGAGTTAACGTCGCCAATGTACATGGCAGGCCTTTTGCGCACTGCTTCAAGGCCTTCTAGCACCTGAATGTTATCGGCAGTATATTGTGAATTTGCCAGCTCTCTTTTTTCTTCAGCAGTCATAATCAGTCAATTAAATCTAAAAGATTTTGAACATGCAAAGTTACAAATTTTACCTGTTCGCTGAGTCAACAAAAGCGGGTAATGCCATTGAGTTATCAACAAAATTTAACAATAAAGCATGACTTTTTTTCTGAACGATGAATCAGAAACGCACTTTGATGCCCCCAAAAAGCTGAATTCCTTGTACCGGATAATGATAATAGAGCTGATAGTTATTGTTGAGCAGATTGTGTAGTGATGCGTAAACGGTAAACTGATCCGAAATTCGGTATTCGGCACCAGCCTGAAGGTCGACCCATTTATCAATTTTGTGAATGGTCTCAACACCGTTTAGATAAGTTGGGGCATACATGCTGCCTCTAAAGGTTAAACCACCATTGATTTTCAGTTTCTGAGAAAACTTGATGTAGCCCAATGCTGATGCTTCCAGTTCTGGCTTGTGCCAAGCTTTTGTGATGGAATCTGTTTGGTAATGATGGTATTGGAGGGTGGCTTCAAAACCAAAACGTTCTGCGTTATGCCAGGCAGCTTCGGCAATAAAGGTGAATTGTTTTGTTTTGTCGTAAACCAGTGTAAACTGGTTTTCAGGTATTGCGGTGCTGTCTGTGATGAAAAAGGGCGTATTATCCATGTCTTTGTACCTGATCCCAAGGTGCAGATCGAGCGACTGTATTGCCGAAGTTCGGATGCCAGCATCAAATGCAAAGCGTGTATTCTGCCAGCGTTCAGAAATTATCGTTCTGACAAATGGATTGGCTTCTACCAACTTTCTAAAATCAATCCGCTCCATGCCACCATCTGTTCCGGCGTAGAATTCAAGTTTCTTTTCGAACACGAACAAATTCCCTTGAATCAAGGGATACATCCAAATATTTGGGCTATTGTCATTTTGGTAATCAAGCTTTAATCCTATTTTCAATTGATAAAAATCTCCATTTAACTGTAAATATGGAATCGCCTCCGCCAGCAAATGGTTGCTGCTTTGTAAACTATCATTGCTGATATAAAATTTTGATCGCAGGTCGAGCCCCAATGATTGTCGGCCTTCGAAATCGAACCAGTCGTGGTCACGTCGAAGATTGGCTTTTAGCTGCAATTCGTGTTGTGTATGCTCAAAGTTGTCGAAAAAATAATCATAATCAAACGAAACAATATGATTGATATAGCCGAGATCAGTCTCAGTGCTGTTGAGTTGTGTGTTTAAGGAGATTGTTTGATATCGTTGTAAGAGGTCTTTTTTTGTAAAAAGGAAGTTTGGAAAATCATTGGGATTGAATCCATAATAGTGGTAAGCATCAAATTGGTAACCAACAGATGTTTTAAGTACGTGTGTGCCGAGATTATTTGCCATGCGCAAACCAAACCTGTTGTTCATGAAATCGGAGGGTGCATAATCCTGCATATCGGTCCAACTTGATAAGTGCCTGATAGAAACGCCGATGGCTGTCTCGTCAGTAAGATTCGAACTGTGCTCATATAAAAAAAGTGGCGATAACCGACTGCCCATAGCAGCAAGCAGAAAATTTTGATAGCCTTCGTTCGATTCGACGGTGCGAGGGTTTAGCGGACTCAGTGTTTCCAGTTCAGCTTTGGCATGCACGGGCCTGTCAAGTGTTATTATGTTGGTTTGTATTGGTTGAATCACGGATTCGGGTGTCTCAGGTTTGATATAAACCTTGTTAAAGTGCTGAATGCTTGGTTTAAATGCACCTTCGATGGTGACTTTTTCGTTGTGTGATTGAGCCATTGTCTGTTGAAAAACAGCAGGCAAAGCAATCAGACAGATTATGAACAATATGCTAAAATATGGTGATATACACTTCATGTAAGATGCTGTTTGGCAATTATTTGTTTCCATCTGCCGATTCAATTTCGTTGAGTTTTTTGGCTGCTATTTGCTTCAGGTCTTCGCCTTTGTAGTTTTTAATTATGCTTTTCAGCGTTTCTTTGGCTTGAAACGCATTGTCATTTTTTATATAAACATCTGCCAGCAAAATAAAACCCTTTGCTACCCAATATTCATAAGCTGCAAAACGATCAGCCATTTCGAATATCCGGTTTTCAGTATCGGCGTAATTACCTGACTTAAAAGTGCTTTCTGCAGCCAGGTAGGCGGCTTCCGCGCCAAAAACAGACTGATCCTGTTTCTGGCAGATATCAAGAGCCGCTATGGCTTTTGGATAATCGGCTTTTTCAAAAAGTGACTTACCAATAATATAGTGTGCCTGCGCGGTTTGGGTGGCGGTAACACCTTCTGATTGTAACAGTTTATAGCCAATGGCAATCGATTGATCATAATTGCCGCCAAAGTAGAAGCTTTTCATGCTTCCTTCGAGCGATTCCAGTTTTTGTTGAGGATTTTCAGTAAGTTGACTCAAGCGTTCATAATATCCCGATGCTTGTTTGAAATCTCCCCCATCATAGGCTATACGCGCTGCTTCGAGCAAGGCCTGATCAGTATAATCGTTGACAGGATAGTCTATGATGAATTGCAGATGTAGAACAGCGTCTGTTTTGTTTTGCTGCTTCAAAGCACATTGCGAGGCATAGTAGTGAGCCTTCAGTAAATATCCTCCAGATGGTTGTTGCTTGAAATAATTTTCCAGTGCTTTGGATGCATCATCGCAGTTACCGCTCATGTAAAAGTTTTCGGCGGTTGCGAAAGCAAGCGAATCTTGTTGGTTGTTGCTTAGTTCGCCGATGCCAATTTTTTCGGTGTAGGCAAAAAATTCCTGTAATTTGTTCGTTTCCATGTAAATGTTGCGCATCACGTTTACTGCCTCCCGGGCTTCGTCGGTAGATGGATAATCCTCGACTACTTTTTTTAATTTGCTTAAGGCCTGATCAGGCTGATTATTGTTGTAATACATTAAACCGGTTTTTAGCAAGGCCTCCCGCGCGTGCACCGAACGCGGTTTTTCACGGACTAGTTTGTCGTAGCTGGCAATGGCCGAACGGTTGTCGTTGGTAACAAGGTAAGTCGAACCAATTTCATACAAGGCATTATCGTAATAAACTGAACGTGGATATGTTTTAGTCAGCTGATCAAGTGCACTGACTTTAGCATTGAAATTGCCCTGCGCACCATAGGAAAGCCCTTTCTGAAAAAGAGCATAATCCGATTCAGCTTGCCGGGCGTTAGCAACCTTGTCGTAAGCTGTAATAGCTTCTTTGTAATTTCGCAGCATAAATTCGCAATCGCCGAGTCTGAGCCAGGCATCATAAACCAGTTTGGGATTTGCTGTATAGGGCTTGCTGAGAAACTGCCGAAATGATGGTATGGCAGCAGCATAATCCTCTCTTATATAAAAGGTATAACCTAAATTGTAGGATGCAAGAGGATAAATATCAATACTTCCGGCAGTTCTTGACGAAACAAATTGCTTGAAATACTTCTCTGCATCCCAATAGTTTTGTTTGTAATAATAAGCCTCTGCCAGCCAAAAAGTTGCCCTGTCTTTCTCCTGTGGAGCAGCTCCAGAGCTTAACAGGCGTGTGAAATAGCTGATGGCTTTGTCATAATCACCTTTGTTGAACAGTTCGATTGAAAGTGAATAAACCAACTGATCATAGATTTTTTGCAATTCAGGATTGCGGTTACTGATGGTTTCAAGTGATGCCAATGCCTCATCGTAGTTTCGCGACTGCAGGTAAAGATGAATCAGGTACTCATTGGCTTCGTTTCGTCTTTTTGAATCAGGATGCGACGCAAGAAACTCCTGCAAAAGAGTGATCGACTCGTTGAATGGATCCGGGCCAGACTGAAGACTGAGTTTGGCATAGTTGAATAAAGCATCCTCGCTAATCTCAGGATCAAATTTTGCATGGTAGGCAGCCAAAAAAGCATTTTTTGCAAACTTAGGCTGCTCTGTTATTACATAACACTCAGCCAGATAATAAGAAGCAAACTGCGCAAGGGAGTCCTCGGCACCAGAAACTTCCTGGAAATTTCGAATAGCAGCAGAAGCATCACCGGTTTTTAACTTGCTGATGCCTATCTGGTAATGGTCGGTACGACTCATTTTGCGCCTGTTTTGCCTTTCGTAAATGGTGTAATATTCCATTGCCTTGGCATAATTTCCTTGTTGATACCAGGCATCAGCCAGCATATGGGCTATTTCGGGTTTGCGTCGACTATCCGCCACTTCAAATGCTTCTTCACCTTGTCGAATGACCGCATCATTGTCTCCTTTTCTGTAGTTGATCTGCATTTCATACAGTGGGATTTGCTTGCTGAAAGCCCGATTGCGGCTGATACGTGCAAAATATTTTAACGCTTCATCGTCATTACCCTTAAGGTATTGATTATGGGCATAATAATAGGTAGCCTGTTCTTTGTAAGGTCCTTCTTGTTCCATCACTTGCCTGAACAAACTAAGCGCTTCGTTGGCTTGGTTATGTTGCATAAGGGCATAGGCCTTTTTAAATAGCATTTCATGCTGCTCGCTGCTATTAAGTGTTTTCGGATTTACCTGATTGTAGTGCTCCAGTGCATCAGCGTATTTCCTGTTGTTGAATAAAATTCCTCCATACAAAAAATGGATTCGGGGCATCCAACTGCTGGATGGGTAATCTGTTGCAAATGAAGCAATCAGAAGCTGAGCATCTTCTCTATCGAGATACAGGGCACTCACAGCTTCGTAATAGCGGGCATCTATATAGGTCTGGGCATTAGGATCGGAAAGCTCATTCAACAGTTGGCCAAACTTGCTGAAGGCGGCGCCGTATTGTTGCTGTTGAAACAGCAAAACCCCATCCTGATAAACCTGCTGCGGATTGTAGTCAGTAAGTGGTTTTTGACCGAAAGCCGTTGTTGATGAACCACTTAAAAATATGAGAACAATACTGAAAACAAGGTATTTGAAATACATTTTCCTGATTACATTCATAGTGCGAAATTACATATTCAAGAACGAAACATCGGCCTTTTTGTTATCAAAGGCATATTAATTTATCAGTAACCCGCTACTCAAGCTGACTGCGGGTCTTATTTTTTTGTTGCAGAAATATTCCCTTGAAATGAGAAGTTTTAATTAAAAACGGGCGTGGCGTTTCCGCCACAACCCGTTGTAGGTCAAAAGTATAAGCGGGATTCTGTTTCCCGTTTCACGGGACGACTGTCATTTATCTTGATCTGACATCACTATCAGATTCTAGCGGCCTACCCACCGGCTCAAACGGGTCGCTCTTTCGCTGCAAAAGCAGCTTCACCGGCATATTTGGCCTTGCAGCCCATAAGGTTTACCCCGGCACGCTGTCGCCAACCTGCCGCGTGAGCTCTTACCTCACGTTTTCACCCTTACCCGTTCGAAAACGGGCGGTAGTTTTCTGTGGCACTTTCTGTTGCCTGGTTCGAAAGGAACCCGACACCTTCCCGTTAGGAAGTATGGTACCCTGTGCTGTCCCGACTTTCCTCGTACACAAGCTGTTGTTTGTGTCCGCGACAATCAACTGATGACCGCCGCAAAGGTATTGATATTTAAGCGATTTCAGCTCTTAAAAAACTTATTGGGTCATTAGTTGTTTATACGTCTGCAAATAGGCAAGTTTGACATTCAGTTTTATGAACTTTGCCAAAAACACCTTACTGTGTATTATTGCTTACTTTTGCGGCGGTTTAATCCCCAAACTAAAAACACCTGGCTGAATGCGCGACCTGACTAAGGGTAAAGAAGGACCACTGATTCTTGCTTTTACAGTACCAATGCTGATTGGGAATGTTTTTCAACAGCTCTACAATATCGTCGATAGCATCGTTATTGGCCGATATCTTGGAAACGAAGCGCTTGCTGCTGTGGGAGCCAGTTTTCCGCTCATATTCACCTTGATTGCCTTGATTATTGGAGTTGCAACCGGAACGACGATTATCATTGCCCAATATTATGGTGCCCGAAACATCGAAAAAGTGCAGAAAGCCATTGAAACCATGTACATTTTCATTTTCATTGCATCAATTTTTTTGACTGTTATCGGCAACCTGAGCAGCGACTATATTTTCAGGCTCATCGATCTTCCGGAAGATGTGATTCCTCAGGCAAGTCTTTATTTCAATGTTTATGCATTTGGCTTTATCTTCTTTTTTGGTTTTCAGGGCACAAGTGCGATTTTACGTGGACTTGGTGATTCAAAAACGCCTCTTTACTTCCTTGTGGTTGCAACCCTCGTGAATATTTTCCTCGATTTGTTGTTTGTCGTTGTTTTTGGATGGGGCATCGAAGGTGTTGCTATTGCAACGATTATTGCGCAGGCAGGAGCCTTTGTTTCAATTATCATTTACTTGAACAGGTATCATAAAATAGTTCAGTTCAGGCTTTTTAAGATGCATTTCGATTGGGAGATATTCAAGAAAAGCCTTCAGATTGGTTTGCCAACCGGATTTCAACAGACTTTTGTCGCTGTAGGAATGTTGGCGTTATATAAAGTTGTCAACATTTTTGGTACAACTGTTATAGCAGCTTATGCTGTTGCAATGCGAATCGATTCGTTTGCAAGCTTGCCTGCAATGAATTTCTCAGCTGCATTGTCTTCGTTTGTTGGCCAAAATATTGGCGCAGGCCAATTCGAAAGGGTTCGGCATGGCATGGTGGCAACTTTGCGTATGACGGGGATTATCTCGTTAGGCGTCACGGTCATTGCCTGGCTTTTTGCCGGACAGATTATGCAGGTTTTTACCACAGATGCTGCTGTCATCGAAGCAGGAAAAGAATACCTTTACATTGTCAGTGCTTTCTACATTCTTTTTTCGACCATGTTTGTGCTCAACGGCGTGCTTAGAGGTGCTGGTGACACCCTGATACCAATGTTCATCACACTTTTTGCCTTGTGGATTATTCGCATTCCGGCTTCTTACATTTTATCACAATATTTTGGCCCTAAAGGTATCTGGTGGGGCATTCCGATTGCCTGGGCCATTGGTGCACTATTCTCCTATATTTACTACAAGATAGGTAAATGGAAGAAAAAAAATGTCATTGAGAAAGATATCCCGACTGAATTAGAATAGGTTGGCATTTTCCTTCTTTGATGGTTTTTATCGAAAATCGACTAACTTTGTCTGCGCATCAGTGTTTCACCAATTAATTGATTACCAAAATGAAAAGAAGTTTATTTATTGTACCAATCGTATTTGTTATGATCGTAAGCGGTTGTATGCCAGAGCGGCAAAAAATCAAATATCCTGAAGCCAAAAAAGATACAGTGGTGGATGTGTATTTTGGGACGGAAGTGTCAGATCCCTATCGTTGGCTTGAAGATGACCAATCAGCCGAAACGGCAGCCTGGGTTCAGGCAGAAAACAAAATCACCTTTGATTACCTGAGTAAGATTCCTTTCAGGGATGCCCTGAAGCAACGCCTGGAAACAATTTGGAACTACCCCAAGCTCGGTGTTCCGTTTAAGAAAGGTGGGCGCTACTTTTTTTTCAAAAATGATGGACTTCAAAACCAAAGTGTTTTATACATGCAGCAAAATCTGGGTGATGAACCCGAAGTGCTGCTTGATCCGAATACTTTTTCTGCTGACGGAACAATCGCATTGGGATCGATCAGCCCCTCAGACGATGGCCGCTATCTGGCATATTCAATCAGCAGGGGCGGTAGCGACTGGAATGAAATTGTTGTCATGGATATCCAAAGCCGCGAAATGATTTCAGATACCATTAATTGGGTGAAGTTTTCGGGCATTTCATGGTTTAACAATGGCTTTTACTATAGCGCGTATGATGCACCAAAAGCTGGTGAGGCCTTGTCAGGAAGCAATCAGTTTCATAAGATATTTTATCATACACTTGGCACCAATCAAAGCGATGATCAGCTTATTTTTCAGGATGCAAACAATCCATTGCGCAATTTTTACGCGTACCTTACTGAAGATAAATCCTTTTTAATCGTTGCGGAATCGGAGTCAACTTCGGGGAATGCCTTGTATGCAAAAAAGACGGATCGGCCAGATAATCAATTCGTTAAAGTTGCTGATGGTTTTGAATTCGATTATAGCGTTGTAGACCACATTGGTGATCAACTGTTGGTTGTTACAAATTACGATGCAGCCAAAAAACAGCTTGTGCTCATCAATCCCCAGCAACCTGAACCTGAAAACTGGACAACAATTTTATCCGAGAAGGAAAATGTACTTCAATCTGTGCAAATGGTTGGCGATTATATTTATGCCGAATACCTGCAAGACGCAAACTCGAAAGCTTATTTTTATGATTACGATGGTAATTTGGTTCAGGAACTGGCCCTTCCAACACTGGGAACTATTGCTGGTTTTAGCGGAGATAAAGGAGATAATATTGCTTTTTATGGTTTCACTTCTTTCACTTTCCCGTCCACTGTTTATCAATATAATGTTGGCACCGACGAATCAACTTTGTATTCAAGCAGCGAAGTCCAGTTTGATCCAACTGCCTATGAGACCAAACAAGTGTTTTTCCCCAGCAAGGATGGCACAAAAGTTCCCATGTTTTTGGTGTATAAAAAAGGGCTTGAGCTAAACGGAAAAAATCCACTTCTGCTCTATGGATATGGAGGGTTTAACATCAGTCTGACACCAAGTTTCAGTGTTTCGCGTTTGCCATTTCTTGAGCAAGGTGGTGTATTTGTGATGGTAAACCTTAGAGGGGGTGGCGAATATGGTGAAACCTGGCATGATGCCGGAACGAAAATGAACAAGCAGAATGTATTTGACGATTTTATTGGCGCAGCGGAATACCTGATTGCCGAAAAATATACAAACGCTGATAAACTGGCCATTTTAGGTGGATCAAATGGAGGGCTGCTTGTTGGCGCATGCATGACACAGCGCCCTGATTTGTTTAAGGTTGCTATCCCTATTGTAGGTGTAATGGACATGCTGCGTTATCATCAGTTCACCATCGGATGGGCCTGGGCTGGCGACTATGGGCGCAGCGACGACAGCAAAGAAATGTTTGAGTACCTGCTGGGCTATTCACCTCTGCACAACATAAAGAATGGTGTTGATTATCCTGCAACCCTTGCCATCACTGCCGATCACGACGACCGGGTTGTTCCGGCTCACACGTTTAAGTTTATGGCAACACTGCAGGAAATGAACAGCGGTAAAAACCCTGTTCTGGTCCGCATTGAAACTCAGGCAGGTCATGGTGCTGGTAAACCTACCTCCAAAATGATTGAGGAAAGTGCTGATATGTATAGCTTTATCATGTATAATCTCGGCATGAAGCCAAAGTTCTAAATATACACGAATAGATAAAAATCAAAAGGCGATGGAGACATCGCCTTTTTTTTTGAAAAGTATTTGAGATTCAATTGGATAACCTGGTTTTGCATTTAGGGATTAAGCAGTTTAAGCAAGACACGAAAACTGAAAAATAGTTATCAAGCACATCAGGCTCAAATAGAATATGGATTAATATTGTCGTTGAGTTAACTGTCTGTATGGATAACATCTACTTGATATTCATCGTATTACTGTTTTTGTTGGCCATTTCCGACCTCATTGTAGGAGTAAGCAACGATGCAGTTAATTTTCTCAGTGCTGCCATTGGGTCTAAATCTGCGCCTTTTTGGGTGATTTTACTGGTTGCAGGGGCAGGCGTTTTGGCAGGAACAGTATTCTCTGATGGCATGATGGAAGTTGCCAGAAGTGGCATGTTTTACCCCGAAAAGTTCAGTTTTGCCAATATCATGCTGATTTTTCTGGCGGTGATGATTACGGATGTCATTCTCCTTGATACATTTAACACATTTGGCCTTCCAACTTCAACAACTGTATCGCTGGTGTTTGAGCTTTTGGGAGCTTCGGTAGCAATTGGCCTGGCAAAGCTCAGCAGCAGTATTGGTGGAGAAAGCATTATGCAGTACATCAATGCAGGCAAAGCGCTTGCCATCATATCCGGAATCCTGATTTCGGTGGTAATCGCCTTTTCTTTTGGGTCAATTGTACAATATATTGTGCGCTTGCTTTTCTCATTTAATTATCAAAAACGGTTGCCCTATCTGGGAGCTGTTTGGGGTGGTTTTTCTGTGTCTATCATCATTTACTTTTTGTTGATCAAGGGTTTGAAGAGTGCCAGTTTTATGCAAAAAGATATTGTAAACTATATACTGGAAAATACTGCGTTAATTTTATTGATTTCGTTTTTAGTTTTCACTGCTTTTCTTCAGGTTTTGCAAAAGTTATTTCGGGTAAATGTGCTCAAAGTCATTGTATTACTTGGAACTTTTGCACTGGCAATGGCTTTTGCCGGGAACGACCTTGTCAATTTTATTGGGGTGCCGCTTGCCGGTTACGAATCATACCTTACTTATGCCAACAGTGGAAATATTGGGCCTGATTTACTGATGATGGACTCGTTAAATGGTGCGGTAAAAACTCCATTGTTGTTTCTCATTTTGGCCGGTCTGGTCATGGTGGCGACGCTTATCTGGTCGGCCAAAGCCAAAAATGTGATCAAAACAACCATTGACCTGAGCAGGCAGGAAAGCGGGCATGAACGATTCGGCTCCAATCTTTTTGCCAGATCAATTGTGCGGATTGGGGTTGCAACAGCATTTTACCTTCAGGGAGTTATTCCAAAAAAAATGAAGCGTATCATGGATGCGCAATTTCGTCATCCGGAAAAGGCTGAAAGCGATGATTCAGCCTTCGACCTGGTGAGGGCATCTGTTAATTTGGTGGTCGCCAGCATGCTGATTGCTTTTGGAACTTCGCTAAAACTCCCCCTTTCAACGACATACGTTACTTTTATGGTGGGTATGGGTAGTTCGCTTTCCGACCAGGCCTGGGATCGCGATAGTGCGGTTTATAGGGTTTCCGGAGTTTTTTATGTGGTTAGTGGGTGGTTCTTTACGGCCTTCATCGCTTTTAGTATTGCTTTTCTCGTAGCCTCGCTGTTTTATTATCTGGGCTTTATTGCCTTTTTTGCAATGATCACTTTGGCGGTTTTTCTGGCGTTTCGCACCCATATTCGCGGAAAAAAGAAAACCCAAACACATGATGCTGAAACAACATCGAGTTTCAATTACTTAGCCACACAATCAATTCCAAATAAATTGCTGATCGATTTTTCAACTCAAATTCAGTCCCTTTTTAAACAAACATTTCAATCAATCATTTCCTATAATAGTAAAGAACTCAACCTGCTTGAAGAAACCTTCAGTAAACTCCTTGAAGAGAAAGAGATACAATATAAAAGCGCAAGTTCTAATATTAAAACCCTGCAAGATGAGCACTGGGAGAATGGATTGATCCTCATGCAGTTGTATGAGCAGCAGCAGGAAATTTTGAAAATACTTAGAAATTTCATCAGGGATATCACTGAATATGTCAACAATCAGCATCGTCCACTGAATAAATTTCAACAACTGGAATTGATGCAATTGCTTCAATCTGTTGATGTTGTTTTTGCAAAACTGACTATTGATTCACAGAATGAATTGGCGAAATTATTGAATGCATCGGAGCAGATTTTGGGTTATGAAGAACTGCTTATCAAGTTCAGTAAAAATGAAATTCAGCGTATCAAAGACGAAAAGAAAAGTTCAAAACGTAGTTTATTTTATTTGCAGCTCCTGAATGAAACGCGACACTTTCTTTCAAAGTTAGAGCAAATAAACCGGTTTTAAACTCATTGATTCTGAGGCTGATCTTCGTTTGTTGAACTTTTACAAGTTGAAATTAAAGCCATTAAACAGACAAAATTTAAAGTTAAATTCACATTGGGTCTATATGAATTGCTTAATATTGTTGTTGAATAAATGAAAACCTAATACTGTGGAAAACATCTATTTAGTACTTGTCATCGTTCTTTTCTTACTGGCTATTTCCGATTTGGTGGTAGGCGTGAGCAACGATGCTGTCAATTTTCTCAACTCTGCTATTGGAGCAAAGGCAGCTTCCTTCAAAGTCATCATGGGTATTGCTGCTTTGGGAGTTGTAGTTGGTGCAACCTTTTCGAGTGGCATGATGGAGATTGCCAGAAGCGGAATTTTTCATCCGGACCAGTTCTATTTTTCTGAAATCATGATCATTTTTCTGGCGGTGATGATCACAGACGTCATTTTGCTGGATGCTTTCAACACTTTCGGATTACCTACCTCAACCACAGTATCAATTGTTTTCGAGTTGTTGGGAGCCTCGGTTGCGATTGCAATTATGAAAATTGCCTACGGCGATAACCCGCTGGCAATGAGTGAATACATTAACTCATCTAAAGCGTTGGCAATTATTTCCGGGATTCTGGTATCGGTGGTCATTGCTTTTTCAGTTGGAGCCCTCGTGCAATATATCACACGACTGATATTCTCATTTAATTACAAAAGAAGGTTTAGATATTTTGGTGCTATTTACGGTGGTTTTGCCATTAGTGCCATCGTTTATTTTATGCTGATTAAGGGTGTTAAAGGCGCTTCTTTTATATCAGAAGAAACTGCACTTTGGATAAAAGGAAACAGTGGCCTTATCATTTCTATAAGCTTTGTTGGGTTTACATTGTTGTTGCAGCTTTTTAACTGGCTCTTTAAAATCAACATTCTGAAAATTATTGTTTTGGCCGGTACCTTTGCTCTCGCGATGGCTTTTGCTGGTAACGATTTGGTGAATTTTATCGGTGTTCCACTTGCAGGGTACGAGTCATTCAAGACGTTCCTGGCTAATCCCGGTGCAAGTCCCGACCTGTTTTTAATGAGTTCTCTCAAAGGGAAGGTGCAAACCCCAACTTTGTTTTTGTTGATGGCCGGTTTTGTGATGGTTATCACCCTTTTTACTTCCCGAAAAGCGCGAAGTGTCGTGAAAACAACGGTTGATTTAAGTCGTCAGTCAGATGGAGATGAGCGATTTGCTTCAACACAGCTTTCAAGAAATGTGGTTAGAATGGCCATCGCAGTTTCTGAAGGAATTTCAAAAATATTTCCTCAGCAAGTCAAAAACTATGTTGAACGGCAGTTTGAGCAAATTCCGCAGGATAAATCCCAAAAAGACGCCCCTGCGTTCGATATGCTAAGGGCTTCTGTTAACCTTGTGGTAGCCAGCATTTTAATTGCTTCGGGTACTTCTCTGAAATTGCCCCTTTCAACAACTTATGTCACCTTTATGGTGGCGATGGGTTCCTCTTTGTCTGACCGGGCATGGGATCGCGAAAGTGCAGTTTACCGCGTTACTGGCGTGTTTTCGGTAATTGGTGGCTGGTTTTTCACCGCTTTCTCTGCTTTTACACTCGCCTTTCTGATGGCCATGTTTTTCTATTACGGCGATATGTATGCCATAGGGATTATGGTATTTGTCGCTATTTATCTGGCTATTCGTACACACAAACTGCACAAGAGAAAAGAATTTTCAAAAGCTGAAACGGTAAAGGAAGTAGAGCAGATTAACCAGGAAAATATTTTGCAGGAATGCGCAATTAGTGTTACAACTATCCTTAACCAGACTCAACTGGAATATAAAAAGACGATACAGGCACTTGCTGAGTTCAACCTCAGAGATCTTAAAAAAGTCGTAAAAAATGTTGAGAAAATCGACCGCAAGGCCAAGACGAAAAAGAACACCGTTACTGTGGTGATTGCCAAATTGAAAGAAGATGCTGCAGATACTGGTCATTATTATGTACAGGTGCTCGATTATCTCCGTGAGTTGTTGCATAGCCTCAGTTATATTGTGCAACCTGTCTTTCAGCATGTCGACAATAACCATAAAGAGCTCAACAATCCACAGTTAACTGAATTGAAAAACCTAAGCCAGCATTTGGGTAATTATCTGGCACGGATATCAACTGACATCAAGGAGAACCAATTCCTGATGCAGGAAAGCATCATCACCGAGCAGCAAAAAATTCTGTCGTTGATCGATCTTTTCAGAAAGAATGAAGTAAAAAGGATTAAGAAAGATGCGGGTAGCACACGCAACAGCTTGCTGTTTATGACCATTCTTCAGGAAACAAAAAATATCTGTCTGTTTAGTCTGAACCTCTACAAAGCCCAACGCGATTTTGTGGTATATCAGACGCAGAAAGAAAAACGCAAATAGTTTTGTCGAATGGCAAAATCCGTGGAGTTTTGATTAGGCTCAACGGGTTTTTTGCAATTTATTCTGGCTTTATACATGAAACAAACCTGTCGCGACCATGAATGTCTTTCTGTAGTGCGATTTGTGTCATGCCTGACTGGTCCAGAAGCTGAATGATTTGTGTTCCAAAAGCTTCATTGATTTCAAACCAAAGCATTCCTCCTGGCTTCAACCTGGTGAAAGCAAGTTCGGTGATTCGCTGGTAAAAAATCAAAGGCTGATCGTCAGGCACAAAAAGAGCGTTTGTGGGCTCAAAATCCAGCACATTTGCTTTCATTTTCGTGCGCTCATTTTCAAGTACATATGGTGGATTGCTTACAAAGAGATCCGCAGTAGGTAAAGCTTCATCTGATCCCAATCCCAGGATATCAAACTCAAAAAAACTGACATCTGAATGCAGGCTTTGTGCGTTTTTCTTCGCCATTTGCAATGCCTTTTTTGAAATATCAAGCCCAAAAACCTGTGGCGTCCTTAGTAATAATTTCAGTGTGATGGCGATACAGCCCGATCCTGTTCCAAAATCGATGATGGTTTTGACTTTGCTTCCAATAGGGTCATCAACAATGCGTTGAACTAGTTCTTCTGTTTCCGGCCGTGGTATCAATGTGTTTTCATCCAGGGCAAACCAATGCCCATGAAAATGCGTGCCGCCTAGCACATATTGTATTGGTTTATGCGTGAGCAACTCCTTTATTGCCATGTGGATTGTCAATAGTTCGGATTCAGAAAGCCGTAATTCGGGCTCAAGTGCCATCCGCATCCGGTCGATGCCAAAAAAGTGCAGCAAAAGCGCAAGAACTTGTTGCTTTGCTTCTCTTTCGTCCACAAAGTCAGATAGTTTTGTGGCGTAGTAAGTATAAATATCACGGACCAAATTTGAGCTCACTTTCATGGCCGCAATTTACGCAAAAGGCAAATGGTTACGTTGGCCAAAATCGCCATTAGTTGTACATTTGCCTTTCATAACGCCAATATGCTGTATTTACTCACGACCACGCTGCTTTCAACAGCGATTTTTATCGTATTCCGACTCTTTAAAAAGTTTGGAATCGATAATCTGCAAGCCATAGTTGCAAACTATATTGTAGCAGCAACCACTGGATTTTGGCTTTACGATAAACAGCTTTCCCTATCTCAGATTATCAACGCGCCCTGGTTTGGACTCATATTATTAATAGGTGTATTTTTCATTGGGGTATTTTTCCTGTTTGCCCTGTCTACACAAAAAGCTGGCGTGGCTGTTACTGCTGTATCAAGTTATATGTCGGTTGTGATACCAACTGCCGCCGGATTTATGATGTTTGGAGATGTATTTGGTTTGCAGAAATTTGTTGGAATTGTGCTGGCATTGGTGGCGCTCTATCTGGCGCTGGCGAAAGAAAAGGGAAAAAATAAAATCAAAATTGCCACCATTGTTTTGCCTTTGATTATTTTTTTTGGGACAGGCGCCAATGATTTGCTGATGAAAATTGCGCAGGATCGCTATCCATCATACGAATTGCCAGTGATGGTTGCTACGATTTTTTCAGTGGCTCTTGCAATTGGCTTGGTGTTAGTGCTTGTTCAGTTTTTTAGTGGAAAAACAAAACTTCATTTGCGGAGTTGGTTGGCTGGTATTATCCTGGGACTGATCAATTTCGGTTCGACCTACCTTTTGTTGAAAAGCATGGAGTTTTATGACAGTTCAACATTGTTCCCCATCAGAAACACTGGCGTAGTAGGTTTGTCAGCACTAGTTGGTTTCCTGCTTTTTGGAGAACGGCCGTCGCGCAAAAACTGGGCGGGCATCTTTTTAGCCATTGCTTCGATCGTGTTAATTACTACGGGATGATAGAAAAAGACAGCTATAATACTCTGTCTGGAAACGGAGAAGGCCTATACAAGGAAAAGGGCAGCAAATTTATTGCGGTGGCATTTCCTGTTTCGACTGAAGAGGCCTTTAAAAGTATGCAGGATGAGATCAGAAAAAAATATTATGATGCCCGCCATCATTGCTATGCGTATATGTTGGGAACCGATTATTCTGTGTTTCGTGCCAATGATGATGGAGAACCTTCCGGGAGTGCAGGTAAACCAATTTTGAATCAGATTTTATCGAAAGAGCTGACCAATGTAGGAGTAATTGTGGTGCGGTATTTCGGCGGCACCAAGCTTGGCGTGAGTGGACTTATCAGGGCCTATAAAACAGCAGCACGCGAAGCACTCGATAATGCGCCTGTTTTGAAGTGTACCGTCAATGAAATCTATGGTCTTACCTTTGATTATCCATTAATGAACGAAGTGACGCGGGTGATGAAAGAAGAAAATCTGGAACAACAATCGCCACGTTTCGAAATGAACTGTTATTTTGAGATCAGCATCCGGAAAAGTGAGGCCGAAAAAGTTATCAAAAAGTTTATAAACATTTATGGTTTGAAAGTCGAACATCTCAAAACCCTCTAGATTCAGGCAGTTAGAAATGCTCTCTACGGTTTCGGATAGCTGTCCTTAATTACAACAAAAAAAGTCTAAAATCAAGTTAAAAATTTCTTTTTTTTTCACTTTTTTCCTTTCATATTTGTTGAAAAATCAACAGCTCCTCAAGCAATAGTTAAATAAATCAAAATCAGATAGATGCTGATTTAAAGGAAATGTGCGGTTGTTAATTTAGAATTAACTGATTGATAATCAACGTAGATGAAAAGAAGACACATTGAAGTTTGGGATAATTGCCTTGAAGTTATCAAGGATAATGTTCATAGTCAGAGCTATAAAACCTGGTTTGAACCAATCAAACCTTTAAAGATCGAAAACAATGTTCTGACAATTCAGGTTCCAAGCCAATTTTTTTACGAGTGGCTCGAAGAGCACTACATTAATCTGCTGAAAAAAACCATTAAAAAGGAACTTGGAACCGAAGGCAGACTTGAGTACAGTATCATTATGGATAATTATGATGCGTCAAGTCCGTTTTCGATTAACTTTCCGGCCTCTAACAAAAAAGCGACTAAAAATCCTCTGGTATCTATGCCACTCGACCTTAACAGGGGCACATCGAAAGATATCCCCAATCCGTTTATCATTCCGGGGCTCAAGAAAATCAAAGTGGAGTCGCAGCTTGTCGAGAGTTATTCTTTTGATAACTTTGTTGAGGGCGACTGCAACCGCCTCGCCAGATCGGCAGGATATGCAGTGGCCGAAAACCCTGGCAAAACTGCTTTTAATCCATTGTTGATTTACAGTGCAACCGGTCTCGGGAAAACCCATTTGGCACATGCCATCGGTCTTCAGGTTAAAAATAACTTTCCTGAGAAAACAGTGCTTTACGTGCAGACCGAACAATTTATGAATCAATACATTGAGTCGGTCAGAAACAATAACCAAAACGATTTTGTACACTTCTATCAGATGATCGATGTGCTCATCATTGACGATGTGCAGTTTTTGGCGGGCAAAGAAAAAACGCAAGACATCTTTTTCCATATTTTCAATCACCTTCACCAAAATAGTAAACAGCTGATTATCACAAGCGACAAACCACCTGTTGAGCTCAAAGGTATGGAACCACGGCTTTTGTCGCGGTTTAAATGGGGCTTATCAGCTGATTTGCAGGTGCCTGATACTGAAACACGGGTTGCCATTCTAAAGCGAAAACTTTATGCCGACGGAATTGAAATTCCGCAGGATGTGATTGAATACCTGGCCTACAGTATTACCACCAATGTGCGCGAAATGGAAGGTGCACTCATTTCGCTGGTTGCTCAGTCATCGCTCAACAAAAAAGCAATTACTATTGATCTGGCGAGGCAAATGATTGATAAGTTTGTCAAAAATACCACGCGAGAAATCTCAATTGATTACATCCAGAAAGTTGTTTGCGATTTCTTTGGTATGCCAATTGATCAAATCAACACTAAAACCAGAAAACGAGAAATAGTTCAGGCCCGCCAACTGGCCATGTATTTTTCGAAGAAGCACACCAAATCCTCTTTGGCTACAATCGGTCTGCATTGTGGAAACAAAGACCATGCAACTGTTTTGCATGCATGTAAAACAGTGACTAACCTGATCGAAACAGACAAACAATTCAGAGGCTTTGTAAACGAAATTGATAAAAAAATTCAACATTAGCAGAAAAAAATGCTAAATTAGAAGGCTTTTTATTCCTGATTTATTGATGAAAGAGGCCATGGTGATGTGATGGCTATGTGCATGAAGCGCAATGATGAGGGAGATTTCAGTTACAAACCAAATAATGGATTGCCATGAATGTACTTTTTGTTTGCCTTGGAAATATCTGCCGCTCGCCAATGGCAGAAGGAATTCTAAAAAAACTTTATCTCGAAAACAACATCAAGGGTGTTGTTGAATCAGCCGGTTTCGAGTCTTTTCATATCAATGATCATCCCGATAAACGATCCATTATGGTAGCCCGACAACACGGTATCGATATTTCGAAAAAACAGGCCAGACTTTTTCGAAAAGAAGACTTTGATACATTTGACCGCATTTATGTGATGGATACTCTGAATATGAGTGATGTTTCGGAGATTGCGACCGAAGAACAGATGAAAAAAGTCGATTACCTGATGAATATCCTCGAACCCGGATCGAACAAAGTAATTCCGGATCCCTATACGAGCGGAATTGAAGATTGCGAGAAGGTTTTTCTGTTGATAGAGGCCGCCTGCAAAAAATTGCTTTCTGAAGTCAAAAAATGAAACAATGGCTCTAACTATTCCAGATGCAGAAACAATTAAACAGGCAGCTGAGCGAATCGACCCATATGTGCATCGGACACCTGTGCTTAGATCTGCTTTTTTTGATAAACTGACTGGTGTTTCACTCTTTTTCAAGTGCGAAAACTTTCAAAAGGCTGGTGCTTTTAAGTCGCGAGGTGCCATGAATGCCTCGCTTAGTCTGGAAAATCATGAACTAAAAGCAGGCGTTGCGACCCATTCGAGTGGAAACCATGCACAAGCGCTGGCAAGGGCTGCGCTTTTGCTTGGTGTAAAAGCATATATCGTGATGCCCAAAACTGCGCCTGCTGCAAAAGTTGCTGCAGTGAAAGAGTATCAAGGTGAAATAACATTCTGTGAGCCAACCTTACAAGCCCGCGAAGAAACACTGAAGCAGGTAACCGACAGAACAGGCGCCACTGAAATTCATCCCTATAACAATTACAGGGTGATTGCTGGCCAGGCAACAACTGCTCTGGAGATGACAGAACAATGTCCGCCACTCGACTATATTTTGTGCCCGGTAGGTGGTGGTGGTTTGCTGAGTGGAACAGCCCTGTCAGCCCACTATTTTTCCCCTCAAACAAAAGTTATTGGTTGCGAACCCAAAGGGGCAGATGATGCTTTTGTGTCATTTAATTCCAAAACGTTTTATCCGAGCATCTCTCCCCAAACTGTGGCCGATGGTTTATTAACCTCACTCGGAAGTCTTACTTTTCCCATCATTCTGAAGCACGTTCATGATATTGCTATTGTTGAAGAATCAGAAATCATTCAGGCAATGCAATGGGTTTGGGAAAGAATGAAAATAATCATAGAGCCCAGCGCTGCTGTGCCTTTGGCGGTTGCAATTTCGGGTAAATTGGATCTGCAGGGAAAAAATGTTGGAATCATTTTTTCGGGCGGAAACCTGGACTTAAAAAAACTACCCTGGTTATGAGTTTATTAAAAAACAGAGGCCGTCTCTATCTGATTCCGACACTACTTGGAAATACCGAGCCAGATCAGGTTTTGCCTGCTGGAACCATTGAACTGATGCGGCGATTGGATATTTTTATCGTGGAGAATGTCCGCACGGCACGCAGGCTGTTAAGCAGAGTAAAAACTGAAAAACCAATTGATGATTTGGTGTTTTTCGAGCTCAATAAACACACCAAAGAGCAAGAAATGCTCGACTTTCTGCTTCCGACTTTTGAGGGTAAATCCATTGGTTTGATGTCAGAAGCGGGCACGCCCTGCATTGCCGATCCAGGAAATGTGATTGTTGAGATGGCACATCAGGCTGGTGTAGAGGTAATGCCTTTGACAGGTCCAAACGCTATGATTCTGGCTTTGATGGCCTCGGGCTTTAATGGGCAATCGTTTTCATTTCATGGGTATCTGCCTATCCAAAAACAGGAACGGATACAGTCATTGTTAGCGCTACAAAACAGAGCCGAAGTCACAGGGGAGACGCAACTTTTTATTGAAACACCATTCAGAAACCAGGCATTGTACGAAACGATCTTACAGCACTGTCGAAGTTCACTCATGCTGTGTTTGGCTGTAAACATCAGCATGCCTGATCAGTATATCAAAAGCATGACTGTTGCCGACTGGAAGCTGCAAAAACCGGATCTGGATAAAAAACCAGCTGTTTTTCTGTTTTGGAGCCCTCCAAAAAAACAAACACGCAAGCGTTGAACAATCATCGCCTGCGTGAATCTTTATTTGTATCAGATATTTTTAGTGGTGGTGACCGTGTGGTCCATGTACGTGACCGTGGCTGATTTCTTCGGCTGATGCTTCACGAATATCGAGAATGTCGCCCGAAAAATGCAGGTCCATACCGGCTAATGGGTGATTGAAGTCCATTTTTACAGTTGAATCAGTAACCTCCAGAACGATGCCGTCCAGGGGATTTCCATCCTGATCCTGCATGGTGATTTGGTTGCCAATTTTCACCAGTTCTTCATCTACTTTGCCTTCAACTTCAAAAATCTTTTTGTCGAGGTCGATAATAGCTTCTTTAGTTGGCTGACCATAACCATCTTCAGCAGATAATTCGAAACTGAACGAATCACCTACTGAAAGTCCGTCAAGACTTTCTTCAAACTTTGGTAACAACCCGCCTACACCGAAGAGATAAACAAAAGGTCTGTCTTTTTCTACTTTTTGAATCAATGCTCCCTGAGCATCATTTTCGCGTAGTTCGTAGGTCAACGATACTACTTTTTGATTTCCTACTTTCATGAAATAAATTTAATTTTGAAAAGCTGATTGAAAATCAGCACAATTTGGCTGCAAAGGTAAGTAAATTGGCGAAATGGTTTTTTTTATCATAGAAAATGTAATATTTTGTGGTAATTGTCGTCTATTGAAACATGATCAACAAAAAAAATAAGATTTGAGCAATCCAATACTTTCTATCAAGAATCTCAGTAAGCATTTTGGCTCCATCAAGGCGGTAGACCACCTCGATCTCACTGTTGAAAAAGGACAGGTTTTTGGCATTCTGGGGCCCAATGGCAGCGGAAAAACCACCACCCTGGGGATCATTTTGGGCGCCATAGCTCCCAAAGAGGGAAGCTACGAATGGTTTGGCTTGCCACCTTCGGCAGCCATCAGGCGGCGAATTGGCAGCATCCTTGAAACGCCATTGTTTTACCCTTATTTGTCGGCCATTGATAACCTGAAAATCATTGCTGACTTAAAGGAGTTGCCCTATACCTCTATCGATGAGAGCCTTCAACGTGTTGGGCTGTATGAGCGACGGAAAAGCAAGTTTTCTACCTATTCCTTGGGTATGAAGCAGCGTTTGGCAGTGGCTGCAGCCTTACTTGGAAATCCCGAAGTAATGATCCTTGACGAACCAACCAACGGCCTCGATCCGCAAGGCATTGCCGAAATCAGGAATTTGATCAAAAAGGTTTCGTCAGAGGGCACAACGATAATATTAGCAAGTCACTTGCTCGACGAGGTACAGAAAACCTGTACGCATGTAGCCGTGATGCGAAGCGGACGTTGTTTGTTTACGGGTCAGGTAGATGTGATGCTGCATAAAGGATTGACAGTTGAACTGATGGCTGATGACACGACGGCATTACAACGAGTGTTGGAACAATGCCCACTTATTTCTGAACTCGATTCGCAAACTCAACTGTGGAAGGTCAAGCTCAAGGAAGGTAATGATGCCACACAACTGCATAGGTTTCTGATTGGTAAAGGCATCGTGCTCAATCATCTGGCAGCGGAGAAGAAGAGTTTGGAAGAACAGTTTCTTGAAATTTTAAACCACGAGTAATGAACAAGCTGATCAAAATAGAATATCGGAAACTGGCCAAAAGCAGAGTGTTTATCGCCATGCTGCTCTTGTATATCGTCAGTATCACTGCCATGCTTTTTGGGGTGGAAGCCTTTATCAATAAAGTAACCTCCAATGCCAGCCAAAACTCTCCTATTCCAATTCCTTCTTTTTCACTCTATAGCTTTCCTTACATTTGGCATAACCTCACCTATCTTTCTGGTTTTTTCAAACTCTTGCCGGCGCTCATCGTGATGGTTTTTGTTACCGCAGAATATAGTCACCGAACCATTAGACAGCACATCATTAATGGGATTAGCAGGGAGCAGTTTTTTCTGCAAAAAGTATTTTTTATTACAGCAATTGGGTTGGTTGTGACTTTTACAACGGTGTTTTCTGCTCTTGTTTTAGGGTTTTTGCATACAGAAGTGATCACTTTTGATATCATATGGCAAAAAACAGTTTTTGTTGCAGCATTATTTTTGGAAATATTTGCCTACAGCAGCATTGCGTTGTTTTTTGCGGTTTTGATGCGTAAAAGTGGTTTGGCGATAATTGCTTTTGCCATTTATTCTGTGATTGCCGAACCCATTATCAGATTCTATATTGACGATGATATAGCTGCCTATTTTCCAATGAAACGAATTGGAAGTCTGATTGATACGCCAAATACAGCATTGATGAAATTGTTTGGTGTTAACTTTCGCACCTATATCGAACCTTCGGATGTAATGATCACACTGGTGTATTGTTTCATCTTTTTAGGAGCTACATATCTACTGATTAAAAAGAGGGATATCTAGTCGTTTCTGATTGACTTTATTTAAAGTAATTTTTCATTTTGTTACTGCGTACGCGTATTTTTTTATTTTTGCAACACAGGAAAGAGGCTAGAATACCAACAACCCATTATTGACAACCATCAAAACAACGCACTTTATAACCCGTTTGAGGAATTAGATGAGAAAGTTTGAGCTGCCAACACATGAAACTTTCGAGCAATATCGAATAGGTTTTGGCAAACGCGCTTTTGATATCGTGTTTGCTTCCATTGCTATTTTGTTGACATCACCATTGATGCTCATCATTGCGATTCTGATCAAACTTGAGTCAAAAGGACCGATTATCTATATTTCTGAAAGGGTTGGCACTGGCTATGATATTTTTAAATTCTACAAATTTCGCTCGATGCGCCAGTTTGCCGAGGAGAAACGTGCTGAGCTTTCGAGCCTGAATCTTTACCTCATCAACAAAAAAAACAGCGGAAATTCAATTGACGACGAAGGTTGTCCCGAATGTGAGCGACTTGGCTACAGATGTTCACCTACACTTTACATTGATGGAACTGAGATATGTGAAAACTGGTACCTCGAACTCAAAAGAAGGTCGAATCAGAATGCCGCTTTTTTCAAAGTAGAAAATGATCCACGAGTCACGAGTGTAGGTCGTTTTCTTCGCCGGTTTAATCTGGATGAACTACCTCAGTTCTTCAATGTATTAAAAGGTGATATGTCAATCGTAGGCAACAGACCTCTCCCGCTTTATGAAGCAGAAAGACTCACAACTGATCAGTGGTCGTACCGCTTTATGGCACCAGCTGGCATCACCGGGATGTGGCAAATTACACCCAATCGGTTCGAGTCTGAAGAAGACAGGATCAACCTCGACAACCAATATGCGATGATCGCCTCCCCGAAAAAAGATCTTGAAATTATTTTGAAGTCATTACCTACTTTTTTCAGAAAGAATAACTTCTAAAGCTTATTTCTGCTGAAAGTTTCAGGTTTTTGGCTCCGCTAATAGGCGCCGAAAGTTTTGCGCAAAATCCATTCTGCACTTACCAACAAAACCAATAACAACAGAGCGGTCTGGTAATTAATGAGAGCTTTGAACCGTTCTTCTTCATGCGATACTGAGCTGATTGAAGCATCATTCGAGAGGATTTCAGGAATCTTATCAAGATCGTTTTGAGAAAGCGCAATACCGCTTGTTTGCTGTGCAATTCGGCGCATCACACTAAAATCCGCCACCAGGTTTCGGGCTTCCAATGAGGCTGCTGTAACAATAAACTTTCCGCTTGCAATGGCGATTTCTTCACCTATTTCGGCTCTTGCCTCATAGCGATAAATACCTTCAGGCAAACGACCCAGTTTTAGCTGGTAAGCCGTGGCAGTTCGGGCAAAAAGGTAGCTCACCGATTTGCCATCTTTTTCATTTGTCAAATCCATGGTGAGATCGGGTTGCTGAATCAGTTCATTACTTCTGTTGCGTAATTCTGCATCAATCACAATTTCACTGGAAGCGTCATATTCATCTGTCATATTCAGCTTGAGCAGAGACTGATCCTGTCTCACAATGAGATATTGAATCGTTTTGGCAATTAAGCCATCAAAAAAACGATGTGATCCAAGATTGCTATATGCAAAGTTGCGCCAGCGCCAGAGACCTGTACCTGCAATAAAGCCATATTTTCTGCCTTGACCAGAGCTAAATGCTACTAAAGGGTTATTGGTAGAAACTGACCTGATTTCTTGTTTGAAAAGTACGCTGCCAGGTGCATCAAAGCGATAATTGGCAAAAGGAGTAAGCAGGGGAGGAAGTTTGGCAGTAGCAAGTTGGTCTGGCAGTTCAAATTGGAAAAGGCTGAAGGCCGGGTCTAAATTGGCGAAAGCCTCGATACCTGATTGGGGTTCATTTGGCGTGATGTGAATAAAGTCCTGCAGCTGATTCAAACTTGCCAAATCAGCTGTTGCCCCAGTAATGATCAGCAGTGGCATCTCTTCATGAAGTGAAAGATATTGCTGCAAGGCATTCAGATTCAATTGTCCGGAAGGAATCTGATGTAGAATTACCAGGTCGTACGACTTTTCATTGGCTGGAAGTCCATCGCGTAAATACCTGATGTCAACATCAAAGCGATCCCCAAGAGCTTCTGCAATGGCTGCAATATCAGGGTGTGGCGCTTTGGCAAAAAACAAGATTTTCTGTTTTTGGTCAATCACCTCTACAAAAAAGCTGCGTTTGTTGTTCAGTGGCATGGCTTCGTCTTCAATCCCGCTAACAGAAATGGTGTATTGACTGATACCGGCTTTTTTTGCATCAACCAGAAATGTTTTGGTGATTGTTGCATTATTTCCATTCACTTTTATAACAGGTTCATCGATAAGTGAATCGTTCGAAAAAAGCGCAATACGCATGTTTTTGCCGGCGGCGTTGGTAGCTTTGCAGGTCACTTCTACAGGAAAGGTGCTGTTAATCAGTACGGTCTTGTTAAAACGTATGTCAGAGATTGCCAAATCAGGATTTTGTATTGTATCGCCCAAAGCAATTGTAATTACTTTAAAAGGAAACGAAGTAGCGGCCACATCAGGCTGGTAACCAGCGTTGACAATGCCATCCGAAAAAAGTAGTACGGCTCCGACGTTGCGCTTGAAATAAGTGCGTCGCAACATTGAAAACATATCAGACATTACCGTTTGCTGATCATTGAAGTCAATACTTGCTCCCAATCTGAAATCTTTCCCAAAAATGTACTCATCAACAGCATAGTCCTTTATCAGGGCGTCCTTCAGACTGTCGAGTTTTTGCAGATACTCCGTTTTGTAAAAAACAGAGTCTTTCGTGAGTAGTAATGAAGCTGAATTATCATGCACAAGGACAATGATAGGTTGTTCAATATTTCTTGTGAGCTGAACAAAATAAGGGGAAAGTAATAAAAGGCCAACAAACATCACCAGCAGCATGCGAAGCAAAAACAGCAGCCGGGTGAGCGGCTTACTGTATGGCTGTTTGCGATTTCGAAAATACAACAAAGCTGCATAACCTATGCCCGCTGCAACAACGGGGATTATGAGCCAGGGTGAATAATCGAGAATCATCCCGTTTATCATGGGAAGTGATGCAATGTATGGTGAAAAATTAAATTATTTAGGCAGGTAGTTTCGGGCTTACATGCTCATACCACCGCACACGCTGATCACTTGTCCGGTAACGTATGACGAAAGTGGAGAAGCCAGGAATACTGCTACATCAGCCACATCTTCAGGTTTGCCACTTCTCTTGAGTGGAATATTTGCAATCCACTGTGTGCGAACGTCATCAGGCAGCTTGTGGGTCATTTCGGTTTCGATAAAACCTGGTGCGATCGCATTGCAACGAACATTGCGACTACCGAGTTCCTGGGCGATTGATTTGGTGAAACCAATCATGCCTGCTTTGGAGGCAGAGTAATTCGATTGTCCGGCATTGCCATTAACTCCAACTACCGAGCTCATGTTGATGATTGACCCTTCGCGCTGTTTGATCATAGTGCGCTGAACCGCTTTGGTCAGGTTAAAAACCGATTTCAGGTTCACGGCCATTACCAGATCCCAGTCCTGCTCGGTCATGCGCATCAGTAAATTGTCGCGGGTGATACCGGCGTTGTTAATCAGCACATCAATACGGCCAAACTCAGCAACAACATCTGCTGCCAAATTTTCGCTTTCTTCGAGCGAAGAAGCGTTGGAAGCAAAACCTTTGGCTTTTACACCCAGGGCAGCGATTTCTTTTTCAGTAGCCTGCATTTGTTCGTCGTAGCGTAAATCAGAAAATGCAACTGCAGCACCTTCGGCAGCAAAACGCATGGCCAATGCTTTTCCGATGCCTCTGGCACCACCAGTGATCAGGGCAACTTTTCCTTCGAGTAATTTCATATGAGTTAGATGTTTTTAATGAATCAATTTTTTTACCCGCCAAAGATACAAAAAAGCCATTGCCTCATAACAAGCCAATAGTATCCGCACTTACAACAAATATGCTGTTATTAACGCCCTATGAGCACAAACCCAGCCCAATCGAGCGGCAACATTTTTTGATGGATGGCATCTATTTTGGCTTTTTGCAGGCTGACTGCAAAACTTTCGCCTTGAATGAGATAATGATAAAAATTTCCGATGAGTGTTGCTGTTGTGCGGTCGTTCACACCCCACAGGCTGGCCACAACATTCGGAATGCCGGCATAGAAAAAGGCGCGGGGTATGGCCAAAATGCCTTCGGCTTCGGTCATTGTTCCGGCGCCGCTGTTACAGGCACTTAGCACTACCAAAGAGGCAGTTGTTTGGGTGTTGTACAGCTCTTCCAGATGCAGGAAATCGGTGCTGATACCTTTTTTGCGATCACTTTCGGATGCAGCCAATAACAATCCGGCAGGCTGATTTGTCCTGAAATTGGCAAAGCCGTGTGTAGCAAAATGGATGATCTCGTATGGGTAGCTTTGGCGAAAGAAATTACTTTTACATGCATCATCACCTATCAGAACTTCAACTTTTTTGCCCTGATGAGAAAAGATGCTTTCCAGATTTTTTACTTCTGCTTTTGTAAAAGGCAGAGGATCAACCTGCAAAGAGAATCCGTTAAAATCGGTTTGAATACCTGCTTCAATAGTGCGAAAAGGAGAATCCTGATTGGCAAGTAGTGTTGTGGGTTGTTCAAAAACAGGTGCCAAAGCCAACATGGAAGGGTTTCCCGACAATTTATCGGTTTCAGATTGCAGCCACAGATAGGCTGAATAGTGATAGCTGACCGCTGTATGTTGGACCATCATATCCTTGGTATCGGGCCAGGTAAGTGCTTCAAAAGGAATCTGGAAAAGCCACCCATCGGGAATAATAACAAGGTGCTTGCGATCAGACAACAAATTGGCCAGAGGTTTGATGAGTTGATCTGACAGCGTTGTTGCCGATGGGCTGAAGTTGCCAGCTGTCTTGATGGCCTTCAAAAAGGATTTCTGCTGCTTTGCGATGACATATAATGAATCCAATTCGATCAAATGCAAGTCATTCGATGTGATGGCAAATGCCAGCACTTTGTTGTTAGTCAGGTAATAATCAATCAGGCACTCTTCTGGCCGGATCATTTTTTTGACGTCAGCAATTTTGTTTGGTTCAAATAGTATATTCACTGATTTGTCAACGGATTCTTCCAACTGGAAATTTGCCAGTAGCAGTTCGATTTGTCTTTGTTTGAGGTCGAGGCGCAAAGCTGACAACAAACTGTCTTCTTTTTTGAAACGCGCATTTTCGATGGCGGATTTCAACTCAAAAACTTGTTTTTCCGCTTCAAGTCGGCCATTCCACATGGCGTTTTCAGCCAAAAGCTGTGCCTCATGCCTGGCTTTTTCCATGGCCCTTTTCAGCTGAAAAGTTTTACTATCGGCCAAAAGCGTCCAGGAGCTTTCCAAAGATTGAGTCTCCTGCTTGTCTGTCAGGTCGAGGTTCAGCAGGGCCAGCTTTTTATAATCGGCCGAAAGACTAATCAGATCCTTTTCGTTGCTGAGCTGCAGCGCCAGTTGGTTGATGCTTTCTATGGCTGCCCGAATGGCTTGCTTACCAGATTCGACAGCGTGCTGATTATATTTGGCTTTATCATGGTAGATTTCCGCTGCCATCATTTGAAAGTCCCGCTTCATTCCATGCACTTCTGCTTCTGTGAATTGTTCAGGATTGGAAGCGAAAACCGCCAGCAACTGGTTTACTGCCAAATCAATGAAGAAGGCTGCGGTGTCTTTTTTATTCAGATCGAAATAGGCTTTTGCCTGCAGGTAGGCGATTTTTGCCATCGTGAGTGTGTCCTTGGGCGAAGTAGCTTTAGTTGCAAGGTCAAGATAGTGAAGTGTGCTATCGGCATCGAAAAGCAGGTAACTTTCGGCAATGGCAAGATGAAGGTTAGCAACATCATAAATTATATTATCACTGGCCTCTTTGGTCTTTTCGATAGCTTCTCGAATGTATGTCTGAAACTCTTTCTGCTCTCCCAGTTGTGCATATGCTACTGCAGTTTCAAGCGGAAGCGCATTGATGAGCTTGGGTTGTTGATATCCCGTAGCCTTAAGTAGCTGGCCAGTGATTTTATAATATTCAATAGCTTTTGGGTATAGCTCCAATTCAGCTGATTTTTCAGCCACGGTATAGGCCAACACCACCAAAGCTATGCTATCTCTAAGGTAAGTGCGGCTGCTAGTGAGGTACTGGTTTTCAAAGATGTCGAGCGCTAATTCGGGCTGTTCTCCCGCCAGCTGATTCACGAGCGTATGTTCAATTCGTAGCAAAGGCTCCTCCATATGAAGTTTGATGGCACCCAATCTTGCTGCTGCAAAGAGTTTAATAGCCAGGCGTTTATCTCCTTTTGCAAGTGCCACATAGGCTTTGTCTGCAGTGCAGTCGACCATCATTTCTGAGCTATCTTTCATTTGCTGCAGAACCGAGAACTGCCTTTCTGTATAATACGTCCGTGTAAATGAAGCATTTTTGTAGTTTTGAGATAAATAAGACATGATGCGCAACGCAATGGCAAACTCGTAATGCAAACTGTCACCATCCATCGACATGGCATCCAGGTTTTTGGAAAAAAGCCGGTACGATCGGGCATAATCTCCTTTAATAAATAACATGGTCGCGTGGTCGTTTTGGGCCTGGTAAGATTTTCTTTTTTCACCATTTTTCAGGCACGCATCTGCAATGGAATCCAGTAAAAAATAGGCGCGGCTTGTATCTTGTTTATTAAAGGCGTTTAATGCCAGACGATAATCGGGCAAACTGTCGAACTGCCGCAAGTCCCAATACAAGGGGCCATATTGAGCCAACAATTGTCCATTACCCAAGCCTAAAAGCAGCAACAGGAAAATGAGTGTTTTTTTTGCGAAATATCTGTTTAATAAGAGTCTAGCAGTTATAATTTGGTTTGGTTTTGATAGCCCCATGCGTTTAATCCTTTGATCTGGTATTTTTCCCAACACTTAATAAACCTTCTATTCCCCACTAAAGGTAAGGTTGTCTGCCAGGGCGCAAAATTAAAGATTCAGCATTCATTCTTTCATCTATTTGGAGATTTCTTTTTGTGAAGTTAGATTTTCCGTCGAAGAGGGGTTTAATAGGATCCGTTAAAACCGCGTTTTTAGGTGACTAAATAGCCCGAAGGAATCATGTGCATCATGTAAGATGGTTTGATTGTCGGATAAATTCATCAAATTTGCCAAATATTTTTCAAAAAGGATGCTTGGGCGCAACAAATTAACAAAGCTTCTCGAAACTGATTTTCTGATGGTGATGGCACCCAAAGTGGTGATGCGTTATGTGCGACGGCATGCCATCCCGGCAAAGGAAAGTCAGGACGTTGAGATGGCGATGATCGAAAAGTTCCTCAATCAAAAACAGCGCATCGTGCAGGCATTTGAAAGTAAGGCGGCCCCCGAGACCTATTGCATTGCAATCCTCAACCGGATGTGTTGTGAAGTCATCCGGCAGGAACAAAAGCACTGGTATCACTTGGATGTTGATGAGGTGTTGGGAACAAATTTTCAGGCCGAATCATCCCTTAATGGCCTAAGTCCTGTGATTTTTCAGTTTGAAGTCGAGCGCCTGCAAAAAGTGATTCAAAATTCACTACAGCCAGCCAAACTAAGAGCATTGTTGGCAGTATATTTCGACCTTCAGGATGTGAAAAAATGGCTGACTGCTTATGCCGGACAGCATGCACTGGATGCTATAGGTCTGCTGACGGAAAACATTTCTACCTCTAAATCTGCAAAGTATGAACTTTTGGGGCGATTAATCAGTCTGATTGAAGGGCGAAAGGTTAAAGGAGATGCAGCGCGTATGTATTTGTATAAAGAAATGGATCGACTGATTGAAGTGCTGAATAAAAATGAGCAATCGCACCACAGCCGTGAAACCCTCAGACTACTTTTTGAACTTCTCGATCAGGCAGACTGGCACGAACCAGAAGAAAGTCCGAAGAGAAAAATGAAATTGTTAACCAGCTTGCTCTTGCTATTATGCATCAATTAAAGAAACATCTCAGTGAGGAACAAATTGCACAGTGTGCCGATTTGTTGCAGGAAAGACGTGAAATTCCCACTAATCTTCAGCAGCATCTGGATGTCTGCAGCAGTTGTAAATATGAGCTCATGAGTGTGATGGAGCTGTCGTCATCCAACATTAAGGTTATATCTTTTCGTGCCAGAAAAGGATGGATGCTCGGAGCTGCTGCGCTTATCCTGATCTTGGTGGGAACAGCCTTGTATTTTAACTTGCAGGAAAAGAAAACTGTGGAAGCGCCACAAATGGTGCAACAACAGTCTATCAAATTGGAAAATCAGACTGAAACAGAAGAAAAACAGCAGGCTATACCAACCGATACAATGGATGTTGCTGTGCAGTCGGACCAATTGGCACTTTTCGTCCCAAACCCGCAGTTTGAGCAACTAGTCGACCGGTTCAAGGATCAAATGCGGTCTGATATCAAAATTCGTCAAATCGAAATGCAGGTGAATAGCCAGCAGCTGAAACTGACCTGGCAGCAGAGTGCGCCCGAAGATATCACCTTCGAAGTGTATGATAACAGCGGAATCTTGCGCAAAACCCTCGAAACAAAGAGTCCTCCGTTGATCATTGAAAATCTTGGGCTAGGCCTTTATTACATCAAGGTGATGAATGCCGATTTTGATTTGCTGCAGTGCCTGAAGGTGAAAATTGAATAATACTAGCTCTTTTTTGGATCTTCCAGATCGTCGAGAATCTGCTGTACATCCAGTTCAGTAGCTTGCAGTTTCTGCTTGCAAATCTGGATAAGCAGCGCTGCCCGCTTTACTTTTTCTGAAAGCAGATCAACAGAAATTTCGCCCTGTTCAATCTCGTTTACAATCTCTTGCAGTTCTTCAAAGGCTTCGGTATAAGTGATTTTATCGGTTTTATTCATGTGTCTTTTTTATTGAATTGACTGTACTGTTTGCTTCTCCGTCGTGAAAGCGGGTCACAATTTTGGCTCCTTTTTGCAGCTCATCTGCCCGCCTGATGAGTTTGCCGTTGTGAAAACTCATCGAATAACCTCTTTTCAGTAACTGCTGCGGATCGAGCAGTCTGATATTCTTTTCAGCAGTCTCTAACTGGGCTTGTTGTGCATTCAAGCTGGCATTCACCTGTCGTTTAAGTTGATCAAGTTGAAGGGAAAGCTGCTGCTTCTTGTTTGTTAAATGATGCAGGGTAAGCACCTGCGCCTGGCTTTGAATTGAAATAAGCCGGTTCATTTCCAGTTTGTGCTGCTGACGGGTGCCTAATTTCAATCTTGACAGCTGTTGTAAAAATGTACGTTGATGTTGACCCAACAATCGCTGTCCGAGCAATGGTAATCGCTGTTGTATCTCATACACTTTTTGCTTTTGTCGTTGCCAGACCAGACTGCTGTTGTGGAGTCGCCGGATGGTTTGGGAGAGTGCCGTAGAAAAACTTTCAAAACGATCCATTAGCAAATCTGCAAGTTCCGACGGTGTGCTGGAAGCAGTATGTGCAACCATTTCGGCTACCGTTTGATTGGTAGCATGCCCTATCCCTGTAAGCACGGGCAGAGGAAAAGTGGCAATGGCATGTGCCAGCTGGTATTGGTTAAAAACGGCCAAACCAACCTCGCCACCACCACCACGGATGATAGCCACCAGGTCGAAATGCTGCCGGATTTCAGCAATTCGCTTCAACTGGGAAGTAATTTGACTTACGGCTTGTTCGCCTTGCAAAAGTGATGGAAAAAGATAATGTTCCATCAAGAACCCCTTCATCCGGGCTTGTGTAATTAGGAGAAAATCGGCATAACCTTTGCTGGTCGAAACTGAAATGACAGCAATACGCTTGGGGAGTAAAGGAAAAGCAAGTTTTTTGTTCAGGTCGAGCACGCCTTCATGTTGTAAACGAAATAATGTCTCGCGTTTCTCTTTTTCGAGATCACCCAATGTAAAAGCCGGGTCGATATCGCTGATGCGCAGGGTGAGTCCATAATTCGGGTCGAAATGAATGCTGACAAGCATGAGCAGTTGAATGCCGTCGCTGAGTGGTTCATTCAGGGTTTTGATGAAGCTGGCATTCACCCGTTCGTAATCGCCCTTCCACAAAGTGCCGCGCATTTGCGCCACCACCTGACCATTTTCTTTTTGCAACAGATCGGGATAACAATGGCCGGAGTGGGGGTAACGGTTGAGCTTGTTCATCTCAGCCTTTACCCAATAGCTCGAAGTGTAGCGCCTGCTGATCGTTTGCTGTATGCTTTGCGTCACCTCTTTGAGGGTGAAAACCTTTCGTTTGTCTAGTTGTTCAGGCATGTTGCTATTTGAAAGGCTAAAGTAGTGATTTAGCCGTCATTTTTTATATCCGGAGCTTTGAATTGTTTTTGTTCGAATGACAGAAGTTGTATCTTGCATCATCAACCAATACCGGAAGGCCATGAAAGTTTTACTCATAACACCCCAAAAAGCTGATATTGATTATTTTCAAAGTTTGGTTGATCCTGAACTGGATGTTGAAATGGAATATTTCCCCCTCGTTGAACCGGGTGAGGTCATTCAGCGACTGTCGGAAGAGGAGCCCGAAGTGGTCATCGTTGTAGCTTGCAAATCGGTGGGAAATCTGGGTAGCCTGATCAGTCTTTTCGATCGATTTCCAAATATCGCCTTTATTACATATTGCGAACATATGCAGGAAGCGGAGGCTTTGCATTTACTCAGCAGTGGTGCGCAAGATTTTTTGGTTAAGGGAGAGATCACCAAAACCATGTTCCGTAAAACATTGCTGTCAGCTATCTACCGCGAAAATATGCGCATCAGATTGCTTGATGCGAATAAAAGGGCCATCGAAGCCAGACAATACAGCAGCCGCTTGTTGGCAAGGATGAGCCACGAAATCCGTACACCGTTGAATGCAGTGATTGGCATGACTGAGATGTTGTGCGATACCGAACTCAACAGCAAGCAACGTTACTATACCCAACTGATTAGGGAAGGCGGCAACATGTTGACGTCCCTTTTTAACGACCTGCTTGATTTTGCCAAAATTGAATCGGGTAAAGTAAAGATTGCCAAGCGTCCGTTTTTGCTGCGCGAAAGCATGCAGGAAGCTATGTTATCCTTGATGCCTGCCGCCCTTGAAAAGAAGCTCGATCTGATTTTGCACCTACAATCAGACCTCCCAAAGTATATCGTTAGTGATGATTTGCGCCTGCGTCAGGTGGTAATGAATTTGCTTGACAATGCAATCAAATTTACACGACATGGACATGTGCAGCTCAGACTCTGGCAGGAAACGCGCAACCAAAACGCAGTGTTACTCATTGCTGTTTCCGACACCGGACCCGGCATACCAGGCAGCGCCATCAGTAACCTGTTTAAGCCTTACACCAAACTGGCCGAGCATGAAGATGCGCAGATCAAGGGAGTCGGACTGGGGTTGTCGATTTGCGATCACCTGATGAAAATGATGCAAGGAACAATTCATGTCGATTCTACGCTAGGTCAGGGATCAACTTTTACGCTTTCTTTGCCGCTCGAACCGGGCGATCAACAGCATATGGATGAGCAAGACGGTGCTCTGGCTGGTAAAAAAGTGCTGTTTCTGACGCATGATAGTAGTCTGAATGCCTTATTGAAAGATTATTTCGACTTCTGGAAAGCTGAACTCAGCATCCAGGAAGTACGCGAAGAGTTTCCGGAAGTGTTTGATGAGCTCAGTGATTATGACTTGATTCTCACACACCTCCGGACTGGATTCAAACTCGACCTGCGACTTATTGACCATTTTCGAAAGCAAGGGAACATCCCGCACATCCTGCTCAAAGACCGGGATAAAGCAACTGACGAGATTGTTGTCATTCGGAAAGACACGCTCATTCTACTCAAACCAATTGATACTGCCTTGCTGTTTGAGGCCTGCAAGTCGGTGCTGATTGGCGATGCCGACAGCCTTAACAGACGCGAGCAGTTCGCAGTAGTCGATGAGCGCTTAGGTGAGCACAATCCGCTTGATATACTGGTTGCCGAAGACAATGTGATCAACCAGAAGATTATTTTGGGTGTGCTGGGCCGCTTTGGATACAGTCCGAAGCTGGTCGAAAACGGCAAAGAGGCACTGGCTTCGCTGGATGTCAAGGTTTACGACCTGGTGTTGATGGATATTCAGATGCCGGTGATGGATGGAATTGAAGCCACCCGACAGATCAGAGAAAAGGTCCCTGAAAAAAACCATCCGCGCATCATCGCACTCACTGCCGATGCGTTGCAACAGAGCAAAGATGAATACGTGCAGATTGGTCTGGATGATGTTTTATACAAACCTGTTCAAACCAAGGAATTATTGAGGGTTTTGTCCGAAACAAAGCGTATTCCCAGGGTATATTAATAGACTTTTTTTTGGTCAGGGAAGGAAAAACTCCCTTAGGGTTCATCCGGAAACTTTCCAGGTCTGGCAAAGTCCGGGTTGGTCAGGAAGTCATCATCCTGCAAAGTCCTGATGAAGGCCAGCAGGTCGGTTTTTTCATTGGGAGTAAGCTGAACCCCACCTCTGATGGCATGGTGCATCAACGGATCAACCTGATCGGTTAACAAAACGTGGTGCGAATAAAAGTCGATGACCTCTTCCAATGTTGCAAATCTGCCATCATGCATATAGGGCCCACTTTTGGCAATGTTGCGCAGGGTAGGGGCTTTGTAGGCGCCTTTGTCCATGGGATCACCGGTTATTGAAAAGCGGTCGAACAGGTCATTGAAAATACTGTCCTTGCCATTGTTGTAGGTGAGGTGCGTCGTAAAGAGAGGATTACCGCCACCACCATGGCAATGGAAGCAGTCGGCCCCTTCTTCGGTGGTGAAGAGGATAAAACCGTTGAGTTCGCTTTGTGATAGCTGCAATTCGCCGCGCAGATACCGATCGAAAGGTGCATTTGCCGAAACGAGGGTGCGCACAAACTGGGCTATGGCTTTTTCGATGTTTTTGAAGGTGATTGTTGATGAGCCAAAAGCCGCCTCAAAAAGTCCCGGATAACCGTCCAGCGACTGAAAAAGTGCTTTGACACGGCTGGTGTCGCCGGCCATTTCGTCAGGCGCTGTTACCGACATGCGTACAATGTCTTCGATATTTCTGGCTGCAGCATCTGGGTTGTCGGTTGCGATGCCGCCATTCCAGCCATATCCGCTTTTGTTCCAGACCAGGTTAACAAGTGGCAGCACCACATGGTGTGTTTGCTGGCCGTTGATGCCATGCACAAAACCGCCCTGAAAGACCGGATGGTCAATACCGGGTTCGAAGTTGTTCGATTGTATGTGGCAGCTGCTGCAGCTCATCAGCGAATCGGGATGCGTGCGTCCACTCAAACGGCCATCGTAAAATAGATAGCGTCCCAGCGCAACACCTTCAACTGTGAGTGGGTTGTCGGCAGGGATGTTGAGTTTGGTCGGGAAGCCAAAAGGGATATCCAATTCAAACGGTGTTGGTTCATGCGGAGCAGGGCCGGGTACTTCTTTTCGCCCACATGCAGTCAAAACCAATAGCCCAATCAAACAGACGTCCAGGAGTCTGATCCTCATTTCGATACAGCTTTTGCCTTAAACACATGTATACCGTTTCGGATGCCAATTTCCATGGCTTCCTGTTTTTGCATGATGGACCCACCCCATTGGTCATGGTCATAGATGGCTTCGCCTTTGAACCAGTTCTCAATCTGCATCAAAAGTTCAATTTCATTGCTTTCATCGGGCCTGACAATGAGTGAAACAGGTAGTGTAACCTCAAAATAGTTCTGAATGAATGCCACTACCGGATTCAACTTGTGCGGAGGTTGATAGCCCTCGCAATGGGCGTATCCTATCGATTTGCCGAAGTCGTATAGTTCGTTGGTAGATTTCCCTTCTTCGAAATATTCCTGTCCGATACCCAGATGAAAATTGAAAGGAGCCATATGGCCTTGCTGGTCAATCCATTTGCCGTTGAGTTTCATGTAATGATAGCCTCCGCCCAGATATTCCGGCCAAAACATAAACGACTCAGGTGGATTTACGAAGCGATGCGACTGATTGCTTTGCTCATCGAGGCCAAAGGTGAAACGGATAGCCTGATAGCTGCCTGTGGGAATATTTGGTGAGCTGATAATTGTTTCGGAAGCGGGCAGATCTGTGTCAACATAAAACACTCGGTTTCCTAAATTATCGGTCAAAGCCATGCTGTTGCCATCGCTGTTGATCAGTTCAATATCACTCAGAAACCACTGAATGTTCGTGATCAGGTAGCGATTGCCGGCTTCGTTGGTGTAAATCATGGCGTCTGGTTGAAGATTGTTTCCATCCACCTGGTGTTTTATATCCAGGCTGACAGAGGCTGTTTCGACAGGACTCTTTTCCTTTTTCTCACAAGCTTGAAGCAGAAACAGGGTAACAACAGAAATAAAAAGAATACGGGCTTTCATGATACTGGTTTTAATCAGTTTCTACAAAGATACTGCCATTTGCCTAGATTTCGCATCGATTTTTAATTTGGAATACGGTCTAAATAACTGATCGGGCTATGGACCTATCTGGTGCAAGGTGCTGTTTTATGTGTAAATTTGTCGCTTAAAACAAACAGTATGGAAAGATTTAAAGCAGGAGATAAGGTTAAGTTTTTGAATGAAAAGGGCGGCGGTGTTGTCGTGCGCGAAATCGATAGTCGCATGGTGCTCGTATCGATAGAAGATGGTTTTGAGATTCCGGTTTTATCAAATGATCTGGTCATTGATGCTACATCGGTAAGACAGCCCGACCGCAGAATTACTGAAGTGCTCCAAAAGGAAGTGCAGTTGCAGGAAATGCAACAGGCTGAAGAACAGGATGCAGCGCGGCGTGGAAGTCTGCGACGTTTTGCCAAAAACATGGAGCCTGATGGCGTTTACCTGGCCTATGTGCCCCACGAGCAGCAATGGATACTTACTGGTGTGATCGATGTGGTTTTGGTAAACAACACCGATGCTGAAATGCTTTATAGCTTTGCCATTCAGAAAGAATCAAGTTTCGAAAATGTGGATTATGGTCAAATTGCACCGCGTTCAAAAATGGTACTTGAAACCATCGGCCGCGATGATCTGAACTACTGGACAACCGGTCTGGTACAAGCGGTTTTGGTGCTCGAAAAGGCAGATTATTTCCTGCAACCGGTTCATGCTCCTTTTGATGTGAAACCCAACCGATTTTATAAGGAAGGCAGCTATGTGATGTCGGCCATTCTGGGCGAGAAAGCCATCATGGTTAGCCTGCAACCCATTGCTGCACTCAAGGGGAAGGACAACCTGCAGTTGCAAAAGGAGGGAATGAGTCCGGCCGCGCCAGTGAAGAATATCGTGAAGGAAAGGCCTGCCATCGACAAGCATAAACGTGGAATGGGAGAGGCAGTTGTTGATTTGCATATCGCAGAGCTGGTGGATAACATCGCGGGTTTGTCGAGTCAGGATCTTTTTAAAATCCAGCTCGACTATTTCCACAAAATGCTCAACAGTGCCATCGAAAACGATTACAACAAGGTGACCTTTATCCATGGTGTGGGCAATGGTGTGCTCAAAAATGCCATCATCAAAGCACTCGAATCATACGAAGGCACTGAAAACCGAATGGCTTCGATGAGTAAATTCGGCGTCGGCGCCATTGACGTGCTTTTTACCGATAAGGAAAAATAGATCCTATGGAGCACCACACATTTTCGTTACCCGTCAGTGATCCGGTGCTCATTTTTGCCATCGTTCTGCTGGCTATCATGCTGATACCGGTCCTGTTACGCCGTACCAGTATTCCGCCAATAGTGGGGATGATTGTGTTTGGTGTGGTGATCGGGCCTTATGCCACCAATGTATTGGAAAACAGCGATGTGATGGTGCTGTTCGGCAAGGTTGGGCTGCTGTACATCATGTTTCTGGCAGGGCTTGAGATTGAGTTTGTGTCGTTCAGAAAAAACAGCAAGCCGAGCATTTTTTTCGGGTTGTTTACTTTTTTTATACCCTACGCGTTCGGTTATGCGGCAGGTCATTTTCTGTTGAATTTCAATTTCATCCAGGCCAGTCTGATTGGGATCTTGCTGGCTTCCAATACCCTGATTGCATTTCCTTCGGCTAGCCGGCTGGGAATCACGAAAACATCCGCTGTAACGGCAGCCGTGAGCGGCACTGTGATTGCCGACACCATCGTGTTGATCTTTCTCGCCTTGCTCAGCACCTTGCTCAAGGGCGAAGGCAACAGCGGCTTTTTCACTTTCCTGGTTTCATTTTCTGTTTTTTCGTTTGTCCTTTTTTTCGTCCTGCCGCGCATGGCAGCCTGGTTTTTTAAATCGGTGACCACCGACGGCACCACGCAGTTTTTATTTGTGCTCACCGCGCTTTTTGCTGCAGCTTTTGCTTCTGAGCTTGCTGGCGCAGAACCCATCATTGGGGCGTTCTTTGCCGGTCTGGCACTCAACAGGCTTATCCCGTCGACTTCGACCTTGATGAACCGGATCGAGTTTGTGGGCAGTACGCTCTTTATCCCCTTTTTTCTGATCAGTGTAGGCATGCTGATCCGTATCGACGCCATCTTCCAGGGGCATGAGCCCCTGCTGTATGCAGTGGTGCTGATAGCGTTGGCCATCAGCAGCAAGTGGCTGGCAGCTTTTCTCACGCGTTTGTTTTTTAAACTGACTTCTAACCAGATGCATGCCATCTTTGGGCTTACGTCAGCTCGGGCAGCTGCAACACTGGCTGTGGCATTGATTGGCCTGCGTTACGATGCCATTTCAAACGACCTGTTCAACGCCACCATTTTTCTGATTATGGTCAGTTCGCTCTTCAGCTCTTACCATACCGAGAAATATGGCAAAAGACTTGCTATTGAAGAAAAGGACAAAATGAGTGAGAACGAGGTGCCACTCCTGCAACGAATCCTTGTGCCCATTGCCAACCCGGCAACAGTGACCAAGCTCATCGACCTGGCCATCATGATTCACAACCCCAAGTCACCAGAGCCTATCTTTAGTTTGTCGGTGGTAAAGGACGACCACGAAGCACGTAAACGAATTACGTCAATACAACCTGGCCTTGAGGCAGTGAAAAAGCATGCTGCAGCTGCCAATGTGAAGCTCGAAACCCTGAACCGCATCGACCTGAACGTGCCTGAAGCGATCGTGAAAACAACCTTTGAACTGGGCGCGTCATCCCTGATATTGGGATGGAGCAGTCAGGCCGCAAACCTCCGGCGAATCTTCGGAAATATGTTTGAAGCCATCCTCAACGAAACTGTCTGCCAGGTCATTATAAGCAGTCTTCCCAGGCCATTCAATACCACCGAACGAATTTTGGTGCTGGTCCCTGAAAATGCTGAACTCGAAATCGGTTTCAAACGCTGGATGAGCACCATCAATACTATTTCGCGCCAGCTGAGTGCCGAAGTGGTTTTCTTTGCCTCAGAAAAATGCCGCACCCTGGTGCACAAAACCATCCCGAAAAAGACAGGCGCCGACCGCAGGTATGAAATCGGTTACGATCCGGATGCGTTTTTTGCCGAAGCCAACAATCCGCGTCAGACCTTATTTGTCATCATCAACGCCAGGCCGCATTCGCTCTCATTCCGTCAGAATCAGTGGAAGACCATCTATAGAATTCCGCAGCTATTACCTGAACAAAATGTGTTGATCATTTACCCTGAACAATTAGAAAAAGCATTTTAGACAGCTACCTGAATGCATTTGAAGTTTCAAAGCGATTTTATCACAAATTCCTGCCGAGACCACTGATATCATGCCTGGTAGTTGTTAAAAATTCTTAAATCGACTTGCTGCCAAATCCAGCTTCTTATTTAGAAATATTTATAAATAACTGGCATTAAAATACTTCAATGCCGATGATGCAGATCTGTAAAAACGGAAGTTTGAGCCTCTGGTTTTCGACTGATTTTGCAGCCTGATTTGGTCTATCTTTGATCACTAAATTGTTTTGTATCAGCATAAAATTGTTCAACTTCATGAAAAAAATCTTTAACATACTTTTTTCGATGGAACTGATGGGTCTGATGGTCATCGCTTTTGCAGCGGCGATCGGAACTGCCACCTTTATCGAAAACGATTTTGGAACTATTGGCGCAAAAGCTGCCGTATACAACGCCACCTGGTTTGAGGTGCTTCTTGGATTACTGGGCGTCAATCTGATTGCCAATATTTTCCGCTACAAGATGTATCGCAGACAGAAAATTGTAGTATTTATGTTTCACCTGTCGTTCATCGTCATCCTGATTGGCGCCGCCATCACCCGTTTCATTGGTTATGAAGGCGTAATGAGTATCCGCGAAGGAGCTACATCCAGCCAGATGCTTTCGGATAACACTTATGTGATGGTGGATCTGAACGAAAACGGTGAGACGGTTTATACCGATGAAGCAGTGCTGATGTCTGCGCTTTCGGAACACAACTACAGCGATAAAGCCAGCATCAACGGTAAAACTTTCCGTTTTAAGTCTGTGCGCTATATTCCCAATGCGCAGGAAGTACTGGTGAAAGGTACTGAAGGCGAAGGAGAACCCTATATTATCATGGTGGTGTCAACAGGTAACTCCGGGCGCAACAACCTGATTGTGAAACAAGGTGACACCCGCGATTTCATGGGCAACCGATTCCTGTTTGGCCTTGAACCTGACTCTGCGGCGATCAACATCCGTTTCTTCAATGGAACCCTGATGGTACAAACACCTGATCAGTTGGTTTCGATGGCCATGATGGGTGGTGCAACAGATACACTTACTGCTGGCGAATGGCATCCGTTTGAGATGCGTAAGCTTTACAGCCTCGGCGATATGCGCATTGTACTAACAGATGTTTACGAGAAAGGCAAAGTTGACTTTACTACCTACAAAGGCCGTGACATGAACTTCATGGATGCCATGATTGTAGAGGTGAGTTCAGACGGTCAGACTAAGGAAATTGCACTGCGCGGTGGCAAAGGCTATATGGGCGAAAACCAGAGATTCGAAATGAATGGCGTTACCATCAACATGATGTATGGCGCCAAAGTGGTGGATTTACCTTTCGCCATCAAACTCAACGATTTTCAGCTGGAGCGTTATCCCGGATCGAACAGTCCGGCCAGCTATGCCAGCGAAGTTACCCTGATCGATCAAGCCGCCGGAGTGAACATGCCATACCGTATTTTTATGAATAACGTATTGAATTACAAAGGATACAGATTTTTCCAGTCGTCATACGACAAAGACGAGAAGGGAACCGTATTGTCAGTAAACAAAGACGGTGCCGGTACTTTTGTGACCTATCTGGGCTATTTCCTGATGGCAGTATCGATGCTGCTGGCTCTGTTTGTGCCACACACCCGCTTTGCCATGTTGGGCAAACTGCTGAAACATTCAGGTAAAAGCGCTAGTCTGCTTCTTTTGCCGCTTTTACTGGCTGCTTCGCCTTTGTTGGCGCAACAACAGCAGACCTTTTCGGCTGAACTTCGCATCGTGCCCAAAGCAGAGGCTGCCAAGTTTGGTGAGCTGCTCGTGCAGGACAATGGTGGTCGTCTGAAACCGGTAAATACCCTTTCGAGCGAGCTGCTCCGTAAGATTTCCCGACTGAGCAGCTTCGAAGGCCTAACACCCGACCAGGTTCTGCTGGGCATGCAGATGGAGCCAGAGAAATGGCAGCTCAAAAAGATGATCAAGGTGTCGCATCCCGAGCTGAAGAAGTTTTTGGGCATCACCGATGGCAGCCGTGCTGCTTTTGCCGATTTCCTCGATTTCAAAAATGGTGGTGGTTATATCTTGCGCGACATGGTTTCGCAGGCCTACTCCAAAAAACCAGCCGAGCGCAGCAAGTTCGACAACGATGTGATTGCTGTGGACGAGCGTGTTAACATCTCCTACCTGGCCTTTACCGGCGAGCTCATGAAGTTGTTGCCCGATCCACGCGACTCGCACAATCCGTGGTTTACCCCCGGACAGCAGGTAGCCGGCCTGAATCCGGACGACTCAGCCTTTGTGGTGAATATTTTGCCCTATTATTTCAGTTCACTGAGCAAAGGCGACTTTGCGCAAGCGGATGAGCTGGTGCAAGGTATCAAAAACTACCAACAAAAATATGGGGCCGACATTTTGCCTCCTGCTGCCAAAGTAAAAGCGGAGATTTTATACAACAAACTCATGATTTTCGACCGACTCGGCAACTACTTCGGGCTGGTGGGTATGATACTGTTGATTCTTGTTTTTATGAGTATTTTCCGCGAAAGGCGCTGGATCAAGAAATCGGTGGTGGTGTTCTATTCCATCATCGTGATCTTCTTTGTGTTGCAAACTATCGGACTGGCCATGCGCTGGTACATCTCGGGACGTGCGCCCTGGAGCAATGGTTACGAATCGATGATCTACATCTCATGGGTTACTGTGCTGGCCGGATTGATCTTCTCGCGCAAATCGCCCATGACGATAGCAGCCACAGCCATCCTTGCAAGCATCATCCTGATGGTGGCTCACCTCAGCTGGATGGATCCCGAAATAACTAATCTGGTGCCCGTACTCAAATCGTATTGGCTTACCATCCACGTTTCGGTCATCACAGCCAGTTACGGTTTCCTGGCACTGGGAGCTTTGCTCGGTTTCATCAATCTCATCCTGATGATCATGAAGCGCAAGAACAACCACTTCGAGTTGCAGAAACGCATCAAAGACCTGAATTACATCAACGAGCGTACAGTCATTATCGGACTTTATCTGCTGACCATCGGAACCTTCCTGGGTGGTGTTTGGGCCAATGAATCGTGGGGACGCTACTGGGGTTGGGACCCGAAAGAAACCTGGGCGCTCGTTACTGTGCTGGTGTATACCTTTATTGCGCACATGGGCTATATCCCCGGACTGAAATCGGATTACCGCTTCAGCTTGTTTACACTCATCGGATACAGCTCAGTAATCATGACCTATTTTGGCGTTAACTACTACCTCAGCGGCTTGCATTCTTATGCTGCCGGCGATCCTGTTCCGGTTCCGACCTTTGTGTATTACACAGTGGCTACCATTACTTCGGTGGCGATCTGGGCCTACCTGAACGAGAAACGTTTTCAGTCGATGGAGGCGCCCCCGAAAAAATAAGCTGACTTAAATGTATTGTTAACGACCAGTGAATGTTTGATTTGCTGGTCGTTTTTTACACCCACATTGCAAACAAATAAACCGGATTAACTGTTATAAGGCTATGAAAAAATTGCTGCTTCTGCTGTTTTTTGCTTTTACAGCGACAGGCTTGCTGGCACAAAAGCAAAGTGTGCCTGTGATGAACTTTGAAAGTTTTCAGCCCCTTTTGCACCAGCAAAACGATACGGTTTATGTTATCAATTTCTGGGCTACCTGGTGTATTCCCTGTGTGAAGGAGCTTCCCGACTTTGAGCAACTCAACACCAAATACAAGAACAAAAAATTCAAAATGCGCCTCGTAAGCCTTGATTTTAAGAGCGCCCTGCAGAGCCGCTTAATGCCTTTCATCGAAAAAAACCAGCTCAAGGCTGAGGTGATCCTCCTGCATGCGCCCGACGCCAATGCCTGGATCGATCTTGTTGATCCATCGTGGTCAGGTGCCATACCTGCTACCGTAATTTATCAGGGCGACAAACGCATCTTTCGCGAAGGCAGCTATACCTACGAAGAACTCGAATCAATTGTGAAACCCCTTATCAAATAAATACCATGAAACAAATCCTTTCCATTTTATCTCTCGTACTTTTTTTCTCCCTGGGCAGCTTTGCACAAGGCTACCAGGTGGGCGACAAAGCCGCCGACTTCAAACTACTGAACGTTGACGGCAAAATGGTCTCGATGGCCGATTACCCCGATGCCAAAGGGTTTATCGTAATTTTTACCTGTAACCATTGCCCGTATTCTATTGCTTACGAAGACCGTAAGATTGCACTGGCCAAAAAATTTGCGCCATTGGGATACCCGGTGATCGCCATCAACCCCAACGACTCCACCCTTGTGGAGGCCGACAGCTATTCGAACATGCAGATCAGGGCCAAAGAAAAAGGTTTTCCGTATCCTTATCTGCTCGATGCCGACCAAAGCGTTTTCAAGCGTTTTGGTGCTACTCGTACTCCCCATGTTTACCTGTTGAACAAAGAAGCAGGAGATTTGGTTGTGCGCTACATCGGAGCGATCGACAACAACTACGAAGATGCCAATGCAGCTACTGAGAAATATGTTGAATCGGCTGTTGCGAACCTGATGGCAGGCAAACAGCCCGACCCGGCTTTTACCAAAGCCATCGGCTGTACCATCAAGGTGAAGAAATAACAGGAAAAGTCTATAAAGGAGAAAAGATCTGCTGTCAGCCGACGGCAGATCTTTTTTTTATGGTTTCAATTCATTGCGGTAGCACCGCTTTGCATCACTCAATAATCATCATCTTCATCTTCGTCGATGGCATCGAGATCAGTGTCGAACAGGTCGTCGAAGTTGTCGACTGTGTCTTCATCTTCGTCGATAGGATTGTAGATAGAGATTTTACGATCGCGCTTCAGGGCTGTTTTTTTAACAGGTTTGCGCACCAAGTCATCATTGAAATGTTCGGGTTTCTGTGACTTCTTTTTCGTCGGTTTCATTGGAGATGGAATCAATTTAAGTTTATGAATGATTGAATGATTGTGTCTGTATAGGTGTTGGATTTATTTGCCATTCCTGCATTTGTCAGGCCTGAAGGTTCGTGACGTTGGCTCTGCGAGCAGTTAGCAGACCCATGTGCATTGGCAGGGTAAATGATTGAAGTGTCTGTTTAATAGGCAATTGATTATAAGTTGCAATTTTACTATTTTTCTTTTTTTAAATGCAAGTTTTTTTGAAAAAAAATAAGTAGAAGCGTGAGTTGTTTTGGTAAGCTGTTGTTAAATAGTAAGTTAGAAGTTAGAAGTTGGGGGTTAGAAGTTTGATTTGGGTATCGATGAGACGTTTTTGGTGATATAAGATGGCTGTGTTCCTGGCTGGAGTGGATAGAAACGATAGGCCTGATGTGTTATTGATCAGAAGATCAGAGGATCAGAAGGACAAATGATCAGATGATTCATGGTACAGCAACCAGAGGGGCTGACAAACCCAATAACATATCTCATCAACATAAGCCCGTTAGCACTTCAACTCTATTTGCAAATTTTTTTGTGCCCGTGTATCTTTGGCAGCAGAAGTAAAAACAACATGATGGAAGAAAGCAACACAAAAGCTCCTAAAGTACTGCGGATAAGGGCTGAAATGCTGGTGGCACTCATTGCCCTGCTGATCAGTTTTTCTACGCTGGCAGTTTATATTTACCAATCGAGCCTCATGAAACAACAACAAAAGATGTCGGTTTGGCCCTACCTGAGTTTTGGGCCTTCGTGGGGAAGCGATTATTTGATGATTAATCTGACAAATAAAGGCATTGGCCCTGCCATCATCAGGCAATCGGTCTTCGAAGTGGATGGCGAGGCCCTGGATGGCATACAGCAGATCATGTCGTCGCTGCCTGATTCGTTGCAAACGAACTATTCCTATTCATCGATCCATGGCGGGCAGGTGCTGATGGCCGGTGAAAACCTGAACATATTGACGGTACACGATACCCGAACCATTGCCTACCTGCTGAAGCTCTTCAAAAATGAAAAAATCAGATTGGAAATATGCTATGCCTCTGTTTATGGCGACACCTGGGTGAGCACCGGAACCCAGGTGAAGGAAAGCGACTGTGGAGCAGAGTGAGTTCTTAACTAATTGGGCATAAAATGAAAAATTTGCTGATAAGATTGATCAAATAGTCATATCCATTGTCAATAACTAGAAGATTCACCGTCAAGATCGTCTAATTACACGCAAATCAGGATTTTATAATTTATTTAACCGGGAAGGGTGGCATGCCAGAATAATATTTTTCTAATATTCCATTGGTAATTTTTGTATAGTGCTTAATTCGCCTGCCATTCGCATCTTTCCATTCAAAAGTACCTCCGACATGTAATGTGTAGGGGAATAAATAACCATACCCATAGTATACTTTGTAGTTATCGTATTTATAAGGGTCGTAAAATGTTAGCATAAAATTACCCAGAGGACCATGATTCTCTAATTCAGTATAATTTGGATAATTATATGGATTGGGTTTACTGTCAGCATCAAAAGTTCCTCTTCTATTATTAAGTTTATCGTCAATACTTATTGTGCCGACCGGAATTCCCCACAAACATGATCCTGTATAGGTCGTACCGGCTTTATCATTGTCGGAATTTAAATAAACTTTATAGACGAAATCACCATGTATGACGCCTTCTTTCCAATTGGAAGATTCTATGATAACATAATAAATTTTATCAGGATATATAATTCTAAGTGTTCCTTTGCCCTCGGCCATGTCATTTTTTATGTCACCTTTATAGATGGCTTTATTACCATCTTCATCGGTTTTTTCCAGATATTGAGCACCTCTCAGTTCTTTTCGATACTGAAATTCGTTGTCACCCTGAACAACACGAACCAACACCTCTTTGCGCTTTTTTTCGCTGATAAAAGCCATGTAAGAATCAAAATTCTTTACTTCCCTGATGTATTTTTCAACCGTTGTTTCGGGTTCGTTTTCATTTCGAACCTGAGCCATAATAAGATCCTGAGAGCCAAAATAAGTATATATTATTATGCCCGGTTTTACGATAGCTGCATACTCAGCATATCCTTTTTCGGATTCTATATAGACATTCGTATTAACCATGCTTTGGGGAAAAAGCTCAGACAAATTGGCCTTTGCCGCTTTATCACCCGGAATATTAGTCGTATTATTCACCTGTACGTTGTACATTCCCCACCAAACAAATTTTGTAATATGGATACCATCAATCTCAAATTTAACTTTGAAATTGCCGTTGCCATAATCCGAGCTATACTTATTCTTTTTATGTTTTATACCTGCAGCTTTCATGGCTTTAACCAACTGCTTACCTTTTTCTGAATTCAGACTAATGCCAAAATATTCGCTCAGGGGTTCAGGAGTATTCAGCGTTATTGTTTGGGATTTTAGTGTTAATGAAGTTAACAACACCAATAAAATTGTATTGAATAGTTTAAACATGTTCATACTGTTGAGTGGTTGATTTTGGTGAAGAAAATCAGACGGTTATTGTAGTTTTAAATTGGCCTTATATCAATGAATGCCAAAATATTATTGCATGTTGTGGCATCAATTGAATTCATATTTTCCTACCGAAAAAGTAACATGGTACTCACTGCTTTTCTGATTACTATTGGTATAAACCGGTATTTCAAACAAATCCACTTGTACCAATATGTCTTCAAAAAAATCATATCCCGACACATCAATCCAGAAATATTTTTGGGAATAATATCCTCCCTGACCGGGTTTGTTTTTAACCTCTTGTCCAATTAAATCGCATCCCCTGATATCTTTCACTGCCATTAAGATGCCTTCAACCAATTGCGCGTATGTCAATTTAGCAGCTTCGAGGTCATTGGTTTGAATTAAAGTTGCCGTATAGTAATCATCTTCGATCAGGCAGCTTACAGCATTCTCAATCTGGGCAATCGTATTATATTGCTCGATACCCGAACCCATTCCTGTAATTTTACTTATTCCGGTTTCTTTTTCTCCAATATAACTGCCTCTGATGCTTTTAAAATCGTTCTTGTAATCGGATATTGCGGCTTTGATCACCTTTTGATTGTAATCGGATAGATAAGGGTTAATGACTTCACCCTCACTCATATCAAGAAGTTCAGAATCGTGGGCATTAAATTCTTCGAGTTCGGGAAGGTTTGACTCTTTAGCTAACATAGTTTGCAGCAGTGCAAAAGCAATAAGCAGCAGCGAAATTTTCTTTTTCATAATTAATGATTTTAATTCACATTATTTTTTAAATGCTTTATAATCTTTGAATATAAATGTCAATTGCTTTCTATTGTCCTCAGTATATACCTGTATGGCAATAAGCCCCGACTCTCCCAGTTTTCGATTAAAAAAAGCATAGATAAGATCTACATCATTGTCTTCTGGTTCTGGATAAAATCTACTTTTCCAGTCGTTACCCAATGTCTCATAAAAAGTAGAGATTAATCCATTTAGCCATGCTTCAAATTCGTCAATTGACATTGTATTATCTTCATAAATAAAGGTAACAAAATGAGACTTCATTTTAATATTATTGAAATCATAGCCAAAACCCTGCGTTTCAGGTAAGAGGTACCTGGGTTCAAAACCGTTGAGAAAACTTTCGGTTCTTCGGCCAATAAAGCCAAGCATGTTTCCATTGGGAAAACCCTTTTTGGGGCCAACAATATTGTATTTGTCTCCGTTTAGTGCCTGAATGATTTCGGTTAAGGCAGTTGCCCATTTATGCTTTTGTTCTTCATTCCACTGGTTTTTTGACAGCAAAGCCAGATATTCTGAACCCCACATCTTATAGTCCTCAGCTATATTGTAAAAGTCGTTGCCATTGATTGTTTGATTCCTAATATCATAGCTTGTTGTTTCCTGATCAACCCATTCCTGATTAACTAATTCCTGCTTTATATGCACACCCACAGGTACGGCAAGGCTGCGCGCTTGCGTCCATTTCGCATAATAGCCAAGCAGGATCTCTTCAAATTTTCCCTTGTAGCGTATTGTTGGTTCATCAACGGGATAATAAATAACATCTGCCGCGAAAGAAAAGCATTTGCCGGTTTGTAAGTTCAGAATATTGGATAGCTCAAACCTTCCTTTGTAAGGAAGGTATTCGAGGTCGGTAGTTATCGAAACCGGTGAAGTAAGAGAAATTTCTCTTTGGTCATTATAGTTTCCTGAGAAACTTATTTGATCACCCTTAACGCCATAAATCCATGTGCCTTCGTTTTCAGGCAGCCAGGTAACAGGATTTAACTGACCAGAATAAGCGGTTTGGTTATTCACTTGAATAAAATAAGGAGAACCCGGCTGATTAATAACCTGTTGGTTTTCCAGAATGAGCTGACAACTCACAAACTCTTGAATATCCGGAAAACTGATTACATAGTTCGCGGTGACTTCTCCATTAGGAACAGCTTCTTCCTGCGTTATGCCTTCTAATTCAGCCCATTTTTTGTTATTCAATAAATGCCCGCTTTGCTTCAGTTTGCTGTCCAGTTCATCAGCTAGAAAGTCATAATTCTTATAGAAAATATCATACTTTTCTCTGGTGCGGTCATTTTTTCTTCTGTATTCCCTCGAATGGTTGAATACATGTTCTATCTTCAATGACCTGTTCCAATTGTAATAACTGTGCTCCTCTGATGCAAGAGAATACCTGAAGATTGCAGGACAATGGTTCAATTCTTCCTCCCAGTTGACACCAAATGCTCTTATTTTATTTGTTTTGTCATTTTTCTCCCCATAAGTTTCAATCTCAGCAATTTTGAAATATTTTTTATGGCGATCGTAATTCAAATGGGCCTTAAAATTATCTTTTGAACGACCATATAAGTTTCCAGAATCATCCTTTTTAAAGCCTTTTGAAAATTTAGCTTCAAAATGGGTCGCAACATACACGTAATCCTTTTCACCCAATTGATTTACAAGCCAGGCAAGATCGTCGTATTCAGCGAAAAGGGCAGATCCGTAATCCTGTGCCTGACTGCTCGCCGACAGCAGCAAAAGCAAAATAATAAAGACTGTTTTTTTCATGCGGATGAATTTTCAATTTAAGACATTCAGTTTTTTGTCTGAAGACCAGGTTCATGTATGATCTATTATTCCCTTACCGGAAAAACCGCCCGGCAGCACGGTCTGTGTTACCGGACGGGTGATGCTTGCACAACCGCAGGAAAGAATCCGGATTTGTTTTGCGAGCCAGCGCTCTCAGGTGCAACAGAAACGAACTTTCAGCCGGTTGATTCGGGCGCTTTGGTGGTTGTTCTACTGGCCAAAGTTTTGCTTACTGCTGTTCAGCAATTGGGTTGCCATTCGCTCGACAAGTGGTGTAAAACCATCCAGATCCATGTTTTCGAACGACTTGGCTCTTTTGGGTAAGGTTGCAAACTTCATGTATTTCTCAAGGGTAAAGCCGATAGAGCTCACCAGGATGCCATCATAGTAAAAGCCGATGCCATATTTCATGTCCGGATCATCCGGCACGGGATTGGGGGCATGCAAACTCATGGTAATCCCTTTTAATCCGACATCACCTTTTTCGAGCTGTGTGAGTGTGTTGATAGTCAACAAGGCGTCGACACCCAATTCTTTTGCCAGTTTACCCAAATCGCGAACGGCTCTCATGTCCATGCCCAAATTGACGATTGCAGCAGGGTAGGGTCTGTAACCTTTGGCCGCTGTAAGCGATTTGCTGTCGGCCTTGGTAAAGAAACTGCTGATGGCAGATACCCCGCCGGCCAGCCTCGAAATCTCTACGTCGTAGGTTTTATAGCGTTCTCGTTGCGCATCTGTTAGCAAATATTCGTCGGGGGTCAACAGGATCATGCCATTGGCAGCAAATGCGGTTTTGAGGGCATCGAGCGACAATGAATAAAAATCGTTCACCAGCAATTCGCCGCCTGCTTCGTTGATGTAGTTTTCAAAAACCCATCCTCTGTTGTAGGCTTTGACATCAATCTTTGAGTAATCTGCGGTAAAATACGACAAAAGTGCCACTGTTTTTATCCGGGGTGCTACCGGATCGGGAAGATCCTTGCCGGTCTGTTTTTCGTAAGCTTTGGCAAAAGTTTTTACCTGGCTGGCATACGAATCCTCTTTCATGATTTTGCTGAATTTCTTGTCGGACATTTCAGCCAGTTCGCGGATCGTTTTCTGGGCCGTCGCAGTACCCAGGGTGGCGATCACAAGTAGAAGTGTGAGTATCTTTTGCATAATGAGTTGGGTGTTACGTTGAGTGATTAATCGAGCAGGTCGAGCGTGACATTGTTTGTGCCATCCGAAACGGCTGCATTTTTATCAATGGTGATTTTGCCGCTGATCTTTTTGGTTTCGGTTACATTAACAGAAATGAAGTTGTCTGAAAGTTCGATTTCTGAAAAAGCGAAGATCAACTTGTCACCGTCAATTGTTGCCTGCAGGCTTCCTGATGTTGTCCATGCAGTTGTGGAATACACGCCATACCAGGTTTTTCCGTTGATTCTAACCTGAATAAAAAATTCATCGTTTGTTAATGCACCCTGACTACTTCCGCCGGTTTGCCAGTTGTAGGTCTTGGATGCGGCAGGAATTTCATTGAGGAATATTCTCAGATAATTATCGGCTAATCCCAGCAATTCTCCGTTCCAGGCCGACACTTCATACGAATCGCCACCGTTGTTTACGTCGTTGGCAGCATACGAAACCATATATTTGTCGAGGCTTCCTGTTGCTGCATCATGCATTACAGTGTTATTGGTGATGTTTGGCGTATTGCCATCGTTCGGATTGGGAGCGGGATTATCTTCGCTTTTCTTGTTGCAGCTTGCGCTAAATAGGGTAATGAAGATCAGGCTGAACACTACCAGCCATTGTGTTGTTTTGTAGTTGATTTTTTTCATTTGTATGTGAATTGAGGTTTGCTGCAAAGAAAAATCAAGATGGCAGCAAATGAAATCGGAAAAAATCCCCATTTCTATCAGGCAAGAAAAGAGTAAATACGTATTTTTACCCATATAATAAATTGTTTGACAAAGCCTGTTCAGGCAGGAGTGTAAAACCAAGATATTGATCAGTGCGTTGTTTTTTCGACTCATATCATCTTCAAAGTATATTTAAACTACAGATAGTCATTGCTTTCATTGGACTGATTTTTTTTGAGGCATCATACGGTCAAAACGAAATGTTTCATTCCTATACAATACGCGATGGTCTTCCTGAAAATACTGCCAATGTGCTGATGCAGGATTCAAAAGGCCAAATCTGGATCGGAACACAGGCAGGTGCTGTTGTTTTTGATGGAGCCAGATTCGAAGTCCTTGGCACAGAAAGTGAAAGTGATATCAGGCTTTCGAATAATATGGTTGAATCGCTTTACGAAGATGTGAACGGATTGGTTTATATCGGTACCAGAAATGGGATGAATGTTTTTAATCAGGTGACGCAGAAAGTGAAGACGTTGATGCTTGACACCACTGCCTCTTTTAGCAACAACCTTTGCAGGACAGGTTTTTATGAAGACAGTGTATCTGTATGGTCCATCAGCAAGCATTCACTTTTTAAAATCAATAAAATCAGTCTTGAGATTTCACACGTTGCCCAATTTGCACCCAAAATACTGGGCGTGATGCAAGCTTATGAAAATGGACTTTTGGTTTCTGCTGACTCAACCTTGTTTTTCTACGATCCTCAAAATAACATAGTTAATAAATTGATTGACCTGCCCTCTAACATTACTTCTGTTTCGGTGATCGATGGAGTGTTGTGGATTGGGACACTTGGGGGAATATATCATATCAATGGCGAAACGGTTTTGAAGGACTTACAAACGGAAGCAGTGCTTTACATCCACCAAAGCAGCGATGGCCGCATTTGGATTGGTACAACAAATGGCATTGCAGAGCTTCGTGGCAGCGCTATGCGTGTGATAAGTCCAAACGCACACAATAGATTGGAAGGGAATCTGCAACTCAGTTTTCTGGAGGATCGACACCATTGTTTGTGGTTTGGTTCAAATGCAGCCCTCAACAGGCTCATTCCGATGTCGGAAAGGATTGAAAAAAACGCTGAAAGCAGAATTTTTAAACTCCCGTCTGATCGGGTGAATTCAATCGCTTATTCAGAAATCTCAGATTTGATAGCTATTGGTACCGATGACGGGGTAAATATCAGCCAGCTGGATCCCGGATCTCAAAATGTTTCGGTTCTTCAATCAAAAAACTTCCTGCCGGGCAGTCCGATTAACTTCACTGCCGAGGATGTGTTGGGCCGTATCTGGGTCGGAAGCAAGTCGGGAGATGTATATTGTTTTCAGGATGATTTTACTCCATTCAAATTAAAAGGTCGAATCAATGGAATAAGAGGATTTTACTATGATAAACTGTCAGGACTCATTTATATTGCCGGCTCAGAGGGACTTTTCGCGGCAGGTAACGATCGTTTGATTTTTCGGCCCGAATGGCTCAAACACATCAATTATACCGTAAGCCTTTTGCATCAAGAGCATGGATTTTGGGTTTCTCACACTGATTTGATCTATGCCATCGACTTAACGAACAAAAGTGTCAGTTCAGTCATGGCAAAAGAGACTCAAATCCCCAGCTATATGTTGACAGATCAGCTTATTGCTGATAGTTGCAATTGGTTTTCGAGTATTTCTGGAGGTGTGTTTTCCTATGCTCCTGCCGATCAACTTTGGGCAAGATATAACTTGTTGAAAGGGAAAAATGTCTGGTCGACCTATTCTGACTTTAAAGGCAGGTTTTGGAGCAATGCCGACGATGGCTTGTACATCCACAACGGAAAAAAGATCTACCAAAAGCTGGACATTGATGACGGATTAAATTACAGCGACTTTGCGATGTCAGCTCATTGTCAGTTAAAAAATGGTGTGCTGATTTATGGCAACAAAAAGGGTTTGTCTATCATCAATCCGAACGAAATAGAAGTCGACAATTGGAGTGCAAGGCTTTATGTTTCTGCGCTGGAAATTGATTTTAAGCGTAAACCTGTTTCAGAATTGGATGAGCAGCTGTTGCTCAGTCCGGATGAAAAATCCATTACTTTGTATTTTGGCTTAGACGACTTTTTGTTCTCATCAGGTGCTGAAATCAGCTATAAGCTTGAGAATCTTAACTCATCCTGGTCATCATTCCTGCCACTGAGCTATCCTGTAAACCTCAATGGTCTTTCGTCGGGCGATTATTCATTAGAAGTAAGGGTAAGAGACAAAAGTGCACGTGTTTCTGATCAAACATTCAAGCAAGCAATTACGATTCTGCCACATTTTTACGAAACCAGACTCTTTAGAACAGGCTTGTTTTTTGCCATCGTTTTGCTGTTTGTTTTTATTGCCAATTTCAGGGCGAGGCAAAAGCAAAAAGCAGCCGAATTAAATTTGAAAACAGAGCGGGCAATCAGTGCTGAAAGAGAGCGGATATCGAGAGATTTGCATGATTCAATCGGAGCCCGCCTCACAAAAATCATTGCCGATTTGGATATTATGGAACTGCAGACTGAGGCAAAACACAAAGCTGTGAGTATTGAAGAAATAGCGAAAACACGCGACTACACCCAGGATACCATCAATAACCTGCGCGAAACTATCTGGACCCTTGATGCGAAAATTGTGCGGCTACAGGATGTTTTTCACCAATCGAAAAAATATATCGAACGATATTTAACCAGTGAAATCGCATTTGAAATACACATGGACGATGAGTTGTTTCTCAGGCAAATCAACCCCGAAACAGCTGTAAATATATTCAGAATCATTCAGGAATTGACGCAAAATATGCTCAAGTACAGCAAAGCCACAAGTTATTCAGTGAATTTTGCCGCGGGAAGTCCAGTCCAACTGACGGTGTGGGACAATGGTACCGGATTTGACATGGATACAATTTCAAAGGGGGAAGGTCTCAAAAATATTTTGAAAAGACTGGGCGACATGAACGGTAAATTGGTTTACGAGAATAGGTCCGGTAGTAAGTTTATAATTGATTTCAACTGATATGATAAAAATAGCCATAGCAGAAGACAACAAAGATGTTAGAGACAGCCTCATCAAAGTATTTGAACTTTTGGGTGAAATAGAAGTGCAGATCATTGCCGCAAACGGAAGAGAATTGCTGCAACAGCTGGAACAGCTGGAACAGGGAATAAAACCCGAAGTTGTGTTGATGGACATCGAAATGCCTGAAATGGATGGTATTGAAGCTACAAAACAGCTCAAGAAAATCTACCCTGACATTCCTGTGATTATTTTAACTGTGGTGAACCAAAAAGACAGTGTTTTTCAGGCTCTTAAAAATGGTGCAAATGGCTACATTCTGAAAGGCGAAAAGCCCAAAGCAATTCTCGAAGCCATTAAACAGGCCAAGGAAGGCAGATTGCCTATGACTCCCGAGATTGCTGCATTGACCATAGCGTTCTTTTCAGGTCATCACGAGCAAGCGACTTCGCAGGAAGACTACGATTTAACCAAGCGTGAGGCGGAGATTTTAAGCTATTTGTGCAAAGGAATGACCTACAAAAAGATTGCTGATGAGTGTTTTATTTCACAGCGAACGGTAAATACCCATATCGAAAACATTTACCGAAAGCTCAATGTACACAGTGCTGTTGAAGCGAGTAATGTGGCCCGTAAAAACCGGTGGGTATAAGCTTACCGCCCGGCCTACGGCCTCCAGGGCTTTCCCTGAGAGAACAACCCTGACACACTTTTCTGAAGACTCCCCACTTTTTTCTGAAGACTCCCTTTAAAGAACAGCAACCCATCTTTCCCAAGCCACGAATCATCGCTCCCGAGGTACGTATCATCGTTCCCAAGGCACGAATCATCGTTCCCGAGGCACGAATCATCGCTCCCGAGGTACGTATCATCGCTCCCGAGGTACGTATCATCGCTCCCAAGGCACGAACAATCGTTCCCGAGGCACGTATCATCGTTCCCAAGGCACGAACAATCGTTCCCAAGGCACGAACAATCGTTCCCAAGGCATGAACAATCGTTCCCAAGGCACGAATCATCGTTCCCAAGGCACGAATCAACTTACCCGAGGCACGAATCAACTTACCCAAGGCACCAAACAGCTAAGACCAGCGATCCGGATTTATTTGTTCAACCTTTGCATCAATTTGTGCTGCTCCGGGGTCGTAAAGCGATCCCTTTCCATTAGCTGTGCCAGTCAAAATTAAAAAGAATACAATATGGCTGAGAACTGACATCGCTCCAAATGCAGTTAAGTTGATGTAAGCTATCGGCATGAAGATACCACCGAAGATTCTACCAAAAGAAGGTAAAATGTAGTGGCACAAACTAAAATGCACGGCAGTACTGTGTTATTTATCAGCTATATACAATTTTTTTACTGTCAAACTCGGGGCATCTCTTTGTATTTCAACTTGCAAGATCTCTAGTCTGGAAATTGTCCGATGAAATTGATTAGATTCATGTCAAAAATGTTTCCCTTGACAAATCTTTTATAGTTTTCTTTTCCGACACCCAAATTATTTTTATTCATTTTAAATTGTGGAGCCAGACAAAAGCAAAAGCAGAATTTTCTATTTTTAACACAAAAAATTAGCAACCGCTAATCGCTCCCTGTCCGCCTGGACCAAAAAATATGGAAAAGAGAAAATAGTGCTTGTCGTATTCGGCAATGCAAAAGTTGATTGATCAGCGCACGATGAGTGATTTTTCGCTGCGAAAAGTTTACGAAAGGGGAATGGTGATTAATTACTTGATGAATATTTGTTGCAATTTAAAACATTGAACACAATAAGTAAAATGAAGCGGAGCTCAAAGCGCTTTCAAATAGTACAAAATAAGGAACCGCCAATGGCCTGGGTTCGGCACGAATGAATAGTATAATTTCTTTTTTACAAACCATAAACAGGCCATACAAACAGAAGTGTAGCCTGAATTAAAACGAATCAATATGAGAAGAATTTCATTATTACTTGCTGCGATTTTATTGAGCCTCGCTGTATTTGCAGGCGACATTCTTACACTCAACAACGAAATGGTTTTTGAGGGAAAAGTTATCAAAATCAGAAACTGCGAAGTCGTATTTAAAGCTGATGGAAACAAATACATTGTACCTGCAGCCGACATTTTTTCAATCGAGTTTGAAGACACGCAGGACAAAGTGTATACTGATTATATGCAGATGGTGGGAGAAAATCCGGAGAAGTGCCTCAAAGGCAGGCTCGATGCAGAAAATTATCATGGAAAAAAAGGTGGCCATTTTATATTAGGCGTACTTTTTGGCCCCTTTGCCATGATTGGCACTGCACTGGCCAACCCAACCCCTGAGAAAGGCCGGCGCACTTATTTATATTCAAAAAACAGGGAGCAATTCACGGATTTGGAATACCTGAGTTGCTACCGCAAAAAAGCCCGGGGACAACTTATTGGTATGGAGGCTTTGGGATGGGGCGCCTGGATATTGTTTGTGTTGTTGATTTAATGAGCTGCTCATACCGACAAGTGATTGATCAACAAGTTGCAAGACAGTGATGAAATGCCTGATTGAGTGTCTGTTTGTTTAAACCACCTTGCAAATTGTTGGCTTTCATTTTATAAAAAGTATATTCAGCAGAAAATTACAGGCAAAATAATGATCAGCATACCAGCAATGATTCATTTTCCTGTACAATCTCTTCTGACTTCATTGAAAAAATAGAATATCATGAAAAATTTTTGTACAATCTTATTTGTTGTGCTTATCGGCACAACCACAAGCTTCGGTCAAACCGATAGCGATTCGATATACTTGAAAAAGGTGTTAGGTACATATCAGTTTTACTATCACACCCAAAAACTGAGCCTTCCGCAGATAAAGAATGTGATGAGCTCGAACGAACTGGCTTTCGAGCAAATCAAATCGGCACAATCCACAAATAACATTGCTATGGTTTTCGCCTGTGCGGGTGGTTTTTTGGTAGGATGGCCGCTGGGTACTGCCTTGGGTGGTGGCGAACCTAACTGGGCCGCAGCCGGCGCTGGTGTGGGGTTGATAGCCATAACTTTAGCGATAAATAAAAGTTACAACATCAAAGCCAAACGGGCAGTCGATACCTACAACAACGGACTGGGGTCGACTTCCTTTTGGGACAGCAGCGAATTGAGGGTGGGCATCACGGCATATGGGGGCGGACTGATTTTCAGGTTTTGATTGGCAGTATCTATTTGCATCCGTACACCGCTTTATTAGTCACTTGCCTGGTTGGAAAGGATTCTGATTAATTGTCGACGGCAAGTTTATACGACCTGCTTCGTGGCAGCAAAGTTGATTTTCGAATAGGGGAATTCGCCTTGCAAATTGTCATAGAATCAGATAGGTAGCTCTAATAGAAGATGTCTACTCCTTTTCAACATGTAATTGAAAAGCCAAACAGCCTGACCTGCCTTTTTATTAGAACGATTTGAAGTGTTGACTTTTCTGGCGTTACCTCGCGTATGCTAAACCCAAAAATTGCCATGTCAAATGGTTGCTTTTTTGCCTCACATACCCCAAACCCCAATTGCTGTCGCTGGTAGTTTCCCACCTAATCTGTGGTATCAGAAAGCCCCTGTAGGTGTAAAGCAATTATTTGACGGAAGAAAGATGTTTTCAGTGGTTTTCAGAATCACCTCATGGAACCAACTGCCTGTAAGGCATTTGCCTGTAGCTTACAAACCCCATTAAAACAATGTTCTATGAAAAACAAAAACCATCATGGGTGCAGAAATCTTGCTGTGATTATGTGTTTGCTTTTAGTATTGCTCAGTTCGGCCAAACTGATGTCGGAATCAGCTGCTGAAAGCGCTGAAAAAGATCGGCTCAACTTGAATGAAACCATTGGTGAAGCAATTGCTGGCGATTTAAACGCTTGTATTACAGAATCATCACAGGTAGATGCTGCCAAAATGCTTACTGTTGTTGCAACGGAGATCAGCGATCAGGCAGTACTGATTGAATGGAACCAAAATGAAACACCTGCCACTGTAAGCTTCAGTATTTATCGCACCAGTTGCGAAACAGCAGAGCTGCATTTTTTGGGGAACAGCACGGCTAACAGTTTTGTCGACAACAGCTGGGGTACTGTGGGCAGTGGCGTTTATAAATGGGCTGTGATGGATGAAAACATGACAGCTGTCTATTCAAACTGCCTCGATAAGGATATGGTCACACAAGTAAGTGTGACGGTTTTCACCAATAGTCAAGATAGTCCTGCCGGAACTCAGGTGGTCTTCACCAATATTTCTGAGCCGGCTCTTGGGCTGGTTTACGACATTGAACTGGATGATTCGGGTTATTATTTCTGGGAAGAGTTCCGCAAGGGGACATATGACATCCAGGTTGAAAAGGCTGGATTTAGCCCCGTTTTGGTCAGTGGCTATCTGATCGACGAAGCTGAAGACTTTCAATGGGTGCTCGTTGAATTGTTTCTGCCTGTTGAAGACCTTTTTGTAAATCCCAACGGCTATGCTGTATGGTCAACGCCAGCTGGTGGAGCCATCAGCGCAAAAGGCCCGAACGCCGCCGAAAACACTCTTTTGCCCGCAAAGCAGTACAAAGTCGCTAAAACTTCGAAAAAGAATAATGCTCAGATAACCAGGTCGAAAACCTCTCCTCAACGTTCCATCACCAGCTACAAACTTTGGCTCAACGGGCTGTTTATAGGCGAGACCCAGGAGAACAGTTGGCAATTCGATGAAACGAATCTGGTCACCGGGCAAACCTATCTTACCGAAGTTGCAGCCGTTTATACCAACGGAATTTCTGAAAAAGAAGCGTATAGCTGGAGCTTTGTGCCCTGCGCTGACTATGCCGGTCCACAACTTTTTACTGTTGAAATGCTCAATTATTACAACAATGATGTACTCTTGACATGGTCTGATATGGAGCCCATGGAACTTGTGAGGATAAGCCAGAATCCCGGTGAACCTGAAATTGCGTATTGGCAAGAATTTGGCCATGGATATGGTGTTGTTTATGATCTGAGCAGCTACCCGGATGCTGTGCTCAGTTCAATGGGTTTTCACCATATGTCCTATGCACTTTCTGGCATTTGGGAATATAAAGTACATGTGTACGACTGGGAAAACAGAACACTTATTGAGAGCTTCGGCCCTTACCAAACAACAGGTGACGACCAATGGGAAACAGATATTATGCTTAACAACACCCATGCCGGAGGAACTAGCACAATCGCAATTCTACTCGAACCTCTTGGTCATTCGCCTTCCGATGCTTATCCTTGTCTTTCTGCCGATGAGGCTGCCGATCCGCAAGGATCTATCTACTGTTCGCTGTCTGATGTAAACGCGTTCAGCTCATCAACTCTGGGCAACTTCCTGATGGAATTGTACATTTATACCCGCTATGGTAAGCAACAGTCAGCAAGTTCTGAGGCCAGCCTGATAAAGGTTCCTATGGCAGACAAAAGCATATCGAATGCCTTTGATCATCCTGTTGGCCAACTAACAGGTGTGCAAAATCAACTGACAGATCCTTTTGTTGGCGCTCATATTTATCGCAATGGTGATTTGATTGCAGAAATGCTGACCGATACTTTTTATGTTGATTATCAGGTATTTGGAGGTGTTTACAATTACTGTATTCGCTATGTTTACGAAAGTGGCGCCATGACGTGTGAAGATGCCTATTGTGTGGAGTTTGAGGTTCCGTGTGCTTCTCCTAAAAACATTTATGGCGGTCCTGAGTGGGTTTGGGATAATGGAATCGTGGTTTATGGAGCGATGGTTGAATGGGCTTCTCCGGATATTGTCGGCTGGCTGTATTATGACGATGGCACAAATATAGAAGGAATTGGCGGGCCAGATGCTTTTACCTGGGCCATTAAATTCGATCCGGTTCAGCTTGCCGCCTATGAGGGTACATCACTGACCAAAATAGAGCTTTACAACAAAACAACAACGGATAAAGAGCTCCGTATTTATGAAGGAGACAATGCTGCCACGCTGCTGCATTCGCAAATGCTGAGCGGGCTTGAAAATGAGCAATGGCAAGCGTTTTCACTAACCGAATCGGTTTTGGTTGATGTAACGAAGGAATTATGGATAGCTGTGCATGCTACTGATGGCGCCGATGAACCTGCAGCCTGCGGACCAAACCAAAACCAACCCAATGGAGACCTGATTTCAATGGACGGTCTCTCCTGGGAACACCTGAGCGACTATGGACTGGATTACACCTGGAACCTGCGTGGATATGTGACCACGGCAACTGGCGAAACGGCAAGTCTTCCATCAGAAACCAGTGCAAGCAGTAATCAAAGATCCCCAAAAGCACAACTTGACGCGAGCGTACATCAAGTTGTCTCCGAAAACATTCTACAGCCCGATTATTACAACCTATACCGCAGACTTTACGGTGAGGATTTCAGTTTTCTGATTAGTGTGCCTGGTGATACCCATGAATATTTTGATCCTGCCATCGATTGGATTACCCTCATGTGTTATCAGGTGACCGCAGTGTATGTGAATGGAGAAGATAGCTGTGAATCGGCAGCTGCTTATTCGTATTGGGTTCCCGATGAAGATTTTTGGTGTATTTGGATGTATGAAGACCTGAATGAAATTGATGTTGTTCCAATTAAAATGTACCCCAATCCTGCCAGCAATAGCCTAACTATTAAAGGTAATGAAATGCGCCGGCTAATTGTTGTGAATGACCTCGGGCAGGTAGTTTTTGAAACAATCTTGAACCACCAAAGCTATACACTCAATACATCTGATTACGAGTCAGGTATTTACCTGGTTCGTGTTGTTACGGCGAAGGGCATGGTAAATAAGCGATTGGTTGTGATAAAAGGGAGGTGATGTGGTTTTTCAGGAATAAAACTGCCAATTAATTATTCAAGTTTTGTTGATGCTGCACGCTAAAAATGATGTAGGTTCGCCTTTAATGTATGCGGGTGAATAGGAGACAGCAAGATGCGCCCGCCGATCACGCGGGCCACCGCACTCTATTGTAAGTTATTTTTGTCTTTACGAAAACGCTATAGTCCCGACACTTCGGACAGGCCGCGCCTGCCTGCCTGGCATTAGGTAAGCCTGCCTGCCAGGGTTGTTCGTTTGAAAAAAAAAGCATCAAGCCCGGCAGGCAGGAGGGTGTGAAGCGGCATGGCGGTCGCGTGTGTTTGGAAGAAACAAGATTCCCAAGGCACAAATCAACTTACCCGAGGCACGAATCAACTTACCCAAGGCACCAAACAGCTAAGACCAGCGATCCGGATTTATTTGTTCAACCTTTGCATCAATTTGTGCTGCT
>DINQ01000004.1 GCA_002426795.1 Bacteroidales bacterium UBA5536
CCATCGTAGTCAGCAAGCTGTGCAGGATCGAACTTGATAGCCCAGGTAAACGAGGCTGGTCCGCCGATACCGTCAACATTGGTGCCGTCATCATAGTACAACCATTCAGCAACAGGAGCTACAGATGGTTCCCAGGTGATCATTGATCCAAATTCAGGATTGCCGTTGTTGTAGTTCCATACATATTCTCCATCGAGGTTCTTTGGAGCAGCGCATGGTACTGCAATATCAAGACAGTATGCGTCTTCGCAGGTCATGGCACCACTTTCGTATACATAACGCAGACAGTAAGTGTATTCACCACCGTTTACGTCCTGGTCAAGATAGAAGGTGTCCATTACCATTTCAGCAATCATCACACCATTGCGGTAGATATTGGCGCCAACGAATGGGTCAACATCACGGCCATCAACGGTTACGTTCTGACTGATAACTGGTACTTCAGTTACAGCACGGCTACCGGCTCTGGCTTCAGCTGCAGGAGCTTGTACCAGGTCGAAGTTAACTGGTGTAGCGCGAACTGCACCATTGGCTGTGTAGATGTACATTTCCATCAGGAAGTTACCAATAGTGGATGATCCAATAGCGTTTACATCGCTCAATGGTCCGTAGATTGATCCTTGTGGATCAGCGGCATTGTCAGACGACATATCTGGATAAGCATCTGTTGGAAGGTTTCCAAGGGGCTCCATCAGGATAGCAACTGTGCTGGCACCACCGGTTGAGATGTCATCAAGCATCACACCATTTTCCCAAACGTCATTTCCTGTTGTCTGGAATGGTCCAAATGTTCCAAGCAGCGTCTTGGTATCCCAATCGTATACGTGGATGTTGTAATCCCATGTACCGGTTGTTCCCCATGAAGCATGACGGAAGTTGATTGAGTTAACCAATGCATCCGGATAAGCGCTCAGGTCGTAAGCAACGCCGTAGCCATATCCAAACTGCTGGAAGTATCCGTTGGCATGTTCACCAGGATTCTGGGTAATCATTACCAGTTGCAAAGGTTCTACATTTGACCAGGTCAACAGTACGTCTTTGTCGTTGTTAACCAATTCGCCTGTATAAACTTCAGGTCCTGGATAGTCAGAACAAGGAACATATGTCCATGTGTAGTTCATTTTTGCTGAAATGCCATTTGTGTAAACAGCGGCTACTTCTGCAAAGTATGATTGTCCTGGTACAAGGTTGGTTACGTCATATTGCCAGAAAGTATCTGGTGTATCGGTAACAAAGATGCCATCCAACCAAACTTTATAACCCTGAAGGGCGCGGTCAGCATAGCGATCCATGTTGTCGGTTACAACAACATTGTCAACTGCCACATACCAGTTCCATGAGTTTGATACATAGTGGAAACGTACTTGCAACATTGGGTTGGCATATTCAGTGATGTCAATCACCTCATTTACAGTTGGTCCCCATGGCCATGGGCCTGAGTCAGCTTCTTTTCTGGCAACTTCTACCCAGTCTGAACCGTCATATACATCCACTGCGAAGTATTCACTTCCAATGTATTGGTATACATAGTCAAACATCAGGTACAGCTCTTCAGCGTTTGAAGCATCGATCACAGGTGAAATCAACTGTTCGTCCATGGTTGAACCTGAACCGGCAGCATCAGAGTTGGCAAACATAAATGGAGTTCCATCCACGCTGTTACCGCTGTAGCTAGTTGTATTGAACCATGTGTCTGATGTAGAACCACCATCAACAACAGTCCATGTGTCTGGTAAACCAGCATCGAAGTTTTCCATAAATGGTTCGAAAGGAATGATACCGCCTTGTCTCCAGGTTGCAAAACCAGTAGGTGTTACATAGAGATCTTCAACAGGCATCAAGAGTTCTTCGAGAACCCATACGAAAGCTTCAGGGCCGTCGATAACATAACCAGTCAGTGAGATAGGAGCAAATCCATATTTCTCAACCATGATGTCATAGGTACCTTTGCGGAACTCATCCCATGCAAAGAAACCAGAGGCATCCAAAGTGGTTTCATAAGTCAGTTCGAGATCAGGTTCTGAAGTATTAACAAACATAACGTCTGTTTCTTCAGGACTGTCGAGTGAGTTGGTCGATACAGTAACGCTTACCTGAGTAATCATGTCTTTATCAAGACAGTTTGAGAACTGTGGTTCAGCGTTGTTGTTGGTGTAAACGGCTTCAACAGCCCATTTGTAAACACCTGCATCGAGGCTTCCAAATTGGTTATCAACAAAAGTAGTGTCGAGTGTGTAACCAAGGAAGGTATAATCGCCACCCTGGCAGGGCAGACGCCATACGTTGTATCCATTGAGTTCGCGACCAGCATTGGCATTAGCCTGGTGGAAGCTTACGCTCTTAGGAGCAACAGTGTTATCGTAAGTGATAAATGCTTCAGCAAGGGTTCCTTTGCTTTCGATAGCAGGAGCTGGTGTTTCATAGCCATAAGCTACAGCTGCGCCTGGTTCGATCGACATATAATCCCATGTTGTAGTAGTGGCAGCAGTTCCTTCAGCAATGAAAGTACCGCAATAACCATCTGTCAGGGTAGTGTTGTTCACGGTGTGAACCAGTGTTCCATTTACAAAGAACTGAACTGTTGAACCCTGAGCATTCACAGTGATGATGTTTGAACCGGTTGTGTTGATTGCACTTGAAGTCAACCAGCCTGTCCAGTCACCCATCAGGTCACCATCAACCAAAGTAGCATACCAGTATGAACCGCTTTGAGTAATTGTAAATACGTTTGCATATTCACCATTACCTACAGTTGGATCCATCACGCCAGTACCTCTAACATAAACACCCATTGAACCGGTTGTAGCACCAGCTGTGCGCTGCATTTCAACTTCGTAAACGAAATCGCCGAAGCTTTCGTTGTAGTAAGCTGATCTCCATGCGCCAGTTCCGCTAGCATTCAGGATCAGATTGCTGTTGGCAGCTGACCAGTTGGCAGTAGGAGCATCCACGACAACCATTGATGGGATACCGTTATCGAAATCTTCGAATACACCGGCAGCAGCACTGGTAGTTCCAGGAGAATTCCAGGTAACTTTTACAGCATTCTCACCCTGGTATTCAGCAATAACATTGCTAACAGGGAATGGGAACTCGAGTAGAGAGAAGTCGTTGGTAACGGTAGCACCGAAAGTAACAACAACACCCTCGAGGGTTTGTGATTCGAAGTTGGCGGCTTCAACCAGGTAGTTGTAAGTGCCATCAACAACTTCACCTTCGTAATAACCACTTGCGTCGGTTGTAAATTCGAAGCTGAAATCATCGTTAAATACGGTGATCATTGCACCTTCGATAGCAGCACCACCGTCGAAGGCAGTAACAGTACCATTTACATAACCACCACCAGTGATGGTAACTGCGTCTGAACAAACTGCGTCTGTACAGGTTTCAGCACCACTGTCATAAATATAGGTGAGGCAATAAGTATAGTCTCCAAATTCGAGGTCTTCGTCAAGGAAAGAAGAAACAGCACCAGCAGTAAAGTCAAGTTCTGTGTATTCTTCACCATTGCGGTAGATTCTCAAAGCCGAGATGGTATCCAAAGCAGCTGCGTCAACGTTTGTCCAGCTCAGGTTGATATCGAGTGAACCAACAACTTGTTCTGCCATGAAATCAGCAGGAACATCGTAATTGTCGCAGGCAACATATTTCCATGTGAATTCTGAAGTAGCTGACTGGCCTGTTGAGAAGACAGCTGCTACACCTGTGGTGTAAACTTGTCCGTCAACGAGAGTTTCGCCAAATCCACCATGTTGGTATTCAGTGTCGGTAACTTCGCCAAGCAAAGTGCCATCAAAGAAAATTTTGTAAGTTTCGAAAGCACGTGGTGCAGGAGCTGCATTGGTAATGCTCACATTGTCAACAGCCCAATACCAACCATAATCAGCGGTGTAATGGAAACGAACCTGGAAGTCAGCATTTGCATAAGCCGTTACATCAATAACAACGTGGTTTGGAGCAGCCCATGTTCCATAATCTGTTGTCTGCGTCAGAACTGCAACCCAGTCACTGCCATCAAATACTTCAACAATACCAAGATCTGAGTCGAGGAAATTATTCAAGTATTGGTCAAATTCAACATAGAGTGCTGCCTCACCTTCAGAAGCAACAACAGGTGAGGTTAAATATGCATCAACGATTCCGCTACCAGCTGCGTCTGAATTAACAAACATAAAAGGAGTGCCATCGATTGAATTCGTATTATAACTTGTTACATTCTCCCAAGTATCTGGAAGTTCGGCAGTTGGGCCGTATGAAATCGTCCAATCAGCTGGAATACCAGCATCGAAAGCTTCCATAACAGGAGCAAAAGGAAGAACTGATCCGCCTTCCCATGTAGCCAAGCCAGTTGGGGTTACATAGAGGTTAGCCGGAGGAGCAAGAATTTCCTGCATCTGCCAGGTGAATGAAGCTTCGTCGAAAATGTCAACACCGGTTTCGGTAATGGTTCCATAACCAGGTAAGCTCACAGAAATATCATAAGTACCTCTGCGGAAGCTGTCCCATGCATACATACCATCAGCACCCAACAAAGTTGAGTAAACCAAATCTGGTGATTCGTCAACGTTGGTAAATTCAACCAAAGTTCCGGCAGGACTGTCGCCTGAGTTGAGGGCAACAGTTACGTCAACCATGGTGTACATGTCCTTGTCGATCGGGTTCGATGCAACAGGAGCTGACTGATTCAGGTCGTAAACAGCAACAACATACCATTTGTAAACACCCCAATCCTGTTGATCCCAATCGAAATCAACGAATTGTGTTTGTGAAGTTGTGCCGATCATTTCCATTGAACCAGGCAGGTATGATTTTTCGCGCCAGATCTGGAATTCAACAAATGCACGGTTGTTGTCGTTGGCAGTTGCTGTGAAATTGTTTGATTTTAGGAATTCATTCCAGGTTTTCTGAATGCGTGCTTCGCTCATACCTTTGGTATCGAAAGGATATACCTGAGGAACAAAAGAAGGAGCATCGAAGCTATATTCAATCAGAATGTTATCGCCAAATGGGCTGGCAGTTACAACGGCAACAGGATAAGCTGTTTCGAGCAATTCGAAGTCGTTGGTAACAGTAGCGCCGTAAGCAACAGCAACACCAGCCAAAGATTGGTCGATGTAGCCGTCAGCTGAAACAGAAACTGCATAAGTTCCGACCAATACATCGCCTGAATAATTACCAGAAGCGTTTGTTGTGAATGTATAAGTGTGTTCTACACCAAATTCATCATCACCAACAAATTCAACAGTTGCACCAGCAATGTCATCAGAGGTGATAAAGTCAGAAACATTACCATTAACCATGCCTTCGCCAGAAACCTGAACGGTAGCAACATCAGAGAAATCAGATTCACCTTCGTCATAAACGGCAGTTGCAGCAAAGTCGTAACCAGCCATATTATAAGTTAAACCACTTACAGTGTAAGTTGTGGCAGTAACCAATGAAGTATTGATCATTGCGCCATCCTGATATACATTGTAACCAAGGAAAGCTCTTCCACCAACCGGGCTATCCCATGACAAAACTACGTCGTCGCCTTCGTAGATTTCTTCATTGTCGGCCATAAAGTTAAGAGGAGGAGTTAATGTGGTAGTGAATCCCCAGATTTCGCCAACAGTAGTACCATTGCCGTTGCGGGTATTCACCTGCCAGAAATACTGCAGGTTTGGCTCAAGGTTGGCCAAAGTATATTCTTCCATCAGGTCGCTTGTCCAATCAACAACAACAGTTGCAGGTGGATAAGTTGTTCCCAAAACAACCTGATATTCAAGAGTGTTAGCACCCAAAGTCCATTCAAGCATGTCGCTGTTCACAATGTCAACAGCGCCGTCAGCAGGAGCTACGTAAACAGCCTGGTCAGGAGCTGGCATGGCTGTTGCATTTAAAGTAGCAGAAACTACAAGGTCAGTATAACTTATAACTAAGTAATATGTACCTGCAAACATTTCAAAGTCGGTAATATTGTCGATACCCTGAACCAAAGCATTGGTCGCCATTGGGCCATCTTCGCCACTGAAATCTTCTGCATAAATAGCAAAGTTTAGTGTTCCAGAAGTAGCAGCTAATGAAACTAATACATCAGTTGCAGATTCAAGCTTATAAACCTCATCAGCTTCGGTTGCAGCGCCAGGCAGGTCATTTGGAAGGATGTAATTTTTATACAATCCATTCTGTTCTCTTGTAGCAGCCCCAAGGCTTAATGGTGTTGCCACTGGAGCAGGAACAATAGGAAGGTCAAATGCAGTCTCAACTACATCACCTTGGATAGGAGTATAAGCGTTAGCAGTGAAATCAGCAACTGTTACAGCACGACCTGCTCCCCATTGGGCAACAAAGCTGCCATTGAGTACGCCAGGTGTAGCTGTACCAAAAGTTGAGATGCCAACTTCATAGGTATCACCTTCTTGTAGTGTTTGAGGAAAAGTACCTACAACTCCAAAGAAATCGGAAGCTGTAATTTCAGCATTGTTTACTGTAACAGCACCTACACCTGTATTTTCGAGGGTGAAAGTTGCTGGTTCAGTCCAGGCTCCAATTGGGCGAAAACCCAGATCGAGAACCGCGGGCGTAACCTCGAGACGCTCTTGCGCCACGAGCTGACCGGTTCCAAACAACAGGATTGCTCCCATCATCAACGAACCAAGCCATCGCAGAAAAGTAGTTTTTCTGTTCATGATAAAATTGATTTAGTTAATAAAAAGTGAATAATTGATTGATTTATCGCGTTGATATACCTGCCAGCTTGCGCCAACAAGCATGAAAAATCCAAATTTTGGATCAAATAATAAGGAATGTCGTCTTTTTCGTTCATGCACTCTTACTGTTAAAAAGTGTTAATTCTCGAAATTCCATAAGCCATCAAGCCGATTTAGCTCAAAAAATCAGTCAAAAAAACATCAATTAGGGTGTTTGTTTGCTTGAAATATTTTTGCACAATCAGGCATTAACAGTTTATAAATTATTAATTATTAGTTGATTAGTTTATTGTTTTAAACGTTTGCTGAAACTGATTGGTTAAAACAGCTACTCAGCATTTATAAGACAAAATGATTTGTCTTTACCCCTACGCATTAAAAGTTGTGAATATTTGATTGATCGTCATTGTTGTTTTGCGGCGCGAAATTATTCATTCTCCGGCAATTTTCCGAACCAGCCAATGACTTATGACTTATTTTCTTTGTAAAATACTGATTGTCAATAGCCCTATAGAAATCTTTAACTATTGTTTAACAAATGTAAAGCGCTGGTATGTTTTGGATGAAAGCAGCAAACCCACATATACCCCTTGCTGTAAACCTGATAGATTGATACTATACAGCTGTTGATTACCTTCTTCAAGCGGTGTCAGTTGTTTTTCTATCATAACCCGCCCATTTAAATCGTAGATATATAAGGTGTGGAATCCTTGATCAGAAAAGCTCAGCGATAGTACTTCTCTGACCGGATTGGGGAAAAAGGAGGTAATTACATCAGGATCTGATTCACCATCCGGAAGAAATATGCTGATTTTTTCCTGCTCAATCTTCATTTGCACATTGGTCAGTGCTGGTGTAGCGGCATCCAGACTAAGCAAGGGAGAAAGATTGATAGGATAGCCCGGCACTTCAGCATGCAAACGGTACATCCCAAATGGAAGATTTTTAAAACTAAAACGGCCATTGGCGTCGGTGAGCGTATAGCCCAAAGCGCTGGTCAGGTTAGGGTTGTACAGGGTTATGCTGATGTTCGACAGGCCGTCATTGCAAAGCTGACCTGCGTCGCGGCTAAACCAGTCCCCACAAAAAAGTGACTGCGCCCTAAAAGGTTCGATCGGCAGATTGAACTTTCCACTGATTATACCAGTTCCTTGTGGCAGGTTATTTGCTTTTGGCTGCAGTTTGACATCTACATCATACACATCTGCATTCAGTATGATCCGGTGTGCCGATTCCCAATGTTCTTCTTCTGCATAATAACAGGAGATTGCCTGCAGTCCCACAGCTGTATCTGGCACTGCAAAAACCACATAATTTCCTTCAAAGAGGCTGCTGAAATCAAAATACCCATTTTCATCCGTCAAGATGCGGTCGGCATAACGAACTGTGTTTTTATGCAGATTAACTGCCAAAACCATGGCTCCTGCAATTGGCTGGCCATCAAACCATACGCGGCCCGAAAGGCTGAATGTATCTAAAATATCCACTGATATCGTATCAGAAACTTCACCGCAAGGAGAACTCACGTGCATTACCAGATTTACACTTCCCAATTCAGCATCAGATTCACCAGGTGTGTAAACCGGGTGAACTACATTGGGTTGATCAAAACTTCCATCACCCATAGTCTCCCAAAAAACAACATCAGCATCTATGGCTGCTGCATTATCCAGCGAAAGCGAAAGCTGTTTTCCAATAATTGTATCATTTCCAGCGAAAGCAACAGGATCATCAGAATAGGACAAAATAAAGGAGTCAGAGAATGTTTCATCAGTCGTTACAACAACCAGTTCGATACGTGACCAACCACGCGCAAAATCCTGATCACCCGGAAAATAAATAGTGTTAAGCGCATGATTTTCAGAAAAGACACCATCACCACTGCTTGTCCACTTCAGGCTTTCGAAAGCACCCGGCGCACTGGCATTGTTGATCCGGTAAACACTTTCGTTTTTACAAACAGAAGTATCAACCCCTGCAAAAGCCGATGTCTTTGCAAAGGCAAAAGCACTCTCGTGCGACAGATACATCGGTTTATCACTGCTCTGGTGATGCTGATCGACGGAAGTCACTGCAATGGTATCAATCAACTGCAAATTATTGAGGTAAATGACCGTGTCGGTTACACCAAGTATAACCTGTTTAAATTGATAGGCACTAAAACCACCATAATATATATTGTATGCAGAAAAATCCGCTTCCTGATTAGGCCTCCAACTGAGTCGTACACGGCCATCAACCCACTGCTTTTTTACCTGATAAGGTGGTGAAATGGGCGCTATTGTATCGTGTTCAGTTAAATGCGGCACATAAAAGAGCTCGCCCAGTTGCGGATCATCCTGCTGGTCCCAAATCAGTTGATCGATGCGCTGGGTGTCAACTGTTCCCCAATAATTGCCGGTGGCATTGAGATTTTGGCTGGTAAGATTTGCTACAAGGCTGGTATCAAGTATATTATGAACGAAGTTGTTCAGATAGACTACAGTACCGGCGGCTTCATTGATTGAAAGTACCTGCTGACCGTTTTCAGCAAAGGTATTGTTCTGAACGCGGTTTCTTTTCGACCCCACTCCGATCGGGATACAGGCCTCATTCTCGTAAAAAGTATTTTGCAAAATACTGCCTGATGAGGCGTTTCGGAAAGAAATAGCATTGTCATTCTTCCAAAAAATATTTTGCGAAACAACCGTGGAATCCATGGCCAAATAGAGTCCATAACCAAAACCACCGCCGTTGTTTATGATCGCATTTTGGGATATTGTATTTTGGAATGAGGTAGAAGTTCCGCTGTTGTCGAGCCAGATCCCATTGATGCCTCCCGAAACAACATTCCCGAGGATGGTGTTGTTTTTGCAAATTCCACTACTTTCATTGATGACAAGAATATTAGTGGTGGATTGAACAATTTCATTGTTTTCGATCGTGTTGTTTGCCGAAATTCCAGTAGCACTTTTTGCCAGAATTTCGATACCAACATAATTGTTTTTAATATGTGAACCAACTAACTTATTATCTGAAGAGTTGGACATGCTGATTCCCCTCCAAAAATTGTCCATCAGGCATGTGGAGCTAATCAGCACATATGACGAGTTGTTTAGCTCAATCCCAACTTCGGCCTCTTTGATGCAGGCAAACTCAATAATCACTTTCTCGACCTGGTTGATACTGTTAATCGAAATTCCTTTCCATTTCCAGCTTTGTGCAGGATTGGTATGATAAGGTAAAAAGGATACTGTATCAGCCTCCGTTCCGTTCACAAAAAAGTTACCGCCTTCGATGCTCAAACCTTTTGACTGCTGAAAAAAAACTTTTGTTCCTGCCTCAATACTGAGCGTAGCGTTCAGAGGAACTCTGATATCATCTGTCACAATGTAGGTAAAATCATTGGTCCAGACAGTTGAACCCGTAATAATACCTCCTACTTCAACAGGTGTCTGTGCATGGACTGATGTACCAAAAAGTATCAAAATCGCATATGCAGTTAGCATGCAACATTTTAGCTTTTCCTTAAATCCAGGTTTTATTTTCACGGTCTTGTTGATCATGCGTCAAAAATAATACATCAATCCGACACGAAAACTCACAGCCGAAACATGTCGCTTTACAGGGTAATCGGTAAAAACGGATCCCGGATAATTAATATAGTTGATTTCGGGTACAAGATCGAAGGCATCGCTCACCCTGAAGCGCCCCCCGATGCCCGCATTGAATGAAAACCGGAATCCTTGCGCTTCGATATCTTTCGCTGGCACAGCTTGCTGCTTTTCGTCGTTTGCTATGGCCGATCCGCTGTAATTAATCAGAAACCCCAGTCCTATGCCGCCTTTTGCATAAACCCTAACGCCCGGAAACTGAAGAAAAGTATAGCCTGCTGCCAATTGTAATTCCAGGATTCCAAAATGGTTCATGTCGAGATAGTCAAAACGTCTTTCTGAGATTGGGATATATGCAGAATCTGTGACATAGTAAAAGGTAGTATCCATCCCGCTAATGGCATAATAGGTATCGAGGGTGTCTACAAGGTAATTTCCGCCAATCAGATCAATTTTGCTGTACTGAAACCGGTGGCTGATGTCGGTGTATGAAATACCGGCACTCAGATAAAATTTTGGTTGGTTGAGCACCAGATTTAATCCAGCCATTTTACTCCTGAATGAAACTTTTTCTGCCCGGTTCCAAATAGAAGCCAAATCAGAAGCTGCATCATCATTGGGTATATTGTCAATAAAACTCAACATCCCTCCATAATATAAATGAACGGCAAAACCTTGTCTTCTGCGTGCATCCTGATCAAATATATCAGTGCGTAGGGGTTTGATTCTTCTGTTTCCCTCGTTGGCCTTTTCCCTGTAAATCGTTACAGTGTCCATTATTACCACGGTATCAACACGGGTAATTGTATCCGTATGAATAAGCGTGTCAATCTGGTAACGTGTTTTGTAAGCAATAACGGTGTCAGGTATCGGAGATATTAATGCTTCTGCTGGCTTTGTCTCTTCCGGGAGTTTGCTCTGGGCTGTCGACCTTGCTAAATCACCTTTTTTGTAAACAACATATTGACTGCCAATTTTACGGAAAGTAAATGTGGTGTTGTTCATCAGGCCATCCAGCACTTGTTCAACGGTTTGGTTGCTTGCCTTAAAACTCACCCAGACATCCTGTGTATCATCTGGTTTACTGAAAGCAATATTCAATTTGTAATGATCGTACAGATAATCAAGTGCCTGAGATAACTTCACCTGATTGAAATCGACAGAAACACGCAAAGAATCCATGTTTTGGGCACTAATTCCGGTAATCTGCGGAGCAACCAACAAGAAAAGGCTCAACACCAATTGTAAAGTTTTATTTACTGAAAAATGTCTAATGGGTTTTGTTGAATTAGCAGTAAACACAATCATATTGGCGCATTTTTTCGCGCTGCTAATGTACAATAAAAAATGTGGACTCAGGATGGACAGACCCAAATTTAGCGGATAACCACCCTATTTTCGGTTTGTGTAATTTTCAGGTCGAAAATAACACGAATGGCTTCCAAAATGCTTTCAGGTTTTTCTTGTTCAAATCGTGCTGTAAGCCTGAGGTCAGCCAAAGTTGGGTCGAGATTAATAGAGAGGTTATAGGTTTCACCAATGACTTTCATTACTTCGCCAAGAGGAACATTATTAAATGAAAGCACGCCGGTTCTCCAGGAACTGACATTTGCCGGGCTATCGCCGCGACTGATTTGATTGCTACTGAGATTGTAGGTCCCCCGCTGACCGGGCAACAAAACAATCTGCTCCAAAACCTGACCATTTGATCTGTCGATCATTGCAAATCGCACTTTTCCCTCGATAAGATCGCAGGTATACATTGATGTTCCTTCAACAGCGCTCAGGTTAAAGGTTGTGCCTAAAACTTCAATCTGCAGGTTTCCAGCATTGACAATAAATGGCTTTGCCGCATTGTGTTCCACCTCAAAAAGACCTTCACCTTCAAAAGTGATGGTTCTTTGGTCCAGATTTCCGAAGTTAGATTGAAACTTTAGAACACTTCCGTCTTTCATGAAGACCTGACTACCATCGGCCAACTGATAAGCTGACTGCTGGTTGTTCTGTGCGGTATACGCAACTGGCTGTGTGTTTACAGTTGTTCTGGTGAAATAGTAAACCACGAAACCCAGCAATAATATTGCTGCAGCGCTGCTGGCTACACGCAATGCCATATACAATTTACGGTGGCTTGAAACTTTTGAAATGCGTTGATCGGCGGAAATGCTGGTGATCTTACTGTGCACCTTATTCAGTGCTTTTTCGGTGTCGATTTCGGATTTCAAACTTGCAGCAGCGCTTAGATTCCAGGCACGCTGAAAACTGGCAAAATAGTCCTGATGGTCCCTAGAAACGGCAAGCCATTGCTCGAAGCTTTGCTTTTCAGCTTCGGTGCAGTTTCCACTCACATAAAGTGAGGCTAGCTTGCGATATTTCTTGTTTACAAAAGGCATTTGACCTATTCTGTTCAGTTATTAATGCTCTTATTTGACAATCTTATACGACTTTTCCCCTATTGCTCTGATTATTTTTAATTTAACTTTTTTTAAAATTTCTTTTGTTAGGTGCTATTTTAGGGGCAATAAATTTAATTACAAAATTTTAAAAAACATAATCTTTCAGCTTATTTCTCAAAAATTCGAGCGCTTTAGTCATTTGGTTTTCGACAGTTTTCACAGAAATATTCAATTTTTCTGCGATTTCTTTGTTTTTCATCCCTTCGTGCCGGCTTAATTCGAATACTTCGCGCCTCTTCTCTGGCAAGCTCAATACAGCCTCTTTGATGCGTTCTTCAAGATCTTTCTCCTGTAGCTTTTCCAGAGGACTTTCGGCCCCATTATAAGTTTGAAAGCCAACAAATTGTTTATAGCGCTCTTGAATTTTTAATTGGTTCAGGTAATTGAGTGCATGATTCTGCACCGCCCTGTAAAGATAAGCTTTCAGTGAAGCGGTGACCACAATATCATTACGACGCAGCCACAATTTCACAAAAACATCCTGTACGATTTCTTCAGCAAGATCCTGATCTGGAACAAAGCGCAAACAATGAATAGTAAGTACGGGATAATAGAGTCTGAAGATTTCGTCAAAAATCTTCTCGTCTCCCGCCTTAAGGCCTTCAAGTATGCGATCCTGCTCAGTTTTCATATCACTCAATAACGTTGACTTCACTGTAAGATTGCCCGCTGTTTTGACATGACTTACAATTGAATCTTAGACGTTTTGGAAAACAAAAGTAGCAAATTTTGCAGCCTTTTTTGAAGCTGTGCCCTAATATTAAAACAACGCGCCTGTGGTATTGGTTGCAACAATTCGCAAAAATGAAAAAAAGTTGGTAAAATAAGATACCTTTGCGCCGGCTCAAACTAAGTTTTGGCATCAAAAAAGCATGAGTAACAAACTGATATCCTGGCTTATCCTCCTGGCACTTGTCCTCACCTGGGGAAGTTCATTTATTTTGATTAAAAAGGGATTGCTCTATTTCGACCCGTCAGAAGTTGGATCGCTGAGGGTTGTTATCACATTTTTGTTTTTATTGCCTTTCGCATTGAAGAGACTAAATAAGCTTGGCAAAAGAGACCTTGGCTGGTTGGCTTTATCAGGAATTATCGGCAATTTTTTCCCTGCCTTTCTGTTTGCCGCTGCCCAGAAAGGGATCAACAGTTCCACAGCAGGCCTGCTCAATTCGCTGACTCCATTATTTACACTTTTAGTAGGTATCAGCATGTTTAAATTAAAGACAAGACCACTAAGTATCATAGGTGTTTTTGTTGGACTTGGAGGTGCAGTTGGCCTGATTTCGGTGAGTGGAGGACATGGTTTCAGTTTCAATATCGGTTATGCCTCATTGATTATTCTGGCGACAATCATGTATGCCTTCAACGTTAACCTTATTAAGACAAAGCTGCAACATGTTGATAGTGTAACTATTACAGCCATCACGTTTTTTGTTGTGGGATTCCCGGCACTTGTGGTGCTATTTGGGTTTACCGGCTTTGTGCCAAAAATCATCAGCGAGCCAGCTGTTTGGGCTGGTATTGGTTATATTTCCATCCTTGCTGTGGTGGGGACAGCCCTCGCCATGATGGCTTTTAATGTGCTGATAAAAATTACGGGACCGGTTTTTGCTTCCTCAGTGACCTATCTCATTCCGGTTGTAGCTTTGCTTTGGGGTATTACTGACGGGGAGCATTTCGAGGCTTCTATCGTGTTGTGGATCAGTTTGATCATTGCCGGCGTGGTACTCGTGAACCTCAATTACAACAGAAAAAGACGTTTAACGCCCACAAAACAAGACATTTAAAAAATAATGTAACAAAAGTTTGACACATCAAATATTTTTGTATTTTTGCGGTTCAAATTTTTGACCATAATTAGCAATTCCCAATAAAGAAATGTACGCAATAGTTGACATCGCAGGACAGCAGTTTAAAGTGACCAAAGGTCAGGAGGTTTTTGTTCACAGACTCGAAGGGGAAGAAGGAAGCAAGATTTCTTTCGACAAAGTATTACTGATTGACAATGAGGGCAAAACTACGGTAGGTGCTCCACTTGTTGAAGGCGCCAACGTTGAAGCCAAAATCCTTACACACCTCAAAGGTGACAAAGTGATTGTTTTCAAAAAGAAAAGAAGAAAAGGCTATCAGCTCGAAAATGGTCATCGTCAATACCTGAGCAAGGTGCTGATCGAAAATATTAAAGCGTAACGAACCGATAAAAACAGAGAACAATGGCACATAAAAAAGGAGTAGGTAGTAGCCAGAACGGTCGCGAATCAGAAAGTAAACGACTTGGTGTAAAAATTTATGGCGGACAGGTTGCCAAAGCTGGCAATATTATCATTCGTCAGCGTGGCACAGCCCATCACCCAGGTAAAAATGTTGGAATAGGAAAAGACCACACGATTTTTGCCATGGTTGACGGTACTGTTGAATTCCGCAAGAAAAAAGACAATCGTTCATATATTTCAGTTGTTCCTTTCGAAGAAAACGAAACTGTGAACTAAGCTGATTTAGTAAACATATTGAAACCCGGCTTTCACTTCGAAGAGCCGGGTTTTTTTGTTTCCTGACCATCATGAAAAGCATCGTTTTTGCAACAAATCACAACCTAAACAAACGGAGTATCCGCATTAAAAAAGTATTTTTGCACAAATATTTCATCGCTCTATGCTACAGATAAATCACATCCGCGAAAACAAAGAAGAAGTTCTTCAACGGCTTGCCCTAAAAAACTTCAAAAACCCTGAACTTATAGATGAAGTGATTCAGGTTGACGAAGATCGTCGCGCAGCCCAACAGGAACAGGATGAACTACTTGCCGAAGCCAATCTGCTGGCCAAAGAGATCGGCGAACTTTATAAACAGGGAAAAGCGCAGGAAGCCAATGCGTTGAAAGAAAAAAACGGCATCATCAAGGAAAAATCAAAGCTGGCCGCCGATCGGCTGTCAGAAGCCAAACAAAAGCTGCAGGAAAAACTGGTCGAGATTCCAAATCTGCCGCACCCATCTGTTCCTCCAGGACGATCTGCAGCCGATAATCTCAATGTGCATCAGGAAGGAGATATGCCAAAGCTTACTCAAGATGCTGTTCCACACTGGGATCTCATCAGCCGCTACGACCTGGTCGATTTTGAGCTCGGCAACAAAGTCAGTGGTGCCGGTTTTCCTTTCTATAAGGGAAAAGGAGCCAGATTGCAACGTGCGCTGATCAACTTTTTTCTGGATGAAGCCATTGCAGCCGGTTATCAGGAGGTGCAGCCCCCACTATTGGTAAACGAAGCATCTGCCTATGGCACAGGCCAGCTTCCTGACAAAGAAGCTCAAATGTACACTATTGGACTCGATAACCTTTACCTGATCCCTACAGCAGAAGTTCCCGTGACCAATATTTTCAGGGATGTTATTTTACAAGAAAATCAGCTTCCGGTAAAAACGGTTGCCTACTCAAATTGCTTCCGTCGCGAAGCAGGATCGTGGGGCAAGCATGTGCGTGGACTGAACCGTCTGCATCAGTTTGACAAGGTCGAAATAGTACAGGTAGCGCATCCAGCCGTCTCTTATGATGTGCTTGATCAAATGAAAAGTCACGTAACCAATTTGTTGCGCAAACTAGAACTACCATTTCGTGTCCTGAAACTGTGTGGTGGTGATATGAGTTTTACCTCTGCTCTTACTTACGATTTCGAGGTATATTCGGCCGCACAGCAAATGTGGCTTGAGGTGAGTTCTGTTTCAAACTTCGAAAGTTTTCAGGCAAACAGGATGAAGCTGCGCTTTAAAGATAAAAACGGACAAACTCAGCTGGCCCATACACTGAATGGCAGCGCCCTGGCATTGCCGCGCATCGTTGCAGCTTTGCTCGAAAATAACCAGACAACTGATGGCATTCGCATACCCAAAGCGCTGCAATCATACACAGGGTTTGATGTAATTCGCTTATAAAGCGCAATCGCCCGGCAACTTTTAAAGCTTTCAACTGTTTACCGCTGAAGGCTTATAACAATTTAAAAATGGCTGAACTTAACAACAGATGGTTTCTTCGTATCCTGCTTGCAGGCATGTTGTTTGTTTTGATACCGGAGTTTACAGCAGCACAGCAACTTCAACAGAACGATATCAGGGCTCAGCAGGAGCAACGTATGGCTGATGATCGTCTGGCCAATCAGTTTTACCGTGATCAGGAATGGGACAAAGCAGGCGCTATCTATTTCAGACTTTTTAAAGCGTATCGATCCAAACATTATTTTGGGCTTTATATTGATTGTCTGATCCAGGCGAAGCGCTTTGATGACGCGGAGTCGGCGGTAAAAGAGCAGATGAAAATCAATGGTTCTGATTCCGATTTTGAAGTCGACTTAGGCTATATCTACCTGCTGCAGGGCCAAGAGAAAAAAGCCACGCGAATTTTCGACCGGGTTTTAAAAGATTTGCCAGCCGAAAGAAACTACATCTATATTACAGCTAATGCTTTCAGATCGCGTGGACTCAATGAATACGCCATGAAAGTGTATGATTTTGGGAGCCAGCAATCTTCTATTCAATACGGCTTTCACCTTGAAAAAGCCTTGCTTTATCAAACAATGGGAGATTTTTCTTCTTCTATCGATCAATATTTATTGCAGGTAAATGAGCAGCCCGAACAACTGGAACTTATCAAAAGCAGATTGCAGTATATGTTGTTGCTGGATATTGACCAGAGTATGGCCAATTTGTTGCGCGAAAAACTTCTGAAAACAGCTCAGGATCATCCTGAAAACGAAAATTATGGCGCATTGCTCATCTGGTTTGCTCTGCAACAAAACGACTTCGACATCGCTATGATTCAGGCCCGGGCGCTCGACCGCCGCTTTGGCGACCGTGAAACCCAGATTCTTGACCTGGCTGCTATCAGCATTGATAATCAACAATATGAAGTTGCACTGCAGGGCTATGAATATATTGTAAATAAAGGAAAAAACAGCCCTTACATCATCCCGGCAACCGTTGGACTGTTACAGGCTAAATACCTGATTGCCAAAAACAACAATGTTTCAGACGTAGAATATTATACCAATTTGGCCAAAGAAATAGAAAATAGTTTTGAAAAGTACGGGCTTAATACCGCAGACTTTGAGCTGGCGCTAACATTGGCCCAGATTCAGGCCTTTGAGTTGGGACAAACTACAAATGCCATTGCCATGGCCGAAAAAGCCCTGCAATTGCCACTCTCACCCATCGATCAAGCCAAAGTTAAGCTGCAACTCGCTGACATCTACCTATTTGCAAATGAAGTTTGGGAAGCCACCTTGTTATACAGTCAGATTGAAAAAAGCCTGAAAGATGAGCCTATTGCACATGAAGCCCGTTTCAGGAATGCCCGATTGCGCTATTTTATCGGTGAGTTTGGGTGGGCGCAGATGCAACTCAATGTGTTAAAGGCTGCAACTTCCAAACTCATTGCAAACGATGCGCTGTCACTTGCGCTTCAGATCAGCGATGTGATGGCTGAAGACACGACCGGAAGCACTTTAAAAGTCCTGGCCAATGCCGACTTATTACTTTATCGACATCAGGATCAGCAGGCTGCCCAACTACTCGATTCATTAAGAAAGATAAACCGTAATCCGGTAGTAGCACCCTACGTATTGATGCGCGAAGCTTCAATTGCCGTTATGCAAAAGCAATTTGCCAAAGCTGACAGCTTGTATTCCAGGGTTTTTACGGTATACGCCGACAGTTATCAGGCTGATGATGCCCTTATGAAAAGTGCTTCGATCAATGAAATGAACTTGCAAAACAAACAGCAGGCCAGCGAGCGATACCAGTTGCTGATCGACAAATATCCATCCAGCGTTTTTGTGGCAGAAGCCCGCCGCAAATACCGTATCCTCAGAGGAGACCAATTTTAATTGACAGCTATGGTAAGGCCCAAAAAACATCTTGGACAGCATTTTCTGACGGATCAAAATATTGCCCGAAAGATTGTTGCTCAACTTGAAGGCGATTTCGAAAAAGTGATTGAAGTTGGTGCTGGAACAGGCGTATTAACCCGATATTTGCTTGATCAATTTGGCAACGAACTGTTAGTCATCGAGATAGACAGCGAGTCGATTGCCTTCCTGGAACAACATTTTCCTGCACTTGGCAGCAACCTGGTCGAGGGCGATTTTCTGAAAACAGACCTCAAGCCTTATGGCAATAACTTGGCCATTATTGGCAACTTCCCTTACAACATCAGTAGTCAGATTTTCTTTCAGGTATTGGACCACCGCCAGCAGGTTTCCGTTGTAGTAGGTATGATACAGAAGGAAGTTGCTGAGCGGCTTAATGCGGGACCAGGATCAAAAACTTACGGCATATTGAGTGTTTTGCTACAGGTTTGGTATAAGATAGATTATCTGTTTACGGTCAACGAAAACGTTTTTAACCCGCCACCAAAGGTAAAATCGGCGGTCATCCGGCTAATTCGTAACGAAAGAAAGGATGCAGGTTGTAATGAAAAACTCCTCTTTCAGCTGGTAAAAAGCGGGTTTAATCAAAGAAGAAAAACCCTTCGAAATTCAATCAGAGCGTTCATACATCCTGACATCATCCACAACGAAATCTTTAATAAAAGGCCTGAACAGCTGTCAGTTGAGGCTTTCATTGAACTAACAAACCTGATAGACCAGAACCCTGTTGAAAGTCAAAACAGCTAATCTACTGACACTTTTTCGCGCTCTATCCTCTTTAATCCTGTCAGCACTGTAGTTAGGGCTGCCAGCCATCCAATCACAACTACTGTAGCAAAAACAGCAGCCACGTCAAGCCATTGAAGTGCAACCGGATAAGCGTCAATGATAAAAGCACCTTCCTCTCCTCCCAGTTTGAGCAAACCAAATTGCTGTTGCAGTAAAACCAGGAAAATCCCGGCTACAAGTCCAACCAGTCCACCAGCAACAGAAATCAGCATCCCTTCAGTTAGAAAAAGTTTTTGCAACAAGCCCTGATCCGCTCCTAAGAATCCTAAAACACTGATGTCCTTCTTTTTATCGATGATGAGCATACTCAGTGAGCCAATCACGTTGAAACTTGCCATGATCAGGATGAAAGTAAGAATGATGAAAATCGCCCATTTTTCAGAACGCATGATACGGTATAACGTCTCTTGCTGTTCAAATTTATTCTTAATCACAAAACCCGGACCAATGAAGTCGGACAGCGTTTTTCTGAATTCGTCTTCATCAGCTTCGGGCTTCAGAAAGAGCTCAATCGTACTGGCCTCATTCTGATAGCCCAGTAAATTGGAGGCCCAGTCGAAAGGCACAAAAACCACGCTGGCATCTATCTCTTGTTGGCTGGCAAAAACTCCCGATAAGGCAATAGATCCGCTGTTGAACGACTGATCAAAAGTAAATGAAGAAGGGTTTCCCCGTTTGGGAACGTAGACCTGCATCAGATTTTCTGGATTGCGTGTATTCACGCCTAAATACCAGGCCACCCCTGCGCCGGGAACAGCAAAATTAAATCTCCCATCCTTCAAAACAAAATCACCCTGAATCATCAGACTATCCATTCGTCCGGTTTGCTGAAATGCACTACTGACAGCTTTCAAACGGCCAATATGCTGTTTTTCGTTGTAGCGAAAAAGCGCATCTTCGCTGATGTTGTGAACATAAAATGCCAATTGCGGAATGGCTTGGATCTGCTGTTCCGGAAAACTCGTCAAATCGATCGTTTTACCTTTTTCAGGCTCAATCACCAGGTCAGGAGCAATTCTGTTGACCATAGTCGAAATCACCTGTTCGAAACCATTGAAAACAGATAGTACCACAATCAACGCAAAAGCCCCAACTGCGACCCCAACAACCGAAACAGCAGTAATGACATTGATGAGGTTGTGACTCTTTTTAGCTAGCAGATAGCGTTTTGCGATGAAGAATGACGTATTCAAACAGAGATGATATTAGTGCGTCGATCAGTTCGATTTCCATGCACAGGCAATTAAACCTGTTCCTGTCTTATGTTTGAATTGAACATCCAAAATATTCAAAATCAAACAAAATGGAAAAGTCAGCAAATAATAAAACGGCAACAAGATGAAAAATAGCTTGCTTTTATTCAACATCAGGATCGGATATTTCATCGAAAGGCGCCATGACAAGCTTCCTGGTTTTCCATACTGGTAGCGGATATCCGACCGCTGGAATCCGGCAGTTGCAAGTTTATCGGCCAATTCTTTGGTTCCATATCCATCACGCACATGTTCGTCGATAAAGCCAACCGCACCTTCGGCGTGGTCATGATCATGATCGTGCACATCTGAACCACCCTGGTCAGAAGGTGTTGAAATGAGCAACATACCACCGGGTCTCAGGGCGTGAAAATAATTCGTCAAAACAGTGATATCTTCTTCTATGTGTTCCATCACATCCACGCAAACAATCAGGTTAAATTCCTGCTGGTAGTCAATTTTGGTTAGATCGGCCTCTTCAAAATGCACATTATTGAAGCCAATTCGACCAAAAAACTGGTTACAATCATCAATCTGTTCCGTTTTGACATCCAATCCTGTTATTTGCCAGTCGGGATGTTTGCGTGCCATATAATACACATATTGTCCAAAACCGGATCCGGCATCCAGCACCCTGGCCTGCATCATATTTTTGGTGTACCGGCGAAGGGCTTTTTTAACATGCCAGGTGCGAAGCAGCAGCACATCTAACATTCGGTAAAACAACTTTCTGAGAAAAGGCGTTGCATTGAAAACACTGCCTAACTGCCTTTTAATGGGATCGTATTGCATAGGGCAATTCTTTGGTTCGTTTATTTGTCGTTCAGCAGTTTATCAATGTTTTCGATATAATCGAGCGAGTCATCTTCGAAAAATTGCAGTTCAGGAATAATCCTGAGCTGATGACGCACCCTTTTGCCAAGAAACCCTCTTATTTCGCGGGAAATTTTGTTGGCTTTAGCCACTACTTCTTCTTTTTTAGCAGTTCCAAAAATACTAAGGTAGGCCTTGGCAACCGACAAATCAGGTGAAACCTGCACTTTTGTGATTGTAACCATTACACCAGGTGCCAGAGGCGGAACCTCTCGCTGAAGTATCTCGCCAAGATCGCGCTGCAACAGCTTGGCTATTTTATGTTGACGTGTTGTTTCCATGCTGCAAAAGTAATCAATTCCGCCGTTGACGCACAGCGCTTTTCTAAACGCAGGTACTAAATAAACTCAACAGTTTTCTCCTTGATAAAAAGGCCATTTATAAGCTGTTTTTTCGGGAGATATTACTTTTAGCCCTGAACAGTAGGGTTTAATAAGATCAAAAAAATCATACAGTTTGGCCTGAATAAAACAATCCATGCCTACCTTTGTAAAAATCAACACCGATTAAATAACTATTGATGCTCATCTCAAAGATAAAGTCATTGGCAGCAGAATATCATGCTGACACCATCCAGTTCAGAAGACACTTACACAGCCATCCCGAACTTAGCTTCGAAGAGGCAAAAACAGCCCGTTTTATTTCTGACAAACTCAATGGTTGGGGTATCCCCCACCGCACCAATGTTGGCGGACATGGTATTGTTGCGCTGATCGGAAAAGAAACGCCTGATCAGGCTTGTGTTGCCTTGCGGGCCGACATTGATGCCCTCCCGATCAAAGAGTTAAATACACATGACTTTTGCAGCACCAATCCAGGCGTTATGCATGCCTGTGGGCACGATGCCCATACCAGCATGCTGCTCACAGCGGCACGTATTCTGAAGCAGATAGAGCCTCAGTTGCACGGCCAGGTAAAACTAATTTTCCAACCAGCCGAAGAAAAGCTACCCGGTGGTGCACTTGGAATTATCAAAGATGGCGGCCTGCTTAATCCGGCACCTTTTTCAATCACAGGGCAGCATGTTTTCCCCAATCTCGAATGTGGCAAAGTTGGCTTTAAATCAGGCCCTTATATGGCTTCGGCTGACGAAATCACCATTACCATCAAAGGGAAAGGAGGCCATGCTGCTATGCCAGATCAAATCAACGACACAGTACTTACAGCTGCCCAGCTGATCGTCAATATGCAGCAGGTTGTGAGTCGTTTTGCTCCCCCGGGAATTCCCTCCGTATTATCTTTTGGAAGGGTAATTGCAGACGGCATTTTCAATATCATCCCCAATGAAGTGCTGATACAAGGGACATTCAGAACCTTCAACGAAGAATGGCGCGCCCTGGCCAAACAGCACATTCAAAACATTGCAGAAAACACAGCCAAATCAACCGGTACAATCGCTGAGGTGCAAATTGAAGATGGCTATCCTTTTTTAATCAATGATGCCGAAACAACAGAAACAGCCCGCGCAGCTGCCATCGAATACATGGGATCAGAAAATGTGGTGGAGCTTTCACAAAGAATGACCGCCGAAGATTTCGCCTGGTATTCGCAGCAAATGCCGGCTTGCTTCTACCGCATCGGCACTGCAAATATCAACAAAGGCATCACATCCAACCTGCACAGCCCAACTTTCGACATCGACGAAGACAGCATGGAACATGGCTCGGGACTCATGGCATGGATGGCTGTTTACCAGCTGAGGCAATTTTACCAAAATCAAAAAAAATGATTGTAGGAGATAAAGCATATCAAACCGTTTGGATTGAAGGCAGCACTGTCAGGATGATTAATCAGAATTTGCTGCCTTTTAGCTTTCAGATTCATGATTGTCCGGGATATTGGGATACCTGCATGGGTATAACCGACATGACCGTGCGTGGCGCAGGCGCAATTGGCGCAGCAGCTGCATTTGCCATGGCACAGGCATTTTTGGAAGCTCCGGCAATAGACAGAGAAGTTTTTCTGCAAGACGCCAAAAACGACATCGAATCTACACGACCTACAGCACGCAATCTTTTTTACGCCGTTGAAAAAGTTTACCAGGCCGGGAGTTTATCGGCTGAAAATGCCGTGTTCGAAGCACAAAAAATTGCCCTCAAAGACACCCATGACACGCGCATGATTGGGGAATTTGGTAACGAGCTGATTAAGAACAAAGGCCGCATACTCACACATTGTAACGCAGGCTGGCTGGCTTTTGTTGATTTTGGCACAGCCTTGTCACCCATCTACACGGCATTTAAAAGCGGCAAAGAGATATTTGTGTATGTAGACGAAACAAGGCCACGCGGACAAGGCGCCCGGCTCACAGCCTGGGAGCTGATGCAGGAAGGCATTCCCTTCACGATCATCCCTGACAATGCAGCTGCCAGCCTGATGGCCGAAGGCAAAATAGACCTGGTGATTGTTGGCGCTGACCGAATTGCCCGAAATGGTGATGTGGCCAACAAAATTGGCACATTGGGAAGAGCCATTTTAGCGAATACATTCAATATTCCATTTTATGTGGCTGCCCCTTTGAGTACGTTCGATGAGGAATGCAAAACCGGAAAAGACATCAAAATCGAGCACCGGAGTCAGGATGAAGTGTTGTATCAGGACGGAATTGACGCCAATGGAAACCGCGTGAAAGTGCTGGTTTGTGCGCCTGGTTCAACTGCTTATAACCCTGCCTTTGATGTAACCCCGGCCAAATACATCACGGGCATCATTACCGAAAAAGGCATTGTAAAAGCACACCACCAATCCATTACGGCACTTTTGAAAAGCACAGACGATGGACCAGCATAAATTCATTCGGAAAGAGATCGCCTATTTTATGCGCAGGCTATACAAACAAGGCCTCACAACCAGTTCGGGCGGGAACATCAGTTTCAGGCTGGATGAAAACGTGTTGATTACCCCTTCGCAGACTGATAAAGGGAGAATGAAAGCGAGTGAAATTGGCATGACTGATTTGCATGGAAATTCACTATCAACCCAATACAAACTCAGCATGGAAACCGGCATGCATCTGGCAGTTTATAAAGCACGTCCCGACGTGAAAGCCATTGTCCATGCGCATCCTGTTACAGCAACCAGTTTTGCAGTAGCACACCAAACGATAGATTGCAGCCTGTTGGGCGAAGCGCGTGCTATCATCGGAGAACCGGTTTTGGCAAGTTATCAACTGATGGGAACGCAGAAGCTGGCATATGAAGTTGCAAAAGCCATTCTCCATGGCAATGTCGTCCTGATGGAAAACCACGGCATCCTGGCTGTTGGCAATAGTCTTTTGGAAGCATTCGACCGGCTCGAAGTACTGGAAGCCTGCGCGCGTGTAAACATCCTTACAAAATTGATTGGAAATGCTGTTGGCCTGTCAGCTCATGAGCTGGCGGCTATCGATAAAATGATGCAAAAATGACATTAATACCTGAAATTAACATTCAAAATACTGTCTCCATTCCCCGTCTGGGCATCGGAACCTGGGAAATGGGCGGCCGACAATCGCCTGACCGAAGTGAAGATGAAAAATTTGTGCATGCTATTCGTTTCGCTGTCGAGCATGGCATCAGACACATCGACACGGCAGAAATGTATGGCAACGGGCATGCTGAAGAACTTGTAAGCAAGGCCGTCGAAGGTTTCGACCGTAGCAAACTGATCATTACGACCAAAGTTTCAGGCCAAAACCTGGCATACAAAGACCTTCTAGAATCTGCACAAAACAGCCTGAAACGCTTAAAAACAGACTATATCGACCTATATTTGCTTCACTGGCCAAATCCGGATATTCCGCTACATGAGACCATGAAAGCCATAAACGAATTGCTGGCTACAGGTCAAATCAGGCATTTTGGGCTGAGTAACTTCACTGTTGAGCTCATCAAAGAAGTGCAACAACTAACCGATGCACCTATTATCACCAATCAACTTGAATACAATTTGTTCACCCGCAACAATGGCCGCATCACTGAGGATGTGGAATCGACCATTCTGCCCTATTGTATGGAACATGGAATCAGCGCAACCGCCTGGCGGCCTGTATTGAAGGGCGCAACAAATATCTTGCAACAACCTTTGATTCAAAAAATTGCTGATAAACACAAAGCTTCACCCATGCAAATTGCGTTGGCCTGGCTGCTTAATAAACCTTTGATGTTGGCCATCCCAAAAATGACCAGCGAAAAGCATATTCTGGAAAATATCGCAGCTACAAAGATTGAGCTGACTCAGGAAGAAATGGAGCTATTGAACAAACTGGCATTTTGAACCTGCGCTTTTAAATTGTCTTTAATCTATTTTTCTATCAGGACATGTTTTATTTTTTGCCAACTAAAAGGGACTCCAGCTTCGATTCGATTTATTTGTTAATTAATTATCTACCTTTGTAATAGATTGATATTTAAGAATAAGCATCTAAAATGGAGGCATCATCTAAAACTTTTTCACTATTTAATTACTAAATTCACATTCTGACAACACAATTACTTCTATGTCAAAACAATACGAACTGACAGACTGGTTACCTACCACAAAAAAAGAACTTGACATCAGGGGCTGGGAGCAGCTGGATGTTATTATGATTACCGGCGATGCGTACGTCGATCATCCTGCTTTTGGCGCTGCTGTTATTGGTCGTTTGATTGAAAAAGAAGGCTTTAAAGTTGCTATTCTGCCACAACCCAATTACCAGGACGATCTGCGCGATTTTAAAAAACTGGGAAAACCACGCTTGTTTTTTGGCATCACAGCCGGCAACATGGACTCGATGGTAAATCACTATACAGCCAATAAACGCCTCCGTTCGAATGATGCATATACTCCCGGCGGACTGGCAGGTTTCAGACCTGATTATGCAACAACAGTCTACAGCAAGATCGTTAAAAAAATCTTTCCGGATGTGCCTGTTGTCATTGGAGGAGTAGAAGCTTCATTAAGGCGTGTGACACACTACGATTACTGGTCAGATCAGCTTAAGCCAAGTATTCTGGTTGATTCGGAAGCTGACATTGGTGTTTATGGAATGGGCGAACTGGCACTGCTGGAGATTTTGCATGCGCTCGATCAGGGCAAAAACCTGGATGAGTTGACAGGCATCAAACAAACCTTCTTTTTACAGTCAAGTAAGGAACCTCTCCCAGAAGCGTCGTGGGGTGATATTCAACTGGCTTCGCACGAGCAATGTCTTGCTGATAAAAAAGCCTATGCCGCCAACTTCAGGAACATTGAGCAGGAATCGAACAAAACACATGCAGCAAGGCTTACGCAGGTTATTGGCGACAAACGACTGATCGTCAATCCGCCTTATCCAACATTCACCGAAAAGCAAATCGATGCTTCATTCGACCTGCCTTACACCAGAAAACCACATCCCAAATATGCCAAACGAGGTACAATTCCGGCATATGAAATGATCCGGCATTCTGTCAATATGCATCGTGGGTGTTTTGGCGGCTGCTCTTTTTGTACGATTTCGGCTCATCAGGGAAAATTTGTAGCCAGCCGCAGCAAAGCCTCTATCATGGCCGAAGTGGAACAGATTACGCAAATGGACGACTTCAAAGGCTATATCAGCGATTTGGGCGGGCCTTCTGCCAATATGTACCAGATGAAGGGCATTCACCAACAGATTTGTGACAGTTGTAAACGCCCGAGTTGCATCTTTCCCTCTGTTTGCAGCAACCTCAACACCGATCACAAGCCGATGCTCGACATCTATAAGTCGGTTGACAAGCACCCGGCGATCAAAAAAGCATTTGTGGGATCGGGATTGCGCTATGATCTTTTTCTGACCGACGATCCTGAAAAAAACGACAAACTTGGATACGACGAATATCTGAAGCAATTGGTTACACGCCACGTAAGCGGAAGACTCAAGGTTGCCCCCGAACATACCAGCGACCGTGTTCTGAAGGCGATGCGAAAGCCTTCTTTCAAACTGTTTTATAAGCTGAAAGAAAAGTTTGACCAGATCAACAGGGAAACCGGCCTCAAACAGCAACTCATCCCTTATTTCATTTCGAGTCATCCCGAAAGCACACTCGAAGACATGGCTCAATTGGCTGCCGATACCAAAGAGCTTGGATTCAGACTCGAGCAGGTTCAGGACTTTACTCCAACCCCCATGACCGTTGCAACAGTGATTTATTATTCAGGATACGATCCATTTACGTTAAAGCCTGTTTTTACTGCCCGCAACAAAACTGAAAAGGCAGCTCAGCAAAAATTCTTTTTCTGGTATAAGCGCGAAAACCAGGCCTGGATCAAACAAACACTATTCAAGCTCAAACGGGAGGATTTGGCCAAAAAACTGTTGACTTTTTCAAAAGAGCAACCACATGCAAGTAAAAGAAGGAAGTAAACAAAGTTCGATTACGTATTTGCACATTTTTTTGCAATCGACAGCATTTTATGTCGCATCGTATTTGTTTATTTATGTTATAGCTGCCTTTGCGTTGCTGTACATTTCTTTCGATCTCGATATCCCCGCTAAGGTGTTTACAAACCATGTGAAATTTGGCATCAACGACTCCAGCAACCTCTGGACTACCGATGCTATTGTAAGTGTGTTCCTGTCACAACCGGTAAGTAGTTTTTTCGTTGGTATCGCCGCTTTGATGATTTATCAGTTTTATAAAAACCCCCCATTCGGAGGTATTGCCCTGCTTTTGTGGCTGTTTTTACATGGTTTTAATCTCTCTTTTGGTTTGTTGGCCGAGGACCTGATGATGCAAACTGGTCTCGCACGTGTTGCCAATGTGCTAGGTTTAGAACTGGCTGTGATTGTACTTACCGTAGGCATTTCCGTCTTCTTTTTGTGGAAAGCTGGTTCTTTTGCAACGAAGATGTATTTTCTGGAAATTGATACAGCTGCGCAATCAAAACCATCAAAAATATGGCATTTTCTGAGCTTCTTCCTCTTACCATATCTTGTTGGAACCGGCATTTTATTGCTGATATCTTTTCAAACTATTGCGGTAAAAGACATTTTAGTTTTCAGCTTTATGTTGATCTGCCTGCTGCCGGCATTGTTTTTTAAACCGCAGCAAAACGCTAAAAAACAGCACCTGCTTCTCCCCGATTTTAAGAGAACATTTCTTTATTTGGCTGTCAGCATTTTTTTTCTGGTCCTGTTCAAAATCACCTTTCAAAACGGCATCAATTTTTAGGGCATTCGCTAAAAAAACCATTGGTTGCTCGCATGAGCTGTGATTTTTTAGTAACTTTCGCTCCTCATTTTAACCCAAATTATTTCATTTTATGAAGATATCAATCAGGAAGAGCATCTTATTGGTGCTAGTTACAGCTTTTGCAGTCCTGATGGCAAGTCCATCTGCAATGGCAAAACGAAACAAGAAAAATCAAAACGAAGCATCCGACACGCTCAAATCATCAGCCTTATCAGGCTTGAGCTGGCGTGGCATCGGACCAGCTTTTGCGTCAGGACGCATTGCCGACTTTGCTGTTAACCCGTTGGATCACAGCGAGTATTATGTGGCTGTTGCCTCAGGGCACATCTGGAAAACCAACAACAACGGCACCACATTCAGTCCCATTTTCGACAATTACGGAACCTACTCTATTAGTTGCCTGGCCATGGATCCCAACAATCCATACGTGGTGTGGGCCGGAACAGGCGAGAACAATCACCAACGTGCTCTGGGCTATGGAAATGGTGTTTACAAAACTGAGGACGGCGGAAAAAGCTGGAAAAACATGGGGTTGAAAGATTCCCGCCAAATCGGGATGATTCAAATTGATCCACGCAACAGCGATGTTGTTTATGTAGCTGCTGAAGGTTCCGTATGGGGACCTGGTGGCGATCGGGGCTTATACAAAACAGAAGATGGCGGAAAAACATGGAATAAAATTCTTGAAATCAGCGAAAATACCGGCGTTAACAATGTCATTTTCGACCCCCGCAATCCGGATATTCTGTTCGCTACTTCCGAACAACGCCGCCGTCATTTCTTTACGAAAATTGGTGGTGGTCCTGAAACGGCCTTGTACAAATCGACTGATGCCGGAAAAACCTGGGAGAAAATCACCAAAGGCCTGCCTTCTGTCGACAAAGGAGGTATGGGTATTGCCATTCCGGCGACTAATCCTGATGTGGTTTACCTGATTGTTGAAGCTGCTGATGATCAGGGTGGTTTTTTCCGCTCGATAGATCGCGGAGCTTCATTCGAAAAAATGAGCGATTACAGCAGCAGTGGCCAGTATTACAACGAAATTGTCTGCGATCCGGTTAATCCTGACAAAGTCTACTCACTTGAAACTGTTTCGCGCGTTACGATCGATGGCGGGAAAACATGGAATTCTGTCGGTCTCAACAAAAGACATGTGGACGATCATGCACTTTGGATCGATCCATCCGACACCAAGCATTGGATGATTGGCGGCGATGGTGGTATTTATGAAACCTTTGATGATGGTGCCAACTTTATCCATAAAACCAATTTGCCTGTTACGCAGTTTTACCGCGTAAATGTTGATGATACCGAACCATTTTATTGGGTTTATGGCGGCACCCAAGACAACAACAGCATGGGCGGACCCAGCCGCAACACCAGCAGAGACGGCGTGAGCAGCGACGAATGGGTTGTTACCCTGGGTGGCGACGGATTTTGGCAGGCCGTAGAAAAAGACAACCCCGACATCGTTTATTCGGCCTATCAATATGGCAACATCTCGCGCTACGACAAAAAAAGCGGCGAGAAAGTTCAGATCAAACCTGAGCCTGTCAAAGGAGAATTGCACTACCGCTGGAATTGGGATGCACCCTTTATTTTGAGCCACCACAAAGCCACCAGACTTTATATGGGTGCCAACAAGGTGTTCCGCAGTGACGATCGTGGCCAAAGCTGGACAGAAATCAGCGGCGACCTCACACGCGACGAGGACAGAAACCAGTTTAAAGTAATGGGAAAATACTGGCCATCCAATGCCGTTGCAAAAGACATTTCAACCTCACAGTGGGGAACCATCGTTTCGCTGGCTGAATCACCACTGAAAGAAGGTCTGATTTATGTTGGAACCGACGATGGTTTGATTCAGGTAACTGAAGATGACGGACAAAACTGGACCCGAATCAGCAGTTTTCCCGGAGTTCCTGATTACGCTTATGTATCAGACATTTTCCCTTCGCAGTTTGATGAAAATGTCGTGTTTGCTACAATCAGCAACCTCAAAAACGATGATTTCAAAGCCTATGTCTTGAAAAGCAGCGACAAAGGAAAAACCTGGAGCAGCATTGCTTCAAACCTCCCGGAAGAAACTGTGCATACCATTGCTCAGGATTATGTTAATGCTGATTTGCTTTTCGTTGGAACAGAATTCGGTTTCTATCTTAGCGTTGACGGCGGAAAAATCTGGACAAAATTCAGCAATGGTCTGCCAGATGTTGCCGTACGCGACATCGCCATCCAGCAGCGCGAAAATGACCTGGCCATTGCCACTTTTGGACGGGGATTCTATATCCTTGACGATTACTCACCTTTGCGCAGCATCACGGCCAAAGCACTGGGAGAAAATGATGCATTGTTGTTCCCTACAAGAGATGCTTTAATGTATGTGCAAACCGGAAGCCGTTATGGCACCGGATCTATGTATTTCACAGCCGACAATCCAGATTTTGGTGCAACATTCACTTACTATGTGAAAGAAGTACCCAAAACCAGGAAGCAGGAACGTCTTGAAAAAGAGAAAGAGCTTTTCAAAAAAGGAGAACCTATTCCACAACCCGGTACAGCTGACCTCCGCGCTGAAAAGGACGAAATAGCCCCCTATTTCATCTTTACCATTCGCGACGACCAGGGAAATGTGGTCAGAAAGCTTTATGAGAAAGCCAAAAAAGGCGTCAACCGCCTCACCTGGGATCTGCGTTATGCTTCCAATTCAGCTCAAGATAACGACAAACCAGAATTTAACCCAACCAAGAAAAGTTGGTCTGGATTCCCGGCACTACCTGGTACCTATAGTGTTGAACTAGCCATGAACGTGAATGGCGAAGTAAAACAGCTGGCCGGACCGCTCAACTTTAACGCCAAACAATTAAACAACACTACACTGCCTGCCAGCGATCGTCTTGCTCTTGATGAATTTTACGATCAGGTGGCAGAAATCAGACGTGTAGCTGATGGTGCTGACCGATTCAGAAAAACCCTTGAAGTAAGGAACGAAAACATCAGACAAGCTTTACAAATGGTTAATGATGCACCTGAAGCACTGGTTGAAAAAACAAGAAAAATGGCAGAGCAACTCCGCGATATCGACTTCACAATGAATGGAACCGCAGCTGCTGCCAGCTTCGAAGAAGTGCCACCGGAACAGGTATCGTTAAGTTATCGTCTCGAAGTAATCTTGACTGGAACCTGGGGTTCCTCGGGCGACCCAACAGAAACAATGAAAAGCAATTATAACATCCTTAAAGAGGAATTGCCTGCAGTGCTGACACAATTGAAAACACTGGACGAAGAAATTGGCACTGTTGAAGACGATCTGGAAGCTATGCAAGCACCATATACACCAGGCCGATTACCTGTGCTTAAATAGTCAAAATAACCCATTTAATACGAAAAGACCGCTTGGATTCAGGCGGTCTTTTTTTTAGAAAATCAGTAAAACCAATCCGAATATCAACAGTCCCAAAAGCAATAACCTGATGGTATAGCGCAAAAGTTCACCTGCTCTCAATCCGGTAATCCCAAGCAACGGAAGCGCCCAGAATGGTTGCAGCATATTGGTAAGCTGATCGCCATATGCCAGGGCCATGATTGCTTTTGCAACAGGAATACCAAGCGCCTGCGCTGCTTCGATAACCACGGGGCCCTGTACAGCCCACTGTCCTCCTCCACTTGGCACAAAAAGATTTACCAGCCCGGCACTGAACAGCGTAAATATGGCAAAAGTATCTGCAGAAGAAACCCTGATAAACCAATCGCTTATTACGAACAGCAATCCTGAATACTTCATGATTCCCATAATGCCTGCATACAAAGGAAACTGTAAGATGATGCCTATTGTGCTACCGACAGCTTTCGCAGCATACAACTGCATTGCACGCACACTGCCCGAAAACAACATGACTAGTGCAAGTAAGATCATATTTATGTCATTAAGTCCGATGGTCAGCTGTTTTCCTTGAAATAGCCGAATCAAAACCGTCAACAGCAACAGACTTCCAAACAACTGCAGAATACTTGGTATGTCTTTTTCAGGATTTTCGGAATCTATGGATGAGTCATTTGTGGTTGGCGCAACCTTTAGCCTTGAGCTGTCATGCTTCAACATCCACAACGAGAATATAGGCAAAACGATCAACAAAACTGACCAAGCCGCTAGGTTCATTGCCGAAAACACAGTTTCTGTAAGGTCTATTTGTCCGATTTTTGAGAATAGAAAATGATCTTTTTCGGCCACTACCAGTGGTGCCGACCCCGAAAGCCCGCCGTGCCAAACCATCATGCATACATAGGCAGTTGCTCCCAAAAGCGGATAATTGATCTTTACATTTTGCCTTTGGCTGTAATCGCCAATCTTTCGCACTAAAACAGAGCCAAAAATCAGCGCCAAACCCCAATTTAAAAACCCCAAAAGCAAGGCGCTGAAAACAACAGCTATAACAGCCTGTTCAGCTGTTTGAATGCGCGTCAAAAGTTTCGATGAAAGCCGGTCGAAAAAGGGAGTCAGCGCCAACATATACCCAAGCAATAAAATCAGACTCATCTGCATCGAAAAAGCAAGCAACTCCCAGAATCCTTTCTGCCAGGCACTGAGTACATCCGTTAATCCCACATAGGCAGGCGACGATTTACCGCCCAGAAAAAAAGCAAGAACCATGGTTATGAACGTGAGTATTATTGCCAATACCAGTGGATCTGGTAGTTGAATGTTTGATATTCTTTGTTTCTTCATTGCTAATTCATTATGAATCTATCGAAACTGCTTTGCAAGATAATAAAGAATGCCGCTTTTGGCGTTTCCATTTCGGATTTGCGGATTTTTTATGTCGGTAGCAAAAAAAAACAAAGTTAAACAAGAAGATATGTATATTTGTGGTGAATAATTGCCGTTTGCTCAAAAATAGACAACACCCAAATATAAAACTATGGAAAAAATCACAGTCATCGGAGCTGGTAACGTAGGTGCTACCTGTGCCAACGTCATTGCTCACAAGAATTTAGCAAAGGAAGTCGTTTTAGTCGACATCAAAGAGGGCACCGCCGAAGGCAAAGCGCTCGACATCTGGCAAACGGCACCTATCAACCACTTTAATACCCGCGTTGTCGGGGTTACCAATGATTATTTAAAAACCAAAGGTTCAGGCGTGATCGTCATCACTTCAGGCCTTCCACGTAAGCCCGGCATGTCGCGCGACGACTTGATCAAGACGAACGCTGCCATCGTGAAAGACGTGACCGAAAAAGCGGTGAAGTATTCACCAGACGCCATCATTATCGTCGTTTCAAACCCACTCGACGTAATGACCTATGCAGCCTATATGGCCAGCAACAAACCATCCCGCAAAGTATTTGGCATGGCTGGAACTCTCGACACTGCCCGCTATCGCGCATTTATCTGCGATGCTCTGAATGTATCACCTGAGGATGTGCATGCACTCTTGATGGGTGGTCATGGCGACACCATGGTACCACTGCCACGTTACACTTCAATCGCAGGTATTCCTGTTACCGAATTACTCGGCAAAGAAGAGCTGGATAAAATTGTGGAACGCACCAAAAAAGGTGGTGGTGAACTGGTTAACCTGATGGGAACTTCAGCCTGGTATGCACCGGGTGCTGCAGCTGCCCAAATGGTTGAAGCTATTGTTGACGACCAAAGCCGTGTATTCCCTGTTTGTGCTTTGTTGCAAGGTGAATATGGCTTGAAGGACGTTTATCTTGGCGTACCCGTTAAACTTGGCCGCAAGGGCATCGAAGAAATCATTGAAGTACAGCTGAATAAGGAAGAGAAGAAACTGTTGAACGAATCGTCTGAATCGGTTAAAAAAGTGATGAAAGTTTTAGACGACATGAAATTGTTTGAATAGAACAAACCTATTTACAAAAGGGATATCAGCAACGGTATCCCTTTTTTGTTTTGGCTCGCATGTAACAGGAGGATTGATCCATATTGACAGGATTTTCAATAACTTTGTAGGCAATCGAATTTAAGGCAATGAGCAAGCTTCCAATTGTAGTATTAACTGGCGCAGGCATCAGTGCTGAAAGTGGCATCAAAACTTTCAGAGATGACAATGGGCTTTGGAAAACCCATCGGTTTGAAGACCTGGCTACACCTGAAGCCTGGCACAGGAACCCACAACTGGTGCTCGATTTTTACAATGCGCGTCGCAAGCAACTCATGGAATGTGCGCCTAATGCAGCACACATGGCACTCTCCAAACTTGAACAATTCTTCGATGTAAAAATCGTCACGCAAAACGTTGATAATTTGCATGAAAGGGCCGGTTCATCGAATGTGCTTCACCTGCATGGTGAGTTGATGAAAGCGCGAAGCACCGCAAATCTTGAACTGGTTTACGAACTGAACGACTGGGAAATGAAGCTTGGTGATCGTTGTGCTTTGGGCTCTCAATTAAGACCGCATATTGTCTGGTTCGGAGAGTATGTTCCTAATTTTGAGCAGGCCTCGAAGTTGGTCAACAAAGCCCGTTTATTGCTCGTAATAGGAACTTCGCTCATGGTTTATCCGGCTGCTAGTCTGTTGGCCTATGCCAATCGAAACTGCAAAACTGTGCTTATCGACCCCATCGCTTCGCCAACACGAGCCTATGAGATTGAAATCATCCGTAAAAAGGCTGCTGAAGGCGTTCCTGAATTTGTATCAAAACTTTGTATGAATCCTGAGATTTATTTCAATTAAACATCTGTATGAAAAAAAATATATTCCTTTTGCTTTGTTTGCTCATGTTTACCGTTGCCTGTGGCGAGAAAAACATCGTAAGCCAGGCCGACGTTGATAAACAAATCATTTTGGATTACCTCGAAGCCAATCAGTTAGAAGCCGAATCATTGCCCAGCGGCCTGTATTACATCATTACCGAAGCGGGCAACGATGAGCGCCCAACCGTGGAATCCACCATAACTGTAAGTTACACCGGAAGGTTCCTGAGTGGCAGTAAATTCGACGAATCAGAATTCTTTACCGGAAAACTCAGCGATATGATCCAGGGCTGGCAACTAGGCATTCCGCTTATTGGCGAGGGCGGCCGCATCACGCTCATTGTACCCTCAACATTGGCTTATGGTGGACGATCTGTCGGTAATATACCTGCCAATTCGGTATTAAAATTCGATGTCAGACTACTCTATTTTTCTAATGAGTAGTCGCCAGGAAGATCAGCCTGATTCCTATTCAAACATGGACTCAGCCAGTTAAATTTCAGATCAATGCATGAAGATTATTCGTATTTCCTGAACAAAGCCCAGCGCTTCTGCGATTTCCAGGAACGCTCCTACAACGAAGTAATTCTGAAACTCAGGTCGTGGAAGTTGCGCGAAGAAATCATCGAAAAAATCGTGCAGCAACTCGAGCACGACGACTTCATCAACGAAGACCGCTTTGTACGTGCCTATGCCATCGGCAAACTGCGAAACAACCACTGGGGGCGCAACAAGATCATCATGGGTCTGCGTTCTAAAGGCGTTCCCGATTTGATGATTCAAATTGGCTTACAGGAAATCGATGGAGATGAATATCTGGAGGTGCTGAAAAAAGTGCTGCGCAGCAAAACCATCAACGAAAAAGACCCCTACAAAAAACAGGCAAAACTGGCGCAATATGCCGTTCAGAAAGGTTTTCAGCCTTCGCTGGTATGGGAGACGATCAAAGGCGGTTCCGATTGAAGCAGAAAATCATGCACAGAAGTTTTGTACATTTGCCAACAGCAAACAGCTTAGCATGCTAAATCTCATAAACCAAGATTAATTTTTACCCACAATATGATCACCATCGACAACCAAAAAGACTTGCGTAAGAGGCTTGAAGCCTTGAGGAGGTATCTTTGACATCGACCGCAAGAAAGTCGAGATAGAAGAAGAAGAGGAACGTACGCACGCACCTAATTTTTGGGACGACCCCAAAAAAGCAGAATTGCTCCTGAAAGCAATCAACGATAAAAAACGCTGGACCGATGGCTATCAGAAAGCAGAGAATCTTTTTGAAGAACTGTCGATGGCACGCGAGTTTTACGAAACCGGCGATGCCGAAGAAACTGATGTTGATCAGGCTTATAACAAATGCCTGGAGCAAATTGAAGAACTGGAATTCTGGAACATGCTCAGCGGCGAAGAAGACAAATTTTCGGCCATCGTCAACATCAATGCCGGTGCTGGTGGAACCGAAAGCCAGGACTGGGCACAGATGCTCATGCGCATGTACATGATGTGGGCCGAAGACAACAAATACAAGGTTAAAGAACTTGACCTCCAGGAAGGCGAAGTTGCCGGAATCAAAAGTGTTTCACTCGAAATAGAGGGCGACTATGCCTTCGGGAACCTCAAAGGCGAAAATGGGGTTCACCGCCTGGTTCGGCTCTCTCCTTTCGACTCGGCCAACCGCCGCCACACTTCCTTTGCTTCAGTGTACGTATATCCTGTTGTGGATGACAATATTGACATTGTTATCAATCCGGCCGATATCAGTTGGGACACTTTTCGTTCGAGCGGACCCGGTGGCCAAAACGTGAACAAGGTGGAAACGGCAGTTCGATTGCGCCATGCACCTACAGGCATTGTGATCGAATGTCAGGAAACGCGTTCGCAATTGCAGAACCGCGAAAAAGCCATGCAGATGCTTAAATCGCAACTTTATGAATTGGAACTGCGTAAAAAACAGGAAGCCAAAGATAAAATTGAAGGAAGCAAGAAAAAAATTGAGTGGGGCTCACAGATTCGTTCGTATGTAATGCATCCGTATAAGCTTGTGAAAGATGTCAGAACCGGGCACGAAACATCGAATGTGCAGGCTGTGATGGACGGAAAACTCAACGAGTTTATCAAGGCCTTCCTGATGGAATTTGGAAAAGAAGTTTAATGCTATGACAATCATTTATCACAATCCACGCTGCCGCAAGTCAAGAGCCGGTCTCGAGCTTGCACAGCAACATTTCGCTGATCTGCAAGTAGTTGACTACATCAAAAATGGACTAACCTTGTCAGAGATTGAAGAAATAGTAAAAAAAACCGGCATACAGCCTGAAGATCTCATCAGAAAACAAGAAGCCGTTTTTAAGAGCGACTTCAAAGGAAAAGAACTTACTAACCAGCAATGGATGCAAGCCATTGCCGACAATCCCAAATTGCTGAAACGACCCATCGTGATCAAAAACGACAAGGGCGTTTGGGCCGATCCTCCAGAAAACCTGAATCACTTACGCTAAAACAACATATTATGAAAATGGCACGCAGTTACGAATCGCTCCCCGTGTGGGAAATGTTGCTCGATTATGTAAAAATCATTTATACCATCACCAGCACTTTCCCGCCTGAAGAAAAGGAAGGCCTGGCCCGAAAACTCAGGACAAAAGTCACTGAAATTCCTGTTTTGGTCGCAGGAGCTACCAATGGGCGTGGGCACGAAGGCAGCGGAACCATGCTTACGAATGCCTCTGCCGCCCTGATGGAAACAGACACTTTACTGTTGCTGTGTGCGCACCTTGGTTTGCTTTCGACCAAAGAATATGAAAACCTGCAGGAAGAGATAGACACCATTGGCGGTCAAATCAGGGCGCTGGCCAGTCGCATGAGTAAAAAAGCATAATTCCATTCCAAACCATAAAATCACTCACATGAAATTCCGTATCGAAAAAGACACCATGGGAACGGTTGAAGTTCCTGCCGAAAAGTATTGGGGCGCACAAACTGAGCGCTCGCGCAATAATTTCCGCATTGGGCCTGAAGGGTCTATGCCTCAAGAAATTATCTATGCCTTTGCTACCTTAAAAAAGGCTGCAGCAATTACCAATATGGAACTGGGTGTATTGCCCAAAGAAAAATGTGACCTCATTGTAAAAGCCGCAGACGAAGTGCTGGCCGGCAAACTCGACGACAACTTTCCGCTCGTCATCTGGCAAACAGGCTCAGGCACACAATCGAACATGAACATGAACGAAGTGCTGGCTAATCGCGCGCATGTGCTGGCCGGAGGAAAACTCGACGACGCCAAAAAAACCATTCACCCCAATGATGATGTGAATAAGTCGCAGTCGTCGAACGACACTTTCCCCACTGCCATGCACATCGCTGCATACAAAATGGTTGTGGAAACCACGATTCCAGGGGTGGAAAAACTGCGTGACGCACTGCAAACCAAAGTAGCAGAATTTAGCCACATAGTCAAAGCCGGCCGCACCCACCTGATGGACGCCACCCCACTCACACTTGGACAGGAATTCTCTGGCTATGTGGCCCAACTCAACCATGGTTTAAAAGCTTTAAAGGCCACGCTCAGTCATTTGAGCGAACTGGCACTTGGCGGCACAGCCGTTGGCACGGGCATCAACACACCCAAAGGATATGCCGTGAAAGTTGCCGAAAACATCGCCAAACTCACCCAGCTTCCTTTCGTTACTGCCAACAACAAATTTGAAGCCTTGTCGGCACACGATGCCATTGTTGAAACTTCGGGTGCTCTGCGCCAGCTGGCTGTGAGCCTGATGCACATTGCCAACAACACCCGCATGCTGGCCAGCGGACCACGTTGCAGCATTGGCGAAATTATACTGCCGGCCAATGAGCCTGGCTCCTCAATTATGCCAGGCAAGGTAAATCCTACACAAAACGAAGCAATCAGCATGGTTTGTGCACAGGTGATTGGCAATGATGCAGCCATCACTGTTGGCGGCATGCAAGGGCACTTCCAATTGAATGTTTTCAAACCCGTAATGATCAGCAACCTGCTGCAATCAGCAAGATTATTGGGAGATGCCTGTGTGAGCTTTACCGATCATGCAGTGGTTGGCATCGAAGCTAACCTGGAACGCATTCAGCACAACCTGGAAAATTCACTCATGCTCGTAACGGCCCTCAACCCACACATTGGTTACGAAAACGCTGCCAAGATTGCCAAAAAGGCCCATGCTGAGAACACCACCCTGCGCAAAGCAGCTATTGAGCTTGGCTTGCTCACCGACGAACAATTTACTGAATGGGTGGATCCGAAGAAAATGATCTGATTCTCTGTCGTTTCAAAAATAGAAAAAAAGCATTTCTTCATGGTGAAGGAGTGCTTTTTTGGTTTAATCATCAGTTTATTGATAGTAAGCAAATCTAACCCTTTAGTTGTTAACAGGATGGTGTTTGCAAAATTGTGTTATTTCTTAGTTAAAAAACCCTGCTCTCAAAGGTAAAATACTATTTTTACAAATGATTTAACTATCATAGCTCCCAAAGTTACTTTAATGACCACAATTTTTATGATCCCATTTCAAAATCAATATTTTGGTAAGTGCATCGCAAAAATTGCTTCAGAGTTCCTTTCGGCAATATACTAAAAAAACAATTATCCCTTAAAACCCCTTATGTAATGAAAAGAAGATTACTTTTTCTATTTGCGATGTTGGCCATTATGAGTCAATCCCTCTTTGCCGATCCACCAACATGGACTGCACCAACCAATTTGCAGTACAATATGCAGGTAATTGCTAAACTGCAAATTGCTGATGGACCTGTTTATTCTTCCAGCTCGAGCGATATCGTTGGCGCATTTGTTAACAATGTCGTACGCGGCGTTGCTTCACCAGGTGTAGACGAGATCGTTTACCTTACTATTCTTTCGGACGCTGTATCTGGCGAAACAATTAACCTTCAGGCTTATATTGCAGTTGGCGATGTTATTTACCCAGTAAAAGTTTATCCCAGCGCAACTGATGCTTTAAACGGAACAAATGAAGTCACTTCACTTGAATTTGCAAGCAATGCCATATTAGGTTCGTATACAACACCTTATATTTTTGTTGCCTCACCTGCCATCTGGACAATCACTCCAAGTGCAGGTACTGGTGGAACAATTACCCCAGGTCTTCCAACAGATGTTGTTGAAGGTGCAAACCAGTCATTCACTATGGAACCTGCTACCGGCTATCATTTTACAAGCATTATGGTTGACAATCTTAGTGATGCTGATCCGGCATTTGATGTTTTCGATGAAAATCTTTTAGAGGCTGATGGTAGTTTCATTTATGAATTCACAAATGTGACAAATGACTGGGCTATCGTAGCCAGCTTTGCAATCAATACCTATACTTTATCTTTTACTGCAGGGACAAATGGCACGCTATCTGGACCAGATCCATTGAATGCACCATTAGGCGATTTAGTAACAGCTTCAATTACTGGAGCAACGCAGCTACTTTATGAAAATGTTCCTTATGGCACATCCTTTGGTATTGTTACAGCCGTTCCAAACGGTGGTTATGAATTTGCTGCCTGGAGCGATGATGAAAACGCTGTTGCTGCCCGACCCGCTATCACAGTCATTGAAGATATCAATGCTACTGCAACATTTGCCCCATCAGGCTGGACTCCAGATAATAATTATCAGTTCACTATGAGTGTAATTGGCCAACTTATCATTGACGGAAGTGTTTCAACAAACACATCTGATCTGGTTGGCGCGTTTGTTGGTGGCGACTGTCGTGGCGTAGCCTCACCAGACGTCAACGGTATCGTATTCTTGAGCATTGGTTCTGATCTCGCCTCAGGCGAAGACGTTGTTTTAAAAATTTGGGATAGCAGTACAGGGGCTGATTGCATTGCAGCACATGGGTTTAGTTTTTTAAGCAACCAGCAGCTTGGCACCATTAGTAATCCATATGTTATTGAATGTCAGATTTCACTGGAAAAAACAATTCCGGTTGGATATACCTGGTTCAGCGCCAATATTGAAACCAATTCCAATACCAATCCTTGGAATCCGAATAACTACTTCGAAGATGCATGGTTCACAGATGGTACTTATACAGTTTTAGGTAATGGTTCTGTCGTTGACGACCGTATCATCGGCCAAACCTCTTTTGCCGTTTTTGCAACAACAGGAACAGGCGATCAGTGGGTTGGCAGTTTAACAACCATGAGCGCTAAAAAGATGTACCGTTTGTTCATGAAAACCGGATCTTCAACACGCTATCTTAAACTCACCGGTTCTGCTGTTGCAAACACACCTATAACCCTAAATGCTGGATATACCTGGCTTGGATATATCCCACGCGAAGACCTTCCAATAGGTACCGCGCTGGCAAGTTTCACCGGATTGGTTGCTGGCGATAGAATCATCAGTCAAAACAAATTCGCTATCTACAATGGAACGATTTGGCAAGGCAGCTTGGTAACCATGTCTCCCGGAAAAGGATATATTGTACAGATGGCTAACGGCGGCACACTCACCTATCCTGATTATGTATATGCAAAATCTGTTGCAATTGCTCCCGAAAATGAAGTTTCTCCGGCAGGTTTTGAAGTTCCAACGAATATGAAGAATACCATGACACTTATTGGTCACTTCGACAAGACTTCATTCAGCGATAAAGATGTTGTTTATGCTTTCATCAATGGCGAATGCAGAGGCATGGCTGCTACTTCAGCTGACGGAAACATCTATCTGAATATTGGCGACAACAGCGATGCCACCCAGGAAGTGAGCTTCAAAGTTTGGGTTGACGCAACAGGTGAACTTGCCAATGTGGATCAGAAAGTTACCTTCGAACCTTTGAAGGCTGTAGGTGATTTGAATAATCCTTTCACTTTCAAAATGAGCGAAGCAAACACAAATGATTCTTGGCTGGTTGGAGCCGCTTATCCTAATCCATTCAACGATCAAACGATAATCCCACTCTGGCTGAAAGAATCAGCACAGGTTACTGTAAACGTATACAATGGTATGGGACAAGTGGTTAAAAAAGTCGCCGAATCAGCTGCCAAAACAGGCGTAAGCAATATCGTCCTGCAAAAAGAAAATCTGAAAGCTGGGATTTACTATTATACTGTTACTGTTCAATCAGCTTCAAACAGTTTACATGAGAACGGGAAACTGATTATTCAATAAAAACTCTACTGTTTTTCACTAAAAAAACAGATGTCGATAAAACCCTGGTGGCGATTTTCCACCAGGGTTTTATCATTTATCTCCAAACCTTTCTATAGATTTTTGTCATATATCGACATTAAATAAAAAAGTTTTACGGGTTTTTGATTTCTCACAAAACCTTCATTCCGTTTAAAAATAGTGAATATCTTTTCCCTTGTTTTGTTCGCAAATTCAGAAAAAACTGCTTATTTTGTTGGTTAGAACTTTTTTACCCCAATTGAATTGGCCAAAATGATGGAAAAAGTGATGCATTTTAGACCAAGACAGGCAGCAATCCTGCTTGTGGCTCTGCTTTTGCTTGCTTTTATTCCAGGCCGTGCGCAGCCTAATTGGGTTCCTGTCCCCAATCAGTTGTACAATATGCAAATAATTGGGAAACTGAAACTTCAGGACGATTCCTTTTCATCTAATCCAGAAGATCTTGTAGCTGCCTTTGTTGGGGATGAATGTCGTGGATTGGCTGCGCGCGTTGATGGCAACCCAAGCTTATTGTTTTTAAGTATTGGCTCTGATATAGCATCTGGGGAAGCATTGACGTTTAAAGCTTACCTTTCTACCGAAAATCTGATTGTTGACCTTGACAACACTATGGAGTTTAGCGCTGATGGCCAAATAGGCAGCGTTTCATCACCTTATATTTTCTTGTTTAACGGTATCAACCCGATCATCACTGCTACTGCTGACGAAAATGGCACGATTTCTCCCCTTGGCGAAGTTGAAGTTGTATTTGGTGAAAACCAATCTTTTTCCATCATACCTGAAACAGGTTATATGGTATCAGACGTGCTTGTTGACGGACAGAGCGTTGGAGCGGTTACGCAGTATAATTTCACAGGCGTCACACAAGACCACACAATTCATGCTAGTTTCGAAACTGCCACTTATTGGCTCGCTTATATCATGTGGGGAGAAGGGAGTTTTATCGGAAACACCTACCAATTTGTGGAATATGGTGGTGACGGCACACCCGTCGAGATCGTTCCCGCAGAAGGTTATTATTTCATGGGTTGGGATGATGGGGTGACAGACAATCCCCGCACCGAGCTGAACGTGACGCAAAACATGATCATTGTCGCCACTTTGGGAGTTTACTCGTATACCCTGAATTACACTGCCGGCGAAAACGGTATTCTAACCGGTCAAACCAGTCAAACCGTTTATCATGGACAAGACGGCACGCCCGTAACAGCCATTCCTGACACACATTACGATTTTTCTCACTGGAGCGATCAATCAACCGAAAACCCAAGGATAGACGAAAACGTTACCGGGCCGATTAACGTGTCTGCCATCTTCGTCCCCGAAACATACGTAATTACTGCTTCGGCAGGCCCGCACGGAAACATTTCTCCATCGGGGAACGTGTCGGTTACCTACGGTGATGATGTCGTTTTTCAATTCAATCCGGTTGCAGGTTATGAAGTGGAAGATGTGCTGGTCGACGGAGAAAGTGTTGGTGCTTTGCCAAGTTATACTTTCGAAAACGTGTCAGAAAACCACAGCATCCAGGTTAGTTTCATGGTTGCCAATTACACCCTTACCTACCTGAGCGATCCGCTAGGCATCATTCAGGGAGAAGCTGTTCAATCAGTTCCCTATCTGGGCGACGGCACTCCGGTGACTGCTGTGGCTTACGAAGGTTATCATTTCGACAGCTGGAGCGATGATGTTACCGACAATCCCAGGGTCGATTTAAACGTTACAGGAGACATTACGGTTACAGCTCATTACGCCATCAATACGCACACGATTACCGCCTCTGCCGGACCGCACGGAAGCATTTCTCCTTCTGGCACCGTTACGGTGGATGAAGGTTCGAGCCAACTGTTTTCCATCGTTCCTGAGACTGGATATAAGATTTTGGATGTGAAGGTAGATGGCGCAAGTATTGGTGCCGTAAGTTTTTATGAATTTGTAAATGTGACACAAAACCACACGATCAACGCTACTTTTCAGATCAAAACCTTTACGCTCACTTATCTGGCAGGACCTCACGGAACCTTATCGGGCGACACGATTCAGCTTGTACAGTATGGCAGCGACGGAACGCCCGTTGAAGCTATCCCACAGCCCGGATACATTTTTACCGGTTGGAGCGATGGCATCGACAGCAATCCACGTACCGATCTGGATGTTTCGGGCAATATCACAGTGATGGCAGGTTTTTCTTCTGATGGACCTCCCAACTGGGAATTACCCCAAAATTTAGAATTTAACATGCAATTGGTCGGGCTTTTATTGTTGGCCGACAGCAGTTTTTCAGTGGACCCGAACGATCTGGTAGGTGCTTTCGTCGAAGGTGAATGCCGCGGAATTGCATCTCCGGTGCCAGGTCAGGATGGCAAGCTTTTCATGACAATTGGTTCTGATGTTTACTCAGGCGAAGATATCAGCTTTAAGGCTTATATTGCCTCACAAAACATCATTGTCAACGTCAACGAATCTGTGTCTTTTGTCAGTCAGTCGGAGATCGGCACATTGCTGGACCCTTTCGTTTTCAGCTATACGCCAATCACTTACAACATAGTTGCCTCAGCAGAAAGCGGTGGCACCATCAATCCATCCGGAACCATCACCGTTCCACATTGGGCCAATCAGGGCTTTTCGATTGTAGCTGATACCGGCTATCATATTTTAGATGTTTTGGTTGATGACGAAAGCATTGGCGCGGTGGACACATTTACTTTTATCCATGTTTTCCAAAGCCATGCCATCCAGGCAAGCTTCGAAATCAACACCTACACCATCACGGCAATAGCAGGCGAAAACGGTTCCATTGAACCTGCCGGAGATATTCTGGTAACACATGGCTCTGATACCCTGATTACATTTTTGCCTAACGAAGGTTTTGAAGTTTACAATGTGTGGGTAAATGGCGACTCCCTGGGGCCGATGAATCAGTATCTTTTTGAAAACGTGATGGCCAATCAAAGCATCGAAGTAGCCTTTGATGTCGCAACCCGCCTGCCTGAGCAAGCAGAACCCAATCAAATGGCCTCTGTTTTTCCAAATCCGGTGAACGACCAGCTGACAATTCAATTTAATAGGGATTTGAACGAGGGTAATCGTGCCGAAATGCTGTTTTTTGACTTCACGGGCAAGAGAATGCTCGAATTGACTGCACAACAAACTTTGATAAAGGTTAACATCTCAGAATGGCCCGCTGGTGTTTATTTCCTGCAGATCAGAAGCAACAACAAAGTAGATATTCAAACATTCAAAATCATCAAACTGGAATAGAACGGAAACATCTCCTATGCGTAAAACTCAACTCACAGCTGTTTTTTTCTTCCTGTTGACCTTGTTTTTTTTGGGTCAACAACAGGTGAGTTTTGCACAATCGGTTTATAATCTCAACTTGCTGTCAGAACCGGCTGAAGGCGGTGTTTTGCAGGGAGCAGGCAGCTACGAAGCAGGCGAAACCATTGCTGTTGAAGCAACAGCTCAGGATGGATTCAAGTTCATCAACTGGACAAACGAAGCCGGCGATGTGGTCTCAACTGAAGCTTCTTTCAATTATGTAATGCCTGCGAATGACACCACTTTCGTCGCACATTTTGTTTGTACACCAGCCTGGACGGAAGTCGCCAATCTTCAATACAACATGCAGGTTGTAGGGCTTGTGCGATTGGATCAGGTTGTTGTGACCGATTCGAACATTGTTGTTGGTGCTTTTGTGGGTGATGAATGTCGTGGAATTGCGTCTCCAATACCCGCTTTTGGCGGCCTGCTCTTTATGACGGTAAGCTCCAACGTTGCCAGTGGGGAACTGGTCACATTAAAAATCTGGAATCCTGACTTTTGTGAGAGCTGCACTGCTGTTCAAGCGTTTACTTTTGAAAATCAGTTGCAACTGGGTACGCTTGACGAACCGTTTATCATTGAATGTTTAAACGAGATTACACTCGACCTCAACTTTAACCAAAGTTACACCTGGTTCAGTATCAACGTGGTGCAATACGATATGTCGCCAAACGCTTTATTGGCTGATTTGCAACCCTGCTACAACGACAGAATCATTGGGCAACATGCATTTGCTGTTTATTCCGGAACTGAATGGGTTGGCAGTCTGACCGAATTATCGCCTCACGAAATGTACAGAATGCGCTTGTGTAGCGCTCAGAGTATATCGCTTACGTCCAATCAGGCGCCTAACGAAACCATCAACCTGCTGTCTGGCAGCACATGGCTGGGTTACCGTCCCAACGAGTGCATGTCAGTAAATGCAGCACTTGCAAACCTCACGCCAACACCGGAATACAACGACAGAATTCTGGGTCAGAATGCCTTTGCGCTCTACAACGGCAGCCAATGGATTGGAAGCCTCACGCAGCTGTGTCCGGGTAAAGGTTACATCATGAAGCTGACCAACAACAGCGAACTGACATATCCTTTGACTAGAAAATCCAGTGAAAACAACTTGTCTGAAATCGAACCTACACACTTATTGAAGGGTGTTAATCCCAGGGGGGATTTTGCTTTTGGAATGATGGTAGTAGCACAATTATCTATGGACAAAAAGATGTTCTCGTCGGCAACGATTTACGCATACATCGGCAACGATTTGTGCGGAATGGCAGCGGCCGACGCAGAAGAGGATAACCTGATTTTTCTGCACCTTGGGGCAGACAAGAACCTGGATGAATTAGTACATTTTAAGGTAAATTTTGATAACGATAAGACTCAACTCGACATCCTGGAAAAAATCAACTTCCAGGCAGCCGGAGCTGTAGGCGACCTAAAAACGCCTTTGATGCTCCATTTAAATACAGAATAAGAAGACTTTCTTTTCCATTCGAAAGAAAAGCACTAACCAATCTGACCACATGACAAAAACAACCCTCAGCAAACTACTGTTATTATTGCTTTTTGGCTTAAGTTCCAAGTTTTTGATTGCTACACCCCCCGATTGGATTCCTCCGGAAAATCTCCAGTTCAACATGCAGATTGTGGCTTTTCTTGAGCTCGATGGAGGAGGTTATAGTACCAATGAAAACGATCTCGTAGCTGCCTTTGTGGATGATCAATGCCGTGGAATCGCCTCGCCGATTGCCAGCGCTGAAGGTAGAATTTTTCTGTCAGTTGGTTCAGATATGGCGACCGGTGAAACCATTACTTTCAAAGCCTATTATGCTGATCAGGGACAAATTGCCGATCTCAGCGAATCGGTTTCTTTTGTCAGCGAAACACTGATTGGGGAGTACAACGATCCCTTCATTTTCACCATCGATGTTTTATATCCACCCGCGTTATATACCATTGAAGCTGCAAGCAACGAAAACGGGACCATTAGCCCATCCGGGAGTGTGTCTGTGGTGCATGGCTCGAATCAGCTTTTTACCTTTATGCCCCACCCCGACTTTGCGGTTTTTGATGTACAGGTAGACGGGATTTCGGTTGGAATCTTCGACCAATATGAATTTGTCAATGTAACAGCCCCACACAACATATTCGTCACATTTGCCTTCCCCGAATCCGTTGATGTTGTCAAAGACAATAAAACCCAAATTGTCCTTTTTCCAAATCCTGTGACAAATCAGCTTACAATCAGAGGCATACAAAAAACGACCAGTCAAACCAGTTATTTAATCACAGACGCTTCAGGAAAAATATTTTTAAGTGGAATCCTTCAAGCAACTGAACAACACATAAATACCACCCATATACCAGCTGGCATATTTGTACTAACGCTCAGAGAGGACGGTCAAAAGCCAGTATCAATCAACTTTGAAAAAGCTTATTGACAAGGCCATTTTAACTGCCCGATCTTGCTGGTAATTTCATCTACGGTAGCACCTATCGGGAAAACCATTTCAGGTTCGAGATAATGAAGATTATTCTCCTGTTTGAACCTGCCTTCGCCACCTCCTGTAATGTTCAACATCACAATGGCATCGGTTGGCACTTTACCATTCTTCACAGCTGCAATCAAGGTTGCAGTAGCTACTGAGGCTGCCGGGTGCAAATCGTTTCCTTCTGTTTCTTCAAAAAGTCTGGCGGCAGCTATCGATTCGCTGTTTGTCGCCGTGAGCACTTCTCCACCGGCGTCCACCAGGGCATCAAACAAACCGCCAACGATTGGGTAAGGAGGTTTACGGTTCGAAAGCACTTTGGCATCAATCTGTTCCACATGTAACCTTGCCAGCGCATCTTCGTAAGGCAGCATAGCCCTTGATCCTGCTTTCCAGGCATCGTGAATCGGAATAAAAGGATGGTTTTGCGAAACCATCAGTTTCATTTTGTGATCGCCAAAGCGCCCATCTTCCAAAAAGCGCAGGTTGGCTTCCCAGGCAGCAATTGCGCCAGTTCCGCTACCAATGGCCTGAAAATAATAATCGGGAATCCTTCCAATGAAAGTAGTTGCAGAAAGCACAGTAGTGCCCATACCGTCGCGACGGGCCACGTTTTTGGCTCCTCCTTCGGCAAAAAAACCTTCCATGCCACAGATCAGATTCGAGAGGTGGATGGCGTCAAAATAATCGCTTCCTTTTTCGGAAACAACAAGTTTTACACAGGGATCGAGCGGTGCATCAAACCAAAGGGCATCAATATTGTCAAATGGCACACAAAGAAGCAACGGAATCTGGTTATCAGAACAAACCTGTGCGAATGCGCGTGCGGTATTACCAGCTGAAGCCACAACCAGCACCTTGCCTTTTTGCTCGTCTGATAGTCGTCCGCACACAGTAAAAGCTTCTGTTTCTTTGAAAGAGCATGTGCGCATGTGAACCCCTTTCTCTGGCCAATAACCGCTAAAAGTGATGTATAGGTTTTTTAGTCCCAGATTTTTAGCAAGACCTTCGCTTTTATAGGTCACCGGAGCTGAACTTCCCTTGAGCGCCCTACGGATCGGAAGCCAATCGGCAAACTTGTATATTCCCATTCCGGGATCTTTCGGGTAGAGCTGTTTGTTTTTATAAATCGCCCTGATCAGGGTAGGGTTTTTCTCCCCGGGAGGATCGAGTAACCAGCCTGTATCTTCAAAGACACGTCCGGTTGCGATAGACTCAAGCAAATAAGCAGTAGGTGTAATCTGGTCTGTCATGCGCATGTATAATAAACCGCAAAGATAGCAAATGCGACCTTAACAGCATCATAGCGGTTGCGGAAGAAACAGACCATCTTTAAGCTGTAAGAATCATTCTTATTTCCACTCAGGTGTTTCAGGCATCTTTTTTAGCCCTTTCAACAGAAAAACAAAAACACGCTTGGCTGGTACGCCATTTCGATCAATTGTGATGGTATCAGCAGGGATAATTGTATTGAACATGTTACCATAAACATCCTGCGGGTTTCGATAATCGCGTGAAGTGGTCAAATACCAATAGTCAGACCCTACCTCAAGCCCACCACGTTCATAATTGATCCACATGTATTTATGCAGCCTATCGGGAGTGCCCAGTCCCAACACTTTCATGCCCAGCGGCCTGGCCACATAATAGTCAATATTGGCTAGTGGAAACCAATTGTCACTCACAATTGCGTCCGTCTGTTGCATCAAACCACTTTCAATAATACGGTTGCGTGTTTGCTCAAAAGCAGGCTCAGTTGCACGCCAACCAAACATATCGAGCGTAACATCATTTTTTCCCAACTCCTGATAGGGCTGTGGGTCACTGATAGGGATGAGACCCAACTTGATTTGCAAACTTCCCAAAAGCAGCACAAGCGTAATCAATCCAAGCGATAAACGGATGATCAGAGGTATCCTGGTTGAACTAATGAACTGCGGATTTCGCTCAGCCAGCCAAATTGCCGCAACCAGCAATAGGGTGTTGTATGCCGGGCCGGTCCAGTGTGGCAGAGTTGCACGGAATAATGAAAAAAACAGGAAAATCCCAACCAGCGGTAATGAAATCAACAACAACAACCGCCTGTCGTTAGCCTCCATCAATTTGGGATGCTTCAAAACACCAAATACTGCTACCCAAACCAGCACAAAATTCACCGGATTATTGTAAATCATTTGACCGCCCAATTCAGTAAAAAAATAATCAGGCCTCAATGGCGTATTCCAAAAGCTTACTCTTTCGCCCTGAAAACTAAAACTGATAAAATCGTTGCCAATATTCCAGAGAAGAACAGGCAGCATGCAAACTGCTGAAATGAGAATCGCAAGGTAAAATGATGGTCGTTTAAACCAATTTCGTTGATAGAAAACCACAAATAAGCCAGCCCCAAACCACAGAAATACCCCTGTATACTTCGATAACATGGACAAACCCGTAAACAAACCAGCAGCCAACATCCATTGGGCTTGTTGCTTCTTTGATAAGCGCTCACCAGCAAAAGCCTGCAAAAAGGCCAAAACTGCCAACAACCAGAAAAAGTTTTGAGGTGTGTCTGGCAAAATAAAAATACCCGTAATCACAAAAGCGTAAATCGAGGCAGTGTAAAGCAAGGCAGCATAGAAGCCAACCTGCTCATTTTTAATTTGTTTTCCGATATAGAATATAGTGAGTGTGTTGGCACTCATCAGCACTATGGAAGACAGGCGGAGAAAAAACTCACTATCGAAGGTTAGGTTCAGACTAAAAAGTTGCATCATCCAGCCAACCATTGGCGGGTGATCAAAATGGCTCCAGTCAGGATACAATGCGTAGGTCCAGTAATAAACCTCGTCGTTGCCAAATTCAAGCCAGGCTGCCAGCAACATCCTGACCAGCGCACTGATGGCTATCAACAACAGCAATCGTTTTTGCATGTGTGACGAGCAACAACTCATCGGTAATGTTTTTGTTTTCGCCTGATTTGGTAGCGGTAAATGGTTTGCAGCAGCACAATGATCGCTACCAGATAAATAGCTCTGAAAAGCAAAGTTCTCACATCATCAACTTCGGCAATTCGCTGACGGGTAATGTCTTCATCTGCATGACGGGTAAGCGGGTTAAGGTACATCACCGAAAGATCAGCAAAGGTAATTTCGGTACGCACATAAGTATCGGTGGGTTTGAGCAGATAGCTCGCTGCAATAGTGTCTTTTACCAGCGACAACTCTTTTCCGTCCTGCCCGATAAAGCGAATTTTAATGGCTTTTTTCGATACTTCCACATCAAATGTGTCGGCGCGCAGACTAGCTTTGATCAGATAAGGGATGTGTTTTGATCTTTCAATTTTATCAGCCATGGGCTCATCATCAATTCTGAAAAAATCAAATCCATATGCATTTCCACTATCAAGTGCATTGATGATGGATTCCCGATTCAGGTTTTCTGTATTGATCATGGTAAATCTGCGCCCAACTTCGTTGCTGTTCGAGACATTGTGTGCATCGTCGTTTGCTAAAATATAAATGCGATGGCCGTTTGACAGCGCCATATCCCAGTGCTCCATAGAAACACGCAAATTGTTGAGCACCTCCATCAACTGGTAACCGCTCAGGTATTTCATATCACTAACCTTGTAACCACCCAACAGTTTTGGATGCGCCAGTGCGATAAGTTCTGTACTGTTTTGCAGTTTGTCAATAATTCCCTGTTTCAGGCTTAGGTTCTGGTAAAACGGATAATCTATCCACAACACTTTGGATGCGCCAATGCAAACCTGGTGCGTTTTTCTGAGGCTGTATCCGTGTTCATAGGTTGGAATAAAAGTTGGCAACTCACTTCCGTGATAATTGATTTTCTGGTAATCTGAAGTGGCCACATAGTCATAACCAAGTTCGTGGTAAATACTGTCAATTAAAATGTTTGAATTAAGTCGCCCGTTTGTAATACCTCCCCAGGCTTTTGATTGCACCTGAAAGTTGTACTTACGCCAATGCTCCGGATTCATTTTTTGGTAAGGATTGTACCAATAATTCCCGGCAAAAGGCTTTGGTTCCGCAAAATTGTAAATAGGTGCTGTCAGGTAAAAAATCAATAGCACCGCAAAAATCAAAGCAAAAAGAAAGAACAACAGTTTAAAGAGTAATTTGAGTACAGGTCTTTTCTTCTTTCTTCGGTACATAAAGGAAAAATTTTTGCAAAAATACACATTCATTCACAGCAGACTGCCAGGTTTTTTTAACGCAAAGCTGAAAACCGGCAAAAAAAACTTGCAAACAAACAGAATATCAGTTATTTTTGCCTTGATTCCAAAAATGAGACCAACAGGAAAAACAACTGCTCTCTGGGACTTCCTTCATTCTTGGGACTTAAATATAAGCAATACACCATGGATGCATTCAGGATTTTCATAGTTGAAGATGATTTGCTGTATGGCGAAATGTTACGCCATCATTTATCTTTAAACCCTGACAATGAGGTACATTTGTTCAGGAATGGCAACGAATGTTTGAAAAATCTCTATCGCTCACCAGCGATGGTTTCACTCGATTACAGCCTGCCCGACATGTCAGGATTGGAAGTGATGCGCCAGATCAAAAAGGAGTATTCTGACATTCCGGTTATCATTGTTTCAGGACAGGAAGACGTGTCGACAGCTGTCGCTTTGCTGCGAGAAGGCGCTTACGACTACTTTGTGAAAGATGATGACGTCAAAGACAGGCTCTGGAATGTCATCAAGAAAATTCGTGAAAACCTGCAATTGCGCAGTGAAATCAGTTACCTGAAGGAAGAAATTGGCCGTAAATATGAATTCAGAAATGTAATCAAAGGCAACAGCCCTTCGATTAAACAGATTTTCGGACTCATCGAAAAGTCGATCAAAACAAATATTTCTGTCTCTATCACAGGCGAAACAGGAACCGGCAAAGAACTGGTAGCTAAAGCTATACACTACAATTCAGCTCGGGCAAAGAAGCCATTTGTAGCTGTAAATGTTTCCGCTATACCGCGCGATCTGATTGAAAGCGAAATGTTCGGCCACGAAAAAGGTAGTTTCACTGGTGCCATCACGCGTAAGATCGGGAAATTTGAACAAGCAAGCGGCGGCACCATCTTTTTGGATGAAGTGGCCGAAATGGACCACAACATGCAGTCAAAACTGTTACGTGTATTGCAGGAACGCGAGCTCACACGCGTTGGTGGAAACGATTTGATCAAAATTGATGTAAGGTTGATTGTGGCTACTAACCGTAATCTGGCCGAAGAAGTGCAAAAAGGCAACTTCCGAGAAGATTTGTATTACCGCCTGCTAGGTTTGCCTATCGAACTGCCTCCATTGCGTTATCGTGGCAACGACATCATCCTGCTTGCGAAGTATTTTATGGATGAATTTTGCCATGAAAATAAAATGCCCAAACTCAGCATTACGGAAGCAGCGCAGCAAAAACTGATGCAATATGCCTTCCCTGGTAACGTGCGCGAGTTGCGTGCAGTAATTGAATTAGCTGCGGTATTAACAGATGATGAGCAGATCGACGAAAACCATATCAGCTTCAACAGCACCGACTCTGCTGGCAATCTGCTCATGGAAGAAAGTACGCTGCAGGAATATACGCTCAAAATCATCCGTTATTATTTGCAGAAGTACAACAACAACGTATTGTTGGTAGCAAAAAAACTTGATATTGGAAAGTCAACCATCTATCGTTTGATTAAAGAAAAACAGATTTAAGTTATAAATCATGACCCAGAATGCCAACAAACTTTATCACCTGGACAAACTCGAAAACTTCATGAGTAACGACCAGGCTGCCGTGAAAAATATGGTGGGGCTTTTTCTGCAAACAACACCCGAATTGCTGGCATCAATCAACAAGGGATTTCAAGAAAAAGATGCTGCATTGCTTACCAAATCTGCCCATACGCTCAAACCCACACTCGATATTTTTGGTATCGATGCGATGTACGATCCCATCAGGAAAATCGAAAAGGCTGGAAAAGAGAACACCATGAATGCCGAAACTGAACAGCTGATCGACCAACTCAATCAAATTCTGGATAAGGTTTTTGCAGATCTCAGAGCCAAATTTGACTTATAGCCAATATTGCCACCTTGCCCCGGCAAATTTGTTTTCTGCATTTATTCAAACATTTTTTAAGCCCGTTGGTTATTTCCTTTAACTGGCTGTAGCTACTTTTTTCCTCAAAGATTTACTATCTTTGCAGCCTTATTTAAAAATATTCTAAATAAGCTACAAATGGACAAAAATCCAACTAACAATATTCTCGACGAGGTAACACAAAGCGAGTACAAATTTGGTTTCTTTACCGATATTGATACCGAAGTGGCCCCGAAAGGACTCACCGAAGACACCATTCGGTTCATTTCTGCCAAAAAAGAAGAACCGGAATGGATGCTGGAATTCAGACTGAAAGCCTTTAGGCACTGGCTTACCCTTGAGCAACCGGAATGGGCACATGTTGAGTTTCCGAAAATTAACTATCAGGACATCATCTACTATGCTGCACCTAAGCGCAAAAAAGAACTTGAAAGCCTTGATGAAGTCGATCCGGAACTGCTCGATACGTTCAACAAACTTGGCATCTCACTCGATGAGCAAAAAAGATTGACCGGAGTAGCTGTTGACGCGGTGATCGACAGCGTTTCTGTAAAAACAACTTTTCAGGATACCTTAGCAAAGCACGGCATTATTTTTTGCTCTTTCAGCGAAGCAGTGCGAAATCACCCCGATTTGGTGAAACAATATATGGGTTCAGTAGTGCCCTATACAGATAACTATTTTGCAGCACTCAACTCAGCTGTTTTTAGTGATGGCTCGTTTTGCTTCATCCCGAAAGGTGTCCGTTGTCCACTTGAATTGTCGACCTATTTCAGAATTAATGCTGCCAATACCGGACAGTTTGAGCGCACCTTAATTGTTGCAGAAGCAGGTAGTTACGTCAGTTACATGGAAGGCTGCACAGCTCCGATGCGCGACGAAAATCAGCTGCACGCCGCCATTGTCGAAATCGTAGCTATGGATGAAGCTGAGGTAAAATATTCCACCGTGCAAAACTGGTATCCAGGCGACAAACAGGGCAAAGGCGGTGTTTACAATTTCGTTACCAAACGTGGAATGTGCAAGGGACACCACTCAAAGATTTCCTGGACACAGGTTGAAACAGGATCCTCTATTACCTGGAAATATCCTAGCTGTGTGTTGATGGGTGATCATTCTATCGGTGAATTTTATTCCGTGGCCGTGACAAACAACTATCAGCAGGCCGACACGGGCACCAAAATGATTCACATTGGAAAAAACACCCGTAGCACCATCATTTCTAAAGGCATTTCTGCCGGCAAAAGCAACAACAGCTACCGCGGTTTGGTAAAGATTTTACCCGGCGCAACAAATTCACGAAATTTTTCACAATGCGACTCCCTCTTGTTGGGCGATAAGTGCGGCGCACATACATTTCCATACATTCAGGCGAAAAACGAATCGAGTATCATTGAGCATGAGGCTACGACCTCAAAAATCTCTGAGGATCAGCTTTTTTACTGCAACCAAAGAGGCATCGATACTGAAAAAGCCATTGGCCTGATTGTGAATGGCTACGCCAAGGAAGTGCTCAACAAACTTCCTATGGAGTTTGCTGTTGAAGCACAAAAACTCTTATCCATCACGCTCGAAGGTAGCGTAGGTTAATCAATTGAAAGATAGAAATCATTAAACAAATCGTATGTTACTCAACATAAAAAACTTACACGTATCGATTGATGGCAAGGAAATCATCAAAGGTCTCAATCTTGGTGTTAACAAAGGCGAGGTGCATGCCATCATGGGCCCCAATGGAACAGGCAAAAGCACTCTGGCCGCAGCCATTACAGGTCGTGAAGGCTATGAAATTACGGAAGGTGAAATTTGGTTTAAGGGCAAAAACATCGTCGATCTTTCACCCGAAGAACGCGCCAACGAAGGCATTTTTCTCAGTTTCCAGTATCCTGTCGAGATTCCTGGTGTTAGCATGACCAACTTCATGCGCACTGCCATCAATGCGCAGCGTGAGTACCGAGGTGAGCCAGCCATGCCTGCAGGTGAGTTCCTGAAGTTGATGGAAGAAAAGAAAAAATTGGTGGAAATTCATTCAAAACTGACCAATAGGTCGGTTAACGAAGGTTTTTCGGGTGGCGAAAAAAAGAAAAACGAAATTTTTCAGATGGCACTGCTCGAACCAACGCTTGCTATACTCGATGAAACAGATTCGGGCCTCGATATCGATGCCTTGCGCGTTGTGGCAAAGGGCGTGAATCAATTGCGTGCTGATAACAATGCTTTTGTTGTGATCACACACTACCAAAGGTTATTGGAATATATTGTACCCGACTTTGTGCACGTAATGTATGATGGAAAAATTGTAAAATCAGGCGGTAAAAACCTCGCGCTTGAATTGGAAGAAAAAGGTTACGAATGGCTGAAACAGCAGGAATTAGCCTAACAAAAAACTTTTGACAACATGAATAACGAAATCATGCAGCAACAGCTTCCGCTTGATTCGATGCTTAAAGAGCAGTACGACACACATCGAGAAGAACTGATTGCCCGCGATATACCAACTGTTACCAATCTTCGCGACAAGGCTTTTGCTGCTTTCCAAAAATCAGGGTTTCCAGATAGCAGTCAGGAAAAATGGCGCAATACCAGTATCGAAGACCTGTGGGAAGATACTTTTGAACATCAGATTGGCATCATGAAATCTGACCGCAATGTGGAAGAGTTATTCCGCTGCGAAGTTCATAATTTCGATACTGAGATCGTTTCATTACTCAACGGGTGGCACGTCAAAAACGATGGCGACATGCGCACTTTGCCTGACGGCGTCATAATGGGAAGCATTCAGGCGGCAATGAAAGTTTACCCTGCACTTTTCGAAAAACATTTCTGTCAGATTTGCGATGAAAACCCCAACGGATTCGTCAGCATTAACACCGCCATGATGCAGGATGGCGTTTTTATTTACGTCCCGGATGGAGTCGTTGCTGAGAAAACCATTCAGATCATCAAAATGATTGATCGAAAAGAACAGGTTTTCGTTCAAACACGCAACCTTATCGTTTTGGGGAAAAACAGCCAATTGAGCCTGATGCACTGCGACGATTCCATCAATCAGCAGTCGAGTCTGGTGAATACGGTTACTGAGATTTTCCTTGATGAAAATGCCTCACTCGAGCTTTACAAATTACAAAATCTGAACGATCAATCGGGTTTGGTTAATTCAACTTTTGTTCGCCAAATGGCAAGCAGCAACCTAAAGACCAATACCTTAACGTTTAACTGCGGATTGATCAGAAACAACATCACCGTAAATCTTGATGGAGCTGGTGCACATGCAGATGTGCTTGGACTATATTTGATGGACAAGCAGCAGCACATCGACAACCAGATACAAATTAACCACAATGTGGCACATTGCACCAGTAATGAGTTGTTTAAGGGCATCCTCGACGACGAAGCTTCGGCAGTGTTCAACGGCTATATTTATGTTGCCCGCGATGCACAGAAAACCAATGCTTACCAAAACAACAACAATATTCTGCTGAAACCCACGGCCACAATCAATACGATGCCATTCCTGGAGATTTATGCTGATGATGTAAAATGCAGTCACGGGGCCACGATCGGGCAACTTGATCAGGAAGCTATGTTTTACCTGCGTTCGCGCGGTATTGCCGCCGATAACGCCCGTTTGCTGCTGATGTATGCCTTTGCCGCCGATATCATCAACCACATCAGCATTGAGCCATTGCGTCAACGCATTGACGACATGGTGAAGAAACGTTTGCGTGGCGAGCTCTCAGTTTGTGATAAATGCATTCTACACTGCGGTGCCCCCGAAAAACAATACCATTTCGATATCGACCTCAGCAAGCTTTAGCATGGAAAAAGGCTCATTTCAGGTAGAAGTAATCCGCAAACAGTTTCCGGCAATACATCAGCAAGTGTATGGCAAACAGCTGGTATATCTTGACAATGCAGCCACCACTCAAAAACCACAAGCTGTCATCAACAGGCTGACAGATTACTACACAAACGAAAACTGCAACATCCACCGCGGTGTGCATTACCTGAGCCAACAAGCCACTTCTGCCTTTGAGGAAGCACGGAACACCACAGCTAAGTTCATCAATGCTGCCCATAGCCATGAAGTTATTTTTACCAAAGGCACTACCGAATCAGTGAATCTGGTGGCTGCAAGCCTTGGAAAGTTGCTGATGAAAATGGGTGATAAAGTACTGATTACAGGTATGGAACACCATTCAAATCTGGTGCCATGGCAACAACTTTGCAAAGCCCATCAGGGCGAGCTTTTGGTTGCAAGACTCACCGATTCTGGAGAAACGGATTTGAATCATTTTGCAGAATTACTACGACAATCGCCTAAGATTGTAGCAGTCACACACATCTCCAATGCACTTGGCAGCATCAATCCGGTGCGAGAAATGATTTCGATGGCGCATCAACAAAATATTCCGGTATTGGTTGATGGCGCACAGTCAGTAGCTCATATGAAGATTGATGTGCAGGAACTCGATTGCGACTTTTTCGTTTTCTCCGGACATAAAATTTATGCCCCCATGGGAGTTGGCGTACTTTACGGCAAAAGCGAGTGGCTCGAACAGATGCCCCCATGGCAATTTGGCGGCGAAATGGTTGATCAGGTGAGCTTTGCAGAAACTACTTTCAATCAATTGCCTTTTAAGTTTGAGGCTGGCACACCTGATGTTGGTGCAGTGCTTGGCCTGGCTACAGCACTTGATTTTTTATCGGAATTCGACATTCAAACCATTGCAAAACATGAACAAAAGTTGGTCGAAAACACGATAAATGAGCTAAAGCAAATTGATGGCATGCGTCTGATTGGCACTTCAGCAAAAAGGGCTGGCGTTGTTTCTTTTGTGGTAGAGGGTATACACCCTTACGATATCGGCACTTTGGTTGACAAAATGGGTATTGCACTGCGTACGGGCCATCATTGTGCCCAACCGGTTATGACCAGATACGAAGTTCCCGGCACGGTGCGGGCTTCCTTTGCCATGTATAATACAGCAGAAGAAGTTGATCATTTCGTTGCTACCCTCAACAAGGCCATCAATATGCTCCGTTAACAATTTATTCATCTATTAATCCATAATTTAGGAATGACCATCAAAGAAATACAAGAAGAAATCATCAGCGAATTCAGCGCTTATGACGACTGGATGGACAAATATAATTATCTGATTGAAATGGGCAGAGACGTACCACAAATTGATGTACAATACAAGACAAATAATCATTTGATCACTGGTTGTCAGTCGCGCGTTTGGCTACATGCCGATTTGAAGGAGAACAAGGTGTTTTTTACTGCCGATAGCGATGCGGTAATTACCAAGGGTATTGTAAACCTGTTGATTCGCGTTTATTCAGGACATACACCTGAAGAAATTCTGGAAGCTGATATTGATTTCCTCGATCAGATTGGCCTCAAAGAACACCTCTCGCCCACCCGATCAAACGGACTGCTTTCAATGGTCAAACAGATGAAGTTATATGCACAGGTTTTCAAACTGAAAATGAACAATTAAACTGCAGGTCATGACAACAGAAGAAAAAGCCCGAATCGAAAGAGATATCATCACCCTTTTGCGTACCGTTTACGATCCCGAAATTCCTGTGAATATTTACGAATTGGGGCTTATCTATGAAATCAGCATCAGCGATGAGGCTGCTGTCAAGATATTAATGACACTCACTACTCCAAACTGCCCGGTTGCCGAAAGCCTACCGCTCGAAGTAAAACAAAAAGTGGGTGAAATAAAAGGTGTGAGTGAGGCAGAAGTAGAACTCACTTTTGAACCGCCATGGGATCAGGAAATGCTTTCGGATGAAGCAAAACTGGAGCTTGGCTTTCTGTAATCCTTTCTGACACCTCTGCCGTATTTCACACGCATCCTGATGCCAAACTTTTTACCTTTGCCTAAATGTTTGTTGAAATGACTGATGCGGGCCCCTTACTTTCTATCGTTAACAGTCCGGCTGATTTGAAAAAACTCGCTCAGAGTCAACTGTACCAGCTGGCCGACGAGTTACGCAGCTATATCCTTGATGTAGTTTCAGCAAATCCTGGTCATTTGGGCGCTTCATTGGGTGTGGTTGAACTTACCATCGCTTTGCATTATTTATTTGATACCCCTCAGGATAAACTGATTTGGGACGTGGGCCATCAGGCTTATGGTCATAAAATATTGACCGGTCGACGGGATCAGTTTTACAGTTTGCGTCACAAAGACGGTATAAGTGGTTTCCCGGTGATGAAAGAAAGTAAGTTCGATGCCTTTGGCACAGGGCATGCATCTACGGCCCTTTCTGCAGCAATGGGTATGGCATTGGCCGCAAAAATCAAGGGAATCGACAGGCAACATATTGCTGTTGTAGGAGATGGCGCTATTACCGGGGGTATGTTTTTTGAAGCACTTAACCAGGCTGGTGATACCGATGTGAATCTGCTTATCATCCTGAACGATAATGGTATAGCTATCGACAAAAGCGCAGGCGCCCTCAAGGATTATCTCATCAGGCAAGCCGAAAAACAAAACAGCACCGATTTTTCTAATCCATTATTTGAAGCATTCAATATTCAGTGCAGCGGTCCGATTGACGGAAACAAACTAGATGAATTACTTCCGGTACTCAAAGCCATGAAAAAGATGAAAGGCGTGCGAATGTTGCATGTCTTGACAAAAAAAGGCAAAGGCTTCGAAAAAGCTGAACGCGACCAGGTGTTGTACCATGCTCCCGGCCGATTCGACCGCTTAACCGGTGACATTCCAAAAACCAAAAAGAGTCTGGTTGAACCACCACTTTATCAACATGTTTTTGGCGAAACTTTGCTTGAACTGGCCAAAGAAAACGAAAAAATTGTCGCCATCACACCTGCAATGCCCACCGGAAGTCATCTAATGCCTATGCTGGAAGCCTTTCCTGAGCGCACTTTCGACGTTGGAATAGCCGAGCAACATGCAATTACTTTGGCTGCCGGCCTTTCAACCGAAGGCCTCATTCCCTATTGTGTGGTTTACTCTACTTTTCTGCAGCGGGCTTATGATCAGTTAATTCATGATGTCGCCATCCAGCAACTACCAGTGGTCATTTGTGTCGACCGCGCTGGTCTGGTTGGTGAGGACGGCGCAACCCACCATGGCGCTTTTGATCTGGCTTTTCTGCGCTGCATCCCCAATATCATCATTGCTGCTCCGATGGATGATATTGAGCTCAGGCATTTACTTTTTTCTGCCCAAATCAATCCGGAAAAACCGTATGTGATTCGTTATCCGCGTGGTAAGGCCATCCATGCGAACTGGCAAGTGCCTTTTGAAGAAATTGAAACAGGCAAAGGAAGGTGTTTGCAAAAAGGCAAGAAAGTAGCCGTCGTAAGCATTGGTCATCCTGGAAACTTCGTTAAACAAGCCATTCATGCACTTGAGAAAGAAAACATTCTTCCGGGGCACTTTGACCTCCGTTTTTTAAAACCACTCGACAATACGCTTTTGCAATCTGTTTTCAGTGAATATCAGCAAATAATTACAGTTGAAGACAGCGTAATTCAAGGTGGCATGGGCAGTGCGCTGATGGAATGGGCTCAGGATCATGGATTTTCGAATCCCATCATTCGCTTGGGTATTCCCGATCAGTTTATTGCCCATGGCAAACCTGATGAGCTGCATGAAGATTGTGGTTTTGATGTGGTATCAATCAAGAACAAAATCAAAGCTGTTTATCTTCAATAATCAATAAACTTTGATATTACATGAGCAAAACTGAACGCATCATCTATTTATCGGCTTCAGTTTTAGGCTATTTTTTCATCTCTTTTCTTTATTTAGGCATACTTGGAAATTTTCTGAAGGACTTGCAAATTAAGATGATTTCGAATATACATGGCATTTCATTTCTGATCATCCTCTGGTATTACTTTCGTTTTATCCATAAGAAAATCAATCAGATTGTCTGGAAAGACTACTTCAGTTTTTCTATCAGTGATATTAAAAAATTTGTTTTTGGGGTTGTGCTTTCGATAATAATAAGCATGATGGCTTATGTTGTTGGATTGCTTTTTAATTTGGAAAGGGATTTTCTTCTGGCCGAAAATAAAAAAACTTTACAAATTTTCTCGAACAACTTTGTGGTTGCATTTGCTGAGGAGCTATTTTTTCGTGGTTTGATTTTCTTTTCGTTATTAAAAATCACCAACCGGATTTTTCTTTCATCAGTTGTAAGCTCCCTGTTTATTGCACTCATCCATTTTGGCTCAATTGACAAGGATTTGGCACTCATTTCCATGCTAAACATTTTTGCTGGAGGACTGGTGTTAAGCTACTTATACTTTTTGTCTGGCAGCATCTGGACTGCCATTGGTTTTCATGCAATGAACAATTTTTTGGCAGTTGCACCTGACTTTTACAATCAAATAAGTCCGCTTGCTTTTGCAAATCATTTGCTTTTACATTCTGCAATTTTGGTATTTGCCAGCGCGGTGCTTGTAGTAATTGCCAATCGAAAAAAGCTTGCTCATCAGATGAATTAGTTCAAGTGTGGAATTGTCACATTTTTTTCTTCAATGACATCCAAATTTCATTTCAACAAGCTTTTTCTATCTTTACGCTTCATTTTCATCAAGTTAAAAATATGGGCAGAAGGTTAAGCGTATTAATGGTGTTTGTTATTTTGAGTCTTCTGGCTCAAGCTCAACAATTTGACGCCAATAGTCTTGAGGTTAAGCTGCCCAGGGTGATTGTGAGCAATGTTTCACAAACGATCACGCTTAAACTTTCGAACGATAGTCTGTTAAGTACTTTTGAGGGTGTTGAAAAAGTAATCCAATTCAATGGAGCCTTGATTCCTGTGACATTTCATCTTGGCGAAGCCAGTTTCCAACACAATTTCCCAAAAGAACAAAACCTTAATATAGCTGTCGATGGTTTTTCATGGGCCAAAGATGTTAGTCCCATTCCGCTTTGGATGTCGATCTTACCCCCACTCATTGCCATTCTTATGGCTTTATTGCTGCGTGAGGTGTTTGTAGCACTTTTTATCGGTATTCTTACCGGAACAACCATCATGTATTATTACCAGGGATACACACTCTTTGTTGCTGTATTTAGGGGACTGATGGCAATTATCGATACTTACCTGATGGATTCCCTGCTCGATCGCGGTCATATGTCGATCATCATTTTCAGTATGGTAATTGGTGGAATGGTGCATCTGATTACGCGTAATGGTGGCATGAATGGCGTGGTGAACCGCCTGTCGAAATACGCCAAAGATGCACGCTCCGGGCAATTTGTCACCTGGTTATTGGGTGTGGCTATTTTTTTTGATGATTATGCCAATACACTGGTAGTTGGCAACACCATGCGACCTGTAACTGACCGCTTGCGCATCTCACGCGAAAAACTGGCTTACCTGGTCGATTCCACTGCTGCCCCGGTGGCAGCCACAGCCTTTGTAACTACCTGGATTGGCGCTGAGCTGAGTTATATTCAGGATGGCATCAAAACAATCGGACTCGACGAATCAGCCTATACTGTTTTTTTCAATTCGCTTTCTTTCAGTTATTACCCATTTCTTACCCTGGGTTTTATGCTACTTTTGATTTGGGTAAAACGTGATTTTGGGCCTATGTTTCATGCTGAAAAAAAGGCCAGATCAGGCAGCCCGGATGCAGGTGCTATCGATCCAAAACAGCTAAAAGAAACGGACGCTTTGTTGGCTGTTCCTGCTGAAAAATCCAGGGCCTTTAATGCAGTTTTCCCTGTGCTTATCATTGTCTTTGGAACAATTGCGGGTTTGCTGTTCACAGGATGGAATGAACAGGTGTGGCAAGATGAAACCATCAGTTTTTCGCATAAGATCAGCACAATAATTGGTAATGCCGATTCCTATTCGGCTTTGCTTTGGTCGTCACTATCGGCTATGCTTGTTGCCGTGTTATTAACTATTTCCCAGCGTTTGCTCAGCCTCAAAGAAACAATCGAAAGTCTGGTTGACGGCTTCAAAATGATGTTGACAGCCATCCTGATCCTAACATTGGCCTGGACAGTAGCTTTGGTAACCGACCATATGCATACCGCTGATTTTATTTCGCAAGGATTGCAAAACCTTTCTTTTTCGCCTTATCTGGTTCCGGCCCTAACCTTTGTTTTGGCTGCACTTGTTTCGTTTTCGACAGGATCGAGCTGGGGAACAATGGCTATTTTGTATCCCTTGATTCTTCCAACCTCATGGTTACTTACCCAGGATTCAGGATTGGATTATGATGCTTCAATGGTTATTTTTCACAATGTTGTTTCTTCTGTATTGGCAGGCTCGGTGATGGGCGATCATTGTTCCCCTATTTCCGATACCACCATCCTGAGCTCTCTAGCCAGTTCGTGCAACCACATCGACCACGTACGCACCCAGCTTCCCTATGCGCTAACTGTGGGATCGGTAGCTGTCATTTTCGGAACCATCCCTGCTGCTTTCGGAATCAATGTGCTGATTCTTTTCCCCATTGCCATGCTGGTACTGGCTGTTATCATCCGTTTTTACGGGAAGAAAACTGAATAGTTCAAAAAATGAATTGATTTTAAATTGCTTAATGATTTTTTTGTAATTGGTTTGCAATTAAAAAAAGATTATTTTCGTTGAAAGTCTGTGCCGGTTAGCATGGTTTAAAAGTCAAAAATCCTGATGAAAACAAAATCTATTTTTGCGTCAAATATTCCATCTTTTGCTGAAGAACTCAACACTTTAGTTTCATCCGATTTCCATCCAACCTTATGCGTGGTGTTTGCCTCGGTTGCGACTGGTATTTCAAGGCTTCAGCAACTCTTTCAGCAGTATAATATTACGATGGTCGGGGCAAGCAGCTGTGGTGAGATTGTTTCGGATGGAAAGCATACATTCATTCTGGAAGAATCGATCGTAGCAGTTTTTTTTGATATTCAGCCCGATGCTTTTGCTGTTTTCATCAAGGAAAAGGGCTCTCTTTCCGACCATGAATTAGGTAAAACAGCTGCAGCAGATGCACAGGAGCAGTTTATTCAACCAGGCTTGATTGTGCTTGGCAGTGGATTAAGGTTGAATGGTCAGGCACTTGTTGAGGGATTGGCGGAAACTCTTGGCGCAGAAACTCCCCTATATGGCGGACTCGCTGGTGATGACGCCCATTTTGAAGAAACATATGTATTTACGAATCAGTATATGAGCACAAATGGGGTGTTGATTCTGACATTTGATACGCAAAAGATTGAGATGACCGGCATGGCAACTTCGGGATGGATCAGTCTGGGTGCTGACCTGGTTGTTTCAAGTTCAGCCGACAATGTCGTTCATGCGATTGACGGACAACCAGCCCTTGATATGTACCTGCGCTATCTCAGTGTGAGCGAGGATGACATGCCCTCAATTGGAGTAGAATACCCATTGATGATCAAACGTCCTGACGGAACAGATGCCTTGCGGGCTGTGATGAGCGTGGATAAAAACACCCGGTCGCTGGTTTTTGCCGGTAGTGTGCCGGAAGGCAGTATTGTCACATTTTCCAGCTCCCCAGGATTTGAAGTGATTGACCATACACGCGGACATATTTCCAGTTTTGAATACCCGGGAGAAAAACCTGACTGTTGCCTGATATTTAGCTGTATGGCTCGCCATCTGGCCTTGGGACCGCTGATCTCAGAGGAAATAGAAGCTGTTAATAACCGCTGGCCGGTTCCCATGGCTGGTTTGTTTACTTATGGCGAAATTGGGAACAATCCCGGGATGAATTGCGACTTTCACAATCAAACGTTTACAATGGTTTTGCTGCGTCAAAAAAAGTAATTAATTGCACAGAAATGCCTGCTCCAATAGACGACATCATCAAACTACTTTCCGGGGATGATTCACCCGTTCAGGATGAAAATGCACGGAAAGACCTTGTTTCGCGATTGCAAGGCGTCAAAAAGCAATACCAATTACTGAGCTTTAAAAACGAAAAGCTTATTAAAGATAAAAACGTATTGCACTCCTTATTGGCACGCACATCAGAAGATCTCAAATCGGCATTAAAGCAACTCAGGCGCAGAGCCGAAGAACTCAACACTTTGCTCATTGCCATTCCGGCACTGGTTTATTTCAAAGATCGACAGCTGAACTATGTGATTGTAAACAAGTCTTTTGAAGAGTTTTCGCATATGCCTGCCGAACTCATAATTGGCCGAAATGCCGCACAGATATTTGAGCAATACAAAACCGATGCTTACGAGGCAGAAGAAAAAAAGGTGATTGAGAAAGGTAATCCAATTTATGAAATTGAGGAAAGCTTTAACCTGAACGAGCGACAGGTTATATTGATGACAAACCTTGCCCCCGTGAAAAATAGTGTGGGAAGCACCATCGGACTGGTTGGTGTTTCGTGGGATATTACGGAGCAAAAGAAGTTTCAGATTGAACTCAAAAAAGCCAAAGAAGCTGCTGAGGCTGGAACGCTGGCAAAATCTGAGTTTCTGGCTACCATGAGTCATGAAATCAGAACGCCACTCAACGGCATTATTGGCATGTCGCAAATCCTGTCAAATCAGTTAAAAGAACCTACAAACCGCGAACACCTTGATATCATTATTGCTTCAGGTCAAAGCTTGCTTGCACTTGTAAACGACATACTCGATTTTTCAAAAATCGAAGCTGGCATGCTCAATATGGAAAACACTGATTTTGAATTCCGTCAATTAATTCAGGAATTGGAATCGCTTTTTACTTTCAAGACAAAAGAAAAGGGGCTCTCGCTACAGACCAGGCTATCTTCCAAAATACCAAAATACCTGAATGGAGATCCACATCGGTTTAAGCAGATCTTATTGAATCTCATTAACAATGCGATTAAATTTACCGAGAAAGGAAATGTTACCATTGAAATAAAAACACTTAAAAGCAGTCATCCTGATAAGGTCCTCATTAAAACCATAGTTACCGATACAGGTATTGGCATTCGGGAAGAGCAGCTTTCAAAATTGTTTCAGAATTTTGAACAGCTTGATGCCTCAAACACCAGAAAATATGGCGGTACGGGCCTGGGATTAGCGATCTCAAAAAAGCTCGCCGAAATGATGGGAGGCGAAATTGGCGTAAAAAGCTCATTTGGAAACGGTTCTACATTTTGGTTTGTCATTCCCTTCAAAAAGGCGCAGAATGAGCATCCCAAAATGCAGAAAAAAATTCTTGAAGAACAATCATCAAATCGCAAACTAAAAATATTGCTTGCCGAAGACAACCTGATCAACCAAAAAGTAGCAGCATACAGCTTGCATCAAATGGGTCATCAGGTGGTCATTGCAAACAACGGGAAAGAAGCAGTTGAAAAGTACAACTCCAACCAGTTCGATCTTATTCTGATGGACGTTCAAATGCCCGAAATGAGTGGTTTTGAGGCAACACGTGCCATCAGAAAAATTGAAAACCAAAGCCCTGGCAGTAAACACATCCCCATTTTAGCACTGACAGCTAATGCCATGAAGGGCGATATGGAGCAATGCATCGCATCGGGGATGGATGCCTACCTCAGCAAGCCTTTTCAACAAGAAGAACTCAATCACTTCATTCAGGTAAACAGCATGCTTTTATAAGTCTTTTGGTTACATTTGCCACACAAAAAACCAAAAGCATGAATTGGATCGACATCACAGCACTGGTCGTTTCCGGAACCCTGGTCGGCTTCATCAATACCCTTGCCGGAGGCGGCACAATTATTTCTCTTACCGTTTTCATGCTAATGGGACTGCCGATCGACATTGCAAACGGCACCAACCGTATTGCTGTCATTCTGCAGAATGTAACCTCGGTTCAGGCCTTCCACAAGAAAAAAATGCTCGACCTTAAAAAAGGGACCTGGCTTGCTATTCCTGCTGTAGTTGGCTCAATCATAGGCGCCCAGCTTGCCGTTGACATCGACCGAGAAGCCTTTAAAAAAGCCATTGCCATTGTGATGTTGATGATGATATTCTTTATGTTTTTCAAACCTTCGAAGTTCCTTTATGGTCGCGAAGATTTGATGAAGAAAAAAGTAAGCTGGATTCAGGTCATTATCTTTTTTGCCATCGGTATTTATGGCGGTATGTTTCAGGTGGGTGTAGGATATTTTCTGCTAACGGCCCTTGTGCTTGGCGCTGGTCTTGATTTGGTGCGGGCCAATGCTGTAAAAGTATGGATTGTGCTTTTGTATACCGTGTTTGCTCTTGCAGTTTTTGTGATGAATGGCGCGGTCAACTGGAAGTTTGGCCTCATTCATGCCATAGGCAATGTGATTGGCGCTTATGTTGCTTCACATATGGCAATCAGCAAAGGTGTAGCTTTTGTAAAGTGGGTCATCATTATTGTGATTATTATTACTTCTGCCCAGTTGCTTGGCATATATGACCTCAATGAAATACTGGGTGCTTTTCTGAAAAAATAAACTATCCATGAGCGATAAAAACGAATCTTCTATCTCCCATAATTTTAATCATCTGTTTTCATTTGCATGGCTGATTTTCCTATTTTTATTAATGGGTAGCTGTAACAGAAAGACAGAACAGATCAGACCAGCTTATGCCATGGCCATACATGGTGGTGCCGGTGTAATCAAACCTGAAAACATGACGACATCAATGGATTCAGCATACCGGGCTGCACTTTCAGAAGCATTGAAGAAAGGTGAGGATATCCTGAAAAATGGAGGAACCAGCATTGATGCAGTTACAACTGCAATTACATTTATGGAAGATTCCCCCTTGTTCAATGCGGGGAAAGGCGCTGTTTTTAACGAAGCAGGTCAGATTGAACACGATGCATCTGTCATGGAAGGGAAAGACCATGGAGCTGGAGCCGTAGGCGCTGTGCGAAACATCAAAAACCCCGTTCTTGCTGCCAGAAAAGTGATGGAAGATGGCCGCCATGTGTTTTTAGTGAGTCAGGGAGCTGAGAAATTTGCCGCAACATCAGGGCTTGTTCCTGTTGACCCAAGCTACTTTTTTACCCAAAAGCAATGGGATAAATATGAAAAAACAGCAGCAACCCAACTTGAACGTGAATTTGAGTTAAACTCAAAACACGGGACTGTCGGAGCCGTTGCACTTGATCAGGAAGGGAACCTGGCTGCAGGAACATCGACAGGCGGCATGCATTTTAAGCGTGTGGATCGCCTTGGCGACTCGCCTGTGATTGGCGCCGGAACTTATGCCGACAATGAAAGCTGCGCCGTTTCAGCCACAGGTCATGGAGAATATTTTATAAAAAATGCTGTGGCATATGATATTTCAGCGCGTATGCGCTATGCCGGTCAGTCGCTGGAAGAAGCAAGTGATTTTGTCATCATGGATAAACTGCAAAAACTTGATGCAGGCGGCGGAATCATTGCAATTGACCACTTTGGCAACATCAGTTTAAAGTTCAATACACCTGGCATGTTCAGGGCATCGGTTAAAGCCGGGGAGCCCATGCAGGTGCGCATCTACACGGATGAGTTAGAAAAAAAAGAATAAAAAAGCTGATTTCAGCCCTTCTGTCCTTCGTAGTGCTGAATCTCGTCGTTAGCAAACTCCAATTTTACACCAGCTTCAGCAAACATGGCTTCCGATTCGGCGCCGGCATGGTATTTTCTTTCGCAAACAACCCTTTCAATTCCGCAGTTGATGATAAGCATGGCACAGGTTCTGCAAGGTGTCATACGACAATAAAGCGTACTTCCATCCAGCGCAATTCCCCTGCGTGCTGCCTGCGTAATGGCATTTTGTTCAGCGTGTACCGTTCGCACACAATGTTGTGTGACACTGCCATCTTCGTGAATCACTTTTTTCATCAAGTGGCCAACATCATCGCAATGTGCCAGCCCACGCGGAGAACCCACATAACCAGTAACTAAAATTTGTTTGTCTTTGACAATCACACATCCGCTTCGGCCTCTGTCGCACGTGGCACGGCTCGCAACAGTGTCAGCAAGTTTCAAAAAATAGTCGTCCCAGCTGGGGCGCAAATAACTTTGTGGGTTGTTTTGGGGGCTTGACATTTTATTTGATTGTTTTAAGTGCTTTTTCGACTTGTTCGTAAAGTGCTTCGAAGCCGTTGTTGTTTTCAAATACAAAATCGGCTTCACGGATACATCCGGCCAAATTTTGCTTATTGGGGTCTGTCGACGTCATTTCGCGTTGCTCATTGTTCAAGAAAGTTTCAAAGCTCACGGCATCCGTTTCCGATTGCCGCTCGCGAATACGGGCATAGCGCAGTTCGGCGGGCGCATCAACTGCAAACAAGTAAAAGCTTCCCTTCTTTCGCAGCGAAATGATCTCTCCTACGGTTCTAATACTCTCGATCACACAGGGTTTTCCTTTTTTCATGGCCCGTTCGTACAGACAATCTGTAACATAACTCGGGCTGTGCTTCTGGCGCAAATCGTTCGCTACTGACGTCATACTATCGCGATTTACTGCCAATTGACGTTTTTCGATTTCTTCGATCAAAAAACTCCTGACAGAATAATGGGCAAACTGTTTGGTTTTGACCAGATAGTCGACAATGGTACCTTTTCCTGCTCCCAAAGTTCCTGTTATTCCGATGACCAGCATAGTTAGTTTGTTTTGCTTTCAGCTTGAATATCCTGCAACCATTTTTCCATACTCACCGGCTGATAATCTTTCATTTTCTGCAGCAAGGCTTTGCATTCAAACGACACAATAATGTTGTTGCGGTGCTCCTCGCGGATAAAACCTTCTGAAACCCCAAAGTCGAAAAAACGCAACAAATGATCAAAATAACCATTGATATTGAGCAAACCCAGTGGTTTATCAGTAATCCGTAATTGGTTCAGTGTCAGAATCTCAGAAATCTCATCCAGTGTTCCAAAACCGCCTGGCAAGGCAATAAAAGCATCCGAAAGTTCCACCATTTTCAATTTACGCTCAGCCATATCATTCACAACATGCATCATATCGATACCCTGATGCGCCACTTCTTTGTCAATTAAATGTTGAGGCATCACACCAACAACCTTTCCCCCATGTTGCATAGCACTGTCGGCGAGTGTTTTCATCAAACCAACACTGGCACCACCATAAATTAAATCAATATGCTGTCGAGCAAATAATTTTCCCAGTTGGGCGGCAGCTTCATTGTAGGCCCTCTGATAACCCTTGCTACTACCACAGAACACACAAATATTTTTCATTCCAGATTTTTATCGGACAAATGTAAACATTAACAGCTTTGAAAAGCCTAAGCATTCCCGGAAAGCTTTCTGCAAAACGATTCGAGCATGGCAACTGCATGACCAATCAGATCATCCGGAAAATCGTAATCGGGATTGTGCAGTGCAGGACAATCCACGCCAGATCCCATTCCAAAGAGCACAATAGGAGCAATGGCGCCAAACTGGCCAAAATCCTCGGACCAGCGGAAAGCATCATGTAATTCTATGAGCTGAAAGCTATTGCCTTGGGCAGCTTCAACGATGCAATGAGTGAGCTCATCATCGTTTATGGTAGATGTAAAAGGCTCATTCCAGCTATGATCGATCTTTAATTCATGCTTTGCCGCAAGCTGAACTGCTATCGAAATGCAGTTTTCCCGCATTGTATTTAACTGCTCGTCGTCAGTGCTTCTGAGAGTAGTGAGGCATTCAGCTTCTCCCGGCGCAATGCCAAATGCTGGCTCACCCAAACGGACATGCGTAATGGTAATCAATGAAAAAACGGATTCTTTCTTCAATGCGGCACTCAGCTGTTCATAAGCATTGATGAGGTCAGCCAAAGCCAAAGCAGGGCTTATTCCCGTTTCGGGCTGTGATGCATGTGCGGTTTTCCCTGTCAGACGGATTGTCAAACCTACAGAAGCTGCAGCAAAAACACCTTTTCGAACCACCACACTACCCAGAGGAAATGCAGGCAAATTGTGCCAGGCAAAGGCCATATCAGGTTTTATCTGTTCGAAAAGTGGATCGTTGATAACCCTTTTGGCACCTTCACCAACTTCTTCTGCTGGTTGAAAAAGCAATACGACCTCACCATATTTTGGCCTTTGTTCTGCCAATCGCATGGCCAGGCCGGCAAGCACCGCGCTATGACCGTCATGCCCGCATTTGTGAGAAACGCCTTCTTTCATTGATTTGTGGTCGAATGTATTCAATTCATGAATCGGCAAGGCATCAATATCAGCTCTAAACAGCAATCGTTTTCCTTTTTCATGGCCTTTAAAAACCGCTGCCAAACCAAAACCACCTATCTTAGTGATGAGCAAATCAGGAGAGAGTTTTTTTAGAAATTCATTCAGAATTTGGTTTGTTTGCACTTCTTTTCCTGACACTTCTGCATGCTGGTGTAGTTTTCGCCTGAGAGAAATCAGCTTTTCGAGCTCCATTTAACGTGTATTAGTTTGTTTGATCAACAGCAAACTTACAGAAAATCAACAAAAGCAATTTGGCAAAGAACAGGTGGAGGTTTAGATTGGCTTGAAATCCGTATTTTTGTAAAAAAAATAAACCATGCAAAGCCTGTATCCACTGAAATTCCGTCCGGTTTTCAAAGATAAAATCTGGGGTGGTCAAAAAATCAAGACTGTTCTAAATATGGATTTTGGGAACCTGCCCAATTGTGGTGAGGCCTGGCTTTTATCGGGTGTAGAAGGAAGTCCAACGCTTGTTGAAAACGGTTATCTTTCTGGAAATGAGCTAAATGAGTTAGTCGAAGTGTTTATGGGCGATTTGGTTGGCGATACCATCTACGAAAGATTTGGAAATGAATTTCCGATTCTGGTAAAGGTAATCGACTCCAACGACTGGCTTTCGATCCAGGTACATCCTGACGATGAGCTGGCTCAAAAACGCAAAATCGGTTATGGTAAAACGGAAATGTGGTATCTGATGCAGGCTGATCCTCAGGCAGAACTGATCAGTGGCTTCAACCAACAGGTTGACGAATCGCTTTACCTCGAGAAGTTAAATTCTGGCCATCTGAAAGACATCATGAATTTTGAAAAAGTGCAAACGGGAGATGTGTACTTTATGCCAGCCGGACGTGTTCATGCCATTGGACCGGGTTGTCTGATTGCAGAAATCCAACAAACCAGTGATACTACTTATCGTATTTACGACTGGGACAGGATCGATCAGGCAGGGATGAAACGCGAACTTCATACCGAAGAAGCGCTCGAAGCTATAGATTTTACAGTGCATGATCAATACAAAACAGCATATCAAGCCGAAAAGAATCATACAGTCTCCGTTATCGAGTCTCCTTTTTTCACCACCAACTTCCTGCAATTCGACAATCCTATCCGCAAAGACTATTCAGAACTCGACTCGTTTGTGATTCTTCTTTGCACCGAAGGCGGACTGACACTTTCATGGCAGGATGAAAAAATCCAATTGGTTACCGGTGAAGCGGTTTTGGTTCCTAAAGCCATTGATCTGATTGAATTATTCCCCGCAACCAAAAAGGCTGCACTACTCGAAGTTTATATTCAGGCCTGATGCAACCACTTTTGTCCTGTGGTTGTCAATATCCTCAATGACTCAAAAACTATATTTCAAAAAAACTTTCAGCATGAAACAGCTCTTTTTTGTATTGCTCCTATTTGTTATGGCAACTACTTTGCACGCTCAAGAGAATACTTCGATCCCTAATGTAACAATAAAAACTCTTGAAGGACAGAGTTTTAACACCTCAGAAATCACAAATGACGGCAAACCTGTTATCTTGAGTTTCTGGGCTTTGTGGTGTAAACCTTGCCAAAAAGAACTGGACGCTTTTAACGAACACTATGAAGAATGGCAGGAAGAAACAGGCGTGAAAATTTATGCCGTTTCTATCGACGATTCCAGATCTACCGCACGCGTGATGCCTTTGGTAAATGGAAAAGGATGGGAGTTTGATGTACTGCTCGACCCTAACAGCGATTTGAAAAGGGCTATGAATGTCAATATGATACCTCATACTTTCCTGTTGGACGGAAACGGCAAAATCGTTGCACAACACACTTCCTATTTTGAGGGAGCAGAGTTTGAGTTGTACAAAGAAGTGAAGAAACTTGTCGGAGTAAATTAGGCAACTAAAAACCAAATTTCAATGCGGAAATTATTCCTCTTTTTATTGCTTATCTGCAGCAGTAGCCTGTTTGCACAGGATTTTATCAACAGCGCTCAGATCAACGGCAGCTTTCAGGTTGACGGACAGTTTTACAGACCGGATGATGCATTGGGAATTACCGATTCGTTGATTGCTGGCAGAAAGATAGGACTTAATGGGTACGGAAACATCACTTATACCTTGGGTAAATTTTCGGCCGGGATGCGCTATGAAGCCTTCCTGACGCCCATTGCCGGATTTGATCCACAGCAGGAAGGCAATGGGTTCCCATATCTTTGGGCTGCATACAATACCGAGAAAATTGGTGTTACTGTCGGGAATTTTTATGAACAGTTTGGGAATGGCTTGTTGCTGCGCACCTATGAAGAATGGACACTTGGTTACGATAACTCATTAAACGGTATGCGTGTTGTTTTGCGGCCGACCAAAGGTGTTACCATTAAGGGTGTTTATGGAAGCCAACGTTATTATTGGCAAAAATTTGAACGAAACAGCCGAGGAATTGTCCGTGGCGTTGATGCCGAATTCGACCTGAATGAAACGGTCAAAGGCTGGGAGTCATCGCGTGTTCGGTTGATTCTTGGCGCCAGTGGTGTAAGCAAATACCAACGTGATGCTGACCCCATTTACAATCTACCCGAAAACGTGAGTGGGTTTGCCGGACGTGCCAACCTGATGGCTGGCAAGTTTAATTTTATGACTGAATATGCCTATAAAATCAACGACCCCTCAGCTGCCAACAACTTTATATATAAGGAAGGTCAGTCTTTGCTTACTTCTCTTTCATATTCTCAGAAAGGATTTGGTGCCGTACTGCAGCTGAAACGTGTTGATAATATGAGTTTCAAGTCAGATCGTGGTATCAGCGGTAATGCATTGGATATCAACTTTATTCCCCCAATCAACCGCACACACTCTTATAGCTTGACTGCCAGATATCCTTACGCTTCGCAACCCAATGGAGAAATGGGACTTCAGTTTCAGCTCAATTACAAAATCCCGAAAGGGACTGCACTCGGTGGCAAATATGGCACAGGCATTGCCCTGAATTTCAGCCAGGTAAATGATATTGTACGCAAGGCTGTTAACGACACCACCGCAATTGGTCAGGAAGGCACTTTGGGATATACTTCGGATTTCTTTGCTGCTTCAGATCATGTATTTTTCAGAGATTTCAATGTGCAGATCGACAAAAAAATCAATTCTAAATGGAAGGCTGTTGTGCAGTACATGAACCTTTACTATGACATTGCAACACTTGAAGGCCATCCGGGCGAAGAAGCCGTGAAAGCGCATATTGCCTTAACAGACATCACCTGGAAAATCACCAGCTTAAAAAGCCTGCGCATGGAACTCCAGGGATTATGGACCGAACAAGACGAAGGCAATTGGGCTGCAGTGATGGCCGAATATACTATTGCTCCAAAATGGTTCTTTGCATTGGCCGATCAATATAACTACGGTCATCCAGATAAGGATATGCAAAACCACTACTATACCTTCTCAACAGGTTATATTCACGATGCAACACGCATTGCACTAACTTACGGACGACAAAGTGAAGGCGTAGTGTGTGTGGGTGGCGTCTGCCGGCAGGTGCCAGCTTCGAGCGGTTTAACTGTCACTATTACAACAAGTTTCTAATAGATTGGTCTCATGAAAAAAACTGTTTTCTTCATATTCGCATTGTTTATCTCGCTCTTTACCATACAGTCGTGCGATAAAATTGAACCTCCTTACAAGGAAAACAACACCATCACACCAGGCGAAACAAACAAAAGAAAAGTTTTGCTCGAAGACTATACCGGACATACATGTGTGAATTGCCCTCCAGCAGGCGTTAAAGCTACTGAGTTAAAAGAAGTTTATGGCGATCAATTGGTTATCATTACTGTGCATGCGGGTTATTTTGCCACGCCTGTTGCAGCACCTTTCGATACGGATTTCAGAACTGAAGCCGGCAACGATTGGAACAGCTTCTTCGGCATCATCAGCAATCCAAAAGGAATGGTGAGCAGGCTCAGTGAGGGTGGCAGCCAACTGGTAGATTACGGCGAATGGGGTACACGCATAGGTAACCTGATAGATGAAGACGAGTTGGCAAATATTGCAATTGAAACAACTTACACTGAATCAAGTCGTTCGCTCCAAATTAAAACCTCGACAAAATTTTTACAGGAAATGCAGGGTAGCTATAATATTCAGCTTTGTTTAACCGAAGACAGTATTGTTGCTCCACAACGTAATAATACAGCCACTGTGGGTCCGGTTCCGACTATCGAAAACTATGTGCATCGCCATGTTTTGCGTCAGGGAATCAACGGTAGTTGGGGCGAACCAGTAGTGTCAGGAAACAACGCCATTGTTCCCGGACAGCTTTATGAACACAACTTCAGCATTACGCTCAACAGCGATTTCAATGCCAATCATTGTTCTGTAGTGGCATTTGTTTACAGTACAGCTGATTATGGCGTTTTACAGGTAGAAGAAAAGCACATCAGCGAGTAACTGTTTCACTGTTATAATTTGGTTTTTCGGTTAAATACCCGAATTCCTGCAATGTTCAAAACATAAAAAAAGCCTCCAAAATCTGTCTGTGCAGTTTTGGAGGCTTTTTGTTATGAATTCTAGCTGTTCAATTGGCGCGCACGGCTTTGTGCATCCAATACAGCAATGGTTATCATATTTACGATTTCAGAAACAGAGCTTCCCATTTGAAGTACGTGTACGGGTTCTTTCAGGCCGTTCAAAATAGGTCCTATCACCTCAAATTTACCCAATTCCTGTAGCAGTTTGTAAGCAATATTGCCTGATTCAAGATTGGGGAAGATCAATGTGTTAGCAGGGCCTCCCATCAATTTTGAGAAAGAGAAACTGTCGGCCAGCAAATCAGCACTGAGGGCTGTATTGGCCTGAATTTCTCCATCAACAATCAAATCAGGATAGTGTTGATGCAAGTATTCAGCAGCTTTTCGCTGTTTTTCTGACGCTTCGCCATCGGCTGAGCCAAAGTTAGAATACGACAGCAGGGCAACGCGGGGCGTTACTTTAAACTCACGAACGCTGACACAAGTTTGCAAAGTAATCTCGACCAGTTCTTCAACCGAAGGATTTTTATTCACAGTGCAATCTGCAAAGAAAATCGGCCCCTGCTTGGTGTTGATGATATACATCCCTGAAACGACTTTTGCTCCATCCTTTCTACCAATTACCTGTAATGCAGGACGAATGGTATCAGGGTAATTTCTGGTTAAACCGGAAACCATCGCATCTGCAAAGCCCGTGGCAACCATCATCGGCGCAAAATAATTGCGGTGCAACATCATACCTCTAGCTGAAGTATAGGTCATTCCCTTACGCTGGCGTTTGGTGAACAAAGCCTCGGCAAACTGCTTGCGACGACCGGCCTGGTCATTGGCTCTTGGGTCGATGATTTCAACATTTTGCAGTTCGAGGTCATTTTCCTGAATCATGGCCTTGATACGCGCAGCATTACCAAGCAAAATAGGCTCTGCAAGACCTTCGTTGAGAACAATTTCAGCAGCTTTCAACATTTTATAGTTTTCGGCATCCGCCAGCACAATGCGTTTGGGATCATGCATGGCACGCGTTTTGATTTGCCTGACAAGCGGATTACTGATATTCAAGCGCTTACGCAGTTCATCAATATAAGCATCCCAGTTGGTGATCGGCTTTTTGGCTACGCCACTTTCCATAGCGGCTTTGGCAACAGCAGGTGCAACACGCTCAATCAAACGTGGATCGGTTGGCTTTGGAATGATGTACTCACGGCCAAACTTCAGGTTGTTTACATTGAAGGCGATATTCACTTCTTCAGGAACAGGTTCTTTTGCCAGTTGAGCCAAAGCAACAGAAGCAGCCAGTTTCATATCGTCGTTGATTTCGCTGGCGCGAACATCCAATGCACCTCTGAAGATGAAAGGAAATCCTAGCACATTATTGATTTGGTTGGGAAAATCGCTGCGACCAGTTGCCATGATAATATCGCTTCTTGTCGTCATCGCATCATTGTAGGCGATTTCGGGAGTAGGATTTGCCAATGCGAAAACGATGGGTTGAGGAGCCATTTCGAGGAGCATATCTCTTTTAATTACGCCACCAACAGAGAGGCCCAGAAACATATCAGCGCCTTTCAGGGCTTCGGCAAGTGTCATGTCTTTTGCATCGATAGCAAATTGTTGCTTGGTGCTGTTCAGGTCAGTGCGTCCCTTGTGTAGTAGTCCCTTGCTATCGAACATGTGAATGTTTTGGGGTTTTGCTCCCAACTTGATATACAGCTTGGTACATGAAATGGCAGCGGCTCCCGCCCCGTTAACGACAATTTTCAGGTTTTCAATTTTCTTTCCGTTGATTTCAAGGGCATTCAACAAACCGGCAGAAGTAATAATAGCAGTACCATGCTGGTCGTCATGCATCACAGGAATAGGCAAGGCTTCTTTTAGACGCTCTTCTATTTCAAAGCATTCTGGTGCTTTAATGTCTTCCAGATTGATGCCGCCAAATGTTGGAGCAATGGCTTTTACAACTTCAATAAATTTATCGGGGTCTTTCTCATTGACCTCAATATCGAACACATCAATATCAGCAAACACCTTAAATAACAAGCCCTTACCTTCCATAACGGGCTTTCCTGCCTCGGGGCCAATATCGCCCAGGCCCAGAACAGCCGTTCCATTGGAAATAACGGCAACTAAATTTCCTTTTCCGGTGTAGGTATACACCTCATCAGGCTGCTTGTTGATTACCAGACATGGATCGGCAACTCCTGGCGTGTAGGCAAGCGACAAATCGCGTTGCGTACTGTAGGGTTTTGTTGGGATAACTTCCAGTTTCCCTGGCCTTCCCATTGAGTGGTAATTCAGTGCATCCTTGTTAAATAGCTTATCCATGATTGTTTAATTTGATATCCTGTAAAATTACGCAATAATCGAGTTCAGCCACGAAAACAGTATGATTTTTTTGTCACTTTTTTAGTCTTAATTTCTCCATTACTTCACGTTTGTCTAAAGATTCTTTCATCACAAAAAACATGGCCTCGTAATCTGTGAATGAAACGAAGAAGTAATCGAATATTTGTATTTTTGCGGCTGAAGCCAAAATTACATCAACAGACAAACGCAATATGTACGCTTTTATCTCGGGAAACATTGTCGAAAAAAATCCTGCTTATGTCGTGATTGAGAATAATGGTATTGGATATCTCATCAACATCTCGCTCAACACCTTCACGGCCATCAACAACCTGGATAAAGTGAAACTTTTCACGCATCTTTCTATACGCGAGGATGCACATGTGTTGTTTGGCTTTTCAGAAGAAGCCGAAAAGGCGCTTTTTTTGCAATTGACTTCAGTTTCAGGCGTTGGCAGCAATACTGCCCGACTAATTTTGTCGTCACTCACCGTAAATGAGGCAATCGAAGCTATTTCATTGGGTAAAATTCAGGTATTGCAAAACGTGAAAGGTATTGGCGCCAAGACAGCCCAGCGCATCGTGGTCGATTTGAAAGATAAGGTAGCCAAAAGTGTCGGAACGAGCGAAAAAATAGGCACTTCATACAATACCATCAAATCAGAAGCGTTATCAGGACTGCTTATTCTTGGTTTCAACAAATCATCAGCCGATAAACTACTGGATAAGCTCATACACAATAATCCTGAAATTTCGGTTGAACAATTGATAAAAGAAGCTTTAAAACAGCTATAGAACAGGAGAATAGGGAAATCAAAAAAAAGCACAAAAGGGATCGAATATTGAATCAGAAAATTAAACCATTCGTCGCTATATTATTGCTTTTTGTTGGCATTCAGATGTCGGCACTTGCTTTTCGTGCCCATGAAAAAACTGATTTTGACGGGGCATTATTTCAATTTTCTCCTGTCGCCGATACAGGTAAAATCATGCCATATCCTGTACCTGTTGACAATGGCGACCCCAATCAGCAGCTCGACAACAAGTCGCCACTCTACCTCAACGACCCGCCCAACATCAAGCGGGAAATCATTTACGACCCAAAGACCAAGCAATATATTTTCATCAGCAAGGTTGGCGATTTCACGTATCGCACACCAACCACGATGACACAGGAAGAATATCTTGACTTTCAAAACAAAAAAGGCATTCAATCCTATTGGAACGACAAAGCTTCGAACCAAACCGCAGAGACGAGCAATTCGATAATTCCTTCTATTTATGTCGGGGGCCAGGCCTTCGACCGGATTTTTGGCGGAAACACCATCGATATCAGGCCACAAGGTTCGGCCGAAGTTACATTTGGCATCAGAAGTGTAAAACGTGATGATCCTCAGTTGGATGTGAGGCAGCGCAGAACGACAAACTTCGACTTTGACCAGAAAATCCAAATGAATGTGATCGCCAAAATTGGCGATAAAATAGAGTTTAAGACCAATTACAATACCGAAGCTACTTTTCAGTTCGAAAACAGGTTAGCATTGAAGTATGAAGGCAAAGAAGATGAAGTCATCAAGTTGATCGAAGCCGGAAACGTAAGTTTGCCGCTCAATACGACCTTGATCACAGGTAGTCAGGCACTTTTTGGTATTAAAACAAAGCTTCAATTTGGTCGCACAACCATTACTACGGTGTTTTCCCAGCAGGAAAGCGAATCGAAAAACATCACTGTTCAGGGCGGTGCCCAAACCAATAAGTTTAACCTCAGCAGTCTCGACTACGAAGAAAACAGACACTTTTTCCTGAGCCAGTATTTCCGGAATCAATACGAAGCTTCGCTGGAATCGCTGCCTGTTATTACCTCCGACATCAACATCACCAAGGTTGAAGTGTGGGTAACCAACATTGGGCCCGCTCTCGACAACAACAGAAATATTGTTGCTTTTACCGACCTTGGCGAAGGCAGATCAGAATGGATTTACAACAGGAAAGTTCAGGCCAGTTTTGGTCCTCCCCTGCCAACCAATGTATCAAACAACCTGATGACAAGGCTCGATACCAATGCCATTCGAAACATCAATACCGTAACATCTTATTTGTCGGGGGACCCACTTCGTGTTGGACAGACAGGCTATTTTGTGGCTGGTCAGGATTTTGAAAAAATTGAAAATGCCCGTAAACTCAGCCCGTCTGAGTATACCTTTAACAGTAAGCTCGGTTTCATCTCGCTCAATACCAATCTCAACGCCGACCAGACACTTGCAGTGGCCTATCAATACACAGTTATTGGATACGACAGCACATTTCAGGTTGGTGAATTTTCTGATCAGGGAATAAATGCTCCCAAGGTTTTGTCTGTCAAATTATTGAAGAGCACAACGCTTAACACCCGCATGCCCATGTGGAACCTGATGATGAAAAACGTTTATTCCATCAAGGCTTTCCAGGTCAACCGCGAAGATTTTACCTTTAACATCCTTTATTCGGGCAACCAAAATGGTGTTCCTACGGGGTATTTTACTGAAGGAGGCGACAATGTGAAAGGCATCCCGCTCATTCACCTGATGGGGCTCGACAACCTCAATCAGCAAGACAATCCCGTTAAAGGTGGTGACGGCGTTTTCGACTACATCGACAACGCAGCTACTTCAGGCGGAACCATTAATTCAGCAAACGGACGCATCTTTTTCACTGTGCTGGAACCATTCGGGAAACATATTCGTGAAAAGATATTTCCTGACAACCAGGACCTTGCCGATCAGTATTCCTACGATTCGCTTTATACGTTGACGAAAGCAGCTGCTGAGCAATATCCGGAAAAAAACAAATTTATCCTCGAAGGCTATTACAAATCACAGTCGGGCAGCGAAATCAACCTAAACGCATTGAACGTGCCTCAGGGTTCGGTAAAAGTTACTGCCGGAGGCGTGCCTTTGACCGAAAATGTTGATTATACGGTTGACTACACCCTGGGTCGCGTTCGAATCATCAACGAAGGCATACTCAGCTCTGGAACTCCCATTAACATTGCTCTGGAAAGCAATTCACTGTTTAGCCTTCAACAAAAACGAATGATGGGTTTGCGCATTGACCACGAAATCAACCGCGATTTCCGGATTGGCGCCACCTTGCTCAACCTGCATGAGCGTCCGCTTACACAAAAGGTCAATTATGGCGACGATCCAATTTCTAATACGATATATGGTGTCGACCTGAGTTACCGCACCGAATCGCGCTGGCTCACTAAAATGATTGACAAACTCCCGGGCATCAGCACAAAACAGGTCTCAATAATCAATGTGGATGGCGAGTTTGCACAATTTTTACCCGGACATGCACGTGCAGTAGGTAAAACCGGAACTTCCTATATCGATGATTTTGAAGGAGCAAAATCAACCATTGACCTCAGGCAGGTTAACACCTGGTTTCTGGCCAGTACACCGCAGGGACAATTTGATCTTTTCCCTGAAGCAGCGCCAAATTCCGGCCTCAATTACGGAAAAAACCGCGCTAAACTGGCCTGGTACATCATCGATCCGTTGTTTTACGATCGCTTCGGAACCCTCCGCCCAAACAATGTTGATAAAAATGAACTGTCGAAAAACAGCGTACGTCAGGTTTTAGAAACTGAAGTTTTCCCAAATAAAGATATTCCATCGGGAACGCCGACAAACATTGCAGTGCTCAACATGGCCTTCTATCCCGATGAAAGAGGTCCTTACAATTACGACGTGCAGGCCAGTGGACAAAGTCGCGGGATCAATCCTGACGGAACACTGGTTGATCCCGAAACACGCTGGGGCGGTGTGATGCGCAGGATTGAGTCATCTGATTTTGAGGCCACCAATATTGAGTATCTCGAATTTTGGTTGATGGATCCATTTTCGGAACAAGCCGACAATAAAGGCGAACTATATATCAATCTGGGTGATATCTCTGAAGACATTCTCCGTGACGGTAGAAAGTCATATGAAAACGGATTGCCTGTTACTGATGTTGTTGAAAATGTTGACACCACAATCTGGGGTCGGGTTCCTTCGTTACAGGCACTTGTGGAAGCTTTTAACAACGATCCCAACTCGCGACAGTATCAGGATATTGGTTACGATGGTCTCAACGATGCCGACGAAACCAGCTTCCACGAAACAACATTTCTGGATGTGATTCGCCAGCAGTTTGGCGCTCAGTCAGAGGCCTACCAAAAAGCTGCAGCCGACCCTTCGTCTGATAATTTCCAATATTTCAGAGGTGCAAATCTTGATAATGATTCACGCTACAGCAGCATACTCGAGCGATACAAAAACTTCAACGGCCCGGAAGGAAACTCCCCGACCGACGAGCAAAATCCAGAGGCCTATCCTACAAGCGCCACTTCGTTGCCCAATGTGGAAGACATCAACCGCGACAATACGCTGAGCGAAGCGGAACGCTATTTTCAGTATCGCATCAAACTCGATCCGAACAACATGAAGGTTGGCGAGAATTTCATTGCCGACATCCACGAAGCACAAGGTATTCCACTTGCCAATGGTGATGTGGGCAATGTGAAATGGTATCAGTTCCGTATTCCGATCAGTCAACCCGAAAAAGTAGTTGGAAACATCGAAGATTTCCGTTCCATCCGCTTCATGAGGATGTTTATGCGGGGTTTTGAGAAACCCGTTGTTTTACGTTTTGCAACGCTGGAACTTGTGCGCGGCGAATGGCGCAAGTATCGTCAAAACCTGCAAGCTCCGGGTGAATATGTTGTTGGCGACAATGCCAACGATACAAAATTTGATATTTCGGCTGTGAATCTGGAAGAAAACGGACGTCGAGAGCCAATTCCATATGTAATTCCACCCGGCATCGACCGCGAAATCAACTTTGGAACTACGAGTCTGGTACGACTCAACGAACAATCCATGCAAATGACGATCCAGGATTTGCAGGATGGTGATGCCAAAGCAGCTTTCAAAACGACTGATTTCGACTTCAGGCAATACAAAAACCTGAAGATGTATGTACACGCCGAAAAACTGATTGAATCGCAGGAACTTGAATACGGGGATTTAACTGTCTTTATCAGGTTGGGATCAGATTTTACAGAAAACTATTACGAATATGAAGTACCGCTGACTTTCACTCCATGGTACACGGCTTTTACGGACGAGGAGGCTATATGGCCAACTGCCAACCGATTCGAAATTGACCTGGATGCGTTGGTAAAAGTAAAGCAAAACCGCAACGAGGCCATGCGCAATCCGAACAGCGATATTCGTCTTAACTACCCTTATATCGAACAGGAAGGCGACCGCATCATCAAAGTGATTGGTAGTCCGAGTATCAGCGATGTGAAAGGCATCATGATTGGTGTCAGAAATCCGAAACAGCGAAACCTTTCGGGCAATGATGACGGAAACCCGAAGAGTGCCATCATTTGGGTAAATGAACTCCGCGTCACCGATTTTAACAACAAAGGCGGTTGGGCCGCCACAGCCAGAGTGGAAACCCTGCTGGCTGATGTTGGACGCGTTGTTGTTTCAGGATCGCACAGCACCCCTGGTTTTGGTAGTCTCGACATGAAAGTGAACGAAACCTCCAGAGAAGCTGTAACAAACTTTGATATTGCAACAGATATCGATATGGGTAAGTTTCTACCCGAAGAAAGTGGCATACGCATCCCCATGCACTTTGATTATGGCGAGTCGCATATCAATCCCGAGTACAACCCGCTCGATCCCGATATCAAAATGAAAGATGAGCTCAATGCCCTCGACACCAAAGCTCAGCAGGACTCGCTTAAAACGCTCGTAAATGACTATACCCAGCGCAAAAACATCAACTTTGTGAACGTGCGCAAAGACAGAACCGGGAAAAGTGGACAGCCAAAAATTTACGACATCGAAAACTGGAATGTCTCCTACTCTTATAGTGAGATTTACCACAGAAACATCGATGTTGAATACGACCTGCGGCAAACCTATCGTGGTGGTTTAGGATACAACTTTACCGCAAGTCCAAAAAATGTACAGCCATTTGCCAAATCGAAATGGGCTTCCAAACCTTTCATGCAGCTTATCAAAGACTTCAACTTCTACTATATGCCCAAGAACTTCTCGTTCCGAACCGATATGAACCGCCAGTTCAACGAGAAGAAATTCAGAAACAAAAGTGAAGGAGAGATCATCACCTATCCAATTTTCGCCAAACAATGGGACTGGAACCGTAATTACGATTTCAAATTTGATTTGACGCGCTCACTGACCTTTGATTATTCAGCAGGAGCCAATGCATACATCTACGAACCCGCCGGCAATCCTGAAAGAGGCACTACTGAATGGAAAATCAACCGGGATACCATCTGGGACGAAGTGTTGAGGCTTGGCACAAAATCTCGATATAACCAGTCTGTCAGGTTAAACTACACCATTCCGATCAATAAAATTCCGATCTTAAACTGGGTTTCTGTGTCGGCGGGTTATCAAGGTACTTACACCTGGCTGGCATCGCCACTTTCAGTTCAGGAGCGGATTGGAAACAGTATTGAAAACCAAAACACTAAACAACTTAACGGAAACCTCGACTTCGTAAAACTGTACAATAAAATCGGCTACCTCAAAACACTTAACACCCCTCAAAGAGGTGTTGGACGTGGCGGACCAACACCGCGTCCGGGAGGACCACGCCCCGGTGAGCAGAAGAAAGCCGACGATCAGGCTGATCAAGATTCCACGCAAAAGAAACCGGCGATCAACTATTTCAAAATCATTGGAGACCAGTTCCTGAAACTGGCTATGAGTGTGAAAAAAGGAAATCTGAGCTACACCCAGAACAATGGGATGTTTTTACCTGGATTTTTACCTGAGCCCGACCTGTTCGGCCTTAACCTCGTTACTTCATCACCAGGTTTGGGCTTCGTACTGGGCGATGAGGCTGACATACGCTCGCAGGCTGTTGCAAACGACTGGCTTACCAGAGATTCGTTGCTCAACCGTGCCTTTGCCAAGAAATTCACAGAGAACTTTAGCTATAAAATTAACCTGGAACCTATTCCGGGCTTGCGCATCGACATCAATGCCGATCGTACCTATGCCCTCAATTTCTCTGAATATTTCAGGGCTGATTCCGCTGGTGTTTTTAACTCCTTCTCTCCCACTGAAACCGGAAACTTCAGCATGTCGTATGGCCTATGGAAAACTTCCTTTGTAAAATCGCGCAGCGACGAAAGCTCAGAGCTGTTTGATAAGTTACTCGATAACAGATCTACTATTGCGAACCGCCTGGCTTATAACAATCCGCAATGGGTGGCCGAAGGCGAACGCTTTGTGTATGACAGTGTAGGCGGAGGATTCTTCCCCTATGGTTACGGTTCGAGTTCGCAGGAAGTGGTGATGTATTCTTTCCTTGCTGCTTATCGCGGACAAGACGCAGCAAATATCAGCATCAATCCTTTCCCGAAAATGCCCATCCCTAACTGGACGATAAACTATAATGGTCTGACAAAGATTCCTGCCATTCAGCAGATCTTTAAAACGGTGAATGTGACACATGCCTATCGTGCGAGCTACTCGATCAACACCTGGAGATCAAATGTTGATTTCGACCCCCAAAATCTCACAAAAACCTATCGCAACAGCAACCTGTTTATTTCAAGATACGACATTGGACAAATCTCTGTTTCGGAACAATTTGCCCCACTTCTAGGTATTGATGTTGGTTTCCAAAACAGCCTGACAGCCAGAGTTGAGTACAAAAAACAGCGAAATCTAACCCTAAGTTTTATCAATAACCAGCTCACCGAAGTTGCTGGCAGCGAAATTATTATTGGAGCGGGATACCGTATTCGAAATCTCTCACTCATTTTTAGTTCGATCAGTGGTGGAGCAGGAACACGTTCAACAAACGATTTGGTACTCAAAGTAGATCTGGGTTTCAGAACCGACAAAACCACACTGAGACGTATAGACGAGCGTAACAGCCAGATTTCGGCCGGCCAGAAAAAAATCAATATTTACGTTACGGCCGATTATACCTTCAGCAACCGCTTGAGTGCACAGGCGTTCTTTAAGCGCGATATTTCTGATCCATTTGTTTCATCGCAGTTTAAAAATGCCAACACCTTTGCAGGCGTTACTATGCGCTTCAATCTGGCACAATAAAACAAGCTATTTTTTTTCGTTTTTAGATTGAATCTAAAGTCCGGGGCTACAAAAAAGTGTAAATTTGAGCCAGAAAAAATTTAATCTTAATTTACATGAATATTCCAGCAACATTAAAGTACACCAAAGATCATGAGTGGCTGCGCATTGAGGGCGAAGAAGCCTATGTAGGTATTACTGAATTCGCACAGAAAGAGCTCGGTGACATTGTTTTCGTAGAGGTTGAAACCGTTGACGAGGACCTTAATGCTGAGGACACCTTTGGAAGCATTGAAGCAGTTAAGACTGTATCGGATTTGTTTATGCCCGTTGATGGCACTGTACTTGAATTCAATCCTGCACTTGACGATGCACCGGAAACCGTTAACAAAGACCCATACGGTGAAGGCTGGATCGTAAAAATCAAGATCAACAACATTGATCAGGTAAACGGACTGTTGGATTCCGCTGCATACAAAGCACTTATTGAAGGTTAAACCATCATTACATTGATGCAATTTACCCGTAACTTATGGCCAGGTGCCATCTGGGCGTTTATTGCGCTTTTATTGACTGGTTTACCAGGAAATTACTTTCCTACCATTCGTAGTTTCTGGGATTGGTTAAGCCCTGATAAGATTGTGCACTTAATCATCTTTGGCACACTATCGTTCCTGATATTGTGGGGATACAGATCACAATATATCACATCTGATCAACGTTATAAGTTTTTAGTTTGGGCAACAGTTGCCAGTATTTTTTATGGCGGATTAACTGAGATTTTGCAAAAAGAAGTGTTTGTTGGGCGTGACGGAAATATTTTTGATTTTCTGGCCAATGTGGTTGGGGCGTTTCTGGGAACATTGTTGTTCTATTTACTTTACAGAAAAAAATCTGCACGAAGTGCGGGTTTTCTCGAATAATTACTAATTTAGCAACGTCGTTTAATTTCGACTCAGCGAATGCCAAAATACATGTTATGGAAATAAAAAAATCACCTAAAGCAGATCTGGACAACAAAACTGTTGTGTTTCGTCAGATTGGTCTTATCATAGCACTGGCAGTTATTTTTCTTGCCTTCGAATACAAAAGCTATGATAAACGCACCATTGATCTGATGCAACGGACGGTTCAGGACATTCCGGAAGAAATTATTCCAATCACAGAGCAAAAGGTAAAACCACCACCACCTCCTCCACCAAAACAGGTTACTGTATTGGAAGTAGTAGAGGATGATGTTGAGGTGGAAGATAACATCGAGATAGATGCTGATGTTGACCAAGATACTGAGATCGAAGTTTACGTTCCACCTGTAAGAGAAGAAGAAGAAGTTGTTGAGCAAGAGATTTTCACCGTTGTTGAATCGATGCCTGAATTTCCGGGAGGGGCAGGTAAGATGATGGAGTTTATTGCCAAAAACATTAAATATCCTGCAATGGCACGCGAAAGCGGTATTCAGGGACGTGTTTTTGTAAACTTCGTTGTTGAGCCTGATGGTTCTGTTTCAAACGTAAAAGTTCTCCGTGGTATTGGAGGTGGCTGCGACGAAGAAGCTATTCGTGTAGTCGAATCGATGCCCAAGTGGACACCAGGTCGTCAGCGCGGAAAAGCAGTGAGGGTTTCATTCAACCTACCCGTCCGCTTTACCCTGCAATAGAGTAAAACTTGAAAAATTTATAAGGCCGACCAAATTCGTCGGCCTTTTTTTGTGCCTTAAGTAATAAACTTCATGCGTCTGGCGTTTTACTGGAGAACCAAATTATCGATGCCATGGAACCAAAAAAATCTGGGAAAAATAACCTCGAAAACAAACGCGTTTTGTTTTTTCAAATTGGTTTTATCCTTGTGCTGGCGATGCTGCTTTTTGCTTTTGAATATGAGCAGGGGGGCACCAGAAGTATCAATTCAATTAACAGAATGATCGACGCAACACCTGTCGAAGAAATTCCTGTCACTACTCAAAAAATTGAACTGCCTCCACCTGTGCAGCCCGCATTGCGACTTATCACAACAACAGAAGACATTCCCGCTGATAATAACCCCATTATTGATGCTTCTATCAGCGGCCATGAAGAATTAATTCCGGTGTCGAACCCAAAATTCAAACCAGAAGAGAATATTCCTGAACCTGATTTTTACACTGCTCCTGAGCAAATGCCCGAATTTCCGGGAGGCATGCAGGCGCTTGGAAAATTTCTGGCTACCAATCTGCATTATCCTGCTCAAGCCCGAAGCGTTAATATTCAGGGACGTGTTTTTGTCAATTTTATGATTGAGAAAGACGGCAGTGTTACTTCAGTAAACATATTACGTGGTATTGGTGGCGGTTGCGATGAAGAAGCCATGAGAGTAGTTTCAGCAATGCCGAAGTGGTCGCCCGGCAAGCAGAATGGATTCCCAGTGCGCGTTTCATTTAATCTTCCCGTCAATTTTAAACTTCAGTAATTGCTTTTACAGTCTCTCCCTATTGCTGGACATCAAGGTAGGCATTGTCGCGGTATCCGGCTTTATCTTTGTACCAATCCGGAAATTCCTGTCCGCCCGATTCGGCCCATGCTGCAAACTTGAGATAACCCAAAACAATTTCTCTGCTTTCAAGTGGCCAAACATAATCGTAAACGATGTTTATCCCCCATGGCAGATTGAGTGCCGTTTTGTAATATTTTCCACCTGAAACCTGCGTATCATCGTCTCCCTGACCGAAAACAGACTGGTCAGCAAGCGAAGTAGGCAGCATATCAGGCAAATGCACTTCATAATCCAATTGCCCGTCTTTAATCAGGTATGGATTATATGGAGGTACACCCAATACCGTAGTTTCGACACCTTCAGAAAAATTGATGACTACATGCAAGGGTTGCAACAAATTTGGTGTTGCCTCATCAAAAACCACAATATTCGCAAGTGTTTGACCCGATTCAGTTCCATTGCCATTAATCCCCACATAACTAGATGTGATGTTGTTGCCGATAACGGTAGAAACCAAATCAGAGGCTACACCCAATTCAATCGCAAAGCCATTGTTAAAAGAAGCGCCAATATGCCGGACTGTGCCTTCAAACTCAATCGATACAACCTTATTTTCTGCGTTGGTAATCTGGTTGACAGAGTAATTCAACACCAAATCGTTGAAGTCGTAGTCACCTTTTGTGGGCCACAAATCTTCGTAGGCCAAAGTAGCTGTTGCTCCTTCACCAGGATAGTAATTATTGAATGCCTTTGTAGCATCATCAGGATAATCATCTTCGTCGTCCGGTACGCCATCCTGATCTGCATCATTACTAGCGTTCTCGACCGGGAACCAGCTTCCAAAATCGTTTACAGGATAGCTGAGGCTTACATTCATGTATTCCCAACTGCCATCACTGATTTTTAACTTAACAATTTTACCGTTGCTTGGCGACAACGACATATACAGATTTCCTGCCCTGTCAGCACCCATCGAAGTCAGGTTTGACGGAAGGTTCCCCTGATTGATCTTGGTTGCTTGCACGGCACTTCCAGTAATATCTGCACGGTAAACACCACTCTGTGTCACCAGGTAAAGGTTCCCATCTGATCCGAAAGCCTGGTCGCCCCAGCCTTTCTGGGCCAATCCGTTGATATTCAATGTTTGCAGGTACTGACCATTTGAAGGGTCAACCTTGTAGAGCTTCCCGTTATCATCAGAAATGTAGAGCAATCCATCCAAATGATTGTATTCCATTCTTGGAAATGAGCCATGCATTGTTCCTGTTGTGACGAAATTGCCATTATCAAGATCGTAGTATCCCAAGGTGAATGGGCTTGAGTTTTTAGAGGCATATAAGCGACGATTTACGCGGTCGACCGCACAGGCAATACTCGTATATGGTAGTTGTCCGAACAGATCTACTTGTCCTGTAACAACATCAACGCGATAAATATTACTGTTGCTATTACTCACACTGTACAACACATCATTCTCTGCCACCACACGCTTTTGTTCGGCGTAGTTAAATTCGGCTTTACCATTCACAATCGGTACAACAAAACTGCTGAAAACACCCTGATATCCACGCACCAAGTAAAGGTATCTGTGGTATGCTGGCACCGGCAGTTTGCTGTGCCAGTTTCCAGCTGTGATGAATCCACTTGCAATCTTTTGGTTCAAATCATCAAGCACTGCAGTTGTATCATCACCATATTCCAGAACAGGCGCTCCTGTTGTCTCCAGTGAGTATACATCATATTTGACTCCCTGAATATTATCGCTGACTTGCAAGTCAACCGCAATGGAGGTGCTAAAGTTAAAACCATTCGGGATTTTTAAATCTTCAATACCTTTTTTAGCAGAAAGCGGAGATTCATCACGTTTACATGAAAAATGAATAATACTGATTAAAAAGAGGAAAAGGAAAACAGATTTTTTCATCGTTGTTACAGTTTGAAACAAAATATCAAATATCAGTCCAGATTTTTTATAGTATTGTATAACTGATGATTAAACAATATCTCGATAAACCTAAATTCCATGCATTGGAATTATAAATCCGCTATCATAATTCACAATTCTATCTTACTTGCTAATCAGCAAAAGGGTTCCACTAAATCTACTCTGTTTTTTCTGAATTGTGAAAATGAAGAAACACAACTTTGGCCTTGGCTTTTCCGATTGTAACGGCAATTTCCTCTTCGGAAGCCATTGCTATGCGTTTTACTGACTTAAACTTCCAAAGCAGTTTTTGAGCAGTAGACCTGCCAATACCTTCAATTTCGGTGAGTTCAGATTTGATCACGCCTTTTTCAAATTTCTTTCGGTGATGCGTGATGCCAAATCGATGTGCTTCGTCGCGCAATTGCTGGATTACCTTCAGGCTTTCCGATCGTTTGTCAATGTAAAGCGGTGTACTGTCGCCCGGGAAATAAATTTCTTCCAGTCTTTTAGCAATGCCAATAATGGAGATTTTTCCACGCAGATTCAATTTTTCAAGCGATGCAACAGCTGCGCTCAACTGACCTTTGCCTCCATCGATCACAATCAGCTGAGGCAACTCCTTTTCTTCGTTAAGCAACCTTTGGTAACGCCTGAATATGATTTCTTCCATAGACGCAAAATCGTTGGGTCCCTCAACAGATTTGATGTTGAAGTGCCGGTATCCTGCTTTGTTGGGTTTGGCATCAACAAATTGGACCATGGCAGCCACCGCGTAATCACCCTGAAAATTAGAATTATCGAAACACTCAATCACTTTTGGAAGTACCGGCATGCGTAAATCTGTCATCATCTGATTCAAAATTCTTTTTTGGTGCCGGTCAGGATCAACAAGACTTCTTCGTTTTTCGGTTTCAATGCGAAATTGCATCGCATTTCGTTCAGAGAGAGAAAGTAAATGTTTCTTATCGCCTATTTTAGGTATAGTCAGTTTGATGCCATCCATGTCATACCCCGGATGAAACGGCACAAGAATTTCTTTTGAATTGCTTCCCAAGCGCTGTCTGATTTCTGTAATAGCCATCAACAATAAGTCTTCGGGTGTTTCTTCAAGTTTTCGTTTCATTTCAACAGAATGCGATTGCACGATAGCCCCTTCAATTACTTTAAGGTAATTTACATACACCGAAGCATCAGCATCCACAAGAGAGAATATATCCACATCCTGAATAGACGCGCTCACGATGGTTGATTTACTCCTATACTTTTCGAGTAAATCCAGCTTTTCCTTCACTTTTTGAGCCTTTTCAAATTCCATTCTACTTGCATACTGCATCATCAAATCACGCAATTGCCTCACAACCAATTGAATATTTCCACGGATAATTTCCCTGATTTCGGCAATCATGTCGTTATATTCAGCTTCGGTTTGCAGTTTTTCGCAAGGTCCTTTGCAGTTACCGAGGTGATACTCCAAACATATTTTAAACTTGCCGCTGTCAATATTGTTTTGTGTCAACTTCAAGTTGCATGACCTGACTGTATAAATCTGACGAATCAGATCCAACAGGGTATTCATCATTTTTACCGATGCATATGGACCAAAATAATCTGAGCCATCATGTACGACATTGCGTGTAGAAAAAATTCTGGGAAAAGGCTCCTTTTTGATACAAATCCAAGGAAAACTTTTGTCGTCTTTTAACAACACATTATATCGTGGTTGAAACTCTTTGATCAGGTTATTTTCAAGCAATAAAGCATCCGTTTCAGAGTCGACAACAATAAACCGAATGTCGAAGATGCGTTTCACCAATACTTTTAGCTTTCCGGTTGGCTGCTTGCTAAAATAGCTCATCACGCGTTTGCGCAAGTCCTTGGCTTTTCCGACATAAATAATCTTTCCTCCCTCGTCATAATACTGGTACACTCCGGGATTATGCGGGATGGTCTTTAAGATTCGGTCAATACGTTGCTTTCTCAGATCCAGTTCCATAAAAAGCCTTGTTGATCAGCTTGCAAAGAAAGCAAAGATAGCATAAGCTATTCCTTGTTCAAAATGGCATCCCAACCCTGGGCTTTGATAGAAATTGCCTGATTGTCGGGTGTGACCATTGTTGCGATTCCCAAATTGGCTGTCATATGACCGATAACTCTGACTTCGTGTATGTTAGCTATTCTTTCAAAGTCTGTCTGTTTGATGGTAAAAAGAAGTTCATAGTCTTCGCCTCCATTGAGTGCAGCAACGGCAGGCACAATTTTAAACTCTTCGGCCACACGCAGGGTGTCTGGATCCAATGGAATTTTTTCTTCGTAAATCTGACAGCCCAGACCCGATTGCCTGCACAGATGCAGGATTTCTGAGGCCAAACCATCAGAGATGTCAATCATTGAAGTGGGTTTAATGCCTGCATCACGAAGCTTATGAAGCACATCAAAGCGTGCTTCAGGTTTCAGCTGACGTTGCAAAACATAGTCATAGCCAACAAGATCTGGTTGCATATCCGGATTGGCTTTATATACAGCCTTTTCGCGCTCAAGCAGCAATAAACCCATATATGCACCACCCAAATTGCCACTTACACAAAGCAGGTCGTGCTCGGCGGCTCCGGAGCGGTAACAAATATCTTCTGCTTTGGCCTCTCCAATTACGGTGATTGAGATGAATAAACCTGCTTTAGAGCTGGTTGTATCGCCTCCAACGAGATCGACTCCGTATTTCTGACAAGCTTGCAACATGCCAGAATAAATTTCATCGATTGCTTCCAGTGAGAAGCGATTCGAAACGGCCAGTCCAACTATCATTTGTGTTGGCTTTCCATTCATGGCTGCGATATCAGAGAAATTTACAACGGCTGCTTTATACCCCAGATGCTTTAGGGGCGTGTAAGTCATATCGAAATGAACCCCTTCGACCAACAAATCTACACTTACCAGTGTTTGTAACCCCTGATGGTCGATCACGGCTGCATCATCACCTACACCCTTTTTACTGCTACTGTTTTTAAGTTCAATATTGGCTGTGAGATGATCAATTAGACCGAATTCACCCAAAGCTGATAATTCGGTACGTTGCGTTGCTTCATTCATGGAATTAAGAATTTAATTATCAGTTTATTCTGCCAGTTTCCGGTAACGGACAGATTGCTTCTCATCGCCAAATCGTGCATATATATTGGCAATATACAAAGCATACTTTTTATTTTGGGTATCCAAAAAAAGCTTCTCGAAAAGCTTCAAAGCTCTTTTAAAATCGGCAGTGGATGCGTCCAGACCTGCAAGCATCAGTTGGTATTGCTTACCTGTTTTGTTCTTTTCATATGCCTGTATTTCCATCTGATAACGATTTTCAGCCTTATCGTAATACCCCATTGCTTTGTAATCAAGTGCGATAATATTGTCTTTATTCAAATTCAGAAGTTGGTTGGCTAATGGACCGAGTAACTCATCGTTTCCAATCTTTTTATTTAAAGAAAACCATGATTCAAGTAAGGCTTCATCTTTCTCAGCATTGGCTGTTGGTGGCCACAATGCCCTGGCTTTCTCATTTTGGCCTGTTTCGACATAGCGCCAATACAAATTCAGCTTTTCTTCTTTTGCTTCCTCCGAATCCGGGAAAAGTGATATCAACGGTTCTAAAGCTGCCACCTCTTTAGATAAATTGTTTTGATTACGGTAATAGGTGGCAAGATATTGATAGGTTTTGGGTGTGGCAGTTTTATAATAGACGGCTAGTTTGTAATAGGTTTCAGCTTTTTCTAAGTCGCCTAAAGCCAAGGCCATATCTCCGGCTTTTTCGTAAGCGTCTGAAGTAGACTGCTTTTGATTGGCTTCATCATCAGCGATTAACTGCTCCCACAACAATAACGATCTTTCATATTCCTGATTTACAGCTGCGTTTTCTGCCTGCTGACGCACTTTTAATAATTGTTGCGTTGGACTGCAAGCAGTCACTGTCAGAAAAATTACAAAAACGATCCAAGAATACTTCATCAACTTTTTTTTGCAAAGGTACTCAATAGGGCCGAAACTTATGCAATCTCGACTTGTGTAGGATTTGCTCAGCTCCGTTTTAATAATAGAATAAATTATTCCTAAGTCCTTGTCGCTCCAATATAAAATTTACCCAGTGAAGGACTGTGTAAAATATAGCATGAGGTTTCCATTAGTCTAAAAATGAAAAGAGGCTGACTTTTTTGTGAGTCAGCCTCTTAGTTTCTGTGTGGGCCCACCAGGGCTTGAACCTGGGACCTACTGATTATGAGTCAGTTGCTCTAACCAACTGAGCTATAGGCCCTCAATTGACATCTTTTTACAAGAAAAAAACGTCCTTTCATTTTGAAATGAGAGGGCAAAGTTACATATTTGTACTTGTATAAAACAAAAAAACTTCAATACAAGTAGCTCTATGACTTCATTCCATCCCATTAAAAATATCATTTTCGACTTTGGCGGTGTCGTACTTGATATCGACCCACAACAGACAGCCAATGAGCTAAGCCGCCTGGGCTTTGACGATTTTGACCTTTTGCAGAAACCCGAGTTTGTTGAGGGCATCATGAACAAGCTCGAAAGAGGTATTATTACGCCGGAAACATTTCGTCAGAAAATCAAAGACTTTCTGAAATTGGATGCCTGCGACCAGGAAATAGACGACGCCTGGAATGCATTGTTACTCGATATACCAAAAGAAAGAATCAATATAATAGAGCAAGCTAAGAAGAGTTATGGTGTTTTTCTATTGAGCAATTCCAATGAGATTCACTACGACGTTTATGTTCGCGACCTACAATTGCGTTTTGGTTACCGCGAATTTGATCAACTTTTTGACAAGGCTTACTTCTCCTTCGACCTGCACCTAAGTAAGCCAAATCCTGAAATTTTCGAATTTGTTCTTGACCAACACAAGCTGGTTCCTGAGCAAACTCTGTTTATTGACGATACTGAAGAACATATAAAAGCTGCTCAGTCTCTTGGCATCAGAACTTATCATTTGGTGAAACCAGAGCGCCTGCGCGACCTGTTTACGGATGGCAAGCTGAAGGAAGATCTGAATCTTGGTTAGCATCTAATTCCGTGTCAGCAAAATTGTAACCTGAATAGTAAGATTCAATTTCATTCAACACATCGAGCATTTCAGCATATTGCTCAATTTGCATAATTCGAATGCGAAAGGGTTTAAAGTTTGGAAATCCTTTAAAATAATCGCTCCAGTGCTTGCGCATTTCCATCAAAGCCTGGCGTTCTGTTTTCCATTCAACAGATTTCTGGAGCTGAATTCGACTTACCCTTACTCTTTCATGAATATCTGGCAAAGGAAGTCTTTCTCCAGTTTTTAGATAATGTTTTATCTCGCTGAAAACCCATGGGTTTCCATAACTTCCGCGCGCAACCATTAGTCCATCAACACCATATGTATCTTTAAAATACTTGGCCGAAGGTCCATCAACTACATCGCCATTGCCAAAAACCGGAATTTTCATCCGTTGGTTTTCTTTCACCTGACCAATCAGCGTCCAGTCGGCGGGCACACTTGAGCGGGTAGTACGCAGACGGCCATGTATGGTGATTGCTTGAATGCCGACATCCTGAAGCCTTTCAGCAATCTCCACAATATCTTTGCGGTCTTCGTCATATCCCAGACGAGTCTTAACGGTCACGGGCAAGTTTACGGCCTTCACAACTGCTTCTGTCATGGCGACCATCTTGGGGATATTGTTCATGATGCCAGACCCAGCGCCCTTTGAGGCCACTTTTTTTACCGGACATCCATAATTAATGTCAATAATATCGGGTTGCACGCTTTCGGCATAGGCAGCCGCTTTCACCATAGAGTCGATATCGTGACCGAAAATCTGTATACCAATAGGGCGCTCAAAATCAGAAAAGTCAAGTTTCTTTACGCTTTTTGCAGCGTCGCGAATGAGACCTTCCGACGAAATAAACTCCGTATACATGATGTCGGCGCCAAACATTTTACAGACATACCTGAAAGGAGGATCGCTTACATCCTCCATGGGTGCTAACAATACAGGAAAATCTGCTATTTCGAGTGAACCAATTTTAACCAAATCATTTGCTGTTTAAATGAGGCCGAAGCCAAATAAATCAATAAAGGCTGCAAAAATAGTAACTTTGCGCCAATTGGCACCAAAAGCTTAATCACGATGCGCAAACCTATTTTTGCAGAAACTTCAGGCGGATTTAAATTCTTTTTATTTATTGCTATCACGCTATTATTTGCGCTGATTGGCATGCTTTCGGGGATGTTATTCAGCTCTTTGGTATACGATGTTCCGATTAAGGAATTAGGACAAGCGAGTCCATCAGAAAATGGTTTGCAGATTGCCCGTGCTTTGCAGCTTTTCGGACAATTAGGTCTGTTTGTTTTTCCTCCTCTTTTCTTTGGTTTGCTTGTCCACCAAGATCCTTTCGCTTTTCTTGGCTATAAACACATTCGATCAGTATCGCTGGCCATACTTGGTGTGTTAATCATGTTTATAGTACTTCCCACGATCAATTTTCTTGCTGACTTCAACCAATCGATCCGCTTACCTGAGTGGATGGCAACTCTAGAGCATTGGATGATGGAAAAAGAGGATCAGGCTGCGGTGATGAGTAAAGCTTTTCTGGAAGTGCATTCTTTCTCTGGTTTACTTATCAACCTGCTGATGATAGCCATAATACCAGCTTTTGGCGAAGAGATGGTTTTTCGCTCAGTACTTCAACCCATGATGATACGAGGCAGCCGTAACGTACATATTGGTGTTTTACTGACTGCAATTGTTTTTGGTTTGATGCATTTTCAGTTTTATGGATTATTGCCACGCATTGTGCTTGGAATGATTTTGGGTTATTTTTATGTTTGGTCAGGCACCATATGGGTTCCAATTCTGATGCATCTGGTAAACAATGGTGCTGCCGTGCTTGTATTCTGGCTCAACTACAACCACTTTATCGGAACAGAAATGGAGGATTTTGGGGCGAGCGAAAGCAAATTGATTGTTGTTATCAGCTTGGTTTTGACATTGGGGACAGGGTGGTTGGCTTTCCAGAAGAGCATGAAAAGCTAAAAATATATAATTAAAAAAGGCCGTACTTCAAATGAAATACGGCCTGTGGAATATCTGCGAAAGCCTATTTTTTGGCTTTTCCTTTCAGCGTAGAATAATTGATACGGAAGGCGCCAGCTTTACGGAGTTCTTGTTTCACATCGGTAACAACACCCATTTTTGTGTCTTTATTTACTTTCAGCGAAGTAGTGATAAAGTTTCTGTCAGCTTCGTTACGGGCTTCACGTTCTCTGGCCACGAATTCAGGCACATCTTCAACGCGGGCAAACTGGTCATTAAGCTGAATACGTGATTCAGTACCAAATTTTGCAACGTTTGTTGGAGGTCCGATGTAAATGTAACTTACAAGTGACTTCTTCTCAAGCTTTTGCACTTCAGTCGCCTGAGGCAGTTTCATCTTCACACGCAATGTCACTTCCCGCATCACAGTTGTCACCATGAAGAAGAACAACAGCATGAAAATGATATCAGGCAGAGATGAAGTATTGATAGCCGGAGATCCTTTTCCTTTTTTTGTCTTGAATTTTGACATCTTACTTATCTCCTATACTTTCAGGTTCAGCTTCGGAAACACGCACAGGCACAGCGTCATTGATCGCATCAATCTTATCTTCGTCAATCAGCTGATCAAATTTGACACCGAAATAGTTCTGCGACATTTCGTCTTTCAGTTCATTAAAGGCTCGAGCCAGCTCGTTTTGCACATTGATATACATGTCGTATGATGTACCGCGGTCATTCTTAAGAGAGATAACCCCTTTTGAGGTTGGAATATCTCCGAGCAAGTCGATGGTCTTCATTTCCGTTTCCGGACGTGAAGGATCATCTGGTACAACAGGAGTCATGAATCGTTTTGCTACGTCCTTCAGTGTGGCGAGGTCACCGGGCTTGCCGTCAACCATGAGTCGGTCATTTTTATTCACCAACACATTCAGGACATTCCTCTCTTTGATTTTAACATCATCAGGTTGATCAACAGGTGGAGGCAAACGCCTTGTAATACCTGTATCGACATCCATTGTTGTTGTTACCAAAAAGAAAATGAGCAACAAAAATGCAATATCAGCCATGGAGCCCGCATTAATCTCGGGTGATGCTCTTCTAGCCATAATTGATTATTTAAAAATTTTCGAAACGCTTGAGTACAAAATCACCAAAATAGCAATCGCAAAAGAGATATAGGTAAATATCAATCCCATACCTACATTTTTGGATGTTGAGGCGTTAATGTTCAAGAGCTGTAATTTTGTTTCACTAAATGTGTTGCCTGCAAGGCTGTATGCGACAATCGCGATTACTGCAAATAACCCAACGCTGATGAGCAACTTCATGATATTTTTGGGATGCATGAGGAAGCCATAGATCGGCGAGAAAATTGCAACAACGACTGCGAGACCAAACAGCACATAGCCCCACTGTAAAAACTGAGACGTATCAAGGCTATTTGTGTAGAACAGAATCGATATCACTGCCGACACTGCCATCAACACATAAAGCGCCCAGCTTACGTATTTTGATAGTTTGTCAACCATGATGTTATTTTTTAGCGTATTTGTTCAAAATATCGATGAAAGAAATCGAGCTGTCTTCCATGTCGTTGACAAGGCTGTCGATTTTAGAAATGATGTAATTGTAGAAGATTTGCAGGATAATAGCTACGATCAAACCGAATACAGTTGTCAACAAAGCCACTTTGATACCTGTTGCAACGATCTGGGGAGAAATGTCACCAGCAGCAGCGATATCATCGAAGGCCTGAATCATACCGATTACAGTACCCATAAACCCGAGCATAGGAGCCAGGGCAATGAACAATGAAATCCAGCTTACACCGCTTTCGAGACGACCTGTAATAACAGAGCCATATGATACAATGGATTTTTCAACATCTTCAATACCTGAATCGTAACGGAGCAAGCCTTGGTAGAAAATACTGGCAACAGGTCCACGGGTGTTGCGGCAGATTTCTTTCGCTTTTTCAACACCATCATTTTGCAGAGCCGATTCGATGTTGGCAAGCAATTTTTTTGTGTTGGTTGAGCTCAAGGTAAGATACAGAATTCTTTCGATGCTGATTGCCAAACCGAAAATAAGGGTAAGCAATACGATTCCCATAAATTCTGGTCCCCCTTCGATGAATTGTTCTTTCAGAACTTCATGAAAAGTTTGTGGTTTTTCAGGCTCGGCCTGCATGTCAACAGTCTCTGCTGCAGCAGCTTCAACAACCTGGGTTGTGTCAGCCGCAGTGCTGTCAGCTTCAGTATTCTGTGCAAACATGAAGTTGCTGATTCCAAAGGTCAACATGCCTGCAAGGGTCAGTAATGCAATTAATTTTTTCATAGTTAATGATGTTGATTACTACTTGTTACTCCGTTCGAGTGATTATTGTTAATTGGTTAAACGAATTAATAAAAAGCAAATGTATAAAATAAATCTAAAAAACATCACGCAAAATATCAAGCTTGTTATTAAGCGAAGCTGATTTTCTGCGGAGAGAGCGGGATTCGAACCCGCGATACCCTTTTGGAGTATACACACTTTCCAGGCGTGCGCCTTCAACCACTCGGCCATCTCTCCAGGGGCTGTCTTTATTTACAGAACTTTTAACCGCTGCCAAAAGTACATATTTTTTCATTAAACAATACGCAAAATCAATACTCGTGTCTGTTTTGAGTGATTCTAAATCAAGGTGCGTCAAATACAAAACGCGAAAAAGTTCAATAATCGTATGTGCGATGATCTGAAACTCAATAAATCTCTAAAATTTGTCTGAAAATTTGATCATCAGAAACCACTCTGACAACATAACTTCCAGCCGAAAGATCTTTCACATCAAGGCTGGTCGAACCTAATATTCGTAAATTTTTCACGATCCTGCCCTGCTGATCCATGATCAACACTTGTGCCTCAGACATCAAAGGGATTTTCACCGAAAGGTAATTGTCTGCCGGATTCGGATAAATTACGACCTCTTTTCTTTGTTCCTCAATACCCACAAAGGTGGATGTTATTTCAAAGTCGTCGATAAACATTCCCTCATCAGTAATATAGGAATCGCTTTTGAACCTGAAGCGCAGTTGAACATAGGGTTCGCCTAGATAACTATCGAGAGAATAGGTTTTTTGAGACCATGAAGTGTGGTTGCCATTGAATGTCTCGAGGATTGTCCAATTGTTGCCATTTGTTGTAACCTCGAAATACATATAATCGTAGTTTGTTTCGAGTCGGTATTTTGTCCAGAAAGAAACGTCGGCTTCTGTATAGCCTTCAGAAAAATCCATGGCTCTTAAAGCAGCTGTCGATTCAATATTATTCTGGTAATTCCCGACCGGACTCTCTGTCAGCGAATGTGTCGAAGAATATGAATCAGCTGTGGTCAGTCCCCATGTACTTTCATAATCCCAATATGGTGCACCATTTTCAAAATCGATAAAGAGTGGCAATGATATTGGAGGCATTGGAGTGGCCGTGGCAATATTTGAAGCTGCTGATTCATCGCCCGAATCGGCATAAATTGCAGTTACATAATACGCATATTGCGTACCATTTTCGACAGAGAGATCAATATAAGTGTTCTCCTCAGAAGTATCAATCAGCTCACCATCACGATATACTTTAAAATACTCAGCATCTGGCAATGGGCCCCATTCAAGGTTCACTTCCATATCGCCAGGTATAGCAACCAGATTGCGTGGTGGATTGAGCCGGTTTGCCATGGTTGCAATGGAAGCCAGTGAAGCCTGCGTAAACACTTTTGCCTGAAGTTCATTGTTGTAGCTGAGCCCGACAATATCATTCGAAGTATGAATATATGGGCTGTAGTTATCGCTGTCTTCGAAAGGGAAAATCCCCATAAATCCATGGTTGTTAAATGAAGTGTGGTCGCTGTCGCCACCGGTCAAAGTACCCACTCCCACAACAAAATCAGGCAAATAGACGCTGGCAACATCAGTATAAAAAGTTGCCAGTTCCTGTGCTGACGATGGGTATATCAGATCGGTATGGATAACGCCACCAGGCTGCAAATAGCCGGTCATGTCAAGGTTAAAATAACCCAGGATGTCCATATTTTGCTGTTCAGCCATACTGGCGTAGGCACTGCTTCCATATAAACCATACTCCTCGCCTGAAAACGAGCAGAAAATGATCGATCTGTCAAAGGTATACTGGCTCATGATGCGTGCAATTTCGAGCACTCCAGCTGTTCCTGAGGCATTGTCGTCTGCTCCCGGGGCATTGCCACTGCCTGAATAAGAATCGTAATGTGCGCCGCAAACCACAAACTCGTTTGGGTATTTTGTTCCGATAAGTGTTGCTATGACATTGTCGCTGGCGCTTCCGCTTGGCATGGTGAAGTCCTGTAAAACCACTTCCAAACCCATGTCTTCATATTTTTGCTTGATCCAGTTCTGCGCCTCAACACTTTGAGAAGTATAGGCATTGCGTGTGCCGTAATCCTGTAAGTGTTGCACATCACTGGTAATGTTTTCAGCACTAACCTCTTCGAGCAATCCAACCACAAAAGGATCAGGATCAAAATCTCTGTTCTGATTGATATTCAGCTCTCTTGGCCAACTTGCATCAATATTGGTTAATCGTACCATTCCATCATTTTTCAATGGAAGCAGCTTTTCGGCATATTGTTCTGCTATTTCCACAACGAAAAAATGTGCACCTTGATACAAGACCTGGCATTCGTTGGGCAGTGAAGCCTGACTATCGGCTGATTTATACATCATAAAGTAGGCCATGTGGGGCTGCCAGGCTTGTTCCGAAAGCACTGTAAATGGCATTTTCAGATTGTCGCTCACTGTGGCAATTACCTGATTCTGATTGAAATAATTCACCCTGACTGATGGATCATTCACCAAGGCTTTGAGTTGTTGTTGGTTTTGATAGGTGATCAATACCAGTTGCTCAGCATTTAAGCCAAATACAAAAAGTGATGTTAAAAAGAGCAGGAAAAAACGTTTCATTTTGCAGGAAATTTGGTTTTACATCTTCCTACAAAACTAGTACAAATCGTTTGAATAAAAAAAACACGAAAAATCAGGCAATCACCCTTAGTTTTCAATCGTCATTTCTCCGCGGATAGACGTTTGAAGTAGCTCTATCACACGCTCTTTCGAATAGCCTTCTCCCATCAGATACATGAGCTTGGCCAATGCGGATTCTGTTGTGATGTCATAACCTCCCACCACACCAATCCTACCAAGATCGAGGCTTGTTTCGTATCGTCCAATGTCTACTGAACCTGATTTGCACTGAGTGACATTGTAAATTATCAAGCCTTTGTTAATGGCATCTTCCAAAGCCTGTATAAACCAGGAATCGGTTGGGGCATTTCCCGACCCGAATGTTTCGAGGATTAGTGCTTTCAGACCAGGGATGGCCAATGTGCTTTTTACAACGTTTTCTGAAATACCTGGAAAGAGCTTCAAAATGCTAACGTTGTAATCGAGTTGTGTATGTACTTTGAGCTTTTTGAAATTGGGCCTGTTGATATTGCTTTTTTTGTATTTGATGTGCACGCCAACCTCTGCCAGTAAAGGATAGTTGCCAGAAACAAATGCGTTGAAGTGTTCCGCATTAAATTTGGTTGTTCTGTTGCCACGCATCAGCTGGTTTTCGAAATAGATACACACTTCAGGAACCATCGCCAAATCCTCATCGCGGGCAGCAGCTACCTCAATAGCAGCAAGGAAGTTTTCGCGGCCATCTGTTCTGATCACGCCCATCGGCAATTGCGATCCGGTAAAAACGACAGGTTTATTGAGGTTTTCGAGCATAAAACTCAAGGCCGAAGCTGAATAAGCCATGGTATCCGATCCATGCAAAACCACAAAACCATCATAGTTTTCGTAGGCATCCTCAATGATTTGTGCCAGCCGAATCCAAAATGCCGGTTTCATATTAGAAGAATCGATGAGCGGGTCAAAAGAAATAAAGTCGATGGTATAACCAAAATTCTTCAGCACAGGCATTTGTTCATAGATATTACCAAAATCGAAAGGGACAAGGGCGCCTGTTTTTGCATCTTTCATCATGCCTATTGTCCCACCGGTATAAATAACTAATAATGCCGTTTTCTCTTCCTGTACCATCTGCTCAATCTAAAAGGTTAAATAATTTTTTTGCATTTGCCGTTGTTACCGTCGCTGCTTCTTCAATTGAGATGTCCTTTACTTCAGCCAATTTTTTCAAAGTCTCTAGCATATAAACCGGCTGATTTCGTTTTCCTCTGTAGGGCACAGGCGGTAAAAACGGAGCGTCGGTTTCCAGGATTAAAGATGACAATGGCAGCTGGTTGAGTACTTCGGGAAGGGTTGATTTTTTGTAGGTGAGCACCCCTCCTATTCCCATCAGAAATCCAAGATCCATGGCTTTTTTTGCCTCATCCAAATTTCCGGTAAAACAATGAAAAACTCCACGCAGCCTACCATCTTGTGCTTTTTCCACTTCATCAAACATCAAATCGAATGCTTCACGCGTGTGGATTGCAACGGGCAAACCAATATTTTTAGCCCAATCAAATTGTATCTGCAGCGCCTCAATCTGCTGCTTTTTGAAGGATAGATCCCAATAAAAATCAAGTCCTATCTCACCAATGGCAATGTAATGATTGGTTTCAACCAATTTTTCGAGCATTTCTAATTGCTGCCGGTAGTCTTCTTTAACCGAAGTGGGATGCAAACCCATCATGGGGAGGCAGTTTTCAGGAAACAGCTTACAAAGCGCATGAAGACTTTCTACTGAATCTTTATCAATATTAGGTAGTAATATTCTCGAGATACCATTTTCTAAGGCCTTTTCAACAACATCTTTCCTGTCATCGTCAAAGTCCTCAAGGTAAATATGCGCATGTGTGTCGATCAACTCCATTCTTACAAATATTCTCAGTTTGAGATTAACGCCATCAATTAGTATAAAAATTGATCGTAGGGATACCTGATGGCATGCATGTCTCTGATTTCATTATAAAGCATCTGCCTGAATTCTTGATAATTATCCTTTCCAATAGCCGAAATAAAAATACAAGGCACATTATTTTTCGCCATCCAGCTTTGTTGTAACTCTTCCAAAGAAAAATTCCTTTTGCTAACAGGTGTCAGGTCGTCTGCTTCTTTTTCTTCGTAGGTATAAGCATCAATTTTATTGAAAACCATGATGGTCTTTTTGTCTGCAGCACCAATCTCGGCCAGCGTTTGGTTCACCGTTTCAATCTGTGCCTCAAAATCAGGATGTGAAATATCGACAACATGCAGCAGCAGGTCCGATTCGCGCACCTCATCCAGGGTCGACTTGAACGATTCAATCAGGTTATGTGGCAGTTTACGGATGAAACCAACCGTATCAGATAGCAGAAATGGCAAATTTTCGACCACAACTTTGCGCACGGTCGTATCAAGTGTTGCAAATAGTTTATTCTCAGCAAAAACATCCGATTTACTCAAAAGATTCATGATGGTTGATTTGCCGACATTGGTATAACCCACTAAGGCAACCCGAATTAGTTTTGCCCTGTTTTTGCGTTGCACAGCCTGCTGAACATCAATTTCTTCAAGCCGTTTTTTAAGCAAGCTGATTTTGTCGCGAATAACACGGCGGTCGGTTTCAATTTCAGTTTCACCCGGACCACGCAAACCTATACCGCCCCTTTGCCGCTCGAGGTGTGTCCACATACGGGTGAGCCTTGGCAATAAGTATTGATATTGAGCAAGTTCAACCTGTGTCTTAGCGTAGGCAGTACGGGCACGTTTGGCAAAAATATCAAGGATTAAATTGGTGCGATCCAGAATTTTCACACCCAATTCCCGCTCAATGTTGCGCAATTGCGAAGCACCCAACTCATCATCAAATACAACTAAATCAATATTCTCAGCTTTTACATACTGACTGATCTCTTCCAATTTACCAGCACCAACATATGTACTTGTGTTAGGTTGATTGAGTGTCTGCACAAAGCGCATCACCGGAATCCCTCCGGCTGTTTCGAGCAGAAAGGCAAGTTCGTCAAGGTATTCTTCGGCTTTCTCACGCGATTGATCACGTGTTGCAAGAGCAACAAGCACAGCTCTTTCCGGGATCAAGGCAGTCGAAATATCTTTTGGCATATAGTAATCTGTGGGTAAATAAGTTTAAGATTTGTGCCGGTGCCGTCTGTTCTTTACCACTTCATGTCTCACATCGCGCGACATAAAATAAACTGCCACGGCTATCGCGAAGAAATGCACAAATACCTGCCGCAACATTCCTGGTATCAATATGGCGCTGAAGAGGTTGAAAAAAGCTGCCACCAACACCAAAAAGAAGCCATATCGCATAAAATCACTCCTTTGCAAGGCAAACATTCCGAGCAAGACAGCCCCCATCACGATAATGAGACCCCAGCGCAATATCCAGTTCCAAACAGTTGTTTCGAAGCCGGGATCAGTAATATAAGGATACATTGTAGAAAAAATGTAGGCAACAACAGCAAGTCTTAGCTGAAGAATTACCAGTTTACTGATGATGGATTTCCACTGTTCGCTCATGGCATTGGGGTTTTAAAATGGTCTGAATCCGATGATTTCACGCACTTCTCTGATAGTCTTTCGAGCACTTTCACGGGCCTTTTCGGCACCGATACGGGCTGCTTTGCTGATGGCATCATCGTTTTGCGACAAAGAAATGATGCGCTCCCTGATAGGTTCTGTAAACTGAATGATGTCTTCGGCCAACTGTTTTTTCAAATCGCCATATCTGATATTGCAACTGTTGTAGGCATCATCAAAATAGCTTACCACATCGGGTTTTGAAACAACTTTCAATATGGTAAAGAGGTTTTCAATGGCTTCCGGTTTTTGCTGGTTTGGCTCAGTTGGGCCGCTGTCGGTAACGGCTCTCATTACTTTTTTTCGAATCACTTTTGGATCGTCCGACAAGAAAATGGCATTGCCTTCACCTTCCGATTTTCCCATTTTTCCGCTGCCATCCAGTCCGGGAATTTTCACCAACTGTTCTCCAAAATTAAATGCCTGCGGAATCGGGAAATAATCCTCCTTATACATGCGGTTGAAACGACGGGCAAAAGTACGCGTCATCTCAAGGTGTTGCTCCTGGTCTTTCCCCACAGGCACCTTGTCTGCCTTGTGAATGATAATGTCAGCGGCCATTAGACTTGGATAAGTTAGCAGCCCTGCATTAACATTTTCGGGTTGCTTTCTGGCTTTTTCCTTGAAGGTGGTAACACGTTCCAGTTCGCCCATGTAGGCGTTCATATTCAGAAAAAGATACAATTCCGCTATTTCTGGCAGGTCGCTTTGCACATACAAAGTGGCTTTTTCAGGATCGAGTCCTGCAGCCAGGTATTCGGCCAGCACTTGTTTCACATTGCCATGCAAATCGCCGGGAGTAGGATGCGTGGTAAGCGAATGGTAATCGGCAATAAAAAAATAGCAGTTGTATTCGTCTTGCATTTTAACGAAATTTTTTACCGCACCAAAATAATTTCCAAGATGCAGATTTCCGGTAGGCCTTATGCCGCTCAATACTGTTTCCATGGTAACAAAATTAATCGTTTTTAAAAAAACCCGACGACCAGTAAGGGAAGTCGGGTATGTTTTATCGTTGCTAAAATACTAAAGTAGTGCGCCTGTCAAATCTTTATTTCATCGTTTTGATGATTAAAAAACTTGTACTCAAGCATGTGGTAATTTGCCATTGGCTTGATTTTGACTGGCTTTTTATATTTCCAGGACCACTTGCGCCTGACTGAAACTATTCCTTTGGTGAGGAAAGCATGAATATAAGGGTGTACGGCCACGGTGATGGACTTCTCGTTTTGGTCGAGCAGCAAATATTTGAGGTTATTTTCGATCTCGTCGATGAAAATGATACTGGGTTTAATTTTTCCGGTACCCTCGCATACTGGGCAACTCTCAAGTACCTGCACATTCATTTCGGGGCGCACACGCTGGCGGGTGATCTGCACCAAACCGAACTTGCTGGGTGGCAAAATGGTATGTTTGGCATGATCGCGGGCCATTTCGTCTTTGAGTTTCTGGTAGAGCTCGCGGCGATGTTTCGAGTCGTGCATATCGATAAAATCGATCACGATAATGCCTCCCATATCGCGCAATCTCAACTGTCGGGCAATTTCGGCCGCAGCTTCCAGGTTTACGGCCAGGGCGTTTTCTTCCTGGCTATTTTCTTTGTTTACACGATGACCACTGTTCACGTCGATCACGTGCATGGCTTCTGTGTGCTCAATAATGAGGTAAACACCACTTCTGATGGTAACGGTTTTCCCGAAAAGACCTTTTATTTGCTTATCGACGCCGAAGTTTTCGAATACCGGAAGCTTCCCTTTGTATAGTTTGACAATATCAACTTTTTGCGGTGCTATGGTATTGATGAAATTTCTTGTTTCTTCGTAAAGCACAGGATCGTTTATGTGAACACTGTTAAACGATTCGTTGAGCAAGTCGCGAAGAATGGCCGAGGTGCGGTCGAGTTCGCTGATGATTTTAACGGGGGCCTTTGCATTGAGCAATTTGGTAGTGGTCTTTTCCCATTTTTCAACCAGCGAGCGAAGATCAGCATCCAGCTCGGCTACTTTTTTGTTTTCGGCTACGGTGCGAATAATGACGCCGTAATTATTTGGCTTAATGCTTTGAATCAGACGCTTCAGTCTGTTTCGTTCTTCGCTGCTTCGGATTTTTTGTGATACGGAAATACGACTCGAAAAGGGAACCAACACCAAGTAACGTCCTGCAAATGAAATCTCAGAGGAGATACGTGGCCCTTTGGTTGAAATGGGTTCTTTGGCAATCTGCACCAGAATTTGGGCACCAGATGCCAGAACCTGTGTGATTTTTCCTGTTTTTTCGATGTCTGACTCAAGCCTGAAGTTTTCCATGGTCACCTGAGCAGGTTTCCCATTCATGGCAAGCTTGATGTACTTATTCAACGACCTGATTTGAGGACCCAGGTCAAGGTAATGCAGAAATGCATCTTTTTCGTATCCAACATCCACGAAAGCTGCGTTTAGACCCGGCATGATTTTCTTGACTCTGCCCAGGTACACGTCGCCAACTGCGTAATTATTGTTGGTCTTTTCTTTGTGAAGTTCAACCAGTTGTTTATCTTCCAACAGAACAATGTCAACCTCCGAAGCACGAGAATCTATGATGAGTTCTCTATTCACTTTGTTTCAGTTTTTTTAATGAGTGCCATGAAATTGGCATAGTAAAGTAATTTCTTTGGAGTAATTGACAGCACAAAGAGCTAAAACTGAATAACACAACGCCCCAAAATTTTGCGACATTGTGTTACTCAACTTAAGCGGACAAAATCAGAAATGATTATTTCTTCTTATGCCTGTTCTTCCTCAAACGTTTTTTGCGTTTGTGGGTCGCCATCTTGTGTCTTTTTCTTTTTTTCCCGCTTGGCATGATTAATTCATTTAGAAATTAGTAAATCCTTGAATTATTTTGTATTACCTTTAACCTGGTTCACAAAAGTTTTGGCAGGTTTGAAAGCAGGAATGTTATGAGCAGGAATGATAATGGTTGTGTTCTTTGAGATGTTACGACCTGTCTTTTCGGCTCTTCTTTTGATTGTGAAGCTTCCAAAACCTCTCAAATAAACATTTTCTCCGTTGACCATGGCGCCTTTTACTGTGTCCATGAAAGATTCAACAACGGCCTGTACAGCTACTTTTTCTACACCTGTTTTGTTAGCAACATCTGCTACGATTTCTGCTTTTGTCATATCTTTAAATTTTAAAAGATTAAAATTGTGAGTTTTATTCGGAGGGCAAAGGTAAAAACATTTTTTAAACTCAAATGTCTTTTTTGTTTTTTTTCTCTCTAATGGGCTCAAAATAAATATTTTCGTCTGAAATGACTACATTGCAAAAAGAACTCATCAACTGGTACACGCTCAACAAACGCGATCTTCCCTGGCGCAAAACACAAAGTCCTTATCACATTTGGCTTTCAGAGATTATTTTACAGCAAACACGCGTCGATCAGGGGCTTTCATATTATCTTAGGTTTATAGAGCAATACCCAACCATAGAGGCGCTCGCTGCAGCTCCTGAACAAGATGTGCTAAAACTTTGGCAGGGACTGGGTTATTATTCACGTGCCCGCAACCTTCTAATTGCAGCAAGGCAGGTCGTAAACGAGTTTGAAGGTCAGTTTCCACAAACATTCGAATCAATCAAAAAACTGAAAGGTGTTGGCGATTACACCGCTGCAGCAATCGCTTCGATGGCCTTTCAGAAACCTAATGCTGTTGTTGATGGCAATGTTTACAGGGTTTTATCGCGCTTGTTTGCCATTGACACACCAATAAACTCCAGCTCGGGAAAGAAAATCTTTGCTGAGCTGGCCAATGAGTTAATGCCTGAAACTGATCCCGGTATATACAACCAAGCCATCATGGAGTTTGGTGCGCTGTATTGCAAACCTGGTAAGCCCGACTGCGAAAATTGCATTGTCAGACAGCACTGTCTTGCCTTTGCTAAAAATCAAGTTGCTGATTTACCTGTAAAAACCAAGACCTTAAAAGTTAAACAGCGGTTCTTTCATTATTTGGTCTTTCTCTTTCCAGTGAATGACATTTGCCATACTATGCTCAGGAAAAGAGTGGGAAATGACATCTGGAAAGGCCTTTATGATTTCCCGCTGATAGAAACAGAAACCAAAGGGGCAACAACCGAAATCATAACGGCCATCACAGAAAACTTTGGGCTCAATTCAACTAGTTTTACTATCGAATCAGTTTCGCCAGAGTACCGTCATCAGTTGACGCACCGGCAAATAATTGCACGTTTTTACCAAATTCAATTAAAAGGCAACGAATCGTTATTAAATGACAATTCCTTATCTTTGACCCCTCAGGCAATGCTCCATCAATTTCCACTTCCGCGATTGATTGACAAGTATCTGTCTGAAAACGAAAATCTTTACTGTAAAAACAATTGACACCTAAATACTATGGCCGGACTAAATAAAGTAATGCTCATCGGGCGACTGGGAAAAGATCCTGAAGTAATTTCATTTGAAAATGGCGGAAAAAAAATGACCGTAACACTTGCCACAAGCGAACGTTACCGCGACCGCAACGGACAATGGCAAGATCAGACCGAATGGCACAATATTGTGGCATGGGGAAACCTTGCAAACGACATTGAAGAAAAGCGCCGAAACTACATCAAAGGAGACTTACTGTTTGTTGAAGGCAAAATTAAAACCCGCCAGTATCAGGATAGCAGCGGCACAACCAAATATATCACTGAAATTGTGGCCGAAAAGATGAATCTGATTTCAAAAAGTGGTCAACAAAGCAATCAAAACGATCCTCACCTGCAATCCGACAGGTCAACCAGCTCAACTGCTCCTGATTATTCAGAAGATCTCCACTCCGATCAGGGAGCAGGCGGACATGATGCCAGCGCTGACGATTTGCCTTTCTAATTGGAAAACAAGCGAATAAATTGTCGGCAGATACACATCGTATAATTCATCATTTTTATTAAATTTGCCACGCTATTCTAAAGCTTATTCGTTTTGGACACACCTGACCCTGACCCTTATTCTCAAATCATTTCGCTGATAATCAGCGCTATTTCTACAGACTTTTCTTTTTCTACCCTGCTCAGCTTTTTCGTACTGCTGGTTTTGCTTGCTATCTCAGCGCTGGTTTCGGGTAGCGAAACAGCTTTGTTTTCGCTCCAACCATCCGACATCAATGCCCTCGAATCGAGTAACGATCCATTGGGCAAATTGGTGTTGCATATCCGCGAAAAACCCAAAACCCTACTGGCCACTATCTTGATTGCCAACAACCTGGTGAATGTGGCTATTGTTATCCTCAGCACATTCATAACCAGCCATTTCTTCGATTTCAGCGACAACCCCTTGCTCGCCTTTGTGATTCAGGTAGTTGTGGTAACCTCGCTGATATTGCTGTTGGGCGAAATCATACCGAAAGTTGTGGCCAACAAATATCCCCGCCGACTGGCCATTGCAATGGCACGCCCATTGCAGGTTATGGTAACAATATTCAGGCCTTTGAGCCGGCTACTTGTATCATCTACCACATTTCTCGACAAGCGGCTGGTCAGAAAAACGCACAACATTTCTATGAGTGAGCTATCGGCAGCTATAGATATTACAAGCGATGAATCAACGCCTCCTGAAGAGAAAAAGATGCTGAAAGGCATTGCCACTTTTAGTGAGAAAGAGGTGCGTAACATTATGAAGTCGCGGGTGAATGTGACAGCCATAGATGGCAGCATGTCGTTTGATGCTGTGCTTGAGGTGGTAATCAATAGCGGATATTCCAGGATTCCGGTTTATGATGGGGGGTTCGACAAAGTACTTGGAATCCTATATATCAAAGATTTAATTCCATTTCTAGATAAGAAGCAACTCGATTGGTTGCCACTGATCAGACCTGCCTTTTTTGTGCCAGAAAACAAAAAAATCAACGATTTACTCCAGGAATTTCGCCAAAAGAAAATTCACATGGCTATCGTCGTTGATGAATATGGAGGCACTTCAGGCTTGCTTACGCTTGAAGACATCATTGAGGAGATTGTGGGCGAAATCAGCGATGAGTTCGATAAGGAACCCGAGTCCGGATTTTATGAAATGATTGCAGACGACCAATGGCTTTTCGAAGCACGAACAAGTCTGCTCGATTTTTCGAAAGTGCTTAACCTTGACGATCATTATTTTGAAGATGTACAAGGCGATTCCGATACATTGGCCGGACTGATTCTTGAGCTGGAAGGGCGCATCCCAGAGATTGGCTTTCGCGTTCCATGCAAAGAGTTTGTTTTTGAGATTTCCGATGCTGACGAACGTAGAATCAAACAGATAACAGTGAGGCGCGATGCGGAAATTGAAAATTAGTATTTTTTTCTCAAAACTGCCGCGAGTGCTGGCTTTAGTCGGGATGCTAATGCTTGTTTCCTGCAACAACGACTCGGGTTATGCACCCAAACCCCGCGGTTTTTTCCGAATCGACCTCCCACAAAAAGCCTATCAGATCTATGATTCACTGCCGGCTTACCGTTTTGAATATCCGGCTTATGCGCAAGTAACTCCTGATTTCAGGTCACCCGATCAAAAAAACTGGGTCAATATTGAATTTCCGCAATTCAAAGGTAGCCTGCACATCAGCTACAAAAAAGTAGACAACAACCTGGGTGTCTACCTCGAAGACGCACACACCATGCTAATGAAACATCTTTCAAAAGCGAGCGCAATACACGACAGCCTGATATCCGACCCTGAACATCAAGTATATGGATTGCTCTACACTATTCAAGGAAAAGGTGTTGCCTCGCCGGTGCAATTTTACCTGACAGACAGCACCCGGCATTTTATCCGGGGAGCTCTCTACTTCAACATCAGGCCAAACAATGATTCATTGGCGCCTGTAATCGATTTCTTGATGAAGGATATCCGCCACTTTATTGGCACTACAGAATGGAAAAGTGCTGTTAAGTAGTCTGCTTTTTCAGGTTTTATCATTTTTCCTTACTTTTTTTCTACTTTTATCCTCCAAAAAGTTAATTCGTATGATTAAAAAATTACTCGTTTTCATCACCTTCACCCTGAGTTTGTCAACTGTATTTGCACAACAGCAGGAGATTTACAAAAAGATTCGTATCGATTCAAAAATGACTTCTATTGAGTCGCTTTCGCCGCTGGGTATCGACCTTCAGGAAGCCTATCGAACCGCTGAGGGCACTTTCGTGCTTGAACTAAGCAGCACCGATCTTGAAAAACTGCAGAATGCCGGTATTCCATACGAGGTTTTGGTCGAAGACCTTGAAAGCTACTACGCCAGTAGATATGCCAAACAAAGTGACTTGCCTGTTTTTCGAAATCCGGCCGATGAGTTTCCCGTACCCGAGAACTGGGAATATGGCACTATGGGCGGCATGTACACCTACAGTCAGGTGCTTGCCAAGCTCGATTTTATGGCTGAGCAATGGCCCGATCTTATTACCGTGAAACAACCCATCAACGATGAACTGCTCTCGCACAACGGAAACCCTGTTTGGTATGTAAAAATCAGCGACAACCCAAATGAAAACGAGGATGAACCCGAGGTGCTCTACACAGGTGTGATTCATGCCCGCGAAGGCATTGGCGTGCAACAAATGATGTATTATATGTTGTATCTGCTTGAAAACTACGAAACAAATCCATTGGTAAAAAACCTGGTGGACAACCGTGAAATGTATTTTGTGCCTATCATCAATCCTGATGGATATCTTTATAACGAGCAAACAGCACCCAATGGCGGGGGTATGTGGCGCAAAAACAGAAGGAACAATGGCAGCTCTTACGGTGTTGACCTGAATAGAAATTATGGATATATGTGGGGACTCGACAACAATGGTTCCTCCCCGACTCCCTCTGATGAGACCTATCGTGGTCCATCTGCATTCAGTGAACCCGAGACTCAAAACATGAAGCAAATTGTTGAGGAACATGAGTTTGTCATTGCACTCAATTACCATTCATTCAGCAACCTGTTGCTTTACCCATGGGGTTTTAGCGACGATCCATGCCCTGATGATGCAATTTTTTCAGCGCATGCCAGTTTGATGACACGTGATAACCGTTACACATTCGGGCCGGGCAGCACAACTATTTATCCAACGAATGGAGGTTCAGACGACTGGATGTATGGCGAGACTGAAAACAAAAATGTAGTCTTTGCTTACACACCTGAGGTAGGAAACGACAACGACGGATTCTGGCCATCGGTAAATCGCATCATTCCACTTTGCCAGGAAAACATGATCCAAAATATCTATGCAGCCTGGCTGGCTGGCAGTTATGGAAAAGTAACCGAAACAGGTCCAACCGTAATTGGCACCACCGAAAGCTATATCACTTTCGACCTGACACGTTTGGGTTTTGGTGAAACAACAGGATGGAAAGTTAGTCTGACCCCACTCGACGATCAGATTGTTGCTGTAGGCGACACCCTTACTTTTGGATCACTTGACATGTTAGAAACAGTTAGCGATTCCATTATGGTTCAATTGCGGAGCGATATCCAAAGTGGAGATGAATTTCGTTTCCTGTTGACACTCGATGATGGCGGATTTGTTACAAGCGATACCATTACAAAAATGTTTGGAACTACAACGGTTGTTTTCGAAGACGACTGCGACAATTTCGACAACTGGACTTCTTCGAAATGGAATGTTACGCAAAACAATTTCCACTCCCCAACCGGATCAATCACCGACTCGCCAAATGGCGATTACCAAAACAATGAAAACAATACGATCACACTTGCACAACCAATCGAAATCCCGACTACAAGTCTTGCAACTTTAAGTTTCTGGACCAAATGGGAGATTGAGGCCGGCTACGACTATGTACAGCTGCAATTGCGACAAGATGGTGCAGGTGCCTGGATACCTCTCGAAGGCAGGTTAACAAAACCCGGCAATTCGAACCAGCTGCCTGGTCAGCCACTCTATGACGGCAACAGCAACTGGGTGCGCGAAGAAGTTGACCTGACTGATTTTGCTGGAAGTAGCGTACAATTACGCTTCGTCCTGCACAGCGACAGTTATGTGGTTGGCGATGGTTACTATTTTGATGATCTGCAACTTACGGTGCTTGACATCGAAACCTCTTTGGGCGAATCATCCGCTCTGTCAAAAGACTTTTTAGTTTATCCAAATCCGGCCAGCAGCACCATACATCTTCACTTTGCTGAGCCTGCCAGCACAGATACTGAAGCCATCATTACTGACCAGCAGGGCCGCATGGTGAAACGCATCAGCATAGCAGCTCAAAGCCAAAATGTATCGGCAGATATTGCTACTCTTGCCCCGGGAATTTATTTCGTGCGCCTTGGAAACGGTGATGGCAAAAACTGGCAAAAACTGATTGTGGAATAAATGATTTGAAGATTTAGAAAAGAACCTGGCATTTGAAAGTATGCCGGGTTTTTTTGTGCTATTTCAATAGAAAAAAGTACTTTTGGCGCAGCATCAACGTTCAATAGCCGATGTAGCAAACAACATATTAATTCTAAAATGAGGGGAGGTAGCCTATGATCGATACAATTAAAATGGGTAGGCTAAAATGGCATCACATCTTAAACCCAAACGAGGAAGACTTTGGTTTTCTGCGCGATAAGTTTCACTTTCACCCTCTCGACATCGAAGACTGTAAGTCGGTGAACCAGCGCCCAAAAATCGACATCTACGACGATTACTACTTCCTGATTTTACACTTTCCCAATTTTGACCGCCAGAATGTTTTCATCAAAACCAAAGAAATCAAAATCTTTTGGGGTGAAGATTTTGTAATCTCACTCGAGAAATCGCCCTGGGTGGTTGGACAGCTTTTCAACGAGTTTAAAGAACGCGAAGAGCGTGACGAGGAACTTGAAGTGGGTACTTCGGATACACTTCTTTACCGCGTGCTTGAGCGCCTGATGTCGGAATCTCTTTATCTGTTGAGAAAGGTAGGCCTCGATCTGGAACTGATCAACCGGGAACTTTTTGGTAAGAAGCAGGTAAAGATCATCGAACGCATCAGCATCACGCGTAAAAATATTATCCTGGTAAATACGATCTTCAAACCGCAACTGAGGCTGTTTCATAAATTTGAAACAGGACAAGTGAGCGGCTTTGCCGACAATATGGAAGAATACTGGGGCAATATCCTTGACTACTACCAAAAAATGTGGGACATGACGGAGGATTACGAAGACCTGATTGAGGGCCTTTCGAAAACCTTCGACTCAATGCAGACCAACAAAACCAACGAAATCATGAAGATTCTTACATTGATTTCGTCTATCATTCTGCCACTCACCTTTATCACAAGCCTATACGGCATGAACGTGATTCTGCCATTGGCCGAAAAAACGACCGCTTTCTGGATATTGCTGGTTACCATGGGCGTGTTGAGCGTTGTCATGATTTTCTATTTCAAACGCAGACGCTGGATGTAGAGAGGTTGGAGGTTAGAAGTTAGAGGTTAGAAGTTAGAGGTTAGAAGTTGGAGGTAGTTAATAGTATTAAGTCATCCAAAACCCATCTTTGACTGGTCAAAAACGAATAAAAGTACGATATGGGTAGTACAAGTCACCTCGATGAAAAAATAGCAAAAATGACCTTTGCATCGGTTTATCCGCATTATGTTGCGAAAATTGAGAAGAAAGGCAGAACAATAAGCGAACTTCATCAAGTGATAGAGTGGCTTACCGGTTTTGATGAAAAAAAGCTGGAATCGCTAATTGCTGGTCAAGTTAATTTTGAAACATTCTTTAGCCAAGCCTCTTTAAATCCGAATGCGCACTTCATCACAGGTGTAATTTGTGGTTATCGTGTCGAAGAAATCGAAAATCCATTGACAAAGCAAGTCAGGTATCTCGACAAGCTGGTGGATGAATTGGCTAAAGGGCGCAAGATGGAGAAGATTTTGCGGCTTGCATAGAAGGATCGTTGTTGAATGATTTGATTTTCCAGTTTTAAACATGGTTTAAATACCGTTGTAAGATTATTGCAACAGGTATTATTTCTATTTACTTTTCCGCTAAGCCTTTGTCTGTTGGTTTAACTGCGCACTTTACAGGGGAAAACTCAATGAAATGAGAACAATATGGCTTATCTTTGCTCCTTAACAATCATTTGCCATTGCTAGAATTTTAATCACGATCGCGTGTTTTTTTATTGTAACCTAAAAAAGCCTGCTCAACAAAAATAAAAATTGATTAAACCACTGACTTTTTTCATCTTTTTGGGTTTAAGTATCGCATATTCACAAGCTCAAAGTTTTGCACCAATTGGTGCAACATGGCATTACACCGAAAAATTTGCTTTCGAAACATACACTTCATATTTATACATTGAAGCGACCAAAGACACGGTATTTAAAGGGAAGAACTGCAGGGTTTTAGAGAACAACGGAGGTCTTGACTGCGCTTTCCATAATGAAATGGATTTTGTTTACACTGAAGACAGCGTGGTATATATTTACACGCCCGAAATTGACAGTTTTCAGGTACTTTACAATTTCAAAGCAAAAAAAGACAGCTCATGGATCATCATATTCGAAATTGATCCTCCACTTAATCCACAATTAGACACACTGCTTGTAACTGTTGATTCGGTTTGCTTCACAACCATCAATGACCAACCATTAAAGAAACTATTCGTTTCATATAGTTCACTAAACGAGGGCTATGAGGGCAACCATTATTACGGTGAAATTCTGGAAAGACTAGGTGATACCTATTATTTGTTTCATCTATATGGCTTGTCAGGAGTCGCCTGTGACGGAAACTATTCAGGAGGCTTAAGGTGTTATCAAGATCCTGGATTTGGTTTTTATGAAACTGGCATTGCCGATTCATGTAACATGATTTCAGGCATAGGTCTACAAAGTAATCAGGATGTTTTAAAGGTTGATATTTACCCCAATCCCACAAATGGTAAACTTAAAATAGCATCAGACACAAAAGAAACCTTGAGTCTTTTCGTGTTTGATCTGATGGGTCAAGTAATTTACAAAGAGACTTTTGCAGAAGAAACAACCATCGATCTGTCAGCATGCAGACCGGGTTTTTATCTCATAAGCCTGAATCAAGATGCTCATATTAACACGACCAGAAAACTCGTTTTGAACTAATCTTCGTTGGCTGCGTTAAAGATTTGTGTTTGCTTCTGAATAGAAGCTTCGTGCACAAGTTCGAGCAACATCAGCAAAAACTTACGGTCGAGACCCATACCGGTTCCAATAGCAAGCCGGTCTTCGATAATATGCTGCCAGCGCTTGAGTTGCAGGATCGTGATATTATTTTGCTTTTTGTATTCCCCGATTTGCGATACTACATCCATTCGTTTGGCCAACAGCTGCATGATTTCGCCATCCAGCTTATCGATCTCTGAGCGAAGTTCTTCCAGCTTGTACTGAAAGTCATTACTTCCTATTTTCTCCCTGATAACCAAATTGTTGATCAACTCCTTCAAATCATCAGGTGCAATCTGTTGTGCTGCATCTGTAAGAGCAATATGTGGGTTATAGTGTGATTCGATCATCAGGCCGTTGGTTTCCAAATCAAGTGCTTTCTGTGCCACACTTTGCAAAAGGTCGCGGCGGCCGGTGATGTGGCTAATGTCAGTGATGACAGGCAATGCAGGCACCAGGCGTTTCAGCTCGATCGCAATTTCCCACATCGGAGCATTGCGATAAGGGGATTGCTTGTAATAATGAAAACCCCGATGAACCGCACCCAGCTTGGTAATTCCCACATGGTTAAACCGCTCTAGCGCACCCATCCAGAGTTTGATATCGGGCGTAAGTGGATTTTTTACCAGAACCGGAATATCAAATCCTCGCAATACCTCGGCCAGTTCCTGCACCGAAAAGGGGTTCACAACCGTTCGCGCACCAACCCATAAAATGTCGATGCCATGCGCAACAGCTTGTTCAACATGCATGGGATTGGCAACTTCGGTTGTGAGCAACAGCCCGGTTTCCTCTTTCACGCGCTGCATCCATTTCAAGCCTTGAGCACCCACACCTTCGAAACCATCAGGACGCGTTCGGGGCTTCCACAGGCCGGCTCGGAAAACCTTTACTTGCGGAATGCTGGCCAGTTGCCGGGCTGTGCGTAAAAGCTGATCTTCCGACTCTGCACTGCATGGACCGGCAATAATCATTGGTTCTGCCGATGAAGGCAACCAGTTCTGTAAATGATAAATGGCAGGGTTCGGGCTCATCTTTTTTCGAAGCGACAAAGTTAACAATTACACTGAGTAAACAATCAGGTCACCTGTTTTGTTTTGCAAATGAGGCGTAAGGCGAATGGTTGCAGCCTGCAATCGACGCGCATTTAAAATGAATCGTGAAATGAAATGCAACCAATTGGTTAAAATTTCGTTTTTTTGCACATTATTTTCAAAACACAAACAAAGTGAAGCGGACAGAAATATTGCAGGCATTGCAAATGCAGGATTTATCTGGTGAAGTCAACGTAAAAGGCTGGGTAAGAACAAAAAGAGGAAGTAAAAACGTAGCGTTTATCGCACTCAATGACGGATCAACGATTCACAATCTGCAGCTTGTGGTTGATCTGGAGCAGATTCCTGAACAAAATCTGGCGCTCATGCATACAGGCGCAGCCGTTTCGGCCACCGGAAAACTGGTACCATCTGCAGGCAGTGGCCAGAAAGTGGAACTGGCAGTTAACAGTATTGAACTACTCGGCCAGGCCAATCCGGATGAATATCCATTGCAGCCCAAGAAGCACTCGCTGGAGTTTCTGCGCGAAAAGGCACACCTGCGTTTCCGCACCAACACCTTCAGCGCTGTCGCCAGGCTTCGTCATGCCATGATTTTCGCCATTCACAAGTTTTTCAACGACCGTGGTTTCTATAACATCCACGCTCCTATCATCACCGGATCGGATGCCGAAGGAGCGGGCGAGATGTTTCAGGTGACCACACTCCCACTCGATAAATTGCCAAAAAATGAAGATGGCAGCATCGATTTTAGCGAAGATTTCTTTGGAAAACCAGCAAACCTTACTGTTTCGGGTCAGCTCGAAGCCGAGTTGGCAGCATTGGCCTTGTCGAAGGTTTACACCTTTGGACCAACATTCAGGGCAGAAAACTCAAACACTTCCCGTCATCTGGCCGAATTTTGGATGATCGAACCCGAAGTAGCATTCTACGACATCCACGACGACATGGATCTGGCTGAAGACATGTTGAAATATCTTATCAGCTATGCACTCGAAAACTGTGCTGACGATCTGGCTTTCCTGAGCAAGCGACTCGAAGAAGAAGAAAAAAACAAGAAAGCTGATGAACGCTCAATGGAACTGGTAAACAAGCTGAAATTTGTACTCGAAAACCCCTTCGAACGCATTACCTACACCGAGGCTATCGATATTTTACGCAACTCGAACCACAACAAAAAAGGTAAGTTCCAATATCTTGTCGAAGGCTGGGGCACCGATCTGCAGTCGGAACACGAACGCTACCTGGTTGAAAAACACTTTAAAAAACCGGTGATTTTGACCGATTATCCAAAGGAAATCAAAGCTTTCTATATGAAGCAAAACGACGATGGAAAAACAGTTCGTGCAATGGACGTACTCTTTCCGGGCATCGGTGAAATCATCGGTGGTTCGCAACGTGAGGAAGTGTATGAAAAACTCCTCAACCGCATGAACGAGATGCATATCCCGCTCGAATCAATGTGGTGGTATCTCGAAACCCGCAAGTTTGGAACAGTGCCACATGCCGGCTTCGGACTGGGTTTTGAACGCCTGATGCTTTTCGTAACTGGCATGGGTAACATCCGCGATGTAATTCCATTCCCCAGAACTCCACTCAACCTGGAATTCTAAATCGAAGCCAATTAATCAGGTAATCTTCGAATGAAAAAGTAAACGCAAACAATTTCATACGTAGGTTGACTCAACGCTTGTTTTTCAAAGGATTACCATCCAGAAAAAAACTATATCAGCTGCATAAAGGGCTATTTATTGTTTGTATTGTTCTTTTTGGGCCAGTTCTTTTGTGTCAACAAACTGCTTTTTGGTTTTGTAACAAACAGGAAGTTGGATTTTTTCTTTTCGATTTTCAATTTTGTTGTACATTCGTGTCATGTAAATGCGACGAACAAATCAAAATTCGCCCAACCAAAACTTGTTGATCCATGCTGAATCAAAGATTACAACAGAAACTGCTGCAAAAGCTCTCGCCTCAGCAAATATTGCTGATGAAGCTCCTGCAAATTCCTTCTGTGGCTCTTGAGCAGCGCATCAAACAGGAAATTGAAGAAAATCCGGCACTTGAGGTCGAAGAAGGACTGGAACAGGATGATCCTCAGGATGAATTTGCCGATGACGACAGCACCGACGATTACGATGAAGAGGAAGAATACGACAGTACCGACGACGAGTTTGACCTTGACGACTACATTGAGGACGACGATATCGCATCCTACAAACTGGCAAGCAATAACAGCAGTCCCGACGATGACCGCTACGACATGCCTTTTTCGAGCGACCAGACTTTTCATGAGTTCCTCGCACAGCAACTTGGCTATCGCAAACTCGACGAACGAAAATCGAAAATAGGAGCCTATATTATTGGCAACCTGGATGATTCTGGATACCTGAACCGACCTCTTGATGCCCTGGCTGATGATCTTTTGTTTGCCCTGAATATCAAAACCAATAAAAAGGAATTGTTGGAAGTATTGCAGGTCATACAGGATTTTGACCCACCAGGTGTTGGCGCACGCAACCTGCAGGAGTGTTTATTGTTACAGCTAAAACGCCTGCAAGATGAAAATCCAGATATCGACTACAGGATGTCGATCATGATTATTGATCGCTTTTTTAACGAATTCACCAAAAAGCACTACGATAAAATCATCAAGCGGGCCGAGATTTCAGAAGATGTGTTAAAAGATGCATTAAATGAAATTCTGAAGCTCAACCCAAAACCCGGCAATTCTCTCAGCGATACCGGAAAAACAAGTCAGTATGTGCTGCCCGATTTCGTGATTTACAACAACGATGGCGAGCTCGAGTTATCGTTAAGTAGTCGGAATATGCCCGAATTACGCATTAGCAAATCGTATGCAGAAATGCTCGAGACCTATTCTGAAAACAAGAAAAACAAGGGCAACAAAGATGCGCTGATGTTTGTGAAACAGAAGATCGACTCAGCCAAATGGTTTATCGACGCCATCAGGCAGCGTCAAAACACGCTCTACCTCACCATGAAAGCCATCATGGATTACCAATATGCCTATTTTTCGACTGGGGACGAAACAAAGTTGCGGCCAATGATTCTGAAAGACATCGCAGAGATTGTCAACCTTGACATCTCAACCATTTCGCGCGTTGCCAACAGCAAATATGTGCAAACGGCTTTCGGAACGTTCCTGCTCAAGAGTTTTTTCAGCGAATCAATGCAAATGGATGATGGTGAAGAAGTATCGACCCGTGAGATCAAGAAAATCCTCAGCGATTGTATCGATGCCGAAAAAAAATCGAAGCCCCTTACTGACGAGCAACTTACGACCATTCTGAAAGACAAAGGTTATAATATTGCCCGGCGTACTGTTGCCAAATACCGCGAGCAATTGAACATTCCTGTGGCAAGGCTGCGTAAAGAGTTGTAGCACATGACAGATAAAGTCGAGCACTTTTTAGCACATCTTTTTTCCGTCTTTATGCACCCCCTGCTCATTCCAGGCTGGACATTTCTCGTCCTGATGAGCACTGGAAATTTTATGTCGCTGCAAATCCCTTTTCCGATGCGATGGACGCTCACCGGCATTATCTTCACAACCACTTTTTTTATTCCCGCGTTGATGATTTTATTGATGTGGCATTTCAAAATGATCAGTTCGCTCAGGATGCCCTTGCGCAGTGAGCGCATGGCTCCGCTGGTAATTACGGCTGTGTTTTTCTATCTCACCTACTATTTGCTTAAGCAGATTAACCTGGCGCCACTTTTTTATTTCTACATGTTGGGAGCCACTACTCTGGCTATTTTTGGCCTGCTGATCACTATGTGGTGGAAAATAAGCCTGCACATGATTGCATTGGGAGGTATCAGTGGTGCATTTGCCGCTCTGGCATTATTATCCCGGGGCGAATATATTAGCGCCCTTCTTATTCTGCTGATTATTAGCGGTTTAACAGCAAGCTCAAGACTTAAACTACGTGCGCACACACCCGGCGAAATATACGCCGGTTATGCAGTAGGTGCCTTGACAATGTTCAGTCTATTTACTTTGGTTCTTTAGAAGGGTGCGATTGTAAACCCAACAGAAAGAGGATAAAATTCAGGTCCAAGATCGCGTTGGAAAACTCTAGCTGGCTGGTAATACGCGAAAACACTGAACCATTTGTATCCCATACGAAGGGTAGGCCCGAAAGTGTATTTTTCGAGTTTACTGATTTTGCGATTCTTTTCATAAACCCTTGGGCCAGTTGCTGTGGCATCACCCACATATTTTGTCTTACTGTCGAGTGCAACACCCAACTTGAAACCAACACCCAATTTCCATTTATCCTTGAACCGAAAACGGAATTCGGCAGGAAAGTCAAGGTAAACAAGATTCACCTTGCTGCGCTTGTAATTGTTGGTTAATGGCACAAACTGGATCGTGTCGGCATTGAGGTCGGCAATACGTGTATCGGAGTAGAAATTCTGCGAACGGATGCCAGCACCCAATGAAAAGGTATGTTGCGACTTGCCGAGCGGGAAATTGTATGTGGCGTGGATATTGAAGCCCTGGTTGATGGCTCGGGCATTGTAATTTGCCGGAGTACTGGTGAGGATATCAGTGTAAAAATCGAAACCAACACTGACCTTTTTACTGGTTTTGTCGGTAATAATTTGTGCATGCAAAGCTGAGGCAAACAGCATGACGGCAAAAATTGCGGCAAATTTTCTCATACAATAATTAGTTAGATAGAAAGGGTTATACCTTATGATAACGTGGCAAAGGTAACAAATATCGTGCTGAAAGTTTTATTTTTTATCTTGACACACTATCTATTCAGCCAGCATCTGGTCTATCAGTTCATGAACCGATTGCGCATTCCATTTGGCAGCACCGGTTTTTCGAATCACAATCCGTCCATCCGGGTTGATCAGAAAACTGGTAGGAATACTGTTTGTGGCAAAAACTGCCGGAACACCTCCCCGATGGTAATATATTGGCATATTATAGCCCTTTCGTGTCATAAATGCTTCTACAATTTCAGGTGATTCATCAGTCACCAGCAAAAAGCTGACCTTCTCTCCATACGCATCATAAAAATCTTGAATATCAGGCATCTCAGCAATACAGGGCGGGCACCAGGTGGCCCAGAAATTGAGAAATACGACTTTTCCTTTCAGATCAGAAAATTGAACTTCATTTCCTTTGGCATCTTTTAGGCGCCATTGGTAAGCCACCTGATCAAGCTGAATCTGTCTTTCAGCCGACAGTGTCTTCGGGCTACCTGCTGTAATGCCTGCCACAAAGGCGCTAATGCTCTTGCGCGAAGCTGGAATAAGCATGGCTATTACCAACAAAATAAATAGCAGGTCGGTGAATTTTGAGAACCACGACTTTGTTTCCCAATAGGTTTTCCACCTTTTTCTCAGGTAATCTCTCATGCTGGTTATTCGTTGTTGTTGTCTGCTCTTTTCTCCATGAGACTTGCCCTTTCGTCGAGCAAACGGTCAATTTCTTCGGGCTTGATGCCTGGTCGTGCCAGCATCTGATCAATAATTTCTACTGTAAGTTCGGGAGATTTTGCTGTTATTTCCGGCGTAGCCGTATGGCTTTCGAAAGGCTCAGGCTCGCCAAGCTGTTCGCGCAACTGTTGAATGAAAACACCCAGCATTTTCCGCATGGGCTCGTTCACAGGCCCCATCATTTCCATCGAAATCTGGTCTTTCATCGATTCATAATTGCTCAGAAATAACTTGAGCTGGTCCATCTGAAATTTTGACATACCAGGTATTTCCTCCGTTGGATTTTGCTCCATGAGTTTTTTGAACAACCTGAAAAGCTCCTCTATCTGTTTTTTAAAATCGTCTTGTTCCATGATTCAAAAATATAGTTTTCTTTTGCTATCCCGTCAAAGGAATTGAACAGAAGTCAATCACCGCAACAAGGAAAGCTAAAATGTCTTGTAAATCAATAACAAACTTTATACCTCATTGTTGCATGGTGCAATTATGGCAGGTTTGTTATAAAGTTTCAAAACTAAAACCCTGCCCGGTGAAATGTTTCAACACTTTTGGCAGTGCATAGAGCATATTTGCTGCTGATTTGGGGCTGTCATGAAAAACGATAACTGCACCATCCTCGGCTGAGTTAATCACATAATCAAGGCATTGCTCAGGAGATGTTTCGCTATCGAAATCATAGCTCAGCACCGACCACATAATAATTTGGTATTCTTTTTTCAGCGTTTGGATCTGGCTGGGTGTTATTCTGCCATATGGCGGCCTGAGCAAATCAGAATCGACTACTTCGCGGCAGGCATTTACGTTTTCATAATACAAATTGAGCGGGGTTCTCCATCCGTTGAGGTGATTAAAGGTATGATTTCCGGTTTTGTGGCCACGCCGCAAAAGCTGTTGATAAACTTCAGGGTAGCGCTGTACATTGTCGCCAACACAAAAAAAGGTGGCTTTAGCATGATACTCGTCCAAAACATCCAATACCTGTGGTGTAAGTTCCGGATGTGGCCCGTCGTCGAAAGTGAGATACATTCTATGTTCGCCTGCAGGCTTTTGCCAGAGCAGAGATGGATAGAAAATTCGCAAAAATGCCGGTACCGTTACAGCTTTCATTCAACAAATTTACACAGAGTTAATCAAGATCGCGCAGCAAAATATGTTAATTTTGCACAAAACTAGAATGTTGAGTGAATCAATATGTTATTCAGCAATCGGCAAAAATATTATTTTAAGACAAATTCAAAATGAAAAAACTGGTATTAATCCGTCATGGACAAAGCACCTGGAACAAAGAAAACCGTTTTACCGGATGGACCGATGTTCCACTTTCTGCACAGGGTGTTGAAGAAGCCAAAAAGGCTGGAAAACTGATGAAAGAACAAGGTTTCAGGTTTAAAATGGCTTACACTTCTTATTTATCACGTGCCATCAAGACACTGTGGCTTGTGCTCGAAGAAATGGATCAAATGTATATTCCTGAACTGAAAAGCTGGCGGTTGAACGAAAAGCATTATGGCGAGTTACAAGGCCTCAACAAAGCCGAAACAGCCCAGAAGTATGGTGATGAGCAGGTTTTACTCTGGCGTCGCAGTTTCGATGTTCCGCCACAGCCGCTAGGCGATGGTGATGCACGCAACCCCCGCAAAGATCCAAGATTTGCCGATGTTGACCCCAAAGACCTGCCCTTGACCGAGTCGTTGAAAGACGTGATCGACAGAATGGTTCCTTATTGGAATTCAGACATTAAAGCTTCATTGGCTCAGCATGGTGAAATTCTCGTGGCTGCCCACGGAAACAGCCTGCGCGCCCTGGTAATGCACCTGAAAAACATGAGCGAAGAAGAAATTCTGGCTTTCAACATTCCTACAGGCATTCCTTACGTTTTTGAATTTGACGATCAGCTTAATCTGAAAAAAGATTATTTCATTGGCGATCCTGAAGAAATCAAAAAACTGATGGACCAGGTGGCTAACCAGGGAAAATCTAAATAATACTATTTCCTTCACCCAGAAAAAACAACACGCCATGAAAAACAGGTGGGTTATCCCCGACATCCATGGTTGCTACAAAACGCTTAGGGCGCTAATTGAAACGCAGGTAAAACCCGACTTAAGTGACGAGTTGTTTTTTCTGGGTGATTATATCGATCGTGGCCCAGGCAGCAAGGCAGTGATTGATTATTTGATGCAGTTGACCGAAGATGGCTACCAGACTACTTTTTTGCTGGGCAACCATGAGGATTATTGCGTGAAGTCTTTTGATGAAGACCGGGCCAAAAAGAATTTTCTGGGCATTGTTCGGAAGACCAAAATACAGTCCATTTGGGAGCGCCACGGAGGCAAAGAAACGCTCGAAAGCTTCGGTGTACGATTTGCCGGCCAAATACCGGAAAAATACATCGAATGGATGCGAAATCTGCGGTACTATGTTGAGCTCGACAACTACATCCTGGTGCATGCAGGATTTAACTTTGAGCTGGAAGATCCGTTGATTGATAAGGTTGCGATGATTTGGACACGCGAATTCAGCGTTCAGCCCGAGAAAATTCGACGCAAAAAAGTGATTCATGGCCATGTGCCTGTCGATCTGGAGTTTATGAGCCATGTGATGCAGTCTTCAGCTTATCATTTCATCGATCTCGACAATGGAGTCTATATGGAAAACAGGGCGGGATTTGGTAATTTGGTTGCTTTTGAACTGAACTCAAAAACGCAGTTGATTCAAAACAACATCGATTATTAGACAGTATATTTTAAAATGGAAAGCCCACTTGTCCCCATCGACCCAGCTGAAATTGCTCGTTTAGAGCATATTGACCGCGAAGAGATACATGCCAGGCTGAAGCTTTTTATTGCCGACTTACTGGTTCATGATTTTGAAAGATTGTGCAGCCTGATGTACAGGCATGACGTGAATGAGGCCTTGTTTGGCAAAGCGCTCAGCTTGCCCACAGATAACGAGCGTGCCGATGTAATCGCACATTTGGTGATTGACCGAGAGCTCAAAAAAATGCAAACACGGGCTGCTTATGCAAAAAGCAAGAATAAGGATTGCATAGATCAATAAAAAAAGCCACAGCATGATGCTGTGGCTTTTTTTGTGTATTCAGCTTGCGTTATGAAATCGCAATTTCGCGGTTGATCGCTACTTTGGCTTCTTCGCGCTTGGGCATATTCAGACTCAAAACGCCATTGTTGTAATCGGCTTTGATTTTGTCGAGATCAATCGATTTGGGCAAGGTAAACGACCGGCTAAAACTTTGGTAATGAAACTCCTTGCGGGTAAACTTTTCCTGGGTTTCTTCCGATTCTTCCTTCTGTTCAGATGAAATCGTCAGTACGTTGTTGTCAAGTTTGATTTTGAAATCATCTTTTTTCATTCCGGGAGCAGCCAACTCTAACAAGAAGTGGTCTTCGCGTTCGCGGATGTTTACAGCCGGCATCATGCCTGTTCTTTCGGTGTTGCTGTAAAAGTTACGGTCAAAGTCTTCGAGCAATTCTGATAACATGCTCACTGGATGCTGATTAAATCTGATAAGGTTCATTTTTGGGTCCTCCATTATTTAATTGAGTTATTATATTTAATTTCTTTATCTTGATTTTTTCAAATCCTGTACCAAAGTGCTATTTCAGTCATTCCATTCGAAATACCATGTCATATTGTCGTATCTCATAATATCAGACTGTCATATTGTCGTTATCTGTTGATTTTATCATATCTTAACAATTTATCTATCAATATTTTAGATTACAATTAACTTTTGCCTCATGTTATTGTTATTTTTGCTGCAAACATATTCCAGTGAGCGATATCAGGAAAAATTTCCGTACGAGCCGCATCATGTATCCCATCCTGATTGGTTTGGGCGCTGCATCATGGATGCTATACAGTAATTTTAATCCCGAGGCCTTCTCATTCTTCAACTGGACGTGGACAGCTACGCTTTGGATGGGCGTCGCCCTGCTGATGATGGGCGTCCGCGATATAGCTTACACCTATCGCATCAGGGTGCTCACCGACAACAAACTGAGTTGGCGTAAAGCTTTTGAAGTGATCATGCTTTGGGAGTTCAGCTCTGCCATTTCGCCTTCGGTGGTCGGTGGAACTGGTCCGGCTATTTTTGTGCTCTATAAAGAAGGAATCAATTCTGGCAAGAGCACAGCCGTGATCCTCACCGCGATCTTTTTGGATGAAGTGTTTTTTATCCTGATGGTACCTCTGCTTTACCTGATGTTCGGAAACGAGGTCTTCCCGCCGGCCGAAACTGCATTTTCAGGCGGTATTCGCATGGCACTGTTCATTGGTTATGGTTCGATTTTGGTTTATACTTTATTGTTAACCTATACGTTGTTTTTTAATCCTACCTTTTTTAAATGGCTTTTGTCGGGAATTTTTCTCATTCCCTTTTTGCGCCGATGGCGCATGCGTGCTCGAAAAATGGCCAACCAACTGATTGTAACTTCTCACGAACTAAAAGGTAAGTCAATCAAATACTGGCTCAGGGCATTTGCTGCCACTTTCGTGTCGTGGACAGGTCGCTATTGGGTGGTCAATTTTATGTTTATGGCTTTTTTTGCCAGTCAGCTTAAGTTTCACGATCACTTGCTCGTGTATGCCCGACAACTGACCATGTGGATTATTTTGTTGGTTAGTCCGACGCCTGGAGGCAGTGGGATTGCCGAGTTTATTTTTTCCGATTTTCTGGGCGATCTTATTCCCAATCTGGCCTGGGCTGTTCCTTTGGCTTTACTTTGGCGACTCATCAGTTATTATCCATATTTGTTTATTGGTGCAATCATTTTACCAGGCTGGGTGAAACGTGCTTTCCCAAAAAAAATCATTTACAAAGTCATCAAATAGTCTATTTTTTTCGTTCAAACCAACAAAATGCTAGTTTTGCGCATCCAATCCACCAAAATTACGCCATGGAACTGCATTTGCTGATTCAAAACCTGACCAATCCGACTTTATTGTTTTTTGTACTGGGCATTGTTGCAAGCCTTGTAAAGAGCGACCTCGAAATACCAAAATCGAGTAGTAAATTTATCGCTTTGTACCTTCTTTTTGCCATTGGTTTTAAGGGCGGACAGGAGCTCAGGCATAGCACTGTAGATGCCGAAGTAATTTACACCTTGTTGACAGGATTGTTTTTGTCGGCAGCCATTCCGGTATATGTGTTTTTTATTTTGCGTAAACGGCTTGGAGCCAGCAATGCCGGCGCCATTGCAGCAGCATATGGCTCGGTTAGTGCTGTAACTTTTGTAACTGCAGCATCTTTTCTTGAAACCCTGAAACTAAACTTTGGCGGACATATGGTCGCACTGATGGCCCTGATGGAATCGCCTGCTATTGTGACAGGTATTTTTCTGATGAAGAAATTTGATCAGGATAGCGGAGACAGCATGTCGATGAAAAAAATCGTTTCGCATTCATTTACAAATGGTTCTGTAATGATGATCCTCGGAAGCCTGTTGATTGGCTATTTTGCAGACGCCAAACAAGCCCTGGATATAAAACCTTTTACCAATGACATTTTCAAAGGCTTTTTGGCTATCTTTCTGCTCGAAATGGGAATGGTAACGGCCAAAAAATTCGGTATCTTTAAAAAATACGGTTTGTTTGTTACAAGTATTGCTATCATTGCTCCATTGGTAAATGGTCTCGCAATAGCAGCTTTAAGCGGACTGTTTATTGAGGATACTGCCAACCGTTTTATGCTTACAATTTTAGTAGCCAGCGCTTCCTACATAGCAGTTCCTGCAGCCATGCAGCTGGCAGCTCCCAAAGCCGATCCTGGGCTCTTTGTTCCCATGTCGCTGGGAATAACTTTCCCATTCAACATCACGATTGGAATGCCAATTTACTTCGCTGTAATACAATATTTTAGTTAAGGTCGCCTTTCACAATGCCAACAACAACCCTTCAAATTTATTTCTAGACAAGATCAATAGCTGGTTTCGTCCATTTTTACCTTTCCCCAAAAAGTGCGGTACACAAACACGGTGTAAATCATGACAAGTGGCGCACCGATCGCTGTGATATTGAGCATAATACGCAGTGAGTTTTCGGAAGATGCGGCATTGTAAACAGTGATACTATATGTTGGATCAACTGTTGACATCACCATCACGGGATAAAGTTCGAAAGCAACCAACATCAGCAAAAAACTCATAGTAAGCGCAGAGAAAATAAAAGCATATTCGTACTTTCCTTTGCTGACAAGACGAGGCACATTGGCAATACTCAGAAAGGCCAGTAGGGGAACAATAAACAAAGCGATATTTTCATGCAGGTTATCGGTAAGATGCGGCAGATAAATCAGCGTAAAAAGTGTGACAATACTATAAGTCACTATAAAGAAAATGATGGATTTTCTGAGCAGTCCGGTTACCTTTTCGAAGAGCCTTCCTTCTGTTTTCATGGCCAGATAAATCGCTCCGTGCATCATAAATAGCGCTACTGTTGTAACACCGACCAACAAGGCATACGGGTTGAGAAAATCGGTCCAATGCCCCATAAACTCATGATTTGGGCCAAGCTCAACTCCCCAAAGGATATTTCCGACTACAACTCCCAATAAAAGTGCCATCGCAATACTCGACACACTGTAACTGACGTCCCACATTTTACGCCACCATTTCATGGGTTCCTTACTCCGAAATTCGATAGAAACAGCCCTGAAAATTAAAAAAGCCAAAAAGAGCATAAAAGGGATATACATGGCTGAAAACATGCTCGCATACAAGACCGGAAAGCCTGCAAACAAAGCACCTCCGCCAATCACAAGCCATACTTCATTGCCATCCCAGACGGGCCCAACGGCATTGAGTGCAATGCGTCGGCTTTCTTCCTTTTTAAAAAACAAATGCCAGGCACCAGCCCCCAGGTCAAAGCCATCGAGGATTGCGTAACCAGAAAACAAAGCCCCAACTACCAAAAACCACAAAGTTGGATAATCAATTCCTAAAAATGTTGCCATATCTTTTCGAATTAACTGTTCTATTATTCAATTACTTCCATGATGTTTTTTTGCATCGGCATGATGTCGGTGTCGCTTTCGTCGTAAGGTCCAGCTTGAATTTTCTTGTTTAAAAGATAGATAAACAATATAAAAAGCAAGGCATAAATGACTGTGAAAAGGATCAGCGAAAAGAGCACCTGATCAGCGTTCACTACCACCGATATAGCGTCGTTGGTTTTAAGCAGTCCATAAACTACCCAGGGCTGACGACCCATTTCGGCAGCAAACCAACCAAACTGATTAGCCAGCTGTGGCAAAATGACTGAAAAAACAAAAACCCACAGAAGCCACTTTTGGTTGTATAGTTTACCTCGCCACCACATGAACAAGCCAAACAAAGTTAAAGCAATAAAGTACAAGCCAAAGGCAACCATCAAATGATAAAACTGAAAAACTGCATTTACCGCCGTCGGAATTTCATCTTGTGGAAAATCATTTAATCCTTTTACGGGTGTGTCAAAATTACCATAAAGCAGAAAACTAAGTCCACCCGGCATATACGGGCCAACTACTTTTTGGGATTCATGATCTACCCAGCCAAAAACATACAAATCGGCCTGATCGGTGCTGTTGTAATGCCCTTCGAAGGCAGCCAGCTTGGCAGGTTGGTTCACAGCCACTCCCGAAGCAGAACTGTGCCCGGTAACCAGCTGCAAAACAGAAACCAAGGCTGCCGTGAATAATGCAATGGTAAACGCCTTTTTAGATATTTCAATATACCTGCCCTTGAGCATGTACCAGGCATGCACACTCATCACTAAAAAAGCACCTGCGATCAAAGCGCCTATCCAAACATGTAAAACCCTGTCAACGCTTGAAGGATTAAAAACCATTTGCCAGAAATCGGTAATTTCTGCCCTGGCATTGATCCCGTCGCCTACAATATGAAAGCCTGCAGGGGTTTGCTGCCAACTGTTGGCAACCACAATCCAAACGGCTGAAAACATTGACCCAAACCATACACCTACTGTGGCAATAAAATGTACGACAGGTTTCACTCGGTTCCATCCAAAAAGCAAAACACCCAAAAAACCACTTTCGAGCGCAAAGGCAAAAATGCCTTCGGCTGCCAAGGCACTGCCAAAAACATCACCTACATACCGGGAGTAAGTGGCCCAGTTGGTTCCAAACTCAAATTCCATCACAATACCTGTGGCTACACCTACCCCGAAAGTAATGGCAAAAATCTTTGTCCAAAAACGAGCAAGTTGTTCATAATGTTTGTTTTTGGTCTTCAAATAAGCGCCTTCCATCAACACCATCATCAAGCCCAGACCAATACTGAGCGGCGGATAGATGTAGTGGAACGAAACAGTAAAAGCAAACTGAATTCTGGATAATAAAGCTACGTCCATGGTCAAACGTTTTAACTGATGACAAAATACGTTTTTAAGCTGTAGGCTACAACTTTCCACAAAATTATCCATAAAAAACAAGCTGAGTTTGATATTGCCAGCAGAAACTGACTTTTTTTACTAATTTAGAATGGGGTTTAAATAACCAAAATCAGGTGGTAGACTATCTTTGCAGGTATGGAAAACTTGCCTTTGATTGATCTTCATACACATCAGCATTATGCTACTGATCAAACTGTCATCAGAATCAACAGCCTGATGGCAGGAGAAGATATACCTCAAGAAAATGAATACCAGTATTTTAGCACAGGGATTCATCCCTTTCAGCTTCAACATTTTAACACTCAATTGCTGATCGAGCGGCTCGAAGTCATGCTCCAGAGCGCACAACCCATTGCCATTGGCGAAGCTGGCTTTGACAAATCCATTCCTGTTCCTCTGGGCCTCCAGGAAGAAGTTTTTATTTATCAGATCAAAAAAGCATCTGAATTGGGATTGCCATTGATGATTCATGCCGTACGTGCTTTTCCTGAGATTTTGCGACTCAAAAAACAATTTAAAGATCAAATCCCTTGGGTTTTACATGGTTTTAACGGAAATGAACAAACGATCAGTCAATTGCACTCGAAAGGATTTTTTTTCTCAATCGGAACAGCCGCATTGAATCCCCGCAAGAAAATTTTTCAGTCAATTCGTAATATACCACTTGATCGCCTGTTTTTTGAAACCGATGCTGCTGAAACGCCTATCGAGTTTGTTTACAAAACAGCTGCCCATCAATTAAACATCACACCTGATGCCCTGCGCACCCAGATTTACCAAAATTTCATCACTTATTTTCATCCCAAATGAATGCAGAAAACTGGCAAGGTCGAACTGTCCTGATTATTGGCGAGCAAAAGCTGGAAAAACTAAAACAAAGCCACGTATTGGTTGTCGGGTTGGGTGGTGTAGGGGCTTATGCAGCTGAACAACTCGTAAGAGCGGGCATCGGTAAACTTACCATTGTTGATGGCGACACTATTCATCCCAGCAACCGCAACCGGCAACTGGCCGCGCTTGTCAGTACCAATGCACTGCCTAAAACAGAGGTGATGAAAATTCGCCTAAAAGACATCAATCCCGATCTGGAATTAACGGTTGTTCATCAATATTTAAAAGATCAACCATTGATTGACCTCGTAGCAAAACCATACGACTACGTCATTGATGCTATCGACACCCTTTCGCCCAAAGTGTATCTTCTCTATTATGCAGTTAAATTCGGTCATCGGGTTGTAAGTTCAATGGGCGCCGGCGGTAAGTTTGACCCCCAACAAATTGAGATTGTAGATATTTCACAAACAAAAAACTGCAGATTGGCCTACTACATGCGCAAAAAACTGCACAAACTAGATATTTGGTCGGGAATTACAGCGGTTTATTCGCCTGAAGAAGTCGATAAGCGAGCCGTACAAGAAGAGCATGGCGAATTGAATAAAAAATCTACCGTTGGCACGATTTCTTATATGCCAGCCATTTTTGGGTGCTTTTGTGCATCAGTTGTGCTGCGCGACCTGATCGAAATTCCTATTGATGGTCGCACGTGAAAGGACCACCTCAGCGAATATTCTCTGGCATTGCATCTTTGATCTGACCAGCCACTGTTTCAAATGCTTTGATCGCAGCACGCTGAAAGTCAGCACCTCCTCCTTTGACTGAACTGAAGCTCTGTTTCCATGTTTCCCTCCCATCCGAAAGGTCCATAACTGATACGTTTGCATCAACAAAAGCAAAGTAGATACCTTGCATGTTTGAGCCATTGCGCGCTTTGGCCTGAATTTCAACCAAGAGGTCGGCTTCAGACAACTGATCAGTAAAGGCGAATCCTTTGGCCGCCAACACTTCCTTCAGCACTGGCTCAACGATGTTTACATCCACATTTCGACCATTTTGCAGAAGTTCGGCACTTTTGACAAAAACTGTAAGCGGTGCTACTTTGACCATAAACCTCGCATCCGTAATCGGGTAGCGCTGTTGCAATTGCTGAACAAAAGCACTGTTTGGTTCGATGCCAATAAAAGCAACCAGATCGATATTCGCCAGAATGACCTGCGTTTGGCGCGAAGCAGCATCGGGTGTATAAAAAAGCGCAGCTACGCCGTTGTCATTCGTGTTTGCTTTTCCAATTTGCTGATCGCCGAGATAATAAATTACAGGAACATTGGCCAATGGCTTTCCAGATAGGTTTACCTGCACCTGAAGCGCCTGCGGTAGAGGCCGTCCGGCTCTTCCCTCCAACTCTTGTTTCACAGACTTGAGCATCATTTCGGGCAACATTGCGATCCGTAAATAATTTTCAGGAACCCAGTTAATATGGTTTTCGCGTAGCCAGCTGAGAGGTAAACCTACCTCATTGGCTGCAGCAGCCTGCCCAAACTTGCGAGCGACACAGTTTACTTTTAGTTGTTCGCCTTCCTTCCAGTAACTTCCTGAAATAACAACGCCTTTTGAACCTGGAAGAGCTTCGGCAACATGATAATTTCCTGCCTTCACCAATCCACGCGAGAGTGCTTCATGAAAACGGTCAGAAAATTCCGATGTAAGCCCTGAGGTTTCAAAACCCACTTTTTCAAGATAGAGCGTTCCCTGCACAGGGCCCAGCTGTAAAAAGAGTCCATAAGCCATGAAATAGGCCAGGTCATCGATGTTGGCCTTATCGCTTTGCTGCAATGCAGAAATAGCCTGTTTTACGTCGAGCATAAGCGCCGCACCTTCCTGATAACGGATATCGGATTCAGAAACCATGCCAAGTGCCACCAATATAAACTGAGCCTCTTCCAGTTTAGAAAACATCGGCATTGTCTCATAATATGCCTTTAGCGCTTGTTGCGCATCTTTCTTTTTGAGGTAACGATCCGCTTCTTCTTTTTTCGTTTTGATATTTTCGATTAAACTGGCTGTTGCATTTTTGTAATAGTATTTCAACTCGCCTTTCTTAACCCAGGCGATGGCATAGGCTTCATTCTTTTTGCGATAATAATAACGATCGGTTCGCAGGCCTGCTATTTCAGCTTTCGACAGTGAAGCGCTTTTCATTTTGAATGCCTCGGTAGAGGCTGCATCAATATTCGCAACATTGTACTCGGTGGCGGTTTGCAAGCTCACTTGTATCTGTTGAATCAACATGGATTTGGCCTGTTCTTCATAAGCATCAAGTGTTGCTTTCGAATTGGCTTCATCAATATTGGATCCCGAAACAAAAGCCATAAAATAATCAGACTCAGGATAATTTGTTGTTCGCCATGCATAATCTGTCCAAGTGGGCTGCTGAGTCATGGCCCACAATGGCATAAATGCAAAAAGGAAAATGAGTGCTTTTTTCATGCGATTCAATGATTAGTCAACATCACTTTGGTGAACAAATCCCTCTTTGTTGTTGAGGAGTTTGATGCGGTACCAATCGCCTTGCTTTTCGATGACATTGAATTGCAAACCACCAGGTACTTTGGCTATTGATGCAGCGCCCTTGTCGGGATATTCGCGCACATCAACTCTGTCGGAGCTTTTTCCCTTCAGTGTAATTTTATCCGCAAGCACATCGCCACCAGCCGCGGCAAAACCAAATTTTTCGATGGGCTTACCAATACTTTTCAAAAACTCAACTGCCAACTTACCTGCTTTGGCTCTTTTCAACGCTTCATCAAATGTGCTGTTCGTTGGATCGAGTTGTGATGCGATTCCATAGTACTCGATGGCCTCATCGTAAGACCCAACCATTTCGTTCACAACTCCTAAGTTGTAAGCTGCTTTGGGATTGTAGCTATCAGCTTCATAAATGGCCTGAAACAAAGGAAATGCGCGTTCCAGGTTTCCTGATTCCAGATAATCAGAAGCTTCGCCTGCCTGTTTTTTCAAATCCTTAACCTTGATTTTTTCAAGATCGAATCGAACAAGCCCATAACCAGGAGTGAAATAGTTGACAAACTTGGTTGATATTTCATTTAACGAGTTGTTCAACAACTGGTTATACGAAAGAATCTTTGGTCGGTCGTCGTTACACTGCTTGTCTTCAGATCGAACATCGGCTGTTTCTACGCCAATAATTTCGGCTGTTGAAACTTCGATGAGTTTCATGCTTGCCGTACTCGAAACGCTTCTTATTTTACAGTTTTTCGTATAGCTTTTACCATCAATGCCCTTGTATGAATTTGAGGTATTATCCTCCTTTTTCTCATAATTCACATTACCGATAATTATGGCATCCAGGCCCAAAATAGCACCTACTTTGGCAGCGGTAGATTCATCGATGGCGCCTGACAACCCGAGTCGCTGCTCTTTCATGATCTGATCGATCTGATTTCGCTCAATCACAGTATACACATTGGTTTTGAAGCCCTTAACATAAGTAACGCCTTCGGTTTTTTTACCTAAACCCATAAAACCTGATTGAAGATCCAGTATGCCACGATCTTCGCGTAACAAGTTGGCAATCATCAGATCGGCGAGCATCTGGCCTGCTTCCCTGTTGCCGGAAAACTCCATGACACCAATTTTTTTGATGTTGTAAAACTGCTTGGTTGGCGCAGTAATGACAAAACAATCCACTTTTTGTGGGAATGCTTCAAAGCCTATTGCCAGCAAAAGGAGTACAATTGCAAAAGCCAGATGACGAAAGTGATTTTTTGTTTTCATGGTTATTTTATTTTGGTTCTAATCGTTTGACAGCCAATTTTCATATACTTTCATTCTCGACGAAACCCGGTCCAAATAATCTTTGGTTTCGTCGTAAGGCAAATTGGCCTTAAGGTGCTTATACACTTCATCCGGAGTCATTTTATTGATTTCGGGAATGGCCTGGTAAAGTTTGGTCGTACCAATAAATGCGCGGCTCACATTGCCTGCACCTGTATTATAGGCACAAATGGCGCAATATACGCGGCTCAAAGGATTGGTAACCTTGGCAAAACTTCGATCCATCAACATATGCAGGTAGGCAGTGCCAAGTTCTATATTGTTCACTGCTTCATATAGGTAGTTTTCCGAAAGGAGCTTGTCTTGTTTATAGACATAATTGTAGGCATCGCGTCCGGCAAATTTGGGAACAATCTGCATCAGGCCAAAAGCAGGCACATGCGAACGTGCTTTAGGATTGTAGGCCGATTCGGTATGGATAACCGCAAAAACCAGTTGGGGATCAACCCCAAAGCGCTCAGTATTCTGCATGATGTTGCCATAAAACTTGAGTGCTCTTGTCTGGATATTGTTTGTCGCCAGCGGGATTTTTACCGAAACCACCACCTTTGGTTTTTCATCTTCCGTTTGAACCGTTTTCTTTTCAACAGGCTTTGTTTCTGCCACTTCTTCGGCGTATTGCGTCACGTTTTCAGGCGTTACCGTTTCGCCTTCCTCGTTTGTAAGCTGATCTTTGAGCACTGGTTCGGCTGACAAAGGCTCCGGTTTTTCATACTCTGTTGAGTAATCTTTTGATTTTCCCTTATTAAGCGCTAACTCTTTGACTGCTTCGGCAATTTTTTCCTTAACCAATACCGCGTTGGCAGCTTCGTCAGGCTCCATCAAAACCTCAACTGTTGCTTCACCGTTTTCAAAATCTACTTCGCTTCTGCTATCGGCATTTTCATCATACTCCACCCAGGTTGTTTGTGTGGATTCCACAAAATTGCCTTCGCCCCATTTTTGCTCAATACCTTTCTTAAATGCATCAAAGGCTTCTTTATTTGCTTTTTCGTACTCCTCCCATTGCTTGTTTGTCTCCTCCCTGAATGCATCGAATCCCTGATTGGCCTGCTGTCTGAATTGTTCGAAAGGGTCTTCCGTTTCTTGCGCAAAAACTCCCACGCTGGCGAATATTGAAACTAAAATCAGAAATATTTTTTTCATGTCATGGATTTTTGGTTCTATTAGTTGCACCGGCCAAAAAAGGCAGTAGAATCTGTCGTTCCGGAGAATTTATCATAGTCAGGTTTTAAAGAACTTCTTCTATTTATTGCATTAGGCCTTAGTATTAAGAATGGATAATCTGCAATCCATTTACAGCATCGATCTGAATGGTCCGCAAGGTCTTTTGCTCTTTGCTTTCCAGACGGCACTGCCAGGTTGGATAGAGTACCAATGATACATCAAGCACTTCAACATTATATTTATGCTGTAAAAGCTTGGTTATCTCATCCTTATCCAACTTTTTTCCAAGTTTTCTGAAATCGTAATCAATTTCATCACGACTTTTTTTCTCCAACACAACGCGTTCGTCAAGGTCTTCGATTTTATGAGGATCAAGGTCAATAAGGGAATGAAACTGGATTTCTTTGCCAGAAATGAGCATAATTTCTCCACTTTTATAATCGAGATACAGATTGACCGGAATCTCCTCTGTAGTTTTCTTAAACAGCCCTTTGCGATCAAAAAACTTCATTTCTGCTTTAACAAGCGGCAAATATTCAAAAGCAGCTGATACCAAAGTTTCCTTTTTAAAAAGTTTCAGCGCACCAGCCTCCATATAAGGCGCACATACCTTTTTTAAGTCTCGTTCGAAAATTTTATAGGCAACCATAAATGCCATTTCTCCGGCTTCGTTTTTAGTATCTATCTGCTGGACTTCAGTAGGTTCATTCGTAAACGACGTGGTTGGTTCTTCGTTTTTTTTCTCTACAACTGGTATAGCTTTTGGCTTGCTTTTAGGAACTGGGGAGTTGATATAACGCTGACGCATTTCGTCCGAAATCAGCGATGGCAATTGTTCCTCACTGACAACATCGTGCCGTGTAAAAAGCCAGCGAACGCTCAGTTTGCTGAGTTTTTGCTCCTGATCGGGTGAAAGCAGGAGAAAGTGGCCCTTTTTCAATGCAGGAATGGTTTGCATGATTTCGGCTGCAGTTTGTGGCGCCATCGATTCAATGCGGGTTTCTATCTTACCCAAATCCTGTTTGGTTTTCAAGCTACCAATCAGGTAAGTTGAAATCTGAGCAATCGACTTATAATCAATGTCACCGGGGTTTTGTGTTGCAATCAAACAGCCAACTCCATATTTTCGTGCCTGTTTGAACAACAGCATCAGACTTTCTTTGCACGAAGGCATTTTTACAGGTGGTAAAAAGGGTGCAATCTCGTCGATGTAGAGCACTGCCTGCAGCCCATCCTGACCCGATTGTAATGGATTACGAAGCATCCATGCATACAGCATCTGAGTAATATTGGCCATGAAAAATTCCTTTTCTTCCTGGCTTGAAAGCGTATTAAGATAGATAATGGAAATGCGTGTTTTGCCCGTATCGTGTTCGCCAAGGCCAAGCAAGGCTTCAATATTGGCAGGATAACCCGTTTCGAAAATCAATTTACGAGAACCGATCGTCAGAAATCGCAGCTTGCGCATCAGCTCTGTCATGGCTTTCGGACTGCTGATACTGATAATAAGTTCGTTGACCGATTCAGGGAGGTCAGAGAGCAGATCGATCAGACTACCAAATCCGTCGAGTCGGATTTTTTTCTGAAAGCAATAATCAAAAACAGTTGCCAAAACAGACTCCGCGGCTTTTCCATCGTCATTGTCACTGTCGTAGCCAATCAACTCGACCACATTTTTGGCAGTGGCCGACAAAAACCGAAGCCTGTCTTCAGCATCCAGCTCATCCGTATCGTCGAATTGCAAAGGATTGATCGAAAGCGGTAGTCCTTTCGAACTGCCCGGGGTCCAGATAAGCACTTCTGTTTTTTCTGCAAAAACATTGCGTACATCCGGATTGAGCCCTTTTTCAGCCAATAGACTGTCATCAGTTTCGGGGTTGATAAGGGAAGCAATATCGCCTTGCGGATCAAAAATTATCATTGGCACACCTTGCAGAGCCAACTCTTCAGAAAGCACTTTACAGGCAACAGTTTTGCCACTGCCAGATGCGCCAAAGCAAGCAATATGACGTTGTACAGCTGATAAATTGAGTGTTATAGCATTTTCGCCGTTGAATCCCAGAAACAGCTTTTCCATGATGAATTTGGTTTGGTTAAGAAATGATTGTTCGTCGTTGATTGGATCAACCCCTCAAAGTTAGGGTATCTGCAATGCACAGCCAAAATTCTAAACCTGAAATTTCATCTCAACGGGTCAAAAATAATCGATTTAGCGAAATTTATATTGATTCTAAATAGCAAGTGAGGCCAGATGAAAATCTGAAGCCGTTTTTGAATATTAAAAACTATTCTTTCGAAAAAGCCTGTTAACCGGCAACTCTAAATACTTTTTTATCAGATACTTGTATACATGCAAGCAATCGGTTGATGTAATGGGTACGCCTTGGTATTGATTTAAGCAAATCCCTGGCTTTCTGAAAATCTCCGGCTTCACGGTACAATTCAACCAGTTGAACTAAATCGTCAGGAGGATATTGTTTAAGGAGGGATATGAGTCTGTTGATGTTTCGGCCAAACCCGTTCTGGTTAGCCAAAAATAGCTTTAATCCCTCGCGGTGAAATAAGTATTGGTTAAAACGAACCCGCAAACTCGACTGACTTCTGAGTAACCTGCCTATCGAGCCCTCCTGGCTGTGTCGATACAAATCGTTATAGGCCCATAGCAAGGCATAGCGCAGATAGATTTCCTGCTCAGGTTGAAAAGGTTTGAGTTGCTCAAGTATCCTGTGGTAATGCCGAATAAGCGCCATTCTTCCTCTGTTTTCATCGAGATTTGCACCAAAAAACCGCCAGCTCCCCCATGAATAAGGACCTATTTCAGTGATACCTTCCACTTTTGCGTGTTCATGATGTGGTTCAAGCCAAAAGGCATGAGAACAAGCAGGGCAACACACCAACTTTTGTGGATTGACAGGAAACAAATCGCTGATTACCATACCATCTGAGTATAAAACAGATTGGCTAATAGTTTCGGCCTTGGCTTTTTTTCCGGTTAGCCAGGCCCCACAACAGGGACATTGCACATAGAAAAGCTCAAAAGAAGTCATTCAATGATATTTCCACAGCAAAATTACATTTACCAAACGAATTATAGGTACAATTTTTCACGTGTTTCATTTTTCACAATATTTTGTACATTTGAGGGACTAATCAGCGAAGCACATAACTGACACTATTTTAATACCTAATATTTTGTTTCACCAATCAAACCAAAAAAGATGAAAAAGTTCAAATTAATTTATCTGATGAGTGTTGTCGCCTTACTGGCAGTTTCCGTTGTACAAGTGCAGGCACAAAGCACAAAAGATCTGAAAAAAGAAATTAAATCCAAAGCAACCAAAGAAGCCCGAAAAGAAGCGAAAAGTCTTGAAAAACAAGGCTATCATGTAAATCCCGGACAGTTGCCAATGGAAAAACAACTCGAACGTTCGTGGATGATGGCATATGAAATAGATGACAATGGTCAGAAAAAGTATTTTATTGCTGATGGAACTTCTGTTGGAGAAACCCAGACAGCCGCTAAACTCCAGGCTTATGAAGTGGCCAAAATCAATCTGGCCGGACAAATTGAAACAGAGATTGCAGGTCTGGTAACCACAAATATCGGTAACCAGCAATTGTCATCAGAAGAAGCTGCCTCTGTTACGCAAACGATGGGTCAGTTCAAATCGAAGCTTAATCAGAAAATGGGTCGCACCCTTACTGCTTTTGAAGCCTACAAATCAGTGGGGAAAAACACAGAAGTACGTGTTAATCTGGCCTATAGCACCGAAGAAGCACTGAAAATAGCAAAAGACATCCTGCGCGAAGATTTGCAAAAAATATCGGGTATGGACGAAAAAAAGATCTCAAAAGTCCTCGAATTTTAAACTTTGATAGCGGAGGCGAAGCCATGGTTTCGCCTCCGCCCATTTTTTTTGCACAAGTTTTTTACTTGCGCTTCTTTGTTATTATGTATTGCCAACAAACCAAAACCCGATGAAAGCAATCAATCTTTCCAGGCACATTTTCATCATTTTGCTCGCCAGTATTTGGCCTTTTTTTACAATTCAAGCGCAAACACAAAGCTTTGAAGATTTTCAAAAACAGATCGAATCGGAATACGACAGTTTTGAGAAAAAGACGCAAGAGGAATTTGATCAGTTTGTGCAACAAATAGATGCAGAATTTGCAGATTTTCTTGCCAAATCATTTCGCGAGTTTGAATCCGTTGCAGGTAAGCCAAAAACTTCCGGTCCGAAACCCAAAGACACACCCAAATTCGATGGCAGTGCAAAAGTTGTTAACCAGACTGTTGAAGCAGCTCCACCTAAACAAATAGCTCCACCTATCCGTCTTCCCAATATTCAGAAAACCGAACCTTCCGATTTCAAAGGCGAAAAAACCAGTTTTGGCTTTTTTGGCGCACCAATCAATTTGGAGTATGATCCCCGTCTGAAAGTTCAATCGCTGCAAACAATTAGTCCTGATGTCATCAGCGAATATTGGAGCCGACTGAGTGAAACCTACTACAACCACCTGATCAAACAACTCGAAGATTACCGTACAAACCTGAACCTGAACGACTGGGGCTATTACCAGTTGATACAACAAACAGCAGCCTCTATCCAGGGAGATGATGCCAAACTCAAACCACTTTTGTCGTGGTTCTTGCTCACCAGAGCACGATTTAAAACAAAAATCGCTTTTGCAGATGACCAGTGTTATTTGCTGTTACCTGCAAGGCAATTACTGTACGGAACTAATTACGTGCAGCTTGACAACATCCGATATTATGTACCGAAGGAAGCTCCAGCCAATTTTAAAACCTATGAAGGAGACTTCCCTGAAGCAGGCATCATTCCGGATTTAACAATCCGAGATGCCCTAAATTTTCCGGATGACATCGCCAAACGCTCTTTTTCATTTGACCTGAATGGAAAGCATTACAATCTGGAAATACCTTATAACAAAAACGTGATGGCTTTTTACAACAATATGCCACTTACAGACCCTGATGTCTATTTCAATTCGGCCGTTTCGCGCGCAACAAAAGAAGGGTTTCAACAGGCTTTTCTCCCTATCCTGCAAAAGCTACCAAAGGAGGAAGCCGCAGCTTTTCTGCTCAAGTTTGTTCAACATGCTTTTGAGTACCAGACAGATCAGGATCAGTTTGGATACGAGCGTTACTTGTTTGCTGATGAGCTTCTTTATTATGCCGCTGCCGATTGCGAAGACCGTGCTGTACTGTACGCCTGGCTAAGCAGAGAATTACTTGGTTTACAAGTAATTGGACTGGCATTTGAAGGCCATATGGCAACAGCTATTTGTTTGCCCGATGCACAGGGTACTAAATTTATGTACAAAGGCTGCGATTATGTGGTAGCCGACCCCACTTTCATTGATGCTCCGATCGGGCTGATGATGCCCCTGGTGCAAGGCCAGAAACCGGAATTGATTGAAATAACAGTAGCAGTGTCGCCACAAGAGAAAAATTTGCGTGCCATGCTTCAAAAAGGTGGCTTCTACCGTGCCGACCGCTTGAACGACTTGATTATCGACAATGACGGAAACGCCTACGCTTGTGGATATTTCATCGAAAAGGCAAGTATCGGCAGCAAAACAGTTACGGCCGGAAGCACCTTTAAAAACAGCTATGTTGCGTCTTTCGACAGGGACAATCAGTTGCGATGGATCCAAACATTTCAGGGCACAGACGACAATTTGGCTTACAGTCTGTCAATGCGTGCCGACGGTGATTTGTCAGTAGCCGGCACTTTTAAAAAAGAATTAAACTTGGGCAAAGGTAGTTTAGAGGCTTCACCAGGAGCAGATATTTTTGTGCTTCGCGTCAACAAGGGAGGCCAGCTTAAGTGGGCTACCCAGGCCGGACTCTTCAAACTAAACCAACAGGCCAATTTTATGTTTAGTGCGGCTTTTGATGCCACTGGCAGCAAATGGAATGCGCGTTTATACAGCGAAACAGAAGATTTTGAAGATTACGGCCTGCGCACCGATGACAAAGGAAACACCTTTATTACCGGTTCTTTTTTTGCTACTTCGGGCATGAATGTTGAATCAGGCAAAGGATTTAATTCAGGCAATGCTTTCGATCCGGCCCAAAGTCTGAAATCGGAAAACGATGCCTTGTTGGCTGAGCTGTACGAAAAAACCATTGCTGGTTTGTTTGCAGCCATGAAACTGATGCAGGTGAATACCATCGAGCTAAAGGGCGAAAAGGTAAAAGCTGTGTTCGATCAGTACAATCCTACTTTTATCAAGGCAGCTCCGGCTTTCTACAGCAGTTTCGGGAAAATGCGTTTCATGAAAAATGCCGGAGGCATCATCAGTATTCGCACAGAGGGAGAACAAGCTGTTGTTTTCGATAAAATTAAAATTGAAGACAATGCCAAAATCAAAGTTGTTACATACAAAAGTGGAAATGCCCGTATAGAAGTTTTTTCAGGTATTGAAATCACCAATGGCAAGTTAAGTTATCCGTTGAATGAGGTAAAACTCTACAAAGAAAACGGTGATTTGCTCCTGGATTTTGATACCGATAACAGCCAGATCAAACTCAATCTGAAAAAAGACATGTTGTATAAGCAATAAGTGTATGATCATGAAAAAATTTCTTTCCCTCCTGTTTTTGCTGGTTTTTGTTATTTCAATACCGGCAACCTGGGCGCAATCTGATGAAGAGGAAGAAGAAGTCGTCGAAACGATTGAAAAGCATCAAATCAGCCTTTCTGAGCTGATGCAATTGATTAACGAACAGGGAAATGAGGTTTTTTTACAGGACCTGATTATTACACCTGCACCCCAAGATGCAAAGTTTTTGATCGACAAAATTTTCTACAAAATATATGAAATTCCCGCACCTTCTTCAGAGGCCAGTTCACTCTATTTATACAACTGTGACTTTCTTTTCGAGGATGGTAATGCACTGGTTTTTGATGGTTGGAATTTTCTGAAGCTCAATATTATTGGTGTAAATGCAGATTGCCCAATCCGTTTCAATGATTGTACACTTGCAGCAGGTTATCCCATCAGAATCGAGAATACTTCATTTGGCAATGATATTGAATTTGCGGGTGACGAAATTGATGGAAAACTGTCATTAAATAACTGTCAGTTTAACAGAAGTTTTAAATGCCGACAAGCGTTTTCAGTTGTACTATTTGACGGCTGTACTTTTGATGCCGATAGCAGCTATTTTGTCAATGCTGACAGCGAAGTAAATCATTATCAGCTTGATATAGGCGAGACAGCTTTTGGAGAAGTCCAATTAAAAAATTGTCAGTTTCATCAGGCCGGCATTAGTAATCTGTTGAGTATCAATATGTCTGCAGCTGAAATTGGTAAGCTTAACCTATGGAAACTTCATCTGCACTCTCTTGACCTCACTGATCTCAGCGTTGAAAAATCGATCCTGGGCGATTCTTTGCAAATATCTGATTATGTGGCGGTTCAGAATTTTGACTTCCCGGCCGAAAACACCAACCTGCCATGGTACAACCTGGACGGCGAAAAACTGTGCCTGCTGGTCAGCAGCCAAAATGCACGTCCCTTCCCCTATCAGGCCAAAACAAATGAATACATCAGCAACACTTTGCTTTACAACGAATTGATGAGTTGCTACAACAAAATCAACGGCATGTATCAGGCCAGGGGAGATCGACGGTCGACCAACAGTTCGTATATCGAGATCAAAAACCTGGAAACACGCATGCAGCGATACCTCTATCAGGTGGACCCCACGCTTAACCTGTTTATTGGGTATCATCTGAATCAGTTTTTGAGTTTCTTTTCTGATTATGCCACAAATCCGGCCAAGTCATTATTAATTTCGCTCTATACCATTCTCATTTTTGCCTTCATTTATTTACTTACTTACTCTGAATGGGATGGAATCAATTTCCGGTATTTTGTCAGGCAGTATATGCTTTTGGCCGATTATTTTATGACAGACCAAAGCCTGAAAGACCTTTACAAAAAGGACATCAAAGAGGAACATGAGCAATTCGAAAAAATGAAAGCCAGTTATTTGCGCAATAAAGCAGATATTCCTTTAATGGTGAGAGGCTTAGGGTATCCACTGTATTTTCTTTGGACGGCAAGGCAAACATTCAGCCTGAAGCTTTATGAAAAGATTGAGTTGATGCACGGACAATGGAAGCAGCTAAGCCGAAAAAGGAAAACACTCATCGGGGTTTTGACGGCTATCATGCTATTGTTGTTTTTTATTGCGGTGTTGCTAATCAAGTTTGTCAATAGCTTCATTCTCAGCATCAATATGTTTTTGGCGATGGGATTTGGCAAAACGCCTGATGGACGTTCACCCATGTATCTGACGGTGATTGAGGGTTTGATTGGTTGGTTGATGATCACGATTTTCACCATAACACTACTCAGTCAGCTGTTGCAGGCCTGGTAATATTTTTTGGCGAAGGGCAATAGTTTTTTAGCTGACGCTTTTTTGATGATTATTAAGTTTGTACTTTTGCAAAACTTATTCGGGGTGTAGCGCAGCCCGGTTAGCGCGCGTCGTTCGGGACGACGAGGCCGGAGGTTCGAATCCTCTCACCCCGACACAATAACTGTCAGTGATGGCAGTTTTTTTATTGCTGCATTTTTCCTTCTCTTTTCAGTTCGTTCAGCACATATCTCAACTCTGCATAACTGTACTCATCACCTAAAACTTCTTTTGCCGGCCCTAGTCGCGGGTCTTCGGTATCGAGAAAATATGTTGTTATAACGGCAAGCTTGGTTTTTTCAACTACTTCGTCAGCCGATAAATCGCCCCGCAAAATCAACTCGGCCAGATGCGACTCAATCGTTGATACAGCAAGACCGCGCTGCGCAGCAATTGACTTGGCAGAAAGACCTTCTCGCAACATATCGAGCGTAAGCTCCAGGGAACTCTTTTTTATTTCTTTGGTTTCTTTTTTAAGCTTTTCTCCATCGGGTTTGTCCTCTTCCTCTTTTTGTTCCAAAGCCGCAGTGATGATTGCAATCAGTACATCCCCATATTTGGAGATGCGTCGCTTTCCCAACCCCTTGATGGTCTCCAGTTCTTTGGTCGATCGTGGCAATATTGATGACATGGTCAAAATGGTTTTGCGGGGCATAATCATATGATAGGGTAAGCCTTCCGCTTTTGCCAATTCGTTTCGCCATTGAACCAGTGCTTTGAGCACTTTTCCGTTTTCGTTCCCGTCAACGATTTCTTTTTTTGGCAATGCTTTTCTTTTAGTCGGTACCGAGCCTGTCTTAACCCTTTCCTCGAGCAGCTTTTTAGCATCAAATCCCCGCGTAAAATGTTCTATTTCTGCAAGTTTCAATTTATAAATCTCATCAAACTGTTCCAGTTGATCCTTGATTCGTTTGCGAAGCTGCTTGTTATCTGTTTCAAACTGCAATATGTCAGGCTGCAATATTTCCTCCACTTTTGGTCCAAAAAATTCAGATGCTCTTTTTAATCTGTCGAGCAGGACATCATTATCACTTAGAGTAAGATCAGGTTTTTGCAAATGCACAACCTGTTTCATGAATTTTTCGGCAATTGCTATAAGTTCATCATCAAGCTTTTGACGCATGGTTTTAAGCTGCTGAACTTGATCTGCATCAAAAGAGCCTTCATTTTCCCGAACCACATACTCAATGCTTTTCAAAATTCGGGAAAACCCATCGAAGCCAAACACCTCATGCACGAGAGATTGTTCATAAAGTTGCCGGGCTTCAAGCAATTTTTTACGATCGGGACTCAGTTCTTTGCTTTTCTGGTTGAAACCGGCTATGTTACTGTCCATTTTGATGGCTTCAGATTTGAGCGGGGTGCTCAGGATAATTCCTTCAAGGCTGGTGCAACGACTCAATGCCACATACACCTGACCATGGGCAAAGGCTGCGTTGGCATCGATGATCATGCGATCGAAAGTAAGACCCTGGCTTTTGTGAATGGTAATGGCCCAGGCCAGTTTGAGCGGATATTGCGTAAACGACCCAATAATATTTTCGTCAACCTGTTGGGTTTCTTCGTTGAGTTTGTATCGATAGTTATTCCATGTAAGTTGCTCAACTTCTATAACTTCATCCTGACATTTAACCACCAGCTTTTCATCTTCAACTCCGACTAACTGACCAATTTTTCCGTTAAAAAACAGTTTTTCAGGCGAAGGATCATTTTTAATGAACATGACCTGTGCTCCAATTTTCAAACTGAGCTTTTGCTCAGCCGGGAACATGTATTCCGGAAAGTCATCGCGCACGGTTGCCTCGTATTGCAGCAGCGGTTTCTTGATCTGTTCGAGGTGATGTTGGTTGATACGATCAGCCTGATGATTGTGCGTAGTGAGCGTAATATACCCTGGAGGCTGGGCAGCAGCTTTTTCGGGGAGATATCTTTCGTTGAGCGCCCCTATAGTTTCCTGATCAGCCTTGTTGTCACGAATTTTGTTGAGTAAGGTAATAAAATGTTGATCTTGTTGCCTGAAAACCTGGGTCAGCTCAATACAGATATAGCCCGCTTTTTGAAGTGCCAGACTATTGAAAAAATACACGGTCGGATAATACGGTTTCAGCAAATTCCATTCTTCCTCTTTAGCAATCGGAGCCAATTGTTGCATATCGCCTATCATCAATAGCTGAACACCACCAAAAGCTTTGTTGCGGTGGCGGAACCTTCTCAAAACCGCATCAATGGCATCCAGAAGATCGGCCCGTACCATACTTATTTCATCGATCACCAGCAGGTCGATACTTTTTATCAGCCGAATTTTTTCGCGAGTATAGCGCTGAAATTGCGCTGCCCTGGATTTGTCAAAAGAGTTTTCACCATCGGCAACCCGTTTTGCAGATTCAGGAAGCTGTGGACCAAAAGGAAGCTGAAAAAAGGAATGAATTGTAACACCACCAGCATTGATAGCTGCCACACCCGTTGGTGCTACCACCACCAAACGTTTCCAGGTTAACTGACGTAACTGACGTAAAAATGTTGTTTTGCCCGTTCCGGCCTTTCCTGTGAGGAAAATATTGGTATTGGTCAGTTGCACAAAATCGGCTGCCATCTGTAATTGCGCGTTCGACTGTAAGTGGGAGGTGGTCATAAATCTATCTTGAACAGTTTTTTGTCTTGCTGTTTTTGGGGAGATAAAGTTACGGAATATCGCCAATAAAATATCCATTTTGCTTTGAAATTGTAATAGACACTTTTGATGAAACCTCAAGAATGACTATGTTTGTCATTAAGAAAAAACACTTTATGGAAACAAAGCAAAGCACTGCCCTTATCGCCTGTAAATACTGGCTGCAAGACAGTCATGGAAACAGCCTGCTGGGCGAGGGAAAATTAGAGTTGCTTAAAGCCATTGACAAGACCGGCTCATTTAAAGCCGCTGTGGAAATGCTTGGGCTGAGCTACCGCAAAACCTGGGACAACCTGAAAAAAATTGAAGATCGCCTGGGTTTTCCATTGGTTAATACCAACAGAGGTGGTGCAAGCGGAGGTTCAAGTGAGCTGAGCGAACAGGCTTTGCAATTGATTCAGCTGCTCGATGCGATAAGCACCGATATTCACGACATGTTGTTATCGCTGAACCATAAATACAGCGAAAAATTGCGATTTACCCAGAAAATTTGATTGAATTACCAGTTAAAAAAGTAAACCTGGTAACCATCGGCACGGTAAGAATCAATCACTTGTTGGCGACCTTCTTCAGCGTCTTTGATGCTAATATAAGCATTTGAGGTGCGGTGTCCACGATCGCTCCAGCCCCATCCGGGAAAGCGTTTAATCAGCAATTCGTTGAATTTGTAATTCAACTCAAAATCCTTGTTTTCCTTATGGATATTGCTGATGAACATATTATAGGACTTCTTGTCGCTTTTATCGAGGTCGCAGAAACAGGCCGACCAAACAAAATAATAATACGGACCTCTGCTGAAATCTACAGCCGGCGATTCGATAAAGATACTTGTAATAGTGTCTTCAACCGGACGTGCAGGACTCATGGTGTTGCGGTAAATGCTTCCGATCAGGTTATAGCACACATCGATTCCTGTAACATATAAATCGAGGTCGCCATCTCGGTCGAAATCACCAAAACGTGCAGTACCATCACTCACGCCAGGCAAGCCAGCCATAAAATCGCGAAAAACAAATCCCTGCACATTTTCATACAGTAAAGTGTAAGGACGTTCGAGGCTTTCACCCGTGATGATAAAGTCAATATCACCATCGGCATCGAAGTCGCCAGCATCGATTGTGGCATTTTTCAGCTGTCGGATACCATTTGGCGATTGCTGGTCGAAATAAAGGTTTTTACTCCCTTTGAAAATTCGGGTATAAGGATTTTCGTTTTCATCGGCACCGGCCAATACAAAATCGGGTACACCATCGTTATTAAAATCGGCCCAGGCAGCTGCACTGTGTTTCAAACCAGGAAACTCCTGAGGTATGGCCCTAAATGTCCCACCTTGGTTGGCATAAATCTGTGTTACAAGACCTTTGGAACTTTGCCCGGATAATAGAACTTCGGGATAACCATCGCCATTTACATCACCAAATGCAGCCACTCCATACTGAATACCCGGCATAGGTGTTTCGATCCTGTTTAACTTACCACCTTCATTTCTGAGTACCGCACACACCAATCTGTTTGATCCATCACGTCCTGTTATTAAGACATCAAGGCTATTGTCTTTATCAAAATCGCCAAATTGTACCGAGCCATCAACTAACGCAGGTATTTGCACATCAGCTTTTGAAAAAGTACCGTTTCCGTTTTGAAGATAAATTCCCGAAACTAAATTTCCGCCTACTCCCATCCCACTGAGTACAATGTCGTTTCTCCCATCTTGGTTAAAATCGCCAACGTCGGACGATCCACGGTAAAAATCGGGTAAGCCAGATGACTGGGGGCTAAATCTGCCTCCGTTAGCCTGTTTGTAATAGAAGGTAGCCACTTTTGATTGCCTGCCCACTTCTTCTCCACTCGTGATCAGGTCAAGTCCCGAGGTTGTCTGAATCCAGTTCGCCGTGGACTGCACCATTCCTTTTGCCGGAGATGGATGTTCAACATAAACCTGTGCTGAAAGCCCGGTTGATAACAAACATGCTAGTATTAAGAAATGAGCCGAGCGCATATTGATTGTTAGTTTATGTTGGTAAAGATACAAAATCACAGTTTTAATGTACGAAGTTAGTCATTTTCTACACAAAAAGTAGCTGACCGAACCCAATCATTCTTTGATAAGCCTCTGGATACTCATGGTACATCTTCATCCATTACCTTTTCAAACACAGCAATTAATTCAAAAAATTATTGAGCACATCTATCAGATTTTCAATACTAAGGGGTTTACTCAGATAGGCATCAAATCCCATATTGATGTAGATTTTTTCCTCACCCATCAGCGCAAAAGCAGTGGTGGCCACAACAGGCATTTTCAAGTGCTGCGCACGCATGCGTTGAAGAGCCTCTTTGCCATCCATTTCGGGCATCTGAATATCCATTAGCACCAAATCGGGTAAATGACAGGCTGCCATATCTACAGCAACCAAACCATTCGATGCATGCAAAATATTTGCATGCATCTTGCTGAGCATCAATCGCAGAAGATTGAAGTTCGTCTCTACATCTTCGGCCACTAGAATGGTTTTGCCACTAAAGTCAGGATAAACTTTTACGCTATCCGGGTTGTGTATTATTTCAGGCTGATGCTCCTGGATTTTACCTGCCGGCAAAGTAAAGTAAAAAACAGTACCCTTGTTAATTACTGACTCCACCCAAATTTTTCCACCCAGCATTTCGGTCAGGTTTTTCGTTATTGAAAGTCCCAGTCCTGTGCCACCATAAAGTCTGGTGTGTGAATCATCTGCCTGCCTGAACCGCTCAAAAACCACTTCAAGCTTCTCATCAGGAATGCCAATACCTGAATCGCGCACATAAAACTCGAAGTTACCCTCTATACGCATCACACCAAATTCAATTTGCCCCCGATTGGTAAATTTCATGGCATTGCTCAACAGGTTTGTCAAAATTTGCTGTAGTCGTAAGTGGTCTGAGAAAATTTCCACTCCATCCAAATCAGAGCCTTGATTCAGAATGAGCTGAATATGCTGCTTACCATTGCTATCGAGCTGTTGCCGAAAAGTTTGCTCCATATTGACCAGAAGCTTTGATAATAAGAAATATGATTTCTGAATTTTAAGCTCACCAGCTTCTATTTTCGAAATATCTATGATATCGTTGATCAGGTTCAGCAGCAGCCGTCCGCTTGATTTGATCATGTCGACAAACTCTGTTTTTTCTTCTTCGTTGTATTCATCCGAGCTTAATAAATCAGAAAACCCGAGAATGGCATTCATTGGTGTTCTGATTTCGTGGCTCATATTTGCCAGAAAAGCTGATTTCAATCGATCCGATTCTTCAGCTTTGTTTTTTGCCTGAATGAGTTCATTTTCAAAATTCATTCGGTCAGTTATGTTGTCGAAAACCGCAACAAGACCAGCAAATTGGTTATCGATCACCATGGTGGCCGCCTTTACATGGATCCACAAAATCTTCTGGTCATGCCTGATACGAAATTTGGCACTCATACTTTCAGGGTTATCCTGATGTGCTTTTGTCCAGAACAGCTCCACGTTGTTCCGATCTTCAATAAGAACAGATTTTACCCAATCGCCTGAATAAAACACTTCACTTTCAAGGCCAAAAACTTCAGTCAGACGTTGGTTGATAAAGATGATCTTTCCATTCTTTTCTGTAACAGCAATACCGAGTGGTGAAGTTTCATTGATAACCCTTAGTTTCTCCTCGCTTTTTCTGAGAGACTTTAATACCTCATCACGCGCATTCACTTGCTCTTTGAGTGCCATGGTGCGCTCCTGTACATTGTTTTCAAGCGTGATATTGTAATTTTCGAGGCTTTTATTTTTGCGACGGTTGCGAACTACATTGCCTATCAATGCAGCAGCAATAATCAACAAAATTGTGCTGATGAGTGCGACAAACAAATACTGGTTTCTAAGGGTTTGCTGTTCTACTTTCAGACGCAATATTTCATTTTCGTTGTCTACCCGCCTGGTTTCGTATCGCACCTGAATCTCTGACATTTCATAAAAACGCCTTTCATTGATGAGGGAGTCTTTGGTAACTTCTGCTTTTTCAGCATACAGCAAAGCCTGTTTGTAGTTTTCCTTTTCGGCGTATATTTTCTGCTGCAACTTATAGTTATAATGAAGTATAGCAATGTTTTTTTGTGCTTGTCCCATCAATTCTGCCTCTTTCAGCTTTTTGAGCGCTTCATCATGTTTGTTTTGCTGCTCCAACAAATCTGCCATCTGGTTGTAAACAAGGGCAAGGGCAAAATCGAACCCCTCCGCCATATATACATCACGGGCCTGCTCCAGAAACTCCATGGCTTCATCGTACCTTCCAAGCTTTGCCATCACTTTTCCAAGATTGGCATAAATATTTGTCTCTTCAAGATGTTGATGATATTTCTTTCTGATATTCAGCGCACTGGTATAAAAATCAAGTGCGCGTCCATACTCACCCATCTCAAATAAAACCATCCCAATTGCATTTTGAGAATAAGCAATCTGGGGTTCATCGTTCAGATATTCTTTGATTAATAATCCCCTGAAATGGAATTCAAGCGCTTTATCATACTTCCTGAAAGAATAATATACATTGCCGATGTCGGCATATGTGTATGCAAGGCCGACACTATCATTAAGTTGCTTAAAAATATCGAGGGCCTCCAAATGGAGCTTAAAGGCTTTGTCGTAAAGGTTAAGTTTACGATAGCAGACAGCCTCTTCATTGATAATTTCAGCTTTCAGTCGATCATTTTCTAAAGAATCTGCCAGGGACAGCGCATCTTTTGAAGCATCAATACCTCTGGCAGGGTTTATATTTCTGACACTTCGTATGAAATTGCGATAGGCAATCAGTTTTTCTGTTCCAGAACTACGCTGAACGATTTGAAAAAGACTGTCGGCACGTTGAAATGAATCGGAGAATCCAAAAGTGGGAAACAAAAACAAGCAAAGCAAAAAAGTAATAGCAAAAATGCTTGTTTTGTTTGGCATGGTGATAGTTGAATTTATTGAACGATCAATCTGATACAAAAGTAATAAAACAGAAACGAAAAATAGTAAAATCTGGCACTTTATTCAATGTCATTTCGCGCGGATGCGACCTGATTCAGATAAAACTTTACTGTCTCAATAAGTTCTTTTGATTTGAGAGGTTTGGATAAATAGTTGTCAAAAGGTGCATTTGTTCTGTCGAACATGGGGCTGTCAGTATACGTGCTTTGGCTCACGACCGGAATATGTGGAAATAACTTTTTAATGATCAGTGTAGTTTGCAGGCCGTCCATAACAGGCATGTTGTAATCCATTAATATCACATCTATTTTGAGTCCGGCTTTTAAAATATTGATGGCATCGCAACCGCTTTCGGCCCAACATACTGTGATGCCTGTCTTACCCATCAAAGCCTTCACCAATAGGTAATTCACTTTGAGGTCATCAACAACCATCACAGATTTGTCCTGCCAGTTAAGTATGTGTTCATCAATTGAAGGTTGATCTTGATTTAGGATTTTCATGTTCAGGGTTTATTTCATTAGTATCGCCAGAACATAAAAAACCAAAAACAGACCAAAGTCAATAAAGTATTAATAATCAGGACTTTTGATAGTTTTTAGAGTCAGAAAAAATTCCAGATAAAGGATGATTTTCCTGAATTAGGACAACCTATTCCATTTATAATCATAAGTGATCGTCGAAATACTCAGTAATTTTTTTGATCAGGTGTTCGCGGTCGCGGCCCCGCACATTATGCTCGTGACCTGGATAAACAAAATAATCGAGTTGTTTGCCAGCTTTAATGGCTGCCTGTATAAGCTCAAGGCTGTTTTGCCAAACTACAACCGGATCGGTTGTGCAATGAATGACCAGCAATTTCCCTTCGAGTTGATTCATTTTTGCCACCAGATTGGCCTGCGCATAACCTTCCGGGTTTTCATCCGGTGTATCCATGTAACGCTCGCCATACATCACTTCATAATATTTCCAGTTTGTAACCGGGCCACCTGCAACTGCAACTTTGAAAACATCAGGATGTTTTAGTTTCAGGTTAATCGACATAAAACCGCCATAGCTCCATCCGTCAACGCCAATCCGATTGCCATCAACATATGGCAATGACTTTAGAAATTCGATTCCCTGCATCTGGTCTTCCATCTCGTGTTGTCCTAAACGCCGGTGTACTATCTGTTCAAATGCAGCACCCCTATTGGCTGATCCTCGGTTGTCGAGTGTAAAAACAAGGTAACCTTTTTGCGCCAGCATATTCAAATATAAATTGGCGCCACCCAACCAACTATTTGTTACCAGCTGAGCATGCGGGCCACCATAAACATAAACGATAACCGGATACTTTTCGGTTGAATCAAAATGAGCAGGTTTAATCATTCGGGCATACAAGGGTGTGTCATCTTCAGCTGCCAGGGTAAGCATTTCTGTTTTCCCTAAATCATAGTTTTTGAGCGGATCAGCAGCAACGAGCAAGGTTTTTTGCACCTTACCATTCCTGTTCAGTAGTTGTATCTTTCGGGGCACGGTTGTGCTTGTGAAGTGGTCGATGAAAAAGCTTCCGTCATCTGAATAACTGATATTATGTGTGCCAGGATCAGCAGTCAATTGTTTGCGCTTTCCGGTTTTCAAATCCTGCATGTAAAAATGTCGTTCGATCGGACTGACCTCAGTACTAGTAAAAAAGAAATTTCGTCCTTTATCGTCGAATCCTTCAAAATCGGTTACCATCCAGTCACCATCGGTCAATTGTCTCAGCAGCTTGCCATCAGTCTGATATAGATAACAATGTCTGAATCCGTTACGTTCGCTCAGCCAAACAAAGTGATTGTCGTTACCCGGCAAAAAAAATGCTGGAAATTGAGGTTCAACATATTCATCGTCAGTTTCCTCGAAAAGTGTCTGTATCAGCTGACCATCATTCGAATTGTATGCATTGAAAGACAGATGGTTTTGTTCACGATTGAGCAGGCCAATGTATATTTTATCGGATGCAGGATGCCAGGTCACAGCAGTAAGATATTGATCGGCCGGCAATCCGGTTTGCATGGCAGTGGTAGAACTGTCGGCAAAGCTAAAAACCTTCAATAAAACCTGATGGCTTGTTTGTCCGGCCATGGGATAAGGTTCGTTGCGTAAAGTTGCCATAGGCTCGGTAAGATCGACCAGCGGGTAGTTGGCTACCATGCGCTCATCCATGCAATAAAACGCGAGTTTCTTACCGTCGGGGGACCAAAAGGTTCCTTTGTTAATCCCAAATTCGTTTCGGTGGACTGTTTTACCACATTGAACGCCTGCCGCTTCGTTGGTGATCTGCCAGGTTTTGATGCCATCTGCTACAAACAGGTTGTTTTCAACTGTAAATGCCACTTTCAAATCAGCCTTATTCACATCAATATTATCGGCTTCTTTTGGTAATTGGCAAACTTTCTTGAATTGGTTTGTTTTCAGATCAAATGTCAGCAGTGCACCTCCATTCATTATCCAAAATGTCTGTTCATCGATCCAGTTCAGGGAAGGGAAACGCCTCAGACTATCAAGGTTGGCCTTGTGCAAAGCAGCATTAAGCCGATCTAGTTTCAGGAGCGTATCCGCTTGTTCTTTTGTAGGGCTGAAAGCCAAAAAAGCATTGTCTTTTACGAATCCATACCTATTACTTTTTGCAATCCAGCCAAGCTGACTTAAATTTTCGGGGATCAAATCGCGGTTTAGCCAGGCTGCATCAGCAGCTGTCAACATTTTTTCCTGTGCTGGCAGCAATTGCACGAGCACAGCAACAAAAAAGAACAAAATGGATAGTCTCTTCATCATGTGATTAGGGTTTTTTTTGCAAAATAAATGAATTAAACCCGGAAAGCCTATTGGCTGCGCAGGTTCTGGCAATATTCCATAAAAAAATTGAGTAAAATTATCAGAGGATCAAGCGCTGTGCACTGCTTGTGCGAAAGCTTCAATAAGCTCGGGCGACTTTTCGAGTGTGTTTCCAATCACAACCACATCGGCTCCCGCCTTGGCAGTTGCAGCAGCCATCTCGGGTGTTTTGATACCGCCTCCAACAACCAGGGGTACGTTGATACTTTTGCACACCAGGTCGATCATTTCGTGAGGAACCGGACTCAAAGCCCCGGACCCTGCATCCATAAAAATCAGTTTCATACCAAGCATCTCACCTGCCAAAGCAGTGCACATGGCAATGTCATTTTTATCAGACGGAATGGGAATGCTGTTACTCATATAACTCACCGTAGTTGGTTTCCCGCTATCAATTAGCATATACCCAGTTGGGATGATTTCGAGTCCACTGAGTTTCAGGAAAGGAGCAGCAATCACATGCCGGCCAATTAACATTTCGGCATTACGGCCAGAAATCAGTGAAAGCAATAAAAAAGCATCAGCTTTTCCACTGAGCTGCAATGAGTTTCCAGGAAAAAGCACCACTGGAATAGACGAACTAGCCTTTAACAATCGGATACAACTATCGAGGTTGTCGTTTGTGAGTAAGCTTCCGCCAACAAAAATAAAATCGACACCAGCCTTTTCGGCGCGTTTGGCAAGCTGCACAACCTGGTCATCTGATGGTTTATCCGGGTCGACCAGCACAGCAAGCTTTTTGCCGGGTTTGGTGAATTGCGGGTAAATGTCCATACTAGTTTTGTTTTTTCAAAAGTACAGATTTTTTTGTTGCCTCAGAAACAAACAGCAAGTATAAACCAGATTGATAATGAGCCCTTGCTCACCAAGTCTGGGAGTTTAAAAAACAGCTTCTGCGATTTTTCTGATATTGTCGGACCGGCCCATGGTATAGAAATGGATCACAGGCGCCCCTTTCTGTATCAGTTCTTTCGATTGTGCAATAGCCCATTCAACGCCAACCTGCCGCGCCTGTTTGTTATCGGCGCATTTTTGCACCTCCTTCACCAAAGTATCAGGCAGATCGATATTAAATGTTTGTGGCAAAGTATTTAACTGACCAACTGTTGAAATTGGTTTGAGTCCGGGAATGATCGGTACTAAAATACCGGCCTGGCGGCATTTGTCGACAAATTCAAAATATTTGCTGTTATCAAAAAACATCTGAGTAACTACAAACTGGGCACCCGCATCCACTTTCATTTTCAGAAATTTCAAATCACTCTCCAGATTTGGTGCCTCAATATGTTTCTCGGGATAACCAGCAACTCCGATACAAAAATCGGTCGGGCGTGTATTGAGTAGCTCTTCTTCAAGGTATTTTCCTTGATTCAATTCGGTGATTTGTTTGACCAAATCGATCGAATGCTGATGGCCCCCAGGCTCTGCCTGAAAATATTTCTCGGATGGTTGCGGATCACCGCGTACAACCAGCAAGTTTTTGACTCCCAAAAAATTGAGATCAATTAAGGCATTTTCGGTCTCTTCCCGGCTAAATCCACCACAAATAATATGTGGCACCACATTCACCTGATAGCGATACATGATAGCTGCAGCAATTCCAACAGTTCCGGGCCTTTTGCGTACTGTTTTCCTTTCGAGCAAACCATTCGCGAGTTGCTTGTAAACAAACTCTTCCTGGTGATATGTCACATTTACAAAAGCCGGATTAAACTCCATGAGCGGATCAACAGCCTGTTGGATGTGTTCGATATTTTGACCTTTGAGCGGAGGCAGCAACTCAAACGAGAAAAGCGTCTTATTGGCTGCTTCAATATGTTCGGTAACTTTTAACAGTCGTGACATTGTAGTAATTTTAGATGTAGTTTAAGTTGGCATTGAGCAGGCGTTCTATCTCGGACAGTGGCATTTTTTTGCGGGTCGCATAATCTTTCACCTGGTCCAAACCGATCTTGCCAACATTGAAATATTGGGCATCGGGATGTGCAAAATAGAATCCACTTACAGCAGCAGGAGGGCTCATGGCGAAATTTTCGGTGAGTGTAACACCCGTATTTTTTTCTGCATCCAAAAGCTTGAAAAGAATGCCTTTTTCAGAATGTTCAGGACAGGCAGGGTAGCCGGGAGCGGGCCTGATGCCGCGGTATTTTTCTTTTAATAATTCTTCGGTGGCCAGTTTTTCAGCAGGTGAATATGCCCAATACTCTTTACGAACCTTTTCATGCAAATATTCGGCCAAAGCCTCTGCTAATCGGTCGGCCAGCACTTTCACCATGATGGCGTTGTAATCATCGTTTTCGGCCTCGTATTGCTTAACCAGCAATTCAGATCCATGGCCAGCTGTCACCACAAAGCCCCCGATATAATCCTGAACCCCAGAATTTTTCGGCGCCACAAAGTCAGACAAAGCAAGGTTGGGGAGTTGATCAGATTTTTGTTGTTGATTGCGTAAAAACTCAAACCTGGCCAAGGGCAGTTTGGTTTCAGGATGCGAAACCAAAACGCTGTCGCCTTCACTGTTGGCCGGGAAAATTCCAACCACAGCATTGGCTTTCAGCAACTTCTTACTGATGATTTCATTCAAGAGCACTTGTGCGTCTTCAAAAAGCTTGCGGGCTTCCTCACCTTTCACTGCATCATCAAAAATTTGGGGATACTTGCCATTGAGGCGCCACGAATGAAAGAAAAATGTCCAATCAATGTACGGGGACAGCAATGATAAATCGATATCTTTCAGCACCTTAACGCCTATGAAATTTGGCTTGCTAACCGTTTCTTCATCAAAGCGTGCATTAAAACGGTTGGCTCTTGCATCGGTCAAACTCAAATAGGTTTCTTCCGATTTTGAATCCAGGTATTTCTTCACCAGCTTTTTGTAGCGATCATTTACCTCTCCTGCATATTCGTTGGCATTTTTCGATAGCAAAGCTGAAATCACATGTGTTACTTTTGACGCGTCGCGCACATGCACAACCGGATGGCTATATGAGGGAGCAATTTTTACTGCTGTGTGAATTTCAGAGGTTGTTGCACCACCTATTAACAAAGGAACTTGCATTTTTCGCCTTTCCATTTCCTGCGCTACATGCACCATTTCTTCAAGCGATGGAGTAATCAGACCACTCAGTCCTATGATATCTACCTTTTCGGTCAAGGCTGTTTGCAGGATTTTTTCGGCCGGAACCATGACACCGAGATCAATCACTTCATAATTATTGCAACCTAAAACCACTCCAACAATGTTTTTTCCAATATCATGTACGTCACCTTTCACGGTGGCCAGTAAAACTTTACCTGCCGAACTGGATTCACTTGTTTTTTCAGCTTCGATGTAAGGCAAAAGCACCGCTACTGCTTTTTTCATCACACGCGCACTTTTAACCACCTGAGGCAAAAACATTTTTCCTGAGCCAAACAAATCGCCAACAATATTCATCCCGGCCATCAAAGGACCTTCAATCACATCGAGTGCTCTGGCAAAATCCGGGCGTGCCTCAAGCACATCTTGCTCAATGAAAGCATCATTCCCTTTTACCAACGCATGACTCAGTCGCTCGGCAACTGGCAGGTCTCTCCACTCGTCGTGTTTTTCCTCCTTTCGCGCTCCTGACTTTCTGGTTTCAGCATAATGTAAAAGACGTTCTGTGGCATCTTTTCGGCGGTTGAGCACCAAATCCTCACAAAGCTCTAGCAGATCAGCTGGTATTTCATTGTAAATCTGCAGCATGGCCGGATTTACAATTCCCATATCCATTCCGGCATTGATGGCATGGTACAGAAAGACCGAATGGATGGCTTCGCGCACCGTGTCGTTTCCTCTGAATGAAAACGACAGATTGCTTACTCCGCCGCTCACACGCGCAAAAGGTAGATTGGCTTTAATCCACTTTATGGCGTTGATGTAGTCTACCGCATAATTGTTGTGTTCTTCGATGCCAGTGCCAATGGCCAAAATATTGGGATCGAAAATGATATCTTCGGGCGGAAAATTGATTTTTTCTGTAAGCAGTTTATATGCCCGCTGACAAATCGAGATCTTACGCTCAAAGCCTGCAGCCTGTCCCTCTTCGTCGAAAGCCATTACCACTGCAGCAGCGCCATATTTTCGGATCATAGCTGCCTGTTTTAGAAATGTTTCCTCACCTTCTTTCAAACTGATTGAATTGACAATGGCTTTCCCTTGCAGGCATTTCAATCCCGCTTCGAGCACCTCCCATTTCGAGGAATCAACCATGACAGGCAGTCGCGATACATCCGGATCTGCCATCAGCAAATTGAGAAAAGTGACCATTTCGTGTCTGGCATCGAGCATGGCGTCGTCCATGTTTACATCCAGGACCTGTGCACCGCCTTCGGCCTGATGCCGTGCCACGCTTAGCGCTTCATCGTATTTTTTTTCTCCAATCAGCCTGGCAAACTTTCGTGATCCGCTCACGTTTGTTCGTTCGCCAATATTTAAAAAATTGATTTCGCGACTAACCTTTACGGCTTCGAGCCCCGTGAAAACAGTCTGGTGTTTTTTGGGTGGCACGGGTCGAGGAGCAGTTGATTGGGCCAATTGGGCAAATTTGCGGATGTGATCAGGAGTAGTTCCACAACAACCTCCGACGATATTTACAAAGCCATGTGAGAGAAAATCGTGGATGTGTCCGGCCATGATTTCCGGACTTTCATCGTATTCGCCAAACTGGTTTGGCAGACCAGCGTTGGGATAGGCACTCACTGGCAAGGAGGCTTTCACAGCCAATTCCTCAATATAAGGGCGCATCTGTTCGGCACCCAACGCACAATTGAGCCCTATGCTCAGCAAATCGACATGCAGCACCGAATGCATAAATGCTTCGACTGTTTGCCCAGAAAGTGTTCGGCCACTGGCATCTGTTATGGTTCCTGAAACCATCACACCGATTTTAGTTCCGAGTTTTTCCTGAAGTTGCTGAATGGCAAAAAGTGCAGCTTTGGCGTTGAGGGTATCGAAAATCGTTTCGACCAACAATACATCAGCACCACCTGCCATCAGAGCATCTGCCTGCTCAAAATAGGCAGCCACAAGCTGATCATAGCTTACAGCCCTGGCTCCCGGATCGTTCACATCAGCCGACATGGAAGCTGTTTTATTGGTTGGCCCCAAAGCACCGGCTACAAAACGGGGATGCGCCGGATTTAGTTTCGTAAACTGATCGGCAGCTCTTCGGGCAATTTTTGCAGCTTCAAAGTTGATTTTATACGTCTCTGATTCAAGGGAATAATCGGCCTGAGAAATGCGGTTTGCATTAAATGTGTTTGTTTCGATGATGTCGGCTCCGGCTTCAAGGTAATCGCAATGGATCTGAAAGATCACATCGGGGCGTGTGATGCAGAGCAAATCGTTGTTGCCCTTTAGGCTGGAAGGATGGTTTTGGTATTCCTTTCCTTTAAAATCTTCCTCTGTAAGCTGATAGCGCTGGATCATGGTACCCATGGCTCCGTCGAGCACAAGCACACGTTTTTCCAATATCTCTTTGATGATTTCTGTTTTTGTTTTCATTTTCACAGTCATTTAAGTGAGCCCAATCATGGCCAAATCCGTGATAGCTTAGTTGTTTTTAAGCCATTCCTCAAGAGGAAGCATCAGATCATTTTGGTACATAATTGAACGCTGTTTAATTTATAATCTCCTGCAATTTTAATTGCAAGATTAGGTTTTAGCACCACTCCTTACCGGGGAAGGTTGCTAGAGCTTCTAAGAGCCTAATCTCTCCACTCTTCTTTATAAATCAAAAAAGCCTGCTAAATAGGAAGGACATTTTTTGAAATACGCACTGCAAAGAAACAAAATCTCTGACTGATGCGCAATTATTTGGAAAGATTCTAAATTCTAACTTTTTATGATTATTTATATCTTACTGTTATACTGTGCATTGCGAATATAAATGAAACTTTCCTGACTCCTATACCTAACAATCTGAGCTTAAAATTGTTAAAATGAGAGAAATGGGCTACATTTGCAGCCCGAAAAAATACAAATTTCAAATTGTAATAAAAAGTTATGAATCAGATTCTTAATGATACAGATCTCCAGCATAAAGTAGCCGATATTAAGCTCGCTGCATGGGGACGAAAAGAAATCGAGATTGCAGAAAAAGAAATGCCAGGCCTGATGTCGCTGCGCGAAAAATTCGGCAAAGAACAGCCTTTAAAAGGTGTAAGAATTTCCGGATCGCTGCATATGACCATTCAAACAGCCGTTTTAATTGAAACACTTTCAGCACTTGGAGCCAATGTAAGGTGGGCAAGTTGTAATATCTTTTCAACCCAAGATCATGCTGCAGCTGCTATCGCCGAAACCGGCATTCCGGTTTTTGCCTGGAAAGGAGAAACCCTCGACGAATATTGGTGGAGCACCAAACAAGCCCTCACCTTCGATAATAACAAAGGACCGCAGTTGATTGTTGATGATGGCGGAGATGCTACTTTGATGATTCATAAAGGATTCGAGATTGAGAAAAATCCTCAATTGCTGAAAGAGCCCGTTCACAATCTCGAAGAAAAAGCGTTGATGAAAGTATTGCAGGACACTTACCTCGAAAACCCAACTTTCTGGCATGGTGTTGTTGCTGAATGGAAAGGTGTTTCTGAGGAAACTACTACCGGTGTTCACCGCTTGTATCAGATGAAAGAAGCCGGAAAATTACTGGTTCCGGCCATCAATGTGAATGACTCTGTTACAAAATCGAAATTCGACAACCTATATGGCTGCCGCGAGTCACTGGCCGATGGCATCAAACGTGCTACCGACGTGATGCTTGCCGGTAAAGTTTGTGTAGTTCTGGGATACGGTGATGTTGGTAAAGGATCTGCAAAATCGCTCAAAGCCTATGGTGCGAGAGTGATTGTGACCGAAATTGACCCGATTTGCGCTTTGCAGGCTGCTATGGAAGGTTTTGAAGTCACCACTATCGAAGATGCATTGCCCATCGGGAACATTTTTGTCACCACAACCGGTAATAAAGATGTGATTACTCTGGAGCACATGCGTCAGATGAAAGACCAAAGCATTGTTTGCAACATCGGACATTTCGACAACGAAATTCAGGTTGATGCCCTGAACAATGCGCACGACATCAAACGCATAAACATCAAACCACAGGTTGACAAATACGAGATGCCATCGGGAAATGCTATTTTCTTGCTGGCCGAAGGTCGTTTGGTAAATCTTGGTTGCGCAACAGGCCATCCAAGTTTTGTAATGAGCAATTCATTTACAAACCAAACACTTGCACAAATTGATCTTTGGAAAAACAAAGACAAATACGCCGTTGATGTTTATCGTTTACCCAAACATCTCGACGAAGAGGTGGCTCGTCTGCACCTTGCCCAAATCGGGGTGAAGCTGACCAAACTTACCAAAGAACAAGCAGATTATCTGGGTGTTCCTCAGGAAGGGCCATACAAACCAGATCATTACAGATACTAAATCATGTTTATAAAGCGCTTCATTTTGAGGCGCTTTTTTTCTTAATTGAAAATCCGAAGCAACTGCCCATTGTAGGACGTGTTGTACTGGATCAAAGGATACTTGCCTTCGCCCTCGAATATGCTGCCATTGAGCAACAAATAGCTGATATTATTGCATTCGTCTTTGGCAAAAGGGAAATTATCCCCAACCACCAAGCGTGTACAATTGCCGTCATCGTCGCAGCAGCGGTTCGGATCGTTCGGTGGCATGCGGTCGTAAGCGACAAACTGGTTCTGATCAATTCTGTATACGATAATGCCCCGGCTCGGTGGTGTCGACGTCAGATAAAGCCACCCACCTGCTGTGTTCAGTTCCTGATAGATGGTTGAATTCGGGTCGATGGTGATGTTGATGAAAACATTGGGAATGTTTGGGTTTTGTTCTTCCTTTTTGCAACTATTCAATATGATGGTTGTCATTACAATCACCCAGAAACTCAAATATTTCTTCATCTAAGTGCATTTATCGTTTAACGGAATTGTTTTGACAAAAGTACACGAAAGTCGTTAATTTGTGTTTCAGGAGCGGCAATAGCAAAAAGGAATTTCGTTGCATGCCTATTTTTCATAGGTTTGTTGCTGCATGTGGCATTTTTGGGCTGATGAAAAAAAATATTCTCTTTTTGTCTCTTTTATTCACGACTTTACTTACGAGCTCGTGTGGTTTACTGCGCGAAAATAGTGCTATTCGCGAAAACGAAAAGCTGGAAGCTGCTGCGCAGAAGGCATCGGAAAATGAATATCAAAAAGCCAAAAAAGTGCATTATAAAATGCAGTCGGATGCTACCCAAAAACAATGGAAACGCACCCAACGTGAAAGTAAAAAACTGATGCGAAAAATGCACCGTAAAAAATCATGGTTCCGAAATTTGTTTGATGCGAAATAACACATTTTATATTTTAAGTAGCCTTTTGGTTTTGTTACTGCAACTGGTTTTCAACAACGCAATATTGCATGCCCAAGCCGGTGTGGCCGAACAGGAGCAAAACCTTTCGTTCGATCGCATTTTATCAGAAAACATGAGCATACAGAAAGGGTTGAGCCAAAACACCATTTATTGTATGACACAGGACAGCGAAGGCTTTATGTGGTTCGGGACCTGGGACGGTCTAAACCGTTATGATGCCTACAGTTTCCTGATTTTTAGCAGAGAGCAGGGATTGAGTAATGAGGCCATTCGGGCTTTGTTTCAGGATGGCGATTCACTTTTTATAGGAACAGAAAATGGGTTGAACATCATTCAGCTTTCATCGGGTGAAATCACTTCGTACTATAGCATTGAAGGCGACAGCAACAGCCTGAGCAATAACTGGATCAACCACATTTACAAGGATAACACAGGCAGTATTTGGCTGAGTACTGCAAGCGGATTGAGTGAATTCAGAAAAAAAACGAACAATTTTCGGCAGGTATTCAGCCGCGACTATGGCAATCCACTCAGAAGCAACCACATGAATATGATGGCGCAGGATGCTGAAAACAACTATTGGATTGCAACAAGTTATGGGCTGGTTTTTTATGATCCTGTACGCAAAAGCCTGACAAGATATTTTCACATACCCGCCGACGAAAGCAGTCTGCCCGATAACCATGTAAATTGTATGGTTTTTGACGATGAAAACAATCTTTGGGTTGGCACCAAAAACGGACTGGCATTCCTTGACCAGAAAACTGGAAGATTCGAAAGAGTTGATCTACCAGGTGATACCGAAAAAACCGCAACCGGAAAAGAAGTTTTGAGTCTGATGGCTGAGCATGACAAAGGCATTTGGATTGGCACAAACGGAAACGGACTCCATTATTATCAGTTTTCCAGCCGAAAAGTCCGACATTTCATCAACAGACCCAATCGGCTCTATAGTCTGTCAGACAATAGAATATACAGTATTTTTAAAGACAGCAACAACAATATTTGGGTTGGTACTTTTAACGGCCTTAACAGACTCGATCAGGAGGCTCCTAAATTCAGAACCTATCGCAGCAACAGCGAGTTCAGCAACAGCCTTTCAAACAATTCGGTGTGGTGTTTTATCGAAGACAAACCAAATATCATCTGGATCGGCACCGATGATGGCGTCAATATTTTCGACAAGGGAAACAACAATTACAGTTTTATCAGGAAAGTTCCCGGAAACGATAACAGCCTTTCGGGGAATGAAATCCGTAGCATGCACAAAGACAGAAAAGGGCGTTACTGGATCGGCACTCGCAATTCGGGTCTCAATTGCTATTTGCCTTCAAAACACAAATACTTACACTTTAAATCTGACCCTAAAAACCCCAGATCGCTCAGCAACAATTATGTTACTGCCATCCAGGACGACTCACTGGGAAATATTTGGGTTGCCACTGATTATGGATTGGGTAAACTTGATTTGCAAACCATGCAATTCAAAAACTACTTCAGTGATAGCAAGCACCCATTTTCACTCTCCGACAACAAGATTTACAACCTATTTATTGACAGGCGCAACCGTCTGTGGGTATGTTCCGGGAACGGGTTAATGCGCTATCGCTACGAAACAGACGATTTTGAGCACTTCTATTTGCCTGATGACAATGGCAGCAGTCAATTGGTGATGACCAACAAATTTTTCTCTGTTTCAGAAGGCAAAGATGGTGTTTTCTGGATTGGCACCCGCGGAGGAGGCTTGGTTAAGTTCAATCCAGATTATTTATCTTTCCAGGTGTTTACCGAAAAAGACGGCCTCCCGAATAATGTAACCTACAGTGGCATAGAAGATAACGCGGGTAATGTTTGGGTGATTACAAACTGGGGACTTTCACGCTATAACCCCGAAGCCAACAGCTTTACCAACTACGATGTAACCGATGGACTTCAAAGCAATGAGTTCAACCTGAATGCCAGCATGATTACCCATGATGGAGAGCTCTATTTTGGCGGCATGAATGGCTTTAATGCTTTCTATCCTGAAGAAATCAAAGTCAACAGAAAAGTTCCACCAGTCAGAATCACAGCTTTTAAAAAATTTCATCTGGTGCAAACCCGCGACATCAAAGAAGGCGATACCGTGGTATTAAACTACGACGATAATTTCTTTACAATTGAGTTTTCGGCACTCGACTACACCAACCCGGCCAAAAACAAATATCGCTATATGCTCGAAAACTACAACAGTGACTGGATCGACCGCAATGCCGATAAGCGCTTTGCTGAATACGCGAGAGTGAGTCCCGGCACTTATCGGTTTCGGGTAATTGCGTCAAACAGCGATGGATTTTGGAATATGCAAGGTGCCAGTCTTGTTATCATCATCAAGCCAGCCTGGTATTCAACATGGGTTTTTCGCTTTGCTATGTTGATGCTTGTGGTTGCACTTGTTTATTTGCTTGTCTTTCTGCGAATGCGCAGTATCAGGAACAAGCATGAAATTGAAAAAAAATACCTGGCATTTGAAAAACAACTCTATGAACTTGAGCAAAAGGCGCTGCAACTGCAGATGAACCCGCATTTTTTATTCAATTCGCTCAACAGCATCCAGAGCTTTGTAGTGAACAACGATATCGACAATGCCATTCATTACCTGTCAAAATTTTCGCAACTCATGCGCCGTACACTCAGCAACTCCCGCGAGAGTTATATTCCATTGCGCGATGAGCTTCAGGCGCTGCAGCTTTATCTCGACATTGAGAGCTTACGATTCCACGGAAAATTTGAATATACCATAAACCTCGATCCCGAAATCGACGACGGATTTATCGAAATTCCACCCATGATCCTGCAACCTTATGTTGAGAATGCCATTGTACATGGCTTGATGCACAGCCCAAAAACAGGCCATTTAAAAATTGACATCAGCATGCAGGACGACAATATTTTATGTATTATTGAAGACGACGGTGTTGGGCGCGAAAAGGCAGCTGCTATCAGGCGTGAGTCGGGTATCGAGCGAAAATCGCAGGGGATGCTCATCACACAGGAAAGGCTGGACATCCTAAATCAGTCTACCAAAGACATATATACGGTGCAGGTGATCGACCTATTTAACAAAGAAGGTCAGCCATGCGGAACCCGTGTTGAAGTTCGGATTCATTTTAAAGATTAACAAAATAAAACGCAAACAGCATGATTAGATGTGTCATCATAGAAGACGAAGCCAAATCGAGGGATACTTTAAAAGGACTGCTCAACCGATTTTGTCCTGATGTGATGGTGGTAGGCGAAGGGACCGGCGTGCAGTCGGGGCGTGAAGTTATTGAGCAGCAAAAACCAGACATGGTTTTTCTCGATATCGAGATGCCCGATGGCAGCGGATTCCGCCTGCTTGAAAAACTCGACAACATCAACTTCGAAGTTGTTTTCACAACCGCCTTTGAGCAATTCGCCATCAAAGCCATACGCTATGCAGCACTCGACTACCTGCTCAAACCTATTGTGCCGGCTGAGCTTATTGCCGCCGTCGACAAGGTTAAAAGCATCAAAGAACGTAAAACCAATCAGAGGAACATTGAAGTTTTGTTAAGCAACATCAATCCCGGAGCACTCGAGTCGAAAAAAATCATACTCTCAACAGCCGAGAAAATCCACGTTGTTGAATTGGACAACATCATTCGCTGTGAATCAGACAACTACTACACACATTTCTATTTTAAAGACGGTGGCCATTTGCTCATCAGCAAAACCCTTAAAGATGTTGAGAGCCTCTTACAGGAAGGAAATTTCATTCGTCCATACAAATCACACCTGATCAATATCCGGTTTATTCAGAATTTCAACCGTGATGAAAACACCATTTCGCTAAGCGATGGAAGCAAGATTCCTGTTTCACGACGAAAAAAAGAAAAAATACTTGAAATAATTAATCACTTATAAATCTTGTTTTCAGGTGTTTATATTGCTTTTCATCGAATAATTATTCCCCTTTAACTGGCCGGTTGAAACCGTTTTCTTATCGGAGATGGTGTTTTGTAATTGCATTTTATTACTTTTAACATCCATTAACATATCAATTTTCCAATCAATGGAAGACTATATTTATATTATTATCGGTATTATCTGGCTGGTTTTCAGTGTTGTAAAAGGAAATCAGAAAAGGAAAAGTCAACAACAAGCAGCCTCCGACAATGCGTCGGAATCTGTTCCGAAGCCAACAGAACAAAAATCATTTGAAGATATATTAAGCGAAATATTAAATCCAGTAGCTCCCTTGACAGAACAGCCAGCACCTGATCCATATGATGAGGAAGTCTTCAGCATGGAGACTGAAGAAGTGGAGGTAATTGAGGAAGAAAAAAGGACAGAATATCAATCGCTCGAAGAAATTTTTGCCGCGGAAGCCGAAAGCCGGTTGGCCGCTGTATCAGTAATGGAAATGCCGGAAGACGATACAATTATCGCTTCACAAGCACAACTTAGAAAGCCAAAAAACACAATCGATTTAAGAAAAGCAATCGTTTATCAGGCCATCCTGGAACGACCTTACGCTTAAAGATTTGTTAAGCGACTGTGAATTTTTTTAAGTCGCAAGCTTTGAAATGCTTGGATAGTTTAGCGAATTGTTTTTATCTTTACCGGCCTTTAACGCACAAAAAGAGTAGTATAACATAAAATTACATGGTATGTTAAAAAATTTACTGTTAACCTTGGGTATTGTGTTGGTGTCGTCTACATTAGCCCTTGCCCAACAAGGAAGATTACAAGGTAAAGTAATAGAAAAGGACACCAAAGAACCCATCCCTTTTGCAAATATTGTCCTCGAAAATGGAGGAACAATTGTGGGAGGTGCCACGTCAGATTTTGATGGAAACTATGTGATCAACCCTATTCCTCCCGGAAAATATGACCTGAAAGCTACTTTTGTGGGCTATAATCCAGTTGTGGTTACAGGCATCAATATCACGGGGAATCAAATCACGTTTTACGATATTCAAATGCTTGGTTCCGCCATCAACCTCGAAACGGTGGAGGTTATCGAATATAAAGTACCGTTGATTTCGAAGGACCAAACCACCAGTGGTGCTTCGGTAACATCCGAAGAAATCAAGAAAATGCCAAACAGGTCGGCTGATGCCGTTGCTGCAACCGTAGGCGGTGTGTTTTCGCAGGACGGTGAACGCGGAAACGTGCGTGGCGCGCGTTCTGATGCAACTGCTGTTTATATCGATGGTGTGCGCGTTATCGGCTCGAGCAGTCTTCCGCAATCCGCTATTGAACAAGTGGATGTGATCCTGGGTGGTACACCGGCTCAATATGGTGATGCAACAGGTGGTATTATCAGTGTTACTACCAAAGGACCTTCGAGGAAATTTGGAGCTGGTATTGAACTTGAAACTTCAGAAATGCTCGACGCTTTTGGGCACAACAGGCTCGGATTTAACATCCAGGGTCCTCTTTTGAAAAGCAAGAAAAAAGAAACTGCTTTGCTTGGCTTCTTTATTGCCGGTGACCTGCAGTACAACCGCGATGGCGCCATTTCTTCGCTGGGTTATTACAAAGCAAATGATGCAACACTTGCCAGTATTTCTGCCAATCCTTTGCGTCCGTCTGGAACAGGGACCGGAACTTTCAGAAATGGTGAGTTTGTGAGAATGAGCGATCTGGAGCACATCAATCGTTCACTGAATAGCGAAAGCTATGATATCAATCTTTCCGGAAATATCAATATCCGCACTACTGAAACCATCAACCTTTCTATTGGTGGTACATTTAATAAGTCGCAAGGCAATGCTTTCCGCTACTCAGCCTCTTTCTTCAATAGCGACAAAAACACCAAATACGACAACAATACCTGGCGTGTTTTTGGCCGTTTCACCCAACGCTTCCCCACATCAAACGAAAGCAGTTCGGTCGTGAAAAACCTTTACTACTCTGTTCAGGCTGATTATACCCGTCAGAAAAATTACTTCGGCGATCCAAACCATTGGGACGACCTCTTTAAATATGGCTATATCGGTCAGTTCAATATTTACAAAACGCCAACTTACGAAATCGGAAGTGATACTGTAAACGGTCAGTTTTATAACAACGTATATGTGCTCAACTCCTGGGACTTCGACACCCTTGTTACATGGAATCCTGCCGACATCAACCCATTGGTTGCAAACTACACCTCAAGTTACTATAACACTTACGAAGGTTTAGTTGATGGTCACTACCGCAACCTCGACCAGATTCAGCTGGGAGGCGGTTTGGTTAACGGAAGCTCTCCAAGTGCATTTTATGGTCTGTATCAGGCTCCCGGAACCAACCAAAGTGGTTATGGAATTACTGACAACGACCAGTTTAGCGTGAACGTTGCTGGTTCGATGGATATTGGCAACCACGAAATCAAACTTGGATTCCAATACGAACAGCGCACCAATCGCAGTGTTGCCTACGGACCTACTGGCATGTGGAACCTGATGCGTGGTCTGACAAACTTCCACATCCGCGAACTTGACAAAGAAAACCCATTTGTGATCAGCTATGACGGATTTGTTGATACTATCAACTATTACCGTCGTTACGACCAGTTGTCGCAACGTACTTTTGATGCCAACCTACGTCAAAAACTTGGTTTGCCTGTTGATGGTCTCGATTTTATCAATATCGATTCATATGACTTCAATAACCATACAATTGAATATTTTGATAAAAACGGTGATACACACACCATTTCCATTGGTGAAGAACTGTTCGATATCAGCTTGTTCAGCCCTGACGAATTGTTGAATGACGGGAATTATTATACCACTTATTCAGGATATGATTATACCGGACAAAGACTGACAACAAAACCATCGTTTGAAGATTTCTTCAACGAAACGGATGAAAACGGGATGTTTACCCGCCCGGTTGGTGCATTCCAACCTATTTATATGGCTGGTTATCTCCAAGACAAATTTGCATTCAGAGACCTTATCTTTAATATAGGTGTACGTGTTGACCGTTTTGACGCCAACCAGAAAGTACTGAAAGATCCTTATTTGCTCTTCAATGCGAAAACAGCTGGTGAAGTTGATCAGATCAAAGGCGTTCCGGTTTCGCACCCTGCCAATATTGGAAATGATTATACAGTATACGTGAACAATGTTAACGACCCGTCGCGCATCGTTGGTTATCGTTTTGAAAACACCTGGTTCAATGCTGAAGGAGCAGAAATTCAAGATCCAACCATTTTGGATGCAGGTTCAGGTATCTCTCCCTTACTTGTTAATCCTGACCAGAATCGTGTAGATATTAATTCGTTCAAAGATTATGAGCCACAGATCAGCGTGATGCCACGTATCTCTTTCTCATTCCCTATTTCAGACGAAGCACTTTTCTTTGCACACTATGATGTGTTAACACAACGTCCGACAAGTAACCTGTTCTCGAATCCGGCAACTTATTACTTCTTCGAAAATATTGGAACAGTGATCAACAATCCATCACTGAAACCATCTCAAACCATTGATTATGAATTAGGTTTTACACAAAAACTCACCAATTCATCTTCAATTACCTTTACGTCGTTCTACCGTGAAATGCGTAACATGATTCAGATTTTCCGTTTCAATGGTGCTTACCCGAAAGATTACACCTCTTATAATAACCTCGACTTCGGAACAGTAAAAGGTTTGACTGTTGAGTATGACCTGAGACGTACCGGAAATACCCGTGTCCGTGCCAGCTACACCTTGCAGTTTGCCAATGCTACTGGAGCATCGACGACCACAGCTGCTGCCCTTGTCGCTGCCGGTTTGCCTAACCTGCGTTCGACCATTGCAATGCCTTGGGACCGCCGTCACCAGTTCAACCTCTTGCTCGACTATCGTTATGGCAAGGGTAAAGAGTACAACGGACCGGTAATTCGTCGCGAGAAAAAAGACAAAGCGCCTGTTCAACTGCTGAACAACACAGGTTTCACCCTTACAGTAATCGGAGGTAGTGGAACACCTTATACAGCTTCAAGAAACGTTTCTTCACCCATTTCTGGCGGAAGTCAGTTATTGAAAGGAACCTACTTCGGTTCACGCTTGCCATGGCAGTTCCGTCTCGACCTGCGTGTTGACAAAGACATCGACATTAAAATGGGCAAGAAAAACGGAGAAAAACGCGAAGCTTTCCTGAATGTATATTTGCAAGTCCTCAACCTGCTCGACACCAAAAACGTATTGGGCGTATATCCTGCAACGGGTAACCCAGATGATGATGGTTACCTCTCTGCTCCTGAATGGCAGCGCCAGATTAACAACCAGACTGATCCTGTTTCATTCAGAGAACTCTATGATGTTTATGTGAATGCTCCTGGAAATTACAGCTCGCCCCGTCAGATCAGACTTGGTGTAATTTTCAACTTTTAACGAAAGGAGATAGTTTCATGCAAAAAGTAGCTAACAAGAAAAAAACCATTGTGAAAATGAAGAACATATATCAATTGTTGTTTGCCGCGCTGTTCATTCTGCTAACCATCAATGAAGGTTGGGCGCGCGAACGTCAACTCCCGGGAGGCAAGTCAGCTTCCTCCGGATTAAAGCAAACTACTGCAGGCTGCTCACCTTCTTCTGCCTTTGAGTGGCTCGACATCAACAATGTCAGGGCACGTATCAACGCTGGTGGAGATATGTGGTGGGATTTGCCAGGTGGAACAGGATCGAAATATTATATCCCTAAAGGTGGATCAGCCACATCGTTGTTTTCTGGTTCATTGTGGATCGGAGGTCTCGACATCAACAACCAGCTGAAACTGGCTGCGGTACGTTTCCGTCAGGATGGTAACGACTTCTGGACCGGGCCTTTGACCATTGACGGAACTGCCGCCATTGACGATCAAACCTGTGCTGAGTATGATAAACATTTTCGCATGACACGTGAAATAGTTGATGAGTATTTAGCCAATACCGATCCGGAAACAGGCGCTTTTATTGCCAGTGAAGATTATACCATCCCAAAAGAGATATTGGAATGGCCCGCTCACGGGGATGTTTCCAAAAACCAAAGTTATTACCTAGCACCTTTTTACGATGTTGATGGAGATGGTGAATACAACCCTTTGCTTGGCGACTATCCTTATTATGATATTGACAACAGCCTTTGTAATACCAAAACTCCGACCATGGACGAATCAATTGAAGGCTCACTTCATGGTTCAATCCTGGCCGACCAGGTGATCAAAGGTGACCAGACACTTTGGTGGGTTTTCAATGACAAAGGAAATATCCACACTGAGTCAGGTGGCGCTGCCATTGGTCTTGAAATCAGAGCACAGGCTTTTGCATTTGCGACCAATGACGAAGTGAACAACATGACTTTCTACAGTTATGAAATCATTAACCGTTCAACCTTCGAATTAACTGAAACCTACTTCTCACCCTGGGTTGATACCGACCTTGGATTTGCTGATGACGACTTTGTTGGTTGTGACGTTGGCCGCGGTTTGGGTTATTGCTACAATGGTCGCGCAGTTGACGGAAGTGGCGAGCCACAATCTTATGGTGCTCAGCCACCGGCAGTTGGTGTCGACTTTTTCCAGGGACCTTATTTGGATGCAGACGGCATCGACGATCCAAAATATAGTTTTGTTATTGACCCTAACACTGGTGATACCACTGGTTTTGAGCAACTTTGCGACGTGAGCATCAACGGCGTCAACTTTGGAAACGGCATTGTAGACGACGAACGCTACGGAATGCGTCGTTTTGTATACCACAACAACTGTGCTTCGGGCCCAACTTGTGACCCTGACAACGCACCAGAAACCTATCTCCTACTCCAGGGTATCTGGAAAGATGGCATTAAAATGCTTTATGGTGGAACAGCTCACCCAAGTGGATCAGGTACTGTTGGTCCGGAAACAGACTTTATGTTCCCTGGCGATACTGACCCATGTAACTGGGGTACACACGGATTGCCTCCAAATGGCGGTTTTACACAAAATGGACTTTATTGGACAGAAGAAACCGGTGACGGTGGATCACCTAACCCTCCCGGTGACCGTCGTTTTATGCAGTCGGCCGGACCATTTACCCTGAAATCAGGTGCGGTTAACTATATCACTGTTGGTATTCCATGGGCTCGCGCGGTATCGGGTGGTGCTTTTGCTTCAGTTGAGCTACTGCGTCGTGTTGACGATAAAGCACAGGCTTTGTTTAACAACTGTTTTAAAGTTATCGACGGACCAAATGCTCCTGACCTCAGCTTCCAGGAATTGGATCGTGAAGTGATCGTGTTTATTTCTAACTCGCCATCTTCGAATAACTTCGGTGAAGGTTATCAGGAATATGATCCAAATATCCCACAACCCAATCCTAACAACGAATCAGAAAGAAGTGATTCATTGTATCGCTTCGAAGGTTACCAGATTTTCCAGCTGAAAGATGCAACCGTAGGCGTTGAAAGCATCCACGATCCTGCCAAAGTGAGATTGGTTGCCCAGTTCGACGTGAAAAACGGAGCAAGCAAGCTTGTTAATTTCTACTATGACGATTTGATTGGTGCCAACGTGCCTGTTGTCGAAGTTTCAGGTGGCGATGATGGTGTTCAACACTCCTTCCGCTTGACCCAGGACGCATTTGCAACAGGTGACGACCGTCTCGTAAATCACAAACAATATTATTATCTCGCATTGGCTTATGCTTACAACGAGTATATGCCTTATTCGCAAGAACCTACCGTATTCAATGGACTTTATGGTCAAAAAACGCCTTATCTGGCTGGCCGTAAAAACATTAAAACATATACGGTTATTCCTCACAAAACCATCAATGGTACTGTTACAGCATCCAATTATGGCGATGGCGTTGAAATTACGCGTCTGTCTGGTAATGGAAATGGTGGAATGGAACTTGAACTGAAGAAAGAAACCGTTGAAGAAATTCTTTCGAAAGAGCCTGCCAGCGAAACCAATGTACTTGGATTGCCAACGTATCCAATCGCCTATAACCCAGTTTACGAAGCCGGATTTGGTCCGATCAACGTAAAAGTAATTGATCCGTTGAATGTTGTGTCAACTGATTACGAATTGTGGATGGATTCGCTGAAACCCCGCACCATTTATAAAATCACCCAACAACCAGAAGTTGACGGTGACTCTATTCAGAAAATGGTCGCCTCATGGCATCTGAAAGACTTGAATACTGGTGAAGTATTTACATCCGACACCACTACCATTACTTCTTACGAACAGCTTTTCATCGACCGTGGTATCTCGATTGATATTGAGCAGCCATTCCCGGTTGGACCAGTTAAAGTAGGTAGAGTTTACAGTTCAAACACCTGGAAGGATTATTTCACCGTATTAGCTCCTCAAAATGGCTTTATCACTTCCAGCATTGTATATGCTGATAGTTCACGCCAATGGCTGAGTGGAATCAGCGATTTTGACCTGCCAGGCAGCCCCATCAACTGGATTCGTTCAGGAAATAATATCGATCAGGAAAGTAGTTCAAACAACGACTACAATATGCCTACACGTACCTATGACCCCAATGAAGACTATGAACAGGTAGTTAATGGTACATGGGCACCTTATGTAATGACAGCATGGAACAAGCAAAGTGCAACTAACGATCCGGGACCAGCTTTCTCATCGGTTTCAAAAGATTCCAAATTCCAAAACTTGGCCAGCGTTGACATTGTGCTGACGCCTGACAAATCGAAATGGACACGTTCTCCTGTCATCGAAATGCAAATCGACAACAGTCTGTCAGAAGGCAATGCAACCAGGTTCCACCTGAGAAAAGCACCATCTGTCGATAAAGATGGAAATCCGGCAGCCTCTATGGAAGAAGGTGCCAGCGACGATCCAAATGATCCGAACTACATTGCAAGCTATGGTATGGGTTGGTTCCCAGGTTATGCAATCAATGTTGAAACAGGTGCTCGTTTGAATATTATATTTGGTGAAGACTCATTCCTTCCTGAGTTTAACGGAAGAGATATGCTGTTCAACCCTCCGGCAAAAAATGCAGAACTTGAAGGCGCAGAACAATTACTCGATCCGACCATTTTCTCGCCAATTAGCTTTAACCCTGTGTTTGGTGGCAAGCACTTTGTATATATCATGCACATGGATATTACAGAATCACCTGTACCAATCGACTTTATTTCTCCCGCATACGATGCTGGTAAATATGCCTGGTCAGTATTGGATACCATTGGAAAAGCCAATGCCGGACTTGCTACTGTATTTGCCAACTTCTTCTACAAACAAATGATGTGGGTTGGTATGCCGATGGGTGTTCAGGGTCAGGAATGGCTTTCGAATGAAGCACGGATCAGAATCAGGGTTGCTAAACCATACAAACGCGACTTTACAGAGCTTCCACTCGATACCTTGCTGCCTGAGTACGATGTAAACAATCTGTATCCGAAATACGCTTTCAGCACCAAAGGAATGTCGACAGAGTTTAAAAATCCTGAAAAACTGCAGCAGGACCTCGACATCGTGAATATCGTGCCGAATCCTTACTACGCTTATTCATCCTACGAGAAGAACGCTCTGGACAACAGGGTTAAGATCATCAATCTCCCTGAAAAATGCGTTGTCACCATTTATAACATGAGTGGCACCAAGATTCGTCAATTTAAAAAAGATGAACCCAAGACATCTATCGACTGGGATTTGAAAAACTTTGCAGGTGTGCCAATTGCCAGCGGTATGTATCTCATTCATATCAAATCTGACGATGGTGAACGTATTATCAAATGGTTTGGATCGATGCGTCCGATTGACCTGAACACCTTCTAATAAGAACCGAAATGCGAACCATAAATAAAACCATGATTATGAATACTTTTTATAAATATATCACCGCATTTATTCTGGTAGTTCTCATTAGCCTCACCGGAAATGAATCATTCGCAGGAAACAAGGACAGGTCAGGTCAGGCCGGCGCTTCCGAATTATTGATCAATCCCTGGGCACGCAGCACAGGATGGGGAAATGCAGGCATGTCAAGGATTAAAGGCCTTGAAGCCATTTGGAGCAATGTAGGCGGAACAGCCTTTACCCATAAGACAGAAATGATTTTTGCGCACACCACCTGGTTAAAAGGATCAGACGTGAACATTTTCTCATTTGGTCTTACACAGCGTGTTGGCGAATCTGGCGCGATGGGTTTGGCGGTGATGTCGATGAATTTTGGCGACATCCCAATTACTACCACCGAATATCCTGATGGAGGTCTGGGAAACTACTCCCCAAATTTATTGAATATCAGCATGTCGTATGCCAAATCGTTTTCAAACAGTATCCATGCCGGATTTGTACTGAAAATCATTTCTGAAAGCATTTCCGACATGAGCGCACAAGGTGTGGCCATTGACGCAGGTATTCAATACGTAACCGGAGCCAGGGAGAATATCCATTTTGGTATTGCCCTCAAAAACATTGGACCTACCATGAAGTTTTCCGGTGATGGTTTGTCACTCAAATCCTTCATTCCTGGACAGGAGACCCAATTTACACTTGAACAACGCCCTGAAGCATTTGAGCTTCCTACACAGCTGAGCATTGCAGCTTCTTACGATTTTCTTTTCGAAAACGACTATCGCCTGACGATGGCCGGAAACTTCACATCCAATTCATTTACCAAAGATCAGGTAACAGTAGGAGCTGAGTTTTCGTTGAAAGAATATCTGTTGCTGCGCGCTGGCTATACCTACGAAGACGGAATCTGGAGTAATATAGATGATGCTGAACGTACCAATGTTACAAAAGGATTGAGCGCCGGTATGTCGGTTCAAATTCCATTGAACAAAGAAACTGGTTCTACTTTTTCTGTTGATTATTCTTACAGAGACACCGATCATTTCAGTGGTAATCATACCATTGGAGCTCGCATAAGTTTCTAGGAATTCTTGTAGGAATAGAAATTATTGTATCTTTGCATGCGAAAAGGCCCTTACTCCGTTAAGGGTCTTTTTATCTTATTTATTAAAACCAAATTGTCATGTCCGAAACCAGATATTACACACAAGAAGGGTTACAGCGACTAAAAAATGAACTGGAAGAGCTGATGCTCAGAGAACGTCCGAAAATCTCACAAATGATTGCGGAAGCACGTGATAAAGGCGACCTGTCAGAAAATGCCGAATACGATGCTGCCAAGGATGCGCAAGGTATGCTCGAGCTGAAAATATCACAGCTTCAGGAGCTGATCATGAATGCGCGTGTGATTGATGAGTCGAAAATGGATAACTCAAAAGTACTTCTGCTGTCGAAGGTTAAAATCAAAAACCTGAAAAACGGAGCGAGCATGTTATATGTCATTGTACCGGAAAAAGAAGCAGACCTCAAGCAAGGAAAAATTTCGGTCAATTCGCCAATTGCAAAGGGCTTGCTCGGTAAGTCAGTTGGAGATCAGGCTGAAATTCAGGTGCCTGCCGGAAAAATGACCTTTGAAATCATCGAAATTTCACGCTAATAATTACAACTATGGCAAGTATTTTCACAAAGATCGTCAATGGTGAGATCCCCTGCTATAAACTTGCTGAAGACGATAAACACCTCGCTTTTCTTGATATCAATCCTTTGGCCAAAGGACATGCACTGGCCATACCTAAAAAAGAAACCGATTATATTTTTTCGATGGATGACAACGAACTGGCCGAGCTCATGGTCTTCGCCAAAAAAGTGGGAAAAGCCATCGAAAAAGTTGTACCCTGCAAACGCATGGGTGTTACAGTGATCGGTTTGGAAGTGCCCCATACGCACATCCACCTTATCCCCATCAATAGCATATACGACATGGATTTTAAACAACCCAAGTTAAAATTCACCCATGAAGAGTTGGAGGCTTTACGTCAGGAGATCGCAGAACACTTTAGCCAAAAAAAGATATGAAAAAAGCCGGAAAACATCCGGCTTTTTTGTTTATTTAATAGGCGCGCTCGTCGCGGCCCTCAATAAAGTTGATGAAGGACTTGTTCACTACCTTGTTTCCGCCTGGGGTTGGGTAATCACCTGTGAAATACCAGTCGCCAGTATGGTTCGGAATGGCTGCATGCAGGTTTTCGATGCTCTGGTAAATCACGCTCACCTTTGCTTTTACACCAGGACTGGTTACCATTTGCGCGATCTTGGCTGAAATTTGTTGTGGACTAAACGGCGCATATATTTCCTTCACATAATTCACGATTTCCTCTTTGGGAAGCTTCTCCTGGGCCTTGCACTTTTTGTAAACGGCATTAATCACATGTTCCTGATGTGTTTCCCGCAGTAATTCAATCACAGCCCTAAACGCAATGAAATCACTCAGCTTCGCCATGTCGATCCCATAACAATCGGGAAAACGGATTTGGGGGGCAGAAGAAACAATGACAATGTGTTTGGGTCCAAGCCGATCAAGAATCCGAATAATGCTGTTTCGTAAGGTTGTTCCACGAACAATCGAATCATCCAACATCACAAGCGTATCAACATCTTTTCGAACAACACCATAAGTCACATCATATATGTGTGTTACCAGATCATCGCGCTGGTTATCCTGGGTGATAAAGGTGCGCAATTTCATGTCTTTGACCGCTATCTCCTCGATGCGTAATTTTATTCCAAAGATTTCATCCAGTTGTTCGCGTGTAAGTTCAGGACCTGCTGCAAGTATCTTTTCTTTTTTCACAGTCTGACAATGCTCATCGAGTGCCTGAGCCAATCCCCTGAATGCAGCAGAAGCAGTATTTGGAATATAGGAAAATACCGTATCTTTTAGGTTATATTCTATTTCCTGCAGCACCATGGGTAGCATCAATTTTCCGAGTTTTTTGCGCTCCTGATAAATATCTGCATCTGTTCCGCGCGAAAAGTAAATTCGCTCAAAAGAACAAGCTTTTCGCGGCAGTGCATCCTTACATCTTACCTCTTTCCAGCTTCCATTCTTTTTAATTATCAAAGCATGCCCAGGTTTAAGCTCATGAATTTGCTCTGAGGGCACATCAAAAGCTGTCTGAATGGGTGGACGCTCAGAAGTAGCTACCACAATCTCCTCATCTGCATAATAATATGCCGGTCTTATGCCGGCCGGATCTCTGAAAACAAATGCGTCACCATGACCAACCATGCCTGAGATTACAAAACCGCCATCCCAGTATTGTGAGCTTTCTTTCAGGATTGCCTGCACATCCATCTCTTCGGCAATACGGAAGGATATTTCTTTTTTGGACAAGCCGGATTGGCGATATTTCTGATAGATTTTTTCATTTTCCTCATCCAAAAAATGGCCTATTTTTTCCAAAACTGTGACGGTATCCGATGTCTCCACAGGATACTGACCCAAATCAACCAACTTATTGAAGAGTTCATCAACATTGGTCATATTAAAATTGCCTGCCAATACCAGGTTACGAGTCATCCAGTTGTTGGCCCGCACGAATGGATGCAGATTCATCACGCTGTTTTGGCCATAAGTGCCATAGCGCAAGTGGCCCATAAACAACTCTCCTGTAAAATCCACATTAGCCTTGAGCCAGTTTATGTCTTTTAGTCGGTCAGGACGCTCTTCCTCTATCTCCCGGAGCTTGTCGTAAATCTCGTTGAAAATATCCTTGATTGGCGCAGTTGAATTGGATCTGATTCGACTGATATATTTATTACCAGGTTTAAGATCCAATTTAATAGATGCAATGCCCGCTCCATCCTGTCCACGGTTGTGCTGCTTTTGCATCAAAAGATGTAGCTTTTGCAGTCCGTAAAAAGAGCTGCCGTATTTTGCCAGGTAAAATTCGAGGGGTTTTAAAAGTCGGATCAATGCAATCCCACATTCGTGTTTAACTTGATCGCTCATGAGGCTAACGTTGGATTAAAATCATAACTTTGTCCAATCAAGGTGCAAAACTAATCAAAAAACCAATGGTATCTATTCGAAAAGCAAGCCTGTCAGATGTTGAAACAATCGCTCAATTTCAGGAAGCCATGGCACAAGAAACTGAAAACATGACCCTTCATCCTGTTACCATCCGCAGTGGCATACAGGCTATACTGGAAGATCATGCAAAAGGACAGTATTTTCTGGCAACGGATGAAGCTGGAGCTTTGGGCAGTCTGCTTATTACTTACGAATGGAGCGACTGGCGAAACAGCACGGTTTTTTGGATCCAATCGGTTTATGTAAAGCCCGAAAACCGAAGAAAAGGGATTTACAAGATGCTTTACGAGCATGTTAAAGCACTTGCCTCGGGCCGGCCCGATGTAGCTGGTATCAGATTGTATGTGGACCGCACCAACACAAACGCACAAAAAACCTATGCCAGTTTGGGTATGAATGGTGAGCATTACCAGGTTTTCGAATGGATGAAATGCTAATTCCGCATTTAAAAAAGGCATTTTTCTTACATTTGTTTCTTTTTCATCAAAAGCACACCGCATGGCAGGCAGCAAACGTAAAGTCCCACACACTTATGTAATTGTATTTTTTATCATCCTGCTTGCTGCGGCATTAACCTGGTTCATTCCTCCTGGGAAATATGTAAAAGAGGAGGTCATAACCGATCATGGGTCTGAAACTGTGATGCAGTTTTATTTTAAGGGCGATATGCCTGCTGAAATGCAACAGCAATTTCGTTCGCAACCCCAGAGCTGGCAGGTTTTCTCAGCCCTTTTTAAAGGTTTCGTGAAGCAGAGTAATATCATCATATTTATTCTAATGATTGGTGGCGCTTTCTGGATCATGAACCAAAGCAAAGCCATTGATGTTGGTATTTATGCGTTTTTGCGCTTTACCCGCAAAATAGGCCACAACCGACTCATCAGCGCTATTGGTGTCGATAACTTAATTATCGTGCTCGTGATGCTGCTCTTTAGTAGTTTTGGAGCCATTTTTGGCATGAGCGAAGAAACCATTGCCTTCACCATTATCATTATTCCACTGGCTATCAGCATGGGCTACGACTCCATTGTTGGGGTATGTATGGTTTATGTAGGCGCGCATTTGGGCTTTGCAGGTGCCGTGCTCAATCCTTTCACAATCGGAATCGCACAAGGACTTGCAGATATTCCACTTTTCTCCGGCATTGAATACCGCATTTTTAGTTGGGTCATGATCAATTCTGTGGGGCTGTTTTTTGTTTTACGTTATGCGGCAAAAATCAAAAAGAATCCCAAAGCTTCGCCCATGTACGAAGAGGATGCCTACTGGAGAGCCAGAGAAAACCAGGAAAGCAATGAAATTACCTACTATACACCACGCATTGCATGGGTAGTGTATGGTGCCATTTTGGCCGCGCTTGTTGTGTTTTCTTTTGGATATCCTATCACAGAAATGAGTATTGGTAATGCTTCGTTTAGCTTTTATGTGATCCCTTTTGCTACTGTTCTCTTTGGGATCGTTGGTTTCATGAGCCTGCGCAAAACCGTTCACTACTTTATTTTACTCTTGCTTGGCTATACCATCTTGTTCCTGATTGTTGGGGTGATGGGTTACGGGTGGTACGTGATGGAAATTGCCACCTTGTTTTTTGTCATGGGCATTGCCAGTGGACTGGCTATCAATAAGTCGGCCGATGAAATCGCGAAGCTCTTTCTGGAAGGTGTTTCCGATATTTTATCTGCGGCTATCATCGTGGGGCTGGCTGGCGGCATCATTGTGATACTGGATGATGGCGGAGTGATTGATTCGATTCTTTATGGCCTATCAAAATCGATGGTTAATTTTGGGCAAATTGCTTCGGTGAGTGTAATGTACATGATTCAGACCATCATCAACATTGTGATTCCATCCGGATCAGCAAAAGCTGCCATTACCATGCCTATTATGGCTCCGTTCAGCGATTTGATCGGTATTTCGCGGCAGGCAACAGTGATGGCTTTTCAGTTTGGCGATGGCTTCACCAATATGATTACTCCAACTTCAGGCATTCTGATTGCAGTTCTTGGCGTGGCCCGCATCCCCTATCAAAAATGGGTAAAATGGGTTTGGCCGCTTATCCTAAGTCTGATTATTCTTGGATTTCTGTTACTCATTCCAACCGTTACTATGTCACTCAACGGCTTTTGATTCTGCTTGTTTACACAGAAAATTTTCTTTGATTTTTTATTGCCCTTTTAAGGCTACATCAACTCCCCTTCTGCCGAGCGCCCCAGAAAGATTTGTTGTTCTTTCTTGAGTCGTTCTTTTTTTACATAACGGCCATAAACCAAGGCAATAACCAAGGCGAGAATTCCTTCCAGAAAAACCGTTTTCTGTACCCCAATTGCATGCGATATTGCACTGACAACCAAGCTTCCGACAGGCATCATGGTTGTCATCACCATAAAGTAAATACTGATGACCCGACCCCTAAAATGGTTCGGCACATGTAGCTGTACAATCGTATTGCTGATTGTTCTGATGGGCATCATACCAAATGCGCCCACAGCAACAAATACGAGGGCAAGCGGATAGAGAGATGTTTGCGAAAAGAGCATGAGTCCAACAGCGAAAACGGCCGTGTTGATCGCCAGAATCCTGTTCAGATCAGCACCTTGCTTCAATGATGCTAAGAATAAGGCGCTGATAAAAGCACCTAAACCGATTGTCCCATCAATGATTCCTAAAGTTGAGGCGGTTCCGTTAAAAACATCTTTGGCAAAAACAGGAGTCAGGGTTGTGAAAGGCAACACCAGCAGACTCATGATCCCAACAAAAATAATCACACTACTCACTATAGGCGTTTCTTTGATATACGTAAATGCCTCTGCAAATTCTCTTTTTAGGTTCTTGTCCTTCTTTGTATTGATGCTGATTTTGGGCAATTTCATCAACAGTAAAGACAGAATTACCGGAATGAAACTCACCGCATTCAGACCAAAGCAAACCTCATCGCTGTATTTCTCAAGAATAAATCCGGCTATGGCAGGCCCAATCAATTTCGACATATTGACCATCGAAGAGTTCAGTGCCAAGGCATTGGGAAGCATGTTTTTATCGAGCACCAAATCCCGGATCAAAGATTGTCGTGCAGGTACATCAAATCCATTGATCAATCCGAGCAGCATGCTTAAAACAATGATAACCCACACTGCATATTGCTTGAAATAAATGATGGCAATGGTGAGCAAAACAGCTTGCAATAATGACAACAATTGCGTTGTCAGCAATACTTTGTAACGGTTGTATCTGTCGGCAATGATGCCGCCGTAAAGTGAAATCAGAGCTGTTGGGAAAAGTGTTGCGAAAACAGAAACACCCAGCATAAACTTCGATTGCGTGATGGAATAAATCACCCAGCTGACCGCTGTTTTCTGCATCCACGTGCCAAGCAGCGAAATGGATTGTCCCATGAAAAACAAACTGAAATTTCGATTTCTGAAGGAATCAAAAGTCGTGAAACTCATTTTTACAGCTTGCTTGTTTTGTGCTTTGCTAATTTGTCTGTTATTGGCCACACAATAAAATTGCTGGCCCAAACAGTCTATTTTTTGCGCGACACCACATACTCAACCAGTTGGTGTAAAGCAGTTAATGCAGGAGAATCAGGAAGACCTTCGAGCCGTGCGTGGGCACTTTTAATGTATTTTTCCATCTGCTTTTCAGCATAGGCAATTCCACCAGCTTCCTCTACCCGTTTCATCAGCTTTTCCACACGTTCGGTCTCGCTCCCATGCCTTTTGACAAGCCTGATAATTCTTCTTTTCTCGATGGCTCCTGCCTGGTTCAGCAGATAAATCAGCGGTAAAGTCATCTTTCTTTCCTTGATGTCAATTCCGCTAGGCTTTCCGGTTTTTCCTGACTTTTCATAGTCAAAAATATCATCCTTGATTTGAAAGGCGATGCCTACATCCGTGCCAAAGGCATGCATACGCTGAATCAACTCATGATCAGCTCCCGCTGAGGCTGCGCCAACAGCGCAACAGGAAGCTATGAGTGATGCGGTTTTTTTTCGGATAATTTCAAAGTAAATCGATTCTTCAATGTCCATCCGTCGGGCCTTTTCAATCTGCAAAAGCTCACCTTCGCTCATTTCGCGCACGGCATTCGACACGATTTTTAACAATTCAAAATCATTATTGTCAAGTGCCAACAGCATGCCCCGGGATAACAAATAATCTCCCACCAAAACGGCTATCTTGTTCTTCCACAAAGCATTAATGGAGAAAAATCCTCTTCGCTCGTTTGAGTCGTCAACCACATCATCATGTACAAGCGTGGCCGTATGCAGTAGTTCAATGAGTGTTGCTGCCCTATAAGTGGATTCCTCGATTTCACCGGCAATACTAGCCGAAAGCAGCACAAACATGGGTCGCATTTGCTTGCCTTTTGAACGTACAATATAACGGGTAACCTGATCGAGCAGGGGAATCCGCGATCGCATACTATTTTTGAAAACTTTTTCGAAATGATCGAGCTGGTCTTCTATCGGCTGCTTAATTTTATCAAGTTCTGCCATCCTGATGAGGTTATTTCTGCTTCGCAATCCCTAAGGCCGCAAAGGTAATGAATATTTGTCTCTCGCATTTCGTTCAAAAGAATGCAGGCTGGTTTTTACAAACTGATGCAATCTTCACCAAAAAATATCATACAGCCAAAATCGCAATTCGGCATGTTTTTTGCTCATTTTCAATAAGAACCAAAACGTTCAAGCCATGATCAGTTATAAAACCCAAAAGGCTGATCTTGAAAACAAGAAAGGCCTGTTTTTCGAAATCGGTCTGGTGTTTAGCTTGTTAGCTATCTTTTTTGCCCTCCAAACCAAACGCCCCACCCGAGCACCTGAATTAAACTTCGACCGTAGTGAAATGAAGGTCATTCAGGAAGAAATCATCAACACATTTCAAACACCCCCGCCTCCGCCGCCATCCCATACCCCAATGCAGCAAATCACCATGCTGACCATCGTTAAAAACGATGCAGAAGACGCTTCAAGTATTGATATCCGGGCAGATGTGGACCAAAAAACGGTCATCCCCGAATACGTGCCGATCGAGCGGCCGCAAGAGGAAGAAGCGGTTCAGGAACAGGAAATATTTCTGGTGGTAGAAGAACAACCCTCATTTCCAGGAGGAGATGCAGCCCGTATGAAGTATTTTGCTGAAAACATCCACTATCCGGTTGAGGCCCGCGAAGCAGGAATCCAGGGAACTGTTTATGTTGGTTTTGTTGTTGAACCCGATGGTTCAGTGTCTAACGTGAAAGTCCTCAGGGGAATTGGCGGCGGCTGCGACGAAGAAGCTTTGCGAGTGGTAAGCCAGATGCCCAAATGGAATCCCGGAAAACAACGCAATCAGCCTGTGAGGGTGCAGTTTACCCTGCCTGTCCGTTTTACGCTGATGTAAAAGCATGATGATCTGGCAAGCTGATGCGTTTTTTTCGCATCTTTGCAGGGTATGAAAAGGCTTTTCAAACATCTGTTTGCCATCCTCCTTCCCGCGCTGACGTATTTGATCTTACTCAGGTGCGCAAATCCTGTTATGCCCAAAGGCGGCATCAAAGACATTATTCCGCCAGAAGTAGTTTCTTCTGTTCCCGAAAACTATTCGGTCAACTTCAAGGGAAATGCCATTCAGATTACGTTTGACGAGTTTGTGAAACTTGACAACATTCAAAAACAGGCGCTCATTTCTCCTCCTCCTGCAGGCAAACCCGAATTCAGGCTGAGGGGCAAGACACTGATGGTGAAGTTTGATGAACCGCTTGATGATTCAACCACCTATAGTGTGTTTTTTGGCGATGCCATCGTCGATCTCACCGAAAGTAACCCCCTCAGCGGGTTCACTTTCGTGTTTTCCACCGGGCCGGTACTCGACTCCATGTCAATTGCAGGAAATGTGCGCGATGCCTTTAACATGAAATATCCGGAAGAGGCTTTTGTGATGTTATATATGCTGAACAACGACACTGTTCCTGTTGACTCGCTGCCATATCTGGTGAAGCCCTATTATGTTTCGCGAACCAACAAGGAGGGAAATTTTAAGCTCACGAACCTGAAAAACGAACCCTATAAGCTTTTCGCACTCACCGACATGAACAGCAATTTCTTGTATGATATGCCCGGTGAAAAAATTGCCTTTATCGACAGCCTGATTTTCCCAACCTATGTGAAGCCTACACGCAAAGACACCAGCAATTTGGCAAATGCTGATAGCCTTGGACTTTCCATTGAAGCTGACACCACCTTGCTAAATCCAGTGAACGACACGCTGGCGCAGATGGAAGCCGACTCGCTGATTGTGGCTGAAAAAAAATCTGCCGACCCGGCACATGCCCTGCAATTGTTCATGTTCGAAGAACAGGATTCGATCCAGCGCCTGCTGCGTGCTGAAGCTGTGACTGAAGAATTATTACGTTTTGCGTTCCGTTATCCGGCTAAGGATATTTCAGTTGAGCCATTTGAGACACTTCCGGATAGCTTTAATCTGCTAAAGCTTTATAGTCCCCAGTTCGACACACTCTTCTGGTATCACAAAAAAATTGGTGCAGATAGTATTTTTGTCCGCATTGTTTACGATACATTGATCAATGATACACTAGGTATCCCTTTGAAGCCGCGCACAAATGTTGTAGCAGCAGCAAAAAAACGCAAAAAGGACGAAGAAGAAGCGCCTGTATACCTGAATTTGCGCAACAATGCACGCTCACGAAAGCTTGATCCGGAAAAATCCTTTACGTTCACTTTCGACGAGCCGATTGTGCGCTATCAAATGCGGGATTCTACACTATTTATCAACCAACAAGATACGTTGATAAATCAGTTAGGTTTTGTAAAAGCAGACAGCAACGGGTTCAAATACCGTTTGGATGCCCAGCTTGAACTGGGTGGCAACTATATGTTTATCTTTCCTGATTCAGTATTTTTTGGCTATAGCGGGCTTACCAACGACACCACACAGGTAGCCTTCAAGGTTGGAACTGCTGAGGAGTATGGTAATTTGTACCTGGATATCATTCAGCAGGACACTGCCGCTAGGCTGATTGTGCAACTGATGGATCAGAAGGAGAATGTGTTGCAACAACGATTGGTTCAAGGATCTGAACTGCTTACTTACCAATATCTTCCAGCCGGAAAATACCGACTAAAAGCGATTGCCGATGCCAATAAAAACGGGCGTTGGGATAGCGGTAACTACCTCAAAAACATACAACCTGAGCGGGTCTTCTATTTCGATAAAGAGATGGAAATCAGGGCAAACTGGGACTTCGAAGAAAGTTGGGAAATCAAGACCAACTAACAGTCCTTGCAATGGTCGATACAGTGAATGATATCTGACAAGGTGTTGTTGTGCAATGAATAAATGATTTTTTTTCCTTCACGGCGCGAATCCAAGACGCCCTTATTCTTCATGATATTGAGGTGGTGCGAGGCAGAAGCCTGTTCGATGTCGAGCCTGAGATAAATCTCGGTTACACTCATGCGCTTTTCTTCGGTCAACATTTCAATAATCGCAAGTCGAACCGGATGGGCAATGGCGCGCAACCTGCTGGCAACTTTTTCCAGCTTGGCTATGCTCTGTTCGGTAATTTCTGTGGCTTGCATAATGCTATTTTTTGCAAAAATAAGCAATACAGCATCGCATATACAATCATATCTGCATATGTTTGTGTTTCAACCCTAATATAAAAGCAATCTAAATAAAGCCGAGGCCTATAACACTCTTAAACAATCGATTACGCCTCAACCTCCAGCGTAGTGAATGAAAAGGCCTTTCCGTCAAAAAGGCCCTTGTCGCTGAGCTTCAACTGAGGTATTACCAACAAAGCCATGAATGAAAGCGTCATAAATGGTGCCCGTAGCGTGGAACCCATTCCTTTTGCCATCTGATCGATGGCTTCGTAGGCGCGGGCTACTTCCCAGGCATCCTTATTGCTCATCAAGCCAGCTACCGGCAACGGCAAAACATGCTGCTTTTCGCCATCAACAACGGCCACACCACCTTTGCTTTCAATCAGAAGATTGGCAGCTGCCACCATGCTAACGTCGTCGCATCCCACCACAATCAGGTTATGGCTGTCGTGCGCCACTGTCGATGCAATGGCTCCACGTTTCAAGCCGATGTTTTTGATAAACGCGACCGCAGGTTTGGCTTTCTGATAGCGGTTGATGACAGCCATTTTCAGTATATCCCGACTCGGGTCGCTTTCAACCCTGTTTGCAACAACCAAGGGAGCCACCACCACTGTATTTGTGATCAGCTGCCCTTCTAAAGCCTCAATCACACGAATTTTTCCTCCCTTATGAGTAATCTGTAAATCTTTTGAATCGAGACCGTTAATTGAAAAGTGGTTGGGTGTTGTGGCGTCAACAGACTGAATCAGTGTTTTCCCGTTTTCGGCAACCAAAACACCGTCAATATAAGTTTTCTTGACAATAAATTCGTTGAAGTTATTCACTACAATGAAGTCTGCCGCATCACCAGATTGCAGCAAACCGACATCGAGTTTGTAATGATCGACCGGATTGAGGATACAGCTCTGCAGCACCCGCATCGGATCGTAGCCTTTTGCAATGGCGCGTTTTACCAGCAAGTTGATATGGCCGCGCTCTAAGTCATCCGGATGCTTGTCGTCGCTGCAAAACAGCACTTTGTCCGGATGGTCTTCCAGCAGATCGACAAGTGCATCAAAGTTTTTTGCCGCACTCCCCTCTCTGATCTGGATTTTCATGCCATATTTGATTTTATCAAGTGCCTCGTCCATCGTGAAGCACTCATGATCAGTAGAAATGCCTGCTTCGATATACTTTTTGGCATCATCACCCATCAGGCCGGGGGCATGACCGTCAACAGGTTTTCCATGCTTTTTAGCTACTGCAATTTTGGCCATGACTTCCTGATCCTGAAACAACACACCCGGATAATTCATCATTTCAGCCATGTATTTGATTTCGGGCATCGAAAGCAGTATTTCCATCGCATCCACGCCTAAAGTAGCACCTGCAGTCTCAAATCCGGTCGCCGGCACACAACTAGAGGCGCCAAAATAGAATTTAAAAGGGACTCTATTTCCGTTTTCGATCATATATTGAATGCCTTCAATTCCAAGCACATTGGCAATCTCGTGAGGATCGCTTACCGTTGCAACGGTTCCGTGTACCACAGCCATACGTGCAAACTCCGAGGGTATCAGCATAGAGCTTTCGATATGAACGTGGGCATCGATCAAACCCGGCATGATAAACTGATTAGGCACTGATTTTTCGTGTGTTATCGTAACAATTCGGCCGTTTTCAACATGAATGGTACCGGGAAATACTTTGGATGCTCTCAGGTCAACAACCTGGCCACTGACAGAAAAACTATTTTTAGACATGTGTTTGTTTTTTTACAAAAATACGACAATTTGTCCGCTACTTCAAGAATGCATTGCTGCGACTCATCGAATAGGGCAAAATAAAGTTATCTGACGAAAGTCGCACATTTGGCTTGTCTGACATTTCAAACACCAATTCACCACCCTCTGTCAGATCCTCATGCCGGATAAAAAGCTTGTTGTAGGTTTTGCCATTCAACAAAATCCTTTTTACATAAATATTTTCAGGAGACTGGTTGATGGTTTTGATTTTGAATGTTTTACCTTCCAACTGTATCACGGCTTCATCCACAATCGGGCTGCCCAGCACATACTCATTTGATCCGGGACAAACCGGGTAAAAACCCAATGCGCTGAAAACATACCAGGCCGACATCTGCCCGCAGTCATCGTTTCCGGGCAACCCGTCAGGACGGGGGAAATACAGCGTTTCCATGATTTGCCTGACGCGTTGCTGTGTTTTTTCGGGTGAAAAAGCGTAACTATACAGATATGGAACATGGTGGCTCGGCTCATTGCCATGGATATAGTTGCCGATGATACCATCGTGAGTAATATCTTCGCTGTGTGCAATCGATTCGGCTGAGAGAGACATGGTGAAAAGTGAATCAAGATGTGCCACAAAGGCCTCATTACCGCCATGCCAGTCAATCAGCTGCTGCGGATCATGCGGGGCAAAAAGAGAATAGTTCCAAGCGTTTCCTTCAATGAAACCCTGGCCTTCAGTGGCCAGAGGATCAAATTGCTTCCGGAAATTCCCCTGACTGTCTTTAGGCCTGATAAATCCCGAACTGCTGTCGTGGAGCGCAATAAAAGAGCGCGCCCGTTTTTCAAAAACATGTGCGCTATCCAGCTCAGTGAGCTCATTCGCCATCATTGCAATACACCAATCATCATAAGCATATTCAAGTGTCTTAGAGGCTGCGTTTGATTGCAAATCATCAGGCACAAAGCCAAATTTTCTGTATTCCCCGATTCCATCATACAAGTTGTAGTTCGCGCTTGCGGTTATTGCCTTGAAAGCTGCGTCTGTGTCAAAACCACGAATGCCCTTGCGCCAGGCATCAACAATCACCGGAACAGCGTGGTAGCCAATCATGCACCAGTTTTCATTGGCCTGATGCGACCAAATAGGCAATATTTTATGTACGCTTTGTTGCTGATGCGCCAGCAACGACCGGATCATGTCGTTGGTGCGCTCAGGTTGCAGCAAAGTCAACAGCGGATGCAATGCCCTGAATGTATCCCAAAGTGAAAAGGTAGAATAGTTAACAAACCCGTTCGTCTGGTGATTAATCTGATCGATACCGCGATAGCTACCATCAACATCCATATAAATCGTGGGCGATAGATACGCATGATAAAGTGCAGTATAAAAATTTTGTTTTACCGTTTCGGGAGCTTCAATGGTGACTTTCGCCAATTCATCTTCCCATTTTTTTGCTGTTTGTTGAACGATGCGATCGAAATCCCAGTCAGGAATTTCCGCTTGCAGATTTCGCAAAGCTCCGTCAGTACTTGTGGAAGACAATGCCATTTTTACCAGCAAAGGTCTTTGGTCTTTGAGGTCAAAATCGAACCAGGCCACAATTTCTTTGCCGGCCATTTCAGGGAAATCCTTTGTTTCATCAAACTTGCGATAAAACCCCTTATACAGTACTTTTTCGTCATTTTGCCGGCCAAAATGAAGAATCGGTTTCGAAAAAGTCATGGCAAAATACAGGTAACGTGTGCGAGCCCAGCCGCGTGTCTGTCTGAATCCGGTGACCAGTGTGTCATTTTCTACCCTGATAAAGGTCCAGACATCTTTTCCGGGATAATCGTAAATGCCGTGTCGCATGTCAAGAATCACATGAGCTGAATCGGTTGTAACAGGAAATGAATAGCGGTGAAACCCCACTCTCTCGGTCGCGGTCAGCTCTGCTTTGATATTGTCATCAAGCAATTGGACGCTGTAATAACCTGGACGAGCCTGCTCCTTCTCATGCGAAAAACGGCTGCGGTAACCAGCATCTGGATTGTTGGCCGTTCCCGGATTTAACTTCAACTCTCCGCATATTGGCATCAGCAGAAAATCGCCCAGATCGGAATGCCCTGTGCCCGAAAAATGGGTGTGAGAAAAACCAACAATCGTCGGGTCATCATATTGATAACCTGCACAATACCGATAAACTTCTCCGCTATACCCCTCTCCGTATGAGTATTTCAGGGTGTCGGTGTCAGGACTCAGCTGCACCATACCAAAAGGCGCCGTAGCACCCGGATAGGTATGACCCATTTTTTGGGTTCCAATCAATGGATTGACATAGTCCGAAACTTGTGTTTGGGCCATCACACCTGCCAGCAGGCAGCAGAAAATCAGGGCATATCTGAAAAATTTCATCCGATAAGTTTTGGTCTAACAAACATACGAAAATTGCAGACCCGGGCTATCCAAATGACCAAGTAAACACCTTTGCGCTTACCTTTGCAGCATGAAATCAACACACACTACATACCCGGTCATTATTCTGCAAAAAGGCAAAGAGCAGGCCGTGAAACGTTTCCACCCCTGGATTTTTTCAGGTGCTATCAAACACAAACCTGCAGAAGTAAAGGCGGGTGACCTGATTTATGTAGCGGATGCTTCAGGCGAGATTATCGGAACAGGTTTTTTCGAACCGGACAGCATTGCTGTAAAACTTCTTGCATTTGAGCAAGTTACTGTCGACAAGGATTTCTTTCAGAAAAAGCTGCAGCAGGCATTTGCGCTGCGTCAACAGTTGAATCTGACCCACAATCCACAAACAACTGCCTATCGGCTCGTACATTCCGAGGGTGATGGCCTGCCGGGTTTGATTATCGATGTTTACGGCAAAACAGCCGTGTTGCAGGCGCAGTCGGTAGGGATGTCGCTCAATCTTGAACTGATTGCATCAGCCATACAGGAAATAGCGGATCTTCAACTGGATGCCATTTACAACAAAAGTGCCGAGGCCATGCAGCGCATGGGCCGCCAGGGTTTTGCTGACGGCTACCTGAAAGGTTCAGTAAGTGCAACAGCTGTTTCTGAGAATAAGATGCAATTTGCTATTGATTGGGAACAAGGTCAAAAAACAGGCTTTTTTATCGATCAGCGCGAAAACCGACTCTTGCTCAAAACACTTTCCGGCGGTAAAAAAGTGCTTAATACCTTCAGCTACTCAGGTGGTTTTTCAGTAGCAGCTTTGCTCGGCAGCGCTCAACAGGTAGTTTCGGTCGACAGTTCAAAGAAGGCCATCGAGCTTTGTGCGCATAATATCCGGCTGAACGGTTTCGACACCGATACTAATCCTTGCCTGGCCGTTGATGCCAAAAAATACCTTGAACAGATGCCCGAAGCACAGTTTGATCTGATTGTGCTTGATCCTCCGGCTTTTGCCAAAAACCACCACAACCGACACAAAGGACTTTTGGGTTACCGCTATATCAATTCGGAAGCCATCAAAAAAATAGCCAAAGGAGGCTTGCTGTTCACTTTCAGCTGTTCGCAGGCCGTCGACAGGCAGGCTTTCGAAGCCATTGTGATGGCTGCCTCCATCGATGCAGGGCGACGCGTCAGGGTATTATACCATCTTTCGCAACCAGCCGATCATCCGGTCAGCATTTTTCATCCCGAAGGTGCCTACCTCAAAGGACTGGTTGTGGAAGTGCAATAAATGCTATTCTGGTTTGGTATAGATGTAGGCATCATCACGGTAGCCAGACTCATCAAGGTACCAGTCGTTGTAGCTCGCTCCACCCGACTCGGCCCATTCGGCAAACTTCAGGTAAGCCTGTGTGATCAGTGCGTTTTCGTTTGTATAGGCAAAAGAGCGGCTGATGTTGATCGCCCAGGGCAAGTTGATGCTCGTTTTGTAGTAGGGACCCATGGCAGGATCTGAATCATCATCCATTTGGCCAAAATAAGCGATATCGGCCAAAGAAGTAGGCGCATCATCCGGCAGGTGTATTTCTTTGCCACGATCCATATCAACAATCAGGAAAGGATTCCACGACTCGATATTGAGATCGGCCAGCGAATAGGTATTGGGAGTAAAAGCCATGCTGATCTGAATGGTGTCCGGATCGACATAAGGCAAACCTGGTACAACATTGGCACCAAAACCCGCTGAAGACTGCAGGATGTTTTTGATGTTATCGAATACGATGACGGTAGGTTTATTTTGGTTTGCCTCGGTTCCGTTTTCATTCAGATTGATGTAATTTTCGCCAATCTCTGATCCTTCCACCTGCATGTCGGAAGCTGCCACATTGCCATCGAGCTGGAAGCCAAAGCCGTTGCGCAGTCCGGCTCCGTTCGCCCTCACCACAAAAGTGCCTATCACTTCGGTGAGTTTGTTGTTCTGATTGGTAATGGCTGTAAACTGATAGTCAACAACCAAATCGTTAAAGTCGTAATCGCCTTTTCCAGGCCAAAGATCTTCGAAAGCCAGGCTGGCATTTTCGCCCGCTGGATAGAAGTTATTGAATGCCCTGGAGGCATCAGCCGGATAATCATCCTCATCATCCTGAATGCCATCGCCATCCTGATCAGTGAGTTGGGCCGTTTGTTCCATCACAGCCTGCACCTCAATCTGGCTCAGTGCTGAAGCATAGAGTTTTACTTCATCGATATACCCGTTGAAGAATTTCTGTGCCCCATTGTCGGAACCAATGGAGAAGGTGCGGGTGTTGGGATGAATAGCCACATTGGTGGTGTTGGTGCTTGTCAATTGCCCGTTGACATACAAACTCAGGGTTGTTCCGTCAAAAGTCATCGCCACATGGTACCACTCATTCATCTGCGGCACACCATTTCCCCAGCCCACCATCAGGTTGGTGTTGTCTTCGAGCCTGACACCAGCGCGCCATCCACTCCATTTGTCCTGATAAAGCCCATATCCGTCCCAGTCGCCTTTCTGTGCAATTTTCACCGTTTTGTTTTCACGTGTTTTCACCCAGGCCATCAAGCTAAGCGCCGGGGAGAGATTCATGATGCTGTTGTGCGGGATAATGACAGTAGCATCGGTGCCATTAAATTCGTAGCAATTGCCCACCATGCCTTGTGCAAGTGTGGCATTTGTCACAGTTCCGTTGTAGCCTCCAGCCTGGTCAGTAGCCTGGTTGTTATCAAGTTCATCCAGGCTCCAATGGCTCAAAATGGCCGTTTCATCTGTGCCCGGATTGTAATTGTTTTGCTGTATATCTGAAACTTCTTCCGGCGTCAAGGCGCGGCTAAACAAGGCTACTTCATCTATATAGCCATTGAAGAAATTTATGGTCGATTGGCTGCCTATGATCAACGGTGCTGAGCTGGCCTGGAGATTGCCCGTTGCATTTCCTTCCTTCTTCAAGATGCCATCGATATAAATTTTTAGTGTTTCTCCATCATAGGTAGCCACCAGATGGTGCCAGTTCATGTCGACAATCCGGTTGGTATAATCAATCGTAATGCTTGACCATGTGGGATTGTAAACGTTCCATGATATTTTCCCATTAGCATCCATGCGAAGAATATACTTCGTATTGATATACGCAAATGACCCGCCCTGTGTCAGACTCTGACGGGCAAACCACAATGAAAAACTGATTTGGTTCGAAGTCGTGTTTAAACTGCTGCTTGTAGGTGCCGTTACGTTTTGGCCTGTTCCGTCGAAATGCAGTGCTTTACCACTCACACCAGCAACTGCCGTAGCACCCGAAACCGTCCCATTATTGAGCCCGCTAGCATCAGGAGCAATATTGTTGCTCACCTGATCGAAACTCCAATAGGAGACCAAACCAGCCGGAAACTCAAACGAATGCAGCGCTCTCTGGCTTTTGGCTACCGGATCAAGGTCAACCAGTAAGCTTTCCCCTGAAATATCGTACAAGCTTCCATTAATTCTTAATCGCTGAATGTCAGCCGGAAGCTTCAGCTTCACTGTATAGGGATCTTCTATTTGGTTATAAAAGCCCTTGTGATAGCGGGTGTTCTCATCTTCAGAGGTAATTTGGATCACACGTGAACTCTCACTGAGGATCGTAACCGTTATTTGCTGCGTTGTTTCCCAACTAAAAGAGGCAGGAACTGTCAGGTCCTCCATTTTTTCCGGGTCGATCGGAGTGTTGTAGTTTTTTTGGCATGCACCCAATGCTATTGCAAAAAGCAGCAACAACACGTAAACGAATCTTTTCATGTATTTTGCTTTATCTGGTTTGATAAGAACGATGCAACTGTCGTGCCCAATATTTAACACGTTGTTATAGAGAGGCTTACATATTTCTCAATACAACTATTTTACGCAAATTCAGAAAAAAAGTTTCGTTTTGGGAAAAGTCAATTAGACTTGGGTAAAAAGATGGAAACAAATCGGCCCCAAAAGCACAGTATTGACCTTGAAATTTTCTATTTTTTCAGCTTTTCGATGAGGGCTGTCGTGGAATAACCTTCCACCAGGTCAATGGTTTCCACATGGCCACCTTTGGCTGTAACGATATCGTAGCCAACCACTTCTTCGGCTTTGTAATCTTTGCCCTTGACCAACACGTCAGGTTGCACTTTTTTGATCAATTCGTAAGGAGTGGCTTCATCAAAGAGTACTACAGCATCCACAAATTGCAAAGCAGCGAGCAATCGTGCACGGGCCTGTTCGTCATTCACCGGTCTGTCCGGACCTTTGATGCGGCTCACCGAGGTATCTGTGTTAAGACCTATCACCAAAATATCACCCAGATCGGAAGCCTTGGCCAGGTAATCAACATGACCCAGATGCAGGATGTCGAAACAACCATTGGTAAACACAATCCGTTTCTGCTGAAAGCGCCACAGATTGAGCGATCGCCGCAATTGATCTGCATCAAGAATTTTCTGGCTGAGAATCTCTGTTTGTTGCATTGAGAGGCTTTTTGTGGTCGATAAAAAACATGATAAAATACGAAAGGCCGCCAACTACTACATTGAGCAGTGTTTGACCGGCATGTGTGATGGCTACAAACGAACCGGCGCCAATATCTGCAATTTGGTACAACTCAACCAAAACCGCTTTTCCGATAAAATGGTAGGCACCGATGCCTCCGGGAACGGGCGCTACAATACCCAAGCTACCTATGGCGAGCATGGTAATGGCGGCCTGCAAACCCAAGTGGCTCGTTTCGGGCAACATATAAAACGGAACCCAGATCATCAGCACATAAAACACCCAGATCATCAGGGTGTAGAACATGAAAAGCCATTTCTGCTGCATCCTTTTGATGGTTTTGATGCCATCGAGCATGCCTGAGAACAGTTCGTGAAATTTTTGGTATCCCGGCAATTCATCCAAATGGTCTTTGTATCGCTTACGTAGCCAATACATCAGGTAGGCAACGGCCAGCAAGGAAAATCCAAACAGGCTCAGGTTAAGGAAGTTTTTGCTAATGGCTTGCACAAAGGGGGCCGTCATCTCGGTAACGAAATTGCCCAGCAGGCTCCATTGAAAAACCACAACCATAAAAAGCAACACAATGAGCACCAACAGATCGAACAGTCTTTCGGAAATGACGGAACCAAACAGGGCGTTGAAAGAGATTTTTTCTTTACGCGAAAGCACACCGCAACGCATGAATTCGCCCATGCGCGGCACCGCGGTATTGGCCATATAGCCAATCATCACGGCATAGAAAGTGGTCCAAAGCCGGGTTTTATAACCCAGCGAGTTGATCAGCAAGTTCCAGCGCAATGCCCTGAATATGTGAGATGTGACCGCAAAAACCAATCCTACGGCCATCCAGACGTAATTGGCCGAGCGGATGTCTTTCCACAAAGCCTGCAAGTTGATGTTACGAAAACTCAACCACAGTAAAAATACGCCCAGCAATAAAAAGAAAGCGTACTTTAACACGTTGACCAGTAGCTTTTTCAATACTATTGGCTGATTTTGTTGTGATGATCAGGGAATACGATGGCAGGTTTCCAGCTTTTGGCAGCTTCAAAATCCATGCTGGCGTAGGAAACGATAATCACATGATCGCCCACTGCGGCTTTACGGGCTGCTGCTCCGTTGAGTGAAATGATACCGCTACCACGTTTGCCTTTGATCACGTAGGTTTCGAGCCGTTCGCCATTGGTGATGTTGTAGATGCTGACCCTTTCGTTTTCTATCAGGTTCACGGCATCCATCAGGTTTTCATCTATCGCAATGCTGCCGATATAGTTCAAATCGGCCTGCGTGATGGTGGCACGGTGTATTTTCGATTTTAAAACTTCGATGTTCATCGTATGATTGTTTGGCTCCGAAGAAGATACATCGGAGCGGCAAAATTATTAAAATATTCTGATATTGTCGATGAGGCGCACCTGACCCAGCTGCAAAGCCACAAATATCCTTGCGCCGGCCACATCGTTCCAATGCTCAAAAGGCTGCAAATAGCGGTCGTCAGCCACTTCAACATACTCGAGTTGAAAGCCATTAACGGCTTCCAGTTTTTCTTTGGCAAAAGCACACATCTCTTCCGGACTCAACACATTGCGCAAAGTGGCAGCCTTTGAAAGTATTTTGTAAATATGAGGTGCCATGGCTCTTTCATCCGCTGAAAGCCGCGTGTTTCTTGAGCTCATCGCCAATCCGTCAACTTCGCGAACGGTGGCACATGGCACAATTTCCACCCTCATCCGCTGCTGCACCACGAGTTCTTTGATGATGGCCAACTGCTGATAATCTTTTTCACCGAAATAGGCTTTATCGGGCTCAACGATCTCGAAAAGTTTTTTTACAACGATTGCAACGCCATTGAAATGCCCGGGTCTGAAGGCCCCTTCCATGACAGTTGCCAGTTTGCCAAAGTTAAACTGGGTTTGATCCGGCTCGGGATACATCTCGGCTACGGAGGGAGCAAAAAGTGCTTGACAGCCAACCGATTGCAGCATTGCAGTATCGCGCTCGAGTGTTCTGGGATATTTCTCCAGGTCGATGGGGTTGTTAAACTGAATCGGGTTCACGAAAACGCTCACAACCAGGTAATCGTTTTCCTGGAGGGCTTTACGCATCAAAGCCAAATGTCCTTCGTGCAAGGCGCCCATGGTGGGCACAAAGCCAATGCTGCGGCCGCCTGCCCGTGCAATGGCAATAGCTTCGCGCAACTGGTCGATATGTTCAAAAGTGTGTAACATCAGTTAAAGGTAAGTCAAAAAAGAGGGTTTAGTCAAGATCATCCGGATGTGCCGGGCGTTTCAGGATGCGCAACATATCAGCCTCGAGGCTCACACGTGGTGTTTCGATGATACGGCCCAGCTCCTTGCCCATGCGATAAAAAATAAAGGTTGGCACTTTTTGTACAGCATAAATACCCGCATCAATGGTTCGGGCTTTTTTGTCGCTTCCTACGGCGATCATCACCAGGTTGTCTTCAGGAAAACCAATGGCATCCATCAAACGCAGAAAACGTGGCAGCTGTTCTTTGCTATCGCCACACCAACTGCCCAGCACAATGGTCACTTCCACACCAGTCATCACTGTTTTCAGTTGGTCGGCAATGCTTTGATCAACCTGATAGTCGGCATATTCAGTAGCGTACGACTCAGCAAATTCGCCAGTTTGCAGCCCGTCGCGATCAACAAAATCGATCAGTACCGGTCTCTTTCGCAAGGTATCCATCATCATTTGGTTGATCTCCTGAGCTTTGATCAGGCTATGGCTGAGCATCAGAATAAGCAGTAAAGACAAAGAAAAATATTGTTTTATCATGGTCGTTCCATTGTGTTTGACAGCCACAAAAATAAGCAGCATTCGCATCAATCAAAAAATAATTTAATTTAGGCGAAGAAACAAGAGATTGATTAGTCAGTTGAACAAAAACAATGTCATATGACCCAGCTCAAAAACAAGACTCTCCTGATCACAGGTGGTGCATCGGGCATCGGAAAAATCCTTGGCGACCTGGCGCTCGAAAAGGGCGCTCAGAAAGTCATTGTGTGGGATGTTGACGAAAAAAACTTTGATCAGTTGATGGAGCGGAGCCAAACGCTTTGCATGCAGGTAGATGTATCGGATGCAGCCTCTGTTGACAAGGCAGCAGCAAGCCTTCTAGAGGCAGGTTTGACGCCTGATGTGCTGGTGCTGAATGCAGGTGTTGTGACCGGCAGATTTTTTCATGACCACAGCCACGCCGAAATAGACAAGACTATTGGGGTGAACGTGCTTGGGGTGATGCGACCAGCCCGGGCTTTTTTGCCTGCCATGATCGCTCGTGGCAGCGGATATCTTGTTGTCATTTCTTCGGCAGCCGGCATGTTGGCCAATCCGCGCATGGCGGTGTATGCAGCCAGCAAATGGGCGGTGTATGGCTGGGCCGAATCGGTGCGGCTTGAAATGGAGCAACTCAAAACAGGCGTAAAAGTGACTACCGTAACACCCAGTTACATCAACACAGGTATGTTTGCAGGCGCCAGGGTGAACCTGCTCATCCCCAATCTGAGTCCTGAAAAAGCTGCCTGTAAAATCATCCGTGGCATCGAACGCAACCGCGTTTTTGTACGCATGCCGGCACTGGTGTATCTGATTCCACTGCTAAAAGGACTCATGCCTGTGCGCCTGTTCGATTTGGTGGCCGGCAAATGGCTGCGGGTGTATAAGAGCATGGATGCCTTTACCGGCAGGCCAGACTAAAAACGCCTTCGTAACCGCAGAGAAGTATTACAATCAGCTCGCTGTAGTTTTTCCTGCCTTCTTAATTCGCCAAAGCCGAAACACCACCCACAACACCAAGAGTGATGGAACGACATAGCGGATATGCAGGCGGAAAAAATAGATCATATCTTCCTTTCCGCTGACGAAAAACAAGGTATACATCATGGGCAACAAGACCATGATCAGCAGGGATAAAACGCCGAATTCGATTAAGATTCTTTTTTTCATGATTATCTTTGTGTTTTGATATTCAATAATTTAGATGTGGGAGGCATGGCTGTTTGTTTGTTGCAATAAAGTTAAAAAATGATTTTGGGCAATGCAATTTCAAGTCTCTATTTTAATTGATCTCTAATATCACCTACATTAATTGAGCCTGTGTGCATATATAAAACATCCTTCGAGTCATTTAATAAGATTACTGAGGGAAATCCGAGTATTTCATCACACCCAGTACAAAGTTCATTTCTAAATTTGATAAAGCGTTTTTTTACATTACCACTATAGCTTTCGTCGAGAATATAAGTTTGTCTATAGACACCGTGCTTTTTTAAGTATTTGGATATCAATGTAATATTTTTCAGTTTATCAGGATAAACATAGTAAATTGATAAATCTGGCAATGTTGAAAAATTAGCATTTACAATTTCAATCGCCTCGCTACATGGTTTACACCAATCAGTGTAAATTATTATTAAGTGATATTTGGACTGACTTTCTGATATGCGTTCGACCAATATTTGATAATTTAATCGCTCAATACAAGAAATAGTATCGAGACGATCTATTTCTTGGTAAAAATTCAAATGTTCGGCACTGACAGTTTTTAAAATCAATAGTATAATAATTACAGAAATAAATATAGTTTTTTTCATAATAAAAAAGTTTTTGCAATCGGCTTATGCACAAACCGGTCATCAAAAAAACTTTCATGAACCGGAAAAATAATGGCCAAAACGCATTCTTGTATACCCCCTTTTGCCAAAAACAGTATCCAACAGCGCAAACATGCTGCCTTTTGTTTGTTGATGGGGGGGGGTAATATGTTGTTATACAGGCAAATAGGCATCGGGGGGATGGCTGTTTGTTTGTTGCAAGAAAGTTAAAAAATGATTTTGGGAAATGCAAGCGAATCGTACAGATGATCGACATATACATTTAATCATTAAAATTCCAGTTAATAACAGGCAATGACCGCTTTCCGTTTTTATTCCACAATCCCAGCTGAATTCCTTTTAGTTTGACTGACTTATTGACCAACCCGATTTGTATACCCTTTGTTTCTAACGTGCTATTGAATAATCCTAAAGAAATACCATTGATTCTGGTATAAAAATTCCAGAGCGGATTTATTGAAACTCCGTTGACTTTTCGCCCCATACTCATCCAGCCTGAGACTGATAACCCATTGATTTGGTCAGAAAAGGTGCCTGTCAACGAAATCAAAATACCATTGTGAACAGCTCTTTTAAAAGCCGTGTCTGATTGATGCAACTGGTCTCCAATATCATTATTTTGAAAAGCTATCTTAAATGGAGGGTGAAAAACGACAAATGTTTGCAGAAAGCCCTGTCCGGGTATTTGAAGATTAACACCATGTGAAAATCTTGTAAATGGCATATCACAAAAAGACTCCGAACCTATGATGCCAATGGCTATTCCGTAGATATGATTCGCCTTTGATGGCAGAAAAACCAGACCATAGCAATTATGGGGTGTTGAATCACGAGAAGATTTTAGCTCACCTTGCCCAAAACAAAGAAGTGAAGAAATCGATAACAAAATAATTAGTGAAGAAATTTTCATGGCTAAATTATAGTAAACGTAAGCCCAATTAACCCTGGACTATTTGGGTTAATCTGTTTCCAGTGCTGCTTCAATTATATCATGGATATTGTTTACGAGCAAATATTTCTTCGAGTTCAAATTACCTATGTACACCACATCACCATTTTTATCAATGATCACAATGGTTGGTACAGCCACTATTTGGAGCTGTTGCCTGATTTGATTGGCTGAGTTTTGATCGGTAAAGAGATGCTTAAAGGTATATGGAAAGTCATCAGTTCTTTTTACTGCCGAGCTTAACTCCTCGTTTCGTTGAATCAAATGAACGGCATAGCATTCTATTTCGGGTTGGGCAGCATAAGTCTGTTTAAGTTTTTCGAATTCAGGAAATTCCTTGATACAAATACCGCATCCGGTACTCCAAATATCCAACACCAGTGTTTTCCCTTTGTGTTTGCTCAAATCGTGTGTCTGTCCTGATGAATCAGTGAGCAGAATGGAAGGCACTGGAAATTTTGAAGGTAAATCATTTCCAAACGCATAAGCAAGCCAGTTTGGCATTCCAAGATATCCCAACATCAGAATGATCAGCACTGAAACTGAAAAATAAATATTCCGCCTTAAGCCGGATTTATTTTTTGCAAACATGCTGTTTATCCATAGGCCGGTAAACATGCTCACCAGTGGCAGAAAAGCGATCGGGTATACATGCACTAGCTGATGAAGGAGCCCCATGAAAGAATAAATGGCAAGAAAAGGCAACATCACGATGATGCCATAAAGCAGACGCGAAATTTTGAGTTTTTCATTGTACAGCATACCTGCCAGCAAATAGACAATGCCGCAAACAACAAATTGGTTAACCCAGTTCAAAGCGCCCGAAAGCAATGAAAGTGTCAGGCTTAAGGCTGTGATGAGAAATATTAAAAAAATGTTTTTCATATCCTACGAAATAAAAAATGATTTTGGGAAATGCAAGTGGTTTCCCCAATTCAAAGTTCAGTATCTACATTTTATCTCTCAGAGATCAATATTTTCTTTCCAAGATAAGTTATCAGGTTTCAATCATTTTTTGATCCATTTTCCGCTTTCGATGGCATGGGTTCGGGTGTTGGTGAGCCGGTAGAAGTATATGCCAGATGGCAGCCTTTCGGTTTCTACGGTATTGGCATCACTGTTCAAGGTTTGCTTTATGACAACTTGTCCATTCAGGCTAATCAATTCCAGCTCAAGTTGCTGGTTCCGCGTTTGAACAGCGAAGTATGATGTGCCAGGATTGGGATAAACCAACATCTGCTGCTGATCAACGGGAATTTCCTGCGTCCAGACAATCAGTCCGTCGCTATTGACTTTTACCACATAAATATCTCGTTCCATATACTGCACCGCATCGTCATACCGACTGCCCACTAGCAGGCAGCCGCCATCGCTGGTAGCCAGTATGCTGTATAAAAAATAATAGGCATCGCCTCCGTACCAGTATTCCCAAACCGGCGTGATATCGGGATTGATCCGGATTAAGTGAAACCAGGAATTGAATGAGCTGAAACTTGGGTCAGTAAGATCAAAATTTGAATTTCCACCAATGAAGATATTATCGTTATACTTACTGACACCCTTATATAGTGCAGGATGATCACGCATGCTGCCTTCAATTTTAAAGTAATTATAATCTATTAATTCTGTTTGGTCATTTATTGAAATTACATTTAATGCATAGGGCTCCGAATCGCCTGAGCTTCCTTTTGCACAAAGCAAAATATCATTTTCATTTAAATGAATTGGTGAATAATAATCATACATCCCCAATGGTATAGGATCAATGCTAAGGCTATCAAAATCTCTAGATAGAATTAATTTCTGCCCACCCGATGAACTTACAAAATGACTCACAAAAGCATAATATAATGAACTATCTGTATTTTCTGTAATATCAAATGAAAGGTATAAACGGTTGTGCGAAGTAGGAAATCTTGAGATTAAAGAATCGCCATCAAGACTCAATTTACAAAAAAAAGCATCATGGTTGTTTAGATTTGAGTCATCTGTTCTGGTTGTATAACCTGTAATGACGAGATTGGTGTCTGAATCAATAATGGAATTCATATAAGAAAACCATTTTCCGTGCGGTATTTCATAAGTCCGTTCCTGTTCAATGTTCAAGTTCTCATCCAGCTGCATATACCAAAGTTTTGTAGAGTCAGGATAGGCAACAAACTTACTGCCAAGAATATATATCTTGCTATTGAAATAATGGACATCAAAAAACATGGTTGAGTAATTCACATTGCTATCAAATATTATTTCATTTTTAATTTTGCCTGTTTCATTCAATTTCAACAAATACGCTGCGTTCCGATTTGTGGCCATGTTTTTGATGCGACCCACCATCAGGAAATTTCCATCTTCATCTTCAACAACCTGGTTAATTACCTGATCTTCCGGCTTGGAGATCAACTGCTCGAATGTGGATTGGGCATACAACTGTAAAAAACTGAGCGTAAAGGACAATGCTATTAAAATTCTGTTTTTCATTTTTTTAAATTTAATCTCCTGCAAAGCGTTTGCCTTGCAGGAGATGATTTTACATGAATTTATAAGTCGGCAGGTGGATTATTACTTGTGTGCCAAATGCCATATTTTATTTTAGCAAAATGGGCCATATCCCAACAATCATATGGTTCACAGAGCCCATAGGCAGTATCATCCCACAGAAAATACCATATAATATCTTTATTTATTGGCTGATACATATTCCCGATTGTCTGCAGAGCATTCGCATAGTAGGCGATCTCCTCTGGCGACATACATTTATGATTCAGTGTCCATTGCTGAAAGTCATGAAATAAAAGATAATCACCATATGGATTGTTTTCTGCGGGAACATCCCAATAATTGACCCATTCAAAACTAACATCGGTATAATACGCGCTACCGCCAGGCAACGAAATATTAGCATTTGCAAGCTGAGCGATAATATCGGCAGCATCTTTGCCCACACCAAGTCCGGAACCATCACAACGACCCAGTTCCCATCCCCAATACCACGGATACGTATTGCCTAATCCAACCCCATCTGTTTCAATGATTCCAAAACCTGAGGTTAATGCTAATACTGCATGATCTTCATCGGTCTCTTTTAAAGCAATATCTGCTACGATCAACTGCTTTTGACTGGCCGATATCGCAGTATTATGCGCGGATAAACTGTCGACGACCTGATCATATGCCATCTGAATATCTGCCATTAGTATTTCTCCACCGGTGACCGGCACCTCAATAAATGAAGAATCGAAAACCAGCTCCTCACGTTCAAAGGCCGCATCGCCATATGTAAGGTTTGAAGCTGCTTCTATATACCAAACTGCGCTATCAAGGCTCATTGGCTCATTTCCTGATTTTAAATTTGGGTTGTCACGAATCAGGTCTATCTGATCTCTAAACGCAAGTATGCGTTTTTCGAGTTGCAGGTCTTTAAAGGTTTGTCTGTTTTGTTCAACATTGTTGTCTGTGGTGGCATGGTCTTTTTGGCAAGAGATGACAACAACTGATGCAATCATAGTAATTATTGCAAATAATATAAAAATACTTATACGTTTCATTATTTCTTTTTTTGGTTTGATATGTTTTAATTCATCTTTCTGTTAAGCTGCTTCACACCATCAGGCTAAGCAGCTATCCTCAGTCGAATTTATTCTTCCCCAACCAAAAAATATCACTTTTCGGAAATTTAT
>DINQ01000019.1 GCA_002426795.1 Bacteroidales bacterium UBA5536
TACGGGGTTTTTTGGTTTTATATCCCTTAAACACTTTGAAACAATGAGTGAATCGGCATTTTGTCGTAATTTTACGCTCCTCAAACGAGCCTTTATGTTGCGTCAGAAAATTTTGGTTATTGTATTGCTGGTGTTAACCCTCATTTTGGGTCAACTCCCCTGCCCTGCTGCAAATCCGTTGATCCAACATCGTCTGCTGACCGACACCATTAAAAGCCCGCTTACTGACAGCCTTCAACTGACATCTAATGATACACTCAAACTGCTGCAAGCTGACAGTTTGATCCGCACACAAACGGATTCGCTGACAGCGCAGCAACCGGTTTTGCACAAGGCCATAAAAAAAACCTCAGCCCCCGCAGCTCATGTCGATTCAACACAAGTTTTTTATTACGTCAAAAGTTTCGATAGTTTATACCTGGGCAACATCCGAAGCATCGATACAACGCTTTTTAATGCGTCCTATTTCGATCCGCTGGATGATATGCAAACCATTTATGCAACACTCAGCAATACAGGTCTTTCGTACAACGACTTGCGCTTTGCTCTGCCCATAACAAAAGGCCTGGACATGAGAGTTCCATCTAACCAACGCTACATAAAAACGGGAGACAATATCAGATTCCTGATGCCTGTTCAACCCTTTTCCGAACTGCGTTATACCATGGGCAGCAAAAAAGAACAGCAACTCAAGGTTGCCTTTTCGCGTCAAATTGCTCAGGGTCTGTATTTGGGGATCGACTATATGTTGCTCAATTCGCCCGGTCCTTATCTGAGCAGCAAAACAAACGACAATGCGGCTGCTTTCTCAGCAAAATACCAGACCAAAAACAACCGTTACGGCGTGCTGGCCCATTATGTGTTTAACAAACTTGAACAGCAGGAAAACGGCGGAATCATTGATGACAGCGTGTTTATCACCAACCAGGAAACAGACAGGCGAGTGATCGATGTTAACCTCGAAAATGCAGCAAATACCGTCAAAGTCACCGGCTTTGGATTTGAACAGTACTTTAACTTATCCAGGCCACCTGCAGAAGTCACCGACGACAGCATACCCGTTAAAAAGAATTTTCAGACTGGCAGAATTACGCACACTTTAACCTTTCAACGCAACCAGTACAGCTATAGCGAAAAGTCGCCACTTAGCAGCTTTTACCAGTCCTATGACATTGTGCTCGATTCCGCGGCGACTTTAGATTCTACGTATCTTTTATCGGTCCGAAACAAGATTCAATGGAGCTCGCTAGCTTACAAAAAACACCAGAACGACGTGCCGTTTTACCTGTATTTTGGTATTGAGCATGGCTATTTTGAAGAGTTTTCATCACTCATCAACGATTCTGTTGTTCTGACAAAAAACAAATTCAATCAGCTCGAACCATTTGGTGGCATTGTCATCAATCTTTTTAAAGCCACACGCATCAATGCCCGGGCAAGTATTGTCGGAAGCGGATACCAATCGGGCGATCTTAGCTTCAACGGACAATGGTTGCAATTTCTGGGCAATCAGAGCAAGAATATTGGATCGGTTTATTTCAACCTGGACATTTATACCCAATCGCCAACCTGGTTCCAGACAAGCTATACTTCCAATCACTTTAGGTGGGACAACAACTTCGATAAAAGTAATATTGTTTCGCTTGATGCCGGCTATCGTTTCAAGGGAGTGAAAGCCGGCGTTTCGCAGTCGACGATCGACAAATATATCTACATGAACCCCTCAGCAAGGCCACAGCAGACGAGTGGAACACTCAACGTGCGCTCAGTTTACGGCACTTTTTATTTTAAACCAGGTAAATTTACCCTCGAGGGAATGGTAAGGTATCAACAAACAGATAATGACAGCGTATTACATCTCCCCGCTTTGATGGCAAGGATGAAATTCAGTTTTTCGCAGCACCTGTTCAACCATGCTGCCGTGTTACACCCAGGTTTTAGCATCTACTACTTCACTGAATATTATGCAGATGCCTATATGCCAGCTTTGCGTTCGTTTTATCTTCAACACGAAAAGAAGGTGGGTAATTATCCGTATTTGGACGTCTATCTGGGCCTGAAGGTGAAACGTGCCAACATCTATTTGCAATACACGAATATTTTGGGATTGGCTGGCGATTTTAGGTATTTCACAACGCCCCACTACCCCATGCGGGATGCGCGCCTAAATTTTGGGGTCAACTGGCGGTTTTACAAATAACGGATTACTTGATACCGCGTTGCTTTTTGATTTCGTCGTAGGCGTTGGATACCTCCTTAAACTTCTGTTCAGCAGCTTTTTGCACTTCATCGCCTAAATGGCTTACTTTGTCAGGATGGTATTTGAGGGCCATATCTCTATAAGCCTTCTTCACCTCATCATCGCTTGCAGATGATTCGATCTCGAGAATTTTATAGGCACTGTCGGTATCTTTTACAAACATAGCCTTGATAGAAGAAAAGTCGCCAGGCTGTATACCCATAAAACTGGCAATGCGTGAAATAACATCCAGTTCTGTTGCAGTCAACTGTCCATCGGAAATACCAATTCCAAAAAGGTAATGCATCAGCTGCAAACGTGCCGGATAGTCCATGAAACGACCAATTTGCTGACTCACTTCCTGCAAATTGATTTCCTGTTTTAGAATCTCGCGAAGCATGAGGATGGATTGCTCTGCCCTTTCGACACCAAAATTAGTGACGTAGAACCTCTTTACAAAATCCAGCTCGGAGCGTTTTACCGTACCATCAGCCTTCATCACAGCGGCAGTAAGAACCAGTAAACTTGCATTGAAATCCCCTCTTCCAGTCGACATTCCGCTTGCATATTTCGCGTTGTTCATGTCTTCGAAAATCTTACCGAAGGCAAAACCAAGTATACCCCCGATCGGGCCACCAAAAGCCCAGCCCAGACCACCGCCAATCCACTTGGCATAACCTTTCTTTTGCTGCGCAGCTGTTTTGTTTTCAGATTTATTGGCGCTTGATCTGAGTGCCCAAGCAACTGCCAGAATGATCAGTAAAATTGTAAAAAACCAGGACATGCTTTTTTTGCGCAAAAATAGGGTTTTTCAGGTGACTTTCTACGGTTGAATATTTCGTGACTGTTGGCTCGATCAATTCGCGGCCAAATTGGATGGCTTCATCAAGCTATGCAATAATTAACTATTCAGTAACTTTAGTTTAACTGATTAAGAGTACCTTCACCCCCTGAGTTCGCTCCCTAAAAACAACCACAATGAGCTTCTGGAAATCCAAGAAACAGTCAAAATGTCCGTTCAATATTTCGTATCACTATCACAAACCAGAATCCGGAAAATTGATCCTTTACAATCTTTCAGGAAAAACAGTCAGAAATGTGCACTTAACAATAATTGGCGAACAGAATCAGAAACTCCCGTTCGATATTCCTGAATTACAGCACAAAACCACACACCTGGTCGACTATTCTATGCAGCCTGATGGTCAGCAGCCAGGCTTGGAAGGTCCAGTCCGGCATGTAGAAGTGGCCTGCTCCGGCAAGAAATATGTATTTAGGCCAGATGAGTCCTGGAAATTCTCACTGGTATAAAGAAGAGGATTTTCAGGCCCCATAGTTCTGACCAAAAAACGCTCTGTGCTTAAATCAGCACTTCTCTCTCCTTGAACGCTATTCCGTATTCCTTCAGTTCTTCCAGAATAGGCTCATACAACTCTGGTTTTGTCGGAATAATTACTCCTTTTGACCGCAATTTATCGTTAAGCAACAATTTCACACCAATAGCCAGTGGTGTACCCACGGTGGTCGACATTGCTGTATTTTTAGTGTCCTGTCCAATATATACCATGGCTGAAGTGATCTGGTGATTTTTGCCCTGAAGTTTGTACTCAAACTCATGCTGCATCACAATCATATCCTTGTCGTTTGGCGACAAAGACCATTTTTCTTCCAGCAGTTTTTGAAGAATCTGCGCAGGGCTCACATTGGACATGCCGATTTTTCTTTGTTCAAATATGCCTAGCCAACTGAGCTTCTGCATCACATCGCCTTTTGGATCTAGTTGCAGGTATTCTGCCAGTTTTTGTTCGACTGCCTTCTCCTGATCATAACGCAAAAAAGCATTGATAAACTCACGGTAAGTCATTTGTTCCGAGTTCTCTACGATGTAGCTATCATCAGTGCAACCCAGCTGCACAAAAACATTCCAGGCATCGCAATAGCCGGGTCTTCGCATCGTACCCCTGAACAAGGTAGGGATATCATTTAAGCCATAGATTTTCCGATACTTCAATGAATCTCGGTTTGGGTAAACTTCAAACTTTCCATAATCGAGCACTTCGCGAATCATGGTACGCTCAAAAAGCTTATGATAAGGGATAAACTTATACATTCCATTGCGAATAAACTGCGAAACGCCTTGGCCGGCCAGTACCACATTTCGGGGATTCCATGTGAACTTGTAGTGCCAGGGGTTGTTGTCACTCTCGGGCGCAATCAATCCACCTGTAAAGGAGAAAAACGCTGTGAGCTCCCCTCCTTTTGCACGGATCCTATCGATAACTTGCATGGCCGACATATGGTCAATACCAGGATCAACACCCAGCTCGTTGAGGAAAATTAATCCTTTTTCCTTCACGGCATTGTCAATTTCACGCATTTTTGGCGAAACATAAGAGGCTGTAGCCATATGCACGCCCTGCAGCAAACATTCGGTGGCCACCTGATCATGAAATCTGGCCGGCAACATGGAAACTACCACATCTTTGCCTGAAACGAGCTGGGCAATACCCTTGCTATCATTTACATCCATCGTCAGGGCTTTTCCACTCGGATGCCCGTTGATTTTGCGTTCTGCCAGACTGTAATCCAAATCAGCAACTTCAACCTGCCAATCGTATTGTTGGCTGTGTTTGAGCAAGTAATTGATTAAACTGGTTGCAGACAAGCCTGCTCCTAGAACAAGAATTTTTTTCATATTTTGTATTTATGAGTGTCTATTCAGATTTCCAGGGCCACCCATTGTCACTAGTCATACAATTGACACAGCTCTGGAAAATTACCCCGACGTTTTACAAGTACTTTTGTAAATATTGATAGTTTGGTGTGAGCTTGCCCTGATAGAGAATCAAAGCATTTTTAATTGAATCTGGCAGACGCAACTGTTCAAAAGGCACCTGATAATCGGCAACTGCGATGGCCTTCACATACCTGAACAACGCATCGCTGAAGGCCATTGACGATTCACGGGGCAACTCGCTGGGCAAAATATCTACGGCCATTACCAGTACGCCCTCTCCTTCGAATCCCATTTCATACGATCGTTTGTGGGGATTGTAAACAAAAACAGGATCTTCAATTTCGGTTCCTTTGTGTGTGCATTCAATTGAACCATCAGGATCGCAGGTAACATCGCCAATCACCTCCAGTTTAGGGGTTCCATTTTTAAACAATTCAGCCAAAAAATCCTTGGTCACAATACGTGGATAGCGCTTATCCCAATACATACAATTCATCAGGATGGTCATTTGTGGAATGAAGCGTTCAAAGTTGTTCCGATAGGCCTCGGGATGAGCATAGTAATGTGCAAGGTCGAAATGTGAGCTTGGTTCGATGGAGGCCGATATGTCAGCTTCTTTAAATACCACCTTGTAAATCAGATTTCTGGGCGCATTTTTCTGATCGAGATGCAACAATTGTTCGGGTGTTATCTCAATTGAAGGAAGCAGATTTGCGATTTCCTGCGCTCCTTTCGATACATTTCCATATCCGGTAAAACCAATAATAACAGGGGCTACTCCGTGGGGCAAGCCATTTTTTGCGATGAGTTGTCCGGCTTTTGAAACAGCCTCGCTGGCTTCCTGCAGCGATTGATAGGTATGAGCTTGCCTGATGTCAGTAAAAGGCGTCTCTATCCCTTTCATCTGTAAACGTTGGCCCAGCGACCACAACGAATTGATCATGCCTGCCAGTCCGGCAAATCTACCGAAAAAGATCAGGCGTTTGCCTTCCGAGTTTTCAATTTTTTCATAGTCAATCAGTTGACATTTCTTTTCCATCATGGCTTTGAGCATCGGCATATTGTATGACTGACCCTTGATGACATGCGAGAAGAAAACATAGGTTTTCCCTTCCTCAAAAAAACTGATGGGCATTTCTTTTACTCCAAAAACGACCGATGCCTGCTCAAGTGAATGGACGATAGTCGCACCTGCCTGTTCAAATGCTTCATCATGAAAAATACGTTTCTGCGAGTGTTGAACATGAAAGCCCAGCTCGCTGTCAATCAATTTTGAAATATGCTGCGGTACGATGGCTACACGGCGTTCCATTTCATATTTGTCCTCATGGCGAATACCCACTATCTCCTTCATTGTCATATATTATTTTTTGTTCACAAAAGAGACCTGCGTGCACAACTTAATCTGCCCGGAAAAAAGCAAAAGTAACTGACGCGGTTTTTTCTCCTTCTCAATCGATTTCAGCCCACGAAATTCAGGCTTTTTTTTGGAACCATCAAACATTCCTGAAAGTTTCATCAAACTAAAAAATCAATTTAGACCTTTTACAAATAGGATTTCAGCGGCAATTCAATCGATTGCAGCCGCGTATTAGTATAAGTTAACAATATCAGCCTATTACTATCTCCCGAAATTCACTATTTTTGTGCAACTTTAAAGGCTGATATAGTAATTTTATCCACTGAAAATCAGATATTATCATACATCTAAATTTATCACAAATGGCAAAAACCAAGTATGTTTATTCCTTTGGCAATCGCAAAGCTGACGGAAACTCTTCAATGAAAGCCCTGCTGGGCGGCAAAGGTGCCAACCTTGCTGAAATGAACCTCATAGGAATCCCTGTTCCTCCAGGATTTACTATTACAACTGAGGTATGCACCCTTTATTACGATAAAGGTGAGGCAAAAGCGATTGAACTGATCAGAGATGAAGTTGAAGCCGCTGTAAAAAAAGTAGAGAAAATCATGGGTACCAAATTCGGTTCCCGCGAAAATCCCTGTTTGCTTTCAGTTCGTTCTGGTGCACGCGCTTCGATGCCGGGCATGATGGACACTGTGCTCAACCTGGGGTTGAATGACGAAGCCGTTGAAGGCATTGCGCTCAAAACCGGAAACGACCGTTTTGCATGGGACTCATACCGTCGTTTTGTACAAATGTATGGCGACGTGGTAATGGGCATGAAACCCGAATCAAAAGAGGACCACGATCCTTTTGAAGAAATTATCGACCAGATTAAGGAAGAAAAGGGTGTAAAACTTGACACCGAACTTACCACCGACGATCTGAAAGAAATGGTACGCCGTTTCAAAGAAGCTGTAAAAAAGAACACTGGAAAAGACTTCCCAACAGATCCCTGGGAACAACTTTGGGGCTCCATCATGGCTGTTTTCAACAGTTGGATGAACGAACGCGCCATCATTTACCGCAAACTCAACAACATCCCAGCCGAATGGGGTACTGCTGTTAACGTGCAAGCCATGGTATTCGGAAACATGGGTCTTTCTTCAGGAACAGGTGTTGCCTTTACACGTGATGCTGGTACTGGCGAAGACATCTTTAACGGAGAATATTTGTTAAACGCACAAGGCGAAGACGTTGTAGCAGGCATCCGTACACCACAGGAAATCAGCCTCGAGGGTTCGCGCCGTTGGGCAGCATTGCAGAACATCAGTGAAGAAGAGCGTGCCAGCAAATATCCATCGCTGGAAGAAGCCATGCCAGCTATTTTCAACGAACTCAACGATCTTCAACAAAAACTTGAAGACCACTACCGCGATATGCAGGACCTCGAATTCACCATTCAGGAAGGTAAATTGTGGTTGCTCCAAACCCGTAACGGAAAACGTACAGGGGCTGCTATGGTGCGTATCGCCATGGAAATGCTCGATCAGAAAATCATCAACAAGAATGAAGCTTTGTTACGTGTTGAGCCCAATAAACTGGATGAGCTTTTGCACCCTGTTTTTGATACCGATGCGTTGAAGAAAGCTTCTGTGATGGCCAAAGGTTTGCCAGCTTCTCCAGGCGCTGCAACCGGACAAATCGTTTTCCATGCTGACGAAGCCGAAACATGGGCTGCAAGTGGCAAGAAGGTAGTTTTGGTTCGCATTGAGACTTCACCTGAAGACCTCAAGGGAATGAACGTTGCCGAAGGTATTTTAACTGCCCGTGGTGGCATGACCTCACACGCAGCTGTTGTTGCCCGCGGAATGGGTAAATGCTGTGTTTCAGGTGCAGGTGGCATCAAAATTGACTATAAAAACCGCACCATCACGATGGGTGGAAAGACCTTTAAAGAAGGTGATTTCATTTCTCTCAACGGCAGCACTGGTGAAGTATATGATGGACGCGTCGATACCAAAGATCCTGAATTGAGTGGCTATTTTGGTCGCCTGATGGAACTGGCCGACAAGAAATCGCGTATGCTTGTCAGAACTAATGCCGACACGCCTCACGACTCAAAAGTTGCCCGTCAGTTTGGTGCCCAGGGTATTGGCCTTTGCCGTACCGAGCATATGTTCTTTGGTGGCGATAAAATCCTTGCCATGCGCGAAATGATTCTGGCCGCTGATGAAGCAGGTCGCCGCGAAGCGCTTGCCAAGCTGCTCCCAATTCAGCGCGAAGACTTTGAAGGCATCTTCGAAGCCATGAACGGACTTCCTGTGACTGTTCGCCTGCTCGACCCACCTTTGCACGAATTTGTTCCTCACGATGACAAAGGCCAGAAAGAAATGGCCAAAGTGATGAATGTTCCGGTTGAAACCATCAAGAACAAAATTAGCGAACTTGAGGAATTCAACCCGATGTTGGGTCACCGTGGATGTCGCTTGGGCAATACTTATCCAGAAATCACTGAGATGCAGGCCCGTGCCATCATCGAAGCTGCCCTGAACTTAAAAGCCCGTGGTTTGGATGCACGTCCCGAAATCATGATCCCACTCACAGGTACGCTGGCTGAGATGAAACTGCAGGAAACCATTGTTCGCGATACCATCGCCAAGGTCTTTGCTGAACGCAACGACTCCATTAAATTCCTTGTTGGAACCATGATCGAAGTGCCAAGAGCAGCGCTGGTTGCTGACGAAATTGCCAAATCAGCTGAATTCTTCTCATTCGGAACCAATGACCTCACACAGATGACTTTTGGTTACTCACGTGATGACGCTGGCCGTTTCCTCGATGTATACCTCAAAAAAGGACTTCTCAAACATGATCCTTTCCAGGTACTCGACCAGACTGGCGTTGGACAGTTGGTGAAGATGGCAGTGAAAAAAGGCCGTAAAACCCGTCCTGATATTAAATTGGGTATCTGCGGTGAGCATGGTGGCGAACCCAGTTCGGTTATGTTCTGCCATGAAGCCGGCCTCAACTATGTAAGTTGTTCTCCATACCGTGTGCCAATTGCACGTTTGGCAGCTGCTCAGGCTTCTGTGATAGAAAAGATGGCCGAGAAAGCTAAAGCAGAAGAAAAAGAAGCCAAATCCAAAAAAGGCAAGAAAGGCAAAAAATCTGCCAAAAAATCAAAAAAATAAGCTGACATCAGCTGAATAGCCGAACAGGCATTTGGACAATGGTTCAAATGCCTGTTTTTTTTATGCATTCAACCCGCCAATTGTTCCGCAATCGATTGTTTTATGGTGAAACTTTTTAACTTTGCAGCCGAACCATCTTAATCAATCTCATTTAATAAAAAAAGTATGACTAAAGACCTTTCTAAGATTAAGTCCGATTTGGCGTCATACGGTATAACCGATGTCAGTGAAATATTTTATAACACCTCTTATGAGGAGCTTTATGCGCATGAGACCGATCCGTCACTGGAAGGTTTTGCCAAAGGCGTTGTGACCGACACCGGAGCCGTTTCAGTTGATACCGGCATTTTTACCGGCAGATCGCCCAAGGACAAATTCATTGTGATGGACGACGTTTCGCGCGATACCGTGTGGTGGTCAACACAAGGCAAAAATGACAACAGACCCCTTGAGCCTGAAAAATGGGAAAAACTCAAAAAAATCGCTGCTCATGAACTCACCAGCAAGAAATTGTACGTGATGGATGCCTATGCCGGTGCAAATCCCGATACGCGTCTCAAGGTTCGTTTTGTGATGGAAGTTGCCTGGCAGGCTCATTTCGTTAAAAACATGTTTATCAGACCTTCAGAAGAAGAGCTGGTCAACTTCAAACCCGATTTTGTAGTTCTAAATGCCTCAAAAACAGTGAATCCCGACTGGAAAGAAATGGGCATGAACTCCGAAAACTTTGTTGTTTTTAACCTGACTGAAAGAATGGCACTTATTGGCGGCAGCTGGTATGGTGGCGAGATGAAGAAAGGTATTTTCACCATGATGAATTACTACCTGCCACTCAAAGGCATTGCAGCCATGCACTGCTCAGCCAATGTAGGAAAAGACGGTGATGTGGCTATTTTCTTTGGACTTTCAGGAACGGGCAAAACGACACTTTCTGCTGATCCAAAACGCGCCCTGATCGGCGATGATGAGCACGGGTGGGACGACGATGGCGTTTTCAACTTCGAAGGAGGCTGCTACGCCAAGTGTATCAACCTGAGCAAAGAAAATGAACCCGATATCTACAATGCCATCAAACGCGATGCCTTGTTGGAGAATCTGGTTGTTCGCCCTGACAAGTCTATCGATTTTGCCGACAATTCAAAAACCGAGAACACCCGTGTTTCTTACCCTATTTACCACATCGAAAACATCGTAAAACCGGTTTCGAAAGCTGGCCACGCTAAAAAGGTGATCTTCCTCACAGCCGATGCTTTTGGTGTACTGCCTCCAGTTTCGCGTTTAAGCAGTGACCAAACCAAATACCATTTCCTTTCAGGATTTACTGCAAAACTCGCCGGAACCGAATTGGGTGTTACTACACCACAACCCACATTCAGCGCCTGTTTTGGTAATGCATTCCTCGCATTGCATCCCACTAAATATGCGGTTGAACTGGTGAAACGCATGGAAGCTGCCGGAGCAAAAGCCTACCTGGTAAACACCGGTTGGAATGGCTCAGGTAAACGCATCTCTATCAAAGACACCCGTGCCATCATCGATGCCATATTAGACGGCAGCATCGACAAAGCTCCATCGAAAGTAATTCCATACTTCAATCTGGAAGTTCCCACAAAACTAGATGGAGTTGATACTGGAATACTTGATCCCCGCGATACTTATGAATCAGCAGAGAAATGGGAAGTAAAAGCCAAAGACCTGGCCAAACGCTTCATCGACAACTTCGACAAATACACCGATAACGAAGAAGGAAAACGTCTGGTAGCTGCAGGCCCCCAGTTATAGTTTTCTGACCAATATTAGTGAAAGACCCGATGAAATTTCATCGGGTCTTTTTATTTGGTAACCTTTTCTTGACAATCGCTTAAATTATTTTTCTTGGTAACAATTTAAGTTTGCAACCGATTGAAACAAGCAGAAATATGCGTAAAGGAATTATCGCTGAAATCAACCACAGGCAAGGATATGGCTTTATCATAGAGCAGGAACAAGGCTATCATATCCGTTTTAACACCCAAGATCTGGCAGAAAATTATGCCCTTAAGGATGAAGTTGTATTTAGCATTCTCGACCTTGACCCTGGTCGTATCGCAGTTAATATCTCTCGTCCTTCCGAAAAGCAGCAAAAAGCCAGTTGAGAAACAACTAAAATTCCACCATCACGCCGATAGTCGGAAGCACTGTACCGCTTGTATTGGGGATGCCTCTCAATACATAGCGAGTGTTGCCATCTACTGTTTCAAAATTACCGTTGGCGTCTTTCTCACGGATCAGGTTATCCTGAAGCTCCGCCTTGAAGTTATAGAGGTTTTGGATATCCAGATAAAACATCAACGACCATTTATCGAAGAAATATTTCTTGTCAACACGCACATCCAACTGGTGATAGGGTTTAAGACGAAGTGCATTTAAATCATTGAAATTGAGGTAAGGACCACCTTGGGCATCCCAGGCTGCAATCAATGACGATTTGTTCAGATCATAAGGCGTATAGGGCAGGCCACCATCAAAACGCCATTTTGCACCAACAATCCAGTTCTTTTTCAATGTTTTACTGGCTGTTAAGGTGATAATGTGGCGGAAATCCCAGCTCGATGGAATTACCTTGTCATTCTTATCTTCAAATTCACTTCTGACAAAGGTGTATGACATGATCAGGTTTAAACCTGAAGACAACTGAGTACGGTTAAGTACCTCGAAACCATACGCACGTCCCTTATTTACTGAGATGACCTCCTCATTACCAATCACTCCAAAATCAGCACCTTTATTGGCAAGGCTAATCGAGTCATTCACCGAAAAGGGATAGCGGCTGTATTGCTTGTAAAAACCTTCGAGTGAAAAGAAGATATCAGGCTTCGGAATAAACTGTACACCAGCAATATAATGATTGGCAGCAATATACTTCAAATCATTGTCTTTGTTGACCAGTGTGCCGCTGTTGTCTCTGAACCCCAGAGTGGTATAAGCCGGCAATTGGAAATAGCGACCAGCATTGGTGGTAACAGCCCATTTTTCGCTCAGTGCATATGAAGCCGAGAAGCGGGGCGAAAGCTGATCGATAGGATTCTGCATCGAAGTGCTGTAATTGTTCGCATCGGTACGCAAACCAGCAGAGAGCGTCAACCTGTCGTTGAGGAGATTACGACTCAACTGCGCTGAGGCTGAATATTTAAACAATTGCAAATCTGATTGATAGTCAATGTTCAGTAATTGATCACCCACAAAAAGCTGCTGCTTTGTACGGTTGTTATATTTGGCAAATTCGCTTCCCAAAGAGTAAACAAACTTATAATCGCCCCAGCGGATATTGTTTTCATAACGAATTTTATTCTCGATCTCCTGCGAGGTATAATCCAAAGATCTGGGCCGCGACTCATCGTTTTCGGGGTATTTGTAGCTTGTGTTGTTCAACATATTGCGACTCACAACAAGCGTTTGGAAACTATTGTCTTTGTAATGTCTGTAAACCGCACCGATGGCATAGCTCCATTGCTCGTTTACCGGCAAAAATCCCAAAATATACTCCTGGTCTTCAGTCGGGTTTTCAATACCAGTGTTTAGTTTAAACTGGTCAAGTGCGCCGATACTAACAATGGTAAGCTCGTTTTTAGGGTCAAATCTCGTCTTCCATTTCAGCTGATAGTCGTTAAATGTTGGCAGAAAAGGCAATCCGATTACATCGAATAAAAACTGTAAATATGAGCGACGTACTGAAAAGATGAAACTCGATTTCTCACCTGCAGGACCATCAGTTGTCAAACTGATTTCTGAAGCTCCAACACTACCTCTGAAGCGCGGTTTTTCCTTATTCCCTTCTTTCTGAGTGAATTCAAATATTCCACTGAGTGCATTGCCCCTGTTTGCAGGGAAAGCCCCCGAATAGAAATCGACAGAGCTGATAAAATCGGCATTCAGGATGCCAACAGCACCTCCAGAAGATCCCTGGGTGGCAAAGTGATTGATTGTAGGTATCTGCACACCATCAAGATAAAAAGTAGCTTCGCTTGGACCTCCTCCCCTGATGATGATATCGTTTCGGAAAGAGACCCCAGATCCAACCCCTGGCAGCGACTGAATGACCCTCGAAATATCGCGGTTGCTACCGGGACTGGTTTCAATTTCGCGTACGCCCAGTTTTTGAAGTGACAATGGACTTTCTTCTGTCCGGATGAATGGATTGGCCTTCACCTCTACTTCCTGCAAGGAGATGCCCGCATTTTTCATAGCAATCTCGATATACTCAGTTTTGGCATTGCTCACCTGAACCTCTGGCGAAGTGGCATTGACATAGCCAACATACGTTGCTTCCAGCTTAATAAAACCCGGAGTTAAACCAGTGATGAGAAACTTTCCATCGAAATCAGTTGTTGCCCCTATGGTCGTTCCTTTGACGACAACGTTGGCAAATGGCAAAGGTTCATTGTTGGTAGCATCGATCACACGGCCACTGATTTGGGCATTTTGCGCCAACATTGAAGCAGTCGACGTGATGAACAGAGCTGTAGATAGGAAGAATATCTTAAGTTTGGTTGTGAGTTGCTTCATTGTTTTTCTACTTGGAGGATAATACTTTTAAAAATATCGAGTGCTGTCGTCATGCCAGACAAATCGGTATAAAGCTTACCATCAGTACCGGCAAACTGTCCATGACCAATCGGATTAAGGTGGTAAGTATCCATCAGGTCGTTCATGTTCACTTCCACTGCATATACAACAGACGGCTGAGCAGATGTATGATAATTTGGTACATCTGCATGCTTTTCATTCGACCAATACGCGTTCCAGTCCCAGGGTTGGTTCACTTCAACCAAAAGCCTAAAACGTTCTGGTAGAGTTTTCAACGGGATAGCTTTCAGGCGAAAATCGGCACTCGGTGTGGCTCCGGTATAGGCATCCGGGACTTTGTTTTCAGGATTTGGCATAGAGAATTCCGCAGTTTTTGCCACTTCACGACGGTGCAACCAATAAGGCAAAGAGGCCGGTCGTGAAGCTGGTCCTGAAATACGCAACCAGGTCCCATCACCTGCATCGCCATATTGAAAAATACCCGTTCCAACGGATTTTGTCACAAACAAGGTTTGGATCACATTGCCTTCAAGGTCTTCTAGCCAAATGGCAAAAGAAGGATGATTGTGGTGCTTTCCTTTAGTCATGTTGACGACCAGTTCGGTACCAATAGTTGAAAACTTTTTTACAACAACCTCAGGATCAACACTTTTTGATAAGTTTGATTGATTCCGGCTGCAACTGCCCAAAATCAGGATCGATAAAAGTAAAATCGGAATTAACCTTCGCATAGGAGTCGTGTTTAATTTGGTAAATACAAACAACAACCAATAAACAAAATATTTGCTTTTTGGTTCGGAAAATAAAAAATCCCCCGAAAATTCCGGAGGATTCAAAAGCAGAAATATCTCTTACTGATTCAACATCACAGGCATAATCAGCATCAGGATGTCTTCATTTTCGTTTTCGTTGTCAACGGGATACAAAATACCAGCCCGGTTGGGAGCCGACATTTCAAGTCGAACATCATCATTCGACAAATTCACCAGCATTTCCTGGAAGAAACGTGAGTTGAAACCAATTTCCATGTCATCACCCTCGTAGCTACAAGTCAGTCGCTCTTTCGCTTCATTATAGTAATCGAGGTCTTCTGCTGAAAGCACCAGTTCCTGGCCGGCAATTTTGAAGCGCACCTGATGTGTGGCCTTGCTCGAAAAGATTGCCACACGCTTGATCGAGCTCAGCAGCGAAAGTCTGTCGATACTCAGTTTATTTGGATTTGTGGTTGGAATGACTGCTTCATAATTGGGATAGCGGCCTTCAATCAGGCGGCAAATCAGCTTGACATTGTCGAAGGTAAAAGATGCGTTCGTTTGGTTAAACTGCAGTAAAACCTTTTCATCATTTTTGTTTGCCAGCAAGTTTTTTAGCTGGTTAATAGGCTTCTTGGGAAGTATGAAAGCGGCATTTTGTTCTGCATGCACATCCAATCGACGATAACGCACCAATTTGTGGGCATCTGTTGCCACAAAGGTGAGGTAATCAGCCGACATCTCAATCAAAACACCCGACATCACAGGTCTTAGCTCATCGTTGCCTGTTGCAAAAATGGTCTTTTCAAAACCGTTGGCAAGCACTTCTGCTGCCAGTTCCATCTGGTTGGGATCGACCAAGGTCGGTGACTGAGGAAACTCATCACTCTTGTGCCCCGACAATTTATACCTTCCTTCACCTGCTGTAAGTTCCACAGCAAGTGTTTCTTTGTTCACGTTAAACGTGACAGGGATTTCCGGGAAAGTTTTCATGGTGTCGAGCAGGATGCGCGCAGGGATAGTTACTTCGCCTGTGCCTTCTGCCATATCAGGTTTGAGTGAAATCACCATAGTTGTTTCGAGGTCAGAAGCGGTTATTGTCAAACCTTCTTCGCTCAATCTAAACAAAAAATCGTCGAGAATGGGCAGCGTATTATTTGAACTGATAACTCCTCCAAGTGCCTGCAGGCTTTTCAAGAGCTTAAGACTGGAAAGAATGAATTTCATGAGCTATTGATTTTATTCGGACTGTAAAATTACAAAATTAGACGTGAAGATTTCCTCACTTGAGAAAAGTTTGTCAACATTTTTTTAAGGTTTGCTTTGACCAGATTTTCCTGGTCTGAACTTCGACTCGGTGCCGTTGAGCAACCGCTTGATGTTTTTGCGGTGTGTGATGGGCAAAAAAACAGCCACAGCAACAGCAAGTACAATATAAATCACATGCGAAGGAGGAAACAAAAAGATCACCATCAAAGGGAAAGAAATACCTGCAGTGATGCTTCCCAGCGAAACATACCCACTGATGATGAGCACAGTAGCAAATATAATGACAGCTCCAACGGCAGCCATCGGATACAAGCCAAAGCCAACACCCAGCAAGGTTGCCACTCCCTTTCCTCCTTTGAATCCTGCAAAAACAGGAAATGTATGCCCCAACACAACGGCTGCAGCCGAAATCAGCATCAGGTAAGGCGACACATCTTTCCCACCAAGCCAATGAAAAATAACTGGCGTCAGCAACACTGCTGACAAACCTTTCAGGATATCAACCAGCAGCACCGGAATTCCAGCTTTCAATCCCAGCACACGGATGGTGTTGGTTGCTCCGGCATTGCCCGAACCCTCCTTTCGAACGTCTACACCGTAAAAACGCCTTCCAACCCAAACGGCTGTCGGAATCGAGCCCAAAATATAAGCCACTAAAACAGGAACAACTACTTGAATGATTGTGAGTAACATAAGCTTAGTTATTATAGGACGCTTCCTGCATACGACGAATGAAATCAACAGCCTTGCGCCGGGTTGAAATTACAAATTCATATTGAATGCCTGTATCAGGGTCTGTTTGTATCCTTTTTTCCTGTTTGATTTCCATGAGTCTGCTATTGAAATCATCGGAGGATGAGATGGCCTGCATGATGCCATTCTCGTAATAAAAGAAATACCATTGCTTTTCGTTTGGCTGCAGGTAGAGTGCAACGCCATCGCTGGCGCGGCTATGCTCGATACTCAGATAGCCGTTGATTTGTTTATTTACCTGGGTTTTTCCAACATTGCTCAGCGAAATAAGGCCTTCCGACACGAAAGAGCTCATGCTTTTGATCCATCGGAGTTTCACATCGCTAAGCACGATAGACTTCTGCATAGCTTCGGGTACACGCCTTGGCGTACCATACAGCTGTAGCTCTGTAGTGATTTTATCTGATTCGTCTTTATTTGAAAGTTTACCTAAAGCATAAAGATAATTACTCTGGTTGAGGCTGGCTCCTTTTTTCGCAATGGCATTCAGGCTGTCGGCCATGATTTCCAGTAATTTATCATCGAAGAAAAAGTTGAGCAGGACTGTTGTTTGCAAACTGGTACTGTCGGGAATCAGGTGGTGTTCGAAATTGCCATAAATATCCAGGTCAAATAAGGGTAACTTCAGTCCAAGATTTAGCTGATCTTTTCCTTCAACGATACACCTGTTCGTAGAAAGCTGCAACAAAGGCCTGGCAGCCAAATTATCCTGAGGCACCAACTTAAACGAGCCCGTCGTCTTATCAAACCAGACAACACCTGATTGCTTCACAACAGTCTGGTCGGTCTCGGCCCGCGGATAAGTCAACATGGTCGCAAAATACCTGTTTTCGAGGGAGCTGTAATAATATCCTGTTTGAAGCATATTTCCCGCCATATCCTTTGCATTCAACGGAACGGGTAACACTACATTTCGCGGGTCGACAACCGTATCAAAAGCAACCCATGCGTCGTCGGTGTCGCGACAGCTGTAAACCGGTTGAAAGCCTCCGGAGAATTCCAGGTTTTTCCTGTTTGCAAGCAAATTCACGTTTCCGGTAAATCTAAAATACGGATTCAGATAAAAATCCTGCGATTTTTCAATAATACCGGTTGCTGTAGTGATCCCCTGCTGATTAGGGCCAACCGAGCTCATCAAAAAGTTTTGGCTCTGTCCGTTTATGTCAACATAGGCGTAATCGCCGCTTGCCATGTACTGGTGGCGCGAAAAGATATTGACTTCTGCCTCTGTAAAACGATGGTATAGTGTTTCTGTATTGGCAATAATGGTCGCACTTTTCAGCGTTTCCATACGTGCATCCTCGAAGATTGTCACCCGACCATCATCCGGAAAAACAGCAGCGTCTGCCACCCTGATAATCTTCACATCGCGTGCTTTGATGGCATATTCCTTGAGGTCGTAATCGGCTTCCAGGCAGAAAAAAGCCAGTGAGTCCTGTTCGGGATGCGTCGACACAAATAAAGATCCACTCAGATCGACTTTGATCAATTGCTCAAAATTCAGACTATCAAGTCCATAGAGGCGTTCAATGCGGTTGTTATTCAGATGCAGAACATCTTCGTCCATCAGCCAGTTAGCTTCGTCGAGCGTTGACATATACTGGTTAAATGGAAACTTCAGGTTGCTGTTTTCGTTGACATAGCGAAAATTTCCCGTGCGTTTGACAAAATCAATTTTCGCCTTATACCGATCAGCCATAAAAGCTTTCTTTCGCCCGATGGCCGTATACAAACTAAACTCAGCTGTATCTGCCGCAAATGACTGCTCGGCAAAGCTAAAATAGTCAGAAAGCATCTCTGCCTGGCCAAACGTTAGTGTACCAGCAGCATCCAAGCCGGCCGGACTTAGCTCTGCCAGCCCGCGAAAAACACTGTTATTGAACAAGATGATGGGACTTTGCAAGGTCTGTAAGCGCACGATATTGGTGTCGGCATCCCATGCAAAGTTTATCGAATCAGCCTGCGCCATAGGGAAGGCAACAGGACTCTTCACCGGCTCCATATCGAAACGCATCGCCAGCGCACGGACAGAATCGGGATAAAACCAAAAAGTATCGGCTACAGTGTTGCTCGATAAGTATGCTAAACGACCATCACCAAAAAAGCCCTGATTGCTCAGGTGGATACCCTGATAGAATTTCGCTTTCTCGCCGAACATGGCATAGCCAGATTCGTCAAACTGGTGATCGAAACCAAGCGAATAATCCGGCATCACAATCAGTGGCTCAACAATGGTCGGGAAAATACCAGCTGCATTGAGGTAACCTGCAAATCGAAGATTTTCTGTACTGAAATTGTCGAGACTATCCAATTGAAACGGGTCGACCACATAAAAAAACTTGTCTCTTAACAGGCGGCCATCGTTGGTTTCAGGTTTATCGAAATAAACATACGACTCGCTTTTGCTGTCGAAAATGGGATACTGTGGATAGCTTTTGTGCCCCGATTTGTTGTCACTTTTGTCGATGTAAATCACACCAGCCATGTCGGCAATCACGTTTTTTACGCGGATAAATCGTTTGCCAGCATTGGGTTGTTTTTGCCTGATACTATCTTTCTGTTCTACAAAAAACGACAACGAATCGATCACGCTCAGTTGTAGGCTGAAGGCATCATAATCAAAAGTACCCTGTTGGGTATAAAACTCAAACAGCCCTGCTCCCACCAATCCGCTGAAATTGAAATTGCGGTTTCTTTTCATCTCAATCTGCTGGTTGCGGGGCACAATTTGCACCCTTTGCGAATCGCTGAGGATAACCTGACGCACTCCGTTGATGCGCATATCCAACGAATCGAGGTTTAGCGTAATATTGGGCTGACGTGCTGCGGTCACCGTTTGAATGCGGATCACGTCATGGTCCGATCGTTCGGCGCGCGCATCCAGGGTATTGAAAAAACGGTCTTTCACCGAAGCCTCCTGTTTGTCAGGGTCATACACCAGAAATCCTTTGGCTGCCATGCGCAGAAACTGACCGACAACCTGCTCCGGCGGCTTGTTGATAAAGGATGAAAATGCATTAAGTTTGATGATGCGGCATCCAAAAGTTTTGAGAAAGTTTTCCACCAAAAACATCGGATTCACGTCGTCGATGCCACGAAGCCGGTAAAAATCTTCTTCAGCAAAAAAATTGGCCGATTCCAGATATCCTTTGCTCTCCGAACCCAAACCTTCAAGTGCCTTAAAATAAACCCGCGCATTGTCCAGATTCCAGTAAAGCGCTTCAAGATAAATGTCGATGCTATGATAGGAATCAAAAAACGGACTATCAGCCAGACCACTTTCTGACCTGAACAGCGTCAGCTGTCGCTTGTCGTTATCGTAACGCAGTTGCAAGCCCGGATGGTAGAGTGAATCGCCTTCGAGGTAAAAACTGGCCGTTGCGCGGTCTGCCAGCAGGCGTTGCTCGTTGATGATAAAACTTAGTGAAGCAATCTGACCAAATCGTTTGCCGTTGCGGTTGAAAAACAGAACGGCTTTGTTGGCGCCTTCGCCAGTGCCGATCACCGTTTCGCCCTCCATAGCCAGACCACCCACATAATCGATGTCCTGGAAAATATTTTTGATTTCGTAATTCTTGAAATAGGATGTAAACCGTGGGTAGGAAGTACGCGAATTGGGCGGACTGTTGAGCACCTTGTCCTGAAAACTGCCCTTCATCGGAAAACTAAAATAATCTTTGTTGTAAAATGTAACCGAATCGGCATTGTATTCTGACTGCGAAAGATCGATCGTATAATCGGATAATTCCGCAAAAACCCGTTTGTCGTCGAGTTGAAAACGCCACCAGTCGATACGTCCGTTTTTGCCTTTCCAGGTGTTGGTCAGCTGATTGTACTTACCACTCGTTTCCTGAATCACCGAGCTGTCCTTTCGCGAAGCACACACAATACCCGCTTTGTCGACCAATAGCTCGATGGCAGTGTCGTTAACAAACTGAAAGCTTGCATTTTTGATGCGCCAGACCGTCGAACCACGTTGCGACAAGATGCCATATTCCAACAATTCCTGCGAATAGCCAAGGTGATCAGTGAAATCACGACTGGATGCAGTTTCGAGGCTGTGTTGGGTCACGAGCAACCAATTGATGACGCTTTCTGGCTTCTGTGCACTTTTAGCCAGTAAATCAATGTTGCGGAAGAAATCATAGAAATATGGGAAGTTGCGTAGCTTCTTCTGGCGCATACTTTCGCTAATCTGCTTGATCAGGTCCTTTTCCTCTTTTCCAAAACGGCCGGCATTCCAGCGGTCTATCAAACCCGGGAGAAGGTCGTCGGCTTTCTTTTCGTAGGTTTTATTGGGTGTATCGCGCAGCAGATCGGCAATTTGCAGGATAAACACATCTGACTCGGATGCAAAATAAGGCTGCTCCTGTGCAAGCAGTGGTTGACCAAAAAGAGACAAAACAAGAAAAAACAACACATGTAGAAAATGCTTCCATACATGGTTGTTGACAGCTCCGGATCGAACGGCTGCAGTTGTTTTTGTCGTTCGTTTTTTTAAAACCTTCATAAGCATAGTGCCTGCAACAAAAGCAGGAAAACCTAAAAAACGCAAAAGTGCCTTATTCTTAGTCCTTTTTAAACACCGCGGCCACCCATTTGTTCCTGTCGGTGTGTTTCTGGTAAACCAATCCCAGTTTTTCAGCAGCGGCTTTGATATCCGGCAGGTCGTCTATGTAAAAACCACTGAGTAAAATAATCCCATTTGGAAGCAATGCTGCTGCATAAGCCGGAAGGTCGGCCAGCAAGATGTTGCGGTTGATATTTGCCAGGATGACATCGAAATTCCGGTCACCAATCGTACCTGCATCACCCAGTTCCACATCAATCGAAGCAGAATCATTTAACCGCACATTGTCCTGGGCATTATTGTATGCCCACTCATCGTTGTCGATAGCAACCGCATGGGCCGCTCCCAGTTTCATGGCCAGGATTGCCAGCACAGCTGTACCGCTTCCCATATCGAGCACTTGTTTGTTTTTTAGCTCCGTTTCAAACAACAAGGCAATGATCTGAGCTGTTGTCTCGTGGTGTGCCGTACCAAACGACATACGGGGCTCGATGAGGATGTCATAGGCAAAACGGGAATCAGCCTCATGAAAGGGCGCCCTGATGCGACATTGCTCATTGATGACAACCGGATCGTAGGACGATTCCCAAATGGCATTCCAGTTCTGATCAATCATGGGTTCCACACTTTTCAGCTGAATATCAGTAAAAAGGGGCATTTTGAGCAAGACTTCTACAGCAGATCGATCGAAACTTTCTTCAGGACAATAAGCCCTGAAAAAAGTTTCGTCTTCCATAAAGCTATCGCATCCCACCTCGCCAAGCAAGGCCGAAAACATCTCGCGGGTGTCGTCGTCAGGCGGGAGGCTGAAACAGAGTTCGAGGTATGTCATTACTCAGCCGAAGCTTGCTTGCAGATAGAAACAAATTCTTCAGCAACCAGCGAAGCACCACCAATCAAGCCACCATCAACTCCTGGTTTCGAGAAGATTTCGGTCGCGTTTTTGGCATTGCAGCTCCCACCATAAAGAATCATAGTGGCTTCGGCAACTTCTTCGCCGTAACGCTCAGTGATGAGGGTGCGGATGTAAGCGTGCATTTCCTGTGCCTGATCGGGAGTGGCTGTCATGCCTGTTCCAATGGCCCAAACGGGTTCGTAAGCGATGATGACTTTTGCAAATTCTACTGTATCCAGGTGAAACAAGCCATGACGAACCATCTGACGAACCACTTCGAAATGGGTTCCAGCTTCGCGTTCGGGCAATGATTCGCCTACACAAAAGATTGGTACTATGCCATGTGCCAATGCCTGATTCACTTTGGCAGTCAGCATCTTATCGTCTTCGCCAAAATATTTTCTGCGTTCGCTGTGGCCGATGATGCAATGACTGATTTCCATCGAATTGAGCATGCTGGCCGAAACTTCGCCAGTGTAGGCACCTGCTTCAAAAGGACTCAAATTTTGGGCTCCCACTTTAAAGAGTTTGTCTTCGGTATAGTCCGAAGCAAGCTCCAGATAGGGATAAGGTGGGCAAATGATGACTTCAGCAGTTGGCTTTTCCTCTTCGAGTGTGTCCATCAAGTCTTCAATCAAATCTTCGGCTTCCTGAAATGAGAGGTTCATCTTCCAGTTACCAGCTACAATTTTTCTACGCATAACCAATGTTTTAAGTTGTTTGAGTGTTTAAGCTAACCTAATTCTGGGATCTAAAATCCCGTAGAGAATATCGACAAAAATATTAATTAAAATCAAGATAAGCGCAATCAATAATACACTTCCCATAATTACCGGTAAATCATATTGTTCGAGTGCGCTCACGATTGTCACACCAATACCTTTCCAATCGAAAACATATTCCACAAATACGGCTCCGGCCAATAAGGAGGCAAACCAGCCCGAGATGGCTGTAACCACCGGGTTGAGGGCATTGCGCATGGCATGCAAACCAATCACACGGTAGGCTGGCAAGCCTTTGGCACGTGCTGTTCTGATGTAGTCGAACGACAGCACCTCGAGCAAAGAAGTGCGTGTGAGCTCAGTTACAATTGCCAACGGCCTGATGCCAAGTGTAATAGCCGGTAAAATAAGATTTTTCAATTCGAGGTATTCACCGTTTCCCAAATCGTCCACTGCATACAAACTGCCAAACATATTCAAACCAGTATAATCGGCCAGCAGAAAGGCGAATATCCATGCCATGAGAATGGCCGCGAAAAAAGAGGGTAGCGACATACCCATGGTGGTAATGACCAACACGAAACGGTTAAGCAGGGGCGAGTTCACCACGGCCGCCAACAGACCAATCAAAAGGCCAAGCACCAGTGCAATGGAAACCGAAACAAATGCCAGCAAAAGCGTTTTAGGAAATGCCTCGGCCAAAATGGTCGTCACCAAACGTTTACTTTGGTAAGATTGCCGCAGATAAGGCAGCTTGGCCACCAGCACCTTTTGTCCAATGCTGATCAAAGGAAAAGCGTAGGTGTATTTTTTCTGGTCAAAAAAGAAGGCTTCGCCGGATGATTGGGTCTGAAAAACCGACAAAGGCGACAAGTCGTTCAGGTAGCTGAAATACTGCACACCCAGAGGCTGGTTGAGCCCCAGCTCAGTGCGGATGGCATCAATTTCCTGCTGATCTGCCCGTTGTCCCAGCATCATCCGGGCAGGATCGCCTGGCAAGACCGTAAAAAGGAAAAACACCAATGTCACCACACCCAACAACACTGCCATACCATAGAAAAGCCTGCGAAGGATGTAGTTTGTCATGGCGTTTAGTTGTTCAGTCCGAGAAGTATTTTGAGGAGAGATTCTCCTTGTGGAAAATCGTTGTAGTGCCACTTGCCCAGCACCTTGCCGTGGTCGATCAAAACCAGTCCGGGATTGGCACGCACAATGGTTTTAAGTACTGTTTCATCCGCATAATAAACCTCTGCCAGTGAGGGGTGTTTTGCCGACAGACCTTCCACATCCATGGGCAGACTGGCAGTGAGCCATAAAGCCGTATAGCCATTTTCCTGCAGTTGCTCAACAATGGCATCCACTTCGTTGAGCTGAGCATCTGAAACGGCCGTGAGGTCAGGAGAAACAAAAACAAAGAGGTGAGGGCTGTGCAAAACAATGTCTGTCATGTCGTTGCCGGCTGTGTCTTCGGCAAACAGGCCATGCTGCGGCAAGTCGCCCAGTGTTTCGGTGCGCTGATCCACAAATTCCCATTGCGACAGCCAGATTGAATCATTCCAGGGATAGTTGGGCGACAAATATTCTTTGGTTTCGCCGGTTTCCTTGTTTTGGTAAGTCAGGTACACGCGCGTTTCCACCTCACCTTCAGGATTGAGCTGGTTACCAACTTTCCAGGCCCTGAAATCGATCATGGGCAGGTGGCGGTAATTGTAGAGTGAAAAATACCCGAAGAGCAAGAGAAACAAAGCGACCAAAACCGTCTGAACAGGCTTTGAAAAGAGCGAGTTGAATTTTTTTCTGTTGACAAAGACAATGATGGCAAATATGATCAGCAAAATATTTTTGTAAAAGGTTTGCCAGTTGGTCATCTTGATGGCATCACCGAAGCATCCACAATCAGGAACCGGTTCATAGATTGCATCATAAAAGGTTAAGAGTGTGAAGAACGACATCATCAACAGCAGCACCCAACTGGTGAGTTTCATCCGCACATTGGCAAGCAAAGCCATTCCTACGCCAAACTCAACGGCACAAAGCAAAATAGCGAGTGGCAGTGATAAACCCAACGCCCAATTGGCCTGGTAAGCAATAAAATAATCTTCGATGCGGTAGGCCGTTCCCAAAGGATCGACACCTTTGACAAAACCCGAAAAAACAAAAACAAGTCCTGTTAGTATTCTGCTGGTATTTCTGATCAAACTACTCATCATGTTTGGTTGTCGTTTTTAGTTGTGCTCCCTTTATCAACGAAGCAGCATTTCAATTAGTCTTCAGACAGGAGAATGAGTGCAAAAACAGCATAGTTGATGATGTCGAAAAAATTTGCATCCATCCCTTCCGAAACCGTTGTATTACCCATGTTGTCTTCGATCTGTTTGATGCGCAACAGTTTCACGAGTATGATATCGGTGAGTGAGCTCACACGCATCTGCCGCCAGGCTTCGTCGTAGTCGTGGTTTTTGTTTTGCATCAGGTCAAAAGCCTCTCCCACCACCTGGTTGTAGTGAAGCAGGGCTTCCTCTTTGTTCAGATCGGGCTTTTCGGCAAAACCCAGCCGCAGCTGAATAATCGCCATGGCTGCATAATTCACCATGCCAACAAATTCGCCTTCGATACCTTCGTTCACTTTCATCACCTGTTTTTGCTGAATACTCCTGACACGGTTGGCTTTGATATACAACTGATCGGTGAGCGAGGGCGTACGCAGGATGCGCCAGGATGGACCATAGTCGCCCATTTTGGCAATAAAAAGTTCACGACATTGCGCTATAACGCGCTGGTATTGTTCTGAAGTTTGCATAAATGCTGTGCTGTTATCTCAAATCATTAATTTTGCCACAGGCAGCAGTTGTTAAATCACACATGCTTAGCCTGCAAAAAGTGCATAAAATTACAGAAATTTTGCAAGACAGAACTTATCAATTTCGCGGATTGGAATGGTCGTTTGAGCAGCCACGCATCATGGGCATCCTCAACCTGACTCCCGATTCCTTTTACGATGGCGGCAAAAACACCTTGCTTTCACAGGCATTAAGGCAGGCTGAACAAATGATTGACGAAGGTGCCGACTTCATCGATCTGGGCGCTGTATCAACACGGCCGGGTGCGCAAAAAGTTGATGAACCGACCGAAAGCGAACGGCTGATTCCGGTACTGAACGAGCTGGTTAAACAGTTTCCTGCCCTGATTTTTTCGGTCGATACCTGGCGAAAAAGTGTGGCAGAAAAAGCCATTGACGCAGGTGCAGCCATCATCAACGACATCTCCGGAGGTACCTTCGACAGCGAGATGATTCGCTATATCGGCTCTCGGAACATTCCGTTTGTGTTGATGCATATCCAGGGCAGTCCGGAGAATATGCAGGCACAACCCATCGAAAAAGATGTGATAATCAAGGTTCGACAGTTTTTCGCGAAACAAACTGCGCTGCTTCAGCAGGCGGGCGCCAGCCAATTGATACTCGATCCGGGAATTGGTTTTGGCAAAAGCCTCGATTCGAACTATCAGCTGCTTGCCGGAATCGCGCAGTACCGCATCGACCAACTCCCTGTGCTGATTGGTATTTCGCGCAAATCGCTCATCAACAAAGTATTGAATACCGTTCCTGCCGAAGCCCTCAATGGCAGCAGTGTGTTGCACACCATCAGCCTGCTAAACGGGGCCAATATCCTGCGCGTACACGACGTAAAAGAGGCCGTTGAAGCGCGCAAACTTGTGATGAAATATCAGGAAAACCTTTGACGGGATTGTCATCTTATCGCCAAACCGTGCAAACCATCAATGTAAATTATGAATTCTATCTGAGAATTTCGGTTAACTTTGTGCAACTGATTTCGTTGAAATGGCCCTGCAGCTTTTACCACTTTTCATTACACTCAGATTTGTCGACATCATCGACATCTTGTTGGTTGCCACCCTCTTGTACGGCTTGTATTACCTGCTAAGAGGCACAGTAGCCATTAATATTTTCCTGGGCATCGTAGCCGTTTTTCTGATCTGGAAAATGGTATCGGCCTTGCGCATGGAATTGCTGGGAGATATTCTCGGGGCTTTTGTCAGCGTGGGTTTTATTGCATTGATCATCATCTTTCAGCCCGAAATCAGGCAGTTCTTGCTGGCACTGGGTACACCCCGCTTCATCAAGAATATCAGGCAACGCTTTTCTTTTCTCGGCATCCGTTTCAATGAAGAATCCACCATTGATGCCGAGGTGATTGCTGACGCCTGTAAAGCCATGGCCGCGAAGAATGTAGGGGCATTGATTGTCATTACCCGGCAAAACGAATTGTTTCAATCGGTGCAATCGGGCGTAATTATTGACGCAGCCATCAGCCAACCCCTGATCGAAAACATCTTTTTCAAAAACAGCCCCTTACACGATGGAGCGATGATTATTGTGCACAACCGGATAAAGGCTGCAGGATGCATCCTGCCCGTGACCAAGAAACTCGATCTGCCAGGTCGTCCCGGTCTGCGTCACCGCGCAGGACTGGGCATTGCCGAGCAAAGCGATGCTATTGCCCTGATCGTGTCAGAAGAAACCGGAGAAATCAGTGTGGCCAGTCGTGGCATCATCCATGAGGTTGGGCCCGACCAGCTGCTCGCGCGCATCAAGGAAGAACTTGCTGACGAGCATTAATCAACCTTTCATTACCGTATAAAAAGTATATCCCACAAAGCAGAGCAGCATAATGGCCGCTTCCCATCTGTCGAGCTTGCGTTTTTTGCCTGTAAACATTGCGATGAACAGCAAGAGTGTACCCAGAACCAGCACGAGCATATCCAGGTTGAATTGGCTGGTGTAGCTGATGGGGCGCACCAAAGTGCTGACCGACAGAATCAACAGCAGATTGAAGATATTGGAACCTATGATATTGCCTACGGCAATGTCGATGTTCTTTTTCAGGGCTGCCATCACCGATGTGGCCAGCTCGGGAAGCGAAGTTCCCGCTGCCACAATAGTCAACCCAATCACTTTTTCGCTTACGCCCAGTATCGTTGCCAGTTCAACCGCATTTGAAACCACAAGCTGCCCGCCAACAACCAATCCGGCAAGACCTCCGATGATGAATAACCAGGTTTTGAATGGCGCTTTTTCTTCTTCCCTGGTTTTCGCCTGACTGTCATTCCCTAATTGTTTTTTGACATACCACAAAAAACCGGCAAAAAACACCAGCATGAGCAGGCCATCTCCCCTGCTGAGGGTGTTTGAGGCAGCATGCCAGAACAACTGGTCGCTGACCAAAAACCAGAAAAGCAGCGCTGCAAAAAATGATAGCGGAATCTCTTTCCAGACCGTGCTCGACTGCACAGCCAACGGACTGATGAGGCCTGCTATCCCGAGAATGGCCAGCAGATTGAATACATTGCTGCCAATCACGTTGCCAAACACGATATCGGGCAGGTTGTTTGATGCGGCAAAAGTGTTGACAACCAGCTCGGGTGCCGAGGTGCCAAAAGCAACCACCGTGAGGCCAATGGCCAACTCACTCACCTGGTATTTGCGGGCAAGCGCAGAAGCACCGTCAACCAGCCAGTCGGCTCCCTTGATCAGCAGAACCAGGCCCAGGACAAGTAAAAAAGCGATTTTGAGCAGTTCAATATTCAATGCTTCTCTTGATGTTAACTGCAGGCATGTTGTCGATCAACACAGTCTGCTCGATCCAGTTCTCTTTTTTGTCGTAAACGTATTGCCGTTTGATGGTCTTTGTCAATTGGCCATTGCCGTCAAAAACCTGTTCTTCAACCACATCGTGCAAATCGTTGTATTTGTATTTCCGTGTTTCAACCAGGCTCTTATTGGCTTTGAAACGTTTGTTTTCAACCATATCGCCCCGATGGTCATAGGTATAAGTAAAACGCATGTTCAGTTCACCATGCTCGAGGTAACTGAAATCTTCGATTACCTGGTTTTTGTCGTTATATACATACACAAAACGCTTTTCGGGCACACTGTCAGCATCAAAACTTTGGTCTTCGGCCAGCCGGCCCTGCGCATCGTAAGTGTAATAGATATTTCTGATCAGCTTGCCCGTCTTGTCTTCGAGCCGCAGTTGTTTTCTTTTGCTCTCATCATTCGTATAGCGGTATCTTTTTTGCAGCAGGCTGTCAGCACCAAACAGCTGGTCTTCTACCCGATTGCCATATGTATCATAGAAATTGACATAATAGTAATCGAGGATGAGTTGTTGGCCGGGAGGCTGGTTTGGGTCAAGGTTAAAATACGACTCAGTCATGCGTACGACCTTACCTCTGGGATCGAGTTTTTTGAATTCACTTTTTTGTGCAAAAACGACATGAGGCCAAACTATTATCCAACTTAACAGGAGGAAAAGGTGATGAAATTTTCTCATAATTGTTGTTGATTGTTGCACAAAATTACATCAATTTGTCACATATAGAATAGGTGTTCTTAAATCAGATAAAATATCTATAAGAATAGAGTCAAACCCACATCAAATGAAAATTTAGGGATCTCAAGAAGTTTTCAAAATTGACCTATGAAACCAAAAATCTGTGCAAATAGAAGAATTTATGTTTTCAAATTGCACGCTGCCACCAACCAGATGGTAAATGCGCAAGAAGCAAACCAGGCAATCGTTTACCGGCTATGGAGCACCTATTTGTTCAGGTGATAGCCTTGTCCGTTCATCTCAACGGCTACAATGGCGTTGTACACTTCGTTGTTGAGCGGGTAATCCCAACAGCCCAGACGGTGGTGCATCTCGCCACCAAAGCCCGACTTAAAACGGTAGAGTCCGTAAAGCGGGTGCTGGGGTTCGTTGCGTGGCGACACACCAAACATATCGTATTCGGTGCAGCCCAGCTTGCGGGCCAGTTGCATGGCATTCCACTGCAAGGCATAGGGCGCCATATAGTTGCGGCTCTGACTGGAAGAGGCTCCGTAAAGATAAGTTGCCCGCTCGTTTGATTGTGCCAGAAACATGGCTGCAAGCGGACGACCTTCCACCTCGGCCAGCAAAAGATGTATCGCCGCCGGGGAGGCTGTTTCTGAGACATCTGTAGTCAGCACTGATTTGAAATAACTCAGGTCGTCGACAAATATCCCATTGCGTTGGGCTGTTTCCTGGTAAAGCTGATACCATACCTCAAGCTCTTCAGGGCCAACAGTCCTCACCGTCACGCCTTTCCGCTGCGAAAGCCGGACATTGTAGCGGGTTTTGGGTTTCATGTTACTCAACAAGGCATCCTCACTCTTATCCAAATCGACAAAAATTGTGTGCGAAGGCAGGATATCTGACCAGGATTTGTGGATGTTCCAGTTTTTGGTGTTGATGTTCAGACGGATCTCCTGGTGTTGCCGCTCAGGTGGTCCCATCCATTGGTTTTGGCTGTCGTAGCGATCGCTCTGGCGGGCCCAGGGCGATTCCCAAACCAGGTCGTAACGTATCAATATACAGCTGGGTGGCAAGAGCTCGCGCAGCGCCTCCGAAAGCGATTCGAGAAATAAGCCCTGATAGTCTTCATCCGGTTCAAGCTCAGGCCCATAAGGCACATAGGCAATGTGGTAACCATCACCGATTGGCTGCAGGATCATCAACAAATCGCCCTCGATCGTACCGTTGCGATCGGCCGAAATGCTGGCGGCATCTACCGAGAAATCGAAGGCAAAGGTCTGATACCCTTGCTGCTGCTTGAGCGCCGACCAGTAAGAAGTTTGCTGAACAATGGGCGTTTCAACAATTTCTTCCGAGACTTTTTTATTCAGATCGAGAATCAAATCGGTGCATTTTTTTGCAAAGATAGGGATTTTGGGGCTGGAAGTCCGTACCGAAAGCTTTCGGTAGAAGTCAGGAGTGCGAAGCGAGGCAAGTCTGAAGGTCAAAGTTTGCAGTTGTCTTTTTCATCATAATTGCTTCAACACGTAAGATGAACGCATCAAACTGTAGGGGAAGTGCGCCTGATCCTTCGAGTATTGCCTAAGTGCGCAAGGGTGCTGCAAGTAATTTTTTCTATGAGCTTCGTGACAACTTACCCACGACGCGTGACTGTTTAGAATTGCTGTTTGACTGCTTACCCACTACGCGTGACTGTTTAGAAATTCATTTTGACTGCTTACCCACGGCGCGTGACTATTTAGAAATTCATTTTGACTGCTTACCCACGGCGTGTGACTGTTTAGAAATTCATTTTGACTGCTTACCCACGGCGCGTGACTGTTTAGAAATTCATTTTGACTGCTTACCTAAGGCGTGTGACTGTTTAGAAATGCTGTTT
>DINQ01000021.1:0-131 GCA_002426795.1 Bacteroidales bacterium UBA5536
ATCCCGCACTACGCATAGCCGAGCCAACGATAGACAAAACAAAAAAAACTACTGCCAATAACTAAGCATTCAATCTGGGCGCAGTCCGCATCTCGATAACAACCGAGATGAATGCAGTGTTGACGATTTAT
>DINQ01000021.1:338-161251 GCA_002426795.1 Bacteroidales bacterium UBA5536
TTTTCAGCCATTTGGTCATTCACTGCCCCGTCAGCACCACCATTCCGCGTGGCCACCGCGCTGGAGAGATAAACATTTTTGTCCTGACGGTGTCTGACTGTACATCTTTTAATAGACGATAGTGTTCTTACGAAGACGAGGCCGCCACGTCGTTTTTTGGCCTGTCGGCCAAAAACCTCCTCGCGGAGTCGTTTTCCATAAAACGTTTGTGAATGGGATTGGGGCTTGGGAAGGTGATTTCGGAAGGATAAACGCCAGGAAGATTGTCTTATGCAAAGCGATTCCGCGCCTGCCTGACTGCCAAACTGGTTAATTCTTAAATGCATGATCTGTCAGGCAGGCAGGAGGGAGCGCAGCGACCGTGGCGGTCTCGTCTTCCTAAGAAAGCTCAACGCCTTTCTTACACCACTATTTATCCACCGTTTAAATACCGTTGAAATATTTTTGTAAAAGCGAAAGTTTTTTTACTTTTATGGCATGGAATAACACCGGCTCCTGCCGGTACTGCCGACCTTCAGCGTCGGTGAGGGAAAAAGGAAGAAATTTAGCGGGTAGGCCATCCCATTGCGCTCAGGATGGCTAAATGAAATTGTGTCGCACGGGCGAGCTGTAAGTTGTTGTATAATAAATGAAACGAAACCGCATGTAAGAAACCTTGAAAGATATTGACCCTCAAAATTGGGGTATTGTTGAAACAGCAGAACTTGTGCTTAGCATGCTGGCAGCTAGGGTGCTAAGTGCAAGTGGGGTAGGGGTATCTACTAGTTACCTGTTATTATAAAAAGACAAGATGAGTTACGATTGGGAGAAAATATTCAAAGAGAAAACAGACAAAGAACTTTATAGGATTTTCATTGGAAAAGAAAAACTTAATAAAGAGGCTAAAATTTTTGCTGAAAAAGAACTCAAAACTAGAAATTTCAACTTCAAAAATATTGAAAAGCATAAGAAGAAATGGGAACTAGAAAACTTAATAGAAGAAGAAAAAACTTCGAATACTTATTCATTCTTCTCATCGAATGAAAACTACTTTTTAATGATGGGAGTATTTGGACTTTTTTTTATGCTAATGAATGTCCTGGACTTCTTTTTCAACTTCATGAATTATAGAACGAATGAGACTGGAATAGAAGATAGATTTTCTTTTATTTTTATTGGGTCGGTGTTTACTATTATCGGTTTTATCGGATACAAAAACAAAAAGAGAAGAAAAAAATATAGAAAAGAAAAAATTAAAGATTTAATAAGAGAAATATAATAACAACAGGTAACAGCAAATCATAGCCCATAGCCGTTTTAGTGCTAAGAAGACAAATGAGAAGAAGAAAGAAAATACAAGTAATCAAGAAACAAACTGCAAACGAACGGCTACGGGTCATATTTGCAACACGTTAGCGAAAATTGCAAGACAGCATCCTACATAAAACTAAAATTATTGACAATGAAAAAATTAAACATTTTATTACTTGGAGTATTACTTGGATTATTAGTATCCTGCGAGAAAGATGATAACGAGACTAAGAGTTATTCATTTACAGGAAAAGCTCAAAAAGGTCCATATGTTACAGGAACAAATATTACTCTTAATGAACTAAATTCTAATCTTGGTCAGACTGGAAAGTCATTCACAACTACGATAAATACTGACGATGGTAGTTTCAATTTGAGTAATATTGAATTAAATTCGGATTTAGCACTTTTAACAGCCAATGGATTTTATTTCAGCGAGATATATGGAGAACTATCTGGTGCGACTTTATCTTTACAAGCACTGACTGACTTATCAGGAAAAGAATCTGTAAATATTAATGTTCTAACACATTTAATTAAAGGACGTATTGAAAAATTAGTTGCGGACGGAATGAGCTTTCAAGAAGCAAACGAACAAGCTAAATCGGAATTTATTACATTTTTAGGAGTTGCAGAGCCGTTTGATAGTGATTTTGATAATCTGGACATCTCAGAGAATGAGGATTATAATGCTATGCTTTTATCATTTTCGATTATACTACAACGGTACACAATGTGGATGAATGAGAAACCAACATTAACTGCCGAATTGACTCAATTACTATCCAATCTATCAACTGATTTTGCTACAGACGGATTGGTAGACAATAGAGAATTGATTGATACATTGCTCTACAATGTTTCTCAATTAAACCTAATTGACATTAGGAATAATGTGGAGAATAGGTATTCAAATCTTGGTCAAACAGTTACAATTCCTGACTTTGAAAAATATATAGCGAAATTTCAAGAAAAATATAGTGATAATTTATATACAAATTTCACCTATCCTGATATGGCATCCCCTGACCCAGTAACTGCTCCTGATGGAATTATAGCAAATATCCTTGTACCATCAGATACGGTTTTTCAAGCAGCTCCATATTCGGTTGCAGCAATAATTCCATTAAATAAAACATTAAAAATTAAGTTTATCGGTTCAAATATTACGATTGGAGGACCAATTTACGGTTGGGAATTGATAAATGAATATCCGAACGGATTTACTTTAAATTCGCAAAGACAAAATGAATTAATGAGTATGTTAATACATTTGGAATATGGAGGAGGAAATGCAACAGTTGAATATTATGAAAATAATAATGATTCTCCGATATTTACAAAACAGATTAGTTGGGAATAAGCAACATTTCGCTAACACATGGTATAGTGCATGCGGGTTTCAGAGGTAAGCGAGCGTTTGTAGCTCGTAAAAAAGTTAGGTGTAAACTGACAGGGAATCTGCCTCGTAATCCCGCACGACACCTTACCATCAACCGAACGTTGGCAATAATTGAAAAAGCTAAAATGAGAAATAATTATAAAGGATTCTAATATGAAAAGGGAAAGCATGAAAGTGATTACTGCAATAATTGTATCACTAATATTTTTCAATACCTCGATTTCTTTTGCTTGCACTGGTATTACGTTAAAGTCAGAAGACGGTGGAATAATAGTAGCGCGAACAGTTGAGTGGGCATTGAGTGATGCTCAACACAATAAAGTTTTGATTGTTCCCCGAAACAAATCATTCACGGCATTAACACCAGAGGGTAATAATGGGATGAAATGGAATGGAAAATTTGGTTTTGTTTCGCTTACTGCCTATGGACAGCCTTATGGGCCAGATGGTCTTAATGAAGAAGGACTTTATGTTGGTGTTTATTATTTGCCTGGATTTGCGGAATATGCAATTTATGATAAATCTAAAGCATCGAAATCATTGAGTGTTGGAGATTTTATGCAGTGGATGCTTTCATCATTTAAATCCGTCGATGAAATTATTGCAAATATTGATAAAGTAATAGTTGTTAGTGTTAAAAATGAAGAGTTTGGAGGAGCTGAACTGCCATTTCATTTTAAGATTGCAGATCAAAGTGGAAACAGCAAAATATTAGAAATTGTTAATAAAGGAGAAATAAAAATCTATGAACCCTATATGGGTGTTATTACCAACTCTCCTACCTATGATTGGCATATCATTAACCAACGAAATTATCTTGGATTATCAATATTACCAAATTCTTCACAATCATTTGGAACATATGAGTTGCAACCAACTGGAGGCGGTTCAGGTTTAATCGGGCTTCCTGGTGATTTCACTCCCCCATCAAGATTTATAAGAGCTGCTGCATTTACTGCTTCTTGTCGTCCGTTAAGTACATCAACAGAAGCCGTTTTTGAATCATTCAGGATACTGGATAATTTTAATATTCCTATTGGAGCACAAGTTCCTAAAGGGCATTTACCCGATGATATTGTAAGTGCCACCCAAATTACAACTTCCTCCGATTTAAAAAATAAAGTCTTCTATTATCATACAATGTGGAACAGGCAAGTCAGAAAAATTGATCTAAATGCAATTGATTTTTCAAAAGTAAAGGAACAAATGATTGATGATGATGAAAACAAAAGTAATTCTGTTAAAGAAATCAATATAAATTAACCTAATTGATAACCAACAATTGCCAACATTTTGTATAAGTAATGACAGGCAATGTGCAAAATATCAAGGTTTGTATCTCGCTCAAACATCGTAGTGGTTTGATAGGAAAGAAGCCCGAAATCTGCCACTACTCATACAATTTACCGTTGTGCGTAGGCTAAAAAACATCCTACATAAAATGAAATAGGAGAAATAATTGGAATGAGTTTTTAAGTAGCAAGTGCAAATCCAACTGAAATTTATACCTCGGAACAATGTTACATCTGTTTCGTAACAGTTTCAGAAAAATACAAAGGTTTAAATATCGAACAGAAACTGACCCAAGAATGTATTGAATTTGCCAAAAATAGTGGCGAGAAAAAAATTACTCTTCACACATCCGAATTTATGGATAAAGCGCGTTACATTTATGAAAAACCTGGATGTAAAATAATAAAAGAAATTGAGCCGGGATATGGTAAAAAATATTGGCTTTACGAAATGAGTTTATAAGTATGATAAAGTATCAAATAGAAACAGAATTAAGCGTTGAAGAATTTACAGAAGTTCTCATAAATTCAACATTAGGAGAAAGAAGACCAGTTTCAGAACCTGACAGAATAGCTAAAATGCTTGAACACGGAAATTTAATAATTACAGCAAGACACAACGGAAAATTAGTTGGAGTTTCAAGGTCGTTAACCGACTTTTTATATTGTACCTACTTGTCCGACCTGGCAATTGACGAAAAATACCAAAAACAAGGAATTGGAAAAGAACTAATTCGGCAAACAAAATTAGCTTCACCTAAAGCCAAACTCATACTTCTTTCAGCACCTAAAGCAGTGAATTATTATCCAAAAATTGGAATGACACAATGGGAGCAATGTTATGTTTTAGATAATGTAGAAGAATTAAAATAAGAATGGATGATTGACTATAATGGAAAAATATTCAGACCTATTTCAAATTCAGAAAATGGAGAAACTTCCAACGAAACTGTTTTTATTTACCGACAAACAGGTAATATTCTCACAGCTGAATACTCGGGTGGTAAAATAAAAAAAGGTCATTTAATTGGACTTGTTGACTATAATGTTAATATAGATATGCGTTACCATCAAGTAAACAATAAAAACGAACTGATGACAGGGATTTGTACATCAAGACCCGAAATTCTTGAAAATGGAAAAATCCGACTTCACGAAAGTTGGGAATGGACAACAGGAGACAAATCAAAAGGGCAATCTATAATTGAAGAACAATAAAGCTTACGCGCAATAACCAAGCATTCTGACCGGACGCAGTCCGATGTCTGAATGCAGTGTTGATGATTTATCCTCATAAGCGAAACGAAACAGGAAACCGGGACAGTGCCCCTTCGCCTGCCCGCCGATCGCGCGGGCCACTGCACCCGACCCGGTGGAAGTGCAAGCTTGCAGGTTTGTTTTCTGGCTGAAAATACACAAGTGCCAGCGCGCAGCGCTACCGGTGGTAAGCTTACAGCCAACAGCAAAAAAAAACTTTTTGGAAAAAAGATTTTTTTTTTACTTTTATGGCATGGAATAACACCGGCTCCTGCCGGTACTGCCGACCCTCCGCGTCGGTGAGGGAAAAAGGAAGAAATTTAGCGGGAAGGCCATCCCATAGCGCTCAGGATGGCTCAAAGGAATTGTGTCGCACGGGCGAGCTGTATGTTGTTGTGTATGAATGAAACGAAACCGCATGAAAGAAAACTTGAAAAATATAGGCTCACGCGATTGGGGTATTGGTGAAACAGCAGTACTTGTGCTGAACATGCTGGCAGCTAGGGTGCTATGTGCAAGTGGGGTGGGGGTATTTGGAAGTTAGGTAACATTAGAAAAAATTATTAATATGAAACATATACTAGCATTAATCTTAATCTCTTATACATCATTTGGATATGCTCAATCCAATTCGGGATATTTTCCTGAAAAGAAAACGGGGACTATTGCATACCGTACACTAAACATTAAGGGAGTACCACAATCCCAATCTCAATGGTGTTGGGCAGCCGTTAGTGCTACAGTTATTAACCATTACAATTATTATAAAACTTCAGACTGTAAAATTGCTACTGAAGCATTCAATATTAATTGTTGTTCAAACCCAGCAATATGTAATAATCAAAACTCAATTTCCTTTATTCAGAAAATAATTGATAAATACTCAGCTTCTGCTAAAGTTCTAAATGGAACCGTTTCTGCTTCAGTAATCAAAAAAGAATTAGACAACAACAACCCATTGATATTAAGGATTGAAAGTAAATATGGAGGTCATTTTATTGTGATAGGAGGATATTCAATAAATAGAGATAAATATGGAAATGAGGAATTGTCATTAATGATTCAAGACCCAATGTGGGGTTATCAAATGCAAACAGATTTGATTGGTAAATTTATTTCTTACAAAGAAATGAAAAATGGCAGTTGGGATAACTATAGTTTCAAATGGACACATACGATGCTTTTTGATGAGCATGAATGAAAAACGTTACCTAACAAAGTGTAAAAATAATAGCCGAAATAGCGAGAAATATGAGCGTTATAAGCCCAAAAAGATTAGGTGTAACTAGAAAAACTTGAGTTCCAAAATCGGCTACTATTCTTATACTAAACGTTATGCGCAATCCCCCAGATAAAATCCTCTAAAATTGAGGTGTCGGGAATGTATCAATTTTTACAGATTCTTTTAATTTCGATGTCTAAAGTAAAAGGATAAAAGTGATAGAAAAAAATGAATAATTTAGCAAAGCGCAAAAAACTGATAATCAGACGTGAGTTTTTACGTTAGTCAGAATTATAAAACTGGCAGCGTTATTTTGTAAAGAGTATATAAAAAACGAATAAATAAAGAAATGAAATAAATTTTAATATGCAAAATGAGTTTAAAATATTATCATTAAATGGTGGAGGAATTCGTGGAATATTTCAAGCTGTTTTATTGAAAAAAATTCAAGAGAACATAAATGAACCATTATTTAAATATTTCGATTTAATTTCGGGGACATCTACAGGTGCAATTGTTGGAGCTTCTGTTGCTTGCGGCATAGATATTAATAGAGTTGTTGACTTATATAAAACTCATGGCCCAGATATATTTAAAAGTAAACCCTTGAGTGGCTTTAAAAAGGGCCCTAGATATAATCAAGATGTTTTAATCAAACAATTAAATGAAATTTTTACGACAAAACAGTTAAGAGATGCAAATACAAAATTACTAATACCGGCAGTGTCAATAGACCAGTATTCTCACAGAGTATTTACAAATTTTGCAGAAGATAGCCCTAATGATAAAAATTTACAAATCTCAGATGTGGTATTAAGTAGTACCTCTGCTCCTACATATTTTAAACCATGTAAACCAAATGGTCAAGAAAGATCCTATTTAGATGGCGGACTATGGGCAAACTCTCCAACAACTATAGCTTTGTTATATGCTAATAAATATTTAGACATCCCTTTGCAAAATATCAAAGTATTATCAATTGGAACAGGAGAGTTTCCAAATGGGAAAACCCCTGACTATTTTAATAACCTGAGACCTTTAAGTGTTTCTTCCATACAAACCATTCTTAATCTAATGTTTAATTCACAGGCATCATTTTCAGACCAATACTCTAAGAATATATTAGGAAAAGAAAAGTACATTTTTATAAATCCAAAATTAGAAGAAAACATTTCATTCGATGATGTAAAAAAATCTATTGAAAAGCTTCCTTCATTAGCAGAACAGGAGTATGAAATTAATCACACTGAAATTTCTAAAACATTTTTTAATAACTTAAATAATAATAATAATATACGTAGAGCTGAATTAGTTTCAGAAGAATTAATTTGTGAAAGTGGTTTATCTGCGTTTATTCCTTCACGTAGGCATTATTCAAAAATCAGAGAAAAAACTTCATCTATTGATTCATATATTACAATGGCACATGAATCGCTTGTAATGGTAAGCATAAATTTGATGACAGGTCTTCCTTTTGATGGTTTATGTGTTGCCTTACAAGAAAAACTTGAGCGAAATAATAAATTTAATGCTTCAATTTCGCTTCTAAATCCAGATAATATGCATTTAATGAATGCTATTTCACCAGTTTTAGACTGTTCTCCAGTAGAACTCTCTAACCAGATAAAAAAATCATTCAATGATCTTTTAGACTTTAAAAAGAATCTATCAAGAAGATGTCTTTTAAGATTTAATATTTCATGTCACAATATTTTACCATTTGGAAGTGCCATTATGATAGATCACCACTTACAAACAGGCAAAATACAAATTGAGACAAAGGCTTATAAAGAACCTATAAGCAAAAGTTTTGCATTTGAATTAATTCCTGTTAAAAATGATTGTCTATTCCAATCCTTAACAAGGGGGTTTGAAAATTTAATAGCAGATGGAAATAAAATTATTAATAAATATGAAATAGACTAAATATGGAAAAGAAAAGTGCAGGTATATTGGTTTACAGAAAAAGGAATGATATCTATCAATTTTTCTTAGCCCATCCCGGTGGTCCATTTTGGGCAAAAAAGGATGTTAATTCATGGTCAATTCCAAAAGGAGAATTTACTGATGAAGAAGAACCATTTGAAGCAGCAAAAAGAGAATTTAAAGAAGAAACAGGTTTTGAGATAGAAGGAGATTTTATCTCTTTGCCAATAATAAAACAGCCTAGTGGCAAGATTGTCTTTGCATGGGCTGTAGAAGGCGATATTGATGAATCAGAAATTGTAAGTAACACTTTTGAATTAGAGTGGCCACCAAAATCAGGAATTATTAAACATTTTCCTGAAATAGACAAGTGTGCTTGGTTTTCAACTGAAATTGCGAAACAAAAAATTTTAAAAGGCCAAATTCCATTTATTGAAGAAATGATAATAAGATTAGATATTAAGACAAAGGAGATAAATAAACTTGATAATGATGGACAGTTTGATCTTTTTTTAAAATAACGGGGCAGCACAACACACGGTATATTTGATAAGGGTTTCAGTGATTTTAGGGGCGTTTTAACCCGCTCCAAATTTTGCTGTAACTTGATAGGTAAAAAGCCTGTAATCTATTGCTAACCAGACCGAAAACCGTTGTGCGTAAAAAAACTAAAACAAAAAAAATGAACAATATTATAGTTCTGTTACAGGAAAATAAATTAAGCTTATATAATAATTTAGATTTTCTATTTGGTTATGATTTCAATCCAGAAGTAAAAGGAAACAGTTATGCAAATCCTAAAGTAACCTATGAATTTATACTTTGGAATAAGGAAGATAAATGTAATACAACATAGGGTGGATGAATTATATATGATTGTCTTGGCAATTGATGTTGAACCAAGTGAGAATTTAATGGAAGTTTGTAAAAATCTGGAATTAAAAGTTGAAAGTAATTAAGGTGATTAAATATAAAAATAAAATAATTAATAGGGATTCTAGTACTTTTTTAAGAAATCTGCCGGATGAGTCGGTCAATTTGATTGTTACATCACCACCCTATGCAGATAAAAGAAAACGATACTATGGAAGTGTACATCCTAAAAACTATGTAGAATGGTTTATTCCTATTGCTGATGAGCTGTATAGAGTGTTAAACTCTAATGGGTCTTTTATCTTAAATATAAAAGAGCATCCCAGAGAAGGAGAACGAGATACATATGTACTGGAACTAATTCTTGAATTAAAAAAAAGAGGTTGGTATTGGATTGAGGAATATTGTTGGTATAAGAAAAACTCATTCCCAGGGAAATGGCCTAATAGATTTCGGGACTCGTGGGAAAGATGCTTACATTTTTCAAAACAGAAAGATTTCGAAATGTTTCAGGATGCGGTTAAGGTTCCAATTGGGGATTGGGCTGAGAAAAGATTTAAATCTCTCTCTGAGAATGACTTTAAAAGGTATGTATCTTCAACTAATGGTTCTTTAGGGAGAAATGTTTCTAACTGGTTAGATCGTAAAAGAGTTTATCCTCATAACGTTATAGTTTTAGAAGAAGAAAGATACTTAAGCAATGGTCTAAGTGATGAAGGAAATAATGTCCCAAATCTTATAGAATTTGCAACTGTTTGTCATAATAAAAATCACAGTGCTGCTTTCCCAATCGAATTGCCGACTTGGTTTATCTTATTATTAACGAAAGAAGAAGATATAGTATTGGATCCATTTATTGGTTCAGGAACAACTGCTGTTGCTGCACTTTTGTTAAATAGAAATTATATCGGAATTGAGAAAAATAAAGAATTTGCACAATTAGCTCGTGCAGAAATACTCGAGTTACAAAAACAAAAGAAAAAAGATGCCAAAACTAAGCAAGAGAATTTTAGCTGAGACCTTTAAAAACGATTGTGAACGCTTTTTTCGGTTTGAACTTTCTAGTGAGCACGAAAAAAAGGAAATCAGTATTGATGGGAATAAATATTCGCTTGGTAATAGACCAGGAGTCCAGTTGATGCAAGAAGCTGGAAATAAATGGGAAATAGATAAATATGATGATTTAATTAGAGGTTTTGGATCAGAAAACATTAGGTTTGAAAGAAGAACAGAGGTAAATCCCAGACTTGGTGTCAAAGAATTTAAAGAAGTATCAAATTTAATTGATAGTCTAAAACAAGAAACTCCTCCCAATGTAATAATAGAAGGAAGTTTCCCTATTCCACAATCAGTATCAAGCGAAATACAAGAAGCATACAAGTTATATGGAATCGAACCATCTCGTGCTATTCCAGACATAATTTGGATTAGACCTTATAATACACAATCACCACTAATCCAGGATGAAGATGAATTACCTCCTGAATACGAGTTGCATATAATTGACGTTAAAATGGCAGCACAAGCGTCTTTAAAACATTTTACGGAGGTTACATTTTATGCAATAGCCTTAGATGCTTTTATTCGGGAAAACAATTTGAATAATAAGTATCGAGTTAGTGCGAAGGGATTAATCTGGCCTGGGAGCCATGATGCCTATGAATTTAAGAATCGACTCAGGAAGCATGAAGCTGAAGGAAAAATCTCACCAACCGAATCTGCTTTAGAAGAAACTTTAATAGCTGTACCTTATGAAATTTATGAAGTACATGTTAAAGAATTTTTTAAAGAACGTATGCTTCCTATTTTAGCTACACCACCCTTACAAGTTACTTGGCATGTAAGTTCTAAGTGTCAACTTTGCCAATACCTTAGCTATTGTATAGAAATGGCTTCAGAGGTTGATCACTTATCAAAAATACCATGGCTTAATAAGACTCAGGCAGAATTATTATGTGATCGTGGCATTAATAAATCTTTAGATTTAGCTATTGCCATTATTCAAAATATAGAAACTTGGAATGCTGCAAAAAAAATTAATCATCAGCTTCGCGCGGATGAATTAGCAATTCTTGCGCGCGCTGAGGCATTAAAAGATAACGAGCCTAAGATTGTAAAGGAGAGAAAAACACAACTTATGCCTAATTGGGTCGACATGAGTGTTTTTATCACTGTACATTTTGATCCAGGTTCAGGTATTACATTTGCTTTAGGTGCTAAAAGGGTATATTTTAAACCACCTAGAACTAAAGGGGAACCCCCATTAACTGATGAACAGGTTTTTATAGTTGAAAGAGTCGAGCAATTAAATCCAGATACAGAACGTAATCGATTAATTGAATTTATTGACCTTGTTTCGAGTTGGTATTTAGAGGTTGATTCAGATAATGAGTCAATAAGAGCTCAAAGAAGAAACACAGGTGAAAGAGATAGCGCTTTTGGAAAAATGACTGCACACGCATTTTTTTGGAACCAACTTGAAGCGACCCAGTTTATGAGGATGATTAAGAGGCATATGAATCATCCAGATGTAGTTGATAGAATTGAATTATTAATAAGATTGTTTCCACCAGATGATATCTTACCTCCTGATTTAGAAATTTATAAGTCACAACCTGGCACTATTGTTAAACGAGTAATTAAACAACTTATTGGTTTGCCGATACCTCATGATTACACTTTAATTGAAACTGCAAATAAATTTTATCCATTTATAAAAGATGATGGTTCATTATTTCAATTCTACCATTCATTTGGTTTTTCCTCTCCTTTAAATGATCAAATTCCTTTCGAAAGGGCTTACGAATTATGGAAGGATGATGTTTTCTTAAGACACTCGAAAGCAATAGGTAAGAGAAAATATACTAGAGATGAAATTCATGAGGGAATAAGAAGGTCTATTAAGATTCACCTTTCTGCATTGCAACAGGTTGTGATGAGGCTTAGAGAAAATTGTGGTAATCAATTAGTTTTAAAAAAGCCACCGTTTTCTGCATCACAGCCTTCTCAAATGAGGATTCCGCAAAAATCAAGGAATTTAGTTGTTTTCAATAAACTTAATGCAATCTCGCAAGAGATAGAAAATATGCATGATACTTCCTTACCTATTGAAGAGAAGGAAGCACGATTTATTTCAATTCGTGGATTAGTATGCAAAACAGATAAATACCACGACCAGATTGAAGAAATTAGAGATACAAATAATTCACTCATTGCTTCTACCCTTATGGCATTTGAGTTTTCAGAGAATTCGAGAGATAGTAAGTTCAAAGAAGGTGATTTTCTATGTTGTTTGTCAAATGAAGACCTCGGTGTAAGTATTTACTCAAAGTGGTATTCGATTCTTGGAATTAATTATTATCAGGCACAAGAACTATTAGATAATGCAGGTGTTCAAAGGGCTAATTATTGGATAAATGCAAACTTGTCAAACATATTTAGAGTAAACATTTTAAAATTTGAAAGTACTGCCGATATACCATATTTAATTGTTGAAATACCAATCTTCAGCTCTCAGATTTTTCAATTTGGAATTTTTAGAGGTTTACTTGATTTGAATAAACCAATGGTACTTGATCCTGTATTTGAAGATTATGAAACAGCTGATGTTGAAAAAGTATTAAGATTAATTGGTGGCAGGGCACCAAGTAGAACAAGAAGACAGTAAATTATGAAAGAACCAGCATACAGTTTTTTACATGACCATAGCCAGCTATCAATTGCAAAAAAAGCATATGATGCTAATTCACTTTTAGAATACATTAATCCATCATTAAAGAATCCTTTAAATGAATCTCAGACTTCAGTATTTAAACATTCTTTTGAGAATAGGGTTACCTTACTATGGGGACCACCAGGTACAGGTAAAACAACAACTTTAGCAGCAATTGTATTGGGTTGGATTGAAAATGCCATTGCTAATAATACAAATATTAACATAGGTGTTGGTTCTTCTACTTGGACAGCAATTGATAATCTACTTGCTGACATTTTGGTTGTATTAGAAAAGCGTGAGGCTGAAAAAGGTAACTTTGGTAATCCTATTAATATTTATCGAATCAGATCTAGTTCTGGTAACCCATTTGTTCATCACAAAATTCAAGATACTGTTGTATATTCAAATGAAGCGAGAAATTTAAAACGAGAATTAGACAATAATACAAGTATCTCAATCTGCGGTAGTACCTGGAAACAATATTATAATTTGTCAAAATCAGATAGACGTTCGGATGCGTCAGACAAGAAGTGGTTTGATTTATTATTAATTGATGAAGCTTCACAAGTAAAAGTCGAACATGCTGCTGCATATTTTCTTAATATGAAATTAGAAGGTCATTTAGTATTAGCTGGTGATGACAAACAATTAGGTCCAATTCATGGTTTTCAGATGGAGGATAATTCAGATGGCTTATATGACTGCATCTATTCATATATGAAAGATACGCACAGAGTAGAACCTCAGACTATTGTTGATAATTACAGGAGTAACTGGAACATAAACGAATGGCCCAATCGAAGATTCTATAATGGAAAATTAACTTCTAAGAATCCAGAAAACTTACTTCAAATAGAACTTCCTCATAGTAAACCTCAAAATTGGCCCGCTGATCTTATATGGAATGATGAATATCTTTCCATATTGGATCCCCAAAAACCAATTATTGTCATTACTTACCCTCATTCTATTCATACGGTTTCAAATATTTTCGAGTCTCAGATAACAGCTGCACTATGTTGTCTTTATAAATTAACTCTAGGCAATGACTTTAAATCTGACGATTTTATTAATAATAGAATAGGCATTGTTACACCGCACCGTGCGCAGCGTTCGCAAATTCAAAATCTATTACTTGAATCTGATATTGAACTTAATGATAGAAGTTTTATTGATACGGTTGATCGATTTCAAGGACAGGAAAGGGATCTTGTAATCGCGAGTTATACCGTTTCAGATAAAGATTTTGTAGCATCAGAAGAATCATTCATTTTGGACCCAAGGAGATTTAATGTAAGTCTAACTAGAGCCAAGAGTAAGTTTATAATGATTGTTTCAGATGCAATTATTGACCACCTTTCAAATGATAAGGACGTTGCTACAGATGCTGCACATTTACAAATGTTTGTAATAAAATTTTGTAATAAGATAAATAGAATGTCTCTTAATTATTTTGAAAATAAAGTATTAAAAGAAATGAATTGCAGAGTAAGACATAGGGAATAGCTCCCCCCACATAGCCAAGTACATTTGCAATTCGCACAGTAACCGTTATCATTGTAATAAACTTATCTTGACAACATCCCTCAATTACTACTACAAAGATTCTATCACCAGCTTCCTGCAAAAGGATGCAGAACGGATTGTAGGCGAACTGACGCTGAACAACCGATTTGGGCATATTGCAACTGAGTTGTTTGCCTGGGAAAACCAGATAACGATTTTAAAAGAGGCGCTAAAAGCTTTTGAGGGGGAACTGTTTTTTGAGTTTTCGGTCCCACGCATGGGTGAGCGCATCGATTGCCTGCTCATTATCCAAAATGTTGTTTTTATCCTGGAGTTTAAGGTAGGAGAGAGGCACTTCCTAAAAGCCAACATCGAGCAGGTGTGGGATTATGCACTCGATTTGAAAAACTTCCACGAGCCAAGCCACCAACTCTTGATTGCCCCCATTCTGATAGCAACAGAGGCCAAAGCTACTGAAATTGAGGTGATCTCAACCAGCCACAACGACCAACTGCTAAAACCCATTTTAACCAATAGCACACAACTTTCAGACGTACTTGCTACGGTGCTCAACTTTTTTGCGGATGAGGCTACCATCGATGCAGCTGCTTATTTAGCTGGGAGCTATTCGCCCACTCCCTCCATTGTCGAGGTGGCCATCAAGCTTTATAACAACCACAATGTAGAAGAAATCATGCGGAGCGATGCCGCAGCACAAAACCTCACTGATACGACTAACTTTGTTTCCGAAACCATTGATGAGGCACGCGAAAACAACAAGAAAATCATTTGTTTCGTCACTGGTGTACCGGGTGCAGGCAAAACACTCGTAGGTTTAAAGGTGGCAGCCGAGCATTTGCAGAAAGAAAGCGGCAATACCAGTGTGTTTCTTTCGGGTAACAAGCCGCTGGTGGATGTGTTGCAGGAAGCGCTGGTGCGTGATAAGGTATTGCAAGAAAAGCAATTGGGCCACCGCATCACCAAAAAGCAAGCCCGAACAGGTGTAAAGGCATTTATCCAAATGATCCATCATTATCGTGATGAATACCTGCGTGACCAAAAAGCACCTTACGACCATGTGGCCATCTTCGACGAAGCCCAACGGGCGTGGACAAAGGAACAAACCATCAAGTTCATGAAGCAGAAGAAAGGCATTCCGGATTTTGCTTTTTCTGAACCTGAGTTTTTGATTTCCTGTCTCGATCGCCACACGGATTGGGCAGTCGTTATCTGTCTTGTGGGTGGCGGTCAGGAAATCAACACAGGCGAGGCAGGGATTTCTGAGTGGATTCAGGCTATTCTGGATACTTTTCCGCATTGGGAGACACGCATTTCGCCCAATCTATTCGATAGTGAGTACAATGCACTCGAAGCAATCAAAACACTTCAGCAAAAGTGTAAAGTTACCTTTGCCGAAAACCTTCACCTTGCGGTTTCCATGCGCAGTTACCGGGCTGAAAATGTGTCGAAACTCGTGAAGCAACTTTTGGATTTGGATGAAGAGTCTGCAGCAGCGACTTACCAGTTGCTCAAAGACAAATACCCCATTGTATTGACCAGAAAAATGGCGTCAGCCAAACGCTGGCTCAAAGAAAAAGCCCGTGGTTCGCAGCGCTATGGTGTTGTTGTTTCTTCACAAGCCTACAGGCTAAAACCCCTGGCCATTGATGTACGCACACCGATCAATCACGTTAACTGGTTTCTGAATGGGAAAGATGATGTTCGGTCTTCCTACTTCCTTGAAGATGTCGCTACTGAGTTTCAGATTCAGGGCTTAGAACTCGACTGGACCTGCGTGACCTGGGATGGGGATTTACGCTATACACCAAATGGTTGGACTTACCATTCCTTTCAAGGCACAAAATGGCAAAACATCAACAAACCTGAGCGTCAGAAATATTTGCTCAATGCCTATCGTGTGTTGCTGACACGCGCCCGCGAAGGCATGATCATCGTAATTCCGGAAGGCAATATGGAAGATATAACGAGAAAACCAGCCTTCTACAACGAAACTTTCACCTATTTGAAGCGCATTGGTTTCGAAGTTGTTGAGTAATGCTTGAATTGGAGTTGTTTTATTGACAAATCTGATCCCTTTTGACGTTCTGACCCTCCAATCCAAAATTCCCCTTACATTTGGACCATAAAAATACGCGAACGAAAGCCACACCCACCATGCAAAGCAACAGTCTGCTCCGCGACACCCGCCTCTACGTCATCTTTGGAATCACCCTCATTGCCGTGCTGGGCGTGGCCAGCATCACGCCAGCCCTGCCACAGATTGCCCAGCGGCTCGGGCTCGACAACACCCAGATCGGACTGCTCATCAGCGCCTTCACCTTCCCGGGGATCTTTCTGGCACCCCTGGCAGGCGTTCTCGCCGACCGTTACGGGCGCAAGACCATCATGGTGCCCTCGCTCTTCCTGTTTGCAGGAGCCGGCTTTGCCATCTTCTTCCTGCACGACTTCCACACCATCGTGATGCTGCGCGTGCTGCAAGGCATGGGAGCCGCCTCGCTGGGTTCGCTCAACACCACCCTTGTCGGCGACTTCTACAAAGGCAGGCAGCTGCCCGAAGCCATGGGTTACAATGCCAGCGTGCTCAGTCTGGCCACAGCCCTCTATCCGCTGATAGGAGGCATCCTGGCCGGCATCGCCTGGTATTATGCCTTTGTGCTACCGTTGCTCGCAGTGCCAGTAGGTTTCTTTGTCATCTTCGGCCTGCCCGAACCCCAGATTGCAAAACCAGCCAGCTTCAGGCAATACCTCCGAGACATCTCGGGCAGCATCCTGCAGAAAGAGGTGATAGCCATCTTCCTGCTCGGCACCCTCACCTTCATCATCCTCTACGGCGCCTTCCTCACCTATATTCCCTTCCTGCTCAACCAGCGTTTCGCCCTCGACGCGCCCCACATCGGGCTCTTCATCTCGATCAGCTCCATCGCAACCGCCATCGTGGCCACACAGATGGGCAGGCTGACGGTGCGTTTCGGCAGCCTGAAACTGCTCAAGACCGCCTTTATCCTCTATCTGCTCGTCAACCTCATCATCCCCCGGGTGACGCATCTGTATGTTTTCCTGCTGCCCATCCTGGTCTTTGGCATCGCGCAGGCACTCAACATCCCGAGTCTGCAGACGACGCTGGCCCGGCTGGCACCCGGAGCACAGCGGGGAGCCTTTATGTCGCTCAACGGCATGGTGATCCGGCTCGGACAGACCCTCGGGCCCATGCTCATCGGCATCGGCTATGCCATCAACGGCCTCGAAGGCGCCTATTATCTGGGTGCTCTCTGCGCCGCCCTGGGCCTCCTCGTGTTGTTCACAATGATTCATGAAGCTGGGAGTCTGAAGTCCGGAGTCCGGAGACCGGAGTAAGTCTGAAGTCCGGAGTCCGGAGTCAGGTGCTATCTGATCCAAAATTCCCTTGCGTTCTTTGCGCATACATTGCGTTCTTTGCGGTAGAGAAAAGCCACGAAGTCCCCAAAACCCAACCGTCGAGCCCATGCCACCTTATCTCGTTCAATGAAAAATCCAACCTCTAACTTCTAACCCCCAACTTCCAACTTTTTCCTACCTTTGCAGCCTTAAAAAATGCGCATACTATGTTTGAAGGATTAAGCGAAAAACTCGAACGCTCGTTCAAGATACTCAAAGGGCAGGGGCACATCTCAGAAATCAATGTGGCCGAAACGTTGAAAGAAGTGCGTAAAGCACTCATCGACGCCGATGTCAGCTTCAAGATTGCCAAAGATTTCACCAATACCGTCAAGGAGAAAGCCCTCGGACAAAAAATTCTGACCGCCGTTTCACCGGGGCAGCTCATGGTGAAGATCGTGCACGACGAGCTGGCCGAACTGATGGGAGGCGAGCACACCGAGCTCAACCTCAAAGCCAGTCCGTCCATCATCCTCATTGCAGGTCTGCAGGGATCGGGTAAAACAACCTTTTCGGCCAAGCTGGCCATGTACCTCAAGAAGAAAAAAGGCAAACAGCCTTTGTTGGTAGCCTGCGACGTTTACCGTCCGGCTGCTATCAACCAGCTGAAAGTGTTGGGCGAACAGGTAGAAGTGGATGTGTTTACCGAAGAAGACAGCAAAGACCCTGTGGCCATTGCACAACACGCCATTGCTCACGCCAGACAACATGGCAAAAACGTGGTCATCATCGATACAGCCGGTCGTTTGGCCATCGACGAGCAGATGATGAAAGAGATTGCTGCCATCAAGAAAAACGTGAACCCCAACGAAATCCTCTTCGTGGTCGACTCGATGACCGGTCAGGATGCCGTCAACACCGCCAAGGCCTTCAACGAGCGCCTCGATTATAATGGAGTGGTACTCACCAAACTCGATGGCGATACCCGTGGTGGTGCTGCGCTCACCATCAGGTCAGTGGTCGACAAGCCGATCAAGTTCGTCGGGATAGGCGAGAAGATGGATGCACTCGATGTATTCTATCCCAAACGTATGGCCGACCGTATCCTCGGCATGGGCGACATCGTTTCGCTGGTCGAACGGGCACAGGAACAGTTCGATGTAGAAGAAGCCAAGAAGCTGCAACGCAAGCTGGCCAAGAATGAGTTCAACTTCAACGACTTCCTCAAGCAGATCCAGCAGATCAAAAAAATGGGGAACATCAAAGACCTGGCAGGCATGATTCCCGGCATGGGCAAAGCCCTGAAAGACACCGAGATCGACGACGACGCCTTCAAAGGCATCGAAGCCATCATCTATTCCATGACTCCCGCCGAACGCGAAAACCCCAAGCTGCTCAACGGCAGCCGCCGCAAACGCATTGCCAACGGCAGCGGGACCGACATCGTTGAAGTGAACCGCCTCGTTAAGCAGTTTGACGAAACCGCCAAGATGATGCGGATGATGAGCGGGGCAGGAGGCAAAAACATGATGCGCATGATGCAGCAAATGAAAGGCGGACGCTAAAACAGGGAGCACACATGAACAGTAAACTCATCGACGGCAAAGCCATTGCCGCAGAAATCAAAAAAGAAATTGCCAAGGAAGTGGCGGCAATGATCGATGCCGATGTCAAAGCGCCGCACCTGGCCGCCGTGATCGTTGGCGAAGATGCTGCCAGCCAGACCTATGTGGCTTCAAAGGAGAAGGCCTGCCATTCGGTCGGTATCACCTCGTCGGTTTACCGACTGCCTGCGTCCACTTCAGAGAAAGAACTGCTCGATCTGGTCCGTTTCCTGAACCATGATCCGGAGATCGACGGATTCATCGTGCAGCTGCCTTTGCCCGGACACATCGACGCCGACAAGGTGATTGAGGCCATCGATCCGCTGAAAGATGTAGATGGATTTCATCCACGCAACCTGGGCCGCATGCTCATCGGTCTGCCAGCGTTCCTGCCAGCAACCCCTTACGGCATTGTCGAAATGCTGAAGCGCAGCAAGGTGGATGTGGCCGGTAAACACGTGGTTGTTTTGGGTCGGTCGAATATTGTAGGCACACCGCTCAGCGTCATGCTCTCGCGCAAGGCCGAAGGCGCCAATGCTACCGTAACCCTCTGCCACAGCCACACACAGAACCTTGCCGACATCACACGTCAGGCCGATGTGCTCATCGCAGCCATTGGCAAAAGCAGGTTCGTGACAGCCGATATGGTGAAAGACGGAGCCGTGGTGGTGGATGTGGGCATTCACCGCATCGATGACCCCTCCACCGAGAAAGGATACCACATCGCGGGAGATGTCGACTTTGACCAGGTGATCAAAAAGGCATCCAAAATCACGCCAGTTCCCGGCGGTGTAGGCCCCATGACAATTGTTTCGCTGCTGCAGAACACCCTGCAGGCAGCCCGGCATGCAGCAAAAAAATGATGAAACGACCTAAACTGCCTTTTACAACTGGAGTAGCCACAGCCATCATGGCGGTTATTGGGCTATTTCCGGCTTTGGCCACTGCACAGCACAGCCTGTGTCGCGATATCTTTGCAGCCAGCTTCATGCAGGCAGCTGGGGCCGACAGCAGTTGCAGCTACCCTTTGACCCTGCGACAACCAAAAATGGTTTTTGAGCTTCCCGACCGGATAGAAGAAAGCAGTGGGCTGATTTTTTACGATGGTCTGCTCTGGTCGCACAACGACAGCGGGGGCGAGGCTGAACTCTACGGTGTTGATACGACCGATGGAAAAATCAAGTCGACTATTGCTGTGTCCAATGCCAATAACTCCGATTGGGAAGACCTGGCACAGGACGAAGATTTTATTTACATCGCCGATTTTGGCAACAACGCAGGTGCGCGCCGCGACCTCGTCATCTATAAGATCGACAAGAAGTTGTTGACAGGCCAATACAAACAAAATGTGGAGGCAGAAAAGATACAGTTTGTGTATCCCGAACAGCAGAATTTTAAAGCCCGCTGGAAAAAACACAATTTCGACTGCGAGGCGTTCATTGCCGCTGACACTTCTCTGTTTCTCTTCACGAAAAACTGGGAAAACAAGCAGACAGACCTGTACCAACTTCCCAAAAAAGCCGGCACTTACGCTGCCAAACACCTCGGCACCTTCAACAGCGATGGGGTTGTAACAGGAGCAGATTACCATGCAGCTACCGGCGTGCTCGGACTCGTGGGCTACGAGCCTAAACTCTGGCGGCCCTTCATCATCCTGTTTTACGACTTCGAAGGCGAAGACTTCTTTGGCGGTTTCAGCCGTAAAATAGAGCTCACCAACCTGATCACCACCCAAACCGAGGGCATCTGTTTTGTGGCCGACAGCGAACTGATGATCTCTGCCGAGCGCAGCAAAACCTTCTCGGCCAGGGTTTTCGATCTGCCCATCGGCCAATGGACCGACAAACGCGCCTATGCCCTCAAAAAGGGCCATGGCGATGCCTGGAAACCCGACTGGACCTTCAGCGAACAAGGCGTCACTGTCTCCTGGCAGCAATCCCCTGACACTGCAGTCGAACAGCTGTTTATATTGCTGGATGCAAACGGAAAAACCCTTTTCCAGTCAGCAATACAACCTACAACGCAAAACCCCAGCCTGCAAATCGGTCTTTCAGCTGCCGACAGCGCGCAATGGATGGCCATACTGGCTGACCGCAAAAACATATACTACGCAATACCAAACACCACAAATGACTAAGGCAGACTTGTTTGAAGGCGGGAAAAAGCTTCCGTTGATGGAAGAGTTTTACACCATACAGGGCGAAGGGCACCAGATGGGCAAAGCGGCCTATTTCATCCGGATTGGTGGCTGCGATGTGGGTTGCCACTGGTGCGACACCAAACCATCCTGGGATGCAACGCACTTTCCGCCAACGCCTGCCGATGATATTGCAGCAAGGGCGGCTTCATTTCCGGCCAAAACGGTTGTGGTCACAGGAGGCGAGCCTTCGCTCTATCCGTTGGATTACTTCACCCAAAAGTTGCAGTCGCTGGGCATCAAAACAATGGTCGAAACCTCAGGCGCGCATCCGCTTAGCGGTCATTGGGACTGGGTATGCCTGTCACCCAAAAAAAACATGCCTCCCCGCAATGCCGTCTATGGCATGGCACACGAACTGAAAGTGGTGATCGAAAAAGAAGCCGACCTGGAATGGGCCGAGCGCAATGCGGCATTCGTAAGTGAATCATGTTACTTATATTTACAACCTGAATGGAGTGTCGCCGAAAAAATCATGCCATGGCTAACCGACTACGTAATGGAAAATCCCAAGTGGCGCATCAGTCTGCAAAGCCACAAATACATGCATATCCCTTAGTTTTCTGGCTGTGGGTGTTGCTGCTTTTTCCGGCGATACTGCATGCACAGAACCAGATGGAGCTGACGAGTGGCTCAAAAAAAGCCATCAAGGCCTATCAGGAAGCTGAACGCAACTACCGTTCAGGTGATTATGCTGCTGCCGCAAAATTCCTGCAGAAGGCTGTATCCATCGACCCGCATTTTATCGAAGCCTGGCTGATGCAGGGCGATGTGCAAATGGAAACGCAGCGGCCTGCTGAAGCCATTCAGTCTTTTGAGCAGGCGCTGGCCATCGACACCCTCTTTTATCCGCCGGCAGCTTTCATCCTGGCCCGGCTGTATCTCGACAAAGGCCAAAACAACAAGGCCGCTGTCCTGATGAAACGCATGCTGACAAAAAACGAGCTGCGCCCCGAACTGCAATTGCTGATGCTCGAACGATACCAGACGGCGGTCTTCAGGCAGGAAGCCATCGAAAATCCCGTGCCCTTTGACCCGCAGAGCCTCGGAACACAAGTGAACTCCGCAGCTGATGAATATGTGAATGCGGTGCGGCTTGATGGCCGTCTGCTTTTGTTTACGAGGCGCTCAGCCGATACCTCTGCCCATCGCGAGTCCTGGCTGAAGGAACAACTTTTTCAGTCGGCGCGCAGCGACAGTGGCTGGGATACCGCCGTATTGATGCCCCTGAACTGGCCAATGACCGATCAGGTAGGAGCGATGCAGCTTTCGGCCGATGGCAAAAAACTTTACTTTGCGGCCTGCAGCTGGCCCGGTGGACTCGGCAGCTGCGACCTGTATGTATCCGAACTGAAAGACGGCAAATGGGTGAAGCCGGAAAGTCTGGGTGCACAAATCAATACCGCCGGATGGGAATCACAGCCAACGGTTTCGGCCGACCAGCAGACCCTCATCTTCAGCAGTCGCCGCAAAGACGGACTTGGCGGCTCCGATCTCTACAAAAGCATCCGCCTGCCCAATGGCAGCTGGAGCAGGCCCATCAACCTGGGTGAACAAATCAATTCGCCACAGAATGAGATGGCTCCCTTTCTGCATCCCGACGGAAAAACACTGTATTTCTCCTCCGACCGACCCATCAGCATGGGAGGCTACGACCTGTATATCAGTCGCATGGATGAGGCCGGCCGCTGGCAGAAACCTGTCAATCTGGGCTATCCCATCAATACGGGCGACGACGAAATCAACCTCATTGTTTCACCTGATGGTAAAACAGCCTATCTGTCGGCAAAAGCAGCAGATGGAGCCGGTGGATTTGATATATACTCTTTTGACCTTGATGAAAAAATCCGCCCCGAACCAGCCACCTATCTGCAATTTGTGGTCAGAGACAGCCTCACCAGGGAGCCCTTGTCGGTCACCATCACGCTGCTCGATCCCACAACGGCCCAGACCGTTTTCGAAACCAACACTACATTGCCCGAAGGTGAGGCCATTTGCCTGGTCCCTTCCCGAAATCAATATGCCTTGCAGATTTCAAAAGAAGCTTATCTGTTTTACGACAGCTTTATTGCTGCCGACAGCGGAACAGAACTCAGACCCATACAGACAGAAGTGCTGTTGAAACGCATTGAGACGGGGAAATCTACTGTTTTGCGCAACATCCATTTTGCAGTCAACAAGGCTGAACTCACCGCTGATGCCTATGCAGGTCTGCAACTTCTGTGGCAGTTTTTGGCCAACAACTCCTCGCTCAACGTAACGCTCGAAGGTCATACCGACAACAGCGGTTCTGATGAGTTGAACAGAAAACTTTCGGCCGACAGGGCTGATGTGGTGCGCCAATACCTGATTGAAAAAGGCATAGACGGCAACCGGATCAAGACGATCGGTTATGGCGCTTCCCGACCCATTGCCACCAACGAAACAGAAGCAGGCAGGGCCCTGAACCGACGGACTGAAATGCGGATAGATGAATTTGACCAACAAAAACGATAAAAGATGCTAACCAATGAAGCTGCTGTTTTAACCAAAGTAGTCGTGTCGCGACCGGTGAAAGCTTTTTATGAAGTAGGAAATGTCAAACAGCACAATATCAGCGAACTGGCCGATCGTGAAAAGGCACTGAAACAACACGATCTGCTCTGCGAGAGCATGTGTAAGTTTGGTGCTGAAGTCATTTCTGTGGATGAGCTCGAAGGGCACCCGAACAGTGTATTCACCAAGGATTGTATCACGGTGGTTCCGGGAGGTTATGTGCAGCTTCGCATGGGATTGCCGACCCGCGCGGGCGAACCTGACTGGATGGCTGCCTTTTTGGATCAGTACGGAGAACCCAGGGTTGGTTGCATCGAGGCACCGGGAACCGTAGAAGGAGGCGATGTGATTCTGGCCGGAAAAACAGCCTTTGTGGGGCTTTCTTCCAGAACCAATATTCAGGGTGCTGTGCAGCTGGAGAAGATACTGGCGAAATATGGCATCGAAACACGAATGGCCAACATCCCGCCGCTACACCTGCATATTGGGGGTGCCATGACTTTGCTTTCGCCCGATGAAGTATTGTGCTGTGCAGGCGTTTTCCCCGAAGGGTATTTTGATGGTTTTAAGGTGATTGAAATAGCCGGTGGCGATTTAATCAGTGGTAATGTCATCGCCCTGGGCAAGCGCGAAATCATCAGCGACGCGCACAATGTGGTGACAAACGAAGCCTTGCGGCTGGCCGGTTATACGGTGCATGTGCTTGACCTGTCAGAGTTTGTGAAAGGAAACGGAGGCCCCAGCTGCCTGATGCTGTCGCTCGAACGGAAGTAGATTATTTCCGCTCCAGTTCCCGCAGGTTTTCAAGTTTTTTCTTTTCCAGGTAATCGCGGATGGTACCCGGATAAGGCTCAACCCTTTTGTGTCCGAAACCAAAAACCTTGTTCACCATGCCATCCAGGAAATCGCGGTCGTGCGATACCAGAATCAAGGTGCCGTCATAAGCCAGCAGCGCACTCTTCAGGATGTCTTTGGTGCGCATGTCAAGGTGGTTGGTGGGCTCATCCAGAATCAACAGGTTCACGGGCTCCAGCAGCAGTTTGATCATCGCCAGACGCGTGCGTTCTCCACCCGAAAGCACCCTGACTTTCTTGTTCCAGCTATCGCCCCCAAACATGAAGGCGCCCAGCAAATCCTTGATTTTTGTCCGGATATCGCCTTTGGCAACATCGTCAATGGTTTCAAACACGGTGAGGTCTTCATCCAGCATCGAGGCAGCGTTTTGCGCAAAATAGCCAATCTGGGTGTTGTGACCTACCGTGAGTTTGCCGTCAAATTGGGTTTCGCCCATCAGGCATTTCACCAGGGTTGATTTTCCTTCACCGTTTTTCCCTACAAAAGCAACCCTGTCGCCACGCTGAATGTGTAAGGTAACGTCTTTAAAAACAAGATGATCACCATAGCTTTTGGCCACTTCGTCCATGATCACCGGGAAATTCCCCGATCGTGGCGAGGGTGGGAAGGTCAGCCTGAGGGCCGATGTATCTTCTTCATCCACTTCGACATGCACCAGCTTCTCGAGCATGCGCACACGCGATTGCACCTGATTGGTTTTGGAATAAGTGCCCTTAAATCGTTCGATAAACTCCTGATTCTCGGCGATGAACTTTTGCTGTTCATCGTATTGCTTTTGTTGTTGCTGTCGCCGGTCGGCACGAAGTTGCAGATAGGAAGAGTAGTTCACGCGGTAGTCGTAGATCCTGCCCATCGTTACTTCGATGGTGCGGGTAGTGATGTTATCTACAAATGCCTTGTCGTGCGAAATCACAATCACTGCCTTGGCGCTGTTGATCAAAAAGTCTTCGAACCATTCAATCGACTCGATGTCCATATGGTTGGTAGGCTCATCCAGTAGAATCAGATCAGGCTTCTGTAAAAGGATTTTGGCCAGTTCGATGCGCATGCGCCAGCCTCCGCTGAATTCGCTTGTTGGCCGGACAAAATCTGCCCGGGTAAAACCCAAACCGATCAGGACCTTTTCCACATCAGCATCGAAATTGCTCTGTTCGATGGAATAATACTTTTCGCTTAAGGTGGAAACCTGCTCAATCAACTCAAAGTAGGAGGCTGATTCATAATCAGTTCTGCTGGTCATCTGCTCGTTGAGCTTAGCAATTTGCTGTTCCATTTCCAGGATATGCGCAAAGGCCTGCGAAGCTTCTTCAAATACAGTTCTGTCATCCTGGGTAAGCAAATGCTGCGGCAGATAGGCAATCACGGCATCTTTGGGCGCCGTAACTTTTCCGCGCGAAGGTGTTTTAACACCTGCGATGATCTTGAGCAAGGTTGATTTCCCGGCCCCGTTTTTGCCCATCAGCGCGATGCGGTCTTTCTCGTTGATAGCAAAGGAAATATCCTTGAAAAGCGTGGTGCTGCCAAATTCTACGGTCAACCCGTCAATTGAAATCATAAAGGATTTTTAAATGAGCGGCAAAGATATCCTATTTCTTAAATCTGTGAAGCACGTCGCTTTGGCTGTTGCTGCTTTTGGCTCTTTTTTTCTTGATCACGGTGACGCAGGTGTTGCTGGTTCTGAGCTGGCTTACCGCTTCGGTGGTGATGAACAGGCCTGGCAGGTTTTACCGGGTCGTGATTTTCAAGCGGAAAATCGTGGTTTTCGATCACCGGGATTTTCTTGCCAATCAGTTTTTCAATATCGCGCAGATAAGCTTTTTCGGTGGCATCGCAGAAAGAATAGGCCGTGCCGTTGGCGCCTGCGCGTCCGGTTCTTCCAATCCGGTGCACATAGGTCTCCGAAATATTCGGGATCTCATAATTGATCACATAGGCCATCTCTTCAATGTCGATGCCGCGCGCAGCAATGTCTGTTGCCACCAGTACGCGTGTTTTTTGCGATTTGAAATTCGTGAGTGCACGTTGACGCGCATTCTGAGCCTTGTTACCGTGTATGGCTTCGGCTGTGATGTTGTTTTTAAGCAGCAGGCGTACCACATGGTCGGCACCGTGCTTGGTACGTGTAAAAACCAATACACTATTGATGCTGGCATCGTCGAGCAACTGGATCAGAAGCTTCGGCTTGTTTGCCTTGTCTACAAAATACACCGATTGAGAAATGATTTCGACCGTTGTTGCCGAAGGTGTAATCTCAACACGCGCAGGGCGGTTCAGGATAGATGCAGACAGCCTGGTGATTTCGGGTGGCATGGTCGCCGAGAAAAACAAAGACTGGCGCCTGGCCGGTAAGGCTGCAATGAGTTTTTTTACATCGTGGATAAAGCCCATGTCGAGCATGCGGTCGGCTTCATCCAGCACAAATATCTTGATATCGCGCAACGAGATAAATCCCTGACTCATCAGGTCGAGCAGGCGTCCCGGAGTGGCTACCAGAATATCGACGCCTCTTTTCAGCGTCAGCACCTGTGGGTTTTGGCTAACACCTCCGTAAATGACGGCACTGCGCAGGCCGGTGAAGCGGCCATAGGCTTTCACACTTTCGTCGATCTGTATAGCCAACTCACGCGTTGGTGTCACGATCAGGCTGCGGATTTTGCGGTTTCCACTGTTTTTTTCAGCTGTTAATAACTGAAGGATAGGGATGGTAAAAGCTGCTGTTTTTCCGGTGCCGGTCTGGGCACAGCCAAGCAGGTCGGTGCCTCGCAGGATATGCGGAATGGCTTGTTGTTGAATAGGAGTGGGGGTTTCGTACCCTTCTTGCGTTAATGACCGCAAAATGGGTTCAATAAGATTCAATGATTGAAATGACATAAATTTTGATAAGGAAATACTTTGGAACCAAAAACCTGGCTATATAAGGTAGGAGGGAAAATTCCGTGATAATTTTTTTGCAAAGGTAGTCTTATTATTCGGACTAGCACGTCAAAAGTGTCGCATCTGCAATTTTAGATCCGACAACACAGTTTAATGTGTTGCCAAAGAGCGGGTTGCAACATGCACGATCAACGCCTTTCTAAAGCATAGTGAAGCTTAGATGACTAATAAACAACCAGTCGTGTGGTTTTTTTCTGTTGGTTGGTTTCTGCAACCAACAGGTAAATACCGGGCTTGTATCCTTCGAGCGACAGGGAGATTTGCTGCGCACCTTCCTGCAGTTCCTGATGAAGGACGGTCTGTATCAACCTTCCGTAACTATCCGTTACAGAAAGCCTGACAACCGATTTTTCAAGCAGGTTCAATGCGATGGTGGTTTGTCCTTGCGCAGGATTTGGATTGGCCTGTAACAGTGGCATGATTTCCTGTTGTGCCATTGCATTCAGCGATGTGATGTCGACATCGATCCGTGTAAAATACACATCCTGTTCTCCGTTGAGGGTGTTGGCCCAGGCCAGATTTGCGCCATTGTCATCCGAAACCAGGTCGTAATAATCGCCCATTTTCTGTTGGTTTGGCCAGCCAACATGCGGATCGAAAGCATCAGAAAGGCGGATGTTCTCCGACCAGGTGTCGCCTTGTGTGGTTGAAAAAGCATAGTACAGCGACGACATCCGTGGCATATTGGAAGGGGCATCACGGGTGTCGAGCCAGATCACGTCGATACGGCCATTGGGAGCCACCGACATGGTACCAAACCATTGGTAGTTGCTCATCGAGAAGTCGGTATTGATTCGCTTGGGTGCCTCAAATGTCTGTCCACCATCGGTGCTTTTGGCAAACATGACGTCAGCCGGATCGTTCACCGAATTGCGCTGAACAGAAGCGAGTACATACACATTTCCCTGACCAGGTCCGTCTGATACATCTGTTGCAATGCTGGCTTGTCCGAGTAATCCGCCTGGGTTTACCATGGTGCCGGAAGTCATGTCGCCATCCAGGTCAACATTGGTGGTGAAGTCCCAGGTCACATTGCTGCCACTGTTGGCTGCTGTGGTAGATTTTACCACCACCAGGCTGCTGAAATTGCCCGAACCCACCATATACAATTCGCTTTCGGGTCCAATGGCCAGCGTGCCCCAATAGGGGTTGCCTGCAATTGTTACACAGTTTTGGTAGCTGTCGCCGCCATCAACCGAACGGGTAAAATGCCTGGGTGAGCAGATGCTGAAGTAGGAGGTCCAGAAAGCATAAATATTGCCTGAGCCAGGACCGTCTGTCTTGTCAATTTCCATCCATTGCTTGTCGCCACCTTGCGCATAAACGCCCATGTCCCAGTTGGCGCCGCCCTCATCGCTGCGGTACACATTACACCAGTAATCGTCGCCCTGGGCTGTCAGGCTGTTATAAAAAAGTGTTCCGTTCAGGTCTCCTTCAAGCACCGGGTCCGAGCGAAAAACACCAGGTTCAATCACACCGGGGAAAGTCCAGCTTTGGCCTCCGTCGGTAGTATAGGCATAGCCTGCCTGCCTGAAATTGCTGTTGACATTGTCGAACTGTCGCCAGCCAATCACCATCTGTTGCGGATCAACCGGATTGACACCAATACTGGGTTCATTGGCGGCATCACCGAGGATGTTTTCGCCGTTTTCGTTCACATTGGCCTGCGTGGTAAAATGAAAAACAGAGCGGCTTTTATAGGCCGGTGAGGTTTTTTTGTTGCCAAAAGCATTGGGCAAATAGGCGTCGTCAGGCACTTCTCTGTATTGTTCGGCACGTTCACGATGCGATAATTCCTGTGCCTGTAAAATCCCGGTAAGGGGGAATAACAAGGAGGCAAAAAGCAATAAAAAGGATGTTGATCTCATGGTTTTTGAATTGAAATCCAAATGTAATAAATTGCATTGATTTATACCGGATAAAACAAACGATATCTGGTCAAAAATATCTTGAACATTAATCTGAACCTCAAAAGGGCAGCATGACAGCCTATTCTTCTTCAGGGCAGGGCTTTGCTGTCGATGTGCCCAGATTATAGATTTCCTGTATTTCTTTCAGTCGTTTTTCGAAATCGATGTGCAAATCGATGAGCTTGCCTGTTCGCACATCGAATACCCAGCCATGCACAATCGGATAGCCTTTCTGCAGATACATTTTCTGCACGGCCGCTGTTTTAATCACATTCAAACATTGCTCTTCCACGTTCAGTTCCACCAGACGCATGTACTTTTCTTCTTCGTCATAGATGTCGTTGAGTTCGTCCTTGTGAAAACGATACACATCGCGGATGTTGCGCAACCAGGGATTCAGAATCCCCAGGTCTTGGGGTTGCATGGCTGCTTTTACGCCTGTACAATAATAATGACCGCAGACAACGATATGCTTCACATGCAAAAAATCGACAGCATAATGAATCACACTCATCGAGCTCAGGTCGTTGTTGCCGACGATATTGGCGATATTGCGGTGCACAAACACCTCACCAGGCTGAACGCCCATCAGTTCTTCTGCTGTTACGCGGCTGTCGCTGCAGCCAATGTATAAAAAATCAGGATCCTGACCTTGCGCCAGTTTTTCGAAAAAGGACTCATTTGTGGCCTTCTTCTCTTCAACCCAGTGTCGGTTGTTTTCAAAAATCTGTTCGTATGATAGCATGCTATGGTTCGGTTATTCAATCGACGAAAATAACCGAAATAAATGAAAACAGGCTCAGAAAAATAAACTCAGACTCTTTCGATGACCGTTGCTATGCCTTGTCCGACACCGATGCACATGGTGCAAAGTGCTCTGGATAAATGGTTTCGCTGCAGCTGATGCGTGGCTGTGGTGAGCAGACGCGCGCCACTCATCCCAAGTGGATGGCCGAGTGCGATAGCGCCACCCAGCGGATTGATACGCGGATCATTGTCGGCAAGTCCGAGCTCGCGGGTGCAACCGAGAGACTGTGCAGCAAAGGCTTCGTTCAGTTCGATCAGGTCCATGTCATTGAGGCTGAGCTTCAACAGCGACAGCAACTTACGCGTGGCAGGCACAGGTCCCATGCCCATGATGCGGGGTGGCACGCCAGCTGCAGCCATTCCGGCAATGCGGGCCAGTGGCTTCAGATTGAAACGTTTAACGGCTTCGGCTGAGGCAATGATGAGTGCTGCTGCGCCATCGTTGATGCCCGAAGCATTACCGGCGGTGATGGTGCCGTCTTTGTGCGTGAGGGCCTTCAACTGAGCCAGTTTTTCCAGACTTGTCAGCCTTGGATGCTCGTCGGCAGCAAAAACGATCGGGTCAGCTTTGCGTTGAGCGATAGAAACCGAAATAAGTTCGTCAGCGAAAAGTCCATTTTGTTGGGCAGCGGAAGCTTTCTGCTGACTCCAGAATGCAAATTTGTCCTGGTCTTCACGACTGATCTTTTTTTCGGTTGCAATATTTTCGGCTGTGTGCATCATCGATTCAGTTCCGTATATCCGGTCCATCACCGGGTTGATGAAACGCCAGCCCAGTGTGGTGTCAAAAAGCTCAGGTGCTCTGCCAAATGCTTGTTCGGCCTTACCCATGACAAAAGGTGCCCGCGACATGCTTTCGACGCCTCCGGCAATAATCAATTCGGCTTCGCCTGCCTTGATGGCACGTGCAGCGGTGCCAACAGCATCCATGCCCGAACCACACAACCTGTTGATGGTCATGCCTGGCACAGAATCCGGAAAACCGGCAATCAGGGCTGCCATGCGCGCCACATTGCGGTTGTCTTCGCCGGCCTGGTTGGCACATCCTAACATCACATCGTCAATGGCCACCGGGTCCATTCCGGGGTTGCGCTCCACAATGGTTTTCAATACAAGCGCAGCAAGATCGTCGGGACGCACTGCTGCAAGGGTTCCGGCATATTTGCCAATGGGCGTGCGCAATGCGTCACATATAAAAACTTCTTTGGTCATCTTTTGGTTTTTCGTGGATTACGGGAAGGAAACGGTTTGTGAATAAAGCTCTTCCAACCTGGGTTTGATAAATCTGAAACCATTCAACATGGCATCCGAAAGCCGGTCAACTTCTTTCTGCGTGAGCACGGTCGAAAACATGCAGGCACAGGTATTGATCATGATGAGATGTTCCTTGTAGAAAAGATAGTCGAGTAATTCGTTGATGACGGCATAAACAGCAGGGCGTTGGTAGGCCTCGCGGTATGTTTGCGGAGGAGATTGTCTGAAATGCATGCGGAACATCGAGCCTGCTCCTGTGATCGAAATCGGAACATCGACAACCCTGATCGCATCCTCAATCTGGATAATGGCTTGTTTGGTGAGTGCGTTCAGCTCATCAACAGCCTTTTGGTCGAACATTTTCATGGCCACATAGCCAGCTGTCATGGTGATGGGGTTGGCCGAGAAGGTGCCTGAATGCGGAAACCTTAGCTTTGGTTGGCGCGGATCGAGTACTTCCATTACATCGGAGCGGCCAGCCAGCGCGCCAACAGGGAAACCGCCTCCAATGATTTTGCCCAGCGCCGTCAGGTCGGGAACCACCTTGTAGTTTTCCTGTGCACCGCCATAGCCTACCCTGAAGGTTACAACTTCGTCAAAGACAAGCAGAGCATCGTTTTTACGGGTCCATGCATACAGTGCTTCGATAAATTCATTGGTGCCCTGCAGCAGCCCGACGCGGTGCGGAACCGGATCAACGATGACGCAGGCAATTTCATCAGCATGTGCATCGAGTATTGCCAAGGTGCGTTGCACATCATTATAGGGATAAATCACCACATGATCGAGCACGCATTGGGGTGTTCCTTCTGCCAGCGGCACGCTGTTGGGGTTATCGAGATCACCCCAGTTGAAAGGGTTGGCAGTCTGACTCACCTCGGCAAAGTCGTAGGTGCCATGGTAAGCGCCTTCGGCTTTGGCAATTTTGGGTTTCCCTGTGAAGGCCCGAGATGCTTTGATCATAGCCATTACGGCTTCAGTACCGCTGTTGACAAAACGGATTTTTTCGAAGGCTGCCACACGCTTGTGCAGCAGTTCGGCCAGGGCTACTTCTGCTTCTGTGGCAAGGGTGTAGGCTGAGCCTTTCTGCAATTGTTCGGTTACGGCCTCAACAATGGCCGGATGGGCATGCCCGTGAATGAGGGATGCCATATTGTTGGCAAAGTCGATGCGTTTTGTGCCATCAACATCAGTAACATAGCAGCCTTTGGCACTTGCAGCATATTGGGGATGCGGTTTATGGAAGACCGTGTTTCTGCTTACTCCACCTGGAATCAACTCTACAGCTTTATTGTAGAGGGCTTCACTTTTTGCATTGGATTTCATGGTAAACAATTTGAATTGTTGGTCAATCTGTGTTTTTAACGGATCAAAGTAGCTTCGGTGACTGATTGCAGGTATTCAAAGCTTACTTCCGGGGCCATTTCTCTTACTTTCAGTCCGTTGGCTGTCACGTCGAGAATAGCCAGATTGGTATAAATGCGGTTAACTACCGACTTGCCAGTAAGCGGATAGCTGCATGTTTTGACGATTTTGGCTTCGCCTGTTTTGGTGGTGTGCCGTGTGATGACGTAAACCGTTTTTACACCAGCTACCAGATCCATGGCTCCGCCAACGGCTGGAATAGCATCCGGCTCACCGGTAGACCAATTGGCCAGGTCTCCGTTTTGGGCTACCTGAAGCGCACCCAAAACACACACATCAATGTGTTTGCCGCGTATCATCGTAAAGCTGTCGGCATGGTGAAAATAGCAGGCACCTGGAATGGCAGTCACGGCTTTTTTGCCGGCATTGATCAGCTCAGGGTCTTCCTGACCGGGGGCAGGAGAGGGCCCCATGCCCAAAAGTCCGTTTTCGGTATGGTAAATCACTTCGCGTCCTTCAGGCACATATCCGGCCACCTTTTCAGGTATGCCGATGCCAAGGTTGACATAAGAAGCGTCCGGAATGTCGAGGGCTACTTTCTGAGCCATCTCGTTGGTGCTCCATCCTTCTATTTCTGCATGATTTACCATGGATACCTCCTGTTCTCTGCCACCAGCTTTGATTCCTGGGCAGGGTTTGCGATGTGAACAACGCGCTGTACAAATATTCCGGGTGTAACAACAATTTCGGGGTCGATCTCGCCAAGCTCAACAATGCGTTCGGCCTGCACAATGGTTTTGCGTGCTCCTGTGCTCATGATCGGACCGAAGTTTCGTGCCGTTTTATTGTATGTAAGATTACCGTAGCGGTCGGCTGTATGCGCTCTAACCAGGGCAAAATCAGCCACAATGGCTTTTTCCATGACGTAGGTCTGTCCATCAAACTCTCTTGTTTCCTTGCCTTCTGCCAGGGGCGTGCCTACCGAAGCAGGGGTGAAAAAGGCTGGAATGCCAGCACCTCCGGCACGGATGCGCTCGGCCAGGGTACCTTGTGGCACAAGCTCCAGTTCAATTTCGCCTTTGTGATACAGGTCTGGAAAAACAGTCGAGTTGGCAGTACGCGGAAAGGAGCAAATCATCTTTTTTACCCGCTTGTGTGCAATAAGTGCAGCCAGACCAACTTGTCCGCTGCCGGTATTGTTGCTTACCACAGTCAGGTCTTTGGCTCCCTGATCGATCAGGGCATGGATGAGTTCGATAGGACTTCCGGCTTCGCCAAAACCACTGATGAGAATTGTTGCCCCGTCGAAGATGTCGGCCACGGCATCTTCGACAGTTGGCACCAGTTTGTTGATCATGATATCATCTTTTAATTTTCATTATCAGGCATTGATCTTTTTGCGCAGGGCTGCATCCAGTGCCTGTTCGATGGCTTCCAGCTCATCTTCGTAGAAGTGCTTGTCGCCAAACAAAGGTTTGAGGTTGGCAATGGTATTCTCGTTTTCGTCGTATTTGGTCAGGAATACCTTGTCCATCCACTCCATTTTACGGCCTTCGTTGAACTTCAGCGCAAAGGCTTTCTGGCCATCAACCATCACTTCACCCAGCATAGAGATTTTTCCGGCCGAAGAGGTCATGGTGATATAGCGTGAAGGACGGGCAATGGAGGGCAACGAGCGGTAAACCTTGCTGAAAACCTGATTGATAATAGTTAGCGGAACGGTGAAGTAATGGTGTTCGCCGGTTGGACGTGCACAATACATCGAGTGGAACCCAACTGAAAGTGTGGAGAGGACATTACCCAGATCGATCCAGTTTTGGGCTGAGCGGTCGATGTCGATTTTACCGTTTTCGTCAGAGAAAAGACTGATATGATGCATCACCGGGCTTTGGCTCTTGATGGCAACACCGTGATTCTTCAGTCTGCGGATAGCGGCAATGGTCGAAGGATTCAATACCTCGCGGGGGGTAGAGAAATGCGACATGAGGACTACCTGTAAGCCGTTATCGTTGAGTTTTTTGTAGAGCTGCAGGAACTTGTCGTATTTACTGCTCAGGATCATCTCGGGATGAAAAGTGAGCACGCGGGTTCCTAAACGCAGCGTTTTGATGTGTGTAAGTTCAGGGTCTTCGATGATAGGCAACATATAGGCTTCGAGCCTGTCGTAAGTGATGTAGCCGGCATCGCCACCGGTAATCAAAACGTCGGTAACTTCTTTGTGCAGACGCAGATAATCAATTACCTGATTGATGTCTTGTTGCACAAACATATCCTCATCACCTCTTACCTGGGCGTGGCGGAAACAATAGGTACAGAATGAGAAACAATTCTGTGTGCTGGCATCAAAAATCAGTTGTACCTGGGGGTATTTGTGTTGGCTTCCTTTCAGGATTTCGAGTTCGCCTTCGTCATGCTCGTACCAGGGTTTATTGAGCAACTGTTTGCCATCGTGCGGATTGGTTTTTTTGATGTAGTCGTTGATGAGCTTCTCTACAGCTTCTTCGTCAGCAGCTTTTTGATAAGCTTCGAACAACTCCTGATTGATCATGCCCGGTTGTGGGAAAACCAATTGAAAGAGAGAATCTTTGGCGAAGTTCTTCCAGTTGATTTTATTCAACACATGCTTGGTGGCCAAAAAACGATAGACCTTGATAAACAGCTCTCTTTGCTCGATAAAACCAATATCGATGCCGTGTTTGTTGAGCACTTCGACGATCTCACGAAATCCTTTCAGGCCGCTGTATCTTTCTTTTTCGGTGAACATAAATTCGGCTGATTCGAGTATGCCCGAGTGCTGGGGATAGTTGAAATGCAGTCTCGACAAAAGGCCCGATGGCAGCAGATTTTCGTTGCGGATAATCTGTTTAACATCGTCGTTATACCTGTAACGATCCATGATGTGCTCTACTTCTTCGGCGCCAATTCGTTCGTTGGCTTTTTTTTGTTTGAGCTCAGCAGCTGATGCTGTAATAATTGTTGACATGATGGTATTTTTTTTAACTAATCTCACGTTGATTCGCCAATTTGAAGCGATTAACGGTTTGCCACCGCAATCGTTTTAAATCACTGCAAAGTTAGGAGAAATAGACGTTTGGCATTCTAAAAGCATTAATTTAGAAGCGGTCTAAAGTATAAGGTGTTGAATGCGTTAATTCCGCCTGTTTTTTTTGATGAAGCAGACCCTGATAGGCTTTGATCGTTAACAAATTCGGCATCAGAGAAGCATTTTTCCACTAAATTTGCAACCGATATGACAAGTATGCAACATGAAATTTCTCTGCCTGTTTTTGGTCTGATCAGCAATGCAGCCCTTGAACTTGGTGTAAAGGTATATGTGGTTGGCGGATTTGTGCGGGATATTCTGTTGCATCGTCCTTCAAAAGATATTGATGTAGTGGTGATTGGTGACGGAATCGAGCTTGCCAGGCTCGTTGCCAACAAACTGGGGAAAAATACCGAAGCTAAGTTTTACGGGCAGTTTGGAACTGCCATGGTTCGGTATAAATCGTGGTCAGTTGAATTCGTGGGTGCCCGCAAAGAATCGTATAAACTTTACAGCCGAAAGCCGATCGTGGCACAGGGTACGCTCGCCGACGATCAAAACCGACGCGATTTCACCATCAATGCACTGGCGATCAGCCTCAATAAAAACGATTACGGACAGCTGCTCGATCCCTTTAACGGGGTAGACGACCTGTCGAAAAAAATATTGCGCACGCCCCTCGATCCGGATATCACCTATTCAGATGATCCGCTCAGGATGATGCGGGCAGTCCGCTTTGCTACCCAGCTGGGGTTCACCATTGAGAAGCCTTCGTTCGATGCTATTTCCCGAAACAAAAACAGAATCAGGATTGTTTCTGCTGAACGTGTAACAGACGAGCTCAACAAAATCATGATGACCAGACGGCCTTCAGTTGGTTTTAAGTTGCTCTTCGATTCGGGCTTGTTGCAGGTTTTCTTCCCGCAGATGGCTGCGCTGCAGGGCGTTGAGACGGTGAACGGTAAAGCGCACAAGGATAATTTTTACCATACACTCGAAGTGCTCGATAACCTCTGCGCTACCACAGACGACCTTTGGTTGCGTTGGGCAGCCGTATTGCACGACATTGCCAAACCACCTACCAAGCGTTACGACCCTCAGGTTGGATGGACCTTCCACGGGCACGAGTTTCGGGGCGCCAAAATGGTTCCGGGCATTTTCAAAATGCTCAAGCTGCCGATGGGCGACAAGATGAAGTTTGTGCAAAAAATGGTGCTGCTGCATTTGCGACCGATTGTGCTGGCGCAGGAAATTGTAACCGACTCTGCAGTGAGGCGCTTGCTGTTTGATGCTGGCGACGATATCGACAGCCTGATGCTGTTGTGCGAGGCAGATATCACCTCGAAGAATGAATACAAGGTAAAAAAATACCGCGACAACTTCCAGCTGGTTAGGCAAAAACTCAAAGAAATTGAAGCCAAGGATAACATCCGAAACTGGCAGCCACCTGTGAACGGTGAGGTTATCATGACAGTGTTCGATCTGAAACCCGGCAAGCAGGTTGGATTGATCAAGACGGCCATCCGCGAAGCCGTGCTTGATGGCGTGATTGGCAACAATTACCATGAGGCATACGCCTTTATGAAAGCCGAAGGCGCCAAAATGGGACTTGAGGTAGTGCAGGAAGTGGAAGAAGTGATCGAGGTGAAAACCAATGGCCCATTGCCTGTTAAGGATTCAACGGAAAGCGATGAATAAAAAGTATTTGCTTGTCATCGCAGGTCCTACGGCCTCCGGTAAAACCGATATGGCCATTCAACTGGCGCAGGCTTTTCATACCGAAATTATTTCTGCTGACAGCCGACAGTTTTATCCCGAAATAGCAATTGGCACAGCCGCACCTTCACCACAACAACTCGAAAGAATTAAGCATCATATGGTTCACCAACTCAATATTGAGCAGCCTTATGATGTTGCCAGTTACGAAAAAGATGTGTTGCAATTACTTGAAAAACTCTTTCAACAAACTGATATAGTGGTGCTGACAGGAGGGTCAGGTCTGTATATTGACGCGGTGTGCCGCGGTTTGGATAATATCCCCGAAACAAGTCCGGCAATTCGCAAACGTGTTGAAGAGCTCTACAGTAAACAAGGCATCAAAGCCTTGCAGCAGGCACTTGAACGTGAAGATCCTGCCTACTACAAAAAGGTGGATAAAATGAATCCACGAAGGTTGCAGCGCGCCCTCGAAGTATGCTGGCAAACAGGACAACCTTATAGTTTTTATCGAAAACGACAGCCCAGTCCCAGGAGTTTCGAAGTGATCTGGACAGCCCTCGAAACCGACAGAACTCAGCTGGTTAACCGAATCAACAAACGGGTAGAACTGATGATGGCGGCAGGCTTGCTGGCCGAGGCCCGAAAAGTGTATCCGTTTCGGTACCTGAACGCGCTGCGGACAGTCGGTTTTGCGGAATTGTTCGACTATTTCGAAGGAAAGTTTTCGCTGGAAGAAGCCATCGAACAGATCAAAATCAATACCAGGCGCTATGCCAAACGCCAGATGACCTGGTTGCGGAAAAACAAGGATTACAAATGGTTTGCTCCGGATGAGGGAGCGGAGTTGATTATGTTCGTTGCTGAAATCACCGGGTTAAAACCTGTAAAATAGAAAGGTCGATTGAATTCTACCGGCTAATTCCATAATAGTCGAGTAAACCATCCGAAGGCGAAGCCATGATTTTTGCCGCCTGTATGCCATGCTGCAGAAGTCTTTCATGCAGTATATCACTGAACTGAAAAGCAATTGAACCGGTGAACCCAATAGACTGCTTCTGATAGTCAGCATATTTCGATAATTGCACTTCGATAAAGGCATCAAAAACCTGGCTGATCAGGTCTTTCATAAAAGGAAAGTGCAGGTTTTTCCTGGCAAAAGGTGCAAATCCAGCCAGAAAACTTCCGGGTTTCTCTTTTCTGTACAGCGCATCGAGAATGTCTGCAAGACTCCATGGAAATTGCTTTTCAAATACTTTGGCCAATTGATCAGGCATTTCTTTGTACAGGTAGGCTTTCAACAACGACTTACCAATGTGCACGCCACTGCCTTCATCTCCGAGCAGGTAGCCCAAAGAAGGCACTTTGTCGGTAATATTTTCTCCATCGTAAGCACAGGAGTTGGAGCCTGTGCCCAGGATACAGGCAATGCCGCTGTTGCGACCGAGCAGGGCATGTGCAGCACCCAACAAATCGTGGTTGATCGTCGTTTTTGCATGGCTAAAAAGCTGACGGAAAGCATTTGAGACGATATTGCAGTTGGCAGGGGTGGAGCAGCCAGAGCCATAATAGATGATCTCATCGATATCTGCAGGCACCATGCTGGAAGGAAAATCCCTTTGAAGAATGTGCAGTATGGCATCCGGTGAAGAGTAGTAAGGATTAAAACCCGCAGTTTTAAACTGCATCAACAGTTTTCCCTCGCTGGCGAGGCTCCATTCAGTTTTTGTAGATCCGCTGTCTGCAATGAGAAGCATAGTTTATTTTTATTTGACGAAGTTAATGAAAGTTTGCTGAAAACTGTATGTTACCGGATGTTAATAGATTTAAAGTTGTTAGTATGGCAAGGCCATCATCGTAACATAATTTTTCTGAAAAATCTTGTAATTAATTGACAAAAACTACGCTCAAGTCTTCACTGGACAACCATTTCTATTCTTCTTCCAACAGCCACCTCCAGGCCGGAATGACTTGAATTTCTTTTCCGCTTTCAACTATTGTCTCTTCTGTATGGTAAGTTACAACTTGAAGGTTCTTAACTGTGTATTTGTTACTTGCGTTGATTAATGCATTTATTTCCCGTTTACGGGTAGTTACCTCTTCCATGCTGAAGGCAGCCTGAATCAACACCTCTCCAGGAACGTAAAAGTCAACTTCGTATCCATTACGTAAGTAATAAACATTAGAGCCATAAATACCACGTAAGTGATTATAAACCAATGTTTCCAATTGGAAAGATGATGGCTCTGTCAAGAACAGGGACAACAGGCCATTGTCGCGGAAATAATATTTCTTCTTTGCCTCCCGACTGCTTATTTTGGCCTGATAATTTGCCAGGGCGCTAATCAGAAAAGCATTTTCAAGAAAATTGATATATTCAATTACAGTGGCCGTTCCAACTTTTGCGCCAGTTGAGCTAATGATATTACGCATCCTGTTGAACGAAACTTCATCCATTGTGCTTTCTGCCAGCTTTTTAATCAGAACCCTCAACGCAAAAGGATTTCTGATCTGATATCTGGCAATGATGTCGCCTAGAAATACTTTTTGAAACAGATTACTCAGATACTCTTTTTTTTCGGTGAATTTAAAAAGTTCAGGAAAGCCGCCTTCTGTGAAGTAATGATCGAACTGTCGGATGATTTCAAAGCGATTTGGTGAGAATGCAAGATTACTTTCAATAATAATATCTTGAAAACGCAGATATTCTGAGAAAGTTAGCGTTTCGATCTCCAATACCAAAAATCTGCCTCCAAGTGTAGAAGCCATTTCACTGCTGAGCATTTCAGAGTTACTTCCTGTGATATAGGTTTTGTATCCAGCGTCAGTTATACGACGTGCAAATTTCTGCCAGCCAGCAATGTTTTGGATCTCGTCGAAAAATAATATGGGTTGGTGCGAAAATAGCTCCTTGTAGCATTCTAACAAAACATCAAAGTCCGAAACGTCGAGTCCAATCAGTCTCTCGTCCTCAAAATTCACATAAAGCATGGTTTCGACAGAACTTCCCTGCTTCAGGAGTTGTTGAATAATACTAAAAACGAAGTAGGTCTTACCAGCTCTGCGCTGTCCTGTGAATATATAGTTGGCATTGTCGTCTATTTGATAGGCTCTTTTGACAATCTTGAGATCTGGAATGCGATCCTGGTTTTCAAGGATAATTTTTTTAAAGACACTTTTATCGATCATAGTATTTTGTTTGTAGAGCAAATATACACCAAATTTATTCTATATGCAAAACAAAAAAAGTGAATTTTCAAATGGTTTACTTCTTTGTTTCACATCGATAGCTGTTTCGCTTACGCTTCTCATTGCTTATTTATTGCCATTTTATTCTCAAAATAATGACTTGCTATTATGCATAATTACCATCATCGATTTTAATCCTGAATTCTCTGCTTTGCCATGATGTCCAGTAGTAAATTAAATAAACAAATTCTAAAATGTTTTGATTAGTTTTGCACATCAGCAAAACAGCCTCTGGAATTGTCGCGGGCTTTGTTTTGGTGTTCATGTATTTGTAAATTTAAAACAGTTCAATTGCCTTATGAGAAAATGGCGCGTCGAAGACTCTGCTGAGCTATACAATATCAACGGTTGGGGAATCAATTATTTCTCCATTAATGACAAAGGAAACGTGATCGTGACACCAAAACAAGATGGCGCTCCGGTTGATTTAAAAGAGCTGATTGATGAATTGTCATTGCGCGATGTCGCCTGTCCAGTTTTACTGCGGTTCCCGGATATCCTCGATTCGAGAATTGAGCAAATGGACTCTTGCTTTAAGGTAGCTGCTGAGGAATATGAATTTAAAGGGCAAAACTTCATTGTTTATCCTATCAAGGTGAATCAGATGCGCCCAGTGGTCGAGGAGATTGTAAGTCACGGAAAGAAATTCAATATTGGTCTCGAAGCTGGTTCAAAACCCGAGTTGCACACGGTTATCGCCATTAATACCGACAACGATTCGCTGATTATCTGTAATGGCTACAAGGACGAAGATTATATCGAGCTGGCCCTGTTGGCGCAAAAAATGGGTCGCACCATTTTTATTGTTGTCGAAAAGCTGAACGAACTGAAGCTGATTGCCAAAGTAGCCCGTCGCCTGCGTGTAAAGCCCAATATTGGCATCCGCATCAAACTGGCAAGTTCCGGTAGCGGCAAATGGGAAGATTCAGGAGGCGATGTCAGTAAATTTGGATTGACTTCCAGTGAGTTACTCGAAGCCCTCGATTTTCTCGAAAAAAACAAGATGAAAGACTCGTTGCGCCTGGTGCATTTCCACATCGGAAGCCAGGTGAACAAGATCCGTCGCATCAAGATTGCCTTGCGTGAGGCTGCCCAGTTTTTTGTGCAGATCTATAACATGGGCTTCAAACTCGATTTTGTGGATGTGGGCGGCGGACTGGGTGTTGATTATGACGGCACACGTTCTGCCAACAGCGGTAGCAGCGTCAACTACAGCATACAGGAATATGTGAACGATGCCACTTTTGCGGTGGTTGATGCCTGCGACAAAAACGAAATTCCTCACCCCAATATCATCACCGAATCGGGACGTTCGCTAACAGCCCACCATTCTGTGCTTGTTTTCGAGGTGCTCGAATCGGCCCATCTCCCTACCTGGGACGACGAAGAAGAAATCAAGGAAGACGACCATGAGCTGATTCATCAGCTTTACGGCGCCTGGGAATCACTGAACCAGACCAGTATGCTCGAAACCTGGCACGATGCCCAGCAAATCAGAGAAGAAGCGCTCGACCTGTTCAGCCTCGGAATGCTTGACCTCAAAACACGTGCACAAGTCGAGCGTTTGTTTTGGTCTGTTGCCAAAGATATCCACTCCATGGCCACCGAAATGAAACGGCCACCAGAGGAGTTTCTTAACCTGCCTAAGCTACTCTCAGATAAATATTTCTGTAATTTCAGCCTGTTTCAGTCGCTTCCCGATTCATGGGCCATCGATCAGATTTTCCCGATTATCCCCATCCATCGCCTCGACGAAAAACCAGACCGAACAGCTACTTTGCAGGATATCACCTGCGATTCGGATGGTAAAATTGACAATTTTATAGCCACCAAGAATTTCTCGCACCATTTGCCGGTGCATTCCCTTAAATCGCGCGATTCCTATTATATAGGAGTTTTTCTCGTTGGTGCGTATCAGGAAATTTTGGGCGACTTGCACAACCTGTTTGGCGACACCAATGCTGTGCACGTTTCTGTGGATGCCAAGGGTTACTATATTGACCAGGTGATTGACGGTGAAACGGTTGCAGAAGTACTGGATTATGTGCAATACAACTCGAAGAAGCTGGTTAGGACCGTTGAAACCTGGGTGACTTCATCCGTTAAGCAGGGAACCATTACTGCCGAAGAAGGCAAGGAGTTTCTGTCGAATTACCGCTCCGGACTTTACGGATACACTTACCTGGAATAACCATGCGATTTTTTGCTTTTGGCGAGGCATTGATCGATATCATTGTGCAGGCTGACGGAAAGACTTTTAGCAGCCCAGGCGGATCTCTGCTCAATGTAGCCGTAAGCATGGCAAGAGCCGGTGCTGCTGTAGAATTGATTTCGGATTTTGGTCTGGATGAACCCGGAAAAAGACTGCACAGCTTTCTGGAAAGTGAAGGTGTAGGAGTCAGTTATTTAAACAGATTTACCAACGGTCAAACGCCTTTGGCTTATGCAGCGCTGGATGCTGATGCCAAAGCTTCGTATACTTTTTACAAACGCTATCCCGAAACACGTTTTACTGAAGCTAAATTGCCGCATTTTACTCCCGGGGATTGTTTCGTTTTTGGCAGCTTTTCTTCCGTTCAGGAGCCATTGCAACCTGTTTTGGAAAAATTACTAAAGCAGGCACAATCAAGCGACAGCTTCATATTTTTCGATCCCAACATCCGGCAGCACAAGCTTAGCAGGGAAGATAAGGCAATGAACTATTTACGGCGAAACATCGGAATGGCGGATTTGGTGCGGGGTTCAGATGAAGATTTTGAAGCTATGCTGGGAACCTCTGACATCGAAAAAGTGAAAAATACCTTGGAAATCAGCGATAAAGTACCTTTAATTATTACACGTGGCGCGTCGGTGGTTGAGTGCTTACACCTGCAAAAAAGGTCTGATTTTGCAGTGCCCATCCTGAAAAATCTGGTGAGCACGATCGGTGCAGGTGATGCTTTTGACGCGGGCTTGCTGTGTTTTTTGGATGTACAGAGAATGAGTAAAAACGAACTCCGGACAATGCATCCGGATATGCTTGGGATGATGATAGCAACGGCGGTTAGCTTTGCTACGGATGTCTGTCAGTCGCCCGAAAATTTCATCAGTAAAACAATGGCAACCAACTTTGCCGCATTTCGTCAGTCGCTATGACCTTCGCCGCTGAAAATACTGCCAGTCGAGGTAGTACAAAAGTTTGATGCTGAAGCTGTTGCTAACAGGTGAATCAAAAGTGTTTTTGAAGTTCTGAAAGTAGTTTTCTTCCTGAAATTTCTCGTTGGCTTCACTGAATACAGCATTTTTCCATACAAGAAGTAATTCGCTGCCAGGTGCAAAATCCCATTTAAACACCATGTCGATGTTGAAGGCATTCACCACAAAATCCTGCTCTTTGTTGTAGGTGCTGGGTCCGAGATCTCCTGTAGTATTCAGGTCATAAAAATCAAGGTAAGCCACCCGCAACCAATAATGACGCATTCTGAACGAAAGGGAAGTGCTCCGGCTGAAAATATAGGCTGCCTCAAGCGAAGTTGTGATGTTTTTGACATCTCGTCTGCCAAAGATAATCACGGGTTGCTGAACCGCTGAGACAGAGTCGGTGACATAACCATACCCGTTCATATCAAACTCGAATTCCAACTCACCTTCCAGCAAAACGTTGTTGCTGATCTGCCACCGTGGTCCAAGACTAGCCCACCACGAAAACTGCTTGCGCTCAGCAACTGACCAAAAACCAAAACGGTGGTCGACGACAAAGGGAATGCGGTAATCGGGTGAACCCCAGAGCGAGATATTATAACTGGGTCCATACTTGAAATAATAACCTTTAACACGGGGTTCGAAGTAATCGTTGAAGCCAAAAGGGCGGTACTCCAATTCAGTACCACAGGTATAGTGGTTTGTGAATGTTCCATGACTATTAAACCCAACAATAGCATGCTGAAATCGGCGAGGTACATTCAGGTAATAGTAGTTGAAGTAAAGCTGTGAACGCCAGTTAAGAATCTTGCCCTGAGGTTCATAAATATTGTATTTGACATTCCATCCGTTGGCAATCTCATTATTCCTTTGAATGTATCCCATGTCGTTTGGGTTGTAATCATCCGATATATACTTAAACCAGGTTTCGTAAAGGAGCTTACCGCTTACTTTTCCCACTTCCATCAACAGGTTCTCACCAATACGCGGACTTGCCGTATCGCTGTAGTGCTGGCTGAAGGCCATATTTCCGGATATTTCAAAGCGATTCGATTTGTTCCTAAGTCTAAAGTCGGATCCACTGACGTTGGCGGCTGATTTGCTATCGGGCTGATAAACATTGGTGTTATAAAAACTCACGGAAGAGTTTTGATAGAGCGACTGCTCGAAAACCAGCATATTGAAATTGGTAAAAGGTGAAGTCAGGATGCGCTTCTCCTGTCCGTTTTCATCATAAACACGTGCATAGGTATTGGCTGTCATGGCGTTGAAAACTCCTACGCCGAGTCCTTTTTTTGTTTTACCACTCACCTTCAGGGCATTGATCAGCTGTGCATTTTCAGGGTTTTCGATGATCTGCCCGCGGCTGTATTCGTTATTGACTTTGTTATAATCTCTGGGCGTAGCTCCTACACGACGTGAGTAAAAAACGTTTCCTTTACTGAAAAGCTCGGTGCCTTCGGTGAAAAACGGTCGTTTTTCATCATAATAAATTTCGTAGGGAGACAAGGAATAAATACGATCGTCAGATTCTACCTGCCCGAAGTCGGGGATCAGGGTGAGGTCGAGCGTAAAGCTTTCTGACAAACCGGCTTTCACATCCATTCCATAGTTATAGCCATGGCTCCAGTTGCTGCTGATTGAGTTGTTGCTGGTGATAGCCGAAAGATAGGGTGTTGCACTCAATCTGAGGGGTGGTTTGATATTGCGCATCCCTTTGAGAATGCCCGATTGAGAGACCATGCCACTCTGCTCGGCATTGATAAAATTCCAACTGCTCTCTTCGCGTAATCGCTGGACGCTTCGCTGAAAGTTGATGGCCCAGTCCTGTATGCTGTCGCGTGGAAAACGCAAAGCAGAATAAGGAATCATCAATTCGGCAAACCATCCATCAGTGCCAACCAGAGTAGCAGAACGCCACACAGCGTCCCAGTTGTCATCGTCGTTGTCGAGACCGTCTACCTTAAAGTCGGCCTGTACATTGCGGGTTGTCACAAAAAAGCAGGATGCGTTGAGGCCATCGCGGTAAGGATCGATAATGACCCCAAAATAATCTGCAAGCCCGATTTCATCACGGCTTTTTAAAATCAGAGAAATACTGTCTGCAATAGGGTCGAGCATATGCGCTCCCACATACAAGGCCTTGTCATCATACGCCACTTTAACCATGCAGTCGAAGGTTGCGACTTTTCCATTGTAGGGCTCTCGCTGAATAAAACCATTGATTACTGGTATATTCAGCCAGCAACTGTCGCTCAGATCCCCATCAATTTGTGGCGGCTGATAAATCCGTGTAGCATCAATGCTTCTCTTCTCCTGCGCCTGTGCAGATAGGTCCAGAAAAATGAGCTGTACAATTAAAATGATTGCCAGAAAATAAAAGAAAATCCTCATGTTTTATTCAAAAAGACTGCTTTTGGTTTGTCTGTGCTAATGTATTTAAAAATGCAAATATTATTTTTCCACTTCAGTTTACGGTTGTTTTTAGCAAGTATGCGAGCGCGAGCTACAGATCTTTCAACAATTGGTGGTAGAGTCGATGGTTTTCGTCGTCGAAACAAACAAAATATACTGTGAGTGAGGACTGGTTTTTGGTTAGATATTCTTTGGTCGTCTTTACTGCAATTTCGGCTGCCTTGGGTTTGGGAAAGCCATATACACCAGTCGAGATATTCGGAAAAGCAATGCTTTGGCAGTTGTTTTCGCCAGCGAGTTTCAGGCTGTTGTTATAGCAGCGGGCGAGCAATCTGGCCTCGTCGGCCAAACCGCCCCGCCAGACGGGGCCTACCGTATGGATCACCCATTTGGATGGGAGCCTGAAAGCCGGTGTTATTTTGGCTTCACCGGTCTGACAACCGTTCAGTAGCCTGCAGGCTTCTAGAAATTCGGGACCGGCTGCGCGGTGAATGGCGCCGTCTACGCCACCTCCGCCCAAAAGGGTTTTATTTGCTGCGTTAACAATGGCGTCAACTTCAAGTTTAGTAATATCGTCCCGGACGATCCGGATAGATAAAGAATGTTTGGGAGGCATAAGTTTACTGACTTTTCTTAACAATTAACTGGCCGGTTTTATAGTCGACCACAATTACTTCCGTATCTTTTTCAATGTATCCGCTCATGGCAGTAGCCTCATATACTTCTCCTTCGATGCTGACTTTTCCTACTGGCCGCAACATACTGTAAACCAATCCTTTTTTACCAATCATCTGGTTGTAACTATTGTCTGCGGATGTAAATCCCTCCGATTTTTCCTGGGTTTTGTCAAGGGCAAAATGGCCAAAAGTCGTGGTGGTCAGTAACTTTTTGCTGAGATAAATTGACCCCAGCATCGCGAGCAAGATGGAAAAGATCACGAGCATAAACGACTTGGTAAGCGCCATCAGATCCACACTGAATGGTGAATCGCCTACCGTTTCAACCATGGCAAAACTGAGTCCGGTTACAATAAATAAGAGTCCCAGCACGCCTGTTACGCCAAAGCCGGGAATGGCAAAAATCTCTACAAGTAATAGAACCACGCCCAAGACAAAAACAATGATTTCCCAGTTTGATGCCATACCTTCGAGGTAAAGCGGCGCGAAATACAACAAGGCTGCCGTAACGGATGCTGCCAGTGGAAATCCGATACCGGGTGTTTGTAGCTCGAAATAGAGCCCGCCAATGATAATCATGATGAGTAAACCGCTGATGGCAGGTTGAATGAGAAAATTGATAAGCCTGTCCATCGGACTAAGCGTGTGCCTGATAAGTTCATAATCTTCGTGCCCGGTCATCTTCAAAACCTGCTCAATGCTCTCGGCTTTTCCATCACAAAAACCATTGGCAATGGCTTCAGAAGTGGTAAAAGTCAACACCTTTCCCGAATCGGAGATGCCTGCAATATAAATCGATGGATCTACCATGGCCTGGGCAATCATCGGATCACGGCCTTTGGCTTCGGCTGTGCTGCGCATCATCGACCGCATATACGATTGGTACTTGTCGGCGACCACTTCACCGGTCTGGTTCACTACTGTTGCCGCGCCGATACTCGCACCTGATACCATAAAAATACTGTCGCAGGCTATCGAAATCAGAGCGCCTGCCGATGCCGCATTGTTGTCGATCAATACATAAACCGGAATGCGTGAATGCAACAGTTTTGTCCTGATAGAATCCGCAGCATCCAACATGCCCCCATAGGTGTTCATGTGAATAAGCATCAGGTCGGCATCCTGTTTGTAGGCCTCTTCAAATGCTTTTTGCGTTGTGCGCCATACAGGCGGGGCTATTTCTTCTTTGATGTCGAAGGTGTAAACGCGCAAAGGTTTTGATTTCAGAGTGTCGGCATCAGGTTGTGCAGTTGAAACTGCCAATTGAGCCGTCATAATGATCGTCAATAATATCAGGTAAATCCGTTTCATAAGGGGCGTGTATGTTTCCTCTGTAAAGATACAAAATTGGCTGATAAGCCTGATCAAGATTGTGTCATAAACAAAAATTCTATCAAACATTGCAATTGTTGTATCTTTGAAGCTGCCATGAACAGCTGAACTTGATTCGATGACTGGCATTTTATTCGCCCATTAATATTATTTTTCGATTGAAATTTACTGATTTACAACTTCATTCTAGCTTGCTCGAAGGCATCTCATCGATGGGATTTGAGGAGGCAACTCCTATCCAGGAGCAATCTATCCCCATTATTCTTGCCGGCAACGACCTGATTGCCTGTGCCCAGACCGGAACCGGAAAAACAGCCGCATTCCTGCTTCCTGTTCTTGATCACCTGCTCCGCAACGAATCAAATGGTGAAAAGCCACGGGTGTTGGTTTTGGTGCCTACCCGCGAACTGGCCATTCAGATTGACCAGCAGATCGAAGGGCTGGCGTATTTCACAGGGGTTAGTTCTGTGGCGGTTTACGGTGGTAACAGCGGCGCTGAGTTCGATATGGAGCGTAAGGCCATCAAGTCGGGTGCTGCTCTGATTGTGGCAACACCCGGCAGGCTGATTGCACATATCAATATGGGCTATGTAGATTTTTCGGCATTGAATTTTCTGGTACTTGATGAAGCCGACCGCATGCTCGATATGGGCTTCTTACCCGACTTGCAACGGATTCTGAATGTGCTAAACAAAGACCGCCAAACCCTGATGTTTTCGGCAACCATGCCCGGGCCTATTCGCAAACTTGCAGCCACTGCTTTGCGCAACCACAAGGAAGTGAATCTGGCTGTTTCGAAACCTGCTGAAAATGTGTTACAGGCAGCTTATCTGGTACACGACAAACAAAAAATAGCGCTGATTGAAAAGCTTGTTGTTGGACGAGACTTACCTTTGGTGCTGATTTTTTCTGCCACCAAAAAAAGCGTAAAAGAAATTGAAGCCGACCTGAAGCAGAAGAAGCTAAATGCCAAGGCCATTCACAGTGACCTGACACAGGATGAGCGCGGAAAAGTTCTCAACGAGTTTAAAAACAGAACTATACAGATTCTGGTTGCCACTGATATTGTTTCCCGGGGGATTGATATTGACGACATTAGCCTGGTGATTAACTTCAATGTGCCATCGGATGCGGAAGACTATGTTCACCGTGTAGGACGGACTGCCCGCGCAGAAAAAACCGGGATGGCGATTACTTTCATCAACCAGGATGAAGTTTCGAACTTTATGCGGATTGAAACTTTTATTGATGCCACCATCCGCAAGCTGCCCTTGCCCGAAGGCTTTGACGAGGGGCCTGCCTATGAAGCCCGCCATCGCAGCCATCCAAGAAGTTTTGGCGGATCGAGCCACCGAAAATCGGGCGGAAAGAGCAAGGGAGGCGTCATGCGTTCCTGAAACAGGGTCTAAACCTTATGTTTACTGATCAGTGAAAGCATCTCTTCATGAATCAAGGTGTTTGATGCCAGGATGTCTTTTCCAAAAATAGCCTCGTCACTGCCATCGAATCCGCTTATTTTACCCCCTGCGCGTTCCACGATGAAGGCCCCCGCAGCCACATCCCAAGGATGAAGTCCGTATTCGTAGAAAGCTTCAAAACGGCCACAGGCCACATAGGCCAGGTCAACAGCAGCTGAACCCAAACGCCGCAAGCCACGACTCTGTTGCATCAGCTCTTCAAAAAGTGCCATATAGGCTTTCATACGGCTGAAGTCGTTATAAGGGAAACCGGTCGCCAACAAGCTATTGGCCAGTTTGGGTGTTATGCTTACTTTGATTACTTTTCCGTTGCAAAAGGCAGGGCTATTCTCCCAGGCATAGAAGCACTCATCCAAATTGATTTCGTAAACGACTCCCGCAACGATCTTTTTTTGGCGTTGCAAGGCCAGACTGATGCTGTAAACGGGTACGCCATGCACAAAATTGGTGGTGCCATCCAGCGGATCGATGATCCAATTGTATTCAGGGGCTTTATTGGTGCCACTTTCTTCCGCAATAAAACCTGCTTCTGGAATCAGTTTCCTGAGTTCTTCCATGAGCATCGATTCAGCTGTGCGGTCGACATAAGAGACCAGGTCGTGCAGCCCTTTTTCTTCAATTTGTTCCAATTGAAGTTTTCCATTTTGGTCTTTGATAAATTTACCGACGCCACGGCATAAGTTGGTCAACTGAAGCGTGATCGTATCAATTCGCATATTGTTTATCATATTTTTTAAGAATAAAAAAGAGCGAAAGTCCGGCAAGGAAAAGCATTAACGAGATCAGCTGTGCCTGCGTAAACTGAATTCCCAACACATGCATGATGTTGTTGACACGTATCTGCTCAATTAAGAAACGTTCGATTCCGCTCAACATCAGATAAATAGCGAAAAGCTGTCCGGAAATATGTAGTTTGTTCCGAAGCATTAAAAGAATACCAAAAATCAGCAAACTCATGATCGTTTCATAAACAGGTGTTGGGAAAACGGCTTCAGCCAGTTCGTAACAATGAGGGCCGACACAACCGGCAATCGGAATGCCTTCTCCCAGCACATTGTGCGGGTAATTATACGCCCATAGCCAATTGGGCAACCAATACAGCCAGTCGGGTTTCATCAGTGAGTTCACAATGCCCCAGTCACCATCGCCGGCCACATGGCAGCCAATACGACCGATGCCGTAACCAAGAATCAGGGCAGGAGCAACAGCATCGCCCATCACACGCCATGGGATGCCTTTTTTCTGTCCGTACCAAACTACTGCCCCGGCAGCCGTTATCAGACCACCGTAGAATGTGAGGCCGTCAAAAGAAAGCAGGGCGGCAATGGGATCGCGCATAAAGGTGCCCCAATTTTCGAACTGGTGAAATATTTTGGCGCCGATAATACCTGTAATGGCAGCAATCAAAATTAGCATAGGAGTATGCTGATAAGGATGAATGAGGCTTTCGGTTGATTGGGGTTCAGGTGTATTTTTGTGGTTTCGCCAAAGCAACCAGAGTAAAACAATAACAGCCAGCACTATTCCGCCTGCCAAATTTCCTTCAGTCGAAAGGATCATGGCCTGCGGATCGTTTGTGAAAAGGTCGTAATGATTAAAAATGTACAGACCTTTGAAACCAAAAATGAAGGAGAGCAACGCATTGACAGCGATATCGAAAACAGAAGATTTTGAAACGTCTGCTTTGCCGGTATGGGCTTTGATCAGTCCTTTTTTTTCAGCGCGCTTGAGTTCATTTCGCAGACTGAGTGCGCCAAAAACAAAAGCCATTGAAAGAAAAAAACCATAACTCTGAACCGGCCAGTTGTAACTGGTGCCAAAAATATCGTTGATGAAATCGCTAACGCGTGGATACATGGAGGATAAAACTTTATTGGCAAATTTACATTTAATGCGCGAAAAGTCACAGATGAAATTGCCTGTTGATTTTTAGTCGGTAAAAATGGTGTTGACTCCGCCGAATGCTGTATTTAGAAAAAGTGGATCATCAAGGAAATGTAGCTTCCCCAAACTACTTTCAGACCATCTCTCTGGTTTTCACTCTTCTTCGTAATTGTTGCAACAAAATACCTGCCACAATCAGGATCAGCCCAACAACTGTTGAGGGTAAGATAGGTTCGCCCACAAAGGCACGGATGAAGAAGAGCGCCAAAAAAGGCGAGAGGAAAATCAGGTTGCTGACTTTGGCAGTGTTTACGCTGTTTTTGAGCGCCATGAGCCAGATCACAAAAGTGATGCCCATTTCGAACAATCCGATATACACAGCGCCAAGAAACCCATTAACAGATGGAATCTCGATGCCACGGAACAACAGCATATATATGGTGATGTAAAACAGACCAAAACCCATGTTCAGGGTGATTTTTGGCAGTGACTCACGGCGGTCCTTCAGGTTGATGATCCAATACATGGCCCAGAAAAAGGCGCTGCCGATGGCCAGAGAAACCCCCAGAGGACTTTCGAAATGCAGGCTACTCAACTGACCTTTAGTGCTGATAACCAGCAGTCCAAAGAAGCTGGTGAAAATGGAAATATAACCTTTCAGATCGATGCGCTGGCCGAGTAACAAGGCTGATAAAATAACTAAAACAACCGGCCAGCTGTAGTTAAGCACACCGGCTTCCTGTGCGCGTAGCAGTTCATAGGCTTTGAACAACACCAGGTAATAGGCAAAAGGATTGAGCAGACCCATGAGAGCAGAGCGGAGAAATTCAGCCTTATTGATCAAAAAAACCTTTTTCAATTGTCCCCGGATTGAAACAATACCGGTTAATGCAATAAACGCAAACACAACAGACCAGAAAAGCAGCTGGTCGAAAGCCAAAAACTGCAGGCTGAGTTTAAAGGCCGAACTCATCGTCGACCAAAACAAAACGGCCAAAAGGGCGAGTAAATAAGCTTTTTTTTGTGTTTGCATGGCGCAAATGTAACTTGCTTTTGTCAACACACATAAAAAAAACATCCCCATTTTCATAGGGATGCTGAGTCTTTTCTGGTTAGGCAAATTATTTGGTTGCCTTTTCGTACAGCTTTTCAACTTCTTTCCAGTTGACAACTGACCAGAAGTTTCCGATATATGAGGTTCGTTTGTTCTGGTAACGAAGGTAATAGGCGTGTTCCCATACATCCAGGCCAAGGATGGGGGTGCCCCGTTCTGCAACTATATCCATCAGTGGATTGTCCTGGTTAGGAGTGTGCGAAACGAAGAGCTTGCCATTGTCGTTGATACTCAGCCAGGCCCAACCGCTTCCAAACTGACTGGCCGCTGCAGCCTCAAATTCTTTTTTGAAGGCATCAAGTGATCCAAAATCACGGTCGATAGCTTCGGCCAATCGGCCTTCAGGATTTCCTGAAACAGGTCCCATGATGTTGAAAAACAATTCATGGTTGTAAAATCCACCTGCATTGTTGCGCACGGCATCAGGATACTTACTCATGTGAGCAAAAATTTCTTCAATTGGCATGTATTCCAGATCGGTGCCTTCGATGGCTTTCAGAAACTTATCAAAATAGCCTTTGAAGTGACGGTCGTGGTGAATTTCCATCGTTTCCTTGTCTACGGCTTTTTCGAGTGCGTCGTAAGCATAGGGGAGTGCAGGAAATTCGTAAACTACCTTGGTTTTACTTTTTTCGATACTCTGTGCCTTGATAAGGCCTGCATTGGCCATCAGGATGACGGCCAGTATAATCATTGTCTTTTTCATTTGAATAGTGTATTTATTTTTAAACAATTATTTGTTGTCTTTGTTCAGCGAATTTTCTTCGGAGTCCAGTCGAAGGCAACGTAATCTGCATTCACGCTTCCATCGGGAAAAAGACGCAGTTTGACAAAGCCTTCTTCGGTGAAATTGTTTTTGCCCTGCCACCAACGCGCACAAAGCGCGCCACCTGTAATAAATGTGATATTGTTATAAAGCAGTTTTTCATATAGGTGCAGATGGCCTTGAAGCACCAGTCTGAGGCGATGATGTGCAAACAGGGCTAATAGCTCTTTCGCATTCACAATGACGCCATAGTCAGGATTGGGTGAGAGGGCACCAAAATCCATCTGGTAGCCTAACGTGGCTAGTGGGATATGCGTGACAACAGCGATAGGCATCAAGGTATCAGTTTCAGCGAGCACTTCACCAATCCATTGCATTTGCAGGCTGTCGATCATGCCAATGTATCGCCCATCTGCTGTTTTGGTGATGCCGTCGAGCAGCAGGAAGCGCCAGCCACGATGATCAAAAGTTGTATAGGTGTATCCGACGGTATTACTAAAAAACTTTTTACCAAAAGACGGATTGTTCACCAACGAATCGCCAAACCGCCAGCCAAAAATATCGTGGTTTCCGATGGTTCGGTATTGTGGCATTTGCAGTTTGGCAGTGAGCGAATCGTATAAATAGCGTTGTCTTTCGGCAGAATCGAGGTTGTTTTTTGAAGCATCCATCACCAGGTCACCGCCTGCAATCACCAAATCGGGATTGATTCTATTGATAGAATCTATGGCAATTGCCATGGCATCTTTCACATCCTGCTTGTCAATCACGTGCACATCGGTCATAAAAACCAGGTCGAAAGGCACTTTGGCATTGTTGTCCTGATCGTTGCTTTGGCACGAAGACAGCAATAGCAGGAGCAGCAAAGAGGCGAATAGTCGCAGCATCATTAGAATCAAATTAATGAATTGAACCCTAAAAGTAGACCTTTTTGATGAATTACAAAATTCCATCAGGCGGGAATCGGTTTTCCAGACTCTTACCTGTTTGTCTTTTAAGTGATTGCCTTGAATGCTCAGTTAAACAGGAGGTTGTTTTCATTTATCCGAATGATCGTTGCATAAAAGAAAGGGGCTATCTTCAATTTGGTAAAATATAAGATAGCGCCTTCAGTTGCTATTGCTTTTTTAGGATGATTTCGTTCAATAAATAAACATGATAATGTCCAAAAGTTGGGTCCGGATCGTCTTCAATGATTTTGGCGTAGATCCCAGGTTTTTCATTGATGAGCCAGAGTTTTAGCGCAACATAATTTTCGTTGAAAGCTTCCACGACGGTGCAGTCAAAGCTGCCTGCCGGAACAGTGATTTGTTCATTCCCGACTATTCTGAAAACCGGCAATTGAAGAGGATAGAGTGGATCAGATATTTCCTCATTCATTGGCAAATCCTGATCTTCAGGTAGCTGATACCGATCGAAACCATTGAAGATATAATCAATTTGAAAGGACGCTTCTTCGAGACTTGCTGTTACATCAGCCTTGAGGACTTTTTCGTCAAAGGCTTTGGTCCCGGAAATCCTTGCTGAAAAGGTATAAACCAGTTGCTTTACATTGAGCAGGCTGATGATCTTGGTATCCCAGTCGTTCCAGGGCAGGTTTTGGCTCGCAGCCTCATAATCAAACATGCCATTTTCAGCATAAAACTCGTCTTCGTTGAATAGCAGTCGCTCAACTGGTTTTGTGTACTGTGGTTTTCTGTTGGCCGTAAATGATTGTCCATTAAATGAGATGTCAAAAGTTTCCTGCCCGATCAGTCCAAGCTTGTTTTCTCCGTGCAGAAAATCTTCGCCACGCAAACCGATCAGGATAAGCGTTTGTTTCTCTGGATCGAAAACCCAGGTGCCATTCAGGTTTGATACCATATTTTCCTGCTTTTGAACCATGCTGAAGCTGTCTGGTTTCTCGAAGGAAATGAGCGTTTCAGAACCCGGATAGGGCACGTTTTCAAAGGACCACAAGCCCGCAAGACCTGATTTTTCATTGTCAATAGTTATCTGTGGCAAGTCAATTCTTTTGAGGGTATATGCATCCTGCTCTTTGGAGACGATCAAAACGCTTTCGGTAAGTTTTTCGATGTGGTTCACGCCGTTCATTTCAGCAAATTGTTCCGACTCGAACGTAAGTGTCTGCTGGTCGGTGTTGTACGTCCATTTTCCAACCTCATAACCAGACATAAGCATGAGGCCGTCACTTCGAAACTCCATCACAAAAAAGGGTTTTTGCACCTCACCTGAAACTTTTGCCTGGGTCATAAGCCAACTGCCGGCAATTTGTTTTTGCTGAGCTCCGGCAAAATGAGTCAACAGGATCAAAGTCATTAGAAAGAACGTCTTTATCATTTTTTTTGTTTTCATGCTATTAGGTTATCGGTTATTCATTTTAAGAAGTTGCTGCATCATATTGTATGATTCGCGCAATTCCTCGTCGCTTTTCCCCTGCATTTCAGGGTCGTTTTGTTGTACCAGGTTTTTCCATTCCTCAAAACTGAGGTTTTTCATGTATTCGATGTCAGGAGCAGCCTCCTCCATTTCGGCATCAAACTGATCGTTTGTGAGGTAGTTATCTGCTTTTTGGACCGGAAAATCGGGAAGCTCAAATTTTTGCTCAGGCACCTTGATGTCGAAAGCGATATGTGTCGCCTCTTTAAGAGTTCGGATACCCATGGCAGTCATATCCATTTTGAGCATCACACCTTTATAAATCCATTGTTTACCGCCCATAAGTTCCCAAATCTCACATGAATAACCCTGGTATGATTCGGTGCCCAGGAGTTTTCCACCCATTGATTCCAGCATGTTTCGTCCGGCCTCTCCAGCGTCGGTGTTGGTTTCCCTAAACGCATCCATGGTTTGCGAACGGCTTGCATAGGTGATTTGCTTGATCAGATCAGCCTCGAAACTTTCTCCGTTATCCAGTTTCGACATTGTATGGGATAGGGCTGTTTCGGTTTTTTCACGCCCAAAAAATTTCACGATGGTGGTGGAAGCAGATTGCTCTTCGCGCAGTTCTACCGCGCCAAAATCCTTGAAATACAGGTGTTCGCTGCCATCTCCGACTACCTTTCCACCCATGACGCCGCCAGATATGGTGATGGAGTATTCGATGATTCCTGACCGGACGTCATATCGTTTCAATTGATTTTGGCTCAACACCTTCGTTTGGAAGATTATCAGCAGTGATGCGATCAATAAAATAGTTTTCATTGAAAATGGGATTGATAAACAGAGGCAGCAAAGCCTTTGATGGATTGCTGCCTCCATTGGAGTTGTTAAAAGTCGATTACCTTGTTTGCTTCGATAGTGGCTGTCAGGGTTTTTGTTTCAAAATCTGTTGTGCCGATGCCCACAGCCTGCACTTCAATTTTATTGCCTGTGCGTTTGATGGTACCAGAGGTTGCAACGAAACCTTCCATTCCAACAGAAGCTCCAAAATCGAGTGTTACATGTCGCAAAACTTGACAAGCCGAAGGATCGACGCAGATGTCGACTGTGCTACCATCAGGAGCAACGCCGATGATGCTCAGTGAAAAGCCGTCACCTGTGGTTCCCTGAATGGCCATCACGTTCGATACCAACATCATAGAGTTTGGATCAAATTCAGTGTAGGTTACACCATCATAATTCATTGTGAAACTGGCTGTTAAAGTAGGTTCAGGAGGCGTTGGATCATCAGTTTTTTTGCTGCACGAAACAGTGAACAGGCTTAGGGCTAACATGGCCAATAGTAATTTTTTCATTTCTTTATGTGTATTAAGGATTGTTTAAAAAGTATACAAGAGTTTTGCGCCAAATCGCAAATAGTTGGCACCACCCAGCGTGTAGCGAAGTTCGGGTGCAAAGGTAAATTTCTCAGCAAGAGGAATATCGAGCCCGATACCCAGGTTGACACCAACATCTGAGCCTGTTGTGGAGTCTTCGATAAGACCGCCAAAGGCACCCAGATCGTAACTATAGCTAAATTTAAAAAAGGTGACATTCAGGCCTGCCAGGGCATAAAGCCCGCCCAACTTGTCAATGGTGCTAAATTGGTAATTGGCATCCAGATCGAGGGCCGACCAGTTGATGTCGTTTTTCTTTAGAAAGAGGGTAAAAGCGGGTGCCGCGCTCCATGTTTCGTTGATGACATACTTGCCGTTTAAACTGAACCCCATGCTGCTGATGTCGGTTCCGTAAACGACTCCGGCTCCGGCGCTGATTTGTGCGTTTGCTTTGCTAACTGTGAATAAGATGATCAGACTAATCAAGACTTTCATTACGTTTTTCATGTTTTTTTGATTAAATGGTTTATTAAATGGTTAAAACTTGACAAATTCTACTCTTCGGTTATTTGCTTTTCCTTCTGCTGTGTCATTAGTATCGATGGGTTTGCTTTCGCCCCAACCGGCTGATTTAAGTCTGTGAGCTTCTATCCCCATGCTGATCAGGCGTTCCATCACAGCTTTGGCGCGTTCTTCGGAGAGCGTTTGGTTAATTTCTTCATCGCCGTCGCTGTCGGTGTGGCCTTCTACGCTGAAATTGATTTCGGGCTGTTGCACCATCAGACTGTAAATTTCGTTGATAGCACCGCTGCTTTCGGGTCGGATACCGGCTTGTGCCACATCGAAACGAATGCCGTTGACGATGATTTTCCCGTCTGAAAGAACCCGATCGTAATATTCGACTCCTCCTTTTGCTATGCGGATATTTTTGAAATAAAATGCTTTGTTTTCTCCCAGGTCAGCAAAATAGGCTTGTAAGGTGAGTCCGGACGGATTGCCTTCGTAATGCGGGATGTTAATCAGGCGTGTGTCGTCCATGTACACCTTGAGTTTGCCTTTGGTGAAAGCAATGGAAACATGAATCCAGCGTGCATCTCCAGTATTTGCATAATTAATTCCTGGAAGCTCACCATGTACTCCGCTCAGTTTCTCTGAAACAACACTTGAACCAATATCGAAATACATCGAACTGTTTGCATGGGTTTGGTTTTTGTCATCATACAAGTAAACCGAAATCCTATTTCCATCAACGGGCTTGTGAAAATCAAATTCGATGGTAAACACTTCGGGGAGGTAATCTTCTTTTGCGTTTTTGAGATAGGGGACAATTGTCGGATTGCCGTCAATAAACATCAACACATTTTCGTTGGAAACGCGCGCTATTTCTACCTGTCCTTTAACCAAATCCCATCTACTTGGAAACTCCCCATTGGCCTCAGTTTCATCGGGGATATCTTCAAAAATTACTTCATCGCCTGGTACAAAATCAAATTTGGCCCACTGCACATCAAGCTGTTGATTGTTGTTGGCTGCTGCCTCATCTGTGAATTCAGTGTTTGAGGAGTTGTTTTCTGCTGGTTGTTGCTCAGCTGTTTGGTTGTTCTTTTTCTTCTTTTTAAACAGTCCGCCAATGCCATCTTCGAGTTTGTCGAAGGTTTTGTCAATAGCCTGGTCGGTGCGCTTGTTTGCACGGCTGTTAGCCTCCTTGTTGACTTTTTTCTTTACATCAATTTTAATTTGTGCGTTGGACGAATAATGTATGAATAGCACAAACAAGATGCTGATAATCAAATGTTTTTTCATATATTCAATGGATTTATCGGTTTGTCGAAACGAAATTAGAATAGTCTTTTTGGCAATCTTTCTCCGACTTGAAAGCGCCATCATTCATCTTGAATGCGTTCAGAATTTTGGAGAATCTGCAAGGTTTGTTTTTTTCTTCTGCTTGAAACAGGAATTGAAGTGTGGTCGTTTAGAATGAGCATGAAGCCATCCGTTTTTTCGACTTTCGATACGGCTGTCAGATTTACCAGATAGGATTGGTGTGGTCGGATAAAGCCGCTGCCATCGAGCAATTTTTCCAGTGCACCAATGCCTTTTGAAACTTTGATTGGATCCTCGTTTTTAAGAAAAAGTGTGCTCGTGGAATTGTTACACTTGCAATGAGTGATGTCGTCTACTGCGATGTAGTAGATGTTTTCGCGGGTGTTGATGGTGATACGTTTTTTCATCCCTGAATTTCTGTGGGACGAAAATAGTACGAGCTGCCAGAGCTGTGCAGCGCAAAAATGAATACGCCACAAAGGGATGTGAATCTGTCAGATTTTTTCCAGCATTTGTAGCAGGCTCTTCTTTCGCCTCGACGAAACGGGGATTTCCTGCCCAGTTTTTAGAATCACAAAACCACCATCCGTTTTATCTACCTTCTTAACATGTTGTAAATTCACCAGAAATGATTGGTGCGGACGGAAAAAACCAACATCCGACAACATATCTTCATAAAAAACGATCCCTTTTGAAACCATGATTCTTTCGTCATTTGTCAGATGAAAAGTGGTGTAGTTGTTATCGTTTTTGCAATACATAATTTCTGAAACATCGACCAGATGCATGGCGTCGAGGGTGCGTAACACCAGTTTTGAAGGTCCGGTTTGTTGCGCGAAACTCTGCAGGAAATGGTCGTTTTGTGCAGATGTGGGTAAGTCCTTTTTAATCATATCGATCGTGCTTTGAACAGCTTCCTGAAATTCGGTGGCATTCACAGGTTTCAAAATGTAATCGATGGCGTGAAACTTAATGGCTTTGAGCGCGTAATGGTTAAAACCTGTGATGAAAATCACTTTAAAACGGTATGGTTTCAATTTTTGAAGCAATTGAAAACCCGTGCCGCCACTGAGTTCGATGTCGAGCAGCACCAAATCTGGCTGTGATTCCTGTATGAGTTGGAAGGCGCTTTGCAGTTCACCGGCCTCACCAACAACTGTCACATCTGTAAAATACTCCAGCAACAACTTTTTGTTGGTATCTCTGATTTCCGGGTTGTCGTCGATAATCACTGTTTTAATCATTGTTTAAAATTGGAAGTTGAAAATACACGCTCACGCCGTGTTTACTGCTGTCGATTTCGCTGAGGTTCTGCAATTCAAATTTGAGCTTTCTTTTGTGTTTGTGTTCGATACCTTTGCGACGTTGTTCGAAAATTGATATGGCTTTGGAGTTGTGCTTTTGGTTTTGTTTTGCACCCAATCCTTTTCCGTTATCTTTAATCTGAACATCGATATACGTTTCCTTTTCTTTGAAAGAGAGGCAAAGTTTTCCCTGATAGTTAAGGTTTTGAAGGCCATGCTTGATAGCATTTTCCACAAAGGGTTGCAACAGCATGGGAGGGACCTGGATAAAGCTTGTTTCCATATTTTCATCTACCTCGAACGAAAACTCAAACGGTTTTTCCATTCCTGCCCGTTGCAGCTCGATGAAATGTTGCAACATGTCAATTTCATCTTTAAGTGAGATTCGTTCACGGGTCGAAAACTCTAACACCGACCTGCTTAGGGCAGCAAACCGACTCAGGTAATCAGCGGCCTTGCGCGCCTCGTTTTTGTATAAATAGCTTTGAATACTGCTCATGACATTGAAAATGAAATGGGGATTCATTTGTGATCGCAGCAACTGTTGTTGCAATTCGCTTTGCTTAAATGCTTCCTGCTTGCGCCGAAAGTATAACAAGGCCAGCACCAAAACGATCAATAAAATCAGCGCTCCGATGAGCAGTAAGGCCTGGCTGATTCTTTGGTTTTTGATTTCATTTTCAGCTGTAAGCAACTCAATTTGCTGTTGCTTGGCTTTGGTTTGATATTTCGTTTCGAGGGCTGCAATGTTGTTTTTTACCTCTGCGGATGTGATCGAATCACGCAATGCATAATAACTTTCGAGGTAGGAGTTGGCCTTTTCAAACTGCTTTTGCTTTTTGAAAAACTGTGCCAGGTACTGCAAGGCTAGACTTTCTTGTTTACGCAGCTTGCAAGTTCTGGCTTTATAGAGCGAGCGGTTAGCAAATATATTTGCCGAATCGACGAAATTGCGCTGCTCGGCCAGTTCTGCAAGAAACAAGAGTTCTTCTGAAGCTCCGATACAATCGTTGATACTTTCCGAAAGTGCAAGCGATTTTTTATGGTAGAGCATAGCGCTGTCGAGCAGGCCCATTGTTGTGTAAACATTGGCCAAATTGCCAATGCCAACAGCAATGCCCCGGTTCCACCCGATTTGTCGTGAGTAGGCCACCACATGATTGTAGCAGATCAAAGCACTATCAAAGAGCGCTCTTTTTTCGTAAATATCGCCTAGCTGGTTATAAAATAAGGCCTTGTCGCCCGGCTGAAGGCTGTCGCGTTTTTCCATTTCTTCTTTGGCCAGGTTAAGATAGAAATCTTCTTGCCCGGTATTTTTAAGTAAGGCCTGAATCACGGCCAACTTCAAGTAGTTATTGAAAATACGCGGATGGTTTATTTCTTTTCGAATTTCGAGTGATTTAAGCAAACACTCGGCTGCCAGGGTATATTTGCCAAGATCTTTGTATGCTGCTGCCATATTTTCATAACTGTTTGAAGCACTTATGATGTTGTTTTGGGCAAGGTTGATCTCCATGGCTTTTTGAAAATAGCCCACGGCATCTTCGTTTTTCCCCATATAACTGCTCGAAATTCCCAGCTTATTATACGCTTCGGCAAGCAAATCAATATCGTTGGTTTTCTTTTGAAGCTCAAGCATTTGCCCAACGGCGGCTTCATATTCAACCCAATTGCCATCTGTTTCATAAAGGTTTGTGAGCGATTGGAGTAGTTGTTTTGACACAACAGGATTTTTGCTCTGCATCAAAAGCGCCTGAAGACTGTCAGCCTGTTGCTGAACCTGATCCTGAGATTGTGCGTTTAGGCAAAGAAATAGACCAAAAATAACTGTCAATACTGTTTGAAATTGCTTCATCCATGTCATTTTTGCGCAAATCACACGGCTGATGAAGTAAATTGCACCACGACTGAGTAACTGTTTTGTATGTTAAGAGTGATCTTGTTTTGTGATAAGATATGCCAACGACCTTTTATCCAGTTGGTTGTCATGTGCTGTGTTATAATTTGATTTGGTTTTGTATGAAGACGTATAGCCTTAGGCTACCATCAGTTTTCAAGGTTTAAATATATAAACTCTTGTCCAAACCTCCATAGAATCAGTGATTTTTTTTCAATGAAATGTCAACAGCTTACCAGTTGTCCGGAAAACTGCCATTCCCGGTAGCAAAAACCATGCTTCCCCAGAACCAAACGATCAGCGTGAGCAATAAAATACCCAGCAGGTTGAGAAAAAATCCTGTGCGGGCCATTTGTTTGATGTTGACCATACCGGTGCCAAAAACAATGGCATTAGGAGGCGTAGCAACAGGCAACATAAAAGCCATTGAAGCTGCAACTGCGGCAGGAACCATGAGCAAGACCGGGTGGATATGACTGGCCTGAGCCAATCCGGCCAGGATAGGTAGCGCCATTTCGGCCGTAGCAGTGTTGGATGTGAGCTCAGTGAGAAAAGTGATGGCCGCTGTTACAGTCAATATGATGAGCAACGGATGGATTCCACTTGTCCATTGCAGTTGCTGACCAATCCAATCGGCAAGTCCTGAGCTGTTGATGCCACCTGCCAGCGCAAAACCACCTCCAAAAAGCAGGACAATGTCCCATGGGATGTTAGTGGCGGCTTCCCAGTCCATCAGCCGTTTGCCCTTCTCATTTTTTGAGGGAATCAGAAACAGGGGCAAGGCTACTAAAATACCGACAGTGCCGTCGTTTAGATATGCCGGATGACTAAAAAGCCTGGCCCAGCCCGGAATATTCACCAAGCCCAGGTTGATATCAGCCCTGAAAATCCAAAGCAAAGCAAGTAGGGTAAATAAAACCGCTACAATTTTTTCCTCCTGACTCATCTTCTCCCTGGGCATTTGCAACACATTGTGGCCTGATTGATCCAGTTTCATCTTCCTAAAAAACAAGGTTTTTAGATAAAGCCAGGTGGCGGCCAGCATTACAATGCTCAATGGAAGGGCAAACAGCATCCATTGGGCAAAGCTGATTTCGGGTGCAGTCGGGAACATGATGTGGTAAATCCGGGCAAAAGAAAGGTTGGGAGGCGTCCCTACCAGGGTCGCAATGCCTCCAAGCGATGCACTGTAAGCGATCCCCAGCATGATGCCGCTGGCCGAATGTTTTGTAAATCCTTCATGCAGTTCTTCCAGTTTGCTTACCACCGACATAGCAATGGGTACCATAAGCATGGCTGTGGCCGTGTTTGAAATCCACATGGATAAAAATGCAGTTGCGAGCATAAATCCCAGCAGAATACGCTGTGGAGTTATGCCTGTAAACCACAAGATTTTCATAGCGAGTCGTTTGTGCAGGTTCCAGCGCTGCATGGCGATAGCCATCAAAAAACCGCCGATGAATAAGAAGATGATGTGATTGAAATAGGCCGAAGAAACAGTCTTTCCGTCAGAAATGCCCAGTAAGGGCAACAGCACAACCGGAAGCAGGGCTGTGATAGCCAGCGGAATAACTTCGAAAATCCACCAAACGGCCATGAGCAGAGCCACTGCCATCGTGTACCCGATGGAAGGATTAATTTCATCAATCGGGAAGATGATAAGTAAAATAAAACCTATAATCCCGGCCAGACCGCCAAATTTACGAGAAACACTTCCTTTCTTTTGGTTTGGTTCCATGCGTTGAAAATTTATTCATGGTCTTTAAACTTGCTGCTTAAAAGCCCAAAGCGGCAAACAGGAAAACCTGCTTTCAAATATTCTGAAGGCAATTTATGCAAGTTATTTATACGCAAAGCTCAACGAAGATAATATGTATTACTGCCTTTTCAAAATCCAGGAAAGACAGTAAATGAGTATTTTCAAAAACGAACACTTATAACAGACTTTGTGAAAAATATCACAATATTTAGTAGAACGATAAAATAATCATTAACTTTGCACCCTTTCAGAAAGAAATAATACAGGTTATGAAGAAATTAGCTGTTGTTGCATTCGGTGGAAATGCATTGTTGCGAAGCAACCAAAAAGGAACAATTGACGAACAGGAAGCCAATGCCTATGCGGCTTGTGAAAACCTGACCAAACTGATGGAAAAGAACTATAACCTTGTGGTGACACATGGAAATGGTCCGCAGGTTGGTAATATTTTGCTCGCCAACACTGCAGGCAACAAGTTATATGGTTTGCCTGATATGCCGCTGGATATCAGCGTGGCCTATTCACAAGGTTTTATTGGTTATGTGATCGAGCAGCAGCTTCGCAATGTGTTGATGTCGAAAGACATGGACCGTGATATTATTTCTATCATTACACAGGTTTTGGTGAACAAAGATGATCCAGCCTTTGAAAATCCTACAAAACCCATTGGTCCTTTCTATACAAAAGAAGAGGCAGAGCAGGCGATGAGCGATAAAAAATCGATTTTTAAGGAAGATGCCCGTGGTCGCGGCTGGCGCAAGGTGGTGGCTTCGCCCACGCCTTTGGTGATTTTTAACCGGCAGACCATCGAAAAGATCGCGCGTGAAGGTCATATCGTGATTGCTGTGGGTGGAGGTGGAATTCCTTGTTTTTATGTTGAATCGAATAAACTACAAGGTATTGATGCTGTGATCGATAAGGATCTGGCCAGTTCGTTGCTGGCTTCCCAGATAAGGGCAGATAAGTTTTTCATCCTGACGGATGTGCCAAAGGTTTGCATCAACTTTAATACACCTCAGGAAAAATCACTGGATAAAATGACTATCGCCGAAGCAAAACGCTATCTGGCCGAAGGTCAGTTTGGCGAAGGCAGTATGGCTCCAAAAATTCGGGCTGCCATCAACTTTGTTGAACGTTCAGGAAAAGACACTATTATCACTGAGTCGACCTTGCTTGGAGTGGACGATGGTGGCACGCGGGTAACGATCGTTTAGCAGTTGGTCTTAGATTTAGGGTAATTTTACTTGTCATTACCAGACTGTAGCCTGAAGCACGCTGGAAATAATTTTTACTTTTTAGCCTTTTGGGTAAATATGTACCGTCAAAAAACACACACGAAGATGAATTGTGTTCTTTAGTGAAATTCAATTCTCTTTAGGACTTTTATAATCTAAAATTGGTAACTTTTACCACATTTATTTCCGGAAGATATATGAATACCAGGGTTAAACTTGTGTTGTAATCCACAGTTGCTAACCCGTTGAGCTCCTGAGATATTGACTGTCGATTCCCAGATCGCTCTTCTGACTCCTGACTCCCAACTTCTAACTTTTTCACCACAGAGCAACACAGAGTTTTATTTAGGGAAGGATGAAGGTTTAGGCAGTGCATTACACACCATATTATATTCCGTTGATCCAATAAAGTATTGACTCCTCGATTCCCAGATCGTTCTTCTGACTTCTAACTCCCAACTTCTAACTTATTCACCACAGAGTTTTATTTTGGGAAGGATGAAGGTTTAGACAGTGTATTAACCACCATATTATATTCCGTTGATCCAATAAAGTATCGACTCGTCGATTCCCAGATCGTTCTTCTGACTTCTAACTTCAAACTTCTAACTTATTCACCACAGAGTAACACAGAGCTTTATTTTGGGAAGGATGAAGGTTTAGGCAGTGCATTACACACCATATTATATTCCGTATATCCAATAAAGTATTGACTCCTCGATTCCCAGAACGTTCTTCTGACTTCTAAGTCCAAACTTCTAACTTATTCACCACAGAGTAACACAGAGTTTTATTTTGGGAAGGATGAAGGTTTAGGTAGTGCATTACACACCATATTATATTCCGTTGATCCAATAAAGTATTGACTCGTCGATTCCCAGATCGTTCTTCGGACTTCTAACTCCCAACTTCTAACTTCTAACTTTCCTCTTCTTCCTGCATCTTTACATAGAAAGCCACTTTTTCGAGGGTGGTTATCATGTCGTACTCTTCCAGATAAACTTCTTTGGGTACATTTACAGGTTTTGGAGTGTAGTTGAGGATGCCTTTAATGCCAGCTTTAACTAGCGCATTAGCTGTGTCGCTTGCAAAATCTGCTGGTACTGTCATAATACCGACCTTGATATTTCTCGCTGCAATCACTTCAGGCATTTCATCCAATGAAAAACAGGGAACACCCGACATGATATTGCCAATTTTGTCAGGGTTGATATCGAATCCGGCGACAATTTTTAGTTTGGACCGTTTGCCGGCGAAATAATTGATTAGGGCGCGTCCAAGATTTCCCATACCAACAATGGCCACATTGATTCCTTCTTCAGAATCGATGATGTGTCCAATCAGGTCGATGAGTTCTTTCACATTGTAGCCTTTACGAAGCGTGCCGGTATAACCAATCAACATCAGGTCTCGACGAACCTGTACAGCTGTGATGTGCTGTATTTTGGCGATTTCGTGCGAATAAATGTGTGTTTTGCCTTTGTCGAGGCATAGAAGGAGCGCTCGGCGATACTGGCTGAGGCGCTCAATTGTTTTGTGCGGTAAGTCTTTCATCCATTCAAAATGTAGCAGAGTGGTTGACTGTGAAAAATTGAACAACAAAAGTAACTTCTCGCTGAATGAAATGCAAGAAATTTTGTTAATATTTTAACATTGTTAATCTTTATCAACAAAATATTTGATTCATGAAAGATATGTTTTTGAGCTGTGACATGCCATTCGCAGAACGAAGCTCATTTTTTGATTAATACCAGTCAGAATCAGGCATTAAAAGCTAAGAAACGGAAGGACCAATAAAGAGAAAGCTAACTGTGCAGCTTTTGCAGCCAGTTGTACCATTCCTGCAATCCTTCACCTGTTTTAGCGCTCAGACTAATGAATTCAAGTCTTGGATTTACACGTGCAGCCGCAGCTTTTACTTTATCCAGGTCGAAGTCAACGTAAGGCAGCAGGTCTGTTTTATTGATGATACACAGCTGGGCAGTTTCGAACATAGTAGGATATTTGGCGGGTTTATCATCGCCTTCGGTCACGCTGATAATAACCACACGTCTGCTTTCGCCCAGGTCGAAGAGGCTGGGGCAAACCAGATTGCCAACGTTTTCGATAAACAAGATGCTTTTGCGTTTCAGTTCGAGTTGCTTCATGGCTTTGTTGACCATCAGTGCGTCGAGGTGACAGCCATTTCCGGTGTTGATCTGCACAACAGGTGCACCTGCTTTTTGAATACGTTCGGCATCATTCATAGTTTGCTGATCGCCTTCAATCACAGTACAATCTATTTTTTTACCTAACTCAGCGATAGTGCGTTCGAGCAGTGTTGTCTTACCGGAGCCTGGAGAGCTGACAAGATTAAGAGCCAGTACCTGGCTGCCCTCAAAATAACCTCTGTTACGTTCAGCAATTAATTCGTTTTTTGACAGAATATTCTGTTCCAGAGTCACAGTATGTGTATGACTGTGCCCATGTTCATGCTCATGCGTATGCTGGTGGGCTTCCGGATGGTTATGATCGTGGTGGTGGTGCGCATGTTCATGGCTGTGTGTCAAGCCATCATGAGTATGCGTATGAACGTGTGTGAGATTAACTTCTCCAGGGATTCGATAGGTGATGTGGTCGTCTTCGCCACAGCCGCATGTTCCGCACATAATATTTATGGATTAATCGTTAGTAACTAAATCGATTGATTTGATTTTCAACTCCTTGCCCTTAATAAAGCTGGTGTGCATACTGTTGCATACCGGGCAAACTGTGAAATAATCATCGGTAGGAAATTCATGACAACATTCCTCGCAAACTCCTACAGCCTGAATGATATCATAAACAATTTCAGCTTTTTGCAATAAACTGCCTTTCACAGCTTCTGTCATGGCAAAGGTAAGCGCGTCGAATTCGATGCCGGATAAAGTGCCAATTTCTAAAACCACTTTGCTCACGTTTTCAGCCTGTTGACTTCTGGCTGCTTCTTCAACCAGTTCCACAATATTAACCGCGATGGAAAGCTCATGCATAACCAGAATCTTTGTGACAAAGATAGCCATTTTTCTCGTTTTTCATGATGTAGCCTTTACAACATAGAATTATTCTAAATATGAAATTCTATTGATTTTCATGTAATTAATTCGTACTTTTAGGGCATTACAAAGCGTAATCAAACCAAAAAAATAGTTGCATCATGGAAAAAGAAATTTCACTTTCGGTAAAATGTCCCCTTTGTGGTGAGTCGCTGATGGATGAAAAACATAAGCTGTGCGACAAAGCAACCGTGAAGCTTAACATTCAAACAGCTGAAGACAGGGGTACCCTCAGACTTTGTTGTGTGTATGGATGTTGTGAGAAACAAACAGATCTCGAATTGAAGGAAGGAGAGATTGTCGACTTCTTCTGTCCGAATTGTAACAAAGAGCTTTCTATAGAAGAAACTTGCGGGGAATGCGGTGCTCCGCTCGTATCATTTGTTATCAAGGCAGGAGGTGTTGTGCGTATCTGTTCGCGTAACGGATGCGAAAATCATCATATTGTGTTTAAAGATGTTTCGGAAGAAATGTCTAAATTCTACTATGAATACGGCTTCTAAGCAAAGTTGTTTCCTGATTTCAAGAGGGTTTCAATTACTGTTTTATAAGTGAAAATTGAACTTATAAAGAGTTACAGTGGATAATTATGGATTTTAGTTAATTTTGCCTTTGATTCATAAGGCCTGTATGGAGATGGGTCATTCAAAACAACAATGACTATGAGAGCAAATTTTAACAGACTGATACATTCGCATCCATTGGTATTGATAGATTTTCATGCTGAATGGTGCGAGCCCTGCAAACTGCAATCGCCTATTGTAAAGGAAGTGGCCGAGAAAGCACGTGGAAAAGCCTACGTTATTAAAATAGATGTGGATGGCAATCGTCTGGTTTCAGGTCGCTATCAGATTGCCTCAGTACCTACGCTTATTCTTTTTAAAAATGGTGAGATTGTTTGGCGACAATCTGGCATTGCATCAAAAAAAGAGCTCCTTCAACTGATTGAGCAACACGCTGAATAAAAGGTTTCTAACAGATTCTTGGCAATTGTTCTCCGGCCAGCATATCCACAATGCGGTTGCCGCCAATGGCTGTTTGAAGCCAGCATTTTCCTGGATGATCCTGCGAAATCTCCCCGATAACAAAAGCTTCTTTTCCAAGTGGATGCATGCGCATGATATCAACGATCTGATCGGTAGCTGCAGCACCAACAACCAGTACGACTTTTCCTTCGTTGGCCACATATAGCGGATCGAAACCCAGCAATTCGCACATGCCACGAACACCCTCATGAACTGGGATGGCCTCTTCTTCGATGTTTACACCGAAAGGACGTTTGTCGCATAATTCAGCCAGAACAGTACCCAGACCGCCGCGTGTAGCATCACGCATAAAATGAATATGTTCCCGGTGCTGGTCAAGCTCGTTGATCAATCCATTGAGGCTGGCACAGTCTGATTGCAGTTGTGATTGGATGTTTAATTGGTTTCGGGCCGACATCACAGCCATTCCATGATCGCCTATGGCGCCGTTGATGATAATTTTATCACCGGGCTGAATAAACTTTCCGGATTGTAATTGCTCATAACCTGGTTTTACCATTCCTACCCCGGCAGTATTGATGAAAAGCTTGTCGCATTTACCTCTGTCAACAACCTTGGTGTCGCCTGTCACAATGTAAATCCCTGCTTTTTTAGCTTCGGTGGCCATGCTTTCCACAACCTTTTCGAGTAGTGCTACTTCTAATCCCTCCTCAATGATGAACCCGGCACTCAGATAAAGTGGTTGAGCCCCCGAAACGGACAGATCGTTCACGGTGCCTGCCACTGCCAGCTTACCAATGTCGGCTCCGGGAAAGAAGATGGGATCAACCACATATGAATCGGTAGTGAAAGCCAAAGCTCCTTGCTCGATGGCAAAAACGGCAGCATCGCCTTGCTGGTTGAGGATGGGATTCCCAAAATGTCTGACAAAGATTGAGGTGATCAGTTCGTGCGACAAACGACCACCGCTGCCATGGCCAAGAAGTATGGTTTTACTTTTCATGAGGTCTTGGTTTAAACTGCTATTTGTTTTAGACTTGTCGGTAGCGATAGTAGGCGGCGCAGGCGCCTTCGTTGCTCACCATGCAGGCTCCAACAGGATCTGATGGGGTGCAGGCTTTGCCAAAGAGCTTGCAATCTGCAGGTTTGGCTAATCCTTTGAGCACTGTTCCACAGATGCATCCACGGTCTTCTCGGGTAGGCTCCACAGTAACTTCCAACTGTTTCTCAGTATCGAAACGGCTGTATTTTTCCTTGATTTTCATCCCACTTCGGGGCAGAACTCCAAGTCCGCGCCACCAGTCGTCTGACAGCTCAAACACTTCGTCCAACATGGCGAGCGCTTTGGTATTGCCTTCAGGTTTCACGGCACGTGTGTATTGAATTTCCACTGCAGGTCGGCGATTTTCATATTGTTTGACAAGCATCAAAACCGATTGCAGTACATCTACAGGCTCGAAACCGCTAATGACAACACCAAGACCATACTTTTCGGCAATAAAATCGTAGATGTGAGAGCCGGTGATGGTGCTCACATGTCCTGGGCCCAGATAGCCCTGTATATTCACACCCGCATCAATAAGGGCGGCCATAGGGGGCGGCATGATTTTGTGGGCACTGTAAACGCTAAAGTTGAATAGTCCTGCCATTTCCGCTTTTAGGATGCCTGCAGCCGATCCGGGAGAGGTGGTCTCGAAGCCAATCCCCAGAAAAACTACTTTTTTGCGACGGTTATGCTTGGCGATTTCCAGTGCATCGAGGATTGAATAGACGATGCGGATATCTGCACCGGCTGCTTTCTCTTTGTCTAAGGTAGAAGTGGAACCGGGCACGCGAATCAGGTCGCCATAGGTTGTGATAATGACGTTGGGCAATCGGCTGTAGGCAATGGCCTGATCGATATAGGCACGGCTTGTGACGCAGACCGGGCAACCGGGACCGCTGACCAGCTCAATGGTTGGAGGCAGAAGCGATGGGATGCCAAAACGCTGAATAGCCATCGTATGGCCACCGCAGACTTCCATGATACGCATGGGATGTTTTGAAAGCTGATTGATCTGTTCAACCAACGCCAATACTTTGGCTTTATCGCGGTATTCGTCGATGTATTTCATACGATGCGCTCTCCGGTCCGTTTTTCTTCTTCGTCGAGGGCGTCGTTAAACTCAGAGAATTCTTCGAATAGCTTGAGCGTTTCGATGGCTTCTTCCTCGCTGATTTTCTGGATCGCAAAACCAGTGTGCAACAGCACGTAGTCGCCAGGTTTTACGTCATCCGAATCCAACATCTGCAGGCTGGCTGAATATTGCGTTCCGCCAACGCTGCAAAGAGCCATCTCTCCTTCAATAGACTCGACAAGTGCGGGTATGCTGAGGCACATAGTAATGAAGATTTAAATATTTCTGGCAAAGTTAGTGATTTTGGCGTTTTGACGACCCGAGAACTTCCTACTTAAGGATTTGGGCCAGTTAAAAATTATCTATTTTTGGACACACTTATGAAAATAGAGACAATAAAACATACCCATCGATTGAGCAGATGATATGAAAAACTTAAAACGCATTGCTGATATAGAAGAATTTATGAATGAGTTGGGACTTTACTAATTCAATTAGACAGTCAGGCGAAAGCAATTAAAGCGTTGGGGTGTTCATAGGAAAGGAAAAATATCAGGGAAAGCGCATGACCTGCATATATTTGGAAAAACAGACTGAAAACAATGCGCAGTGGGAACAGGCCTATTTTGATGAGCGAAAAAAGCGAAAGGGAAACCAATTGGATCATGGAATTTACGAAAGCTAATTAATGAACAACAATTTCATTTAGGATTTAATTAATAGCATATTCACTAATACAACAATCATGGAAGAAAAGGAATTTTCAAAATACACAGATGAAGAGCTCTTGCAGGAAGCAAAAAAAATGAAAAAATCTGCAGTCATGTCGGCTTTACTCATCGGTTTTATGGTTGGAGTCATCATTTTCAGTGCAGTGAAAAGCACCTGGGGCCTTGTCACGCTGATTCCGTTGTTTTTCATTTATAAATTGACGAAAAAATCGGACCGGGATGAAGCTTTAAAAAAATTGCTGAAAGAAAGAAATTTAAAGTACTAAGCCATGGAAAGCTGCAAACACTGTAAAACTGAGTTAAGCCTGAATTTTTGCCCAAACTGTGGCCGACCGCTGCAGTTGAGACGAATTGACAGAAAGTATGTATTTCAGGAGATACGCAATGTGTTGAATTTTGAGAAAGGCTTTCTGTATTCCATCAATGAACTGCTCATCAGGCCTGGAAAAAGCATCAACGCTTTCATTAAAGAAGACCGAAACAGGTTGGTAAAGCCGATTGTTTTCCTGATTGTAACCTCCTTCATTTATTCGGTTTTGAATAGTATTTTTCATTTCGAGGCTGCCTATCAACCACCTTCGGATCAGGCCGAATCTGCAGTGCTAATGGTCTTTAAGTGGATCCAGAGTAACTATGGCTACTCAAACATCATTATGGCCCTTTTTATCGGGTTCTGGATCAAATTGTTTTATCGGAAACATGGGTTTAATATTTTCGAAATTTTCATACTGCTTTGTTTCGTCATGGGAATTGGCATGCTGATTTACACCATTTCAGGCATTGCGCAGGTCTTGTCTCAAACCAATTTAATGCTATTAGCTTCCCTGCTTGGTTTCATCTACACATCCTTTGCTATTGGGCAGTTTTTCGATCAAAATAAGGCCTCAAGCTATGTGAAAGCTTTTTTTGCCTACATGATGGGTTTCATCACTTTTTCTCTGGTAGCCATCATCATAGGGGTTTTGTTAGATATAGTTCTCAGGTAGTTTTCAGCTCTGAAAATGAATGAATTGTAAAACCTGGTCGCTTGTCCTATTGTTGAGCAATTGATAGATTAATTCTTATCGGCAATAGGGGTTTTCATGAATAATTAATGTAATTTTATGGCTTACGTTACAACTTTACAAAAGCTGTTTCAACGAAAAATAGTTGCCATATGAAACATTTCTTTGCCTTGTTCATCATTCCATTCTTCCTGGTTGCATGTGGTTCAAAACCAGAGTCAAGTTCAGTAAATCCCGAAAACTGGAAGAAAAGAACAGTAACATATCAGTTGAGTGATACTATGGAAAAGGGGACAACTTACCTGTCTGTTTATTCGCATATCTACAGCATGACGGAGCACCGCACCCATGATCTGACTGCTACCATCAGCATGAGAAATACGAACAGACTCGATTCGGTTTTAATTTTAAAAGCAGAATATTTCAACACCAGAGGAGATTTGATTCGAACCTATTTCGACAATCCTATTTACATCAGGCCGATGGAAACTGTTGAAATTGTGATCGAACAGGTCGACACAGAAGGTGGGTCGGGCGCTAGTTTTGTATTTGACTGGAAACGAAAAGCCCACAGCAATGAGCCTTTTTTCGAAAGTGTGATGATTTCCACATCGGGTCAACAGGGAATCTCTTTTACTTCGCAAGGAAAGAAGATCAGAAAATAATGCATTTGCGTACTTTTTATAGCATTGTTTTAGCTTTTTAATTGGGTTCTTCTTTCCAGGAATCTGCGTTTTCTTAAATAGTTTGCTTAGGCGGTCAAAAGGCTTTTTCAGGTGCATTTAGCCTGTGTGATCAATAGCTTTTGAGCGTAAATCCAAATGTAAGCATTTGATCTTCCTGTTTTTGGTCTTCAACCACGATGCTTTCGAAAGTGTGAACGTAATTGATTTTGAAATTGAGAAATTTCCAGATCGGAAGTTCCATTCCCAGATCGGCCTGCCAGCGATAATTGTCGCCATCTTCGAGCGAAGGCTGAATGTAGCTTTCGTGACTCAAGACAATTTTGTTTTTTAACAAATGATATTTTCCGCTCACCCAAAGTGTGGTTCGGAAGGTGTTGATCGTTTGCTGGCCATTGTATGCGGTCAGGTTAAAACGGGTCTTGTTGAAAGAAGTATGCTCGTGTTCGCTCGTAAGAGCTAGTTTAAGCCAGTAGTTTTTGTGTTGCAGTACCTGAAAATTGAAACCGGCACCCATCAGTTGGCGCGATGAAATCTCCCTTCTGAAATTGGTGCTCACAAAACCCAATACCAATGGATAGATTCTGCGCTCCGGATTAAAATAAATAAAATTAAGACTTAGGATATCCTCATCCGCTTTTTTGTTATCAAAGGCCTGATAGACATATGAATTTGTAGTTTTGAAAACCCACTTTTTAAAAGGTTTATAGCTTACCTCAGATTTGGCTCTGAAAATCTGCGTTTCTACATTGCCTGCCTGCCAAAAACCAGTCAGAGAAAGGTTGGCTTTAACTTTCAGTGTGTCACTTTCATTGATCTGTGCCGAAAGTAGCAATGGAAATAACAAGAAGAAAAAAAGGAACTTAATACTGATATTCTTTTTGGGAATGATAATTTCTTGCGAATGGGCGCAAACAAACAAAAACCGACTAATTGGAGAGTGCTTAGGCAATTGCTGACGTTTTGGTTTGAAATCAGATGACATTTTTGGTTTTTTGAGCGGCAAAAGTATTAAAGTTTGACTTTTTGGCGTGCCAACCACTTATTTTTTTGAAGAATACGCCCATTTGCCTGCCACTTTCGGGGAATTTACTACTTTTATTTCCGAAATGATAACCCTTGTGAAATAAGTGCAAAGCGGCTTAATAAAAACCAATACCACATATTCTTCCTTTAAAATATTCATAATGAAAATCAAATTTTTCGCATTATTTGCCGGCATGCTGATGCTTGGCTGCACAGAAACTCCACAAACAGGAAACAAAGAAAAAGAGATGCCCAACGATGCAGCAAACACAGAATTTTTTGCAGTCATTGGAAAAGAAGCAACCATCTTCACCACTGCAAGCAATACCGACTTACGTCTCAATGAGACCGGCAAGAGCCTTTTTGAAGCAGCCGCGCAACCCGTTGAAAGAGAAATTTCCGTTTTTGTCAATCCGAAAAAGTCGTTTCAGACATTTCTTGGTATAGGTGGGGCCATCACAGATGCATCTGCTGAAGTTTTTGCACAATTACCCGAAGACAAACAAAAGGAATTCTTGTCAGCCTATTATGACAAGGTCGATGGAATTGGTTATTCGCTTTGCCGCACAAACATTCATAGCTGCGATTTTAGTAGCGAAAGTTACACTTACATCGAAGAAGGCGATCAGGAACTCAACAGTTTTAATATTGATCACGATAGAACATACAAAATCCCACTGATTAAAAAAGCGACCGAAGCCGCGGGAGGCAAGCTGTTGTTGTATGCAAGTCCGTGGAGTCCGCCTGCCTTTATGAAAGACAACAAGAATATGCTTCAGGGCGGAAAATTACTGCCTGATTATTATGAATCCTGGGCCCGCTACTACACAAAGTTTATCAAGGCTTACGAAGCTGAAGGCCTGCCCATCTGGGGGATCACCGTCCAAAATGAACCCATGGCTGTTCAGATATGGGAATCATGTATTTATACAGCAGAAGAGGAAAGAGATTTTCTGAAAAATCACCTGGGACCAACGATGGAGCGTGAAGGCCTTGGTGACAAAAAAATCGTAGTTTGGGACCATAACCGAGACCTGATCAATCACCGCACAAATACCATATTCGAAGACCCTGAAGCTGCAAAATATGCCTGGGGAATTGGTTTTCACTGGTACGAAACCTGGGCTGGCGGAGAACCCATGTTTGTTAACCTGGAAAACGTGAAAGAATCTTATCCCGATAAAAACCTTTTATTCACCGAAGGCTGTCAGGAAGGATTCAGAACCGACAGATATCAGTATTGGCCGCATGCCGAGCGTTATGGTCGGTCAATGATAAACGACTTTAATGCTGGTACGGTTGGATGGACCGACTGGAATATTCTGCTCGATCAAAGGGGAGGTCCAAACCATGTAGGTAACTTCTGCTTTGCGCCCATTCATGGCAATACCGAAACAGGTGCGTTGATTTACACGCCAACCTATTACTACATTGGACATTTCTCAAAATTTATTCGCCCCGGCGCAAAAAGAATCAGCACAGTCAGCAGCCGTAGTCAGCTTTTAAGTACATCCTTCCTCAACGAAGACAATAGCTTGGTTAGTGTAGTGATGAACCAGAGTGACGAAGCGGTTGATTATAAACTCTATGTTGGAGAGGCATCAGCCATTTCGGTGCATATTCCGGCACATGCCATTCAAACCCTAGTTACGTCTTTATAAGTAAGATGTATACATAACTTGTTTGCGAAGCTCATTTTTTTTTGACAACTCGTTTGAAGGTGACCAGGTCATAGACTTGCCTTCTCCTGATGCTTTTTGGTATTGAATCCTGAAGGATTGACCCTTTTCCCACTATTTGTAAGAACCTCATACTAATATACCTAGAATAGAAAAGTTATTAATGAGGTTCACACCCATATTAACAACTGCCACAAGGACAAGGTTACATCTATTGAAAACAGTCTGGACTTATTGTCGCAAAAAATGGAGCAGAATTAAGTGGAATGTGCCCTGGTTTTATCATCCTGCAAAGTAAATAAGGACAGACCAAGCACCAAAGAAGTCGTAGAAGCCATTGAGGGCCGCAAAAACCTGGTTGTTGTATCAGGCATTAGCTGCCTGAACTATACCCACCGCGATATCCGAGAAATCAGCGAATTCCTCGAAAGGGGTTTGATCAAAGGGCTTAAAGTGTATCCAGGTTACGGGCCTTTTTATCCCAACGAAATCAGGTTGAAAGTGGTTTATGAAAGGGCCATCGAGAATGATGTGCCGGTAATGATCCATTCTGGAGATACTATTACGTCCACAGGAACAGTGAATTATCCTCATCCGCTGCATATAGATAATCTGGCAGTGGATTACCCCCCTTTGAAAATCGTGATTTTCCATATAGACAATCCATGGGTTAAAGATTGTATGGAGGTAGTGTAAAAAAAGGCGAAATATACGTTGATATTTCAGGCCTAGTTTTGGGCGATATTGAAGAGAAATTTGAGCGTTACATGAAGAAAGAGATTGAAGAGATGATTACCTACGCTGGTGATCCGAAATATCTGTTATATGGCACCGATTGGCCCATTTCGAACATGAAATCATAGCTGAAATTTATGAGGCAGCTGGATATTGATGAAGACAATACGGAACTCATCATGTGAAAAAATGCAGTAGAGCTTTTCTAGATCGAACTAAGCCAGTTATAGAAGTTTCTGCTGTAGGAAGATTATTTTTTTGATTCGGTAAACCAACAAAAAGTTCGTAATGTTTTATCTTTGGCTACTGAAAACCTGATACATTTGCTTTGCTTATGGGGCAATTTGGCAGGCTTTCTGAAATAAAAATTTTAGTTTAAAATATTATTGAATTAATATTGAATTCTTTTCTGACAAGTTATTTTACATTTCGAAATTTCATTTACTTCATTATTTTAACCAAGTGTTTATTTACAGGCTTTCAACATGTTTAAAATCAAAAAATTATCCTTACTGCTATTGATCGCATTTTTAGTTTCAGCCTGCGGTCACGCACCTGAAAAACAAAATGCACAACCCAAATTACTAGTTGGCGTAGTAATTGACCAGATGCGCTACGATTACCTCTATCGTTTTTATGAGCAATATGGCGACAATGGTTTCAAAAGGCTGATGCACAAAGGGATGAATTTCACCTATGCGCATTTTAATTATGTGCCAACTTATACTGGTCCCGGCCATGCCAGTATTTATACGGGCACGACTCCGTATTACCATGGCATTATTTCAAACGATTGGTACGACCGTTCGCAGAAAAAAGTGTTTTATTGCGTCAGTGATACAGCCTATCAGACTATAGGTTCTGCAAATGGATCTGGTAAAATGTCGCCTCACCGACTGAAGACTTCAACCATTGGCGATCAGTTGCGCATGTCGAACAACGGCCTTTCGCGCGTGTTTGCAGCCTCAATCAAAGACAGGGCTTCAATCCTCCCTGGCGGACATATGGCCAATGCCGCCTACTGGTACGACGGTGATGAAGGAAATTTCGTTTCCTCGAGCTATTATATGGATTTATTGCCTGATTGGGTCACTAAATTCAATGCAGAACAAGTGCCTGCCAAGCTTATGAGCACAGACTGGACTCTATCACTGGCCGAAAAAGAATATGAGATTGTTATGCCCGACAACGGACCTGGAGAAAAGGACGTTTTTGGCGAAGGAGACAATACCTTTCCGCACAGTTTTGATAAAAAAAGCGACCTCGAAAAACTGGACCTGATCAAATCGACTCCATATGGAAATACGCTCTTAACTGATTTTGTGATCAACCTGATGAAGCAGGAAGAGTTAGGCAAGGGAAAATACCCCGACATGCTGGCAGTTTCCTACTCATCGCCAGACTATATTGGTCATTCTTACGGTCCAAATTCTGTTGAGATTATGGATACCTACGTCAAGATGGATCAGGAACTGGCACGGCTTTTTGCAGCGCTTGATGCACAGGTAGGCGCAGGCAATTACCTGCTCTTTCTAACAGCTGATCATGCCGTAAAACCCAACGCAGCCTATCTGGAAGCTAACCGCGTGCCCACAGGCTTCATCAGGACAAAGCTCATGAAAAGTGAACTCAACGATTTTGCCAAGGCACAGTTTGATGTGGATAACCTTGTAGAAACCATCGAATCGGGCAATATCTATCTCGATCACAAACTTTTGCTCGAAAACAAGCTCAAGTTACGTTCTGTAAGCGCAAGCCTGGTGACCCATATGCTGGATACCTATCCCGAACTGGCGACGATCGTTACCAGCGAAGAACTCAGGGGTAAATACCCGGAGCGTTCCATGTCGAATTTCATTCTCAACGGCTTCAATCCGGTTCAATCCGGAGATATTATTTTTGATCTTAGGGCCAATTATGGCATGTCTGATAATACTGTAGGAACCACACACGGTACTTCATTCGATTACGATACACATGTTCCGCTATTGTTTTACGGATGGCACATCCATCAGGGCGAATCCAATAAGGAAGTGTATGTTGAAGATATTGCGCCAACATTGGCCTCAATCATGCGCATCCAGGAGCCGGAAGGCACTTTCGGTGTGCCAATCATCAAACCTTACCAAAGGTAATTCAGGTCGGTTTTATTCAGAAAGGAAACAATGGGGCGTCTGTAGAATAACAGATGCCTCTTTTTTTTAAAGTTGCGCCTCGTGTTCGAAAGGAAATCAAGCGATAGGCTCTCTTTTCGAATGATTTTCCACAAATTCCAAAATAATCTGCATCTTTGAGCCCAACAACTCCAACCACTAAAACAGCGCTATGAAGAAACTACTTGCTAAAGTCAGCATTCCCCATGTCTTTATCTTCTTGTCGGCTATCATATTATTTTGCAGCGTTTTAACCTATATTGTTCCATCAGGAGCCTTTCAGCGCACGACAAAGACTTATAACCACATTGAACAAACAGTCATTGTTCCGGGTAGCTACCAGGTCATACCCAAGCACTTCTCAATCAAGGGATTCGTGCTTGGTGAAAATATAGAAGGTTATGCCAGTCCAACAAGCCTGCTAGGTTTATTTTCTTCCATTCCAAAAGGACTGAACCAGGCTGCGGCATTGATATTTTTTATTTTTATCATTGGCGCTGTTTTCAATCTGATTCAGCATACTGGTACGGTAAATGTTTTCGTTTTCAAATTGTTGAAAAACTTTAGACACTCTCCAGTTCTTCTGACTTTTATTTTCTTCAGTGTTTTTGCGATGGCAGCCACTTTTCTGGGTATGGGGGCTGAGTTTCTTCCGCTGATTCCGGTACTCCTGATCCTTTCGAAGGAGATGGGTTATGACCGGGTGTTTGGCGTGGCCATTCTGTTGATTGCACAGGGAGTGGGCTGGGCATCTGCTGTTACGAATCCTTTCAATGTGCAAATTGCTCAGCAGATTGCCGAATTGCCGATAGGTAGTGGCATCGGTTTGAGAATGGTGATGTTTGTGATTTGTTTCGCGATTGGTTTTTCGTTTTTGATGTTTTACGGACGCAGCGTCAAGCAGGACAAAATGAAGTCTGCGATGCCGGATGATACTTTCGAACTCAGCGAGGAATCGGTGCTTGTGGAAGAACCCATTACGAAAAGACATTACCTGATTGCTGCAACAGCGCTCTTGCTTTTTGGACTTATTTTGTTTGCTGTGCAAACAATGGGGTGGGGGCTGATTGAAATGACGGGTGGATTTTTTACCGTTGGATTGCTCACGATTCTCATCAGTGGGATGTCGGGTGATGAGTCGATGAAGGCTTTTGTAAAAGGTTTACAGATCATGATTGTGCCGGCATTGATTGTAGGTTTTGCAAGAGGTATTCAGGTGGTTTTGCTGGAAGGGCAAGTCATTGACACGGTTTTGTATCATGCAGCTTTGGTTCTGCAGAAGCTACCCAGACTACTGGCCGTCGAAGGGATGTTTATGTTTCAAACTGTGATGAACTTTTTCATCCCTTCAGCCTCTGGACAAGCCATGGTTTCGATGCCGCTCATGGTTCCGCTTTCTGATTTGCTGGGCATTACGCGTCAAACAGCAGTAATGGCCTTTGTTTCGGGCGACGGCTTTTCAAATCTTGTCATACCAACCAATGGGGTTTTAATGGCGATTTTGGGTATAGCCCAGGTGCCTTCTGAGAAGTGGTTCAAGTTTGTTTTGCCGCTTTTTCTCATTCTTACCCTTGTTGCAGCAATGATGTTGCTTGTGGCAGTTGAGACCGGATATTGAACTATATTTATATATTCATCTTGCATACAATTGATTGCACTTATTATAAATATTCCAACCGGCCTGATTTTGTTTCGATTGTTGCTGGCACCTATCATACTTATTCTGGCTCTTTACGTTGGTGAAAGTGCAAAGCCCCTGTTGCTGGTTTTAATGTATCTGGGGCTGCTGTCCGACATTCTTGACGGAATAATTGCCCGAAAAATGAATTTGTCAACAGCAAAGCTTCGAAGAATGGATAGTCAGACCGACATGGTTTTTTGGCTTTCGTTTGGCATCTCATCATGGATTTTATACCCTGAACTGATGCACGACAACATCATACCCATATGGATCATTTTAGGTATGGAAGCCACCGTTTATGCGATCAGTCTGATCAAATTTAAGAGAGAAACCTGCACACATGCTTTCCTTTCAAAAATATGGGGTGTTTCACTCCTGGTCGCCTTTACCTCCCTTATTGGGTTCAACCATGCTGGTTTGCCCTTTATGATTGCAATTATCCTCGGACTTATTTCGCATATCGACAGAATTCTCATCACACTGATTTTGCCGGTATGGACACATGATATACCAAGTGCCTACCATGCATTTTTGATCAGAAAAGGGAAAGATTTTAAACGCAACAGATTTCTAAATGGGTAGTTCCTTTTTCTAGACCTCAAGTTATTGGGTGATGTTCTGAATATTCATTAAATTTATCGGGTTGAATCACCAAACCAATGCCAAACAAAACATCGCCAGCATGCGCAAACAAGCTTTAAATATACTGACTGTTTTCCTATTATTCACCTGCTGCTCAAATGGAATCTATGCTCAGTTTTTCGAAAAAACAGCTGATAAATGGACGATGCTGGTCGATGGAAAACCATTTGAAATTAAAGGCGTAACATTTGGCTTTAACAATCATCCTGAGCTTTACGACAGCCTTTTTCAGGATTTACAGTATTTGGGAGTCAACAGTATAAGAACATGGGGAACTGACGAAAATACCCCAAAATTGTTGGAAGTTGCGCACCGTTATGGTATCAAGGTCATGGTCGGAATCTGGATGCGGCATGGGCGCCCTGGCATGGAAGACGACGACAGTTTTAACTACCTCGCAGACACGACAGGAATGAACAGTATGTACAAAAGCGCTATCGAAACAGTACAGAAATTCAAGGATCACCCTGCTGTTTTGAGCTGGGGTGTGGGCAACGAAGTTTACCTCAATCTGGCTACCGATGCTGAAAAAAAAGCCTATTCCATCTTCCTCGAAAGTGTTTGCAGCAAAATAAAATCCATTGATCCCACGCATCCTGTTACCTCCGTAGAAGCATGGACCTTTGGGCTCGAATGGTGGCAGCAGTATGTCCCTTCAGTGGATATTTATGGACTCAATAGTTACGGTCGTGGCGCTGATTTTTTGCAGGCCGAATTGACAAAAAAGGGAATAGACAAACCTTATATAGTCACGGAATTTGGTGTTACAGGAGAATGGGATGCTCATGCAGACAAAAACGGCGTCAAAATTGAGCCCTCAGATTCCCAAAAATACGATGCTATAGTAACTGGTTTCCACGATTGGATCAGGCCAAAACCTGCATGTTTGGGTGTATTTGTTTTTCACTATGGAAATGGGAGTGATTTTGGTGCATCATGGTTGCTGACACATTTTGATGGCAAGAAACGGCCGCAATACTGGGCCATCAGAGAGGCTTTCACGGGACAAAAACCGGGAAATTATGTACCGGCGATTTCGACCTTTACGTTGCCTGATAGAAGCTTCAGCAGTGGAAGTTGGGTGCCTGTTGACCTTCATATAACCGATGCTGAGCATGACAGCCTGTCAATCGAATTTTATTACAACCAACGCACAGGAAGTCGTAAAAGACGAAATCAACTCAACCCATTGGTTTTTCGGGGCGATATAACCCAAGGCTTCGAAATTCAGTTGCCTGCTGAAAATGGCCCGGTAAAAATTTACGCTATAGTGCAAGATGCTGTTGGAAATATAGGTATAGCTTCAGCATCAGTTGTTGTGATTGATGAGCAGGCAGCTCAAAGAAAATATTTTGTTCCCAAGGTCAGACTGCCTTTCTATGTTTATCGTGACAATGAAAACCTGCCTTATTCTCCTTCAGGCTATATGGGCAATTACAAAGCCATGACAGTCGACCTGGATCAATCTGAGGAGGTATATGCTGGAAAAACAGCCATCAGGATACGCTACAAGGCGCGAACAGACTGGTATGGATTGGCGTTGATGGATCCGGCCAACGATTGGGGCGACATCCTTGGAGGATACGATATCAGCGGCGCGAAAAACTTTAGTTTCTGGGCAAAAGCAAATGATACCAATGTCAAAATTACCATTGGTTTTGGTTTGATTGGACAGGACAAAGCCTTTCCGGATTCAGGAAAAAAATCAACAGAAATAACCCTGACAAAGGAATGGAAACAATATAGCATACGCATCAAAAAGACGGATCTCAGTTGTATCCGGTCGGGTTTGGTACTTTTTTCGGCGGGCAATGGTTTTCCATATGAGATTTACCTGGATGATGTGGTTTTTGAATAGGAATCGTAAAATACCGGAAAGATTCATCAATTCATTTTCATTTGCTTTGAAAGGAGGTATTTCATTTTTCAAAATGCAATAGAAAGTCAAATTCCTTAATGACAACGGCCTTTGCGCAAAACAAAAGTGGCTACTTCATTGTTTACCATCAAGCACAAACCGCGTGAGTAATGATGAGCAAGTCCTTCGAATTGACTTCTGTAGAAACAGACAGAATTATTGAAATGGCCTGGGAGGACCGGACGCCTTTTGAGGCCATTTATATCCAATTCGAATTGGCAGAGTCTGAGGTCATCAAGCTGATGCGCCGTGCACTCAAACCATCCTCTTTCAGGTTATGGAGAAAACGTGTGAATAGTGGAATCAGCCAGAAACACCTGAAAAAGCGGTCAGCCGATATTCGTCGGTTTAAAAGTCCAGGTCAAAGATTGATTTCAAACAACAAAATCCCAAAGCGATAGACTTTCCGACTGAAATACAAGCCATTGAGCAAAGGATGCGGAGCATCGATCCTGTTGCGTATGCACGGACCCGTAACTATGTGGATGGTGCGGTGACGCGCCTGAGCCCCTACATATCGCGCGGAGTGATTTCAACAAGAAAGGTATATGCATACATAAAATCACTTGGTTTACCCTGGAACCAAACAGAAAAGCTGGTGCAGGAATTGGCCTGGAGAGACTACTGGCAGCAGGTTTGGTTAGCGAAAGGTGATCTCATCAAAACCGACCTTCGAAACACACAATATCCTGTCGCATATCATGGCATTCCGCAGGCAGTCTTGGAGGCCAAAACCGGCATCAACGCTGTCGATCAGGCCATTCAGGAACTATATCGCACAGGTTATATGCACAACCATATGCGGATGTACGTAGCTTCGATCTGTTGTAACATTGCACAGGCTCACTGGTTTGTGCCGGCTAAATGGCTATATTTCCATCTGCTGGATGGCGATCTGGCCAGCAATCACTTGAGTTGGCAATGGGTGGCTGGTACCAATTCGAATAAGAAATACTTTGCCAACCAGGAAAATATCAATACGTATTTTAACAGCAAACAGCGAAATACCTTTTTGGATGTAGGTTACGATCAGTTTGATGGTCTTGAAATACCTGAAATGCTTCAAGAGACCGGAACATTTGATGCAAAAACCATACTCCCTGTCATTCAAAATTCCAAGCTTGATTCTACTGCTATTACCCTGATTTACAATTATTATAACCTCGACCCAGATTGGCACAAAGGTGAGGCCGTTCAACGTGTTTTGTTATTGGAACCTTCTTTTTTTGAAGAATATCCGGTGAGTGCCAAAAACATAGAATTTGTCCTGAAACTGGCCAAAAATATCGAAGGTATTAAGCTATTTGTAGGTGAGTTTTCCGAGTTGCAGCATCAGCTATCAACAAATCATATCTATTTTAAAGAACACCCTGCCAACAGGCACTATCAGGGCAGGGAAGAATCCCGTGACTGGATGTGCGATGTTTTCGGTTATTTTCCTTCATTCTTTGCCTTTTGGAAAAAGTGTAAAAACGAGTTGACCCAGCCTCAATCAAAAGCCTTATTTTAGACATGAAAAAGAGCGAATTGCCCTCAAAAGTCTGTCCGGTTTGTCAGCGCTCCTTCAACTGGCGCAAGAAATGGGAACGCGACTGGGACCAGGTGATCTATTGCAGCGAAAGATGTAAACGCAACAAATCCAATGCATAAAACCGCTTTCATTTTATTCCCACATCAGCTTTTTGCTGATACAAGTCTCTTCGATAAAATGCAGGATGTTTACCTGATTGAGGAGTTTCTCTTTTTTCGCCAATATCGTTTTCATAAACAGAAACTGGCTTTTCACCGGGCTTCGATGAAATATTACCAGCAATATCTTCAAGCAGAAGGCATCAATGTACGATATATTCAATCTGATCATCACCTAGCTGATATCCGCGTCTTTGCAAATGAGGTTGAAGAAAGAAACATCAGTGATATACATATAATCGACCCGACAGACCAATGGCTCGAAAAACGCATCAGACAGGCTGCTGTATCAGTCAAACTGACCGTACATGAAAGCCCGATGTTTTTGAATTCCAAAAAGGATCTGGCAGCGTTTTTCAGAGCAGATAAAACGTCCTATTTTCAAACGACATTCTACAAACAAGAACGAAAAAAGCACAGCATTTTAATAGATGAGTCCGGACAGCCGCTCGGTGGAAAGTGGACATTCGATGGTGAAAACCGCAAGAAGTTTCCAAAGGGAAAAACACCGCCACCAGTTTATTTTCCTGCCCAGTCAGCATTTTGGACGGAAGCCGTAACCTATGTAGAAAAGCACTTCTCGGAAAATCCGGGTCAATTATCCGGAAGCCGGATTTACCCCATCACCCACCAGGAATCAGCCGATTGGTTTGAGCAGTTTCTACTCCACCGTTTTGCGCAATTTGGCGATTATGAAGATGCTTTGGCGTATAACTCTTTCCTGCTCAACCACAGCCTGTTATCGCCATTGCTCAATAGCGGACTGCTGCTACCGCATGATGTTATTCAGAAAACATTGACACATGCCAATGAAAACAAAGTCGCGTTAAATTCTACTGAAGGTTTTGTCCGTCAGATAATTGGCTGGCGTGAGTTTGTCCGTGGTATTTACGAGGTCAAAGGGTCCTTTGCCCGCACACGAAATTTCTGGAATTTTAACCGAAAAATTCCACAGTCCTTTTATAACGGTACAACTGGAATTGGCCCCATTGACCAAACAATCAAAAAAGTTCAGCAAACTGCTTATGCGCATCATATCGAACGACTGATGGTGCTGGGAAACTTCATGTTGTTGTGCGAATTCGATCCGGATGAGGTTTACCGTTGGTTTATGGAGCTTTTCATCGATGCCTACGATTGGGTTATGGTGCCGAATGTTTATGGGATGAGCCAGTTTGCTGATGGTGGCATCTTTGCGACAAAACCATACATCAGCGGATCGAACTATCTGAAAAAGATGAGTGATTTTAAGGGGGGGGTGATTGGGAATTGATCTGGGATGCCTTGTTTTGGAGATTTATCGATAAACACCGAGATTTCTTTGTCGCCAATAACAGAACATCGATGATGGTGCGAACCTACGATCGTATGCCTGAGAACAAACGCAAAAACCTGCATGAAAAGGCAAAGGAGTTTATAGCGCATCACCTGGAAAAGTGAATGATAGCGATGCCCAGTCTGGTGAATGGAATAATTGTGTTTTTTTAGAAAAATATAGTCTTTAGCTATTGTATTGTGGGTATAAATTTCACTTAATTTTATACCGGTTAGTCGCAGCAAACATGAGAACTTTCCTGTCAGACACGGGTTCGAAAAGTCTTTCTACTATTCTTGTTTTGCACAGATGCAGCACCAAATCAATGTCTTATTTATTGAAACCAGATTAACCAACCATGAAAACAAATCTGTTTTTATTTGCAGTTGTTGGACTGCTGTTATTGTTTAGTCCAGCCTGCCTAAAAAAGGAGGATTCAACTGTTATGAAATTAAAAGATTACAGGCAATTTGGCGGACACACCTACGCCATTACTACCGCCAAACGCAGCTGGGATGAATCGAGTAAATATGCAGAAGAACAACGCGGTTACCTAGTGATCATCGACAGCATGGAGGAAAATGATTTCATCCGCGAAACCTATCGTGTGCCACTTAATACTACCGAAGACATTCTCTGGATTGGCCTCTCAGACGCAGAGGAAGAAGGAGTTTTCAGGTGGGTAAACGGCGAACTCCCCGGGTTTACGAATTGGTCGTATGGCGAACCCAACAACGACTATGGAACCCAGGATTATGGCCATATGTATGCTGATGGAACCTGGGACGATGTGGAAGTAAAAGACTGCTATGCGGTGATAGAGTTTGATCAGTAACAGTTTGATTTGTCAGCGTCGCCGAAGCGTGTTTTGAATCATTTAAGCTTTTTTGAAAAGGCAGTTTAAACTACCTTTGCAATCAATATTTTAGCTTTTATAAATGATTCCGACAATGAAAAAATATTTCACTTCCCTTTTCTTTTTGCTGATTGCACTTGCTGGATGGTCACAAAATCAGCCGACTATACATCATTATCTAACTGTTCAGGCCGATCCTGCCACAGGCCAAATAGCTGTGAGCGATTCTATTGTTAACCTTAAAACCTCTTCATTTGAGTTTAGCCTGAACGCTGCACTGACACCAACTTCATTTTCAAAAAATGTCATTGCCGAAAAATCTGCCTCAGGTCAAAAAGCCATGGACGTGGGCATGGACCGCGATAATGCAGGTGCAGCCAATAACAGTATCCAGTTAGATAAATGGTACATTAATTTAAGGGTGGGCACTGACTATTTTGTGGTTCGATACGAGGGGAAAATCAACTTTTCCTTTTCGAGCAGCGAAGAAGACTATGCCCGCGGTTTCAGCGAATCTCCGGGTATTATCAGCGACGCCGGAATCTACCTGGCTGGCTCAACGTATTGGGTGCCTTCTTTTGAAGATCAAACAGTTACCTTTAGCCTCACTACCGCCCTTCCCGACGGATGGAAGACAGTATCTCAGGGAAAACGAACAATGGAAAGAGTCGAAGGTAACTTCCATACCGATACCTGGGAATGCAACACGCCGCAGGAAGAAGTCTTCCTGATTGGCGCGCGTTTCAATGAATATTCACACAAAATGAACAGTGGCATCGATGCCATGGCTTTTCTGCGCACACCTGACGAGGCGCTTGCCAACAAATACCTCGATCTGACGGAACAATATATGGATATGTATCAGAAATTGATTGGTCAATATCCCTACACCAAATTTGCCCTGGTTGAGAATTTCTGGGAAACAGGCTACGGCATGCCTTCGTTTACGCTGCTGGGCGAAAAGATCATTCGCTTTCCTTTTATTCTTTATTCATCCTACCCGCACGAATTGCTCCACAACTGGTGGGGAAACAGCGTTTATGTCGATTTCGAAACGGGAAACTGGTGCGAAGGCATTACCGCCTATGGAGCTGATCACCTGATTGGAGAACAACGCGGTCAGGGTGAAGATTATCGCCGCTCGACGCTGCAGAAATTCACCAATGTGGTAGATACCAGCAATGATTTCCCACTGAACAAATTTCTGTCGCGACATGATGCCGCCAGTGAAGCGATCGGTTATGGCAAATCGCTGATGATGTGGCACATGCTCAGACGGCAGGTAGGAGATGAGGCCTTTAAAAGAGGATTTTCAGTCTTTTACGAAAACTTCAAGTTTAAAACTGCCTCGTTTGAGGATATAAGAACCTCATTCGAAAGTGTAACCGAAACTGATCTAAAACCCTTTTTTGATCAATGGCTCACGCGCACTGGTGCCCCTATCATTGCCATTGCCGAAGCAGACGTTCAACAAGTCGGAGATAAATACAAACTGACTCTGAAACTGCAACAAAAACAAGATTCTCCAGCCTTTGAAGTTCAGGTTCCTGTTGTGGTTGCGACTGAAAAAGGACTGGAAAATTTGATGGCATTGATGAACCAAAAGAACCAGACTTTCAGCTTTGAGTTAAACGAAAAACCATTAAAACTGGCCGTTGACCCCCAGTATGATGTATTTCGCATGCTCGACCCGATGGAGGTGCCGCCAACCTGGTCAAAAGTATTGGCAAGCAAAGAAAATCTGGTAGTGCTCCCTGCAACAGCAAGTGCTGAACAGAAAGCCATTTACAATGAATTCATCAACCAATGGAAAGCAGTCGACACCGATGATTTTGAAGTGGTTTCAGATGATCAGTTGCAGCAATTGCCAACTGATAAAACTGTTTGGATCATCGGTTTTGAGAATAAATTTGCGCAAGTGATAGATGGAGCGATCTCAGCTTCCAATTCCAGCATAGAAGGCGATTCTGTAATTTTCGAAAAGAAAGCCACGCCCAAGCCCAACCACAGTTTTGTGCTCACAGTTTACAACGACCAAAACAAAAACTTCAACATGGCTTTTATTGCGCTCGATAACAGAGCTGCCATTGATGGTCTGATTCGTAAGCTCCCTCATTATGGCAAATACAGCTACCTCGGGTTCGAAGGTGACGAGCCGGTAAATGTGGCCAAAGGCCAGTGGCCTGTGTTGCAATCGCCGCTTATCCGTATTTTTGATGAGAGCGCCGCCGGTGTAAATATGGTTCAGAAAAGGGAAGCCCTGGCTACGATGGCCCCCATTTTCTCTGAACAAAGAATGATGGGTCATATCAAGTATCTGGCATCTGAAGAAATGAAAGGTCGCGGACTGGGTACTCCAGAGCTCGATGAGGCTGCAAAGTATATTGCTGAAAAATTCGGAGAGTATGGGCTGCGACCGATGGGCAAGGGCTTTTTTCAGTTTTTCACGCATACTTTCCCTGACAAAGGCGAAGTGCAAATGAAAAACATTGTGGGTATCATTCCCGGAACAGATGAAAAGTTAAAGGATTCGCCTGTTGTTATTTCGGCGCACTACGACCACCTTGGTTTGGGTTGGCCCGACGTGCACAAAGGCGATGAAGGAAAAATCCATTATGGTGCCGACGACAATGCCAGTGGCGTGGCTGTGCTACTGGAACTGGCCAAATCGCTCGGACAAAGTATGCAACCAAAACGGACCATTGTTTTTGTAGCTTTCACAGGTGAAGAAGCCGGCCTGCTGGGGTCACGCTATTTTGTCAGCCAGGCCAAAGCAAACTTCGCCGGAGACATATTGGCCAATCTGAACCTCGATACGAACGGGAGCCTGTTCGATAAAAATCTGATGGTGCTCAACGGCAATTCGGCCAAGGAGTGGAAGTTTGTTTTTATGGGAACCGACTACACCACGGGTATCAAAACTGATGTCGTGACGCAGGATCTGGACGCCAGCGACCAGGTAGCTTTCATAGAACAGGGAATTCCTGCGGTGCAATTTTTCACCGGTGCTACCGAAAATTACCACAGACCAGATGATACTTTCGATAAAATCGATAGTAAAGGATTGGTGAAAGTGGCAACGGTGGCCAAAGAAGTATTGGAATACCTGGGCGATCGTGATACACCCTTCGAATTCACTGGTAAAATAGTTTCTGAAAAAGCCGCTGCTTCTGAACAACCAAAAGCCGTTCGGCATGCGTCAACAGGTTCAATTCCCGACTTCGCCTATGCCGGGGAAGGCGTTAGGATTGCCTCAGTTAGCGAAGGTTCGGCAGGCGACAAAGCCGGATTGCAGGCAGGCGATATCATAACAGCCATCAATGGTGAGCCAATGAAAAAACTGATGGATTACTCCAATGCATTGAAAAAATTCGCTCCCGGCGACACCATTCAGCTCGGTATTACACGTGCAGGTGAAGAATTGGTTATTCCGATTACTTTGGGCGAACGGTAATAGCCAAATAAAGTGCTTCAGTAAGCCATTTTTCCTTTTAAGCTGAATCAACTGGGCAGGGAGGTGTAGGAAATCTTGCCCAGTTGTTTGTTTTTGAGGAGGTTGCTTCTAGTATTGAATAGACAATACTAAAAGGTGACACTGGATTGTCTTGTAAATAAAACTAAGTCTTTCCAAAATTTTAATAATCTTTTAGGATTTTTTCGATAAAAACGATATTATTTTGTGCCGGACTTATTTTTCATTTAAACGAGTGCTTATATGGTTGCGATCAAAAAAGTATTCGATTTCAGCAAGAATGCTATTTATTGGATAGCATTTTGTTCTTTCTTGCTCGTTTTCGTCAGCAAAACTTTGCTTTCACAAACAACACTCTACTACAACGCTAACATTTTCACTTCCGATACAGCGCATCCTTTCGTGAGCTTCATGCTTGTGCAAGACGGCAAAATAGTTGATACCGGCTCGAACATATCATATGAAGCCATCCGGTCTGTTGAAAACAGCATTGACATGCATGGAAAGACCATCATTCCAGGCATTGTTGATAGTCATATCCACTTTATTGACGGAGCACTTGGAATGTTGCAGATAAGCCTGAGCGATGTGCTTAATTCGGATGAGCTTTCGTCGAGGATAGTTGAAACATCTTCTCAATTGCTCGACGGCTATTATGTGGGGCGCGATTTGGGGTTTCTGGCTCTTTCTGATCAGCAGAATCCAAGGCTGTTTCTCGATCAGGTTCTTCCGGATGTTCCGATAGTTCTTTTTATGAAAAGCGGCCATGCTGCCATAGCAAACACCGAAGGTTTGAAAAAACTTGGTTTTCATGGTTCAACAAAAATTGCAGATGGAACGCTTGAAAAAGATGCGGATGGAAACCTGAAGGGTTGGCTATTGGAAGGGGCGGCCATGGAAGCACTCAAAAGGGTAGGAGCAAAATACACTGATAAAACAATCATGAAAGCCATCTCAAAGGCTCAGGAAGTAGCACTTTCTTATGGTATTACAACCATTGGCGACAATACTTTTGCGCCCTATCACATGAAAATTTATCAGGCTATGCAGCGTGATGGAAGCCTACATTTACGGGTGTGGACTCGCAGCTATGGGCGAATTTCACAAACAACCTCTTTAATGAAACCAATGGGAACAAAAAAGCTTGGATTGATAGGCCCGGCAAATGATTTTGATCAGGTTCATTTTCATCTGATCAAACTTTTTGAAGACATGTCACTTTCAGTGCCAAAAGGTGTAGTGGGTAGCATCGAACCTGGCGGGACCATTTTTCTGGATAAAAATGAAATCAAGCAATACCTGTTGCTTCAACCAGAAGACAAGTTTGCGTTTCATGTGCAGGGAAAAAGGGGCTTGCAAAATATCCTTGACGCGATGAATGACCTTGGTGCCCGAAATCATTTCAGAAGACATGTGATTGATCATGCCGGCTATTGTTCTGAAAATCAGCTTAAAGAAATTCATCGTCTGGGTTCTTCTGTCACTATACTTGCCGATCAGTCGTTTGATTATCCAACCTTGCTGCGTGATTATAACAATTCAGGTTTTAATTTACAGAGAGATGATTTATTGAATGCCCGCCTAAAATATCAACTGTGCAGGGGCGCATTAACGAGCGATTATCCTTATGGCATGGATACAGCTTTTTTACAATATCCATACGTGGATGGTTTAAATCCTTTCCCAAATATGGCGGCCAATGTTTCAGGCCGGATGCCTGATGGCACACAACTTGAAGGCTTTCAATCGAAAACATTGACAGTGCAACAAGCTGTTATTTCATATACGGCAAATGGAGCATTCGTGCTTGGAGAAGAAGACAAGCTGGGTAAAATTGCTCCGGGATATGCTGCTGATTTTCTTGTACTCGATCAGAATATTTTCAAAGAAAATCCAATGGATTTGTATCATTGCAGGGTCGACCAAACCTATATAAACGGCAAAAAAGTATACGACAGCAAGCAGGGTGTTTTTAAGGCTTCTGATGAACATCCAACACATGTTTCTCCGTATGATTATACAGTGAGTCCTGTTTTTGGCTATGATCCTTCAACAGGATTTGTTTTTGGCGGAGCAGCTTTTGTTTATCCATTGAAAACACCTGCCAGTTATGGTGATGTACAACTGATGGCTACGGCAAAAGGTAAAATACAATTGCAGGCAAAATACATGAGGTATAGCCTCTTTCGAAACATCGACTTTGAGCTGCCTGTTACATTGAGTAGCTTTCCGCAATATTTTTTTGGTGAAGGCGACACAACAAAGGCAAGATTCTATCAGGAGATATTCTCTGACCGATACTTCGCCCGACCAAGCTTCAACTTTCATTTGCCAAATCATTTTATGGCTGCCTTGTTTGGCGATTTCCGTGCCAGACACGAAAACGAAGTGATCAACGAAAGGGGACAAGTTGTCAATCATCAATTATTCGGCAATGAAAAAGACCTGGGAATAGGGTTGTCTTTGCAATACGACACACGAAATAATCCGCAGGCGACCAAACTTGGGTTTTACGCTAAGCTTTTCTACGAACAGATTCCTGATTGGTCGGGAAACAAAGGACAGGCTGGTTTATTTGGTGTCGACATGCGCTACTTCCACTATATTTATTCGGCTGATTATGTCATAGCCGCACGGTTGGCCTGTGGTAGTAGTTTTGGTGATTTACCCTATTTATACCGCTACGTGTTGGGCGGTGGAGAAATGTTGCGCGGATATTACAGCAACCGCTTCAGAGGAGATTACTTTTACGCATTACAGACCGAGTTCAGATTCCCACTTTATAAGCGGTTTTCAGGTGTTTGTTTTTTGGACGAAGGGGATGTGGGTGACAACAAACTCAGTCAAATTTTAGTAAGCTATGGAGGAGGTATCCGTTTTTCGATCAATGACAACGTTACTTTGCGGCTGGATTATGGAAAAGGAAAAGACCAAAGTGGTGTTTTCTTCACATTTGGTGAAGCATTTTAGTGAAAAATTAACCGGATTAGAATTAAAATTTTATGAACGAAGACCTAGCCAAAATTGAGATTGTAAAGCATTTATACAGTGCTTTTATGAAAAAAGATATTCCTGCAATATTAAAATTGTTAAGTGAAGATGTAGAATGGGGAGAACCTAAAAATCCATTTAATCCTGCAGGAGGAACAAGAAATGGTCATGCTGGTTTTATGGAATGGATTAATATTGGGAAGGATGCGGAAGATATTTTGATCCTTGAACCCAGGCAGTTTCTTACCGACGAAGATTCTGTTGCGGTTACAGGATACATGAAATGTCGTGCAAAACCAACGGGCAAAGTTTATGAATCGGATTTTGTTCACCTTATAAAATTCAGAGAAAATAAGATTTGCAAATTTCAGGAATTCTTCGATACGTATATCGCCGGTGAAGCTTTTCGCAGGACATAAAACTATTCATTATGGTAGAATTAAAAAAGGTTTATTCAGTATTAATTGTTTTATTGATACTCGGTATGAAAGCAAATGCACAAAACAAAATAGTAAGAAATGAGTTGTTGGATGCTCAATTTGAGGAAAGAACCGTTTCAAAGGTTAAGGTAGTTGAAATTGAATTTCCAGCCGGACAGAAAGCACCCCTTCATAAACATCCATGTCCTGTTATTGGGTCAATAGTCGAAGGGGAATGCTTCGTACAGGTTGAAGGTGAACCGGCTAAAGTATTGAAAGCTGGCGATGCCTTTTATGAACCAGCCAATACTCCAATTATTCATTTCGATAATTATTCGGAAAAAGAGCCCATGAAATTTATTGCCTATTACCTGACAAATGGGGAAGACGAATTAATTGAGATATTGCATACAAAAAAGGAATAACAATGTTCATTATAAACATTACTTACAAAGCTCAATTGGAGAAAATTGACCAGCATTTGGACGAACACGTCAGATTTCTGGATGAGCAATATAAATTGGGAAATTTTTTGGCTTCAGGGCGAAAAATTCCCAGAACCGGAGGAATAATATTAGCTATCATGGATACTAAAGATGACCTGGAGAAAATTATTGAAAAGGACCCTTTTTTTATAAATAGCCTTGCCGATTATTAGTTGATTGAATTTATTCCAAGCAAGACTAGCCAGGAACTGAAATTTCTAATGAAAAGCTAAAACCGGCGGAAGAATTTAAATGAAAACCTTATATTTCAATGAGAAAGGAAAAGCAGAAGAGGTGCTGAAATTAGGAGAAAAACCTATCCCTGATTTGTTAGCTAACGAGGTTCGGGTTAAAGTAAAAGCGAGCCCGATAAATCCTGCCGATTTAATGTTTATCGAACGAGTGTACCGAGTGGAGCCTGTTTTTCCTCAAACAGCAGGTTTTGAGGGTGTCGGGACGATTGCTGATAAAAATGGAAATGCGGATTTCCCTGATGGTTCACTTGTTGCTTTCAGACATAAAAATATTTGGGCGGAATTTGCAAATATTCCCAAAGAAAAAATCGTCCTTTTGCCTGATAGTTTTTCCTTCGAAAAAGCAGCTCAGCTATCGTTAAATCCTTTAACTGCCTGGGCGCTCCTGGATGAATTAAAAGCGAAGGAAAACGAATGGATTATTCTGTCGGCAGGAAATTCAGCAGTAAGCAAATTAATCATTCAGTTTGCTAAAAATAAAGGAATTAAGACGATTCCAATCATTCGCAACAATGACCAAAAAGAGGAATTATTAAATCTTGGTGCAAATCTGGTTCTAATATCTGACGATGAAAAAATTGCAGAACAAATCGGGGAACTTGCAAAAACCGAGAGAATTTCAGGTTTTTTGGATGCCGTCGGGGGTAAAATCACCTCAAAAATCATTAAAACAATTTCAGCTAACAGCCATATCATCCACTATGGTTTATATGACGACCAAAACACCGAATACCATAGTTCGGATATTATCTTTAAGAATCTGACTATTAAAGGATTTGGAATTGATGCGTGGATGAACAGCAAAACAAAAACAGAGAAAAAACAAATCTGGGCAAACATCATGGGAGAAGTTATAAAACCAGACTTTAGAATGAAAATCTCGGGAAAATATTCGCTTGAAAATTTTAAAGAAGCGATTATAGAAAGTAGAAAAATTAAAGACGGGAAAATACTTTTCTGGATGGATTAAAAAACAATAATAACCAAATCAGCAATGAGAAGTAAAAGTATTTTGGTCATCCTCATTCTTTTAGGATTGACAATTATAAATTTAAAAGCACAAAACATGAACATCACAGCAGATTCAACAAGCAGATGCTATGCCACTGCAGAAATAATCATCAAGGCGCCTAAATCAATAGTCTTTGAACTGCTGGCACAGATAAACGACTGGCCCGAATGGCAAAACAGTGTAAGCAAAGCGAGTATTGATGGTGCAGCCGAAGAAGGTAAAAAGTTTAAATGGAAGGCGGGCGGCCTCAATATCAAATCCAAGTTGCATACCGTTCACCCTGATTCAGAAATTGGCTGGACGGGCAAAATCTGGTGGATCAAAGCTGTACATAACTGGTATATTACCGAAGAAAATGGCCAGACAAAAGTTGTAGTAAAGGAGGCGCTAAAGGGATTAGGATCCTCAATGATGAAGAAATCCTTGCAGGAAGGCATGATGCAAAATCTGGCAGAATTGAAGGCAAAGGCAGAGAAAAATTAAAATAGCCTTTTTCTCAATTCCTGATAGCTGATTGTACGATCAGCCTTTTGCCATTTGATTCCAGGATTGAACTGTTTGATTTTGGTTGTATATTCGTGTGCGGTTAGTAATACCTGATTCTTTGAGTTTGATCAAACCCAGAAGAAGCTGGTATAAAAACCTCTTGCATAATGATGAATAACAGATGTTTACCAGTATGAATAAAATACAACTTGCACCAGATTTTTCCATTTCACCCATAGTTCACGGTTTTTGGCGTCTTCGCGACTGGAATCTGAACAAACAGGAGCTGCTTAGCCTGATAGAACAGACATCCGAGCTTGGCATCAGCACTTTTGACCACGCGGATATTTATGGTAATTACAGCTGTGAAGCGATGTTTGGAGAAGCATTGGAGCTGAAAAAAGGATTGAGGAAAAACATGCAGCTGATTACCAAATGCGGCATCAAACTGGTATCGGACAAATTCCCTCAGCGAAAAGTGAAGATTTATGATTACAGCGCTAAGCATATTTTGTTTTCGGTGCACCAATCCTTAAGAAACCTGAAGACCGACTACATTGACATTTTATTGCTGCATAGGCCATCACCCTTTTTCGAGCCTGAAGAAGTCGCCAAGGCATTAACTGAATTGAAAAGCAGTGGAAAAGTTCGTCATTTTGGTGTTTCAAACTTTCTTCCGGGTCAATTCGATTTGCTTCAATCCTGCCTCGACGAAAAGCTTGTCACAAATCAAATAGAGTTGTCTCCTTATTGCCTTGAGCATTTCCAAAATGGCAACCTTGACTTTCTCCAACGACACAAAATCAGGCCAATGTCGTGGTCGCCAATTGCTGGTGGAGAACTTTTTACTCCATCAACCGAAAAGGGGAAGCGCGTTTACGCTGCCCTAAAGGAAGTTTCGGCAGAAACAGGACTGGCACCCCTTGATCAAATTGCCTATAATTGGCTTTTGATGCATCCTTCAGGTATTATTCCGGTGGTTGGTAGTGGAAAAATTGAGCGCATAAAAAGTGCTGTAACTTCTTTCAATCTGGATTTGAGTCTTGAACAATGGTTTAAAATATATATCGCAGCACAGGGGGAGGAACTTCCCTAAAAAACGAAAGCTTCTAATTAACACGACATGTTTTGTTAAAAGTGGGCTCATGATAGATCAGGGATTTTAATTTCTACCTGAATAAATTATTTTTGCTTGTGATTTGCGAATCTGATCGCTTTCAATAATATACGCTTGCGGATGAACTACATTCTGGCCATTGGTACGTTTGAGGCAGTTTTCCTGTTAGGTTTGTTGTGGGCCAAAAAACGGAAATCACGATCTGATTTTTTCCTTGGGCTTATTTTTCTGGTTTATGCGCTAAGCATTGGTGGCTCATTCATCGAAATTTACAATTTCAATCACCATTTTCCCTTTCCTGCATTGATGAATTTGAGTTGGTTACTCCTGTTCCTGCATGGACCGGTATTGTGGCTGTACATCAAATCGCTATCCAACCCGGGATTTCGGTTTAAAGCCATCCACATGATTCATTTTGTGCCTTTTCTCACTTTTCTGGTTGTTCATTTTTCCACTTTTATCATACTCCCTGCCGAAGAGAAAATCTTACTGGTTGAGCAAAATCTCTTCAAAGAACAGGTTTTTTACAAGATTTCAGTGTTGTCCATTGGCGTTTCAAACATTTCATACCTTTTGTGGGCGCTCTTGCTGATCCGGTATTTCCGACACAGACTCAAACAACACTATTCGCAGATTGAAGAAATCGATCTTGGATGGCTCAAAACCCTTGTCATTGCTGCGCTCATCGTCTATGGAATCAATATCATGATTTTTAACCTTGATCTGATTTTCCATTTCGCAACCTATCAGTTTCTGATGGCACTTACCTACAGTTTTGCAACTGTTTATATATTGGTGCTGGGTTTTTATGGTCTGAAGCAACCAGATGTGTTCATTAACAATGTCTCGAAACCAGAAGATACTGTTGAAAAACTTGTAGAAGCTGAAAGAACACCGACTAGAACAAATGAAACAGAATTTATAGCTGCACTAACGGCAACCATGGAGAGCAAAAAACCTTACCTCGATCCAGAGTTAACCCTTGAATCGCTGGGTAAAATCATGATGGTTCGACCCGATTTTTTGTCAAACATGCTCAACACACACCTCAAACAGAATTTTTTTGACTTTATCAACCGATACCGCGTTGAGGAATTCAAAAAGGAATGTCTTTCTCCTGAAAACAAACATTTATCGGTAATTGGCATTGCGCACAACTGCGGATTTAACTCAAAAGCAGCCTTTTACAGAGCCTTTAAGAAGTTTGAAAACATTACACCAACAGCCTTTATCGATAGGGTCTCATCTTAAGTGAGACCTTTTTTTTTGGAAAGTGGAACCACCATTTTCTAAAGTGAGACTATCATCTCTGAGTCGCCAGGTAATTTTGTGTCAGAAATGGATGAAATAAATCCATGCAAAATCAAAACAGCTGATATGATGATTAAAGAAAAGCAAATCTTGCAACTGATAAAACTGGCGGCGCATGCCCCTTCGGGACATAACACGCAACCCTGGCGGTTTTCGTATGATGAGGGAAGCATCACCATGAGACCAGATTTCATGCGTGCTCTTCAGGTAGTCGATGCTGATAATCATGCGATGTTTATCAGTCTGGGTTGTGCATTGGAGAATCTCCTGATCGCAGCCAGGCAATATGGCCTTGAAGCAACATATGAAATTACGTCAGAAAGTGCTGATCCAAATATTAAGGTTGCTCTGCGTGAGGCCGATGAGGTTGCAAAGTCAGATTTGTTTGATTTTATCCTGAAAAGACAAGTCTGCCGAAGTGTTTATCTCAGTGAACAATTAGAACGCAACACACTTTCTACGCTCATTCAGCTTGAGAATGAACCTGGCGTTTCTGTCAAATACTTCACGAAAAGGGCTGATATTGAAACCATGATCCCCTATATTGTTGAAGGCAGCACAGCACAGATGCAGAACAGGAATTTCACAAATGAACTGGTCAGCTGGATGAGATTTAACCAAAAAGATGCGCTTAGGGCAGGCGACGGAATATGGTTTTCTTCGATGGGATTCCCAAATGTGCCCAGATGGCTCGGAAAACTGATTATGCTCCAACTGGTATCGGCAAAAAGTGAAGCCAAAAGATGGGAGAAAACAATCAAACAATCTGCTGGCCTCGTCCTGTTTATGGTTGAAAAAAATGATATTGTGCATTGGATCAGGATAGGACAAAGCTTTCAGCGTTTCGGACTTACGGCCGCCTTGTTAAATGTTTGTCATGCCCATGTGAATATGCCTTGCGAAGAGGAAGCCATTAGGCAGAGAATGGCCTATGAGTTGGGTTTTGGGGATATGACTCCTTTGCTTTTAATCCGTTTCGGCTATGCAGATACCATGCCATACAGTTTTAGAAGAAACCTGAATGAGGTAATTCATTCCGTTTAAAATAGTTGATTATGAAATACTTTATAGCAATTGTCATTTTCCTGCACGGAGCCATACATATTATGGGTTTTGTGAAAGCTTTCCAACTGGCGCGCATCGAACAACTCACTCAGCCAATCTCACAGGCAGCAGGGACGTTTTGGCTGGCAGCCACCATCTTGTTTTTCGCAACGGGTTATGGCTATATGACTGAAACTGCCTGGTGGTATAAAAGCGGCATAATCGCAGTTCTTATTTCATCAATACTGATTTTGATGGTATGGCAGGATGCTAAATTTGGTATGATTATCAATGTTGTGGTTCTGGTAACAGCAATTTTTTCCAATGCCTCAGCCAGTTTTTATCAGAACTTTGCACATGATGTTGACGCAGCGCTGCAAAACTCCGAAGCCAGTTTAGCAACAGTTTTGACGGAATCCGATATTGCGCTACTTCCAGAGCCTGTGAAGCGGTATATTCGATTTTCAGGAGCTGTTGGAAAGCCAAAAGTGCGTTATTTCAGGGCAGAAATGACCGGCGCCCTGCGTAATTCCGAAGATGCTGCATGGATGCCAATCACAGTTGTACAATACAGCTTTTTAGAACCTGCTCAACGCTTTTTTTTCATGAAGGCAAGCATGCTCAATTTGCCTGTGTCAGGTTACCATCGGTTTGTTGAGGGTAAGGCATCTATGGATATCAGACTATTCTCAATGTTCCGCGTTCAGTACCAGGAGGGCAAAGAAATGAACGAAGCGGAAACGGTTACGTTTTTCAACGATATGTGTACCATGGCACCTGCCAGTCTGATCGATGAAAGAATCAAATGGATACAAGTACAAGGCAACAGGGTAATGGCAGCGTTCACCAGCAACGGCATCACCATTAAAGCCTGGCTCATTTTCGACGAGAAAGGCCAACTGGTCAATTTTATTTCTGAAGATCGTTATGCCTTTGACAAAAAGAAGGGGATGCAAAAAGTACCATGGCGAACACCTTTAAACAATTACCGGCCAATAGCAGGCCATCAACTGTATTCGCAAGCTGAAGCCATCTACAGTTATCCTGAAGAGGACTTTTGTTATGGAAAATTTGAACTCAAGACACTGGAATACAACCAAAAAAAATATTGATTAATCAAACTCAATTGAAAAAATGGAACTAGAAGAAACAAAACAGAAAGTCCGGATCACACCACGAAAATTGATGATGATACCTGTTGCCATTGGCGTATGCCTGGGACTTGCAATCGGGACAGCAATGGGTTATGCGGCTATAGGACTGGTAGTTGGCATTGTTGCAGGTGGAGTGGGAGCAGTCATTCGCATGAAACAAAAAAAGCTTCATTAAACCGATTGCCCTATGAAACTTATCGCTAATTTGATTAAAAATACACTTCTAGAATACTTCTGTGTATTGGTTTTGCTGTTTGCTTTTTCCATGAAATTGCAGGCCGAAGAGCAATTTATCACTACCTCTGATGGAGTGAAGCTCTATGTCAATGTAAAAGGAACGGGCTTGCACTGTCTATACATACATGGCGGGCCCGGCTCAGGAAGTTATTGGATGGAAAAATTTATGGGCGACTACCTGGAAAAGCACTTTCAAATGGTCTACCTCGATCAACGCGGCGTTGGGCGCTCCTCTTCTCCATTGGATGGAAATTATTCAATGGAGCGAATGACAAGGGATTTCGAGGAAGTGCGAGAAGCTCTGGGCATCAGTTCCTGGCTAGTAATGGGCCATTCGTTCGGTGGAATGCTTCAAATGAGTTATGTATTGAGCCATCCAGGGGTAATTAATGGTCTGATTTTCATCAATTGCACGCTTTCACTTAATGATAGCTTCGGTAAAAGTTGGTTACCAAAAGCCATTGCGCTGGCTGGCGATGCAACCCCTTCTACTAGTCTCGATACAGCAAATTCAGTTTATGACCGGATGCTTGCCATCATGCCTGTACTGGGCGAAAGGGACCTGATGTGGAAGATCTTTTTTGCTGACCGGTCTAATAGCCAGAAAATGAATGAAACCTACGCACATTTCGAATCCTGGAACAGCGATCAAAGTGAAAAAATCCTTGAGTTTGCCGACTATTGGCAAAATTTAACAAAGGCGACCTCTTCAGTTAAACAACCAGTTTTGTTTTTTTACGGTAAAGCAGATTGGGCCATCGGCCCCGAACACTTCCAAAACGTCCATTTTCCAAATATGATACTCTGGGGAAGCGAAGTGGGACATATGCCTTTTCTGGAAAATAGAATTGATTTGGAAAAAGCCATAACTGCTTATTTAGAAAATTACAAGTCTCTAATAACAAGAGAATAAATGTTTGAATCAAGATATGGTGTGCGCTGCAGCCAGTGTAAGCGCAAAGAAAAAGTGAATTGCTCAGGATGTCTTCAAATGTTAGTGCCTTTTTGGGGCGGAATATGTGAAGTTAAGGCATGTTGTGAAAATAGAAAATTGGACTATTGCAGTCAATGTGCACTGTTTTCATGTGCCATGTTAGCGAATATGGGTAAAAGCAAAGTTATGACCCTAATGTGAAAATAGAACAGTGCAGACAATGGCTTGAAGAAAATCAAATCAATTGAAATTTGATTGATTAAATGACTGATTTTGATATAAATAAATTACTTTTTAAAAACGAATCGAAAGAAAACCTAAATGATGAATAGAATTTCAATAATCAGCTTTGTTATGCTCATGGCGACGATAACTTATGGAATTGCTGAAAATACTTATAAAGTTCCCGAAACTATTTCGCTTGAGAAAAACCAAATCAAGGTAAGTGTTAACCCACAGGTCGAACTCATTTCTATCGTGCAGGAAATCAGTAACTATCCCCAAATATTTAATTTTTTAATGTCTAAAGATTCATCTACGTATCAACAAGACGTCAATGCGTATTTCAGGCATTTGGATGATCATCCGGTTATTAAGATGTTTAACAGACTTTCTTCCCAGCCAGGAATGCTGAATTTTAGCGCCCCCTCAAATATTATGCTCTACGCGGATGATAATTTGAGATTGAGAGAAGATGTTTATTATGATAGTTTTGTGTTAAACAGGTGTGGAGGAAGAGATTCTTTGGAAACCTTTTTTGATCTTTTACGAGACTTTGCAGTGCAATCCAGTTTCAATGCCTTTTTTAAAAAAAACACGAAATACTATGAAACAATAATTTCGGATGTCTTGATAAATCTTGGAAATCGAAACTATATAAACGAGTTGGAATCTTTTTATGGAATTAAACAAAGGTCTTATAATATCATTTTGGTTTCCTTATATAGTTTCGTTGGGTATGGTAATTCGCTCCTCTGCCAAAATGGGAAGCGTGACCTTTATAATACACTGGGACCCATAAAAGTTCAGAATGAGGTACCAATTTTTGGAGACCAAAATTACCTGAAATATATGATTCGTCATGAATTCAGCCATCCATTTATTAATCCACTGACCGAAAAATACTGGGATTACATTAAAAACGATTCTTCCAACTTTGATTCAATTCCTGAAACAGCCAAGAAAAAAGTTTGTGGCGATTGGCAGGAGTGTATTAATGAATTTGTAATTCGTGCTATTACGACTTATTTAGCTGAAAATGAATCAAAAGAATTAGGCTTATGGGTTTATGAAAAAGAAAAATCGAGGGGAGTAGCCTATCTCGATACTCTACTTCAAAAAGTGAAATTCTACGAGTCAAACCGGAATGACTTCCCGAACTTCGAATTATTTTATAAAAATATACTCGACACTTTTAAAGAAGAAAAAAACGAAAATTCTCCTTGATACATAGTTTTAAAAACGAAAGATTAAGAAAGGTGTCTAATGTAGTGCTGTACCGCAAATAAAAATAAGGATTTCAAAAGTAAATTATTGCACTTATTTCGGTTTAAAAAATAATACAATGAAAGAAGTAAGTAACATTAAAGAAATAGTTTCATTAAAAGATGACAGAATTCAGTTGGCCAGATCGCTTAATTCTCTGAAAGTTAGAATTGAGAAAGATAAATTTTTAATTGAGGGGAAAGAAGCTATTGAATGGGCAATTGATTCAGATATAGCAATCGACTATATTTTAGTTTCAAATAAGCAATGCCATTTAGTTGAGAAATACCAGACTTACGATGTTTATCAAGTTTCTGAAGGATTGCTAAAAAAAGCCACAGATACAAATTATGTTATTCCAATTATTGCCGTAGGAAATCGAAAAAAGGAAATTGTAAACACAGACTTTTGTATTGTTTTGGATAACTTGAATGATTTCGGGAATATTGGCACCATTATACGTACATCACATGCTTTTGGTATTCAAACGCTTATCAGCACGAAGTCCGACTTTGATTTATTTCATAGAAAAACAATTGATGCTTCAAGAGGCAGGGTGTTTAATACACAACTAATGACCTTTCAGAGTCCTATTGACACAGTAAAATATCTTAGAAGCCATAATTTTCAAATTGTCACCACTTCACCGCATGGAACTCAGTTACAGTCAATGGTTAAGCTAGCTGATATGCCCGTAGCTTTGGTTGTTGGAAATGAAACCTTCGGCGCTTCGGAGGAACTAATAGAAAATGCTGATTATATTGTTCAGATCCCAATGTATAGCGAGGTGGAAAGCCTAAATGTAGGCGTAGCAACAGGAATAAGTATTTATGAGTTAAAATTAAAACGAATATTAGGAATGATTGAAAAAAGCATTAAATCAACACTGGGCAGAGATATTAATGTGGCTGCCATGTTAATCAGGGAAGTAATAGATAAGGAACTAAAAAAAATATCTTTTCTTTCCAGTAATCAATTGGTGTTTATGATGGTTTTAAAATGTGATGGAACAATAAGTCTCAATGACTCGCAAAAGCAGTTTGGAATTCCTGATAACGAAATCGATGCTCACTTTCAGCCGTTGATAAAGAACAAATTGATAGCTATTGACGCTAATAACAATTATTTATTAACGGAGAGCGGAGCTGAAACAATTGGGAAATTATGGACAATCATTGAAAATGCAGAGAAAGAGATATTAGCTGATTTTACTGATTATCAGAAGCAAGAACTAAAAAGCTTGTTGCAAAAAGTGATATCCAAATGTGATCAAATTATTCAGCAAAAATGAAAGTACTGGTTATTGGCGTAGGAATAATTGGAACCATTTACGGTTGGGCCTTAAATGAAGCAGGTGTAGAGGTCATTCATTTTGTCAGATCACCAAAACCTGATTTGACTAAATATGGAGCTAAACTTGACATTTTGGATGAGCGCAAAGGATACAAAAAGTATAACAAAACTACTTATCCGATCAAAGTCATTAATAGTATTGAAAGTTCAATGAATTTTGATTTGGTGATCGTTCCTACAAATTGGTACCAAACAGAGCATGCGTTAAAATCTATCAAACCTAAATGCCCAAATTCATTTTATTACATGCTTACTTCCAATTGGACAGGTAAGGAAATCTTTGATAAAATTTTAACAAGAGATCAATATTTACTTGGTTATCCAGATGGAGGAGGTACAATTCGAAATGGCATTTATTGGACAAATATTGGCCAGGAGATTCATATCTCACAACCAGATGCTTTTAATATGGAAGGGTATAAACTTATTAGTGAAATCTTTTCCAAAGCCATGATTAAACTGGATGTTCAACAAAATATGCTCAATTGGCTGTGGGTCCACAACGCTGGCTCTATTGCAATTTCACTCGCCTTACAAAAACATAAAAATATTGAGAGATTTCTTGCAGACAAGAAATTATTAAAACAATCATTTTTGGCAACACGAGAATGTCTGGATTTGTGTGAAAAGCGAGGTACATATTCGACTAAATATCCGGAGATCGCAGCTTTTAAGTGGCCACTTTGGCTATTGATACCCATGTTTAAATACAATATTCGTCACAACGAAAGCATGAAAAGATATACAGCACACGGAGAATCAATGCCGATTGAGGATATTGCATATAATTATTATGACATTTTAAAGACTGCTAAAGAGTATAATCTAGAAATGCCACATTATAAAGCCCTGGAAGAAATATTAATAAATAGCAAAGGTTAATTTTAATGCTCAAAGAAAGCATGGTGAGCAAATTCAAAATTATCAATCAAATCTGCCAGTATAGCTAATTATTTCAGGGGTTTAAAAGAAATGTAGAATCCTTTGGAGTCGATATTTCTAATAGGAATGTTATTGCAAGCTGGAAAACAGCTGAAAAGGTATGTATTCGATGGAAAAATTGTAAAGGACAGATTTAATTAATAACATCCACAATACCAATATAATGTAGCTAGACAGTACAATAATATGCAGATGCAATAGGGGTTTAGCTTGTAATTTATGCGTTTTAGTCTGCCCAATCGTTCGGATTGGTAGACAGAAAGTGCTAATAATCCAATTACAGGTATAGTAGCCCGTTTCAATTATAAATTTAAACAAATCACATGAAAAAATTCTTAGTAAATATATTCAAAATCATCACAATCACGGCAATCTATGCAATTGTTGTGATGGTTATTTCCGGCACGTTGATGTCAATGGGGTTTCAGTTTCCAGCCATGCAAACTAATGAGAACACAGCCTTGTATCAACTTCTGTTTGCCGCGTTGTTGTCTGCTATTTTTGCAAACTATATTGCCATCAGGTATCGCTATTTGACAAGAATGCAACTGTTACTCATACTGCTGTTTGTGTTGTTTCTGTCCAATATTTCCGTTGCAGTCGAAGGAAACATGTTTACCCCTTCACTGATAACCAGAGCTGTTTTATTGACACTCTTATTGCAACAGTTTCTGATTGCTGTTCTGTTTTCTGTTTTCTCGGTACTTCTGCTAAAAAGCAAAACGTCAGGTCAAACTATAATGTCAGATGCAAACCGGCCTAATTTTCATTCATCCAATATCCTGATCAAGTTAATTCTTTGTGGCCTGACGTATATGTTGATGTATTACAGCTGGGGGTGGCTGAATTACAACATTTTTACGAAGCCTTTTTACGATGCCGGAATTGCCGGCCTTGAGGTACCTGATTCGATGATGCTGGTTAAAAATATTTTCTTCAGAGGCCTCTTGATCACACTTTCCATCGTGCCATTTTTGCTTTTTGTAAAGCCTTATAAAAGCTTTAAGATGCTTGAGATTGGTGCTGTACTTTTTGTTTTTGGTGGACTTTTACCTCTCTCGTTAATGTTCGATACCTTTCCGATGCCGTTTATTCTTTATAGTCTGGTTGAAATTTTACTTCAAAACTTCCTGACAGGTTTATTTATCTATTTCATCTACCACAACGATCGTTGGTTGCCAATAATGATCCAGCAGGGTTAGAAAACTTTTCCGCAAATTTTTTTTCATTTTCTGTATTGTCTTACTTTTGAGAGTAGGCTATTGCTACTCAAGTGTAAATTGATCATTAGTTTATTACTCTTTTGTTGCATTAAAATGCCAATTTACGAGTTTATCGAGCAACGTTACACTGCTTGCTTTTTTCTATCTTTACATAAGCAATATATCGAATATGAATGCTATTTATAAACTGCTTGTTCATGATAGATTAGAACGCAATATTAACGCACAGTCATAACAAATCATTAAAATGAAATACAGAAAGTACACTCATCCCTCTGTTCAGGTTTCAGAGTTTGGCCTGGGCGCCTGGCAACTGGGCGAAAATGCTGGTTGGAAAAATATGACGGAGCAGGAAGCTATTAACATGGTTCACAAAGCTTTGGATGTTGGTGTCAATTTTTTTGATACGGCACCTATCTATGGTTTGGGAACCAGCGAAAGCAGATTGGGCAAAGCATTGAAAGGATTGTCGAGAGACCGCTTTGTTATCAACACCAAATTTGGCCATGGTGTAACCGGAGAAACAGATTACAGTGCAGGAAGCATCCGCAAGTCGCTCGAAGGCAGTTTGCGGCGATTGAATCTGGACATGATCGATTCACTCATTATCCACAATCCTCCGATGGAAATGCTTGATGGCAAAAAGAATGACCAGTACGAACTGCTCGAAAGATTGATCGAAGAAGGAAAAATAAAAGCCTATGGGGCGTCGCTAGATACTTACGACGAGATGAAATTATTCATAGAGACCACAAATGGAAAAGTGATCGAGGCATTTTTCAATATCCTGCACCAGGACGCTGCAAGAGCTTTTGAATTGGCCAAACAGCAGGATGTGGCCATTGTTGTTAAAATTCCACTCGATTCAGGCTGGCTTTCAGGAAAATATAATGAACAAAGCACTTTCAACGATGTTCGTGGCAGGTGGTCACAAAACGATATTCAAACCAGAGCACGACTTGTAGAGCGAGTGAAACAAATCGTTGGTCAAGAAATGAAACTGTCGCATGCCGCCCTGGCATTTTGCCTCGCTTACGATGCTGTTTCAACGATCATTCCCGGCAATACAAGCATCAGTCAGCTTAATGATAACCTGCAATGCCTCAAGAAACCGCTTTCGCAGCAGACAGTGAAGGCACTGGAAATGTTTTACGAAATGGAAGTAAAGCAATTTCAACTTCCGTGGTAGAAACAAATTGAATTGAAATAACCTAATTTAGCAATGTTAACAGCATCATTTTAAGAATTAACAAGGAATCCATGTCGCGCAAAAAAATCAAATGGGGAATTCTCGGCTTGGGGGAAATTGCTGCCAGGCTGGCTTCTGACCTGCTGTTGTCAGACCAATCTGAACTGCTTGCGGTGGCTTCGAGAGATGGGGATAAGGCAGCTCAATTTGCAGTTAAATACCAGGCAAAAAGATATTATAACAATTATGCTGAACTGGCAACTGATCCTGAAATTGATGTTGTATATATCGCAACTCCGCATGTGTTTCATTTTGAGCAGACTTTGATGTGTCTGCAACAAGGCAAAAATGTGCTGTGCGAGAAACCACTTGGCATGAACAGCGGACAAATCAAAATCATGATGGATGAAGCCCGCAAACGGTCGTTATTTTTGATGGAAGGACTCTGGACAAAGTTCATTCCTGCAACCAGAAAACTGCTTGATTTACTGGAACAAAAAGCCATCGGCGAACTTCTGTTTCTGCATGCCGACTTCGGATTCAAAGGCCATTTCGATCCCGAAAGCAGGGTTTTTAACAAGGAATTGGGTGCAGGGTCATTGCTTGATATTGGCATTTACCCGATCTACCTGAGTTTACTTGCGCTTGGTCAACCAACCGAAATCAAAGCGATTGCGCGCATGACAGAGACAGCCATCGACAGTTATTGCGCCATACTTGCCAGCTTCAAGGGTGGGGGAAAAGCCATGCTGGAATCCACGATTGAAACAGACACACCCACTGAAGCCATCATTTATGGGACTGAAGGAAGCCTCAAACTGCACAGCAGGTTCCACCACAGCGAGAGAATTACCCTGACGAAAAACGACAATGAAACCGACTTTGTATTACCCTATAAAGGAAATGGCTATTTACATGAAATTGAGGAAGTGGAAAGTTGTCTCTTGCAGGGCAAAACAGAAAGTGCCCTCGTGCCGCTGCAAACAAGCCTTAAGCTAACAGCAGTGATGGATCGCGTCAGGAAAGAAATCGGACTGGTTTACGATGCAGATATAAACCAACAATAACATTAAAACATGAATCCAGAAGTTGATAAATACCTCGCCAGGGCCAAAATTTGGCAGGCGGAAATGCAACTGCTACAGGAACTACTACTTGAATGTGGTTTAACAGAAGCGCTTAAATGGAGCAAGCCCTGCTATAGCTTTGAGGGCAAGAATATTGCTATCATCCAGGGATTCAAATCATATTTGGCAATCCTGTTTTTCAAAGGCGTTCTGCTGAGCGATCCTGAAAAAATACTTGTAAAGACAGGTGAAAACACGCAAGTGGGACGTCAAATTCGCTTTAAAAATGTACAGCAAGTCAATGATTTAAAATCAGTGGTGAAAAGCTATGTTTTTGAAGCCATAGCAATAGAGAAGGCCGGACTGGAACCTGAACTTCCAAAACCGAAAGACCTTCTCCTGCCAAAGGAATTACTTGAAGCTTTTGCTGCTCATCCTTCACTAAAACAAGCATTTACAGCTTTAACTCCTGGCCGCCAAAGAGCGTATCATATTTATTTTTCTTCGGCAAAGCAACCACAAACACGTCGCAGCCGCATCGAAAAATGTATGCCGGATATCATGTCTGGCAAAGGTCTAAATGATCTGTAACTATCGAGGGTAAAGGATTTTTGAAGGAAGATTCTGTTATTTAACCGGAGAGGGATCAGAAGTATATTTTGAAACTAAAAATGTTTTTTGGCCGACCCGATTGATTATCTTTGTTTAAAAGCGGAATTATAATAAAAGTGCAATAAGCCAGTAAAAGCAACCATCATCTTGGCCTGGTAGTGAACTCATGAAAGAGCTGATCAAAAAAATATTTTTTCCATTTACCTTGCTAACGGCTCTTTTGCTGATCTCTGTTGCCTATACCTTCATCGCAATTTACATTGCTCTTGCTGGTCCGGCAGAGGCCGCTATTTATGCAGCCATTGCTATCCCCATCAGTTTGGTATTGACGATTCTGTATTTGGCAGAAAGGATGCTTCTGCGTCGGTTCTCCTATGTGAAAGTATTACTCGCCGAAGCGATGCTGATTTGTTTTCTTTATTTTGTACATTCATATCAAAACCGATCGATCCAAATCCGTTTTCAAACGCGGCAAGATGCTGTGCTCGTGCTGTTTGATACCAATGAAAATTCAATACAAACGCCCGCAAGGAAGGGCATATTTTCCAAAGAACTGATCGTTGACACGAACATTTTACACCTGAAACCGTCAATGGCTAAGCAAGAAAGGTTGAGCATGATCTGGCCGGAAAGCTGGCCGCGTTACGCTGTTGAAAATGGATTTCTTCTCAAAAATGGTGATAGCATTCAATATTACTTTTCGACCAGCAAAATACTTGATAAAGCTTATTACCGGAACCCTGAAGCATACATCGACAGCATCTTTCGCCTGCAAGCTACTTTACAAAGCTTGCAATGATAACCGGACCATGCCATTCAATTTTTCGTTTACAAATGGATTGACAAAAAGTTTTACTTTAGCGAATGAAACGCACACTATCCGGAAAACCAACTTACACCAATGGACAAGAAGCTTACATTTTTTACAAGTATCCTGTTTTTTCTGTTTTTCACAACAAATGCTCAGCAAACGCTGAATCAGACCATCATGGTCGATGGTGTCAGTCGGTCTTACATTCTTTATATACCAGCTACTTACGATGGAAACTCAGCCGTACCGCTGGTGTTTAATTACCATGGATTTACAATGTCAGCCACCGAACAGATGAATGTCTGTGATATGCGTCCTGTGGCTGATACAGCAAATTTCCTTTTGGTTTATCCACAGGGTTCTCTCTTTTTTGGTTTTCCGCACTGGAACGTAGGTTCCTGGACAGCAGGCAGCACTGCTGACGATCTGGGATTTACAGCAGCCATGATTGATACGCTGGCCGAAAACTATAACATTAACCAGCAAAGGGTTTATGCTTGCGGTTATTCCAATGGAGGCTATTTTAGCTTCGAGCTGGCTTGTCAGCTTAGCGACCGCATTGCGGCAGTTGCTGCAGTTGCCGGCACTATGAGCACAGAAACCTTTACGGCCTGCAATCCGATGCACCCCATGCCTGTGATGACCATACACGGCACTGCCGACGGTACGGTAAGCTACAATGGCGGAACGCCACTAAATTCGCTGTCGCAGGCTGCTATGATTGCTTATTGGGTTGATTTTAACAATACCGAAGCCATTCCTGTAATAATTGATATACCCGACCTAAACACCACTGATGGCAGCACTGTGCAATACCAGACATATCAAAATGGCGATAGTTGCACAGCTGTTGATCATTACAAGGTCAATGGTGGCGGACACGATTGGCCTGGTTCTTTCGGAAATATGGATATTGATGCCAGCAGCCTGATTTGGAACTTCGTTTCGAAATATGACCTAAACGGGCTCATCAACTGCAACATCACCAGCTTGAATGAGTCACTTGCCCATGCAGAGAAAATCAGTTTGTATCCAAACCCAGCATCTGATTTTATGACTTTGAAAAGCACTTCAGGCGAAAGGCAAAAGTATTGGATTTACAATACCTTAGGTGCAGTTGTGATTTCAGGAGAAACAAATGCCAACGAACACCTCATTGATGTGTCAAACTTGCCCGCAAGCATTTACTTCATGAGAACGGGAGAAAACACTTTGAAATTTATCATCAAGAGGTAGAAATGTCGATTGTTGATTGGTTTTCCTCAGATACATAATGAACGTCAAAAGATAATTCTAATTTTAGCAACAGATTAATTGATAACAGTATGACAGCAGAAATTATAGCAGCAAAACGCAGAAAAATCATCAAACGCTTCATTAGTGCAGGTGCAATTTCAGCCCAGACTGCCCAATCAAAGGAAGAACTCAGGCTGCACAACAGACTCTTGTGGGCCAGACTCCTGAAAAGCGGCGTCATCGTTGAATCAAAGGGTAAGTTTTATCTGGATAAAAAAAGACTAGAGGAGGTGCAGGAAAGAAGAAAAAGAATGCTGATTCCGCTGGTTATCGGTTTGGTTTTACTTTTTTTTACACTCTTCTACTTGCTCAAATAATGACGTATTAAAGTTGAATTTGCATGAGCGAATACATTGAAGACCAAACCTTCACAAAAATCAATCAGCAGGAAAGTCCACTGAGGCTTGCCGATTACGAAAATTGCACATTTGTGCAGTGTGATTTTTCAAATGCCGATCTGTCGGGCTTTCGGTTTGTAGCCTGTACATTTAGTGGTTGCGACCTGAGTCTTTGCAAACTCACAAAGACCGCCTTTCACGATGCGAAATTTGAGGACTGCAAATTGATGGGACTCCATTTTGAAGACTGTAACGAATTTCTGTTGTCATTTTTGTTTGAAAACTGTCAGCTGAGCTATTCATCGTTTACAGGCCTAAAACTGAAAAAAATCCGGTTTTTCAGGTCTGTATTACAGGAAGTTGACTTTTCGGCTTGCGATTTAAGCAGTGCGGTTTTTGATGATTGTGATCTTGACCGGGCTGTTTTTGACAATACAAACCTGGAAAAAGCTGATTTTCGATTGGCATTTAATTATACCATTCTACCGGAAAACAACCGCATAAAAAAGGCAAAGTTTTCGCTGAATGGCTTGCCCGGCCTGTTACGCCAGTTCGATATCGAAATTGAATCCTGAAACCCACCTAAAAACAATGAAAAATATCAATGAGCGCAAACTCATTCTATATATCAGCATGAGTCTTGATGGGTTTCTGGCCACCAAAGAGGATGATTTGTCGTGGCTCTCAGTTGTTGAACAGGCCGGGGAAGATTATGGCTATGAAATTTTAAATGAATCTGTCGACACATACATCGTAGGCCGTAAAACTTATGAGGTAGTCTTAAAACTCACCGGAGGCGTTTTTCCGCAGGCCGAACGACATAAATGCTATGTGATAACACGGGAACAACGCCGAACCGAAAACGGCGTAACCTTTTTCAATGGAGATATTGTAGAACTCATCACCCAACTCAAAAGCCAGGAGGGAAAAAACATCTATTGCGATGGGGGAGGACAACTGGTGCAGTGGCTAATGCAGCAAAACCTCATCGACGAATACATCATCTCAGTGATTCCGGTCTTACTTGGCGAAGGGAAAAGGCTGTTTTTGGGTGAAAGCCCGATGATCAAACTAAAAGCATTACCAGCCAGGAATTACCCATCCGGACTGGTGCAACTGCATTATTTGAAGGTGTGAAGTTATCACAGGAACTGTACAAAACTTATATTTCTGCTTAGACATCCTAAATTAACAAAGTTTGGCACGGAATAATGCCTCAGATTCCCGAACTTTGCTAAAAAAAGATGAGACGTTCTGCCAAAACCACCCTGATTGCCTTGATTGGGATTTTCACCTTAAATGCATGCGCCACCATCCCGAAAGGTGCAGTTGCTGTGAAGCTTTTTGATCAAAAAAAATACCTGGGTAAATGGTATGAAATTGCCCGTTTCGATTTTCGCTTCGAGCGCAATCTCAACAATACAACTGCAACATATAGCCTGAATCCCAATGGTTCGATCAAAGTGGTAAACCGCGGCTATGATTATGTCAGGAAAAAATGGAAGCAAGCCGAAGGAAAAGCCAAATTTGTAGGTTCATCGGATATTGCCATGTTGAAAGTTTCTTTCTTCGGGCCTTTTTATGGAGGGTATAATGTCATTGCGCTTGATGACAATTACCAATATGCACTCATTGCTGGTAGCAGTCTCAAATACCTCTGGCTGTTGTCGCGAGAGACAACCATGCCTGACGACATCAAAAAAGAATTCGTGGAACTGGCTGAAAAAATCGGTTATGAAACAGACAATTTGATTTGGGTTGAACACGATACACAATAAGTTTGTAATAGGTGAAATAATAGTTTTTGAATTTCAAGGCTCTGTTTATCAGTATGTCGTGAAAAACATTCTTCATCAGCGTATTTTCTTTGGAAATCACTTTTTCAATTAGTTGTTAAAATAAACTTTTACAAAATGAAAAACCTTATTCCGATTATTCTCATGTGCCTAACACTGTTTGCAACCAAAAGTTATGGACAGCAGGAACAAGCGAACTATAAAATCCTGAATAACTACAGCTTACCCGGCGATGGCGGTTGGGATTATCTGGCCCTGGACCAACCAACAGGCCGTTTATTTATTGCGCATGCCAGTGTGACGCAGGTGGTCGACAAAACAAATGGGCAGTTGCTGGCCGAAATTCCCAATACTCAGGGAGTGCATGGCATTGTTTTTGACCAGGAAAATCAGAAAGCGTTTATCAGCTGCGGCAGGGATACAAGTGTGATGATTGTCAATCTAAAGACTTTGCAACTCATTGAAAAGGTTTACGTAACAGGTGAAAAACCGGACGCGATTGTTTATGATGCCTTTAGCAAAAAGGTATTTGTGTTTAACCATACAGGCCAAAATGCAACTGTAATAGACGCAAAAACCAACCAGATTGTGGCCACCATCAAGCTGGAAGGTGAGCCCGAATTTGCTGTAACCGACAACAATGGGAAGCTTTATGTAAACATTGAAGACAAATCGCTGCTGAGTTGCATCGATGCCAAAAGTCTGAAAGTAACCAAAAGCTGGTCGCTGGCACCGGGCAAGGGACCCACCGGCCTGGCGGCAGATTTCGCAAACGACCGTCTTTTCAGTGCCTGCAGCAACCAGGGCATGGTGGTTTTTGATCTGAAAAACGAAAAGGTTCAGGGAATTATTCCCATCGGAAAATACACCGATGGCGCTGCCTACGATCAAAAATTACAAAGGGCATACAGTTCCAATGGCGAAGGATCACTCACTGTGATTGATTGTTCTGAAGGTACTTACCGCATTCTCGAAACGGTGCAGACCAAACTCGCTGCCCGAACAATCTGCCTCGACCCCGAAACAAGTCATTTGTTTTTAACGACTGCATCTTTCGACCCTGTGATGCCGGGACAAAAAAGAGCAAAAATAACCCCTGGTTCATTTGTGCTGATAGAGGTTGCTCCCCTGTAAACCAGTAAAAAAACAACATGAAAAGTTACTACCTTTCGATTTATAAAGTACAATTGAAGAATTTTTGTCGGCGACAGACCTCGATAAAAGCTGTAGTGCTGTTATATTTCATGTTGACATCAAAAATACTTTTTTCACAAGCTTCGCCTGCTACATTGTCGGGTTCTGTTGATCAATTGTATGCTGCTTTCGGTCAGGCTGGCCATCCAGGTTGTGCCATCGCCGTAGTGAAAAGCGATTCAGTCATTTATCAGCATTGTTTTGGGCTGGCCAACATCGAGCAAAACATCCCCATCACCGATTCAACACTTTTCGGACTGGCTTCTGTCACCAAACAGTTCACGGCCTATGGCGTGGCAAAGCTCCTTGCAGATGGCCGTTTGAAGTTGAGCGATACATTGGGAAAACTGCTGCCAAACCAAAACAAGCTGTGGGATTCGGTACAATTACGACATCTGATTCATCACACCAGCGGCATCTGGGACTGGCCCTATCTTTTTCTTGCATGCGGACACACCTTCAATGATGTAGTGACCCATCAAATGATCATGAAACTGATTGAAAGTCAGACTGCATTTAATTTTCATCGGGGAAGTGGCTTCGATTATGCTTCTTCAAATTACGTTGTATTGGGTGAGATCATTTCACAAATAACTGACAGCAGCTATTTCGACTGGATGCAGCACAATGTGATGAAACCGGCAAAAATGACAAAAGCGGTGTTTCAGGATGACCATACATTGCTGATTGCGAACAGGGTCAATGGTTATTTGCAGGATGGAAATAGTTGGCAGAGAACTACCGATAATATTAGCCCGCAGGGAACCGGTTCAGCTTATGCGAGTCTGAATGACATGATTGCCTGGATGAAGTTTTGGCTTTCGGCCTTTGAGCATAAGGATCCTATTGTAACGGGCATGTTGGATACTGATACGCTCAACAACGGTAAGGCGACACCTTACGCTTTCGGGCTGATGAAGAGGGGCGAAGACTGCTTTTGGCATGACGGGGTTTTTCAAGGTGTTCGGAATATCACGATCTACTATCCGAGGCAAAATATGGGGGTGGTTTTGTTGAGCAATTCGGGCTCAAATCACATCATTCGCTCGGCTTTTATGGTGGGGAAAATGTTTCTGAAAGACTCCATTCCTGTGGAAGAGATGGCCCAATACCAAAAGCTGTTCTCACAGAAAATCCTGAAAGAGGCAGAGTTACAAACAAACTCCCCAATACTCCATCTTGAGGATTATGAAGGTTTGTTTTTCAATAAAAGCCTACTCATCACTTATCAAATCTACAGGAAAAACAATGCGCTTTTTATTGAAAACAGCTTGCAAAGCTATTTGCTTCAGCCTGTTGAGCAGATGCCAGACTGCTTTATCACTGATGAAAAGCTTTTTGGTCAGTTCGTTTTTACAAGAGACCAAAATGGTCAGGTGACAGGATTGGAATTGCTCCAGAAACGAGGTAATAAATTGATATTTAATAAAATAAATCAAGAATAAAACCAAAACTCAATTTGGGTTCAATTGCCCAGATTTGAAATTCGAAAATGTATAATTTGAAGTTTGATGAACATGATCGTATATTTGAACCATAGTTGTATTTAGTTTATAAAACATGAAACTCGCCTTCATCAGTGTGCTCGTATTTTTGATGAACATTCCTTTCGGCTATTGGCGCGCCAACGTCAAGAAATTTTCACTGCAATGGGTGTTATCGATCCATTTACCTGTTCCGGTCATCATTTTGCTACGGATATACAGTGGCATCGGTTTTGCCTGGTATACCTACGTTTTTTTGGTTGCCGCATTCTTTCTCGGGCAAAAACTGGGAGGAGTCATACTTAACCACGCCAAAACAAATCATTTTGAGGTTTCGTCCTGCCTGCTGATGGACATGATTCATGGATGCAGGAAAGTACATTAATTCCTCCTTTAGAAATCATTTAAGTTTTTTTTATTTTCAGCATATCGAGAATAATCCTGAGGAAAAGCATGCATAAAAAATACCGAAGATTCCTTATCTTTGGTGAATATTCAATCGTAAATAATTAGCATACAAACCAAAATAATACAGAAACCATGAAAACAAAAAGTATCGAATTGCTCAACAAAGCCATCGGAGATGAACTAACAGCCGTGCATCAATACATGTACTTTCATTTCCATTGCGACGACCAGGGTTACGACTTGCTGGCAAACTTATTCAGACGCACAGCCATTGAAGAGATGATGCACATCGAGCTGCTCGCTGAGCGTATCCTTTTCCTCAAAGGTGAAGTGGAGATGAAAGCTGCTGACGATGTGAAAAAGGTGCATGAAGTGAAAGAAATGCTCAGGATGGCTGTGGCCATGGAAGAAAGTAGTGCGCGCGATTACAATCTTTGGGCCAATGAGTGCTCTGCCAATGCAGATTCGGTATCGAAGAAACTATTCGAATCGCTGGTTGAGGACGAAGAAAGGCATGGCGACCAATACGACGTGGAGATGGAAAATATGCGCAAGTTTGGCGACAATTACCTTGCCCTGCAATCCATCGAGCGAAGCAAAAACATGGCATCGGGGCGGCCAACTGAATAGCTTTGTCTCAGTCTAAAACAACCAATTGATTATCAACAAAAACCTGAACCTATGAACAACACACTGAGAAACATCCTGGCCGTCGTTGGCGGTCTTATAGTGGGCAGTTTCGTCAATATGGGCATCATCTCGCTTGGCGGACAAATCATTCCACCACCCGAAGGCGCTGACATCACTACCATGGAAGGCCTGAAAGCATCTATGCACCTGATGGAGCCACAACATTTTCTCATGCCCTTTCTGGCTCACGCACTCGGTACATTGGCTGGTGCAGTAGTAGCTTCGCTGATTGCTCTGAAAAACAAGATGCTACTTGCGATTGTCATCGGATTTTTCTTTTTGGGCGGTGGCATAGTCAATGTGGTTATGTTGCCTTCTCCTGTTTGGTTTGCCGTTGTCGACCTTGTTTTAGCCTATATTCCAATGGCCTGGCTGGGAGCGAAACTGACGGCCAGAAATTAACCCTTCTCTTAGAAAGTCTTTTTTGGAAGCATTTTTTTGAGACTGTGAAACCGAAAATCGTACTTTTGAAAAAAGGTGCGATTTTCTTTTTTTCAACCATCAATCATCAACCTATGTCAAATACTTTTAGACGCAGCTCACTCAAAACCCTGTTTACGGTGATGCTTATCAGTATGTTACTGGCCTGCACAGGGTCACGAAAAGATTCAACTATATTAAGTGAAGAAAGTTTCCCATACGAGGAGTTCACCATCGAACAACTGCATGATGGATACCTGGAAGGCGCTTTCAGTGTGCGCGACGTGGTGCAGGCTTACCTCGACAGAATTGCTGTCATCGACCAAAAAGGACCTTCGCTGCACGCCATCATTCAACTCAATCCCGATGCACTGGCTATTGCCGACCAAATGGACGAGCTATTGCTTGAAGGTGGTCCAAAAGGCGCCTTGTTTGGCGTTCCGGTTGTGTTGAAAGATAACATCGACACCCATGATGGCATGCCCACAACCGCCGGTTCACGGGCACTCAAAGACTCTTACCCACTCAAGGACAGCTATGTGGCACAAAAATTACGCGAAGCAGGAGCGATTATCATTGGAAAAGCCAACCTGAGCGAATGGGCCAACTTCAGGGGAGAAATGTCATCATCGGGCTGGAGTGGGGTAGGTGGACAAACCAAAAACCCCTATGTGCTCGACCGCAATCCCTGTGGATCGAGCTCAGGCTCTGGTGTGGCTGTATCGGCCAACCTCTGTATGCTGGCGGTGGGCACCGAAACCAATGGCTCCATCGTTTGCCCGTCGCATATCAATGGCATCGTTGGCATCAAACCGACAGTAGGCCTCATTAGTCGCAGTGGTGTTATCCCGATTTCCTTTACGCAGGACACACCAGGGCCCATGGCGCGCAATGTAATGGATGCTGCCATCATGCTCGGCGCCATGACAGGCATCGACAGCGCCGACACCAAAACGCTTGCCAGTGAAGGGAAGTTCTACGAAGATTACACCCAGTTTCTGCACCGCGACGGACTGAAAGGCAAACGGCTGGGGCTGTTCAAACCTGCTTTCGGTCAGCATTATAAAGTGGACGAAATCATGCAGAAAACGGTTGATTACCTGCGCGATCAGGGCGCAGAAGTGATAGATGTTGAACAGGTGATTACAGCTGAAGTAGAGGCTGCCTCCTTCGAAATCATGTTGTATGAATACAAAGATGGATTGAATAAATACTTCGCTTCTTTGGGAGAGAAGGCGCCTGTGAAAAATGTGGAAGAACTGATCGCCTTTAACAAAATGGATTCGATTGAGTTGGCCTTTTATAACCAGAAATACCTCGAAATGGCCCTTGAAAAAGGCGATTTGAACAGTCCTGAATACTTGAAAGCACTCACTGTCGTTGAAAAAGGCAGCCGCGAACAGGGCATCGACCGTGTTATGGACGAACTGCAGCTGGATGCCATCATTGCGCCAACGGGAAGTCCGGCCTGGAAGACCGACCACCTCAATGGCGATCATTACCAGCTGGGAACTTCCTCCGAAGCCGCTATCTCAGGCTATCCGAATATCACTGTTCCAATGGGTTTTATCGATGATTTGCCGGTTGGTATTTCTTTCTATGGCCGTGCCTGGAGTGAACCTAAATTGCTGGAGATTGCCTACGCTTTTGAACAAACCACCAACCAAAGAAGAGTTCCTCAATTCAAAACGACCGACTGACTGACGAATCAGATCACATATGGTCAGACCAATACAGATGAGACAAAATACATGAGACAGGAAATAAAGATGTTAGCCTTGGGCGACAGCTACACCATTGGTGAGAGCGTGCCTGCAGCTGAAAGCTGGCCCCTGCTTTTTGCCAAAACGATGAAGGCCAGGGGATACAACTTTTTGCAACCAGTTGTGCTGGCCAAAACCGGTTGGACGACCGGCGAATTGCTAGAAGCCATTAAGCGAGAAAACCTCACTGAGAAATTTGACCTCGTGAGCCTTTGCATCGGGGTAAATAACCAATATCGCGGCATGGATGTTTCCATCTTTCAAAATGAATTTGAACAGTTATTGCTAACCGCTAACGATTTTGCCGATGGAAAGAAAGAGCATGTTTTTGTGCTGTCCATTCCCGACTGGGGAGTCTCCCAATTTGGCATTAAAAAAGGAAAACCAACTGTCAGCCAGGAAATTGACACCTACAACAAAGTGGCAAGTGAGATTTGCCATGAACACAAAATTGATTTTATCAACATCACCGACCTTTCGAGAGGAGCCAAAACAGATCGCAGCCTGTTGGCTGAAGACGGCTTGCATTATGCTGCGAAAATGCACCAGATTTGGGTTGACGAAGTGATCAAACAAAGAGTAAAATAAATACAATGCAACACTATTTCGAGAAAGCAAGAACGCTCGATCAGGCCGACAAGCTGGCCCGATTCAGAAAAGCATTTGCCAACCAGGCGCATTTGATTTACCTGGATGGCAATTCGCTAGGTCAAATGCCTCTGGCAACCAAAGACTTGATGAATCAGCTGGTGGCCGAACAATGGGGAAAGCGCCTGATCCGCGGTTGGAATGAACATTGGATGGAATTGCCAGCGCGTCTTGCAGCAAAAATTGCCCAACTTGTAGGGGCGCAGAAAGATGAGATATTTGTGGGCGACTCCACCTCGTTGAACCTTTATAAACTAGCTTTTGCAGTACTCTCGGCACAAAAGGGAAGAACAAAAATTGTTTCGGATGATCTGAATTTTCCGACTGATTTGTATGTTTTGCAAGGACTTATCCAACAACAGTTTCAGCAGCATCGGCTGGAGTTGATTCAAAGCCAAGATGGCATTTCGATCGGAGAGGAGCAGATTGAACAATTGCTGGATGAAGAAACAGCGCTCCTGACCCTAAGCCATGTAGCCTTTAAAAGTGCGTTTATGCACGACATGAAAAATGTAAATCAAATAGCGCACGAAAAAGGCGCTCTGGTAATCTGGGATTTGTCGCATGCTGCAGGAGCAGTTGATTTGGCCTTGAATGCCACAAATGCTGATATGGCAGTTGGTTGCACCTATAAATACATCAACGGTGGGCCTGGCGCTTCGGCATTTTTGTATGTTCGTAAAGACCTGCAAGCGCGCCTGATCAATCCGGTTGCTTCGTGGTTTGGACACAACAGGCCTTTCGATTTTGATTTAAGGTTTCAGGAGGCTGACGACATTCGAAAATTTGGTTTGGGTACACCCAATATCCTTTCGATGGCCGCCATGGAACCCGGCCTGGATTTGTTGCTCGATGCCGGAATGTCTGCTCTGCGTCAAAAAAGTGAGCAGTTGTCAGCTTTTATGCTCGAAATGGTTCAGAAAGAACTGGTTCCGCTTGGTTTTTCAATTGCTTCTCCTATCCAAATTGCGCAACGCGGATCGCATTTGTCCATCCAGTATCCTGAAGCCTACCGCATCAATCGGGCCATGATTGAACCAAATGACGGCTCAAAAACGATCATCCCCGATTTTCGGCCGCCTGACAATATCAGAATGGGATTTGCGCCTTTGTACAACCGTTTTGAGGAAATGGCCGAAACCGTGCAGAGGATTAAAACCATCATCCAAACCAACGAATTTGAACGGTTTGGCAAAGAGAAATTAACTGTTACATAAAAAATTATTTTTAGCAGATGAACACTATTGGAAGATTGGCAAAATTGGTTGTGATTGCAGGATTATTCCTTGCTTGTCAGCATGCGCAGCAGCCAAATTCTCAAACTGAAGCAATTGCAATCAATCAATTGCTCGACACATTTCATCAATCTGCGGCGCAGGCAGATGAACAAACCTATTTCGCGTGCTTCGATTCGAATGCGGTTTTCATCGGGACCGATGCCGGCGAACGCTGGGACAAAGCCAGTTTCCAGGCATGGGCTAAGCCTTATTTTGAGCGCGGACATGCGTGGAGCTTTACAGCTGTTGACCGAAGCATCACCTTCGATGTTTCTGGTCGCATGGCCTGGTTCGACGAACTGCTCGACACACAAATGAAACTCTGTCGTGGTTCGGGTGTGGTCGAAATGACTGGGAAAGGCTGGAAAATCAAGCAATATGTGTTGTCGATGACCATTCCGAATGCATTGGTAGACACCGTAGTGCAACTAAAAAGTGCCGAAGAGGAAATTTTTCTGAAACAATTAACCAACAAAAAATGAATGAGATGAACTTCAAAAACACAATTCTGCCGGTTTTAGCGGCAACGCTCTGGATCAGCTTCTCTGAATTCTTTCGGAATGAAGTATTGGCAAAACACTATTGGACAAACCACTACGAAAGCCTTGGCCTTGTTTTTCCGTCTGAACCTGTGAATGGCGCTGTTTGGGGCTTGTGGTCACTCTTTTTTGCCATGGCCATTTTCATTTTGTCAAAAAAATTCAGCCTTTTGCAAACAACCTTTTTATCATGGTTTGTCGGTTTCGTGTTGATGTGGGTGGTGGTGTGGAATATGGGCGTCTTTCCGCTCAAACTGCTTTGGATTGCAGTACCACTCAGTCTGCTCGAAGCCTTTGTGGCCAGTCTGATTATCCGGCAACTAACTCCTAAATCGTAATCAAAAAACTAAACATTTCATTACCAAACAGCATGAAACGAAGACAATTCATCAAAAACAATGGTCTTGCACTCGGCGCCCTCACCTTACCTTCATTCAGCGGATTTGCAGCCAATTTTCTGCTTCCGGTAGATGGTTATGTGTCGAACAGGCCGCCAATTACTGAACGAACCTTCAGAAGCGAGGCCGTTGAAAGGATGATTGTTGATATTCAGGCAAAACTGGCCGACCCGCAAATTGCCTGGCTGTTCGAAAACTGTTATCCGAACACCCTTGACACCACGGTTGACTACGAAATCATCGATGGAAAGCCCGACACTTTCATCATCACCGGCGACATCGACGCCATGTGGTTGCGCGATTCCACGGCACAGGTGTGGCCTTACCTGCCTTTGATCAATGAAGATGAGCCGCTTAAAAACATGATCAAAGGTCTCATCAACCGACAGGTGAAATGTGTTTTACTCGATCCCTATGCCAATGCTTTTTACAAGGATCTGACAAAGGTTTCTGATTGGAACGACGATGTTCCGCAGCCGGTTCCGGGAGTGCACGAGCGTAAATGGGAAATTGATTCGCTTTGTTATGTCGTGCGGCTGTCGAACCGTTACTACGAACTATCCGGAGACAACAGTATTTTTGATGCCAACTGGGACAAAGCCATGCGCCTGATCGCACAAACTTTCAGAACCGAGCAGCGCATGGATGGCACTTCGCCTTACCGTTTTTCGCGCAGGACCAACGCCATGATTGATGCGCCCGTCTTTAACGGAACAGGCCGCCCCATCAAGCCAACAGGACTCATTTGCTCCATGTTTCGCCCTTCGGATGATGCCACCTTGTTTCCGTATCTGATTCCTTCGAATATCTTTGCCGAATTGTCGCTCAGGCAGTTGGCAACTATCTATATGGATGTTTTGAACGACCCTGCCTTTGCTGCTGAATGCAAAGCTTTTGCGGATGAAATCAGCGAAGCCTTGCAAATTTACGGCATGGCTGAACACCTCGGTTTTGGAAAAATCTTTGCTTACGAAGTCGACGGTTTTGGTAACAAAGTGTTTATGGACGATGCCAATGTACCTTCGCTCATGTCGCTGGCTTACCTTGAGCCATCCTATGCAAATGATCCTGTTTACCAACGCACCAGAAAATTTCTGCTAAGTGATGCCAATCCCTATTACCTGCTTGGCGATCTGGGCGAAGGACAAGCCAGTCCACATACCGGCAAAGAAAAAATCTGGCCGATGGGCATCATTCTACGGGCCATGACATCCAACGACCCCAAAGAGATTTTTCACTGCATCAAAATGCTGAAAAACACCCATGCCGAAACAGGTTTCATGCATGAGGCTTTTCACAAGGATGATCCTTACGACTTTAACCGCGCCTGGTTTGCCTGGGCCAACACCCTCTTTGGTGAGCTGATCATCAAAGTGGTAGCCGAACATCCGGATGTTTTGGCGCAGCCAATTGACTGAAAATGAATCGAAAGTACAATGACCACAATTAAACACAGTAATTATAAATGAATCAAGAGAATAAACTTCCGGCACTTCTGCTGATCGATATCCAACAGGCTTTTCAGGATGTGGCTTATTGGGGCGGCGAACGAAACAACCTGGATGCAGAAGCAAAAGCTGCACAATTGCTGGGCTTTTGGCGCGATAGGAATTGGCCAGTATTTCATGCCCAACATTGCTCTACAAACCCGAATTCACCACTGCATCCAGGTCATTCCGGAAACAGTTTCCATCCACTGGTTGCACCGCTTTCAGGCGAAACAGTCATCCGGAAAAATGTCAACAGTGCATTTATTGGCACCGATTTGCAGGAGCGATTGGAACGGGCAGGTATCGGAAAACTTGTGATTGCCGGACTTACAACCGATCATTGTGTTTCGACAACTGTGCGCATGGCAGCCAATCTGGGATTCGAAACCGTTATTGTCGCTGACGCATCAGCTACCTTTGCCAAAAAAGGCTTTGATGGCAAACGCTTTACTGCTGAAACCATTCACCAAACGGCTTTGGCAAGTCTGCACAATGAGTTTGCAACGGTCTACAATACAGAAGAACTGTTAAGGCAATTAACACGCTCTTTAATTTCTTCCGAACCATCCTAATTGCAGATCCGTACCAGGGGGCCTTTTGAAAGGTCATTTAGTTGTGGGATCAGGCGATTAGTTAATAAGTTCTTCTGATTTTCTATGCTAACGCAACTTCAATAATACACTATTAAAGTAAATAATGCATCTACAAGAAAATATACAAATTGCTGCCAGCCACATTAAGGAGGGCAGGCTGGTGGCTTTCCCTACCGAAACTGTTTATGGTCTGGGTGCCAATGCGCTGAATCCAACTGCGGTAGCGAAGATATTTGAACTCAAGGAAAGACCGTCATTCGACCCGTTGATTGTGCATATCGCCGACATACAGCAACTTGAGCAGCTAACGGTCAGCAAAGACGAGCGAATCATGGCCTTGGCGGATAAATTCTGGCCGGGACCTCTCACGTTGGTGCTCCCCAAAAGCAATTTGGTACCCGATCTGGTGACTTCGGGCATGTCAACCGTGGGTATTCGCATGCCGGCGCATCCTGTTGCCCTGGCGCTGATTGCAGCCGCCGGATGTCCGTTGGCAGCTCCGAGTGCGAATAAGTTTGGCCGAATCAGTCCGACAAGTGCTGAGCATGTTCGCAAGCAGCTTCCCGATGTGGATTACATCCTCGACGGAGGCAAAACCACGGTAGGCATCGAGTCGACTATTATCCGCCTCACCGACAGGGGCTTTCAGCTGTTGCGGACTGGGGTCATCACCCGCGAAGAAATTGAAAAAGTGCTTCCTTTCGATCAGTCAGGTGTCCTCGAAAAGTCATTGGCTCCCGGCATGCTCAAATCGCATTACAGTCCCCGAAAGAAAATGCTGATCGCTGACGAATATTTGCTTAGCCAAATAGATCTGAGCAGGGCCGGATTAATCTCCTACACAGGAAAACATAGTGAAGGTTTTAAGCGTGTGATCGAGGTATCCGACAGGCACGACCTGCGCGACTATGCAGTTAATCTGTTCGCTGCCATGCATGCCCTTGAGGATGATACTGAGATCGATCTGATTGTTGCTGAAGCTGTTGCAGAAGAAGGTATTGGCATGGCCATCATGGACCGGCTGAAAAAAGCTGAATTTGATTGGAAGCAAACCAGTTAAGTTTTGCAGTGAAATATACAAGCACATGTGCAAGCAAATATTTTTAATTTGTCGTGAATTTTCGACCTTCACATTGACTGGATGGAATCCCGAATAGGCATTTTCAAACGGGCTTATTTAACTCTATTGCATTACCTGGTATTTTATTTAGAATGGGCCGTGGCTTACTGCAACAAAAACAATTTTGCGGGATATTCAGGCTATCAGCACGCAAAACGATGGCAGCCTCACGGAAGCTGATTTTCGAAAAATCACCCATTTTAACGCTTTTGCAGTACCAGCGGTATTGGGCGAGTCGTTTGTCATGCTAAGCGATAAAAAACTCAACCTGAACGAACACTTGGCTTTAACTTATTAGGGTGCACTCACAGGGCTGTTCGATGATTACTTTGATCATCAAAACACCGAAACAGAACACATCCGCAAGCTGGTCCGGAAGACTAACTTTCGCACGGATTAATTCTCGAAATTCAATTTGGGCATAATTTTTGGAACAGTTTCTCAAAAATAAATTCTATGCGAAACCTTTTATTCCTTGTTTTAATTGGTCTTTCGACCATCTCCTGTTCTAAAGACAAAACAAATACAACACCCTTAATCACTATCAGTTACGGCACTTCCTTTGGGATGTGTGCAGGACATTGCAAAAACGAGCTGACCATTCAGGAAAACCATGCAAGCCTGATTCGCAGCAGCTGGAACAACGAGCTTAAGCCCATTGTTTGTCAGGTAGAAATCACAGAAGAGGATTGGAACGCCTTGCAACAGGCTGCCGACCAGGAAAAACTGAGTGCACTGCCCGACATCATCGGTTGCCCCGATTGTGCCGACGGTGGCGCTGAATGGGTTTCCATCAGAACTGAAAACGGATTTCAAAAGAAAGTTACTTTTGAATATGCGAAATCACCTGCTCCGATTGCCCAGCTGGTCGAAAGATTGCGATTCATCTTTCAGGACAATGAAGCTTGCGGAAACGATGAATTATTTAGCAAAATTTTATGAGCGATATCAGCATCTTTACCGATAAAAGTCAGGTACCTGACATAAAACTTGTTTCTGTCGCAATTGGAGATAAAATAAAACTTTGGGAACATTTGCACAGCTTTATCCTTTTACAATATCCGAAAGCGGTCGGAGAGTGGAATTATCCCGGATAGCAGTTTGGGTGGAGTTACGGCCTCAAGGATAAAAAACGCGCTATTATGTATTTCCTGCCACGGGAAGGTTATTTCAAGGTAGCTTTTGTGTTTGGGCAAAAAGCTTACGATGTTGTGATGGCCAGCGAGTTGCACGATCGCATCAAACGGGAACTTGAGCAGGCCACTAAATATGTCGAGGACTGGGGAATAGCTGTAGCAATTGAAAATCAGGAACTCATACCGGATATCGAACGACTGATCCGCTTCAATCTGGAGAATTAGCTAAAGAAGAAATATCCTTTAAACGCTTTTCTATTACTTTTACACCCCAATAAAGCAATACGAAAACAATGAAACAGCCTTTGGTCTTTCCGAAAAGCGATACCTCCGACAAAGCCTTACAGAACCTCATAACTTTTTACAACGAAACCCTGGGTTTTTGCCCAAACAGCGTGCTGACCATGCACCATCGGCCACGCATCGCCATGGCTTTTATTGAACTCAATAAAGCTGTGATGGAAAACAAAGGCCGTGTAACAAGCGCCCTGAAACGATTGATCGCTTATGTGAGCAGCAATGCCGCCGGATGCAGGTATTGTCAGGCACATGCCATCAGGGCGGCAGAACGCTATGAAGCACCCGACGGTCAGATTGAGAATATCTGGGAATACAAAACGCATCACTCCTTTAGTGCTGCTGAACGTGCAGCGCTCGATTTTGCCGTGGCTGCCTCAGTAGTTCCAAACAGCGTGACAGACGAAATTGCTGAAAACCTGCGCAAATACTGGGACGAAGGTGAAATTGTAGAAATAACCGGCGTGGTGTCACTTTTCGGCTACCTGAACCGCTGGAACGACTCCATGGGCACCGAAATGGAATACGGCGCCATTGAGTCGGGCGAACAACATTTAAGCCAACATGGTTGGACTGTTGGCAAACATGCCTATTCAAACAAGCAATAACCATGGAACAGCCAAACAACCCCCTTCATGGCGTTACACTCGAAACCATGCTGATCATGCTGGTTGAAGACTATGGCTGGGCCGGATTGGCCTGGCGTATCAAAATCAATTGCTTCAAAAGCAATCCAAGCATCAAATCATGCCTTACCTTCCTGAGGAAAACACCCTGGGCACGCGAGCAGGTGGAGCAGTTGTACCTTAAGACATTCCACGCCTGAAACCTCTGTTTTACAGGCTCAATGACTCAATTTCGCTGGAGTAATCGTGTTGAAGGTCCTCGTGCAGGCCTCCAACAGCTTTTCGGATGAGTTGTAACTGGCGCAGATATAAATTGTACAATACCGTACTAGTCTTAAACCGAAGTGGCGACAGTTTCATCGTTTTACAAAAATGAATACGCAGCTCCACTTCAACCTGCTTTGAAGCAGCGAAGCGAATATATTTGTTGGTCGTGCGCAAAACTTTACGGATTGTTTTCTTGGCCAGATATAGCTGGTGCGTGTTCAACGCCTTGAATTCTTCATCTATCTGTGCTTTTACAGCAGCAATAAAAGCCTGATCATCCCGCATTTCAAACAACAAGTAGGAGAGGAGTTCCTTGTTTTCTTTCTTGTATTTTGCAAGGCGCAAACAAATGGCTATCAATTCGTTTGGTGGTATGTGCTGAAGTTCTGCTTTCAGATTGGATAAGGAGGCTGTTTTCATGTTTCTTCCTCCTGGATTACCTTAACGCGACCAATAGCTCCATTGGTCAACCGCACCTTGATACCATGTGAATGAAAACTGCTTTTGGTGAGCAAACGATCCACTATCCCTTCGGTGATTTCGCCGGTTCGTTGGTGCTCTTTCTTCACAATCCCAACCTTCATCCCGGGTTGAATGCGATCTCTCTCTTGTCCGTTTGCCATCTCAATATGGTTTAGAATTGGATTGATTCTGGTCGGAAATTGCTCTTCTTTTGGCTGCAATAGCCAGCTGCCCCAGTGCAATGCCACCGTCGTTTGTTGGGACTTTTTGGTGTGCAAATACTTCGAAGCCAGCTCGTAAAAGCAGCTTTTCGGTGTGTTCGAGCAGGTATTTATTTTGGAAACTCCCTCCCGAAAGCACAACCTTTTTGCAACTGGTCTGTTGACTGATTTTGCGCGCAATCAGCAGGTTAAGGGCCACGATGGTATTGTGAAATTTTGCAGCAATGATGCCCGTTTCCACCTTGTTGTTCAGGTCGTCGAGCAACTGCCGGAACAGCTTTCTGAATACCACCACTTTGCCTTCTATTTCGATCAGGTATTTGCCTTGCACACCGGGTTTGATAACCGCCTCAAGCCGCATGGGCGCTTCGGCATGGTAGCTGCTCACAGCACAAAGTCCGGTGAGCGCAGCAACGGCATCAAACAGACGTCCCGCACCCGAGCTGAGTGGACTGTTGAGTTGCTTGTCAATCATCTGAGTCAACAAAGGTAAATCCTTGAAATCAGGGAGTAATTTCACCGCATCATCTTCCACAAAGGCAGACATCCCAAAGTATTTATATAGATACGAAAAGGCTGTACGCCACGGTTGTTTGGTCACCTGATCGCCTCCTGGCAGTGGCACCGGATCGAAGTGGTACATACGCTTATATCCGTTCAGGTCGGCAAGGAAATATTCCCCACCCCAAATGGTGGCATCATCGCCCCAACCTGTGCCGTCCAGCGCAATGCCGATAACTGGTTCATCGAGTCCATACTCGGCCATGCAGGAAGCAATGTGTGCATGATGGTGCTGTATTTCGATGGTTGGGATTTCGAGGCTGCGGGCAAACTGAGAGGAAAGATAGTCGGGATGGCTATCGCAGGCAACCAGCGAAGGTGTGAAGCGAAAAAGTGATTGAAAACGTCCAAACGATTCTTCATAGAAGGCCATTGTTTCAGCATTTTTCAAATCACCAATATGTTGACTTAAAATAATTTGAGCGCCTTTACCTATACCAAAGGTATTAACCAGTTCGGCTCCGGCTGCAAAGATGCCTTCCGTTTGCAATTGCACAGAAATAGGTGAAGGTGCGTACGATCGAGAGCGCCTGATCATTCTGGGTTCTTGGTTGACCACCATCACAACAGAATCATCCACACGGTTGTATATTTCGCGGTTGTAACCAACAACCAGATCAGCAATCTGTCCAAGGTTCTGCAGGGCGCTTTTGTCGTCTATCACAACCGGTTCGTCCGAAATGTTTCCGCTTGTCATGACAATGGCCTTCGTTTTCAATTGCTGAAAAAGTTGGTAATGCAAAGGCATATAGGGCAGCATCACACCTGTTGAACCAAGTCCACGGCTCACCGAAAAGGCAAGTTCCTCCTTGTTTTTTAACAGCACGATCGGTCTTCTCCACGATTGTAAAACTTCTGCTTCTGACTCATCCACAGCAAAATACTTTAAAACCGAAGCAAGATCAGCCATCATCACGGCCATGGGTTTGCCGTCGCGCTGTTTGCGAAACCTGAGCGTAGCCACTGCTGTTTCGTTGCTAGCATCACAAATCAGGTGAAAGCCACCCATGCCTTTAAGGGCAAGTATTTTACCACTGTCGATGGTTCTCGCAAGCATGCTTGCCAAACGTTCCCCATTGGTTTCAAAACTACCATCAGGCAGAACATAAGCTGGTCCGCAATGCAGACAGGCCACGGGTTGCGCATGAAAACGGCGGTCGAGAATATCGGTATATTCTTTGGCACATTGGGCGCACATCCCAAAAGGCGCCATGCTCGTCATGGACCTGTCGTAAGGCAACGCACGGATGATCGAGAAGCGTGGGCCGCAGTTGGTGCAGTTGATAAATGGATAATTGAAGCGATGTGGCTGGCTTGTTAAATCCTGCAGACAATCCTCACACACCGCGATATCCGGGCTCACTTCTGTGACATGATCTGACAGGTTGCTGCTTTTTTGGATGGTAAAATCATTGAATGACTGAAAATCAGCATTTGCCATGTCGAGCTGACTGATATGAGAAGCAGGCGGTGCCTGCAAGCTGATAGCATTCGCAAAATCACGCAACTGAAACTCAGTACCCTCGGCATGAATCAGCACTCCTTCGTTGTTGTTTTCGACCCAGCCTTTGATCTGGTGTTTCATCGCCATTCGATAGACAAATGGCCTGAAACCAACGCCTTGCACGAGCCCTTTGATGCTAATTCTGAAGGCACTGATGTTGTCTGACATGTGTTTCATTTGAAGTTGCGAAGTTAACAAATCTGTGTCGACTGCTTACAAATCCCTGGTTCTTGTTCCAAAACGATTCTGATAGAACAGCTTTTAGTATATTTGATGCAACCAAATTAAAATCAAATGAAGAACTATTCCTTTCTTTTTATTTTGAGCCTGCTCTTCGGGCTATCCACCGTTGTGAGTGCCCAAACAATTAGCTTCGACCGCCCGGGGGCAGGTGATGGAACCGGTGTGGTAAACAAACGGCACGCCAATCTTGAAATGGGCTTGAATTTCACCAAATACAAGGCAACCAGCTCAAATACGATTCCGGGTGTTCTGCTCAGGTATGGTTTACTGAATAAACTGGAAATCAGAGTCGGACAAGCATATCTGATGAATGCTTTCGATATGCCGGCAGGAAAAATCAAAGATGCAGGTTTGTCGAACCTTTCGATTGGTGCCAAATATGCCGTATGCCAAAACGAGGAAAGAGGGATGGAATCAACCCTTTTGCTTGATGTCAGTCTGCCCACAGGCTCTAAAGATGTAGCTTCTGAAGAGGTGGATTTTGTGCTAAAGTATCTCCATAGTGCTGCCTTGACCGATAAGTTGAGTCTCGGATCAAACCTTGGGCTGAGTCTAATTGCACAAGAGTATGTGAACTTTATCTATGCATTTGCTTTGGGCTATGCCATCGATGACCAATGGAGTATTTTTGTAGAGCCGTATGGAGAATGGACGCGATATGATGTTGATGTTTCGGCCGATGCAGGACTGGCTTACCTCATTAACCCCAGAATGCAGGCTGATCTTTCATTTGGCACCGGCCTCACCCAGGATTTTACCTTTATTTCGTTTGGGCTTGCGTGGTATTTAGGAAAGTAGGCTGTTTTTCCGCTTACAAATGCATCAATGCCGTTCGTTTGGTGCGTGGCAACGGAATCAAAGTCAGGTTGGGATTGATCTTGCTTTTTGTCTGTTGTAGGGCTTCTTTGGTAGCCTGAATGGCCAGATCGGGCCGGTTGTTTTGCTGGCTCAGGTGGCAAAGATAGATGTGCGACATGCGTTCGTGGTAATGCTCCCTGAAAAATGCTGCTGCCTGTGCATTGCTCAGGTGACCTGTTTCGCTATCGACCCTGTTTTTCAGGAAGGCTGGATAAGGGCCACTCATCAGCATTTCGGTGTCATAGTTTGATTCAAGCACAATGGCCGTCGACTTTTTCAGATAGGGTAGGGCTTCATCCGTGATGGTGCCGGTGTCGGTTACAATACTCAAACTGCTATGACTATTTTGAATATGATAGCCAACGGCTCCTCTTCCGTCGTGCGAAACCGCAAAAGGCGTGATCTTCAGTCCGGCTATCTCAATGGCTGTTTCAGGGGTAATTTCATTGAAAAGATCGTCGTCAGCATAGCGTGCAAAATGGTTGTATTTGATGCCTTCGTGGCATTCGGCCAGTGCATAAAAGGGAATACGGTGCTCATTAACCATGGCTGACAAACCTTTGATGTGGTCGTTGTGGTCGTGTGTCAGCAGGATGCCTTTCAACTGCCGCGGCAATACGCCAACCTCCGCCAGTCTCTTTCTGATGGTGCGTCCGTTAAGGCCGGCATCAACCAAAAAACCCTCACTTCCGTTACCAACATAATAGCTGTTACCGCTGCTACCACTGCCCAGACTACAAAAAACAAAAGGATACAAACCCGAGAATAAATCCATGCCGCTATAAAAGATTGGACGGCAAAAGTAAGCATTATTGAATTTTTGCCGACTTTTGCCACAAATACATTTACCAATGCCTGAGTCTTCATTCAATCCCAATGCAGCAGCCACCGCCGGCGCTGGAATCTTTGGGCTGCCTTTTACTGCTGAACAGTCTGCTATCATCATCATTCCTGTAGAGTGGGAACTTACAACCAGCTATGGTCGTGGCACAGCTGATGGCCCGGCTGCAGTTAAGGAAGCTTCAATGCAAGTCGATTTGCACAACCATGACTATCCTGATCTTTGGGAAAAGGGCATCTGGCTGGATGCTTTTCCGGATGATTTACGTCGTTTGCACGATGATTTGCTTCCGGTTGCAGAAGTCATTATTGAAGCAGCAGAAAGTGGTGATTTGGAGAGAAAACCGCAACATTTTAAAAAATATTACGATAAAATTATCGAAGCCACTGAAAAGAAAAACGACTGGCTGCGTAAACGCATTGCTTACTGGCGCGAGCAGGGCAAAGTCGTTGGCTTGTTGGGTGGCGACCATAGCATACCCTTGGCATATCACCAGTACCTGGCAGATCAGGGCCAAAGCTATGGCATCATTATGGCCGATGCACATCTCGACCTGCGCAACGCCTACGAAGGCTTTCAATATTCGCATGCTTCAATCTTTTACAATATACTGAAACTTCAGCATGTTGAAAAGCTTGTTCAGGTAGGAATTCGCGACTATTGTCACGAAGAAGCCGATTTCGTGAAGGCGCAGGAGGGTAGGGTGATTGCCTATTTCGACCGTGAGACACGCAAACAACAGTTCGAAGGGCGTAGCTGGGCAGAACAGGTGCAGCAAATGGTTTCGCACCTACCTGAAAAAGTGTATGTTTCAGTTGATATCGACGGCCTCGATCCCACGCTTTGCCCCAATACAGGCACTCCCGTGCCAGGCGGACTCCAGTTCGAAGAACTGATGTACCTGCTGAATATGCTGAAGATTTCCGGAAAGGAAATTATCGGTTTCGACCTCTGCGAAGTTGCCCCGGGTCCCGATGATTGGGATGGTAATGTAGGTGCCAGGGTGCTGTTTCAGTTGTGTGGCATTAGCTGCTAATATTTCAACATTTCGGTGGCTGAGGCCCTCGAAGCCACCATTTGAGAGATAATCTTACCCTCCGCCTTCGGGTGCCTCAGGCATCGGAAAACCCGGTGGCTGAGGCTCTCGAAGCCACCAGCTTACCTTAAATCACGATAAGCTACAGCCAATTTTGGTAGTAATTCCACTAACCCATTGATCAATGCTTCTTTCTTTTTCCTGCTCCAACCCTGAATCTGTTTCTCGCGAAAAAAAGCCTGTTCAATCTGTAAATATTCTTCGAAATAAACTAACCTTACAGGTAAGCGTTTTTTAGTGTGGTTAGCACCTTCTCCATTTTGGTGCTGCTGAATACGCTTCTCCAAATCGTTTGTGCTTCCAGTGTAATAACTTCCATCAGCGCATTCCAATATGTAGAGATATCCTTTCATTATTTGATAAATGCATTTTTTGGTTTATTTTACTCCGCCTTCGGGAGCCTCAGGCATCGGAAAACCCGGTGGCTGAGGCTCTCGAAGCCACCATAACCTCAAACAAAAGCCCCAATCCCGGTGATATCGTGACCCGTAATGAGCAGGTGCACATCGTGCGTGCCTTCGTAAGTAATTACTGATTCGAGATTCATCATATGCCGCATCATCGGAAAATCACCTGTGATGCCCATCGCTCCTAAAATCTGTCGTGTTTCCCGTGCCACTTTTAAAGCCATATCAACATTGTTGCGTTTGGCCATCGATATCTGTGCCGGCGTGGCTTTGTCCTGATCTTTAAGGCTTCCAAGTCGCCAGGCCATCAATTGTGCCTTGGTGATTTCCGTTAATGCCTCGGCCAGTTTCTTCTGCTGCAACTGAAATGAGGCTATGGGTTTGCCAAATTGTGTGCGTTCAAGGCTGTATTGCAGGGCTGTTTCATAACAATCGATAGCAGCACCCACAGCGCCCCATGCGATGCCATAACGTGCACTGTTGAGACACATCATCGGGCCTTTGAGACCTTTGATATTCGGCAGGATATTTTCTTTCGGGATTACCACATCGTCAAACACCAGTTCGCCTGTGATAGAGGCGCGAAGCGACCATTTTCCAGGCGTTTCAGGTGCCGAAAAACCCTTCATGTCTTTTTCAACCAGAACTCCGCGTACAACTCCTGCTTCATCTTTGGCCCACACGACTGCCACATCTGCCAAAGGCGCATTGGTGATCCACATTTTAGCACCATTGAGCACGTAATGATCGCCAACATCTTTGATGCGCGACTCCATACCGCCCGGATTGGAACCATGGTTGGGTTCGGTCAATCCAAAACAGCCTATCATTTCACCAGTAGCCAGTTTGGGTAGGTATTTTTGCCTTTGTGCTTCTGTCCCAAAAGCGAATATGGGATACATCACCAGCGACGACTGCACCGAAGCCATGGAGCGAATGCCTGAATCGCCACGCTCAAGCTCCTGCATGATCAGCCCATAGGTGGTGTAATCCATGCCGGCACATGCATATTCTTGGGGCAAGTAAGGTGCGTAAGCTCCCAAAGCGCCCAGTTCTTTTACCAAATGTACCGGAAAGGTAGCCTTCTGTGCGTGTTCTTCAATGATGGGTTTCACATTTCTGTTCACCCAATCCCGGATAGTGGCACGTACCAGTTTGTGTTCATCAGAAAGGAGTTCGTCGAGCTGATAATAATCTGTTGCAGAATGGGGAATCGCCGTCATGAGGTATTTTTCTTCAAAATTAGGTTTTTTGGGGTATTTTGGATGAGAGTGCCAAACTAAAAAAACAAATTGTATTTTTGATCAAACCTTAAACGCCTTCAATATGAAATACTTTTCTATATTTTTCCTTTTTGTTATTCTTTGCCCAGCAGGGCTTTTAGCACAGGAATCAACATTGCCGGAATTCGACTCAGCCTATGCTGCCAAACTGGGTGCCGATGCCTACGGCAATTGCACCTATACTTTTGTGATGCTGAGCTCGGGCGATAGTATAGTTTCAGACAAAGTCGTCCGCGACAGCCTGTTTCAGGGTCACATGAAGAACATGGTTGAGATGGCGAAAGCAAATAAACTGTTGCTGGCTGGTCCTTTTTACACCAAAAATGCTGAAGATTTTAGGGGCATATTTATTTTCGATGCCACCGATACTACCGAAGTAAAAACCCTGCTTAGCCATGATCCAGCCATCAGTAACGGCCTGCTCAAAGCCAAACTCTATCCCTGGTATGGTTCAGCTGCAATCAAAGAATTGAATGCTATCCATCCAAAGATTCAGAAAACGGGGTTTTAATAATGAAAGCTATTTATACAACTCGCTTCGTTGTTGCCTGATCTTTTCGTCGGAGATGTAATCGTCATAATCCATCAGCTTGTCAATCATGCCATTGGGTCCAATTTCAATAATCCGATTGCAAACGGTCTGTATAAAGGCATGGTCATGCGACGACATCAGGATATTGCCTTTGAACTTGATCAGCGTATTGTTGAAGGCCTGAATGGATTCAAGGTCGAGGTGGTTGGTTGGCGTGTCCAGCAACATCACATTGGCGTTACGGGTCATCATCCGGGCGATCATACAGCGAACCTTTTCTCCTCCTGAGAGCACATTCGCCTTTTTGTAAACCTCTTCGCCCGAAAAGAGCATTTTCCCTAGAAAGCCCCGCAGATATACCTCAGTAGTGTCATCCGAAAACTGCGCCAACCAGTCCATCAGTGTGATGTCTTTTTGAAATAACTCATCGTATTCGAGTGGGAGGTAGGCTTTCAGTATTGTTTGTCCCCAGGTGAAAGAACCGCTGTCAGGTTTTTCATGCCCTTTCAATATCTCAAAAAGTGCCGTCATGGCGCGGGTGTCACGCGAGAGGAACACTACCTTATCATCTTTTTGCAAGCTAAAGCTTAACTGGCTAAACAAGAGTGAATCGCCCACTTTTTTACTCAGATCGACCACATCCAGAATCTGGTTCCCGGGTTCGCGTTCGGGTGTAAAAATAATGGCGGGATATTTTCGGGTAGATGGCTTAATCTCTTCGATGTTAAGCTTTTCAATCATCTTTTTGCGACTGGTGGTTTGCTTGGATTTGGAGGCATTGGCACTAAAGCGCTGAATAAATTCCATCAGTTCCTTTTTGCGTTCTTCAGCTTTTTTATTCTGGTTTTGCAGCTGTTGCAAAGCAAGTTGACTCGACTCGTACCAAAACGAATAATTTCCCGAAAACATTTGCACGCGACTGAAATCGATATCTACAATATGTGTACAAATGGTGTCGAGGAAGTGCCGGTCGTGCGACACAACCAAAACCGTGTTTTCGAAGTTTGCCAAATAATTTTCCAGCCAGTTAACTGTTTCAAGGTCAAGATCATTAGTGGGCTCATCCAAAAGCAGGTTATCCGGTTTACCAAACAAGGCCTGAGCCAGCAATACCTTCACCTTTTGTTTCCCGCTGAGTTCACTCATCAGTTTGTCATGCAATTCCTCTTTAATGCCTAGTCCACTCAAAAGGCTGGCGGCATTGCTTTCGGCATTCCATCCGTCCATATCGGCAAACATTCCTTCCAATTCACTGGCTTTCAAACCATCTTCGTCGGTAAATTCAGTTTTGGCATACAATGCATCTTTCTCGTGCATGACTTCCCAAAGGCGCGCATGTCCGATCAAAACCGTATTCAAAACCGTGAAATCATTATATTCGTTGTGGTTCTGCCTGAGTACTGACAACCTTTCACCTGCGCCAAGCTGCACATTGCCCCTTGTGCTCTCCAGGTCTCCGCTCAGTAGTTTCAAAAAAGTGGATTTACCTGCTCCATTGGCACCAATGATGCCATAGCAGTTACCGGATGTGAATTTCATGTTCACCTCCTGAAAAAGAATACGTTTCCCGAATTGAATACTCAGGTCATTGACTGCGATCATACAAATTTAAATTAGGAATTAATACCGCCCGATTGAAGGTGCAAAGCTAGCAAATATTCCAATGCTTTTACAGGCTAAGCGATCATTAGAAGAATGAAGTTGATGTTGAAAATTTCAACAAAACTGCTCAATTTTAATACAGATTGAATCTAAACTATCTGGTGGTCATATTCAGTAGATGCTTAGTTTATATTTCGTATTACTCTATGCGTCAGTAATATAAAGTAATTACTAAACCAGGAAAAAGCAATTTATATCCATTCTAAATTTATGCCAGTGGTTGTGTCGCATTTAAAAGATTCTATTTTTGCTGTTAATCGATTAACAACAAAGTCCAATCGACTTTTTCGAAAGTTAAACTCTAATTATCAATACATGGAAAACACCGTTAAGCAAATCGTTCAGAAATACGGAAACGACCGCACACGATTGATGGATATCCTGATCGATATTCAGGAGCAGTTCGGGTACATTGCCGGGGAAGCCATTCAACTGCTGTCGGAAATGTTGGGAATGTCGCAAGTCGACATCACGCAAACCATTACATTTTACCATTTTTTCACTTTGAAACCTGTTGGTAAATATACGGTTTATCTCAACAACAGTCCTGTAGCATATATGTTTGGCAGGCAGGCAATTAAAGAAGCTTTTGAAAAAGAAGCCGGCATTAGTTTTGGTCAGGTAACCCCCGACGGACAGATTGGTTTGTTCGACACAGCCTGTATAGGCATGGCCGACCAGGAGCCTGCTGCTTTAATCAACAACAAAGTATTTACGCGTCTTACGCCTTACCGTGTGCGCGAGATTGTCCGCCACATGAAAGAAGGCAAAAGCATGGACGAATTGCGTAACGAGAGCTACGGCGACGGCAAAAACAACCTGCCAAGCCTACGTTCTATGGTGTCGAGCAATGTGCGCAGAAAAGGCATGATTTTGTCGGATGATTATGTTAGCGGTAGCGTGATCAAAGAATTGCTCCCAAAAATGTCGCCGGAAGGTGTGATTGCCGAAATCAAGCATTCGCATATCCGTGGTAGAGGTGGAGCTGGTTTTCCAACAGGTTTAAAATGGGAGTTTTGCCGCAGGGCAAAAGGCCAGAAGCATTATGTAGTTTGTAATGCCGACGAAGGCGAACCTGGTACTTTTAAAGACAGGGTGATCCTCACCGAAAAGCCAGAACTGGTTTTTGAAGGTATGGCACTTGCCGGTTACGCAATAGGTGGCGACGAAGGTATTCTCTATATCCGTTATGAATACCGTTATATGAAAAAATACCTGGAAGAAGTATTGCAGAAAATGCGCGAAAACGGTCTTCTTGGACAGAATATCAGTGGCATCGAAGGCTTTAATTTCGATATCCGCATTCAGTATGGTGCAGGGGCTTATGTTTGTGGTGAAGAATCTGCCCTGCTCGAGTCGCTCGAAGGAAAACGCGGTGAACCACGCGACAAGCCTCCGTTCCCGGTCGAAAAAGGTTATCTTGGCCAGCCAACCATTATCAACAATGTGGAAACTTTTGCTACAGCCGTGCGTATCGTGCAAAATGGAGGCGAATGGTTCTCACAATTTGGTACCGACGATTCAACAGGAACAAAAATACTTAGCATCTCGGGCGATTGCATGTTCCCGGGTGTATATGAAGTTAACTGGGGCTTCAATGTAGAAGATATGCTCAATATGGTCGGCGCATACGAAGTGCAGGCTGTTCAGGTTGGCGGTCCTTCGGGCACCCTGATTGGTCCTGATGAATTTCACCGCACCCTGGGCTACTCCGACCTTTCGACAGGTGGCTCAATGATCATCTTCGGCAAACAACGCAATTTATTACGCGATGTCGTGGTTAACTTCATGGAATTCTTCATCGACGAATCATGTGGCTCCGNNCCCCCTGCCGCAACATGACACAGGTGATGAACAACAAATTGCGAAAGATTCTGGATGGCAAAGGCGTAGCCAAAGACCTAAAAGACCTGAAAGAATGGAGCAAAGTACTGAATGCCAGTCGCTGTGGTCTTGGCCAAACAGCTGCCAATCCAATTGTAAGTAGCCTGAAAAACTTCAGACCATTATATGAACAACTGATTCAGAAGGATACTGATTTCGATGAAGGCTTCGACATGAAATCAGCAGTTCAGGCTTCGTGCAATTATGTTGGCCGAGTGCCCAATTTTAACCACCATTAATCATCTTATTTTCTGAAAACTGTAAATCAAAGATTATGAGCAACCTGATAAAATTCAAGATAGATGGCGTAGAATGCATGGCCGAAGGTGGAAAATTCATCGTTGAGGCAGCCGCCGAAAACGGCATTTACATTCCCACGCTTTGTAATATGAAAGGGGTAAAACCCAAAGGTGCCTGCCGCATCTGCTCAGTGAGAATCAATGGCAGACTGATGACCAGCTGCACCACACCTGTTACCGATGGTATGGAAATCGAAAGTGAATCAGAAGAAATCCGTGAACTGCGTCGATCGATCGTCGAGCTGCTGTTTGTCAGCGGAAACCATTTCTGCCCCGCTTGCGAAAAGAGCGGAAGCTGCGAGCTTCAGGCTTTGGGATATTATTACCAGATGATGGTACCCCGTTTTCCGTATGAGTTTCCACAGAAAGGTGTGGATGCAACTTCATCGAAAATCATCAAGGACCAAAACCGCTGTATTTTCTGCAAACGCTGCATCAAGACCATCAAGGATGAAGAGGGCAGAAGCTTCTTTGCTTTCCGCAACCGTGGACATCGTACCGAGGTAGTGCTCGACCCTGTAATGGCTGAGAAAATGGACGATGCAACTGCACAGCTCGCCATGGAAAACTGTCCGGTAGGATCTATCCTGGTGAAAGAAAAGGGCTTCGACAAGCCTATCGGCACCCGCAAATTCGACAAACAGCCAATTGGCAGTGATATCAAACTATAAACAACGGAGGAATCAAAATGAGTAAACCTGTAATTGCTACAACATCGCTGGCCGGCTGTTTCGGCTGCCATATGTCAATCCTGGATATTGATGAACGCATCCTCAAACTGATCGAATTGGTTGAGTTCAATAAATCACCTGTTGACGACATAAAGACTTTTACCAAACCTGTTGACATCGGCATCATCGAAGGTGGCTGCTGCAACAGCGAGAACGTTGAGGTATTGAAATCGTTCCGTAAAAACTGTAAAATTCTGATTTCGCTGGGCGAATGTGCCATCATGGGCGGACTGCCGGCCTTACGAAATGGAATTCCTGTTGAAGAATGTCTGCACGAAGCCTATATCGGTGGGCCCACTGTTCAACTCAACAAGGAAGGCATCATGCCCAACGACGACGAGCTTCCTATGTTGCTCGACAGGGTTTATCCCTGCCATGAGATCGTCAAAATCGACTATTTTCTACCGGGCTGTCCACCCCGCGCCGATCTCATCTGGGATGCGTTGGTTGCCCTGATTACAGGCGATCCGATGAAACTGCCTTACGAAGTTGTAAAATTTGATTAACACAAAAGTGAACTGAGATGACAAAGAAAATCACCATAGAACCTGTAACCCGTGTCGAAGGACACGGTAAAGTAACCATCCATATGGATGCACAGGGCAATATCCAGCAAAGCCGTCTGCATATCGTCGAATTCCGCGGTTTCGAACGTTTTGTTCAGGGCCGTCCCTATTGGGAAGCTCCCGTATTGGTGCAACGCTTGTGTGGCATCTGCCCGGTAAGCCATCACCTGGCTGCTGCCAAGGCCCTCGATGTGATCGTGGGAGCCGGCACCGGCGACGGACTTACCCCAACTGGCGAAAAAATGCGCCGCCTGATGCACTACGGACAGTTTTTCCAGTCGCATGCGCTGCATTTCTTCCACCTGAGTGCTCCTGACTTTCTGTTCGGCGTTGATGGCGACCCGGCTATCCGGAACATCATCGGCATTGCCCTGACCAAACCTGAACTGGCGGTTCAAGGCGTGATGATGCGGAAGTTCGGACAGGAAATTATCCGTGCCACTGCAGGGAAAAAGATTCACGGAACTGGCGCTATCCCGGGCGGTATCAACAAAAACCTGAGTATCGAAGAACGTGATGAGTTCCTCAAAGGTGCCGATCCGCTCAATGCAGACAAAATGGTTTCATGGGCTCAGGATGCCCTCGATTTCTTCAAAGGCTATTACCACGCCAACAAGGATTTCGTTGACAACTTCTCCTATTTCCCCAGCAATCACCTGAGTCTGGTGCGCAAAGACGGTGCCCTCGACCTCTATCATGGTGTATTGCGCGCGGTGGATGCCGACGGTAAAAAAATCCTGCACGACATCGACTATCAGGAATATGCTGATTATATCGAAGAAGAGGTAAGAAGTTGGAGTTACATGAAATTCCCTTACCTGAAAGAATACGGAAAAGAAAAAGGCTGGTACCGCGTTGGACCACTTGCACGTTTGAATACCTGCGATTTTATTCCATCGCCATTGGCCCAGAAAGAGTTTGAAATCTACAAGGCGCTCACACATGGTAAACCTAACAACCACTGTATGTTGATGCACTATGCCCGTTTGATAGAGACCTTGCACGCAGCCGAAAAGATTCATGAATTGCTCAATGATCCTGATTTGTTGGGAACTGACCTTGTGACCAAAGGCACCAAACAAAAAGAAGGCGTTGGCCTTATTGAAGCCCCGCGTGGCACGCTGTTCCACCATTACCGCATCAACGACAATGACCAGATTGAAATGGCCAACCTGATCGTATCGACCACCAACAACAACGAGCCCATGAACAAGGCCGTGAACAATGTAGCAAAGTCGGTAATGACCGGAAAAGAGGTGATTACAGAAGGTATGATGAACGCGGTTGAAGTCGCCATCAGAGCTTACGACCCCTGTCTGAGCTGCGCTACGCATGCCCTGGGCAAAATGCCGCTTGAAATTACAATGATCGACCCAAACAACGTGGTCTTGGATCAAAAGCGCAGTCACTAAATGGAGCAAAAACCACAGATACTGATCTTTGGATATGGCAATCCGGGCCGTCAGGATGATGGCCTGGGTGCTGCTTTTATTGCCCGGATGGAAGAATGGCTCAAGGTTCATCCCAATGAGCACATTCACCTCGACACAAACTACCAGCTTAATATAGAAGACGCGGAGCAAATTTCAACTTACGACAAAGTACTTTTCGTGGATGCCTCACTAGAGCCCATCGAAGGATTCAACATCACCAAAGTTCTTCCGTCAGAAGCCAAAGTGGAATTTACGATGCATGCTGTTTCGCCGGCTTTTGTGCTCGATTTATGTCAGAAAATTTTCCACCGGACTCCTGAGACCTATCTTTTGCACATCAAAGGTTACGAATGGGAGTTTATTGAGCAGCTGACCGATGAAGCCAGAGCTAACCTGGATGCTGCTTTTGCATATGTCTCAGAAAGACTGGCCAAAAATCCGGATCAGATTGAATTTGTGGATCAATAGAATATTAAACTAACAACATACGAATATGGATTTGTCAACAACCTATATGGGTTTGAAACTGAAAAACCCAGTCGTGGTCAGCAGTTCGAAACTGACCGGAACGATCGAAAACATCAAGGCTTGTGCCAAGGCAGGTGCTGGAGCTATCGTACTGAAATCGCTCTTCGAAGAGCAGATTGTAGCGCAAGCTGAGTCGAAACTCAAGCGAAACGAAATGTACTTCTGGTATCCGGAAGCTTCTGACTATGTGGTCAGGCTGTCGAAAGGCAGTGGTGTAAAGGAATACCTGAAACTCATTGCAGATGCCAAAGCTGCGGTCGATATTCCGGTGATTGCGAGTGTTAACTGCGTAAGTCCGGTTGAGTGGCCTGCATTTGCAGCTCAAATGCAACAGGCTGGAGCCGACGCTATCGAACTGAATATTGCCATCTTTCCTTTCGATAAAACAATCAGCAGTCTGCAGATCGAAGATATGTACATCGAGATTCTGAAAGCGGTCAAAAAAGAAGTCAGCATTCCGGTTTCAGTCAAAATGGGACGCTACTTCACCAATATCCACGCCATGGCCGACAGATTGGCCCATGAAGGTGCCGATGCGCTTGTGTTGTTCAATCGTTTTTACAACCCTGATGTAGATATCGCCAGCATGAAAGTGGTGACCGACAATGTGTTCTCAAGCCCTGATGAAAAATCGATCCCCATGCGTTGGATTGCTTTGCTTAGTGCCGATGGCATCAGCTGCGATCTGGCTGCCTCAACCGGTATTCATTATTCGATTGGCGTTGTCAAGCAATTGTTGGCCGGTGCTACTGTAACGCAGATTTGCACCACGCTTTACCAAAATGGCATTCCATATATCAAAGATATCGTTGAAGGCCTGGAGGACTGGATGCGCAAGCACCATTACAAATCCATTGAGGAATTCAGGGGACTTGTCAACAAAAACACTGAGAATACTGCCGCTTTCGAACGCATGCAGTATATGCGCAAAAACTTTGATTAATCGACTTGCCGAAAGGCCCAACCAAATACACTAAGTGAAAAATGACTTGTTTTGGCAGGTCATTTTTTTTATCAAGTGAATAACGGGTTTGGTTTTCGAATTTGTCTGAAATTCAAATGTTTTATAAGCTCCGCGCAATGAGCTGAAATTGCAAACTGCACAAAAGTTATTGACCAGCAATAGAAAAATTCTATTTTTTGAAACCAGCAGAATTCCCCACCTGTTCAAAATAAGCCACAGCCTTTTCTCTGAAGGATTGATCCAATAACATAGCCCTGATTTCAAAGGTGTTGTTGGTCGTCTTCTCGATGGAAATTTTTTGATTCGCAGTCAAATATGGACAGTTGATCGCATGCAGGTAAACCTGATCGTAACTGAAGTTACCGCTGCAGCTAAATTTGTCGATATTTGGACTTTGGCGGATACTCATTTGCTTGACCACAGTATTTTTTAATTGAATATTCGGAATCAACAGCATCTCCCTGTTTTCATCACGCAACTCCGTGTAAGTAGAATGAATGCCAGTGATTTGTCCAGATCCAAAATCGGTTTTTATCTGATCGCCAACCTTGAATTGTTGTGTAAACCTGATGAGAATTCCCGCGAATAAATTGGTCCAAAAAGACCATCCGACAACAACAGCAATCGCCGAAACGGTCAATGTGAGCAACATATTCACGCTAAACAGCAAACTAAAAAACAACAAGAAATACAGAGTCCAGATGATTGTTTTAATCCGAAACCAATAGAGCCTGGATTTTGGTTGTTTTTTCTGGAAGAGTGGCACAAAATAGGCATCAGATATTCTAAATAACAGGAGTAAGAAAATGGCAAACAATGCCATTAAAAACAACTGATATTTAGGAAGATAAAGACTGATATTTTCCATGTTTACGCTTTAAAATATGAATTGGATCGTAGCCAGTTTTCTATATAAAATCTGGATCCGGCATGAGCCAGGTAATTTCCATCAGGCTGCCTGTATATCAATCCCGACTTTTCCAGTTCTGACAGCGTTTTCTTCAACCATGTATTATCTTCAGAAAGAATTGATTTGAGCGCTTGTTCGGAAAGCCTTCTGCTAATGATAAAATGGTACAGTAATAGCTTCCAGTTGGGATCATCAATCTGAGGAAATGACATAGGCGGCGGTTTTCTCATGATTAGCCGGCCATCCCTTAGCTGGATGCAACTTAACCACAACTGCAGGGCAATACCTGTATTGCCCATCGATTGCCGGTGGATTTCGTAGATTAGCGGCTGCAGTCTGCCGGAATCCTGAACCAAATCATTTTTGTAAAACACTTCGGCTCCACCTATCTTGTGCCTGTTGAGCAGAATTGTCTTCAATTCTGTTCGGTTCAGCGGTCGCACTACAAGTGTGGCGAGCAGCACTTTCTGCAATTGTGTCGTTTCGCTGATGAGCTGGTAACTGTATTTGTTGCAGTTCAGAATAAAGAAATGCTTATCGCCGGTTTTATCAATCAGATCGACCAGGCTGTTCAGGCAATCACCTCCATTTTCGGTACGCGACCACCAGCTTTCCAAATCGTTAAACACAAACACACGACTCTTCTTCAGTTGGTTTATGATACTAAGTGCAGAACCTTTTTTTGAGAAGATTTTCTGAAATGCAAAATCCAGATCAACAGCTGAAAATTCTTGTTTTTCAGGAGGTAAAATATCAAAACGTTCGAGATCGGGGAGGCTCCGTGCGATTCTTTCGCTCAAATGGGTTTTGCCCGAAAGGGAAGCTCCAACGATCATGATTGCCCCACTTACTCCTGATTGAATCTGTTCGATTGCCGTGTTGGCTCTCTGGAGTTCGGGGAGTTGTGCTGTGCTGGTGCCAGCCAGATAGCTGCCTGTAAACAATTTTTTATAGTAGAAAGGAATAGATCGGGCCACTTCAGCATCTGCATTCAGACTGCGAACAAAAGCAGTTGCCTGCTCAATCTTGTTAAAATAAGATTCGTGCAAATCATTAAACTTCAAGACATCAACTTCTTGCTTTCGTTTTCGCAAAAAACTAACTATGCGCTCTGACCAGCTTCTAAAAAACGCTACTTGTTTATTGGTTCGATTGCGCAACTTCGCATGCAAAATACCTGTTGGTTTTGCTTCGGATTGTGCTTCGTCTGAATCGATGATCGCTCTGATATCTAACTTGTTTTGCGTTTGATGCAGATTGGCACTCAGGTCAATTGCCAGACTTTCAGCTAAATTGGTTAGTGCGTCAGCAAGCATTTTTAGCCGCCCTTTTTCTTCCTGAATCAATGTTTCCTTGTCGCTGCTTTCAGCTGTCTTCATCAGTTCTTCGATCAACTGTGAAATATGGTTGGCCGACCGAAACAAGGCCTCCGAATTTATGCTATAGGCATCTTCAAGTTTTTGCAGGATGTCCTGTAAAGGTACCAGATAATTACCCTGAATAAGATGTTGCTGAATCTGAAGCAGGTTGATCGTGATGGTTTCCACTTCATCGCCCTGGCATACCAAAAGGTCGTTGAAGGAAGGAGCACTCATCAGTTCAAGTGCCCTGGGTGCATCCACCGAAATGGAGAGCATCTTTTTTTCTTCCTCATCGAAGAGATTCGAAAAGTTGACATGCGAAGCCCCCTCAGCCAGTTCGTTGATGGCACTGAGCGTTGCCGCCTCAGGTTTACTGCCTTTTTTTGCCATTGTCTGCAGCGTCTTTGAAAGCAACTCAAGCTTATATCGTTGAGGTTGAATGAAGCTATCCATCAGATGTTTGTTGATGGATTCGTTAATGGCTGTGAGTCTTAAGCCTGCCTGCAAAAGACGCATGGATGCTTCCGCCTGTCGGTGCGCCAGTTGTTGGTTTCGTAACCAGTCATTGGCATATTCAGCTATATTTCTGTTTGTCAGATTCCGGTTCTTTTTGGTGACAGCGCGATACTTTTTTTTCAGTGCCACCTGATAAGTTGGTTTCTGGTAATTGTTTAGCAGGTCGATGCAGGCATTTCTTTCGAAATATTGGATGTTTTGGCTGACGTTGATTTTTAGTTGCTGCAAATGGTCTTTTTGCTCTGTTAGCAATTGCCTGATTTGCAACTCAAATGTCGACAATGATTGACCGTTTTCGCTCCCAAACAATTCGATAAAGGCATATGATTGCCTGGTAATTCCTTCGGTAAGTGAATTTAAAAGCACAAAATTCTTGGCGCCGAAATCATAGAGGTTGTGTTGAAGGTTTGGCTGCAGCTCAACTGTCTGAAGGTATTTCAAATTCCGTTTCCAGGAAAACCTTTTCGAGCTGTTACGCCTGAGGTTTCTTGTGGCGTTTTGGATGAAATCTTGACGCGATTGTAACAGTTCAGCAAGTCCTTTGCCCAGCACTTCAGAAAGCAGGTCAAGCCTGTTTTCTCTCAGCTTCTCCGACATCTGCTGTACAAATAACACATAGGCCTGCAACAAAGGAATAGCGTCTTCTTTACCAGCTACTTTCGCCAGTTTACCCGTCAAATGTTCAAATTCACCATATAGATCGTCTAAAAACTGGGTGTAATAAGAGGTGATATTTTTTAATGCTATTTGCTCCAGTCGGGTCGAAGTGGATTGTAGTTCATTATCGAAAGCCAACACATTTTCATAAACAACTTGATCATCAATGACGGGCAGCGGACTTATTTCCAAAGACTGGTTATCAGCTAAAATAGCTTCTTCGGGCAGATAGAGAGAGAGTTCGTTGAAATTATTGGAAGCCTTAACCATGAGTGTTGATCCAATCGTCTCGAACAGGTGATTGGTACTCATGATAAACTGTGTCTGCTTTTCCGTTTCATAGTTGGGTATGCCAATCAGCGTGAGGTCTGTTTGTGCAGACTGAATGGCGATGATGTCGTAAAAAGCTTTTTGTTCAACCTCGTTGTTGATAATTTTAATTTCAACGTTCACACGCAAATCATTCACAAGTTTGGTAATTTTCGATTGAATAATTTGTGCGTCGACATTGTTGTTGTTCACATATAACACCCTGATGCTGGCCTCATTCCATTGTGGAGATTGCAAGAGGAAACGGGCGATATTCAGCATCATCTCCACGTTTTTGCTGTCAGTGGCACGCCACCAAACATCCACCGTTTTATAGCTGCCAAACTTCTTTTTTCTGTCAAAATCCAGGTAGATCAGGTTGTAATCCAGTTGCAGCAACTTCTGTGTCATTCTGCTGTATTCTTCCGAATCGTTAAGCTGGCGCGGCCAGCCCATCATGATGGTATTGGGTTCTACACCTGAGAAGCCAAAAGTGGAAGCAATGTTTTCAATACCCTGAAAAATATTTTCAACTTTCACTTGCCTGGCAAATACACCCAATTTGTCAAAATCTTCATCCTTCACCACCTGATTGGCCTTCGAAAGCGTGTCGTTGCTGTCTTTTTCGACAAGGAGTTTGAAATTCGTTACGATACCAGTTCTGCCAGAAATGGCACGACTCAGTTCAACCAGGTATCTGCGGTGGGCGCTGTCGCTACTGAATAAAATCACATTCGGATTCCAGTTGTTTACCTGCGCTTCTTTGGCATACAGTTTTTTCAATCCTTTGGCCACAATATTTTGCCACACACTTTGCCACACATCACCCGATTCCAGGGCAATCTGTTTGCGTTGCAGGCGGAAATAAATCAAGGTGATAATGACAATGGCGCCAAACATAGCCAGGGTGTCGAGCTTGAACATCACAGCAAAACTGGCAATAAATCCCAATAAGCCAATCCAGCGTTTCACCTTGAAACTGGGCTGAAAATCAGGATTAGCCCAGCTTTCAAGAAAGAAAGACAGGTTGATGATACCATAGGCAGCCAGATAAAACATGGAAACCACACGGGCAATAATATCCAGTTCACCTATCAAAATACCAGACAGGGCAATCAGAAATACCAGCAAAAGGGCATTGACTGGTTCATTGTTTTTGCCCCTTCCTTTGCCAAAAATACGGGGTGTGATGTGGTCGATCGACATGGCCTGTAATATCCTCGGTCCGCCCAAAATGCCCCCGAGCGCCGACGATAAAGTGGCGCCCCAGATACCCGCTACCACCGCAGGTGCAAAGAGCGCGATTTTCATGAGGATGTTGTAGTCGCTTTTTAGGATGTCAGGATCAACCCGAAAGGTCAGAAAAATCGCCAGCCCTACATAAACAATAAATCCCACTGCTATGGCTGAGATGGTACCTATCGGAATGTTTTTCTTCGGGTTTTTCAGGTCACCACTCATGGCAATGCCCGCTGTGAAACCGGTTACAGCCGGGAAGAAGATGGCAAATACCAGTTCGAGTGGCACTGACCCTTCACTGCCAAACATGGCTATATGCGCTGGTACAGAGGCGCTGCTTCCAAAAAAGACTGAAATGAGCGACAATGCAATGGCAGCCAGGATAAAGAACTGTGTTTTGATCGCGACTGATGTACTGATGAGTGCAATAGCCGTAAGAATGAGCAAAGCAACCGTACCTGTTATCCGAAGCCCGTTGATGGTGGTAGCAAAGCCCAGATACATATTAAAACTTTCTGCAAAACCAATCAGATACAAGGCGATAGAAAAGGCTGTTCCAATGTAGAGCGTGAGCCCGATTGCCCCGCCGATCGGGATGCCCAGGCTGCGGGAGAGAATGTAGTAGATGCCACCAGCACCAACCTTTTTATCAGTTGCGATGGATGAAACGCTCAATCCGGTTGAGATGGATATGACATGCGCCAACAGGATGATGGCCAGTGTGCCAATGAGTCCGGCATTACCTACAACCCAACCCATACGCAGGTACATGATTACACCAAGAATTGTCAAGAGAGAAGGGGTGAAGACACCTGAAAAAGCGCCAAACTTCTTTTTACCGGCCATGAGTTAATTGTAAGTGCGATGTGTTAAGCTAACAAAGATAAGAAAATGCCGCATTTATGACCGAGGTTTGCGGGCAGAGAAAGAAGGATGCAACCTAACTTGGAATTCCTTAACTAACTTCTATTCTTATTCATACAATTGTTTTCTTAACACAATTGAGTATCATTTACATCGCCTGGCTGGCTCCGATTGAAGCATTTAACCACATTCATTCAATGTAGATGGCCGTTGTATAGGCACAAATCCGAATGGATTTGTCTCAAGCTTGACATTGGCTGAGCATTGTATTCTTTGCGATAATAAATGTAGACATTTCCCGGTAGTAAACTCACAATAAAGCCAAGTTATTTTTTTGTGCTTTTTACAATTGCAAGCGTTTTTTCTTGTTTCACTTAGGAAATAACCTTATTTAATGATGCAAGCCCCCATGCCTGAATATAGAACTGTGACGCTGAGTTTGTCTAAATGCAGGCGTGAATCCTGATCCTTATCTCATCCGGCATAAAAAAGCTCAGGATAAAGCAAAGGTTGCAGTTATATACAACCCTTGCTTGTCTATAATTAATAGGCGCTTCTCTTGGGATAAATACCGCAAGAGCAGTTTCGTGATAGTTTATAAAATTCGAATTGTGGTTTGGTTCACTATTCTTTGTGGGCTTTTAAAATTAAACCAATTGCAGCTGTTAATAAAGCTCCCAAAAAAACCGACCAAAATATTGTCAATGCAGGGATTTGATAGTGCACCCCAATTGCGATAAAAACGACAAATATTGGAAAAGTCCCTAAACTACCATATCCTACGGCTTGCATTCTTCTTTTTTTATTCATAAAAAGTATATTGAAGTAAACTGAATATTTCAAATATATGCATCAATCATTTCTTTCAAGAACCAAAAATGGAGCCAATGAGGGCGCAATAGAGAACAGAAAAAACCGAGGAGCTAATGCTGGCTGTTTTCATTGTTTTGTTTTCGGATATAAAAATAAAAACATCTTTTTGAAAAAGCAAAATTATTCTTTGCATGGTGTTTCATTTTTTCAATCCTTCTGTTTATAGGGCATTGATATGCTATTTAAATTGCGTTTAATTAGAGATGAGCAATCACTGCAAAAAATGAGAGGTATGCGACAATGGGAAAATTATTAAGTTTTGCTTGTCAGTATATGCCGCAAGGGCTGCATGATCCGTTGAAACAGACGAATGTCATGTGTGATTATTTCGGCTGTGCCAGTCATTTGACGGTTAAATGCAAGGGCTTGTCCGTAGCTTGTAACCAGACCTTCCGGAAAAGCAATCGTTACAAAATAAAAACCTTGCTCAGGCACATCTGAAATACCTGAAACTACGCCTTCGAGCTGTCCATACTCCATATAAGGATAGTTGTCGAGTCTGATATTGACGCGCTGACCCACAGCAATTTTGCCTGCACCTGCTGCCGGAACCTGCATCAATCCTCTGATTGCTCCTGAATCCCGGGGTAAAATAGTGAATACAGTTTCGCCAGTGTTTATGTTTTGATTGCTTGACCAAAATCGCGTAAAAATACAACTTCCGGATTGGGGCGTCCATAACACATAGCGCTGCTCCCAGATTTCGATTTGTGCCAGAAGGTTCTGTTGTGCTTCTTTTGTAGTATTTAATAGGTTTTCAAGCTGCTGCTGGTATTGAAGTTCAAGATCACGGATGTTGCCTTTTAACTGGTTGACCTGTATTTTTAAACTAGCCAATGTTGTCCGGCTATTTTCAAAGGCCAGCTTTTTAGCCAGGTAATAGCTCTGTATCTTTTCCAGCTCCTGCTCCGGTATGACCTGTTCGTCAAAGAGTTTTTTGTATCGTAAAAAATCTTTCCGAGCCAGCTCAAAATCTTTTTCGAGTGTGTTGCGCTGATCATAGGAATAATTGTAAAGCAGCTGATGATCGCTAAGCTGTTTTTCCAGGATAGCAATTTGTTCGGCATGGTATCCAATTCTTGTAAAAGTTGACAAAGCATGTTGTGATGTCTGTAAAGCCGTATAAAACTGCTGCAGCTCTCCCAACTTTTTGCCGGCATTATCAATGAATATATCAGGTGGAATAGAATCGCTTGCCGCATGAACATTCTCTTGCAATATGCGCTTTAACCTGTTCACTTCTTCAAAACTAGCCGGATTTTCGATGATGCTCAACAATTGTCCTTTGGAGACCTTTTGATTGTTCACAACGAAAATAGTATCTATCTTACCGCTGGTTCTGGCTTTTATTTCTGCCGGAGGCTTGTCGCTGGTTATTTCAACAGTGCCCGCAATGGTATCGGGGTATTTGAAAAACCACGAACCTACCAAAAATACAATGATCACGACAAAAAACACCGCAATACCTGACCTGATTATTCTTCCGGGAGTTTTACCTAAAATCTCATCTATTTCTCCTGATCGTATTTCGGGGTTTTGTGGCATTATGTGATAGCTATTTATTCGTGATGATTTTAATCAATAAGAAGGGCCTCAAGCGTTTTGATTAGCACCTCACGATCAGGCAAGACATAGGTATATTTCGAAGCAAAAACATGATTTTCCATGCCACTCATGATATATTCAGCCGCGATTTCATCTTTTTCAGTGCATAAGATAATCCCAACAGGTGGATTGTCATCTTTTTCATTCACTTCATTTTTAAAATAGTTAAGATATGTATTGAGCTGACCAGCATCACTTATATGTAATTTTGTGGTTTTCAGTTCTATTAATACATAACTTTTTAATATTTTATTGTAGAAAACCATGTCAACATAATAGTGTGTGTTGTTAATTGTAATGCGATACTGAGTGCCTACAAACATAAACCCACGCCCCAACTCTAATAAAAAAAACTCGATATGCCGAATGAGTTTTGCTTCCAAGTCCCTTTCCAAAAGTGGCTTGTGTTCTGGAATGCCAAGAAATTCAAATACATATGGATTTTTTATAATATCCTCAGGTTCTGCTATTTGCTGACCGGTTTTGGAGAGTTTCAAGAGTGTATCTTTTGCTGTCTTACCTTTCGACAGTAATAATCTTTCGTATAATGAGCTGTCAATTTGTCTTTTCAACTCACGCACCGACCAATTTGAATTTGCACATTCCTTTTCATAGAACCTTCTTTTATAGGGTTCTTCTATAATAAGTAACTCGCAGATATGCGACCAGCTGAGCTGTCCAGACACTGTCTGGACATCGGGATATTCCAGATAAAACTTTCTCATATTGAATAAGTTAGATCTGGAAAAACCCCTTCCCAATTCCATTGTCAATTGGCTGGAAAGCTCCATTATAACCTGCCTGGACGAAACAGCATCAATCTGAAGGATATTCTCGTATTCCGAAATTGCTTTGCCTATGTTCCAATACGCAGCAATCAAAGTGTGATTTACCTGTGAAGCGACCTGTTTTCGGGCATCAAGCATGATATCTTTGATGCTTTCAAGTAAGCCTTGCTGACCTAATATTCTTTCATTCTTCATAGAGGTAAAAATACAATTTTCTCTGCCATTTATTTCGTTTAATGTACTGAAGCCATTAAAAAAACCTGTTAGGTCCCCAGCTCCAGTTGGTTTTTCACCAATTGGTAATAACTGCCTTTTAGCGCCGTCAATTCCTGATGCGTGCCCTGCTCGATGATGCGCCCTTTTTCGAGCACGACAATCTGATCGGCATTTTTTACTGTGCTAAGCCTGTGGGCAACCACAACAACAGTGCGCCCTTTGAAAAATTCATTCAGGTGCTCCATAATCATCTTTTCGTTGTTGGCATCCAGTGCATTGGTGGCCTCATCGAAAAAGATAAACTGCGGGTCTTTATACACAGCCCTGGCAATCAGTATCCTTTGTTTCTGCCCCTGACTCATGCCAACGCCTTCCTGCCCTATCAAGGTGTTGAAGCCCAATGGCAGTGTTTCGATATGTTCCAGAATATTGGCCACGCGCGAAGCGTGCAGCAGTTTGGACATATTGAGTTGTTCCTCGCTGATGCTGATGTTTCCGGCGATGGTATCCGAAAAGATATAACCGTCCTGCATCACAGCACCTACTTTGGAACGCCACATGGACGACGAAAGGTTCTCGAGCCTGAAAGGCCCCGCCCTGATCTCACCTTCTACAGGCTTGTAAAAGCCAAGCAACAACTTGAGCAAAGTGGTTTTTCCGCTGCCCGAAGTGCCAACAATGGCGGTTACCTTGTTTTGGGGAATCACCAGGTTTACCTTATCAAGCACCAGCGGAGAGCGTGGGCCATCGTATTGATAGGATAGCTCTGATAGTTCAATAGATTGCTCTGTATCAAGTTCATGGATCTTTAAGTTTTGCTCACTTAGCGGTTCTTCATCCTCACGTAAGTGCACTTCGCCCAGGCGTTCCAGGCTTATTTTGGCATCCTGTGCCGAGCGGATAAAGCCAATCATTTGGTCCACAGGCGCATTCATCATGCCGATGATGTATTGCACAGCCATCATCATACCCAGCGTCATCTCGCCCTGCACCACGGCATAGGCTGCCATAAAGCTGATCAGGATATTTTTGGTTTGGTTAAAGAATGTGGCTCCAGCCTGCTGATACTGGTTCAGGGCAAGGCTTTTCAGGTTAACGCGAAACAACCTCGCCTGTATCTTTTCCCATTCCCAGCGTTTTTGCTTCTCGCTGTTGTTGAGCTTGATTTCCTGCATCCCGGTGATCATCTGTATGAGGTTGCTCTGGTTGCCGGCCATCTGTGCAAAGCGTTTAAAATCGAGCTCGCGGCGTTTTTTCATAAACAGGATGACCCACAGCGTATAGAGCAAGCTGCCTGCCAAAAACACCAATAAAATACCAATGCTGTAAATGCCCAGTACCACCGCAAAAACCAGCAGGTTAACGGCAGCAAACACAATCTGCAGCGACGAAGTGGTTAAAAAACTCTCGATGCGGCTGTGGTCGCCAATGCGTTGCATCAGGTCGCCGATCATTTTGCTGTCGAAAAAACCCAGGGGCAGCTTCATCAGCTTAATCAGGAAATCGCTGATGAGTGATATATTGATGCGTGTGCTGATGTGCAGCAATATCCAGCTGCGGATAAACTCAATGGCAGTTTGGCTGAAAAACAATACCAGTTGCGCGATAAGCACGAGCGTGATAAAATTCAGGTCGCGGGTGTTGATGCCCACGTCCACCACTGATTGTGTGAGAAAAGGGAAAATGAGCTGCAGCAGGCTGCCCAGCAACATGCCCAGTATCAGTTGTACCAGCAGTTTGCGGTGTGGCCTGAGGTAAGCAAACAAATATCGGAAGCTGTTTTTTGGGGCAAGCTCCTCCGGGGCAGCATAAAAGTCGGGTGTAGGTTCGAGCAGGAGGCACACACCCATGGGTTCGCCTTGTTCGCTGGTGCTTGCCCAGCCTTTTTCGAACTCGGCGCGGCTGTAAGTAAGCAGGCCGTGAGCGGGGTCGGCCACTTTCACTTTATCTTTGTGTTTTCCGCCAATACCATAAACCACCACAAAGTGGCGTTGTTTCCAATGGGCAATGCTGGGCAGCGGCACTTCGTTGGCCAGTTTGTCGTAGCTGATCTTTACACCCATGCTGCGGAAGCCGATTTTTTCGGCAGCATCGCTGATGCCCAGCAACGAAACGCCTTCGCGGGTGATGTGGCAGTATTCCCTCAATAGTGACAGGTTGTGCTGCCTGCCATGGTGCCTGCTAATCATGTGCAGGCAGGCAGGACCACAGTCGCGGGCATCGAGTTGGGGGGTGTGGGAGAACCAATAGCCCATACTTTAATGATTAATTCTTTGCAAATAATCATTTAGTGGAATGAGACCAAATAGTTTTCTTCGAATGTCGATATTAACTGAATCCATAATAGGAATAAGTGTATATTTATTTAACGATTCATCCCAACTGAGTTGAGTACCAAAAAGCTGCTTAAATTCACTATTCATTAGGATTCTATCTGTTAAATATGCTAAATGTGATTTTTTAAAGCAACCCATTTGCACAGATTCATGAATCAAGGAAAAATATCGTTGATGGGAAGATGAGTCAGCATGCTGAACAATTAAAAAAACTGTATAGGCAGCTTTTTCACCCACCATACAAATATCTGGAAAGCCACGAAGTTCAACAATACTATCTATCAATTGAATATTTCTTTTGTCGATTGAATCAATAAGTTTCCATAAGCTATCATAAGCTCTACTATGGATACCAGCATCTTTCAACAAAGAATCAATTTTTAACCTATATTTTTTTTCGTTTCCACGGAAGGTCATGATATAATCAGCAAGTATTGTATCCGTACTTTGTCTCGACTTTTCAACGCAATTTCTCATTAAATTTTCCCAATCAGTTCCATATCTTAAGGTCACCAGATCAGCATCTTTAGTGAGCCAGCTACAATTTCTGTATCCGTTATCTATTGCCAAATTAATGAAATATATTGCACTGTCAGGATCACCATTTAAGGAATAGTAACAGCCTAAATTATACAAATGACTTTCCATATTTCCATATTCAAGGGCTTGATTTGCATAACGAATTGCCAATTCAAAATTTCCTGTTTTGTAAGATGAGTCAGCCATTCTCATCAAATCAAAATATGGTTTATTACTATCAATCTGCGCGAATATATATATGTTATAAATAAATACAATAATAATAACTAATGTGATCTTTTTCATCTTACTGAAAATTAATTAAATTATTTCTTTTATGCGGATTATAAGAACATTTGGAAGGTTTACTGTAGATAGATTCACTAGAACGGAATGCTCGACAATCACTACACATATACCTATACTCACAATGCTTACAGATATGAACTTTATCTTTATTAATGTGCCATAATTGCTGGAACTTTTTGGAATTAACAACATTTAAGATTGACGCTGAATCTACATTACCAAATTTGATGTTCAAACTTGGACAATTCATGATTTCTCCTTTGGTATTGATCGAGACTTTCTTGTGCAGGCATGTATTAAAGTGCAATGCTTCTGCAAAAAACCTAATATTTGAAACAAATTCTGATTTTTCAATATATCCACAATCGTTGATATAGTCTAATTCATTTGGCAAAAAAAACAGTATAACATCGTCAATATGATATTGTTTCTGATTTACATCCCACTTGTGGAATATAATTTTCCTAATTCGTTTATTCAAATCAACAAATTCATTAATATTGTTTTTCGTAAATTCGCTCGAAAACGGAACTAGAATCTCAACACTCTTTATACTACTATCTACCAAATGGTTCAGAATTAAATTTAAATCCATCAATTTTACAGGAAAATAGAACCGCAATTGAACCGTATCGCAGCCACAGCTCTGCAACTCATTAAAGATCCTTGAAAAATCAAAGTTACTTTCAATATCAATATCAATTATAGCATTACTTATAATACCAGGAAAAGCAAAACTGAGTTCAATCTCAGGAAAATATTCAGGTTCATTAGTAAAAAAACCAAATCCTTCATCTGCTAATTTGGTATAATATTGATCAATCCCAAGATCATATTTATTATGAAATTCTTTTTTCGTTTCATCAACTGTTTTTCCTTTAATATTCAACACAGTATGCAATAATTTTGGAATGATTTTATAACGATGAAATTGCAAGTCATAGATTATTGCTTGACTCAAGCCTGAGACGGGAATACAATTACTATAAAGAGAAAAGAATTGATGCTTCATCTTAGTTTAAATTTCGAAACTGGTTTGTAAAATAGGGTTGAATAAAACCCCTTATCCTTATATAAAGAGCAGCTTACGAGTTTTGCATTATTAACAGTGTAATTAGATTGATCCATATACCTATAGGAGATTGGCAAGTCCAATAATGTTTGAGCTCCAAATAATGTCTCTAAATCAATGCTAGCTTTTTTCTTCATAACCAATCAGGTATTCAGCGATTCTTTTTTCAATATGAAAATTGCAAGGAGTGGATATCCAACCAAACTGTCCAACAGGATTGACTTCTAAAAAAACAAAATCATCCTCTGTTCGTATTAAATCAATTGAACCGGTATCAAGCCTAAGTTTTTCCATCAACCTAAACAAACATTTTTCAACTTTACGAGGCAATTTGAAGGGTACAATCCTATTAGGCTTTGAGCTCGAATACTTTCTGAAATCAATAGAAGTTTCTTCATTTTGTTGAGAAAATATTGCAGCACTATATATTTTGTTTTTAATTATAAAGGATCTGATCTCAAATTTCTTTTCAATTCTTTTTTGAAATAATGCGGGAAATAATTTGTCAGGGTATTTTTCTATATCATCAATATCAACTTTTGATGTATAGGTTGAATAAATACCATTATCTATGTAGTGTGGATAAGCATTTGCAATATTTTTTACAATAATATCTTTATGTCTTTTAACAAACTTCAGCAATTCAAATTTGTCGTTTGTAATTATTGTTGGCGGTATTGTTAATCCTACGATTGAAGCTTCGACTAAGTCACTAACTTTATCAGATTTCGCAGTTAAAGGATTGCTTAAAGATATTTTACCTTTGGAGCAAGCAGATAAGCCATTGTTTAAAGCACTAAGTTCTGATCGAAGGTGACTTTTTACAGAAAAAGTCAGACTTGTATTCCAATTAGCATCATTTATAACCACATCAGGGATCTTTGATCTTCTATACCAATACGAATTGACTTCTATATTATTAACTGTCAATTTTCTCTTATTTTTACCAATTAGAAATGAAAAATGATTATTATTGACAATGTCTCCATTATTTATTCGAGTGTATTTGCTGCCGTAATAATTAATCCATTCAATAGTCTTTGTTGTTGCAAACTCTATGTCATTGCTATAAATCAAAATCATTTTAGAACAATTTGTTTGAAATGTATAGATAACTATGCAGACAATTTCATATTTATTAATGAATAATACCTGAGGAGGATTTAATTTCTAATTCTCCTCAGGTAAAATAAGGACAATAGCAATTAAGTAATTGCAGGTGGATCAGTCTTCTCATCTTCACAGACCCAATCATAGTCTGTTGTTGTTTGACCTCCTGTCGTCGTTGTGGGTGTTGTCGGATCAGAATCACAGTTTGTTCCATTTTCCGGAGGTGTATCACCTCCAGATATTGTGGTAAGAAGTTGATTATTCAACTCATACTTTTTAAATTCTTCAAATAATTTATCCATATCGAGTTTTTTATAAGATTAATTGAATGCATTGTTTAATTATTCCAAGCAATCTGCAAAATCATTGGCAGATTGCCCACCTCGATCGAACTTATTCTTCCCCAACCAAAAGATATATTTTGTTGTGCAACATGGCACAAACTGTTTGCGAAATATAAGGGTGTGGATGCGTTCATGGCAACAACAAACAACCCATGCCATTAGCCCTGCCAAACCACCAAAGCCCTTGCTTTTG
>DINQ01000008.1 GCA_002426795.1 Bacteroidales bacterium UBA5536
TTGGTGTCAAACTCACTGCCTTTTTCGGTGAGGTCGGTGGCCTGACCGCTATACCAATACGTTATTGTGGGAAGGTTGGTGCCTCCGTCGTCTCTCAGACCATAGTTGGGTGCAGGTGGCGCGGCTTCTGTGACGGTGACTGTCCAGACTTTTTGTGTGTTGTCTTCGGCTGTCACGGTATAGTTCACCGGGTTGGTGAAGTCTTGTGGTGTTCCGCTGCTCGGACTGATACTGGCGTTGGCTGAAACGGTGATCGTGGGGGTGAGGTTGGTCAAAGCGGTGCCATTGGCAACTTCGATGGCCACGGTGGCGGCTGTCGTGTTGATGGTAGCGGCGCCTGTTTGTTCGGCCAGTGTGAAAGTGAGGATCTCTGCGTCGCTGCTTAAGCCTGCAACAGTATAGCTATAATTTGCGCCTCCATCATTATTCAGGTGAATGGTATACAAATCGTAATCTGTGCTTATGCCACTTACTGCAGAGCTAAAGGCGTAATAGCTGACAGTTTTGCCTTCGCTTTGGCCGGGAATGCTTGCCGTGCCACTGGTGCCGGTCATGTTGAATGTGGTCACTGCAGAATTCACCCAGTTGTCAGTTGTATAGCGGAGGTAAAAAATCTCTTCTGCGGAGGCTACTGCCGAAATGGTGAGTGTGATCTCGGCTGCCTGGTTTTCGACAATATCAGCTGGCACAGAAAGCGAAGAGAGCGTGACTGGCTCTGCAGAAAGTTCCATGAAGATGGCCCGTGAGGGAGCGTAACCGGCATCTTCCCAGTTCATACAATACCATTTGCCATTGGTGATTGTGATGCTGTTGTTGTCACCTGAGTTGTATGTGTAAGCTTGCAGACTGTTCATCGTCACGCTAACACCAGCCCATTTGTTGTTGAATGCACCATCGGTTGGTCCACTCGTAAAAAGCCATTCGTAGGTACCGCCCACAAGGTCGGCTCCGCTGGCATCTACACTGAAAATGGTCTGATAACGGGAGGGTGCGCCAGGGATAAGAGCGACTCTGCCGCCTGCAACTTGTGTTGCACTTGCCAATGCTAAATTATTTGTGGGTGGGTTTGTCCAGCTATTCCAGGCACCGGGCATGTTTAATCCTTCAGGACCCCAAATCTGGGCATGAAGCATTGGGCTGTTGAACATAAAAACCAAAAGAAACAAAACGAAAAGTATTGCTCCTGTTTTCGCTTTTGAAGCTTTTTTTCCTTTTCCAAAATGCATTTTGTCAGCGGGCGCCGACACCAGGGTAAAATTCATCATAGGTTGGTCGTTTGGTGGTTGACTGCCTGTCAATGTCTAACAACATGAACAAGTTATCAAATATAAAGTATATATATTGTTTATATGAACAAAATACATCATATATCTTAAAAAAATGGATCGCAAACGTTTGTGGAACAATTGGTCGAAGAAAAAGTTTTAGCCAAGCTGAACAATCTAAATCCAGAAAAAAGTCTTAAGAGCTATGTATTGATTCAAGATTCAAGATTCATGTCAATTTTCAAAAAAAGTTTGGAAGAACGCATTACCCTTTTAACACAAACCCATCAACGCTTAAACACTTGAACGCGCTTAACCACGTAGTCCACAGAGGTTTACACTAAGTTCACAGAGTCATTTTCATTTTATATTTCTTCTTTGTGTTCTTTGTGATTGCTCTGTGTTCTTTGTGGTTAGGTTTTTTCATCCTAAAGGACAGACACTAAAATTTATGCATAAAAAAACTCCTGCCACAAATATGACAGGAGTCTTGTATGCCGAACGGTCTGGCTTCTATGCTTCCGGTTCGTCTTTTTGTTGCCAGGCTTTGTAGACCTTCTTGCCGCCATAGGCAGCGCCCAATACCAGTAAAATGCCAAGGCCGCTTCCAATGGGAGCGCTGTTACTGCCGGCTTCCTGATTTCCACTTTGCCCATGACTTCCTGGAGGATCTGGTGGGCTTTGTTGTGCATTTATCTGATAATCCATTGGTAAGGAAAATACAACGATTAACGTAATTTGAATTAGCATCTTTTTCATCGTCATAAATATTTCTGGTTATTGAACGTTGATTTTTACACTCCTGGCTTCTTTGGCATCGGAAAGCCTCACCAAATAAACTCCTTCTGGTAGGTTAAGCGGCACCGACTGCAAGCCTTGTGCGTTGTTAGTCTGTTGCATGACCAAACGACCCTGCAGGTCGTAAACTGCCAGTTGTGCCTGATCTAAAGTACTGTTGACATACAGGCGATTGTCATACACATAGGCATTGAGCGAAGGTGTCTGATCCTGTTCACCCAAGCCAACCACACCAAAATGGAGGAGAAAACGGTCGGGGCAGTCGGATGGACTTGCAACGAAGCGATAGTTTTCTACCTCTGTTAGGTCGCATTGAAAGCCATTCAATTGATCTTCAAGTATTACCGTTTGTTCACTAAAAATTCCTGTGTTTTCGGATAAACTCATAAAATAGGGACCTTCAGCAGGGACTAAAATTTCAACTGGAATTACCGCAGACTCATTAATCTCAGGAATACTGTTTATAGAAACATTTACATTATCGCTAGTCTTGGCATATACTTGGGGCATCTGATTGTCAAAGCTAAAAAACTTCAATGCATCACACCTATCTCTTTCGAGTGCTGATTCACTATTGATTACAATAGCCAATTCATCATAATTTATAGAATTACCAACTAATATTTTTACAAGAGACCCTTCCTCTTTTGATTTAAGGAATGTACTGCCATGAGTCTGAATTTCAGGAGTAAATGAAAATGTTTCACCATCGTTCTCACTTTTCAATAAAACAAAAAATCCCTGATTTGGAGCAATTATGTCATTTATTGATTCATATCCAGGACCTCCTGATTTCGATTCATTGTATATGTAGGCATAATTGTCTACAAATTGTGTTTTTGTTGCTAGACTCCAGTCTATTGCAGAAGGATAGGGGTTACCCAACAGATTTGCCCCAACATAATTTGTTCCAGTATTATAAGTTAGCGTTGGAGATGCAATCGTTCCTTTGTTAATCGTTCCAGTGAATTCAAAGGAAGCATTTGAGTAGGTTTCAGAATACGCAACCAAATAACCTCTACCATTTACAAATTGAGCGTCAAAGCTGCCATTAACATTACCAGATACATCCGCTCTGATGTTGATCCAAGGTGTTGTGGCATTTGATTCATCAAAACTATAAAAATCAAAGGTCAGTGGTAAAAATCCGTTTGGCACAAAGTCTGAGCCAATAATCGTTTGGTTACTCACAGGAGATGAAAGAAAATGCCAACCATTGTCATTTGCAATCGTGCGCTGCATTGTGAATGTTCCATTGATTGTAAGATTTTCAGCACCGATTAAAGAAGCTCCATCTTGGATGGTGATATCGTTACATATGGCAGATGAATTGAGAGTTACGGCTCCGGCAATGGTAACATTTGTTGAAGAAGATGGCAATCCATTGTTCCACATCGATCCATCAAGCCAATTACCATTACCAGAAAAAACTGAGGTTGAAGGGTTACTTGTGGCAATGTTATAGGTGAAATTATCGATAAATACTCTCTCACCATTTGTTGAAACAACCTTAATTACGAATTGACCGGCACTTAGGCCACCAAAACTAGTAACACTTTGATTGAAAGTGACCCAATCAGAAGCATTATTAAAAGCTGCATTATTAAGCGTTCCATTTGATCCAATTGATGAAGCAATTGTCCATGTTGAACCACCATCAAAACTATACGAAACAACAGCATCACATTCAGGATCCGAATCCCACCTTCTCGCGTCAAACCCAAAACTACAAAAGTATTCATTGGAATTTAGCGAAGCTTTATAAGTTGCTGTCCAATTCACTGAATTATCTTTTAATCGCCATGAATAGGTTCCGTGTGCACTCGCAAAACCATCTTGAATCACAGTAGTACCTCTCATTGCAGGACCACCCGTAAAGGCCCATTTGCCCTCTTCATAAAGATGGTCAGATGCATATGAAGTTAGAGATGTTGATCCTTGTTTCCAATGCTGGGGGAAATCAAAATCAATTATCTCTTCTGCATTAGTTATTGTGACTTCATCAATATAAACAGTTGCTCCGGTGCGATAAAACTTCACTCTATTAACACTTAGGTTTTCAATTGTAAATGTTTTATATACTGTATTTTGATCGAATGAAATAGGAGATTCGGGAATCTGATACCAATTTTCACCGCCATCTTCAGAAACCTGAATTTGCAAACCACCACTTGCTGTACTTGCTGTAATATAAAATGACAACTGACCAACACCACTATTTAAAAATGGAGAAATTATCTCAGAACCTGTTTCACTTTTCAGTTGACATGAATAAGTCCCATTGCTAACACCTTCTGTCCCTCTCACAACTTGATTTAAAGATCCTAACCAAGTACCTGAACTTAATTCATAATTAGTTATTGCTGAATAAGACGTTGGTAAGCCAGTTTCGAAGCTTTCATAAATCTGCCCCAAACCCCTCACTGGATTTAGTGACATCGCCATGGCCATCAGGCCTAAAAAAAGTAGTTTGTGTTTCATGTTGTTTCATTTTTGGTTATTATACATGTGATGAATTAAGCAGGCAAGTAAAACAAGCCATGTTAATTCCATCAAAAATTCAAATGAAATCATGTTGAAGAATTATCCGCTAAAGTAAAATTGGTCGAATGGAATAGAAACTTATTCGTCGCCAAATCAATCCGTATGGCTGTCTGATCGATAAACATGCAGGGATAATTCTGCAGTATCAGTTGATAAAGAACGCTGTTCCTTTAGCTTCCAAAACTGGAAATTAGCATCCAGCATGCCGGAAACATTGGTTTCGTCTCTATCTCAATCAATAATAAGCGATCTTTTTCTTTGGGGTAAGAAGAATATGACGCTAAATTAAGAATGGAAAAATTAAATTAAAAATATTGCTGTACATTTTTTTTGCCCCAATAAAAAAAATTGGTAATAAAAACCATTTATGGGCGCTTGAACTAACCTATTGAAAACAAAAAGCCCCCGCTTTCACGGAGGTTTTCTGGGTTCAGCATAATTTGCTGTTATCTTACAATAAGCTTGATAGCAAAGCTGCCGGCATTGTTCTGGATACGGATCACGTACACGCCAACGGCCGGTTGGTGGCTCAAAGTGTGGTTTCCAGCTCCGTTTTTAAAGCAGCACCGCTTTTATTGGCAGCACGGTCATAATAACCTGCCATTTGAATATGATAATCCTAGTACTTTCATCCATATCAACTAAGGAGTTGCATACCTAATTTTCTGCGATAGTATTTTTCATTCGCCCCAATTCCACCATTAGAAAAAAACGATTATTTATCTGTTTACTTTGCCCGGTTTTGTTCTTACTTCGCCCGCGTACGCAAAAAAAAACAACTGTTCATGCGCTTACTTCCCCGGTTTCGTCCTTACTTCATCCGCGCACATAAAAAAAACAACCGTTCATGTGCTTACTTCGTCTGGTTTTGTCCTTACTTCGTCCGCGCACACAAAAAAAACAACTGTTCATGCGCTTACTTTGCCCGGTTTCGTCCTTACTTCGTCCGAGCAAACAAAAAAAACAACTGTTCATGCGCTTACTTTGTCCGGTTTCGTCCTTACTTCGTCCGCGCAAACAAAAAAAACAACTGTTCATGCGCTTACTTTGTCCGGTTTTGTCCTTACTTCGTCCGCGTACATAAAAAAAACAACTGTTCATGGGCTTACTTTGCCCGGTTTTATCCATGCTTCTTACAGACAACCAAAAAAAAGCCCCCGTTTTCGCGGGGGCTTTTCAGTTCAGCAAAGTTTGCTGTTATCTTACAATGACCTTGGTAGCAAAGCTGCCGGCACTGTTCTGGATGCGGATCACGTACACGCCAGCAGCCAGTTGGTGGCTCACAGTGTGGTTTCCGGCTCCGTTGAGTTGTTGTTGCAACAAGGGTTGTCCCATCAGGTTAAACACACTGAAGGTGAACGAAGTCTCGTTGCTTTCGATCACAAAGGCATTGCGGCTGTTCCAGACCTTGTAGTTGGCTGCCATGGCCTCGGGCAAACCAATCTCGATCAGGTCGATCACAAGCACATCATCAACACCACCGGCAGGATTCACGGTCGAAGTGGTTCCCCATACACCATCGGGCGCTTCGTAGGTTTTGATGATGCTGCCATCGGCCAGGTCGCGTACCTCAATCAACTGCACGCCATTGGCATTCACATTCGGGATGATGGTTCCCCATGAGCCGTTCACACCGGCAACATCTTCGCGGTAGAAGGCTGCATACTGGGTCACATCGGCAAAGGCAACACCTGTAGATTCAACGCTGGTTCCGGCCAGCGGACGACCATCGCGGTTGTTGTTGTCGTAAAGGAATACGAAGCTCTTGGGCAGATCGCCTGAAGTGGCACGCAAAGCAGTTCCCTGTGTTGGGTCGGCCTCAGTTCCGAATGTGATGACAGTGGCAGCGGTCGAAGTGGTTAACCAAAGGACAGCATTCGTTCCTTCATTTCCATCATTCAGTCGGATACGCATGAACACTTCGTTGCCAGGTGTGAAGCGGGCGTTACCTGTTGGCTCGGTGATAAACCATCCGGTATAGCTTCCGGCTGCATCGGTAGTGAAGGTGCCATAAGCGCCGTCGGTTCCGAGGTTCGGACTGCTGGTACGAACGAAATCTCCATCCTGGTTCACAAAGATCACGTTACCGGCTCCGTTTGTGGTTGGGTCATCTGTTGAAATGACAGCCTGGTTGATGAAGCGATAGGTTGCATTGGGTTCCAGGTTAGAAAGTGTGGCCTGGTAAGCAAAAGGAATGCGGTTGTTGTTTGTACCGTTGAGTCCTTCGATAAATTGTGGTACCATTTCGGCAGTGATGGCCGGAACAAGTACGTCGGTTACTTCACCGTTCAGGGTAACAAATTTGTCAGGTGCACCGCCACCACTGTGGGTGATGGTTTCGCCTTCGTACAGGCCAATAGGGAGGTCTGCTTTCAGACGGACATAAACCATTACCGGTTGACCGGTGATCACGCCGTCAGCAAAGGCAAAGCTGAGCGAACTTCCGAAGGTAGCGTCGTCATCTGAAATCTCATAGTTGTCAGGTGCTGTGAGGCTGATATCACCTGTTCCAACCAGGTTCTGGGCCGACAGGCTATAGCTTTGTGAAGCTGACGGGCCGTTGCCAATGATGTAGGTAAAGCCATTCAGTGTAGAAGGATTGGCAATGATTACCGGGTCGGTGCTGCCACCGCCAAAATCGGACAGGCTGCGGGCCACGAGTTGCATGGTCGACTGGTATTGCAATATCACACCTGTAACATCGATGGTTGTCGAAGGAATGGGTGTACCCATATAATCCACATCACCATACTGGGTGCGGAAAACTCCAGAACCACTGGGGTCGCTGATATCGTAATTGGTGCTCACCACAAAGTCGCCGGCATCAGCAAAATCTACTGCGAGCACCTTAACCAACTGTCCCTGGTATGAATCATCCAGTTCAGCCAATTCAACTTCAGCAGGAACAACAGTATTACCCGTACTTGTCGGAGCACCCGGATCAGCCGTGGGCACAAACTCCAGCATGTTCTGGTACAAGGTAAGCGTACCGGTAATGCCGGTGATACCGTCATACAAATCGTAAGTGGTCGTGATAATGCCCGGACTGTCATCAATCATGATGGCTGCTGAGGCATCCTGGATATATTTCTGGTTGCGGGTGCTGCTCTGGAAAGTCAGGATGGCTTCGCCAGTCAGCTGGTAAACAGTACCATCGGTTGCTCCCTGACGCAGGGCGAAAATGTTGGCAACAGGCACTATATCCGTAAAGGTATAGGTTGCGCTTGAAACCGGACTGTTGTCGTAGCCGTCTTTTTCGCCATAGGCCCAGAGTGTTTTGTCTTCAGCCACATTCACTGGTGCTGTGTAAAGGGTCCATGGACCGGAAGCGGAGTTTTCGCTGTAGTACAAGGTTGCACCAGCGGTTGAAGTGCTGATGGTGACATCAACCGGGTTGGTGTAAGATCCTGCCGGAGGATTGAACGATGGTGAAGCCACAACAGGGGTACCACCAGCCGGAGCTACGGCATCTTCCCATGTTGTTGCAACGCGGATACCGTCGACAACCACATGCATCGAACTGCTGTATTGGCGCAAAGCGATACTTCCCACATTGGCAGGGCCTGAAGTCTCAACAAATTCTGCATCAGCTGTTGCTGGCTCTGCACCAGGGAAGCTGTTGAAGACATACATACTTGATGTCTGAGTTGCCACATCAAATTTCATCACCACCAGGGTATTGGCGCCAGCTGTGATTGGCACATAGGTATCCGGAGCTGATTGTCCAATGCCCAGTCCGTCGCCGGTTGCATTAACCCAGATACGGGTGAAGTAGGTTGTTCCGATGGTTTCCTGTCCGAAGTGGATGAAATACCCTGCAGCGGCGTTGTCAGCTGTGTTTACAATGAAGGCCGCATACACGGTACCAACTGTTTGTGGTGCATAGGTACGATGAACGTCCTCGCCTGTGTTATCAAGCAGGGCAGCACCACCGATATCGGAGCCGGCATAGCCGTCGAATGAGAGTCCTCCGGTGACTGTTGGAGGTTCGTTTCCTGCACCACTGTGGGCAGTCCAACCGTTGTCGCTGAGGTTCGTGCCAATTGGATATTCAAAATTGTCAACCAACAGCAATCCACCTGCGCCAGGCTCGGTTACTGTTCCGCTCAGGGTTACCGTTTTATTGGTAGCACCTGCAGAGCTTGCAACAATTTGTTCTCCGTTGTAGGTACCTGCTGTCAGGCCTGCTGCCAGACGAACATAAACTGTTGTTGCAGCAACCACGCCACCTGTTTGAGGCAAGGTGATCGGATCAGTTGCCACAAAGCTTCCACCTGTTCCAAGAGACATTTCATAATTGGCCGGGGCTGCCAGACTGATGGATGCAGTCAGGTTGACGCCACTTACAGTGAAAGACTGTTCTGCTGATGGACCACTGCCGACTTCGTATGTGAAGCCATTAAGCGTTGTTGGAATGACGGAGATAGTCGGATCAGTGTTGTTGGCATCTTCGAAGTCGGCCAGACTGCGGGCAACCAACTGCATGGTTGTCTGGTATTGAATGATCACACCAGTGATGTTTTGCGTGGTGCCTGGGATAGGTGTACCAATATAATCAACATCGCTGTATTGTGTTCTGAACACACCTGAACCGCTGGGATCGGTAATAGGGTAGTTGGTGCTTGCAGAGAAATTACCGGTTGATGAGAAATCAGCCAGGTTCACAACAACCAGTTTGGCCTGGTATGAGGCGTCGAGGTCGCTCAGACTCACTTCAACAGGTGTAACCGTATTTCCAGTGCTTGTAGCGGCACCCGGATCAGCTGTTGGGATAAATTCCAACATATTCTGATAGGTAGTGAGCGTTCCGGTAATACCCGTAATTCCATCGTACAGGTTGTAATTGGTAGTAATGTTCCCCGGGCTATCGTCGATCATGATCGCACCTGTAGCATCCTGGATGTATTTCTGGTTACGCACGCTGCTCTTGAAGGTCAGTATGGCTTCGCCTGTAAGCTGGTAAACTGTACCATCAGTAGCACCAGCACGCAGGGCAGCGATATTGGCCACTGAAACCACGTCGCTGAAGCTATAGGCTGCGCTGACAACCGGGCTATCTTCATAGCCATCAGCTGAAGCGTAAGCCCAGATCGTGGTAGCATCTGAAACAGCAATAGGAGCGGAATAGGCTGTCCATGGACCAGTTTCGCCTGTTTCGCTAAAGAAAATATCGGCGCCGGCAGTCGCTGAAGTCAGTGTCACTGCGATTGGATCGTTGTATGTTCCTGCCGGTGGATCAAAGCTTGGTGCAGCTGCCAGTGGCAAACCACCTTCATAAGCTGTCCATTCTACATTGTCGATCACCACCTGGCCATCGCTGTTGTTGGCACTGATGAATTTAATGGTAACCGGACCATCGATATTGACAGTGATGTTTCCTGAGTTTTGAACCACATTGGCTTCACCATCTGAAGTCACGTTTCCAACCACATTGTCATTGACGAGTACGTTCAGGTTGACGTTGGTACTGAACGCCTGCATATAATCGAAGTTCAAGGTACCGATACCGCCATAAAGTACACCTGAAACAACATTGGCCTGTGGAGTACGGTTACGGCCCAACATCAGGGCTTTGCCTGTGATTTCCACATCACCGCGCGATTGCTCAAAGGTCCAGGTTGAGCCATCCTGTCCAAGGAAGGTACCATTTGCATAGCTGCTTCCTTCAAGGGCCAGGTTGTCAAAGGTTTCCATACCTCCGCCGGCAGCTGCATCATATACTGTTCCGTTCAGCGTAATAATAACGTTATCGGCATTGGGACTGCTGGCTACAATTTGTTCGTTGTTGTAATTGCCCAGATCTAATCCGGCTTTCAGACGCACGTAAACAGGAGTTTCAGCAACAGTACCATTGGTAGCATTCACCGTGATTGGATTTGTTGGCACAAAATTGGCACCTGTTCCCAACGACATCTCATAATAGGTTCCAGATGTAACAAGTCCAATACCACCTGTGATATTCAGACCACTCAGTGTAAAGGATTGCTCATTTGAAGGACCTGAGCCCAGAGGATAACTCAAACCTGAAAGCATTTCAGGGTCGGCGTAAATCGTTGGATCAGTGATCGGTGCTTCCTCAAAATCTTCGAGGCTGCGTGGGATCAGTTGCAGGGTGTTTGAATACTGCAAAATAACACCAGTGAGGTTTTGAGTCGTTTGTGGAATAGGTGTTCCGATATAATCCAGGTTGCTGTATTGGGTGCGAACAACGCCTGACGCAGTTGGATCTGTAATCGGATAATTGCTATTCACGCTGAAATTGCCAGTTGAACTGAAATCAGCAAAATTAATTTTAACAAGCTGGGCCTGATAGGAAGCATCAAGGTCTTCGAGGGCCACTTCAACCGGAGTAACAGTGTTACCTGTGCTGGTTGCAGCGCCCGCATCTTCAACAGGTATAAACTGCAACATATTTTGATAAGAGGTCAAAGTACCTCTAAGCCCTGTGATTCCGTCACCAATGGCATAGGCTGTAGTGAGGTTTCCAGCTGCATCATCGATCAGGATTCCACCTGTGGCATCCTGTACAAATTTCTGGTTACGGCTCGAGCCGGCAAAAGTCAGGATGGCTTCGCCTGTCAGTTCGTAAACTGTTCCATCGGTTGCTCCGGCGCGCAGAGCAGCGATATTGGCCACCGGTGTGGTGCTGGTAACTGTTCCGCTAACTGGCAGGTTTACCGTTCCAATATTGACATCGGTATGTGCGATATTTTCGCTCTTATCGCCTGCAGTGAGGCCAGCTTTCATTCTGACATAAATGGTACGTGGCTGGGCCAAAAGTCCGCCGTTTTGGTATTGCAAGACCAAAGCTGAATTCCATGCCTGGTTGTCGATTGAGATTTCAAAACTGGCAGGTGCGCTTACTGTTACAATACCACTGCCTACAAAGTTGTAACCATTGGCTGTATAAGTTTGAGAGGCTGAAGGACCTTGGCCAACTTCATAGGTGAAACCGCTAAGTGAAGAAGGAGCCAGCACCAGTGAAGGATCAAGCACGGTAACTGTGTAGCTTTGTTCAGGTGATGTTGTTTGGTCTGCATCATTGTCAGTGGCTGTAATGGCATAGAATACCTGGCTACCGCCTATTTGTGCAGGGATGGCTGATACAGTAGAATAGGTGCTTCCTGAAGTCAGGGTCATATTAATACTGTTGGTCAGGTTTCCTGAAGTGAGCCCCCAATGCAAGGATACTGACTGTACAGTTCCGTCACTGTCGGTAACATTGGCTGAAACACTCACGGCGTCAGTCGGCAATACTTCGCCAGCAGGCGTTCTGACAATATTGGTGATGGCCGGAGGAATATTTCCGCCGCCGGCAGCGACTGCATCGGCCCAGGTTGTTGCCACACGGATACCATCAACAACGACATTTTCTGATGAATTAAATTGGCGCAAAGCAATGCTACCTACGTTTGCATAGTTGGCTGTTTCTGTAAAACTGGCATCAGCTGTACCCGGTTCAGCAGCAGGGAAACTGTTGAATACATAAAGACTTGACTCCTTTGTGGCATAATCAAGCTTGGTTACCACAAGCGTCGTTTGACCTGGCGTGATTGGTACATACGCAGCGGGTGTGCTGCTTCCAATACCGAGTCCGTCGCCTGTTGCATTCACCCAAACACGGGTAAAGAAAGTGCTGCCAATGCTTGTCTGTCCAAGATGTAAAAAATATCCGGCACTGTTTGTTACAGAGGTATTGACTAAAAATGCTGTATAAATGACACCTCCTGTGACTTCCGTAAATGTTTTGTTCACATCCTGGCCTGTATTGTCGAGCAGTGCAGCGCCCCCAAAACCAGAACCTGCATAGCCCGGGAAGAACAGACCATCCGTAACATCAATTGCATTGGTGGTTCCACCACTATGGGCTGTCCAGCCGTGGTCGGTAAGCAGATCGCCGTTGGTGTAGTCGAAGTTTTCTTCGAACAAAAGTCCGGCGGCAGGTAATGCTTCGGTGGTTGCATCAGCAGTTACACCAGCTGAGAAAAAGCTTCCGTTCACAGAGAAAGCCTTGTAGTAAACCGTTTGTTGAGGATTCAAGCCAGTATGCGATTGCGGTGAAGTCGTCCCGTTGTACAAGACAGTTCCACCTGCAAAAGCCTGACCAACAGCAGGTACTGTGCCGCTTGGCGCAGTGAAATTGCCATCAGCATTGTAAACAATGACAATATTATCAGTACTGGTGTTTGTTGTGAAAGTAAGATCAATCTGATCGGTTCCGTTAGCTGCAGCTGAGAAAGTTGCAGGATCGTCAACAGTAGTTGAAACTATGCTGAAATTGTCTATACGCCAAAGTGATGTGGTTCCAGAGCCTGTACCACTAGAGGTATAATGAAATGCAAACTGCACGCTTGTCCCGCTAATCCCTGAAATATCAACATTTCCGGATCCGATCCAAGTCGAAGAGTTTTCTGGTGACCAAACAGGAGAAAGGCCACTTTGCCAGCTAGTAGTTGATGGGTCGCCAGTATAATTGGTTGTGTAGAGTAATTCAATCGGCGGATAAGTGGCATCTGCATATTGGTTATAACTATCGAAAGAAAGAACCTCACCAGAATAACTATCCAGATTGAAAACAGGAGACACCAGGTAATCATCTGAAGGTGCATCACCACCAAAACCATTAATCTGCTGATAATCAGAACCACAAGTCCAGTCCCTATTGCTGGCTAAACTCACTGACCACCAAGCTTGCGCACCACAATCAGAAAAATCCTCTGTATAGGGTAGCGTTTCTATAACCGGATCTGTTACTGTATAAGTCTGATCCTGAGAATAGGTTTCACCACCATCGTTGTCAATTGCATAAACAAAGTATGAAACAACTGTGCCGTTTGTCTGTGCTGGAATATCACTTACAGTTGTATAAGTATCACCGGCGCCAAGCGTCATATTAATCGGGTTGAAAGTCTGACCATCAGTTGTCCAGTTCAGTTCAACAGAACTAATTGTGCCATCAATGTCAGTCACGTCTGCTGATGCCGAAACGGTGGTTGATGACATTATTCCAATGCTCGGGTTTTGAGTAATATTTGTAATTACAGGAGGAACATTTCCGCCACCGCTTGATACGGTAAAATTCACTCCGAGAGCAGGATAGGGGGTTGAATTATCTCCACTCCAATTAGCCGGATTGGCTATCAGGGATAGGAGTGTCAGAGGGGCACCTGAGGTTCCGTTAACAGTCTGATACTGATTATTATCATAGGTTCCCAGAGATACAATTGTGAAAGCAGCTTCACTTAAGGCTGCAGGTATGTCGGAGGTATTGGTGTTAGTGTTGTAAGGCCATGGAGAAGAAATTGCCCAACCCATCCCATAAATGAATGAAGGTGTTGCTGAAGCGCCCTGATAAACAAGGATATTATCACCACTACCTGAAATATTAAATCCACCTGACATCGTCCATTCACCGCCGGCTGAACCTGGATAAGAAACGACGGTACCTTTTGATACGGTGCCACTGGCAATGTAGGTGAGCGTACCTTCATTTGTTGTAAATGAAGACGTTGCATTAATCCAAGCATTGTCGGTGAAACTAATTTCTGTACCAGCTGCCAAGTCGACAAGTGGGACAAAATCAAAATTATCGTTTCCATCTGCATTCACTGTGACGAGCATCAGGTCTCCGGGATTCAAACTGGTTTGCCCAAACCCATTAACAAAAATGAACATGAGAAACGATAAAATTCCTGTAAAGAATAGTTTTTGTTTCATTTAATTAGATTTGAAGTTGTTAAAGTATATTTAATTTAAGTTTCAAACTTGAGTGATTGAAGTGGCAAAAATAATTGATCGCCGTGTGGCATATGTTAATTCATGATGAATTATTCACTGAGTTTGCACGCAGCAAAAACTCCAGCGGAATCGGCAATCGTTTCTGCCAGGATAATTCGTTATGGTTATCGCCTTTAGCCTTGTAGGTTAACCAGTTTTCACCAGGGGTATAGCCTATTTCGCGCATGGCTTCATCCATCTTAACCTGATGCATCTCGTAATTCGCATCCAACTGCTCAGTGCCGTAATCGAAATACATGCGGTGTCGGCCCGGTGCCGGCAGATGTTGTTGCAACCAGTCAATGTAAGGTTTTGAATAATAAAGATTGGTTACATCTCCGCTGAGCGGCCAATGTGTACTCAAACAGCCTGCGCCACCAAATACATCAGGATAACTCCCCAATGCGTAGGATGAAATAAGTCCTCCCATGCTTGACCCCATAATAAAGGTGTTTTCAGGGTCTGACAGGGCAGGGTAGTTGGCATCGACAAAAGGCTTCAGCTCTTCAGTGATAAATTGCAGGTAATTGTTGCTCAATGGTTTGGCCCGCTGTTTTCCAAGCAGCACTTTTCGCAGGGATGTAGGCAGCATCTGGTAGGCAGGCTCCGGAAGATACTCCCAATAGCGTTTTGGTGTATTCCAGATACCTACAACGATGGTAGGCCTTACTTTTTGCTGATTGATCAGCTTTTTAAGGGTCTTATCCACAGCCCAGCTTACTCCGCTAAACGATAACTCCGGATCGAACAGGTTCTGGCCATCATGCATATAAAGCACAGCATATTTCTCGAGCGGAAGATAATTGGCAGGTAACCAAACATCCACACGCCTTGCATCGACATATTTTGAAGCAAAAGAATCAATGGTGTGCAAACTGCCTTGCTGAGGGGCTTTTCGCTGCGAACCAATCGTTACATTTAACATCATTCAATTAGCAATCTTCGTGTTGGCCAGTCTCTTCAAAAAAAATTTGACAGGGGGAACAAAATTACAATGTCCTGTGGAACAAGCACCACAAATTGACATTTTTTTATAACAGGTTACCAACAATGAAGCACTACATTCTAAATGAAAAGCGTCAGGTTATTGTCGAAAATGCTAATTCGATCCTGATATTTGGTAATAAGCAAAAAATATTTGACTTTTGTGTGCTATCATTCCCTCAAAGCTGAGGTGAAATTGTATTCTTAACTGAGATAAGCTTATGACACAGACCATTTTAGGCGCAGGCGGATCCATTGGCATTGAGTTGGCCAAATGCCTGCCCAAATACACAAAAAAAATCAGACTGGTTGGCCGTAATCCGCAAAAGGTAAACGAAACAGACGAGCTGTTTAAAGCCGATCTGCTCGACGCTGCACAGGTGATGTCAGCCGTAGAAGGTTCCACTGTGGTCTATTTAACGGTCGGACTTCCATATCAGATCAATCTATGGAAAGCTCAGTGGCCAGTTATCATGGACAATGTAATTGCTGCCTGTAAAGCGCACAAGGCCAAGCTGGTGTTTTTCGACAATATTTACATGTACGACAAAGATTTTCTTGGCAATATGACTGAAGAAACTCCCATTAACCCGCCCAGCGAAAAAGGGAAGGTGCGCAAGTTACTTGCAGAAAAAGTGATGCAGGAGGTGCAGTCAGGAACATTGACCGCACTGATAGCGCGGGCTGCCGATTTTTACGGTCCCGGTAAAGTCAACAGCGCCCTCAGCGAAACGGTTTTTAAAAACTACCTGAAAGGCAAAAAAGCCAACTGGCTGGGTAATCCCAATTGCAAACATTCGTTCACCTATACGCCCGATGCCGGAAAAGCCACTGCGCTGCTAGGCAACACGGATGATGCCTATGGCCAGGTTTGGCACCTGCCAACATGCGCCAACCCACTTACCGGCCATGAATGGATCGAAAACATTGCTTCCGAAATGGGACAGAAACCAAAATTTCAGGCCGTCGGCAAAGGCATGCTTTGGGTATTGGGATGGTTTATTCCCATCATGAAAGAATTCCGTGAAATGAGCTACCAAAACGACCGTGATTACGTTTTTAACAGCTCAAAATTCGAAAAGCGATTCAACTTTAAACCCACACCTTACGTAACAGGAATTCGTGAGACAGCGAAAAGTTTTTTAGAAACGAATTGAGTTGGGTTTCGAGTTTTCCCTGCAATATTTTGTTAATTATCAGCGTTATGGCAACACCAATTATATGTCATGACCAAGATTAAAACCTTCATTCAGCTACTGGCCTTTGCGGCATTCTTTGCTTTTTTGTTTCATAAACAAAGCATTGGACTCAACCTTTTTGTTTTCGATTTTGGAATACTTAGCTGGCTGGTTATACAGGCTAAAGTGCGTCCGAAAACAAATTTATCCTTTCTGTTGATTGGTGCCATTGCAGCAACAGCCATAGCAGTCTTGTTGGTAAATTCGGCATTTTCCATATTCATCAACATTCTGCTGATGATGAGCCTTGCCGGTTGGCTTGGGCTGCGCAACTCCAAATCGGCCTTGCTGATTGGTTTGTCGGCAGCAGAAAACCTGCTTCGGTCCCAACTTCAGTTTTTCCAATCTCTTTATGGGCTTGTCTTTGCAAAACCGGAAAATGGAAAACCAGTCAGTCTTGCACGTAAAATAACAATAGTGTTGACCGGCCTGCTGGTTGTTTTCGTTTTTGCAGGCATGTATGCCGCAGCCAATCCTTGGTTCAATGACAGGGTAAGTGGCATTTTTACATGGATAGGTAAGGTGTTTGAGACATTGTCGAACTACGTTGATGAGGACTTTGTTTTCCTTTTGATTTTTGGTGTCATCATCGGGAATCTCTTTCTGTTTCACTTCAGAAATACAAAACTGGCGCGCATTGAAGCTACGCTGGACGATCATCTTGTTTGTGAACCAGCGAATGAAAATTCCGCTACCGGCCAATGGACATCAAATGCAGCGATCATGATGTTGGCAGTTTTGAACTTATTGCTGCTTTGGGTCAACCTGCTCGATCTGCAAAATGTTTGGTTATACTTTGAATGGCAGGGTGAATATTTGAAACAGTTTGTTCATGAAGGCACCTATATGTTGCTGTTTTCTATAGGTTTATCCATTATTCTGGTGGTTTTGCTTTTCAACCAGCGCTCAGCTTCCTTTCAACAAAATAAAATGCTCAAAGCACTGACCTATGTATGGATTGCACAAAATGTGTTTTTGGTATTTTCTGTTGGCATGCGCAACTACTGGTACATGTCGTATTTTGCCCTGGCCTACAAGCGTATAGCTGTCGTTTTCCTGTTGATTTTGCTGCTTTACGGACTTTATTCGGTTTACGTGAAAGTAGCAAAAACACGCTCGTTAAGCTACCTGTTCAAGGTCAACGCAAATGCCTTTCTGCTTGTGGTTTCTCTTGCAGCTTTGCCCAACTGGGACGCCATCATTGCCCGATACAATATTGCGCATTACCGGCAGTCTTTTGTTCATTTTGACTTTTTGGCCTCTTTGTCCGACAAAACACTTCCCATACTTGACCTCTCACCGGAAAAGCTGGAAGAAATAGATCAGGCTCAACGACAACTTTTCTTCTTCGAGGACAACTATATGAGCGCAAAGTCCTTTGGAGAGGTCATCACGAAAAGAAAAAAAGCCTTTGTGACCGATTGGCAACACAAAGGCCTTTTTTCGTGGAATTACGCTGACGCCATAGCCTACAGGCGGTTGGGCGCAAATGAATAAGCGATCAATCGATAACAATAAGTCGCACCGAAGTCGACTTATCTGATTCCTTTAGCTGCAACAAATACATGCCTGCCGGAAGCGATGTTCCTGCATCATGTGCATCAAATATATAAGTGTGATCACCTGCCTCCCTTTTACCCAAATCTTGCTGAAAAACAACCAATCCATTTTGGTTGATCAATGAAATTACTACTTCCGAAGCTTGAGTTAAATGATAACCAATCATGGTTTGCGAAGCGAAAGGATTTGGTGCTGCAGAAAGCCGGATTTGTTCATTTTGACTTTCTGTTATCCCAACCGGGGCATCCAATCCGCCGGAATAGCAAACAATCTTTCCATCGCGACCTCCTGCGACCATTTCGAAAGAATTATCTCCGGTAATATCGGGTAGAATAGTAATGGCATCGATGGCCTCACCATAGGGTGCCGAAAACAGCTCAGCACCATCCTGACCACTGTAAAATCCCGCGTAATTGCTTTGATATAAAGTTCCAACCACGACATCATCAACCAAGTCGCCATTAAGGTCCGGAATTCTTTCAATGTTCCATGCCTTATCAGGCAATGGCTGGTTATAAAGCTGGTCTCCTGTTAATCCGTTGTAAACCACGAGTGAAGTGCCACTGTAGGCCATGGCAACATCAGTAAAACCGTCGGAATTGATATCGCCGATTGGTAACAAACGGAGAATAATCTGGTTGCTGGCATAACCCTGATCGAGTAGCTGCCCGTTATTGGCATTGAGCAGATAGAGGTTACCGTTGAAACTGCCGCCCAATACATCCCTGACGCCATCGCTGTTGATATCATCCAGTTGAGCCAGCGCCCAAACAGCTGTTCCTGATGTATTGTATGTCCATAAAACAGCGCCGTTGCTTCCGTTGATTGCTTTCACCGATCCCTGCGTTTCGCTGCCATTTGTAGCTCCGGCCAATGCATCTGGGATATCATCTCCATTGAGGTCGTCAACTGCAATCACAGCAAAACCTGCACCATCCAGGTAGGCCTCCCAAATTACGCTGCCATCGGGACCATTTAAACAATAAACACGTTTGGGGCCGTTATTGTCCTGGTTATTGCCAGCTGCAGCCAGCACATCAGGTACATTATCACCGTTGTAATCTGTGGTGGCATCCACCTGATACACCCATCCGCCGCCACCATAGTTGGCAGTACTATGCTTCCAGATTTGCATCCCGGTTTTTCCACTCAGCACAACAACAGAACGGTCGCCCCAGGCAGTACCGACCGCAATATCCTGGTATCCGTCGCCGTCAACATCCTGCATCACCTGCAGCGCATCCTGCTGATAAACCGCTCCAGAGTAAATCTCACGTTCCCAGATGATTTGTGAAGTTCCACTGGCATTACCGTTGAGCACACGCACATAGTCATCTTCAGAGCAAACCACCAGATCAGCAAATCCATCTCCGGTAACGTCCTGAATGGAATGCATGGCTTTCGGGCTGGTGTCGTAATTATCTGGCAGCGTCATCGACCACAATTGCTGGCCAATGGGGAATTCAGCAGCATATGCTGATCCTGTCAACGCAATCTCAAAAGGATTTTGGTTGGGATCTCCATTTTCTATCGATAATACACCTTCGAAGCTTCCTTCGCTTTGCGGGAAAAACCAGCAATCGATCTTTACCTGACCCAGCGGACTGATATTGATGGGCAAGTTCGGATTTTCGCCCAGATAAAAAGCCGTGTTGTTTAGCGTGACATCATTCACTGAGAGATTTCCATCACCATAGTTCTTCAGGATGACAGAAGCCCGTTTACTGGCCCGCGTCCGGATATTTCCATAGCTGAGTTGGCTGATGTCAGCAGTGATGTATGGTCCGCTTTCCAATCCATAGCCACTGAGCGCTATGTTTTCCTGCGGAAGGACCGGATCGTTGCCCGAAACAACCACATTGCCTTCAAAATGGCCATGCGTCTGCGGCTCAAAAATCAATTCAATCACAGCACTTTGGCCCGAAGGAATCGTCAGCGGAAGGTTTGTCCCCACAACAACAGGCAAATTAGCAGGTACTTCCACATTGTCGATCACCAAATCGGCAGTTCCTGTACTCTGAATCTGCATATCCCATTGTTCACTCTCACCCACGGTGGTGTTGGAATAATTGTGCGTAGTAACCGGGATGATCATGGCTGGTGTACCCTGACCACTTAGGTCGACTTTGTACAAGGTGCTGTTGCCCCCTAAAGGTCCATCCACATACCATAGATAGGTGCCATCAAACACAACACCGGAAGGACGTTGGTTTTCACAGGGATGACTCTCTATCACATTGCCCGTCAGATCTGTTTTAAACAACATATTTCCGTTATAATCTGCGATCCACATATGGTCATCCTGCAGGCACAAATCCCAGGTTTGATCCATGGGTGGAACGAATTGAGACAGGATATTTCCATCAAAATCAATTTCAGAAATAACACCGGGATCGGGATAATAGGTCGAGACCCAAAATCCATCCGGTTTGGAGGCAATGCCCGACATATAGGTGTCGGCCAAATCGATCTGAGAAAGAATGGTACCATCCAGGCTCAGTTCGAGCGCATAGGAAGTGCTGCTATTTTCGCGGTCGATAATCCAAAGATTAGTACCATCGAAAGTCATTCCATAACTATCGCCAATTGACGCATTTGTAAACAACAACGAAGCATCTCCCGTTGACGGATCAAATTTGTACACATTGCTGCCATTGGCACCATAAATGCCATAATAAATAAAGGTGCCATCTGTAGCCAAACCAGAAGCCTTTCCGGGAATGTTGTAAGTGTTTAGAATGGTCCATTCTGCCATGACCTGGCCCATCAGCAGAACCAATAAAATAGTCGATAAAATTTTCTTCATTTGGTTATGGTTTTGTTCAAAAAAAATACATTCATCTGCTTCTTGATCGCAAATCTGTAAAGATAGACCTGGACTATACTGGCAAACAAAAAGCAGCAGCTAAATTTACAATTTTTTTTGCTTCACGAGGTAGACCCTACAAGATACTGATTGTAACCTAAAAAAATTAAAGGCCTATCCGTTTCAGGTCACAAAAAAAAACGAATTTTACACGGTCATTCAATGCATCTACTACTTCATGAATTCAACCCTCGTTATTCTCGACACCCGCGAACAGTGGAAACCTTATTACGATACCGAAAGCATTATTACTGCAGGTGATTATCTTCAGAATCAAGAGCTTAACCAACAACAGTTTTTTGTCATCAATCTTTGCAACAGACTTGATTATCACTCCGAAGGCTATTATTGTTCTTTGCTGGCTCAGGCCCGTGGGCACAAAGTGATGCCCGATATTGAAGTGATCAACCGTTTGGAAACCGGTGCGGTGATGCGGCTCGACCACAACTTGCAAAAAATAACCTACAAGTGGCTGCAATCGCTCGAAATGCAGCCGGAAAATACCATCACACTCGATATCTTTTTTGGAACCACTTCTGAGCCAGGCATGGAAAAAGTAGCCCGATACATTTTTGAGCAAAACCCTTGTCCCATGTTGCGGGTTACCATGGCTTTTCGTGAAAAGAACCAGATAGAATCACTCAGACCGCTCGGACTCGATGAGCTAAATGATGCACAACAGGACAGTTTTGCAGAAGCCCTCGACACTTTTAGCAAGAAAGTATGGCGACAACCCCGCTCCAAACGCCCTTCGCGCTATGACCTGGCCATTTTGCACGACCCGGACGAAGAACTCCCGCCCAGTAATAAAGGGGCTATCAACTTGTTCATCAGTCAGGCGCGCAAACTCAATATCAATGCCGAGCTGATCACAGCGCAGGACGCATACAGACTGATGGAATATGATGCCCTGTTTATCCGCCAAACAACCTCTGTGCATCATATCACTTACAAAATGGCACAGCTGGCACACCAGGCTGACATGGTCGTGATCGATGATCCGCTCTCAATCATTCGCTGCACCAATAAGGTTTATCTGAAAGAATTACTGGATAAAGAAGAAATACCAACCCCAAAATCGCACCTGATATTCCGGTCGGAACCGGCCAGTTGGGAAGAAATCAAAGCTGTGCTGGGATCGCCAATCGTTTTAAAAGTGCCAGACGGATCTTTTTCGCATGGCATGGGAAAGGCTGCCAATGAAGCTGATTACCATAAAATCCTCAAGGCGCTGTTTGAGCAAACATCTATTGCCCTGGCACAGGAGTTTCTGCCAACTGATTTTGATTGGCGCATTGGTATTATCAACGGTGAACCACTGTTTGCCTGCAAGTATTTTATGGCACGCGGGCACTGGCAAATCTATAACCACGACATCAGTGGTAAGCCTCAATCAGGCTCTTTCGAAACCGTACCACTGAATAAAGTACCGAAACATGTCATGCGCAATGCACTGGATGCCGCCTCATCCATCGGGAAAGGCTTGTATGGCGTTGATGTGAAAGCAATCGACGACCGGTCGGTGATCATTGAGGTAAATGACAATCCTTCCATCGATCATGGCGTTGAAGATGCCATCCTGGGTGACGAGTTGTATCGCCTGATTTTGCGGGAATTTCTGGATCGTCTCGATCGTAAACACCGCTATTGATATGCTCTCGTTCAGAAAAGCCAGAACAACTGACCTGGAAGCAATTTACGCTATTGAGCAGGATCGGTTCGGCATGGATGCTTTTCATAAAAGACAATTGTACCGACTCATCAAAAATGAAGGTGCACAGTTTATTTTGGCCTCTGCATCCGACGTGATAGTTGGTTATTTTATTCTGTTATTTAGGCGAAACAGCCGGCAGGCACGACTTTATTCGCTGGCTGTAGTAGCCGGATCTGAAGGAAAAGGACTGGGGCAGCAACTGATGGTTGAAGCAGAAAAACTGGCTTTAGAAAAGAAATGTACGCTGCTGAAACTTGAAGTTCGTAAAGACAATACACGCGCTATTCAACTATATGAACGCAATGGATACAATGTTCATGCGACTATTCCCGAATATTACAAGGATGGCCAGGATGCAATGATCATGAGGAAAGTCCTGGCTTAGGCATTTTGCTGATGAAGCCAGTTTTTTGCTTCATTCATTTGCGTAAAAACCCGCAGTTCAAGTCCGCGATTCACCACAACTGTTTCATAAAACTGTGCTTCACCCAAGTTTGAAGGATCGCAAACCACGGCTACTTTGGCTATCTTCGGCACGTGCTCGGCAATAAACTCGGCTGATTCAAACGTGTTGAAGGTTCCAAGCGCGTAAATCAACTGACGCTCATCACAAAGGATTTTTTCGGCACCCAGGCGCAAAGCCTCTTCTTTGATGGACAGCCCATATCCGATGACCTCTTCCACACTTTCGTCTCTGCCTTTAGCCTTCACGAGCAAAATACCTTCTTTGAATTGAAATTCGAATGAAATAGCCATAAATGAGGTTAAATTTGAAGGCTAATATAGGCCAAACAAATTCTTAAGCAAAATTTCATGGGCCAAAAAACTCCTTTTAGCCGGATCCTAAAATGACGCAAAAGTTTTGGAAGTTTCTAAGCGTTGATTTCATTAAAAAAAGAGGTAACATTAGATTGATTCTAAATTATTGCTAATATTGCAGCAATAACAAAATTACTTACCCTAAACGTTCAACATGAAATCATTTTTTACGTTTCTTTTGGCCTGGTTGTTTGTCATACAAGTGGCCGTTACACAAAATGCTCCTGCAAAAGGTGAACTTCTTGGCACATTTCCCAAACCTGTTTACGTGCCCAGTTTGGCAGAACAAATTCGCACTGGAACTTTTGTGGCCGCTGATCCGAATGAACCATTTCAAATGGGGCGTCCTAAACGAAGCGGTGCCAACATCACTGTTCCCGGCAAAGGACTGCCCAAAGGCAATGATGCGCTGGTAGCGAACCAAACGCGTGTGGCAAAAAAAATGGGACGGGAGCCAGAATTGGTTTTCAATGCCCACGTTTCAAATATTACGCCAAGTGACCCAACAGGCGCTGCAGGTCCAAACCATTATATCGGTGGTTGGAACACAAGTTTCCAAATTTTCGATAAAGAGGGTATCTCACTTGTTCCGAACGCTTCATTGTCAACGCTTTTTCCAGGAAATAACCTCGGAGACCCTATTGTTCTGTATGATGCAGCGGCCGATCGTTTCATCATCACCGAATTCGACAGCAGTCCAAACGGCTTTAACTTTGCCATTTGCCAGGGTCCTGATCCGGTAAATGATGGATGGTATGTTTACACTTCCGGCATGACAACCGGTTCGTTCCCTGACTATCCCAAATTTTCTATTTGGTCTGATGGGTACTATGTAACTACCAATATTGGTTCGACAAACAAAGTCTTTGTGATTGAACGCGACAGTGTGCTGGTAGGTGCAACACCCCGTTTTGTTGGGTTTCCTTTAACGGGAATTCGTACTTCAGGCTTTTATAGTCCTCAAGTTTTTAATGTATGTAACAACAATTTACCTGCACCAGGCGGAGCTACGGTTGTATATCTTCAGGATGATGCATGGAGCGGAGTTTCAGAAGACCATCTGAAATTATGGACTATTGACATGGATTGGGACAACATCGCCAATTCAACCATTTCGGCAGCGGTTCAGTTGCCAACAACGCCCTTCATTTCAGTATTTGATGGTGGTTCTTTTTCCAACAGGCCACAGCCTTCGGGACCAAACATTGATGTATTACAAGCCACCATCATGCAACAGGCTCAATTCCGCAGATTTGATGACCACAATTCTGTCGTTTTCAATTTTGTTGTTGATACTGATGGAAGTTCTGGTGAATTGGCTGGTATTCGTTGGTATGAATTGCGTCAGACCGCTGATGGCGAACCCTGGGAAATCTATCAGGAAGGCACTTATATTTCTCCAAACAACGGCAAAGATGCCTTTTCGGGCAGCATGGCCATGGATGCCGACGGAAATATCGGAATGGGATATACCACAGTTAGCACGCAAGAAAAAATTGCAATTTATTATACTGGTCGTTACGCTTCTGATCCATTGGGTGTGATGACTGTTGATGAAACCCTGATCGCACAGGGCAACAGCAATGACCCTTCGAACCGTTTAGCCGATTATGTGCACCTCACGGTTGATCCCGCAGATGATATGTCGTTCTGGCACATAGCCGAATACTTCAACAATAACCAGCGTACCGATGTGGTCGGTAAATTTGTGATTGCTGCCGATGCCTCGAATGATGTGGGCGTTGTTGCACTGGTTGAACCAATAAGTGGCGAACTTTCAAGTGAACAGGCTATTACAGTAAGTATCTTTAATTACGGACAGAACGAACAGTCAGATATTCCTGTTTCGTTTCAACTCGATGGGGGAGATGTGGTAACGGAAACTTTTGCCGGTCCGCTGGCTTCTGCCGAAACAGCTGACTATACCTTTACGGCCACAGCCGATATGGGTAATATGGGCCAAACCTACACGCTTACTACTTTTACAACACTTGAAGGCGATGAATTGACTGAAAATGATACCTTGGTTTCAGAAGTTACGTATCTGAACACCAATGATATCGGGGTGAATGAAATACTAACGCCAGAATCAGGCACCGGACTTTCCGCAGCTGAAGAAATCAGTGTTGCCATCACCAACTATGGTTCGATGGAGCAAAGTGGTTTTGATGTAACATACGATCTCAATGGAACAGTTGTGACAGAAACTTATACGGAAGTCTTACCACCTGCAACTACGGTAACTTTTCCCTTTGCCACAACCGGAGATTTCTTCAACCTGGGAGATTACCAGCTATCGGCTTACACAAGCCTGCCTAATGACGACAACAACAGCAACGACACTTCAAGTGTTGTGATTACCAATAGCAATTGCCAGCCAACATCTGACTGTAGCTCTGGAGATGCGATTTATTATGTTGAATTGCGCGACCTGATCAATAGCAGTGAGTGTTCAGAATCTGGATACAGCGATTTTACCGATATGATGACCAATATTGAGACTGAATCGACCAACGAGTTGATTTTGACCGTTGGTTTTGGTGATGAATTTGTCAAGGTCTGGATCGATTTCAACGACAACTTTGTTTTCGAGCCAGAAGAAGTGGTGGTCGACAATTACGAGATCGCCAACGGTCAGGGAGCTGGCATGTATACTGATACACTTGATGTTGTCATTGCCTCGGACGCTTTGTTGGGCGAACACCTGATGCGCATCAAAACCAACTGGAACGAGCTGGTACCCGAAGATGCCTGTGAGTCGACCAATATGGGCGAAACTGAAGATTACAAGGTTAACGTGATCCTGACAACCGGTAACGAAAGCTATCCTGAAATCAACAGCAAGCTTGAAGTAAGGCCTTATGGTGACAAGCAGTATGAGATCTCATTTGTGAGCGAAAAACTCGACGATCTGGTACTCATCAACCTGCACAACAGCCTGGGCATGAATATGGTTGAAAATAAGGTAAGCTACGCCAATGGTCGTTATACTTATCACCTTGATATGTCCTACGCAGCATCGGGCGTATATGTGGTACGAATGGGTACCTACAAGTATGGAAGGGTACAGAAAATTATCGTACAATAAACCACAATAAAGCCCCGTCAAGTCCGTTTGATGGGGCTTTATTTTTATTTTTATTCACTTAACATCCTCCAAAATGAAAACAAAAGCCCCAATCCAATTTTTGAAACTGTCGCTTGCAGCAACACTGATTTTAGGGCTGACCTCTATCGGCCATTTTGCTACAGCTCAATCGCTGAACAGTGCCAAGCAAAAGCAGGAATCTGCTGAAAAAGTAATAAAAAAAGAAGCGGTGGAAGCCGAGAAAGCTGAAACAGCTAAACCGAACCTACAATCGGCACCAGCTGTGCAGAAACCTGCTAAAACAGAAGAGCACATGCGCCAGGAGAAAATGCGCAAAGAAGCTGATGCTGCCAAAGTGAAAGCTGAACCAGCCAAAAGCGATGTGCAAAAAAAAGCCGATAAAGCCAGATCGCAATCAGAAGAAGCAGTTACAACCCCACAGGAAAAAGGCAAAGTGCAAAAAGAGTTAGGCACCAAATCCCACACGGGAACGCCTGCTGATGAGATTGCCAAAAAGAAAGAAGAACTTGAATTACGCAAGCAGCACGGTAAAATTACAGAGGAAGAATATCAGGCAGCCATAAAGGAACTTGAAGCTAAAAGCAGCAAACTGCCAAAACCTGCCGGAAAACCAAGACCTGCCGAAAAACCCAAATCAGGAACCCCTGATAAAAAATAGATAGATTTTAAAACATCATTGAAAACAAAGACCATTCAGATTGCTGTTTGGTCTTTTTTTGTTCACTTTTCCTTTATGGTCATTTCAATTGCATGATACCAATCCCAAAGATCAGTAGTTTCATCTTCCGACAGAAAATCCTGTGTTTCCAATAACTGTTTCGCTCTCAGCAAATATTGTTGCGATTCAGCTTTCTTGTTCTGCATGGCCAACAAATCCGCCTTAAACAGACTCAGACCGGCATCTGTCGGGTAAATCTGCAGTCCAAGATCGATAATCTTCTCCGACGTGAGATAATCCTCCTTGCTGTAATATCCACTGCCAATTGAATTGACATGCAACAACTGAGGTTTTATTCCGTAAGGCAAACCGTCAAAATCAGTCAATAGACTTTCAACTGCAGCTGCTCCACTCAACTGATCCAGCTTAGAACTGAACCAACTTTCCATGATCCCGTTAAAGGCCGCAAAATGATCAACCAGCACAGGTCCGAGCGACAATCCGTAATTGCTGATGTGGTTGGCATGTGGATGAACTTCATATCTCCAATAAAAATCTGACACTACATCCATCGACTCCAGCTGTGCGGCCATCTCGTTGTAGTCGTTAAAATAGGATTCTTCCTCGAAACTATCGCCTGCCGTTATGTAATAGCTGATTTTATGAGAAGTCTTTTTTTCACCCGTAGCCAGTTGGACGATTTTCTCGCTTGTTACTGCATCTTCGTAAAAACCACTGAAAGCAGCAGCCATATTTATTTGATCCGGATGCCGCGACAGTAAATAGCTGGCCAGATAGGCCGTACGCGAATGCCCGGCAATCATCAGGTAATCGTTTATTGGAAAACGTGCTTTTAGTTTGGGTAACAACTCCTCAAAAATTATTCGTTCCGTCATTTGTATCCCACTCATGCTGTCGTTTGCCTGTATCTTCAGGCTGGTATTCATCCATCTTTTATCCGGGTCGAAGGGAACCCCGACAACGATCATCTCGGGAATCTGTGCACCAACTCCCGTTAGGAAATTGATGGTTTGCAAATGGTAATTGAATGTGGTGGCATTTTGCTGATCGAATATGAGCAGAAGTGGATATTTTGTTTGTGAACCAGCTGTATGCATGCTAACAGGAAAACTAATCGTGCTCCTAATGCTGTCATTCCAATTCTCGGAATATATGGTTATTTCATCGGTCTGGTAGGGTTGGTAAATCTGGGCATTTATCCAGTTTTGTGTCAACAAAAACAAAAGAATTATGTATAAGTATTTCATAAACATCACAATAAATTGGAAAGATGATAAATTTATCATTGAAAATAATTCCCAAGTTTAAACCACTTTATTGAATTATGGTCAATACCTGGAATAAAAATTGTAAAATCAGCTGTTAAAGAGTTATTGTCATTAACAGAAAATTCGCACTAATGTTTACCAGGCAATTTCACAATACTCAACCAAAAATTCTCGATCGACTTCACTACTTTGATAAACTGGCTGAAATCGATTGGTTTGCTGATGTAGCAATTGGCATGCAGGTTATAAGAGCGCAAAACATCTTCTTCTGCCTGCGAAGTAGTAAGTATGACAACCGGAATCATTCGAAGCCGTGGATCCGATTTAATTTCCTTGAGTGCCTCGCGGCCATCCATCACAGGCATGTTCAGATCAAGTAGAATGATATCAGGCAGTGGTACTTTGAGATAAGGTTCCTCGTTCCGCAAAAAACGTAATGCTTCTAAACCATTTTCAGCCACAAACAGCCTGTTGTAGAGTCTGTTTTCTTCGAGTGCAATCCTTGCCAATTCAATATCACCGGGATTATCCTCAACCATTAAAATATCGATAGCTTTCATCCTTCTAGTTGTTATTTTTAAATTTCTTTTTAATCGTAAACAGAAATTTTGTTCCCTGTCCGGGGATTGATTCAAACCAAATAGTCCCGCCATGGCGTTCCACTATTCGTTTACAAACTGCCAGACCGATTCCGGTTCCTTTGTATGCAGATTTTGCATGCAGACGCTGGAAGATGACGAAAATTTTGTCTTTGAACTCCTGGTCAATGCCAATTCCATTATCTTTTACCGAAAACAACCATGAATCGTCTTTGTCACTGGCTGAGATATGCACTTGCGGCGGTATGCCTGGTCTGGTAAATTTGATGGCATTTCCGATAAGGTTTTGCAACAACCGTCCAAATTGTGATTTATCAGCCATAATAGAAGGCAGTTTATCAAAAGTTACCTGTGCATTGGCTTCTTCCACGGCCAGTTTCATACCTGTAAGTACCAACTTTATTTCACTGTTCGCATCCACTGGTTCAAAATCTTTACCACGTGTGGTGATTCTGGAAAAATCGAGCAGATCGTTGATAAGTTTTTGCATGCGGTTGGCTCCGTCAACAGCAAAACTGATATAGGTATTGGCCTGGTCATCAATTTTGTCTTTATAGCGTTTTTCGAGCAATTGGGTAAAACTCGAAACCATCCTCAGAGGTTCCTGCAAGTCGTGCGAGGCTACATAAGCAAACTGCTCGAGTTCCTGGTTTGACCGTTTGAGCTCCACAGCGATATTTTTCAGTTTTTCTTCCGAGTGCTTCAGTTCAGTGATATCATTGGCTGCTGCATAAAGCATATCGCCGTGCGGTGTCGTTTTCCAGCTCAGAAATTTATATTCACCATTGGCACACCGGTATCGGTTGATAAAACTTATTGTTGGCTCACCATTCGCTAATTTTTCAACTTCCATCAATGTCGGTTGTATATCATCAGGATGAACAAAGTCAAGAAAAGGCCTGCTCAATAATTCCTGCTCTGTATAACCCAACAGCTCAGACCAGGCCGGATTGATGCGTTTAAAATAACCATCTGTGCCGGCAATGCACAGCAAATCGAGTGAAACCCTAAAAAACCGGTCACGTTCCTCTTCAGCCTGAATGCGCTCTGTAAGATCAACAAAAAGCACCAGTACTTTGGTTCCAATTTCGGTACCAATGACAGAGAAAATGCGTTTTTCACCATTTTTACAACAAACTTCTGCTTCAATCGGTTCAGAGGCCACTTTTTTATCGATGGCTTTCTGCATGGCTTCACCCCACCTGGCTTTCATCTGTTCACGGTATGCTATATCCGGATAAGCTAATGGCCACCAATGATCTACATCCGGTATTTCACTGAGGGTATAACCAATTACCGACTGGAATGCAATATTTGTAAATTCAATATTGCTGTCTGCATCCGTTATGACAATAGGTAATGGCGAATTGTTGACAAGGCTCCTGAACTGCTTCTCGCTGTTGGCGAGTGCTACTTCATATTCCAACTCGTTGATATAGCGCTCAAAAGTGAAAATAATTTCTTGTAGCAGCTTGATTTCTTCGTCAAGAAATGGCGGTGCAGGGTCCTCCGGTTTCAGGGCTTCAACATCCACACGCAGATAACCTCTGCTGATGCCTTCAATGCTGATGTCTTCGCGTATATAATTTCCCGAAGGCTTGTAATTGCTCGACTTTTCTATGATATCGTCAAATACAAAGTATGCTTTTGTTTGCTCTGGGAAGTGCCATCCTTCAGGAATGAATTTGACGATCTCGGCTATCACTTTAGCAACAGGCAGGTTTTTGTTGCGCAGCAATTCGTTGATATGGTATAAACACCGGATTTCCTTCATTCTCTCTGTCAGATTTATCAAAGCTGCAGACTTTTCCTGCTCTGCAGTTTTCAGGGGCGTGATATCGGATGCCAATTCAAACCTCAATTTTCGTCCATCATGCCAGGTAATCGCTCTGTCGGAGCATCGGTACCAGTTTTTGGTTAACTCATTCTGAAACTCCCATACATAGGTTTCGCCATAATTCTCACCAAAAATCTTATCATTTGTACAAAATGGACAAGGGGTATTGCGGTTTTGTAAAACCTTATAGCATTTCTTGCCCAATACATTTTGTCCCCAACTTTTTCTGAGTACGTCATTCACGTGTACCAGCTCATAGGTGTCAGGATCGGCAACGTAAATCACATCTTGAATTCCATCTAAAATGGCCAATAACTTGTTGCGCTCATTCAATAGTTTTTCTTCGAGCAACTTCTTTTCTGAAATATCGACAAAGGTCTCCAAAAGAACCCTTTCATCGCCCAAAGTAATGGGAATGACCGATTTAAGTATAGGTACTTTCTTTCGGTCTTTGGTGATCAGGATACGATCGGATTGTTCCATCGGGAGATGAAAATCCAGGATAGGGCAGCGGCCTTCCTCAGCCGGGCACATGGTTTCGTGACAACGTTTGCCAATAATATCGTTAGCAGACTTATAGCCCATCATTTTTATTGCTGCATTGTTTACCGATTTGATGACTTTATTTTCACCAATGATAATTGCACCAAAAGGCATCGAATCGAGAATCATTTTCATGCTGGATTCCGATCGCTTCAACAACTCAACCGCTCTTTTTCTGCTTGTAATATCATTAGCCATGCTAATGACGATTTTACGTCCATCGGACAGCAGTCCGATTGGTGAGGTGCTAAAGTCCCAAATAACCTTGCTACCATCTTTACAAGTTATTTCGAATTCACCATCATGTGTTTTTTCTGACAAATGGTAAACCGTATTCAAATGTTCCTTTACCAAACTACTGTTCATGCCGTAGGCTTTGGTTAGCCAGGCGTCGATAGTAGGAATATCAGAAAAATCGTATCCGGTGAGTTCGGTCCAGGTTTTACTGATTTGAAGCACTTCGCCTCCCTGGGCATGAATCATGATCGGGAATGGCGCATCTTCAATGGCTCGTGAAAGTCGTTCCTCACTTTCAACCAATGCTTTGGTAGCCAGCTTTTTGTCGTGCACATCTGTATAGGTACCAATCCACTCTTTGATATTTCCCTGTGTATCCAGAATTGGCACACCTCTCACTTCAAAATATCTGTATGCCCCATCTTTTCGCCTCAGCCGATGTTCGAAAACATAATGTGATTTATTTGCAAGCGCAGTATTCCATGCCTCGCCTGTCGCTTCCAGGTCATCAGGATGCACAGCAGACAAATAGCCTTTTCCTTCCATTTGCGAAAAACCATGGCCCGTATAACTTGCCCAGGCTGGCTGAAACTTCTCGATTTCGCCATTGGCATTGGTCATCCACACAATTTGCGCTGTGGCATTGGTGAGGCTTCTGAATCTTTCCTCGCTTTCGATGATGGCTTTTTCTTTGCGCTTCGACTCAGTGACATTTCTTGAAACCCCCATGACGCTTGTAACAACTCCTTGCTCATTTTTAATGGGAACCCAAGTGGTATCGAGCCAAACTTCCTTTCCCTGGAAACTGCTAACGGCTATTGTTGATTTCGTTTTCCCTTTTTCGATCACAGCTTTCACCTCGGCTATCTGACGATTGGCCTCCTGGTCAGGAAATAATTCGCTTAAGTGCTTTCCATTGATTTTGTTTGGTTTTTGATTGAAGGCTTTTGCAGCCTCACCATTGACAAAAACGACTCGGAAATCAGTGGAAATAATGAAAATCTGATCTTTTGAGGATTCGGTAAGCGTCTTATATTTTTCTTCACTTTCACGGATTTCGGCTTCAGCTATTTTTTGCCTGGTCATATCAATATGTGCGCCAAAGACACGCATCACGCGACCTTGGTTATCCAGCTGACTTGCAGCTTCGTTGTGAATCCATACATAATGGCCCTTTTTATGCCTGAACCTGAAATCGAGGATAAATTTTCCTCTGGGTTTGTTGATGTATTTGTCGACAGCAGCCAGACATCGGTCTCTGTCATCAGGGTGCAAATGATCAATCCAGGTACTAAAATCATCCTTTAGCTCATCTGGTTTATACCCAATCTGGGCTTTCCAGATGTCGGAATAATACACTTCATTGTTGGGTACATCCCAGTCCCAAACACCCAGATTGGCAGCAGCAGTCGCCAACTCATAACGTTCTTCATTTTCCTTGAGTGCCTGGGTTCGTTCTGCCACGTTTTGCTCAAGTTCCTTTTTGTGTGCCTCAAGTGCCTGCTGTGCTGCAATCAGTTCCTGAATGTTGATAGCGGTCCCCACGATGCGATAAACACTTTCGTCTTCACGCTTCAATGGCGTGAGCGTTGTCAGCCAATAAACATCCTGTCCTTCAACAGAAATCATCTCGCGAAACTGAACAACTTTTCCCTGATCGATACACAACTGATATTGCTCTGTGATGTTCTTTTTAGCCTCGGGGCTCAGGCCTGCCTGCTCGAGCGGACTGGTATCTTTCAACTCTTCAGCCTGACGTTGAGACAGCCTTTCATAGGCAGGATTTACACCTTCAAACAAAAACTGCCCGTTATCATCAATCCGAATGACGAAAATCGGTGTTTCGGCCCCGTTGTAAATGCTTTCGAGAAAGTCTGTCTTTTCTTTTAACTCAATGCTTCGGTTGTGTTCCTCAGTGACATCCCAAAAAATGCCATAAAGCCCAATTGTTTGGTCATTTTCGTCCTTCACGGGCAATTTCATCGTGTTGACATACCTTTGCTGACCACTTGATTCAAAAATCTCCTCGAAAAACTCCGGTTGTCCATTTTTGATGATTCTAAAATCATCATTTCTGTACTTTTCAGCTAATTTGACAGAAAACAGATCAAAATCCGACTTACCGCTAATCTGAGCAGGAGAGAGGCCAAGTGAATCGGCAAAACTCTTATTACAAACCACATAGCTGAGCTCTTTATTTTTATAAAAAACTCGCTGTGGGATATTTTGCAGCAATATTTCGTACTCCAGCTGACTTTTACTCAAAGTATTTTCAACGTTTTCCCTACGCCGTATTTCAAGCTGCAATTTGAGGTTTTTGAAGGCCTGATCAGTAATGATATCAACAAGCTTGGCATAATAGGCCATAATTTGCTGCACGCGCTCCCGCTTTAAGCGTGGAACTTTATTTAAGGCTGTCAGGTATTCCTGTTGATCGAATCCAAATAGTTTGGCTTGTTTTTCGAAATAATGAATATCCTCTTCATCTTCTTCGTATAAAAACTGACCGAAAAACAGATTTGCCATGTGTTTTCCTGCCACAATAATCGGAATGGCAAAATCCCACAGACCCAGTTTGCATTTGTAGCCAGCATATTTCCCCTCGCGAAGATGGTTCATTATATAGCTATCGCTTACATGACAGAGCTTTACTGTTTCAGGGTTTTCCCGGTGAAATTTCAGGCAGATTTCCTGCCAGCCAATGCCGAAAATAATGTTATTATCCAGATCAAGCAAGCCGACCGGTAACTGTGCAAATGCGAATTGTAGCTCGAACAATTCTCGAATATCCTCAAGGTTGAGGAGGTCAGTCAGGTGGAAATCATTCAAGGATATTGAAGATGAAACCAATTGATCATCAAGCAAATCAAATTCCGAATTCGCGTTTTGATTTGATTTTGTAGTTGATTGACTCATAAACCTGGGTTTTGTTTCCTTGGTTAGAAGTGAGAAGAAAGATTTCGCTTCTAGCAGCAAACCTCAAAGATAGGATAATACTATCGTTTAATCAAGTCAAATGAATCAGGAAGAAAAATCAACTGACCAGCAATTTCAACATTGGTTTTCAATATGTTTGATAAAAAAAATAATTGACTTTCTTTATCACTTGGTTTTATCTTTGGTAATCCGGTTCGCCGGGCGATAAAACTCCGGTTCAACTAAACTAAACCGTTCTGAAAAATGAGTCTGTTTATCAAAATTACAGTTTTTACTTTGATCGGCTTTACTGCTTTGCTCGTTGGCGGATTCTTCACCGGAAACGGCGTAACCGGAGACTGGTATCAGTCGCTTGCCAAAGCACCATGGACACCACCTGGCTGGGTATTCGGGCTGGCGTGGACCACCGTTATTCTTTTCTTTTCAGTTTATATGGGCTTGGCTTTTGATATTGTAGTCAACAGAAAGCTATTACTTGTATTATTTGTCTTTCAGCTGATTTTGAATATTGGCTGGAATCCGGTATTTTTCTATTTCCAACAGGTGTTGGCAGGTTTAATTATCATTTCTGCTCTGGGCTTGCTTATCCTTATACTTTTCCTGGTTTTCTGGCACGAGATGAAATTCAAATCGCTTTTGTTATTGCCATACCTGCTGTGGCTCATGGTCGCAATTTCGTTGAATGCATACATTTTGTATAATAATTAGCCTTCACACTAAAGCTTGTTTTTGAGTATCCTGCAAAACAAAAATCCTGCAAATATATTCTCCTGATCCAGCCTGTTTATTCGTTCAAATCAGCCATTTTTTACCCCATCTTTGTAATTAAATCGTATATTTTCACTATAATTACCAAAATTTTCCAAACCAAATTAACATGAAACACTTTCTACTTTCGATGTGCATTCTACTGATAAGTAGTTTGCAGGCACAAACATTTACCGAGGTTACGACAGCCATTTCGCCGTTGTTTTTTGCATCGGCTGATTTTGCCGACTACGATAACGACGGCGACCAGGATCTGGCCATTATTGGCGTTGATGACAATTTTAATGATATGGCAGAAATTTACAGAAATGATGGAGGCAGTTTTACGGCGATCAATGCAGGCCTGACACCCATACATATGGGAGCCGTCAGCTGGGCTGACTTTGATGGTGACGGCGACTTCGACCTTTTGTGTGCAGGTCAGGATTATTCGATGAATGCATCTGCCATTGTTTACTTAAACGAAAATGGCAGCTTCGTACCAGCAGGGCTTGAACTTCCGGCTGGTTTCTGGAATTCGGCCGGCTGGGGCGATTACGACAACGATGGCGATCTCGATTTGGCATATTCCTGGTACACGACCGGCACTTCACACAGTTCCATCTTTAAGAATGGCAATGGCACTCTAACCGACATCGGGGCAGGAATAACCGGTCTTACTGAAGGTTCGATGGAATGGGGTGACTACGACGGAGACGGCGATCTGGATTTGCTTCATACTGGCACTCCCGCTGATTTCAGCAACACACTGGTGCTGATTTATGAGAACAATGAGGGTAATTTTACTGATATCGGGGTAGATTTCATGGATTGTACCTGGTACAACAATGCGCTTTGGAGCGATGTTGACAATGACGGCGACCTGGATGTGCTTTATATTGGCGACAATGGCATGACCTATCCATTTGTTGTTTACATCAACAATAATGGAACATTTGAAATGGTAAACACTGGTTTAACAGGTGTGAGAACAAGCAATGGAAATATCGGCCTTGTAGCTGGCGATATTGATAATGATGGCGATTTGGATGTAGTGAATACCGGCGATAGCAAAACCTATGATAAATCCACCAAAATTTTCATCAATAACAACGGAACATTTACCGAACTTGCCCACACAATTCCAGGTTTTGGCTCAGGAACCCTGGATTTGACCGACATTGATAACGATGGCGATCTCGACTTGTTCTTTGCGGGTTACGACAGCAATTCCGATGCAGATGTCGCCTTGTTCATCAATGATGCCAACTCGAATACATACAGCACCAATTTGGCACCGGATGCTCCGGCCAATCTGACATCAGTCGTGGGGGAAAACTCTGTTGAGCTCAGTTGGGATGCCGCCATGGACGATCATACCCCTGAATTATCTCTGCAATACAATATATACATTGGAACAGCCAGTGCACAAGGCAACGTAGTTTGTGCTCAGTCTGTGGTAGATCCACAGGCGTCGAACAATGGATTTCATTTCGTCCCTAAAAATGGAAATTGCCAGAATATGCTGACTTTCCACATGGATAATCTACCTGATGGTTTGTATTATTGGAGCGTTCAGGCAATTGATCAATCAGGCAGCGCATCTGCCTTTGCGGCAGAACAGTTTTTTGATATCGGGAACGTTACAGGTACACAAGCGATGTCAGATGTATCAGGAATCAATTTGTATCCCAATCCGACAAATCATACAGTGCATGTTTCTTGTAAAAACGGTCTGGCACGAGAAGTTAATATTTTCAGCCTTACTGGTCAATTGATGAAAACTTTACAAGCTACTTCTGCAGATTTTGATTTGGATGTCAATGATTTATCATCTGGAATGTATGTTATCGAGCTCATTACAAATGATACAAAAGCAGTGAAAAAGTTGCGCATCGAAAGGTAAGTCAGCTATATTTTTATGATAAACAAGCCTCAAGTCAATCGATTTGGGGCTTTTTTTTATGAATTAAATCCGTTTTACAATCTGAAATAATAGAGTTAGGATAATTGAAATCAGTGGAAAAGCCCAGGGTATTTAATATCTGACTTACTTTCCGATACAAAACTTCCCAAAAATAGCACCCAGCACTTCATCCGTAGTGATCTCGCCAGTGATAGTACCCAGGTGGTGTAATGCGCGTCGCAGATCAATGGTTGCCAGATCAGTAGGCAATCCTGTCCTGAAGCCTTCTTCAACTGATTCGAGCGATTCATAGGCCGCCTGCAGCGCTTCGTAATGACGGGCATTGCTGACAATCACGTCGTGTTCGGGCGTCATATTTCTGGCTATCGTCAGCAAACTTTCTGCAATCAGGTTGATGTTTTCCTTGCGTTTGGCTGATACAAAAATCGTTTCAAGTTCAACCATTTCTGCAAAATGTGGAGGGGTTTCTCCCAGCTTGTCAGCCTTGTTTCCAATCAGGATAAAATGCTTTTCTTTGTCGGCTATATAGCTTCTAAACTCGGTCAGCATCTCATCCGCCGAATTGTTATCGCAAGCTGCCAAATCGCAGACATATAAAATGACAGTCGCTTGTTTGATCTTTTCATAGGTACGTTCGATGCCCATATTTTCGATGGTATCGTCCGAATCGCGCAAACCGGCCGTATCGATAAACCGGAAACTGTATCCTTCAATAACAATTGTATCTTCGATGCTGTCGCGCGTAGTGCCTGGAATGTCGCTCACAATCGCCCTTTCCTCGTTGAGAATGGCATTGAGCAGGGTACTTTTCCCCACATTGGGTTTGCCGATGATTGCAACCGGAATCCCACTCTTGATTGCATTACCGGTTTTGAAACTTTGCAAAAGCGTAAAAATGGCCTTTTTCAGTTCAGAGAGTAAAGCGAAAAACTGCTCCCTATTCGCAAACTCAACATCTTCCTCCGAGAAATCAAGTTCCAGCTCAATCAAGGCCGTAAAATCGATCAGCTGTTGGCGAAGTTCTTTGATTTTTGATGAGAAACCGCCACGCATTTGGGTTACCGCCAGGTGGTGTGCTGCTTTAGATTGTGAGGCAATAAGGTCGGCCACAGCTTCTGCCTGTGTGAGATCGAAACGTCCACTGGCAAAGGCACGCATGGTAAATTCACCAGGTTGAGCCAAACGCGCCCCTTTTTGCAGTAGAAGCAGTAGCAGTTGTTGCTGAATATAAACAGATCCATGGCAGCTGATTTCAGCAGCATGCTCGCCCGTGTAGGAGTGAGGAGACTTGAAGAGTGTAACCAATACCTCATCAACAAATCCCTCATCATCAAATATTTGTCCAAAATAAGCATGATGCGAAATCGCGTTTTCTGGCGAGAAATGTTTGTTTCGTGCCTTGAAAATTTCGTGAATGATAAGGTGGCTTTGTGCTCCGGACAACCGAATAACCGCAATGGCACCTGAACCCTGCGCAGTGGCTAGTGCACAAATAGTGTCGTGATTGTGAAGATCAATAAACATAGACCGACTGATTTGAAGAGTGAATTTTCAGACCAAATTTAAGGTATATTTTCAATCAGGCTTCACTAATACATTCGTTCACCTTTTTCTTTATCGGCTCTTAAGTGCATTCAATCTATTTTTCGAACACTATAGAGTCATTAGCGCATCAGAATTATCCTTTTTTGTTTTTTGTTCCCAACAAAAGATCGTACTTTTGACCATTCAATTCAAAACAGCTAATAGCAATATATTTTCAAAAGATGAGCGTACTGATCAACAAAAATTCCAAAGTTATTGTGCAAGGATTCACAGGCAGCGAAGGTACTTTCCACGCCAGCCAGATGATTGAATACGGCACTAAGGTGGTTGGTGGAGTTACTCCCGGAAAAGGTGGACAAAAACACCTCGAAAAACCTGTTTTCAATACTGTTTCTGATGCAGTTAAAGCAACCGGGGCAGATGTCTCCATCATTTTTGTGCCACCGGCATTTGCAGCAGATGCCATCATGGAAGCCGCAGCTGCAGGTATTGGGGTTATTGTGTGCATCACCGAGGGAATTCCGACTTCAGATATGATCAAAGTGAAAGAATTTCTTAAAGGACATAACAGCCGCCTGATAGGACCTAACTGCCCTGGCGTAATTACTCCCGGAGAAGCCAAAGTAGGCATTATGCCTGGTTTTATTCACCAAAAAGGCCGGGTAGGTATTGTTTCGCGCTCAGGGACATTGACCTATGAAGCTGTTGACCAATTAACAAAAGCTGGTTTGGGACAAACTACTGCCATCGGAATTGGAGGTGACCCCATCATTGGCACAACTACACGTGATGCTGTGCAACTCCTGATGAATGATCCAGAAACTGAAGGTATTGTTATGATTGGCGAAATCGGTGGCAGTATGGAAGCTGATGCTGCTTACTGGATCAAAGAAAATGGAACTAAACCTGTTGTAGGCTTTATCGCCGGTGCGACAGCCCCTAAAGGACGCACGATGGGTCATGCAGGCGCTATCATTGGTGGAAAAGCTGATACTGCCGAAGCCAAAAAAGAAATTTTACGTGATTGTGGAGTACATGTTGTTGATTCGCCTGCCGATATCGGCAAGAAGATGCTCGAAGTACTGAAATAAACAGTTTTCGTTCAAGATTTATCTACTTTGTTTTGGCCGCTTCTCTCAGGAGGAGCGGTTTTTTTATGCCATCAATTTTGCTAAAGTGCGCGTACCTTCTGTTTGCTCCATGATCGCTTTGAGCATCACCGTGATAGGAATGGACAAAATCAACCCCGGGACACCCCACAAATATCCCCAAAACATCAGCATCACCAAAACGGTTATTACGTTGATCGAAAACGATTTACCCATCAATATGGGTTCGATTACTGAACCAAATACGACCTGAACACCAGTAAATAATATAGCTGCCAGGAAAATCGTCCCAGGCTGATCGAGTTCGATAAAAGCAAAAAGAGCAGCCAATACAGTAGCTATAACTGAACCTATCATCTGCACAAAGTTGATGGCAAATGCAAACAAACCCCAAAAGAGCGGAAAGCTGATACCAAGACTCCAGGCCACAATACCAAAACCAAGCCCTGTGAAGAAACTCATCAAAAACTTAACCTTTAAAAATTTGACTATGCTTTTTTCAACAGCCAGATAGATTTTAATCCATTTGGTACGGTGCGAACCTCCGGCACCCTGCATGATGGTGTTAAAGTTCACTGTACCAGCCAATAAAAGGACCAGAAAAAACAAGGTCATCAGGAACATCACAACTGTTTTCTGCAAAAACATCAAGGTTGTACCAAAATTGCCGTAAATCATTTCGCTGAACTGCGTGCTGGACACAATTCCTTCAATCGCGCTTTTTTTGGTTTGCAGGTCAATTTTTAGCATTTCTGCGTAGGGCAGGAGCATCGAACCAATCTTTTGATCGAGCCGGTTGAATAATGCGTCTTTTCCTTCTAAAATTTCAGCACCAGTGAGCCTGATTAGCATGAAGACAACAAAAGCTGTTGTAATAAAAATCAGCAACACAACCGACAGAGACAAATATTTTGGCCATGCATGCTTGTGAAACCACCTTAACATAGGCACAAATAACAATGAAATAAAGAACGCAAAGAGCAAAGGAGTAAAAATAAATGACAACAATTTCGCGCTGTATAACACGATTGGCAATGCAATCAGCGCCAAAAGCCTGTTGGTGGTGGCTAAATTATTCAAGTTCATAGTTTCGGTTTTCAATTTTGTGCAAGATCAGTTAAGTTTGCGTATCTATCAACAAATAAAATTACTCAGAGTTTTACTTGATTTGAGGAATAAAATGAAAAATCACTGGTTTTATTGTAAATTGCGTCATAAACTACTGCCATGAATACCTATTACAACAATCCTGCAGTACTTGCAACTCCGGGAAAAAAGCATCTTGTTTCTGATTTCGATTCAAGTTTTACCGGAGATATTTCTCATAAAAAAGAAGCTTCAGAGCTACTTAAAGCTAACATAAAACAGCTCATCGATATACAGGAACGTCTGTATGCAGATAATACCTATTCAGTACTTATCATTTTCCAGGCCATGGATGCTGCCGGCAAAGACGGAACCATTAAACATGTGATGTCGGGCCTCAATCCGCAAGGCACGCAAGTATTTAGTTTTAAGGCGCCTTCGATGCTTGAACTGGATCACGATTATTTCTGGCGAACCTATCGCTGTATGCCTCAACGGGGTAATTTTGGAATCTTCAACAGGTCGTATTACGAAGAAGTACTTGTGGTAAAGGTACATCCGCAATTTCTGATGAATCAACGCCTGCCGGGAATCAAAAAACCTGAAGATATAAAAGAATCTTTCTGGACAAACCGTTACCGCCAAATCAACGACATTGAAAGACACCTGACTGAAAATGGTACCATTGTGCTGAAGTTTTTCCTCAATGTATCAAAAGATGAGCAAAAGAAAAGGTTCCTGAAGCGCATTGAAGATCCCAGCCGAAACTGGAAATTTTCAGCGTCCGACATCAAGGAAAGACAACATTGGGATGCCTATATGCAGGCATACAGTGATATGCTCACGCACACTTCTACCGAGCTGGCTCCCTGGTACGTAATTCCTGCCGATCACAAATGGTTTATGCGTTATGCTGTCAGCAATATCATCATCAACCGGTTGAAAAAAATAGATTTACAGTTCCCCACCTTGCCCGAGACAGAGCAAAAAAGATTAGCTGAGGCTCAGAAAGAACTAGATCAAGAAGTTTGATTTTTAATAACCGTATTTTTTTTTCCAACGTTTCTGAAGAGCCTCTCTCAGCTCGTTTTCGCGGGGGTTATTTCCGGGATCGTAAAACTTTTGTCCGCTGATGGAATCGGGCAGAAATTCCTGTTCAACAAAATTTCCTTCGTAACTGTGTGCATATTTGTATGATTCGCCATATCCCAGATCTTTCATCAATCGGGTAGGAGCATTACGTAAATGCAGTGGCACACTCAGGTCACCGGTCTTTTTTACCACTTCCTGGGCAAGGTTGATCGCCTGATAAGAGGCATTACTCTTTGCAGAAGCCGCCAGATAAATCGCTGTTTGCGAAAGGATAATCCGGCTCTCGGGCCAGCCTATTTTCTGAACGGCATCAAAACAACTATTGGCCAGCAACAGTGCATTTGGGTTAGCGTTTCCGATATCCTCCGAAGCCAGGATCAGCATTCGACGGGCGATAAATAAGGGATCTTCTCCTGCTTCAACCATACGCGCCAGATAATAAACTGCCGCATTTGGATCGCTTCCCCGCAATGATTTGATAAATGCAGAAATAACATCATAATGCATTTCTCCCTTTTTGTCGTATTTGACCAGATTTTGCTGAATACACCTTTTCGTTGCTTCATTGGTGATAACAATGGTTTTGGCAGTTTCATTTTCTTCATTCAACACGTCCACAACCAGTTCGATGGCATTGAGCAAACGCCTGGCGTCTCCACCGCTGATTTGCAGTAGAGCTTCCTGTTCGCGCAATTCAATGTCCTTGCTATAATCTTTTTGAAGCACTTTGAGAGCAGTTTCTGTCAACGCTTCCAAATGATTGATTTCGAGCGATTTCAACACATAAACCTGGCAGCGGGATAACAAGGGCGAAATCACTTCAAACGATGGATTTTCAGTGGTTGCGCCAATAAGCGTAATCAAACCTTTTTCAACAGCAGCCAGCAAAGAATCCTGTTGCGATTTGCTGAAACGATGAATTTCATCGATGAACAATACAGGTGCCATGGGTAGCATGCGCGCACGCTCTATTACATCACGCACATCTTTCACACCGCTGCTAACGGCACTGAGGGTGTAGAAGTTCCGGTTGATTTGTTTTGAAATGATAAAAGCAAGTGTGGTCTTGCCAACACCAGGTGGTCCCCAAAAAATCATCGACGGAATACGCCCGGCATCAATAGCGCGCTTTAAAATAGCTCCTTCACCCACCAGGTGCTCTTGTCCGATATAGTCTTTCAGACTATCCGGACGCAGACGTTCAGCAAGAGGCGTGAGTGATCTATTCATGGTTGATGCGTCAATACTTTTACAAAGGTAGTGCTTTCACGCTGTTCAAATGTTTAACTTTGTCACAAACATCGTTAAATGAAAGGTCGATCACCGAAATTAGACTAAAAGAAAACCATGAAGCTTTTGATGATTTATTGTGAGCGTTTTGCCTATGTGCCTGTGAGTAAAACCCTTGAAGATTTTCCGGAAGTAAACGAAGCCGGGAGCTATGACAAGGTGCTTGTTGCTTTTATACATGCTGAGGCTGCTGACGAGGACAATCCGAAAGGGGTGGAGGACAAATTGCTCAAAAATGTAAAATGGGCAGCTGGCAAAAATAATACGCAGCATATTATCCTGCATTCATTTGCGCATCTATCTGAGAGCAAAGCCGTTCCAATATTCACAAAGACTATTTTCGATAAAGCTGAAACCCGGCTGAAAAATGCCAACTGGCAATGTCATCAAACTCCTTTTGGCTATTTTCTCGATTTAAAACTCGATGCGCCAGGCGTATCACAAGCCCGAATATTTAAGTCGTTTTAAAAAAACACAGCTATTATTATGCTAATTGTTCATTGTTTTGAAATGACAATTGCGAGATGATCAGCGGAAATTTTTCAAGATCAAAAGGCTTGCTAATATACTCATTCATACCTGCTTCCAGACATTTCTGGCGATCATCTTTAAGCGAATTGGCAGTAATGGCAACTATCTGAATATTTTCTTTGGGCTTCTTTTTTAATTCAAGCTGCCGAATAATTTTTGTAGCCGTGATTCCGTCCATGACCGGCATTTGTATATCCATGAGAATCAGGTCGTACTGGTTTTGCTTGTATTTTTCGATGGCAATTTGGCCATTCTCTGCCAAATCTACTTCAAAACCAAGGGTATGCAGGGTGTGCAAGGATACTTTCTGATTGATTAGGTTGTCTTCCACCAACAGGATTTTCTTGGGCATCATGGCATCCAGCAAGCTGGGTTCGATCCCCTTTTCAAGTTCCACTGTAAACCAAAAGGTTGAGCCTTCGTTCGGCTTGCTTGTCAGCCCCATATTGCCGTTCATCAATTCAACAAGTTTCCGTGAAATTGTGAGTCCAAGCCCAGAACCGCCATGCCTGCGTGTATAGCTCTCGTCGCCCAGCTGAAACACTTCCCATATTTTTTGTTGTTCTGCTTCACTGATGCCAACACCTGAGTCAATGACCCTGATTCTGACTTGAATTTTGTTGTGGTGCTCACGAATCAGGTCTGCCGTGAATTTGATGCTACCAGCTTCAGTAAACTTCAGCGCATTGCTTAGCAAGTTATTAACAATCTGTTTCAAGCGTCCAAAGTCACCTTTTGCATAAAGCGGTAAGTTTTCATCAATGCGGCTAATAAACTCGAGGTCTTTTTCTGCCGCACGTTTTTTATAAATCGCAGTCACCTCACGCAACTCGCTGTGCAGATTGAAGTTGAGGTGGTCTAGCTGCAAAAGATTGCTTTCCAGTTTTGCATAGTCCAACATGTCATTAACAATCGACATCAGGTTTTGCGTCAAAATAGCAATTTCCTGATGACCTTCGCGCATGTCCTCTATTTTGGTGTTCTGTCGCAATATAGAGAGCATACCCAGTATACCATTGAGCGGTGTCCTGATTTCATGACTGATGTTGGCTAAAAAATGTGTTTTGGTATCGTTGGCAGCTTCGGCTCTTTCTTTCAGAGAAATCATTTCCTGCAAAGTAGCTTCCAGATCATCTTTCTGACTATCAATTTGTTTGTGCCGTTGTTCCAGCAAGGTCATCAAACGTCTGTTCAGCAAACTCTGTCTCCTGATTGTAAACATCAGGTAAATCAAGGCCGACAGAACAATAATACTCACCACAACCACCATAAAAGTATTTTCTTGCAACCAAAAAGAATCGATAGCCAACAGTCTATCAAGATTTAAAGTTTGGCTCGTTAACCCGGTTAACAAAAGGAAGAAAATAAGTTGAAAGGTCATTTAACCGCTGGAATGTAATGAGTTTAACGTTTACATTTACCAAAAAATATGCCACCAAAAAAACCAGGAATATTCAATTGAATTTCAATCGCTTGAAAATCAGCAAATAAATTACTCTTCTCAAAACTGGAAAATTTTTCCTGAAATTGGAAATAAAAAAATAGCCAATGAATGAATCAATAACACAGCCACTCGTAAAGGAATATTAGTTGTAGTTGCCAGTATCGGGTTTATACAGCAGTCCTTTTGAAGAGAATGACAACTCAGGTGATTTCAATATTTTTTGTGGTGCAACTTCAGCAAAAAAACGAAAACGGTATAGTTGAATACCGAGGTCATTCAATGCATAAACCAGCTTTTTTTTATGGGCTAAATAAGCACAGGTCATTTCTTTATGACTCATAACCAACTCACTGTCTCCCAAATTCATATCATGAAAATAATATTTTGTCAAGATTCTTTTTTTGCTAATGGTTTCAATCCCAAAAGCCACTTGGTCAAACTGAATATTGGAGAGATTGATCTCGATAATTGAGTCAGGTTTTTCAGGATTGTGTTCAGTTATTTTCAATACACTTCCTCCAATCACCTGCCTGCTGATCAGAAATTTCTTCGATCTGTCTTTGTACCAGTTACGCAGCGCAAAGCCCAGAATAAATAAACTGACTAAAACAACTATTCCAATCTGATCTGTGTCCATTTGCTATTTTTCGCAAAAATACAACCAATTGCATACAATTTACTGAGTATTTTCAATTGAATACGCTATATTTGTTCCGGTTCAAGACAAACAACATTTTGCCGACAAACAGCCACCATGAACCTTGATGCATCATATTTGGAAAAAGTAAAGCAGATTTTGGGGTTTAAACTTCTTGAATTGCAGAATGTACAAATCAGCATATACACTTTGCTGATTCTGGCAATCATTATTATTGTCACCCTGTTCGTACTGCGTGTCTTGAAACGTATATTCAAAGGTTTTGTGACCCGTGATGTGCTTGATATTGGCACATCAAATTCCATGTATTTGATAACCAAGTACATCATTTGGGTTTTTGTTATAGCTGCCTTGCTCGACACAGTCGGTATCAAAGTCAGCATCCTCATTGCAAGTGCTGCAGCTTTGCTGGTTGGTGTAGGATTGGGACTTCAACAATTTTTCAATGATGTTTCAAGTGGAATTATACTTCTGGTGGAAAGGTCACTGAAAGTAAGTGATATTGTTGAGCTTGAAAATGAAATGGTTGGCAAGGTGATAAGCATTGGCATACGTACCTCTAAAATCAAAACCCGCGACAATATCGTGATGATAGTTCCCAATTCGAAGCTCGTAAACGACCGGGTGATTAACTGGAGCCATGCTGAGATGCATACCCGCTTTCATGTGGATGTTGGTGTAGCTTACGGCAGCGATGTAGAATTGGTTTCGAAGGTTTTACTGGAGTGCGCCCAGGCCCATCCCAATGTATTGAATGAGCCAAAGTCATTTGTCAGATTCATTGATTTCGCTGAGTCCAGTTTGAATTTCCAGCTTTTTTTCTGGACAGATGAATCCTTTATTGTAGAAAACACCAAAAGTGATCTTCGGTATAAAATCAATGCAGCCTTTGCTGCAAACAATATTCAAATTCCATTCCCTCAAATGGATCTACACGTAAAAAGTGCCTTCTACAGGCCGTGAACTCATCATGAAAATCATTCCGGAAAGCGGAAACTTTATTCTGAGACCATGGCATCTCCGCGATTATAACAGCCTGGCTTCCAATGCTAATAACTTCAATGTATCGATACATTTAAGAGATGTTTTTCCCTTTCCCTATAGTGAAAATGATGCAATCCAGTTTATCACTTCCGTTTTGGATAAAAAAGGATTGACAACCGATTTCGCAATAGATATCAATGGTAAAGCTGTTGGTGGGATTGGTTTTTATGTGATGAATGATATTTACCGCATCAATGCTGAAATCGGTTATTGGATAGGCGAGTCTTTTCAGCGAAAAGGTATATTATCAGAAGCCTTGCCGCTGGTTTGCAGATATATCTTCGACAATACAGAAGTGCGACAAATCATTGCTCCAGTTATTTCAGGAAATACTGCTTCTATGCATTTGCTGAAAAAATCAGGTTTTAAAGAGACAGCTGTATTGCGTGATCACCTGATTAAAAACGGAGAAATAAAAGACGAACATTTCTTTGTCTTCTCCAGAAATTCATCTTTCTGACCTTCCATTTTATAGCACCAACAGGTCGAATTGCCCCCAATTTCTTTGTGGGCTTTTGTTATATTTGCCCCACATTAAATCATTCCCAATACTGTTTACCCATGAAATTGAAACCTTTTCTATTTGCAATCTTAATGATTCTAATCCAGATCAAAGCATCTGACGTATATGCCTGCACAAATTATCTGGTTACAAAAGGCGCCAGTGCCGACGGCTCAACCATGATCTCTTACGCAGCTGACAGTCATATTCGCTATGGCGAACTCTATTTCAGGCCTGCTGCTGATTGGCCTGAAGGCAGCATGGTTACCATTTACGATCGTGGAACAGCTGAACCTCTTGGACAAATTCCCCAGGTAGCGCATACCTATCAAACACTTGGTTTCATGAACGAACACCAGGTTGCAATTGGTGAAACAACTTTCGACGGACGACACGAACTTCACGACACCACTGGTTTGGTCGATTACGGTAGTCTGATGTTTCTGGCGTTGCAGCGCGCTAAAACAGCCCGTGAAGCCATCCGCGTGATTGCCAACCTGATGCAGGAATATGGTTATGCCAGCACAGGAGAGTCGTTTTCTATAGGTGATCCAAATGAGGTCTGGATTATGGAATTAATAGGGAAGGGGACGAACCTGAAAATGGATCGTAAAACAAAAACAATGATCAACCTGAACAAAGGTGCTGTATGGGTAGCCGTTAAAATTCCGGATGGCTATATTTCGGCACACGCCAATCAGGCACGCATTACCACATTTCCGAAAGCAGACGGCGTTTATTCGATCACAGAGAAAAAGTGGGATAAAATCAATGAACCTGATTTGAGAGTGATGTACGCGTCGGATGTCATCAGCTTTGCCCGCGAAAAGGGTTACTTTGATGGCGAGGACAAAGATTTTAGCTTCAGCGACACCTATGCCCCCATGACATTCGGCGCTGCCCGTTTTTGTGAGTTACGTGTCTGGAGCATGTTTAACCACGTAAACGCTGATATGCAGCAATACTGGGATTATGCCACTGGTAAAGACCTGAAAGACCGCATGCCTTTGTTCATCAAACCCGACAGAAAGCTGAGAGTTGGCGATTTGATGTCGTTTAAACGCGATCATCTCAACGGCACCGAGCTTGATATGGCAAACGATGCTGGTGCTGGTCCCTTTGGCTTGCCTTATCGCTGGCGACCACTTACCTGGAAATACCAGGATTCAACCTATTTCAATGAAAGAACGACGGTAACACAACAAACCGGATTTTCTTTCATTGCACAAATGCGAAACTGGCTTCCCGACCCTATTGGAGGCATCAACTGGTTTGGCGTAGATGATGCCGGTACAACTGTTTACGTGCCTTTTTATTGCGCTATCAGCAAAGTGCCGCACAGTTTTGCTGAAGGCAATGGCGATATGGTACAGTATTCTGATGATGCTGCCTTCTGGGTTTTCAACAGGGTGGCTCATTTTGCCTATTTGTTTTATAACCGGGTAATGCCAGATATTCAGTCAGTTCAACAGGAACTTGAACAAAAATTCATCACTTATACACCTGCCGTGGACGCCGCTGCACTAAAGCTTTTCGAGGAAAATCCTGCAACATCAATTGAGTTTCTGACAGATTATTCCTGTAATATGGCCGATATGACGGTGAATCGCTGGAAAGAACTGAGTAACTTTCTGCTTGTGAAATATCTGGATGGAAATGAAAAACAGGAAAAGAATGGAGAATTTCTGCGCAACCCATGGGGATATCCTTTGTCTCCCAGTTTTCCCGGCTATCCGGATCGCTTCAAAAAACAGATAATCGACGATTCCGGTAACAGGTTTTTAGAACCAGCTCCCTAAACTTCCTACTCAGTTAATAACAAAAAAGCCACCCAAATCTGGATGGCTTCTTTTTTTATAATGATAATATTCAACCAATTATCCTACTCTGGAATAGTATAAATTAAAGACGCATTGCGGTAACCGCTCAGGTTTTTATACCAGTCGGGGAATAATACACCCCCGCTTGTAGCCCATTCGGCAAATTTTAAATGCGCCCAGATAATTTCCTGCTTTTCAATTGGGTAATCAAATGCCTGGTAGATATTGATAGCCCAGGGCAGGTTTGTATCTGTTTTGTAATAGCGTCCGTTAGCGGGAATACTATTATCGTCGCCAGTACCAAAGTATGCAGGATCAACGAGATCTGTAGGCAGGTAATTTGGCAAATGCACTTCAACACCTCTATCCTGGTTCACAATCAGGAACGGGTTGAAATTGGCGATATCAAGATCGTTGAAATTGTACTTGTTCGACGGAAATGTAATGTTAACAACCAATGTATTTGGTTGCACGTAAGGCGCCGAAGGCTCAGTATTTACACCAATTCCTACACCAGGATGTTCCATTTGTGCATAGGCATCGTCATACACGATAATGGTTGGCTTCGACTGACCTGCTTCTGTACCATTTGAATTCAATGTAATATAGTTTTCAGTAAGGTCATATCCGGTTACTGTTAAATCAGCAGGATCTATTGGACCTGTGAACTGAAAACCAAATCCATTGTGATAAGAAGCACCAAAAGCTTTGATCACGAAAGTAGCTTTTACCGATTCGAGCTTATTAGAAAAGTTGGTCACAATCTCGAATTTATAGTCAATTACCAGGTCATTGAAGTCATAATCACCTTTTGAAGGCCAAAGATCCTCAAAACCAAGTGTTCCGAAACCAACAGCAGGGTAGTTGTTAAAGATTCCTGGAATAACTTCAACGGTAATAGTAGCAATGTCACAAAGATTGTTCACATCACAAACCTGATAGTCGATTGTTACAGTTCCAATGAATCCGCTTACAGGTGTAAAAGTGACAACGCCAGCAGCGTCCACAGTAAATAAGCCTTCTGTTGAAGGATCAGGCTGTGTGCCATTGATGAAGGTAATACTTGTTGGATCCAGCGCTGCATCACCAGCTACATCGTTACCCAAAATGGTGATTGTCACTGGAACATCAACCTCGGTAGATGCTTGGTCATCAACGGCAGTAGGACCCGCAGGTGCATCCACATTGAAGGTTACTGTCGCAGTATTGTTGTCGGTATCCGGATCGGAAGTTGGGCTGCTCACAGTTGCAGTGTTGACTATGCTTCCACTGAAATTGTTATCCACAGTAGCAGTTATGATCAGACTTGCAGTTGCACCATTGGCCATTTCACCAATTGTCCATGTTGGAGCTGTCCATGATCCTGTTGATGGATTGGTAGCATTTACAGTTAATCCGGCTGGGATATTATCTGTTACGTTTACATCCAACGCCTTGGTAGGACCATTGTTTGTAACAGTTATGGTGTATTCAATGGTTTGTCCGGGGGTGATAGGATCATCAGTAACTGCTTTTGTTATAGACAAATCAGCTTCAAGCACTTCAACAGTAATCGTAGCAAGGTCGCAATCGTTAGGTGAATTTACCATGCAAATTTGATAAACAGCTGTGTAAGTTCCACCAGGAGTGTTGGGGGCTACTGTTACTTCTCCTGTATTTTCGTTCAATACAATCCCATTATTGGAAAATGGAGTTACAGTACTGATATTTACAGCTGAAGGAATGATTGGGTTACCATCGAAAAGATCGTTATCGAGTACATTGCTGACTGCTACGCCACCATCAGCGCTATTAACTGGTGTCCCAACATCGTCGATTGCCAGTGGAAGAGGATTATTCACAATTACAGCATTGTCGAAAACTCCTCCACTTACACCTATTTGTACCGAATAAAATCGTTCGGTATTCTTGCCTGATTGCCCGAGTGCGAAGGATATTTTATTATTAGCATTGCTGAAATTGGCAATGAATGCAGCACTATTTTCAAATGTTACTCCATCTAAGCTATAATTGATGCCGTAAAATTTTGTCCTTCCTGAGGCATTATTCGTAGTTATGGTCAATCCTGTTGGATTATTGACCGTATAGGAAGTGTAACCACCAACCTCAACAAATTCTCTGTTGTTTCCATTGCCATCAATGTCGATCCCGGTAAGGTTATAATTATAGATAAATACTGAAGCATCGTTGGCTGTATTGAAAAACTCCAGTTCGTATACAATGTAACCACCACTGTTAGATGTTGCGCCTATTCTGGGCTGGAACCTTGTTTGTTCGCCAGTAATAGCATCATCATCAAAATTGGTAATGTTGGCATTGACTTTTTCTGCAATAGTCATCAGTGCATAAACGGTGATTCCATCTTTTGTGATTACATTGTTATAACGATGCACAGATCCTACGTTTTCCCCATTGTTTCCCGTGTTAACAACAATAGAGCGTTGGGCATTCGTAAAACTCATGGTTTCACCTTGAATATCCAGGATAAAGGACTGCGCCTTCAATCCGAAACTCATCATGAAAGCCAGAAAAGTAAGCAGAAAGATTTTCGTAAACTGCTCTTGAGCAGTTAGAAAACCTGATTTTTTTAGAAAGTTCTTTTTCATGGTATTCAAGTTTTAGAGGTTAAATTGATGGCTTAATGAGGTGCTGTTCAGCTCAATCACTTCTATCTGACCTTTGAACGAAAGTCTCACTTTGGTTTCAAAGGTAGGCAAAGCCATTTTCATTTGATAAGGATTGTTTGCTGTGATAAAGGCTTTTTGATAAACTACCGTTCCGTCTTCATTTGAAACGGTTGCAATACCGGATGAAGCTGTTGTTACGCTAAACTGATAGTCGCGGGTTGTTTTCCAATTGAAATCTGAAGGAACCTTCAGTTCGTTCATGCTTTCAATTGCAGGGGACGGTGTTGGCTCAATCATTTGATCCTTTTTACAAGATGAGAAAGCTATCAACAATACGATGGACGAAAGTAAGATAATTCTATTTTTCATGATTCTAAGTTTTGAATCATATATATCAATACTAGTGCCAAATTACTTATTGTACTGTATTTGTGATATTTACATTATCTTTCTAATTTCAAAAATTTGTCGGAATCGAAACTGTTTTCCATTATTTGGAATTATTCCAAATTCTTAAAAAGACCCCATTTGATGCATTTAAAAAAAGCAATAGAAAAAAGGCTATCTTTTTTTTCGTGTAGACACCTATAAAAAAAGCTTCCTGAAAATAATCAGGAAGCTTTTGTAAATTTAAAATCAAAACCGATACTAGTTTGTGGGTGGTGAATAAATCAAATCATTGTTTCTGTACCCACTGACATTCTGATACCAATTGGGGAACAAAACACCCCCGCTTGTTGCCCATTCGGCAAATTTTAAATGTACCCAGATAATGTCCTGCTTCTCAATAGGATAATCGAATGTTTCGTAGATATTGATGGCCCAGGGTAGGTTTGTTTCGGTTACGTAGTACTTTCCGGTTGCCGGATTGCTGGCGTCTTCATTTGTTCCCAAAACTGCTTCATCAGCGAGATCAGTTGGCGGGTAATAAGGCAAATGCACTTCCATTGCGCGATCCAGATTGATAATGAGAAATGGATTGAAGTTGCTTATATCCAGCTGATTGTAAGTATATTTGTTGGACGCGAAATCAATCGTGATGGTCAACGTTTTGGGCTGCACATAGGGTGCACTGGGCTCGGTATTTACACCAATACCCATTCCCGGATGCTGCATTTGACCATACGCATTATCATAAACAATGATAGTCGGCCTCGATTGTCCCGCTTCGGTACCATTGGCGTTCAGTGTGATGTAGTTTTCAGTAAAACTGTACCCACTTACATTTAGGTCGGCAGGATCAATGGCATCTGAAAGCTGAAAGCCAAATCCATTTTCGTAGGAGGCTCCAAAGGCCTTGATGGTAAACGTAGCTATCACCTGCTCAACAAAATTGCTTGTGGTTGTCGTTATCTGAAATTGGTAATCAATCACCAGGTCGTTAAAGTCATAATCACCTTTAAAAGGCCAGAGATCTTCAAAAGCAAGCGTGCCAGGACCCAATGCAGGATATAAATTTGAAGTACCAGCCACAATGGTCACTTCAATTGTAGCAATGTCGCAGAGATTGTTTTGATCACAAACCTGATAATCAATGGTTGCTGTCCCAACAAATCCAGTAACAGGAGTAAAGGTAACCAAACCTGTTGAAGAATTTTTTGTGAAAACCCCAACTGTAGAAGCGTCTGGTTCTGTTCCATTGATGAATGTCACAGTAGACGGGTCAATTGGTGTTGATCCTTCAGTATCATTGTCGAGTACGTCGATATCTATCGCTGTATTTACATCGGTAACAGCAAAATCATCAGTTGCAGTTGGGCCAACTGGATAAGTAATTGTAACAGTTGCCAGATTTGATGCATAACCATCAACATCTTTTACTGAATATTGAATCGGAGTGGGACTTCCTACAAAACCAACTTCCGGAGTAAAAGTAATAGCTCCAGTCGTTGGGTTAACAGACCAAACTCCTTCACCCGACACTGTTAATGATTGACCAACACCAGCAGTTCCGGCAATTTGAACGGTTGCAGGATCAAGGGCTGCATCGCCCGGATCATCATTATCCAAAACGTCGATAGTAACAGCCTGACCAGGCATTCCAGATCCTGAATCGTCTGAAGCGGTTGGTGTCTCAATTGAAAACAGCTCTACCCAACCGCCGTTAGGCACGGTGTTGCCATTCACCATGATGGTATGGTTATCATTTTCAAACTCACCGCCGGCACCCATCGAAAACTCGACAGCATCAAAAGCCATCCCATCGGTTGCCATAAAATGTAAAAACGCATAAGGTTCTCCCGAATTCTGTCCAGTATTTGGTTTGCCATAATAGTTTTTGGTGATGTATTGTGTTCCGTTGATCGCTGTGATTTGATGTGTTGACGAGTTAGGAAGTAGTGCAACCACATCTGAGGTAACAAAGGTTCCGATAACCTGACCCTGGCGGATGATTTTAATCGTATTTCTGCCATCTCCTGCAGGCCAGGCAAATCCAAAATACGTCACCGGCTGATTGAATGTCAGGCTGACTTTTCCACCAACGCGAATGGACATATATTTGGGTGTTCCGGTCCCGTATTGGTCGTCAACCTTTACGTAGGATTGCCCTGCCGTTTGTTTGTACGTTCCAATAGCTGATGTATATCCATTGGGTTGTGGCGCCCAGTTGAAATTACTTGGTGGAACAGAAAAGCCTTCAAAAGTCTCTGTTATCAGAGTGCCTCCTGTTGCATCAGATGCCAGTACTTTAGGAGGACTGATTAAAACAGTGAGGCTTTCTTGAGCCATAAGTCTGTTGGCTGTAAAAATACTACCAAACAATATCGTTGACAACAAGAACCACTTACTGAGTATGGTAGTAAACCTATTGAATTTCGAATCTGGATTTTTCATGATTATTGTTGTTTTTTATTGAAACTGGTATGAGATCTGGTCACTATCTAAATTAAGACTTACGACCTGTCCGAGATACTTCAATTGAACCGAAGTTTCATATGTTGGCACATTTACTTTGATGATTGAGGCCTGATTTGAAGCGATAAATACTTTCAGATAAGGCACCCCTTTTGACGATAAGATTTGAAGCAGGCCATTCGATTTTCCGGTAACAGTCAATTGAATGTCTTTGGTTGTTTTCCATTGGAAATCGCTTGGCACCTTGATTTCGTCGGTAGTCTCCGGCTTGTTTTGAGGTTCATTATATTGATCCTTTTTGCAGGCAGTAAAAACAATAGGAATCAGCAGTGCTATAAGTAAGATGATCTTTTTCATATTAGTTGTTTTTTTATTGATCCGCAAAATATGTACCAAGTTTGAGAGAATCAATACAAACACTTATTTGTGAGCTATTTACAAATATTTCAAGGTATTCGAATTTATTTTTCCACCAAATATTTTCCAATATTAGGATAAAATCTCCAATCATAAAAAAACGAACCCGCATTTCATACAGGTTCGTTCGCTTTAAAATACAATTATGATTCTCACGGTACCTGGTAAATCAGGCTATTGTTTCTGTATCCACTGATATTTTGGTACCAGTTTGGAAATAAAACTCCGCCACTGGCTGCCCATTCGGCAAATTTCAAATGTGCCCAAATAATCTCTTGTTTTTCAATTGGATAATCAAAAGTCTCGTAGATGCTGATAGCCCAGGGCAGGTTGGTGATCGTTTTGAAATATCTGCCACTGCCTGCATCGCTGTCGTCATCCAATGTGCCCAACAAGGCAGCATTGAATAAGTCGGTTGGAGGATAATCAGGCAAATGGACTTCAACCGAGCGTACTTTGTTCACGAAAATGAAAGGATTGAAATTGGCAATATCCAAATCGTTGTAGGTATAAGTATTTGCCTTAAATGTGATTTGAAGCCTAAGCGTATCAGGGGTAACATAGGGTGCACCGGGTGTTGTGTTCACGCCGATTCCGACACCTGGATGCTGCATTTGGTTAAAGGCGTTGTCGTAAACAATGATTGTCGGTTTACTTTGACCTGCCTCTGTACCATTTGAATTAAGCGTTATCATGTTCTCGGTCAGTTCATAACCTGTAACCGTTATATCAGCCTGATCAATTGCGTCGGACAATTGAAAACCGAAACCATTTTCGAATGATGCACCAAAAGCTTTGATGATAAAGGTTGCATCCACATTACTAATCATATTTAAGCCATCGGTGGTTATATTAAACTGGTAATCAATCACAAGGTCGTTGAAGTCGTAATCTCCTTTTGCAGGCCACAAATCTTCATAAGCGAGTGTTCCGAAACCAGTTGCAGGATAATTGTTTATGATGATAATAGGTGCTGAAGTAAAGGGTAAACTCACACTTCCTGCAACACTGCTGGCTGTATTGGTGTTGTCAATGGCAAAATACTTCACTACCACTGTCACATCGCCATCAACCGGATCGACCTCTATAGTTTGTGTTGGCAGTCCGGCTCCATCGACAGGAATAGTAACTCCTGCTGGTGGAAAACTCAAGGAATTGTATTCAGTGCCATTGATGGTGATGGTATTGGCTCCCAAAGGAAACTCATTAATCAGAATGGCTGAAACAGTTCCGCCATCCGAATCGCCGTTGGCAAAAGAGGAGGCAGGTACAGTAACTTTTACTGTTCCACCAGGGTTTTGCTGAGCTGACAGACTGCTGGTTTGCGCTGTTGGCCTTTTTTGAATACCAAAATCCAAACCGCTGATATTATTCGCTCCGACTGATACGCTGATGATCCCATTGTTGTTTTGAGCAGGTGCTCCGGTACCAGCTTTGTCTGATACATAAACCCATTCAGGATCCAATTCGACCGCTGGAGGCACATTACCTACTGTACCCTGATTGGTGCTGAGTTGTAAAGTTAGATTTCCCAGCGGCGCTCCATTCAACGAAAATGATCCATCAGGTTGAACAGCAGCTGTCAAGACAACAACATTTAAATTATTTACCAAATTAACATACAATTGATTGCCTTCAATCATTTGAAGATCAGAACCATCAACCAGACTGTTTGTCAGGCCAGTTATATCATTGTAAACATTGCCGGTCAGATTGATTTCTCTTACAATACCAGTAAGGGCTATCATGTCAATTCCACCGGTATTTGTGCCGTTGGTATTGAGCGGAAAATAAGTAGCATTCGTATAATCGATCATATTGGCACCTGTTGCGCCGGAAGGAAAATCAATGGCTGCAACAGAATAGCCATAGATGGTTTGTCCGTCAGTTATGCCGAAGTCACTGAATTTAAAAAGCACACCGCCGATTCCCTGACCGCTAAGCGTTGTACTTACCTTCAAATCACCTGACCCGCCATCTCTTCTCACTACGGCTGAAGATTGATTCGCGACAGGATTTACTGTTCCATAGCTGGCTGAATTAGCTCTGACAACATCGGAGTATGAAGTTGGTGTTCCTGCACCGTCGACAGCCATAATCACCGAAACAACAAAAGAGTCATGCTGATTAACACCACCTCTCTCCATGATCGCAAATCCCTGGTCTTCGGCAGATACCAATGTCAATCCGCCACTGATGACAACATCAAGACGCTCGATATTGTTGTTGTTTCCATTGCCATCGGCTGTGTTAGAAAACAAATTGTCTGAACCTCTCAATAGATTCCCATTACCTGTAAAAGCTGTTGTCATGTTTGGCTCGTAAGGCGCTTTCAGCAGCAAATTTGATCCTGATAGGCTGCCAAAATAATAAAGAAGGTCTCTGATACCTGAAACGGAAGCATTATTAACACGTCGAAAGTAAACATCAACCGGAATTCCTTCGTAACGGTAACCAATTCCACCAGCCGTGAAAGAATTTAATGTCATCAGATTATCTGAATAACCCGAAGCTGCTCCAAATTTATAGTCGTAGGTATTAGCAGCCAATGGAGATGATACTGCACCGGATGCCGTATATGAATATGTATCCGACAAAGAGGAAGTTGTTGTATTAACTTCTGTGATAGGCGCTTGCGCAAGTAAGGTAAATCGAATCAGAAACACCATGGCAATTGTGCTTCCGACCTTAGGGTTTTTAATAATATTAAGTTTCATAATTTGTTTTCGTTAGTTTATTGATCGAAGGTGAAATCAAGCTGATTATCATCTAGTTGTTTTTCGATAATCCTTCCCATATGTGTCACCTGAATGGTTTTGACATAAGTTGGCAACGATAGCTTGAGCGTGAGGCTATTACCTGCAACATAATTGACCTTATGAAATACAACACCTTCTGTGGAACGAATTTCAATCAGGCCATTAAAAGCTGCAGAGAAATGAAATTCATATTGGTGAGCAGTTTTCCAATTAAAATTGGTTGGAACAACCAACTGATTCATCGTTGCCGGAGTTGTTGTATCAACAGGTGTTCTTTCCTTCATACAGGAAGAAAGTGATATGATTGCGAGTAAACTTAGTATCAGAATCTTTTTCATTGACTAGTTAAGTTGGTTTAATAATAAACTTTCGCCTATGCACAATTATCATGCCTGTATATGTAGAATATTTGTTTTTAGTAATTTAAAAAAATATTCACTCGTATAAATCTCCTGATTCGTATTATTTTTGGACAAATTTTTCCATTTTATGGAATAATTAAAAAACAATTCTGAAACAATTTAGTTCACACAAATAGCTACTAATGTATAGCACCAATTAGCTATTGTGAAACAAATAGAATAAATCTTCACAAACTATTTGGTGATGATGTAAGTAATATCTCTGATCACGTAAAACGCGACCAATAAACCATAAATAAGTTTCATAAGTGTACCTGCCAGAAACCCTAAAAACGATCCGAAAGCAGCCCGCCATGCTTGTTCATCGCTGGTTCCACCCATTTTTTCTCCAATGTAAGCCCCGGCAAAAGGTCCTAAAATAATTCCTAAAAGCCCAAAAGGCCCTATCACTATTCCCAGAAAAGGAAAAACAAAAACGCCAACGAGAAGTCCGATAGTACTTCCTCGAACACCGGCTTTTGTTCCTCCAAATTTTTTGGTGCCATATATCGGCACATAATAATCCAGGAGTGTTATCAGCACCGCCAAAGTACCCATGATCCCTAAAAAATTCATGGAGTAACTATGTAGGGCAGTAAGATGCACCAATAAGAGACCCGCAAAGCCAATTGGCGGCCCGGGAAGTCCGGGAATAATGGCGCCAAGAATACCGGTAAAAACGAGAAAAACAGCGAGGATAAGCAAAAACACATCCATTTCAATAGATTTAAAATTTTTTACGAAAATACTTTCTTTCTGCAAATTGATGATCCTTACTTTTGAAGCTCTATTCAATGTATCTTTAACTAAAAACAAAAAATATGAAAGACAAAATTGTTGTCATCACAGGAGCTTCCAGTGGAATTGGAGAAGCTACTGCCAAAAAACTTGCAGAAGCTGGCGCTAAATTGGTGCTTATTGCCCGCCGTGAAGACAGATTGCAAACACTCGCACAAAAACTGATGGATGAATATCAGACCGAATCCATGGTCGTTCAACTAGACATAACCGACCGGTCGGCAGTTTTGGAAGCTTTCGAAAACATCATCAGCGCCATGGGTAGGGTAGATGTGCTGGTAAATAATGCCGGACTAATGCCCGTTTCGTATCTTGATAAACTCAAGATTGACGAGTGGGACAGGATGATCGACGTGAATCTGAAAGGATTACTCTATTGTATTGCCGGTGTTTTGCCGCAGATGAAAACGCAAGGTGGTGGACACATTGTCAATGTTTCATCGGTTGCAGGGCGTCGGGTTTGGCCCGGATTTGCCGTTTATAACGCCACAAAGTTTGGCGTTACCGCACTTTCAGAAGCCATGCGCATGGAACTTACCCCCAAAATGAACATTAAAGTTACTGTGATCGAACCTGGTGCAGTAGCCACCGAACTCACGCAAACCATCACCGATTCAGATATTTTAGAAGACTTTGGTAAAAGATCTGTGACACCTTTACAGGCGCAAGACATCGCCAATGCTATTTATTATGCTGTTAGCCAGCCTAATGAAGTCATGGTGAGCGAAGTGTTGGTGATGCCGCGTTCGCAGATGTAATTATCGAAATATTATTATTTACAAACGACCTGATAAACTGATTATCAGGTCGTTTTTTTCGTGTTAACATTTATTACGAAATCTTTCGTAAAAACTACTTGACAGATCCGATATCTCGTTCTATTTTTGCTACGAACATTTTCGTAGTATACATTTATGATGCAATCAAACTTTCAAAGACCAACAGAGGCAGAGCTGGAAATACTGCAGGTGTTATGGACATCAGGTCCTTCAACAGTTCGTCAGATCAACGACACATTGCAGACCAAGCGAGAAGTAGGGTACACGACCACCTTAAAGCTACTGCAAATTATGGCTCAAAAGAACCTGGTTGAGGTCGACAAACGTCAACGCACCCACATTTACGAAGCGAGCATCGAACAGGAAACTACCCAAAAACAATTGGTTGATCAACTGCTGGATGCCGCTTTTGGTGGATCCGCAAAAAAGCTTGTGATGCAAGCTCTGGGTAATAAAAAAACTTCACAAAAAGAACTTGAAGAGATCAAGAAAATGATTGAAAGGCTGGAAGGAGGTGCGCAATGATTCCATTATTTCAGCAATTACCCGAAGAATTAATGCAGAACCTGGGTCTCACTCTGTTGCATTCACTTTGGCAGGCAGCTGCCGTATATCTAGTTTATTTGATTCTCAGTTTTTTCATGAAATCAGCCTCCGCTTCAAGTCGCTATTACCTGGCATTTTTCGCCCTGCTGGCCATGTTTATGATTCCTTTGATGACATTTCTCCGCCTGCAAAACAATACAATGCCATCTGTCTTGGCCTCTCAGGCAAAATCCACCTATTCAGTTGGTGAAGTTGCATACGTTCTGGCCGATACACGTTTCAATTTACAATACTATCTACATGGTTTCGAAGACTTTATAACTGCCTTTGCACCGTGGTTCGTCTGGTTCTGGATACTTGGACTAGCTTTGATGGCCTTACGCATGACAGGAGGCTATTTTCTCGCATTCAGGCTCACACGCATACATTGCCAGCCAGCTCCTCCGCTTTGGATCGATCGCGTAAGGCAAATGGCTGATTATCTATCGATTAGAAAAAATATCAAATTGCTAGAATCTTATAAAATTGATATGCCAATGGTTATAGGCCATTTGAAACCTGTTATCCTCGTCCCAGTTGGCACCTTCGCAAGGCTACCTTATGATCAGGTCGAGATGATTTTGGCACACGAGCTGGCACACATCAAACGAGCAGATTTTATAATCAATTTGTTACAATCTTTTTTTGAATCGGTACTCTTTTTCAATCCATTTGTGTGGCTCATTTCTAAAAACATACGCACGGAACGCGAACATGCCTGCGACGATTTGGCACTTTCAGTTAACGGCCAAAAACTTTCCTTGGCAAAGGCACTTGTAAACCTTGCCGACAAACAGACAAACAATATCCATTTCAATTCAAATGCCATGTTAACATTCAATAAATTAAATACCATGAAACGAATCGAACGTCTTTTCACAAATCACAAACTTAAACCAACCTCGTTTGAGAAACTCATCGTGATTTCAATTTCGATGATGCTGATGCTGTTGATTTCAGTATCAGGCACCTTATCGTCTGCCCCAGCCTCAACCTGGCCATTTCAACAGTCAAAGGAGGAATTCCCCGTTGTGGGTAAAACCAAAGCTGAAGTTCTACAACCGGACTCATTGAAAAAAGTCGAAAAACCAGAAAAAATAGTGGTGATTGAAGAAGTGGAAAAGGCTGAACCTATTGCTGAACCAGCTGAGGTCGACTCCACGATAGAGGTTGAAGTGCAAGAATTTATATTTGATGGCAAGCCAGGAAGGCATATGATTAAAATCATCAACGGCGATACAGTAGAACAGGATTTTACTGATCATTTTGAATTCGGGTTTGATGGTGACACTGCAGATTTGGATGGCAAAGCCTATGAAAAAGTTTACAGGTTTCACAGATTTCCTGGAGGTGCCAATGATGAATTTGATTCAAGATTTGACCGTCGTGAAATGAGACGCTTTTTCGATGCTCAACAATTCGAATCTGATTCGATGCGATTGATGATTGACAATCTATCGAACATGGCCATGATGTTTCGCGACAGCTTAGAAAACATCATCATTCTCAAACAAGGTGCGATGGCCGATTCCATCTTAAAAACCATCGACTGGAAAGAAATTCAGCGCGAAGTCGACAGAAACAAAAACATGCAACGGCACGAATTCAGGTCCTGGACTGAAGCGCCACCTCGCCCGGAAAAACCTGTGCTGCCAAGACATCCGGAGCTCAGAGAGTGGATGCAACAACAAACGAATCCTTATCACCGTCTTTTGCTGAAGGAAATGGAAGAGGAGGGGCTCGCCAACAGAAGATCCTCTGTCATCCTCAGCAAGAAACAACTGATAATCGATGGAAAAGTCGCTGATAAAAAAACACAAAAACACATTCTAAAGCGTTATGAATCAGTGACTGGAGAAAAACTTGCCGAAGATCTGGCTGTGACAATCAACTAGTAAACGCAATGCAATTGAAAGGTCTGCAATGAGTATTGCAGACCTTTTTTTATGAAATTTACTTGTTTCACATTTTTTTATTACTGCTGCATAAACCTTTTCTTACCTTGCACATCTAAAAGGCATATCAAAAAAAAAATACATGCTATGAAACAGAAATCATTTTTTCTTTTTACTGGTTTTCTGATTGCCGGAATCATTGGGTTGACATCTTGTAAAAAAAGCGAAAACACTGATTCAAATGATGATGATGCAACTGAAATTGTTGATGAATCTTTTGCCGAAAGCGTTTTCGATGAGGTACAGGACATCGCAGATCAGGCATACAATTATCAGACAAGCGGTTTAAAATCAACCAATGACGACTTTCTGAAGTTTGGCGATTGCGTTACAATAACCCTTGATACAACTGTAATGCCTAGGGTTTTAACTATTGACTTTGGCGAAGAAAACTGTCTATGTCGCGATGGAAAATACCGAAGAGGTCAGATAATCACTACATTTAATGGGCGTTACAGGCAACCTGGGACCATCATCACGCATGGGTTTAACAATTTTTACGTGAACGATAACCATATCGAAGGAAGCAAAGTGATCGAAAACATGGGTCTGAATGATGAAGATAAAATATGGTACACAATTCATGCTGAAGGTCAAATTACCATGCAAAATACCGGGATAGTCCGAAACTGGGAAGCAAACTGCACCCGGACCTGGATCAATGGATACAACACAGCCCGCTGGGTTGACGATGTATACCTTATCGAAGGAACTTCAACATTTTCGAGTTCAAACGGGAGGGTCCGCACCCGCGAAATCATGAGACCTTTGCGCTGCGAGCTGAGCTGTGATCATTTCGTAAGTGGCTCTGTAAAAATCACTTCCGTTAGCCGGCCTGAAATGCTTCTCGATTATGGCAATGGCGAATGCGACAACATTGCAACGTTGAAAATAGGCGACCGAACAATCACGATCAGGCTGCACTAGAAGCCAATGGGGATTTCAGCAGAAAAGCGTCAGCGTTTCGAGCGTGCCATCGATAGCTTCAGTAAACCGCTATATGTACACATCCGAAGTATCGTTCTTTCACATGAAGATGCAAACGACGTTTTGCAAAACACCTTTCTGAAGGCCTGGAATAGCCTGGAGCAATTCAATGAAGAATCTAAGCTTCAAACCTGGCTTTATCGCATCGCCACCAACGAAGCCCTGCAACACCTTCGGAAAGCAAAAGTGAGGAAATGGCTTACGTTCACTGCACGCCATCAACCTGACGGTCAACACTATATGGAAGGGACAGAAAGACCGGAATACAAGCTAGAAAAGGCACTCGAAACGCTCTCGCCACAACAAAGGTCAGTATTTGGCATGAAATATTATAACGAATTAAAATATAGCGAAATAGCTCAAATAACAGGTCTGGCCGAAGGCACGCTGAAAGCGGTGTACCATCAGGCTGTGAAAAAAATCAAGAAAAATCTGGGTCAAAATGAATGACAATCAACATTATTTAGACAATGAAATGGGTGACAACTCCATTCCTGAATTTTCAGATATTCCTTCAGGCTATTTTGAGGGACTCAAAACCGAACTCCTTCATAGGGTTGATGAAGGTTTGACCCCAGTCAAAAAGTTTACAACCTATCAAAAAAGTTGGAAGGTTGCAGCTGCTTTAGTCATTTTGGTTGGATTGGCATCTGTTCTGTATTTTTTAATCATGCCAGTGAATCAGCAGAACCAGAGCCAATTTGCGCAGAACCAAAGCCATTTTGTTGCAGATAGCCTGAATCAGCAAAGCACAACAGCTGTTGATTCACTTGCTTTCGGAGAGTATGCACCCCCAGAACAAGATTCTATGTGGCTGAATCAGCTATCGGATGATGATATTATTTTGTACCTTATTGAATCAGAAGAATTTGAGTTTTAAAACAAAAAGCAAACAGAAATGAAACGTTTAACATATTTATTTCTTTTAATCCAACTGCAGGCTTTCATGGTTCATGCACAGCAAAACCAGCGTATTGAAGCTGTTAAAGAAAAAATTGAAACTGCAAAAATTGGTTTCTTTAGCCGAGAAATGGGACTCACACCAAACGAGGCAAAGCAGTTCTGGCCCGAATACGAGTTGTATCAGAAACGACTAGATGACCTAAAACTGGCCCGTCGCGAATCCCTGCAAAGGATTGATAAAAAGGTTGAATCGATGAATGATCAGGAAATCAACCAGCTGATTGACAACAGATTGATACAGGCCGATGAAGCACTTAAGGCACGTACTGATTTTGTAAAGGCGATACGGAAATTCTTACCTCCAATAAAAGTTGTCAGGTATTTTGCTGCTGAGGAACAGTTCAAAAAGAAAATGATGGAGCGATTGGATCAAAGAAAAAAACAAACGGAAAAACCTGCACGGCGCTTCAGAAATTAATAACTGAAAGCGCTACCGTAATAGAAGATTCCAATATGCTGATCGGTGGGAAGCTTCTCGTCTGTCTTGATCAAATCCGGGGCAAATTTACGCCAAGCCATTAAATCCGGCTGTTTATAAATCAATTCGAATCCATGAACCTGATCTCCTGGAGCGAAGTCGCCAAAATCGAGTTTATCGATATAGTGATCATTCAATAGAAGCATGTCGATGCCTTCACCAGAAAGCTTGTCGAGTAGCCCAACACTTTTGAGTGTCGAATCAATTTTAAGCCGCTCATTGATTGACATCAAGCTTATGATTTTTTGATACTGGCTCATCTCATCAAAAACAAACATCATGGGTGCCATTACAGTCATGTTTCTTGCCTGAGCGCCAGCAAGCTTTGCTGTGATATTACGGTTAAGTTGTGGATCGTACTTTTCTGTCGCTGTAATAAAGTTGTAAATAAACGAAGTCAATATAAAAATGGCCAGTAAACTGATTAAGCTGATTCGCAGAGTTTTCTTTCGCATCAACTCACTATCAGTCAACACATTGGAAAGGATCATACTAAAGTAAGGAAGCAGTAAAATCAGGTATTTGCTTGTTTTGTTGAGTGCAATGATGCTCATACTCAAAACAAGCCAAAAAGTGTACTGCAGCAGCACAGGATAATTGTGACGTTGCTTTTTCCACAAAAATACCAGCGAAAGTAATATCAAAAGTGTAAAAACGATTTCTTTGGGGCTATGAAAGTAACGTTCGTGTTCGTTGAAAATATTCATCAGAAACTTCCAAAAAATCCCATTCGACTGGTCATCACCTGATGGAATAAAAGTCAGTTGCCGGTACCATAGTCCAAAATCGCTCAGTCCGCCAAAATCATAAAAATAGATGGTTGCGGTTGTTATGGCACCCAATGCAAAAAGGGCTGCCAATTTAAACTGCCTGCGAAATACCAGGAATAAAAAACCAGCTGCAATCGCCACACTTCCATTCAGGTGTGTTGCAAAGGCAATTCCAGCAACAAGTCCAGATAACCATGCAGGCATCCTTGAATCATCCTGGTCTGCACTTCTCTGTAAAAGCAGGAAACTCACCAATCCGAAAAACATCAACATGGTTTCAGGACGAAACACAAAGCTGAATTCAAATACCAACGGATGTAACCACAAAAGCAGAACGCACAAGAATGCAGCAAATTCATTGTAGAAGAGCTTTTTATGCCTCCGGTTAGCATAAATCAGCAGAACAGTTAACAATAAATAAAGTAAGCCAACACTTTTGAGCCATTGCAGTGAATAGCCAAATAAAAAAATAACAGCTGCACCTTGCAAGGTAAAAAGCTTATGATGCAAAACAAGCCTGTTTTCACCATCAGCAATGCCAGTCATGAGTTTTGTCTGCGCAACTCCATGGTTTAGCAGCCAATAACTGTGCTCCGAAAGCCAGGCATCATCAAGATGCGGTTTTCTGTCCGGAATACTCATTAAGTAACTCAATATGAGAAGACCAAACACAAAAAATAGTAACTTTTTCTGAAACGCAGACAAGATTGTAGTTTTGCCGGCAAAGTTAACCAAAACTGTTAAAGGCCATTCAGGTCAAATCCTGATTCAAATTTCATTATCTTGCAAGCCATAATTATCACTAAATAATGCAATTTAATTTCGATAAAATAATTGAACGAACTGGAACAAATTCAGTCAAGTACGATTTAAGAGACATCATTTTCAAAAAGCCTGATGTCGTCCCGATGTGGGTAGCCGACATGGATTTTGAAACTCCTGAATTTATCCGGGATGCTGTCATCAAAAGAGCTGAGCATCCCATTTATGGATATAGTTTTCGTGATGATGCATATTATCAATCTATTATTGGTTGGATCGAGATGCTACATGGCTGGAAAACTGAAAAAGACTGGCTGATTTTTACACCTGGCATTGTTCCGGCTGTCAATTTTGCTGTCTTGGCCTTCACTAATCCTGGTGATAAAATCATCGTGCAGCCACCTGTCTATTTTCCGTTTTTTACTGCAGTCGAAAAGCACAACAGAATACTGGTGCATAATCAACTACAAAAAAATGACACCAGTTATCAAATTGATTTTGAGTTGCTTGAAGAACAGGCAAAGGATGCAAAAATGATCATTCTAAGCAATCCGCATAATCCTGTTGGAAGAGCATGGTCGGTGGATGAATTGCTCAAAATTGGAGATATCTGCCTGAAGAACAGTGTACTTATTGTGTCTGATGAAATTCATGCCGATTTGGTTTTACCTGGAAATAAGCACAATGTCATGGCCAATCTTACCGAGAAAATTGCCGATATAACAATTACCATGCATGCAGCCAGCAAAACCTTCAACCTTGCAGGACTGGCAACTTCAACAGTCATTATCTCAAACGAAGATCTCCGAAAAACCTATCAAACTTTTGTGCAAAATCTTCATATTGAAATGGGTAATGTTTTTGGTAAAATCGCCACACAAGCAGCTTTTGAGCATGGATGGGCATGGCGCATACAAATGCTTGAGTATGTGAACCAGAATGTGGATCTGGTTTGCCACTTCTTTGCCGAAAAACTCCCCAGAATAAAAGTTTACAAGCCAGAAGCCACTTACATGATCTGGATCGATTTCAGCCGACTAGGTTTAAAAGATGAAATACTTAAAGAGAAAATGATATTTGAGGCAGGTGTCGGTTTAAATGCAGGCATTGATTTTGGACCTGGTGGCTCTCAATTCATGAGAATGAATGTGGCTTGTCCACGTGAAACAGTTATTACAGCGCTAGAAAAAATCGATGCAGTATTTCACAACCTTTGATTGTTTTTTACGTAAGAAGCAGCTACAGTCTCTCGATTTTTCAGAATGAACAAGTTAATATTTTTTGTTTCAATTTTTGTAATATGCAGTTTTGGCGTAAAGGCACAGGAAGATGCGCGTGGAACATTAAAGTTAAGGATGGGAATGGCTTTGCCAACTGGTGATTTTGGTAAAAATGACGGAAGTCTTCAATATACTTCATTTGCAAGTAAAGGACAATCCTATGGCTTTGAAGCTACTTATTTTCGAAGTAATAATATTGGTTTGGACCTGTTGGTTTTTGTCAACAACAACAGATTAGATGAAAACCGGTTGATTGGCGCATATATGAACTCAAACAGCTTGTTCGACACCGCATTCGTCTCTGTTGATCCTTTCAGAACCCTGGGCGGAATGCTGGGAATGTATTTTGATTTACCAGTTACTGATTTCTTCTCCTTTAATTTGAAATTTCTGATGGGCACTTACATTGTGCAAAAACCTGCCGGTGAAGTACGGGTTTTAACACAACAAAGTGAAACACTTCTATTTAGTCAAACCGAGACTATTTCCTCTAAATTTGCCATTTTAACGGGCGTTGGAATAAAAGCTTCACCGATACAAAATTGGGGAGTCACGATTGATGCTGAATATATTGGTTCTGGTCTGGAGTTTGTTTTCAATGAGAATGGACAATCTGTGAGCATTGACAAAAATGTAAAATATTTCCTTATTTCTTTCGGAATCAGCTACTTAATTGAATAACAAAAAGATTCTTTTGTTACAAAATTATTTAAAGGTAATTTGACCTTTGGTGAAGTTTAATCTATCTTTATCCACATTAATCAAAATCAACACTTATTATGAGAGTACTTAAATTTATCGGTTTTGTTTTGCTATTTCTGGTGGTGGTTGCACTGGTGTTGCCGCTTATTATGCCCGATCATGCAGAAACAAGCCAACATATCAGCATTCGAGCAAAAGCACAAACTGCCTTCAGACAGGTAAACAGCCTCAAGAACTGGCAAAAATGGAGTCCTTTCGAGCTGGGTGATACCAATATGGTTTCATCCTACGAAGGGCCTGAACAAGGTGTTGGTTCGAAGCATGTGTGGACCAGTAAAACCATGGGTGATGGCAGCATGGTCATTATCAGTAGTCAGCCTTATAAGATGATTCAAAGCGAGTTAGACTTCGGATCAAGCGGAAAAGCACTGGACGAATGGACATTCACGCCAAAAGGTGACAGCGTTGTTGTTAGCTGGAGCTTGAAAGTGAGTGAGTTAAGTTATCCATTTGGTAAATATTTTGGTTTTTTCCTTGAAAGCCTCATGAAGCCCATGCAGGAAAAAGGACTTCAGAAGCTCAAAGAAGTGGTTGAAGCGAGTCCGGAATCAGTTCATATTGAAGAACTTGAAATTGAACCACAACCATGTCTGACTATCTTCGATTCGGTGAAGCTGTTTGACATGGGACAATTTATGGAAAAAAGCATGCATGACTTGGGCAAATATATGAACCGGCATAAAATTGAGACTGTTGCCCCCGTGTTCACTATGTTCTATAACTGGGATCCGGATGGTTATATCAAAATGCGTCCTGGTTTTCCGGTCTTAGGCGAGCAAAAAGAAAGTGGCAACATTGAATATTATGTCAGACCAGGCGGAAAGGTTTTGGTTGCCACCTATATGGGTCCTTATGAAGACATTGGCAAGGCTCACGAAGACATCGATGCATATTCAAGGGATTTCAACCTGGAGTTTGCAGAATTGCCAGTATTTGAAGAGTACGTTGTTGGCATGGATACAGAGCCCGACCCGCAGAAATGGCTCACTAAAGTTTACTATTACGTGAAATAGAATTCGCTAAACCTAAATTTCATCATGCAATAAGGCCAACAATCTGCTGGCCTTATTGTTTTTAAGGCAAAGAGTAGAATTTGAAAGGAAGAATTAACCATGAAGTTGTCGAAGTGCATGTATCTTTGCGCCTGTAAAACAACTGCAACAACCGACGTCTAAAAAGAGTATTGATAACATGAATGAAGAGCGGAACGAAAGTGAAAAGAAAAAACTGAGTTACAAAGGTCTGAAACGTCTGGGATCGCTTTTGCGATTCATGTGGCCCAAAAAGTGGTCGTTTTTTGGTGGACTTGCTGCGCTCACCTTATCAAGTTTGGGTACGCTGGCTTTTCCTATGTTGCTTGGCGATCTGCTCGACTCGGCTCATCCTGAAACCAGCCTCAACCACATCAACACCCTTGCGCTGATTTTGCTCGGTATCTTCGCCGCCAATGCAGTGCTGTCCTACTTCCGGATTTACCTTTTTGCCATCGTTACACAATTCATGCTGGCCTCTTTACGACAGACCACTTATTACCATATGATCAGGCTTCCGATGAGTTTTTTCTCTTCGCGCAGGGTAGGAGAGCTCAATAGTAGAATTTCGGCAGATATCTCTGTGCTTCAGGAAACTTTCACCTTTACCATTGCACAGTTTATCCGTCAAACGATTACCATCATTGGTGGCATCAGCTTATTGACACTTATTTCCTATAAACTCACGCTATTCATGCTGGCATTTGTGCCTTTGGTGGCTATTGGGGCACGCATTTTTGGCAAAGCTGTCCGTCGGTTGTCAAAAGATGCCCAATCGCAGGTAGCTGCTTCAAATGTGATTGTTGAAGAAACACTGCAAGGTATTTCAAATGTTAAAGCATACACCAATGAGTCATTCGAATATAACCGTTATTCCGATGCGACAAATGAAGTGATCAGAATATCACTGAAGGGAGCCAAATGGCGGGCTTTGTTCATTTCATTAATTGTTTTCAGTTTGTTTACCAGCATTGTGGGCGTGATCTGGTTCGGCGTTTATTTGGTCAACCAGGGTGCAGGTCTCACAACGGGTGATTTGTTCAAGTTTATTTTATATACTTTGTTTATTGGCGCATCTATATCAGGTATGGCTGATTTATATTCACAGGTGCAGAAAGCAATTGGGGCGACCGACAGTTTACTTGACCTTCTGGAAGAAAAAACAGAGGAGTTTGTGGTTGAGGACTGCGGAAAAGAGATACAGATTGCCGGAAATGTCCGTTTTGAACACGTTGGTTTTTCGTATCCATCACGTCCGACGGTGCCCGTACTTCAAGATATCAGCTTCGAAGTTGGCACCGGTAAAAAAGTTGCATTGGTGGGGGCATCCGGGGCTGGAAAAACAACCATAACTGCCTTGTTGTTCAGGTTTTATGATCCTACATCAGGACAAATATTTTTAGACGATTCGCCTGCAAGCAGCATGCAGCTGCGATGTCTTCGTAAACAAATGGCTATTGTTCCGCAAGAAGTTTTGCTATTTGGGGGCTCAATCGGAGAAAATATTGGGTATGGCAAGCCTGGCGCGTCAATGGAAGAAATTCGGTTAGCAGCAGAAAAGGCCAATGCACTTGAGTTTATCAATGCTTTTCCTGAGGGATTTGACACCTTGGTTGGTGAACGCGGCGTTCAGCTTTCAGGCGGTCAGAAGCAACGTGTTGCCATTGCCAGAGCCATTTTACGCGATCCGCGTATTCTTATTCTTGATGAAGCCACGAGTGCCCTCGACACCGCTTCCGAAAGTCTGGTGCAGTCGGCTCTGAATGAGCTCATGAAAGGCCGCACATCAATCATCATTGCACACCGGTTGTCAACGATTCGTGAAGCAGATATGATCCTCGTTATCGATAATGGCCGGATTGTTGAATCTGGTTCACACGAAGAACTGATGCAGAATAACACCGGGAAATACTTTGAACTACAGCAACTTGGAATGAAGTAAACAATGCCAGAAGTTAAGATTTACTTCTGTCACCGGTTTCAAGCCAACTTTTAAATGCACTGACTTTTTCAGCACTAACCAAAACATCAAAGGGTGTTTCAATCTGAAGTTCAATCTTTAGTTTTCCTTTGAAGTAAGTAGATATCTTTTTGATCGAACGTTCATTGATAATCATTTTGCGGTTGATCCTGTAAAACATCGAAGGAATAAGCATTGTTTCCAGCTTATCGAGTGAAAAATCAACAATGAAAGTGTGACCGTTGAAAGTCCGCATCATGACCACTTTGTCCTCTGCATAAAAGACTGCAATATGGTCAACCTCTACGGCTTTGAGTTGTGTGCCGCTTTTTACAACAAATCTCTTTTGATACTGGTTTACCGAACTTTTTACAAGATTTTTAATCGCATCCTGTACCAAAAAAGCAGGCTGGTTTCGTGCAAATTTTTGTAAAGCTGCTATTAACTCCTCACGTCTGACAGGCTTGAGCAGGTAGTCGATACTATTCACCTTAAACGCATCTATGGCATAAGCGTCATAGGCTGTTGTAAAAATAACCGGGATGTCGATGTCCAACATTTTAAACAACTCAAAACTGGAGCCATCAGCCAGGTGAATGTCCAGCAGGATTAAATCCGGCTTTTCGCCATATTGGAGATACGCAGCTGTATTCTTAACACTATCAAGTATTTCAAGTGCAAGAATGTCAAATCCAGACTCGGCCAATAGTTTTTGTAGCCGGCGTGCAGCAGTGGGTTCATCTTCAACTATAATTACTTTTATCATTTCTTCTGCAGGTGTTTACATGCTCTAATTTCAACAACTAATCGAATTTTTGTGTTATCAAAGGCAAAGCAACTGTGAAGTAAGACAGATTTTTGTTTATGAAAACTTCTTTTGAAGTGACTAGGGCATATCTGTTGATGATATTTTTGAGTCCCAAACCAGTGCCTTCATGTGCATCGGAGCGAGGTTGTAAATTGTTTTTCACGGTCAAATACTGTTTTTCAGTTGACGAAACATTCACTATTAATGGTTCACTGATCGCAGTGCTGTTGTGCTTCAGTGCATTTTCAACGAGCATTTGCAGCGTCAAAGGAGGCATCAATGCAGCTTTGTCGTCTTCGAATAGATCAACTTCTAAAATAAACCCCTTGCCATACCTGATTTTTTGCAAACCATAATAAAGATCAATCATCTCCAACTCTTCACGCACAGTAACCAGGTTTTGGTTGCCGTATTCAAGAAGTTTACGGTAAAACAAAGCCATTGATTCTACATATTCGCTTGCCATTTCTTTGTTTTCATCGATGAGACCCAGGAGTGTGTTAAGGGTATTAAATAAAAAATGTGGATTAACCTGGTTTTTAAGGGTTTCGTATTTTGTAAGAATATTCTCCTTCTCTAGCGTTTCGGCTTTAATCAGGTTCGTTTTCCATTGATGAAAGAAAAAGATTCCTTCGTGTGCCAGTGATATAATGATGGATATAAAAGTTGAGACTGCGAAATCGACGATAAACGAAACTCTCGTAAGATGCTTAAACTGGAGTAAATCTCCCAAACCATGCAGGATAACTGAGATAATTAAAGTGTATAAGACAATGGCCAATATCTCGACGACAAGATGTTTTACCGGAAATTGCGTCCACGGAAGTTTAACACTCAAATAGGTGACTATTTTTCTGCATCCCAGCCAAAGCAATGTTGTGTTGGTGAAAACAGCACCAATAATGATTAATGTTTCATCAACATTGCTCCCCAACACCCGCGACCAAAAAAAAGGCTGAACAACTCCCACAAGAAAGATACCTGTACCCGTAAACCAGAAATCGGTCCTTCTGGTCCACATGCGTCTGAACGGACTTTGTGATTTTTCCTGCATAATTGAATCGAGTTTATCCACAATGCTAATAATAAGCTAATTTAAAAAATGATTCGGTACTGAGGAATAATTAATCTGCCTATCTGATAGGTGTACGATTTTTCACCGGTTTGCTTGTTAAAACTTTCGGTATATATATTTTGCTGATCGAAGAGGTTTTGAATATCGAGGGCAAATTCCTGTGTGATGCGCTTTCCATTGATTTTGAAAGTTAGTTTTAGATCGGTCCTGGCGTAGTTGGTGTATTGGCGCTCAAATGCATCGGCATCATCAAATTGCAGTTTGAATCTGCCTGGATATTGTGGATCAGGAATGACATCAGAAGGAGTGTAGCGTTGGCCGCCAGCCAAGGTTGTTTTAACATCAAAACCAAGTGTGTAAATACTCTTACTTTTGTCGTTTCGTTGGCCCAGCTGCCATTCTTTTCCAAACAAGGCATTGAAAACATAGTTCCCATTGAAGGCTGAATTGTGCCATTTTTCATCGCTTCCTTTGTACTTTGAATCAAATAATGAGGCTGTTATTAGATAATAGAATCCTTTGTTCAAAAAATGCTCAAGTGTCAGTTCAATTCCAATATTTCTGCCAATGCCTTCTGCCGCCAATGTATCAGGTGTGACAACTCCAAAGTTGGCTCCTTCGTTTAAGATAGAAAAAGAGTTTTTTTCATGAGCATCCACAGCTGCATTAAACAGATGTTGATAATATGTTTCTGCTTTCAATCGCAAATAAGGAGAAAGCTGATAATCATACGACAACACCAGATGATGTGATTTTAAAAGTGGAAGGTCTTTGTTAAGTCGGGCAAATTCTCCATCCGGTAATCTTACTTGTCTGTAATACACTGTAATCGGATTCACCAAACTGTGTAAGCCATATCCTAAACCTATTGACTGACCTGTCTGAACTTTCCATTGAAAACCAATACGTGGTTCGACGGAGCCTGTTCCATTGAGTCCTAACACAATCCCATGAATTCCTGTATTTAGTTCAATATCGTCGGTAAATTTATGATTCCAATTTGCAAATACCTGATACAAGTTGCTATTCCCCTGGTAATCTGTAACATTTCTCAATGCTTTATCTTCATCGAAATAAAGTTTTTCCACCAGGTTAAAACCGGTAGATTGAAACAAAATGCCTGTATTCAAGTTGTTTTTTGCATTGAAACGGTGATTCAGCACAAATTTGGCTGAAAAAGTGTTCTCGTTCAGGTTGTTTTGATAGGTAGTAGTTTTATTTAAAGTTACAGGTGCAAGCGAATCGATATTCGTTTCGAAACGGTGCAAAGAACCGGCAATTGTAATGCGTGTATAAGTGTTCTTACTCCAGGCGTAGAAGTGGTTGATACCGCCTGTTAACATGTCGGAACCATTGGTAAGGTCATAGCCTTCTCCGCCATAAAAATCAAGTGATTCATCAGTTGTGTCTCTTTCACTGTCCCAAATCTTGATGTCACTGATTCCACCCAACACAAAGAGCGAAATGCTACCAATTTTTGTTCTTGGAAAATTAAACTTTGCAGTAAAATCCTTATATTTAGGTATTCCGGCTCCAGTTCCAAAATCGGCGCCCAACTGATCCATCAGCTCCAAAGTTGAATACCGACCGTTTAGCAGGTAACTCGATCCATTTTTTTTGTTGATAGGCCCTTCGGCACCAAATTCAAATCCATTAAATCCAACCTGCCCCAAAAATTCATGTTTTTCGTTGTTGCCATTGCGCATACGTAAATCGAAAACACCCGACAAAGCATTCCCATAAACAGCAGGAAATGCTGCTGTTATGAAGTCTGAATTCATTAACACATTGTTGTTAAGCATCGACACAGGACCGCCAGTTGCCGTGAGAGAACCATAATGATTGGGGTTCGGAATCGGAATGCCTTCCAGTTGCCACAGCAATCCTATCGGTGAGTTTCCCCTGATAATGATATCGTTGCGTGCATCGTTGGCCCCAGCAACTCCTGCATAATTTGAAGCCATACGTGCAACATCATTACGCGAACCCGCATAACGCGAAGTTTCTTCAACAGTAAATCCGCGCGCACTCACCGTTGCCATGGTGTTAATTGGATCTATTTTGTTGGCTTCAGCTTTAACAACAACTTCATCCTGTGTATACACACTTTCTTCAAGTGCGATCTCGACAATCAATTCTTTGCCGGTGTTAAGCATCAAATTGGATAAAACAGCATCTTTAAACCCAATATAAGATATTTGAAGGCTTACACGACCAATATTGACACCTGTGATTTTGAAAGTGCCATTTTGGTCGGTTGTTGTACCAATTAAAGGAGAAGTGTTTAGCAAAACAATAGTAGCACCCGGTAATCCCATCTGTGTTGTTTTATCAATAACACGTCCGCGAATGTTTTGCTTTGGTAGTTCACTATTCGCACCTTTTCCCTGTATAAAGGCTAATAGCAGCAAACTAAAAAAAAGTGATTTCAAAGTTGTTTTCATTGTCAAATTATTTAAAGTCAGTAATTATTTTCATCTTATTGCACTCTGTCCGAAGATCAATTCTTGGGCAAAGATGCTGTGAGATGAAAGAAATGAAAACTACAATCCGATGAAACGGGATATTTAAAGGACAAACCTTATAAAAAAGGCGATCAAGAGTTGATATTTTACATTTATTGTTTTAAGCTTTGCCAATCATGCGCAAAAATTCATCCTCACTGATGATCTTGATACCAAGCTTTTCCGCTTTTTCGCGTTTGGAAGGCCCCATTTGGTCACCGGCCAGTAAAAAATCTGTTTTGGAAGAAACAGAACCAACATTTTTACCCCCAAAATCTTCTATCAGTTTTTTGATCTCATCGCGTGAATGACTGAAGACGCCACTAACAACAAATGATTGGCCGTTGAGCAAGCCTGTTTCACTATCTGCCTTTTTTTCCTGCGAAAACTGCAATCCCTTTTGTTGAAGTCTGGCAATGATGCGTTTATTTCGTTCATCTGCAAAATATTCAATGATAGAACCTGCGATTTTTTCGCCAATTTCGTCAATCGAAATCAGTTCTTCAAAAGTAGCAGATGCGATGGCATCAATCGTGAGGAGCGCATCAGCCAGTTTTTTCGCTACTGTTTCACCGACAAACCGAATTCCGAGTGCAAAAAGCACCCTGCTAAACGGCACCTGAAGGCTTTGTTCGAGGCTCATCAGGATGTTTTGACTGGTTTTCTCTTTGAAACTCACTTTTCTTGATGTAACCACATTGGGGTCAGTTTCATCTTCGATGGTGATGATCTTTTCTAATCCAAAAAGTTGCTCATAGGTCAGGTCGTATAGGTCAGCCACATCGTGCACCAGTCCGTTATCAAAAAGCACTTCAATACGGCCCTCGCCCAAACTTTCGATATTCATGGCTTTTCGGCTGATAAAATGCTCGATGCGGCCTTTGATCTGAGGTGGACATCCCAAAGTATTCGGGCAATAAAAAGCGGCTTCACCTTCAGAGCGTACCAGTTTTGTCTGGCAAACAGGACAATCCTTTATAAACTCAATCTCTGCAGCCTCTGTTGAGCGATACTCCAGTTTAACGCTTGTTATTTTCGGAATGATTTCGCCCCCTTTTTCAACGACAACCATATCATTTTCATGCAAACCAAGCTGCCTTATGATGTCGGCATTGTGCAGGCTGGCTCTTTTGACTGTTGTACCAGCCAGTAAAACCGGTTCCAGATTGGCTACTGGTGTAACCGCGCCCGTTCTTCCAACCTGATATGATACCGAAAGCAAACGGGTCATTACTTCTTCGGCCTTGTATTTGTATGCAATAGCCCAACGGGGTGATTTTGCGGTAAATCCAAGCTGTTGCTGTTGTGAAAAATCATTGACTTTGATCACAATTCCATCAATTTCGAAGGGCAGGTTTTTTCTGCCTTTTTCCCAGTCGTTGATGAATTCGAATATTTCATCAACATTGTTGCAGACAGCCATACGATCCGAAATTTTAAAACCCCACTGTTTTGCTTTTTGCAAGCTCTGGTAATGTGTCAGGAAACTCGCTCCCAAATCAGGCATCATCAGGTAGTAAAGCCAGCAATCTAGTTTTCGTTGGGCAACTATGGCCGAATCCTGCATTTTAACTGTGCCGGCAGCAGCATTTCGCGGGTTGGCAAAAAGTTGTAGCCCCTGTTCCTGTCTTTCCAGATTCAAGGCATTGAAGCTTGCAATCGGAAAATATACTTCACCGCGGATCTCAAAATCAGGCGGAAAGTCTCCTTTAAGCTTGAGCGGAATACTTCTGATCGTTCTGATATTGGCCGTAACATCATCACCTTTTGCTCCATCGCCTCGCGTGACAGCCCTGACCAATTGGCCTTTTTTATATTGGAGGCTGATCGCCAGACCATCATATTTTAGTTCGCAAACATACTGAACGGGTTTACCGATCATCTTTTCGACCCGTGCGACAAAATCAGCGATTTCTTCACGGCTGTATGAGTTTGCCAGAGAAAGCATTGGGTATTGATGCGCAACAGTCTCAAAGTTTTTAGTGATGTCGCCGCCAACGCGCTGACTCGGCGAATTGGGTTGCTTAAACTGCGGAAACTGTTTTTCAAGAGCAATAAGTTCTTCCAACATCATATCAAAGGCATAATCACTTATGGTTGGCTGTGCCAAAACGTAATAATTATAATTATGCTTTTCGATAATTGCAGATAGTTCTGTAATCCGCTTTTGAGCTGCCTGCTCGTTCATCTCAAATTTCAATTCCATCTAGCCAATATCACTAAAAGTCTCAATTTCATTTAATTAATATATCATTCACGCATTTGCTCCAGGGCATTGTTTCTGTAAATAACAATACTCTCGTTTGCATTTACAGGGTTTAACCGATGGATGACCTTGTCCATAAAACCAGGATAAACAGTCGTTTCATATTCCAATTGCGGAAAAAACTGTTTCAAGGAGTCAACGCGGGCTTCGAGATTGACTGGCTGGAAAAAAAGAATGAATTGAGGTTGGTTTTCTAACTGCTCCCAGTTTTTCCATTTTCTAAAATCCGCATAGCTGGTTTCGTTGGTTAGGGCATCATATTTCGGCCATTGACCAGTGTAAAACACGGGGGGAAATCTTACAATATTACTGTTGACATCTTCAACAATGAAATAGGTAAGATCAGGATATTTCGACAGATATGTCATTGACTCGACCCGGGCTTTTTTTGAGTACATGGGCGTTATAAACAAAAGAAGAACAAGATTTACCATCCAGAAAAACGCCCACAAAGCAGTTAAGATTTTGGGGTGGTGTTTCCAGAATTTTGACTGAGCTACAAACGATTCCCAACCTGCTAAACCAATTAAAATAAACATAGGAATCACTGGAAGGATAAAACGTTCCTGTTTATTGGGAAAAATGGAATGAAACACCAAAAACAACAGCACAGGAAGGAACAGTAAAAAATGTTTCTTCCATTCTCTGAAAAAGCCAAACATTAACATGAGGCTAACTGGTGGAATCAACAGGCCGAAAATTTCAACTATGTAATGATACCAGGGTAATGTTTGGTACTCATAGGCATGCGTCATGTTGTAGCGGATATATTCCGTAAGTTCTGCAAAAGGCTGGTGCCAAATGAAAAAATCGATAATTCCCTGAAATAGAATCACTGATCCCAGAAATCCCAAAGCTGTTGTAAACATGCCTTTCCAATTGCGTGAAATCAACAAAGCAAGCCCCAAACCACCGGTATAAATGAGGGTTTGATAACGAACAGAGAACGCCATACCCAGGAAAAAACCAGCCACCAGGAAAGAAGTCTGATGATAGCCAGGATCGCCAGCTTTCCTGATTAATTCCTGACGCAAAATAATAAGTGTGCCATACATAAGAAATGGAATACTGACCATTTCGACCAGGTTGCGAACACTTAAAAACGGAATAAACCAAAACACTGCAAGTAACAATGCAACCTTGTAAGCCGTTTTGCGCTCAGCAATCAGGCTTGCAATACGATACCCAAATGAAACCACCAGCAAGGAGAGGAAGGCATGAATCAAGCGAATAAAAAACATGACAAACTGAGGATTGGAGATGCCAAACATGTGCAACAGCTTAATCACCAGGTAATGAAATCCCACATAGAAAAAACTATGACCTTCAGGCCCGTGGTTTCCGGGAGTACCCGGCAGCCATTTCATGTAATCGCCGCCATCAGCCCAGGAAGCCGCTGGTTCAATCACCAGAAAATGATCATCATGCATTCCGAAACCGCGTGAAAAAAACACGGCAATCATCCTCAATACCAATGCGATAGCCATGATAAACAGAAAAGGATGCTTGTCCTTGAATCGTAATATTTTCTTAAACATGAGCTTTTTGGGTTTGTGAAGGATTGATTTCTACAAAAATAATCAAATATCGTTGACGTTATTGATGGTCCAACATGGCTTTTATCAGTTCAAGATTGTGTTTCTTGCCCTGATCGCGCAGGCTGTGGGCTAAATGTGTAAAATATTGATGGTTACTTAAAAATTCTAGTTGATCATTGTACCAAACAACAAGCGATTCAGGGTACTTCAGCACTTTGATCCACTCGAGACGCAATTTATGCGAAATGATCTGGTAATCAGACCTTCCAAGATAATCCAGGTCGGCATCACAAAGAATTTTCTCAGTGATAGTCACAGGAGTTTGTGGCATTTTCGTGGCCATTATATGTTGCACAACCAAATCGATTTCTGATGGTGACAACTCAAATTCCGGGCAAATTTTACGTGCAATATCAGCTGAAGCTGTTTCGTGGTCTGCATAAGATTTGATCATCCCCATTTCGTGCAATAAGGCTGCGGCTTGTACAATTTGAAACATTCTGAAGTCTGTCCCATGCAAGGTCATCAGTCGCTCAGCAGCATCAAGTACATCGAGTGTATGAAAAACAGAATGGTAATGTAAGTCTGGCGAACACTCACTTTTTAGTCTGTCAACAACATATTTTTTAAGTCCTGCTATATCCATCTTCTTGGTTTTTATCCCATTCCTTCTTTTTTACTGATGCTGTAAATTTTGACTGATTCTTTTCTCCCTTTCACCAAAACTTCATCTAAAAATCTGAAAGTAAACTCATGTTCTGATTTCAGGCAGTGGAGCGTAGTCTCGGAGATTATCAGTTGTTCATTGTATAAACGTGTAAGCCCTTCGAGCCTGTTGGCCAGGTTAACCGCATCCGAAATAACCGTGCTTTCCATGCGTCCTTCTCCACCAACAACTCCGAGCATCAGGTTTCCGGTATGTATGCCAGCACCGGCTTCAATGGGTGGTTTTCCCTGCTCTGCAAGCATCAGATTAAAGTCTTCAAGGCGTTCCTGCATTTCAAGTGCAGAACGTACAGCGTCGTCAGCCTCTTCACCAAATAAAGCCATGATGGAGTCGCCAATAAACTTATCAATAAAGCCATGGTGTTTTCTAATCACTGGCTCCATAAACCCAAGATAATTGTTCAGAAAATCAAAATTTTCTTTCGGAGTCATTTGTTCTGACAAGGTTGTAAACGACTTAATATCAACAAAAAGTACAGTCATAAATTTCTGCACCTGATCGCCAAGTTGAATATCAGTAATACTGGCTTTTTCGAGCATCTGCAGAAACTCCTGTGGCACAAAACGTTGGTTAGCTTCCGTGGTTTCTTTCAGCATTTTTATGTTACTTGTAATTCGCGAAGCCATTTCGTTGTATCCTACTGCCAGAGCCCCCATTTCGTCCGTCGTGCGAACAATGGCCAACTGACCCAATTCGCCCTTATCAGTTAATTGCATTTTCTCCAACACTTCCTCAATGGGTAATACAATGCTTTTGTTGGTCCAGTTGACAAAGAAAAACAGGTATATGATACTAATGATAATGCCAGAATAGATTCCAAAAAACATGAGCAGGCTATCAATCGCATTCACATAAAAAAGATTCGACTCGACAAGCACGTCGGTCCTGTCGATGATCTGAGTGTATTTTCCAAATAAGACATCAATCTTTTCTTTGGTGAGCTCTTCTTTGAAGGTTTTCTGTATTGAACTGGTGCTGAGCGTTAGATAAAAAACGACAATCACAAGCGGCAGCAGGGTAGTCATGGCGCTATTGGTCCACAACCGGTAAATGATATGTTCTTTGGATTTTTGCTTTCCGGTTTTAAACAAACTCAGCGAATCGTAAATATGCTCCAAATACCTGAATCTGACGCGGTAGCGAAACCAAAAATACATGAAGAATACTGTCAAAAAGGAAGCAAAAAGCGAAATGAAAAAAAACTGACTGTAGAAAGTCTTGCTCACTTCGCTGTCGATTGAACCGTCGAAAATCAGGAATCCCATGAAAATCAAGGCAATTACAAAACCAATCCCCATGATAAAACTATTGATTACGGGGACGTACAAGAGCCACCGCTGGCAAAACTGGAGCAGTTTTGTGCTGATTTCCTTGCCTTTTCGTTTTCGTCGGAAGTACCTTTTAAAGGGATAGTTGAACGCATATCCTATCACCAGACTCACGAGCATCATGCGCAGCAACAGGCTGACCGCAGATCCAAACAAGAGGTCGTTCGGCTGGATTTTTATCGTATCGTCTTGGGATGCTTCCTTTTGAAGCGTATCGCCTGACATCCAATTTATTGAATTGTTGGCCATCGCAAGGGTATCAGCCAACTGATCAGGTGCGTTTATAGATAGGGCAGGAGTGGCATCGCCAAGGTTTCGCTCCTCAATCCAATAAGGGCCATATTTAAACAGCATGATAAGCGAAATGGGAAAAACCAGCATCAAAAACAACAGCAAAGCCACCAGGTATATCCTGAGTGAATAATAAGCCGGTGGTCTTTTGTTGGTCAATGTGCTGTTTTTACTACCATTCTACTGCTTTGCGCCTGATTGGCATTGTCATGCAACGTGCACCACCTCCTCCACGTGACAATTCATCACCTTCGATGGTTATAACATATTTCTCGTACGAGGCAATATCAACTTTGTTTTTTATTACATCACGGGCTTTAATGATCTCGAATCCGTGATTGTTTAATTCGTTCATTGTGTGTGTATTTCGACCATATCCAATGACTTTTCCGGGCGCGATGGCAAAAAAGTTGGCACCACTTTGCCACTGTTCACGTTCCATGATATAGGTGTCGCGGTGGCCACCACAAGCAATAGGCTCGAGATCGATTCCCAGTTTTCTAAGTGCATCCAGAATATTTTTTTCTTCACTGATTTCTACCACTTTGTTGTCTTCAATGGTGATATGGATGGTTAAGTGACGGCTGGAATAAAGAATCAACGGCTCAAAAATCATGCACTTGTCTTTGTCGAGAAAAGTGAATACCATGTCAAGGTGTATGAACGATTCAGGTTCGTAAGGCAACTCCTGCAAAATCAAATGTTTAGTTCCAGGTTTTGTTTTCAGGTATTCTAACATGGCATCAATTCCCTGGCTGCTGGTGCGTCCGCTTATACCACTGAGAATGATGTTTTCGCTGGCAATTAACACATCTCCACCTTCGATGGTTGCTTTCCCGCTATGATCAAAAGTTTTAACAGGATTGACAGTTTGTGTTGAAAACGCAGGGTGATAGTCGAAGATAGCTTCCATGATAATGGATTCTCGCTCTCTAACTTTACTTGCCATTCGACTGATCATCACTTTGTCGTTCATGCTAAATGATGCATCGCGGGTGAAAAAGAAATTGGGCAGCGGATGTAAAGAAAAACGCTCATTGTCCAAGTATTTGGTCAAAGTGTCTTTTTGCATTTCAACACCTTCAATGAGCTGCTTGGCCAATTCTTCGTTTGACAAATCTCCGAGCAAACGGCAGGCCTCTTCGACTGACTCGTGCCTGCAGATTCTGGAAATCATGGTACTACGCACTTTGTCGTTTTGGAGAATGTCGCGCAATAAATCTTTCACATCAAAAACCTTAGCCACTTTCTCTAATATAAGCTTAAACTCGTTGTATTCGGGCAAGGCCACACTCAGATTCAAAATGTCGCTATAAAGCGCCCGAGCCGCATTTTCTGGCGTCATATTTTCCACTTCCGGGCCTGGCGTGTGAATAATTACACTTTCGAGTTCACCAATCTCAGAGTTGATATTGACGTTTATTTTTTCAGTTGCCATGTTTATTGTCGTTAATTGTTTGCTGCTTCTAGATGTATGAATTGATAAGAAAAAACAATGAACAAATGTAGGTTAAAAAAGCGGATTTTATGAGGCCTAACTTTGTGAAGACTTTTATATCTGTCAGCGCCAGCCTAATAGTTAAAAACCTCTTTAGTAAAGCTCCAGAAAGGAAAACCGTTGGTTTTGGACCTGTAAAAACCTTACAAAGTCGTTTTTTGAGAGTATGAGTGTGGCCGTGTTATCCATCGGATGAAAGCTTAACTTCTCAGCCTTTTCAAGGTTTTTATCGATAAATACAATAACATGATGTTCTTCGTCATTGATAAGGCCTAAAGGTGTTACACTTCCTGGCTTAATTCCAAGGTATTTTTCCATCCTTTTCTCTGATGCAAAACTGAGCTTTCCTTGTTTGAGTCGCTGCTCTAAATCACGGATATTGAGCTGATGCAAATAGTGAAATATCACCAGGTAGTGCTGGTTACCCTTATGGTTTCGGAAAAACAGGTTTTTGCAATGCGTTGCATCAATCTTGTCCCAATAGGGCAATGCATCATCAATCGTGGGCAAAGCCGGATGATGATGCACTGTAAATTCGATTCCTAGCGAATTGAGTCGATCGAAAACGCGCTGCTGTTTGGAGCTCATGATTTAATCAATCCAGTCAGCAATAAAGATGTTTGTGTCGTGTGTTCCGTTGTTGTTGCGGTTACTGGAGAAAATCAGTTTTTTGCCATCGAATGAAAACATCGGGAAAGCGTCAAATGTATCGTCGTAGGTAATTTGTTCCAGGCCTTCTCCATCAACACCTATCGAGAAAAGATTGAATTGCCATCCACGCTCAGAATGGTGATTGGAGCTAAAAATAATCCTGTCGCCTGAGGGAGTAAAATAAGGTGCCCAGTTGGCTTTTCCAAGGTGAGTTACCTGTTTCAGGTTGCTGCCATCAGCATCACACACATAGATTTCCATGTTTGTTGGCATAACCAGACCTTCGGCCAAAAGATCCTTGTACTCTTTAATTTCCTCTGGTGTTTTGGGGCGTGATGACCTGAAAACGAGTTTTGTGCCGTCGGCTGAAAAAAATGCACCGCCATCATAGCCCAGCTCAAAGGTGATTTGTTTCACATCAGAACCATCAATATTCATGGTGTAAAGTTCAAGATCGCCGCTACGGTCCGATGTAAAAACAATTTTATCTCCCATAGGCGATACAGTTGCTTCTGCATCATAACCCATTCTGTTTGTGAGGGTATCAATAATATTGCCCATCAAATCAGCAACAAAAATATTGTAGCCGCGATAGATTGGCCAAACATATTTACCGTCTTCACGGCGCTCAGGCACCGGAGGACAATTGGCATCGTTCATATGCGTTGAAGCATAAACAATCGTGCTGTCACCAGGCATAAAATATGAGCAGGTCGTACGTCCCATTCCAGTACTTACCATTGGTGGAATTTCTTCTCCCATGTTGGCATTTGCAATATTGGTATAAAAAATCTGGTCACACTTTAACGACCAGGCCGGATTATTCGACTGAAAAACAAACATTTCGTCGTTAAAACTAAAGTATGCCTCAGCATTGTCGCCCCCAAAGGTGAGCTGCCTGATATTAGCAAGGTGTTTTTCCTGTGGATAATGTAATTGGGTTTTTACAGCTATGTCTTCTCCGTGATGTCCTGTATCAGCATGCTGTGATGAAGGACCTGAACAGGAAGTGAATATAAAAACAAGGTAAACGAATATAAATGCGTATTTCATCTGAGAATTATTTTGGTGAATGAATGAATATTTAAATGAAGTTTCTGTCTCTTAAACGAAAGTGAATCATGTGGGCAAAAATACGTTAATTCTGCTTTCCGGATTAGAGTTTTTCGCGGATAGCATCAGCAGTATATGAATCTTTGCAGCTGATCAACTCTTCTGGCAGACCTTCAAAAACCAGATGCCCGCCTTGGTCGCCACCTTCTTTGCCCAGATCGATAATCCAATCTGCTGATTTAATTACCTCAGGATTATGCTCAATAACAATCAACGAATGTCCGTTCTCAATCAAGGCGTTAAAGGCAAGTAATAATTTGTTGATATCATGAAAGTGCAGGCCGGTTGTTGGCTCATCAAATATAAACAAGGTATGTTTTTCAGCTTCGCCTTTGGTCAGAAAAAACGCCAACTTAATGCGCTGGGCTTCGCCACCACTGAGAGTATTTGACGATTGACCCAGTCGCAGATAACCCAGTCCGACATCCTGTAAAGGCGTCAGACGCTGTGCAATTCGGCTTGCTAGCGCATGATTTTTCTTGGCATCTTCAAAAAACTTGATGGCGTCCTCAATAGTCATATCCAATACATCAGCAATATTTTTGCCTTCAAATTGGATTTCGAGCACTTCATCCTTGAAACGTTTTCCATGGCAGACATCGCATTGCAAGAACACATCAGCCATAAACTGCATTTCCACTTTAACCGTTCCTTCACCTTCGCAGGCATCACAGCGTCCACCTGGTACATTAAAAGAAAAGAAACCAGGCTTATAGTTGCGATTTTTAGCCAGTTTCTGCTCTGCAAACAATTGCCTGATATCATCAAAAGCCTTAATGTAGGTAGCCGGATTTGAACGTGAGGAACGACCAATCGGGTTTTGGTCGATCAACTCTATGGCTTCAACTTTGTCGATATCGCCCTGTAATTCGCCAAAACGCCCTGTTTTATCTGCATGACCACCCAAGTGCTTCTTGAGTGCAGGATAAAGTATTCCTCTGACCAAAGAAGATTTTCCGGAGCCACTTACGCCAGTTACAACGGTTAAAATATGCAACGGAAACTGAACGTCAAGCATCTTCAGGTTGTTTTCTGCTGCACCTATCAGCTTGATATAATCGTGCCAGCCCCGCCTCATGGGTGGAACAGCAATTTTTTTCAATCCTGACAAGTACTGTCCTGTAAGGCTTTTGTTGTCCGTTTTCAATGCCTCGTAATTGCCCTGAAATATCAGTTCGCCCCCCTGACTTCCTGCAAAAGGGCCAATATCGATCACCTCATCGGCTGCTTTGATGATATCTTCATCGTGCTCAACAACGATGACAGTATTGCCAATATCGCGTAATCGTTCAAGTACCGAAATCAGACGTTGTGTATCTCGCGGATGCAATCCGATGCTGGGTTCGTCCAGAATATAAGTTGAACCGACGAGACTACTTCCCAGGGAAGTAGCCAGATTGATGCGTTGTGATTCGCCTCCTGAGAGGCTGTTCGATAGCCGATTCAGCGTCAAATAACCAAGTCCAACATCCATCAAAAACTGCAAGCGGTTTTTGATTTCCGTTAGGAGTCGTGCTGCGATAATCTGATCATTCTTGTCGAGTTGCAATTCCTGAAAGAAACCATAGGCTTCTGTGAGCGGCATTAAGACGATTTCAGAGATACTCTTTCCACCAACCTTCACATAATTGGCGTCTTTTCTTAACCGGGTTCCTTCACATTCAGGACAGATTGTTTTACCGCGATAGCGAGAAAGCATCACACGGTATTGAATCTTATAGGTTTGCTCCTCCAACTGTCTGAAAAACTCATTAAGTCCTTCAAAATGCTCATTGCCAGTCCAGAGCAATCTACGTTGTTCTGTGGTTAAAGCGTAATAAGGTTTATGAATGGGAAAATTAAAAAGGGGAGATTTTCTGATCAATTGGTCCTTCCATTCCCCCATTTTTTCGCCTTTCCAGCAGGCAATGGCACCATCATAAACCGATAGGCCTTTGTTTGGTACTACTAAATCTTCATCGATTCCTATGATACTCCCAAAGCCTTCACAGCTTTTGCAGGCTCCGTAGGGATTGTTGAAAGCAAACATATTCACGGATGGTTCCTCAAAAGAAAGACCGTCTGCTTCAAAGCGTGCTGAAAACTGTCGCCTTTCTTCTGAATCCTCCCCCAAATGGGTTATTACTTCGCAACTGTCTTTTCCTTCGTAGAAGGCCGTTTGTACAGAATCGCCAATGCGGGCAGCCAAATCGTCCTCGTCCGAAACAATGAGCCGGTCGATCACAATCCGAATTTTCGAAGGCGCAGGTAGTTTTTCTTTCTGTAGCATATCATCAATCCTGGAAATTTCATTGCCAACCAAAAGTCTGCTAAAGCCCTGCTGCAACAAAAGCGACAATTGATCTGACAGTTCACGATCAGCCGGTAAAATGAAAGGTGCGACGATTAAAACTGTAGTGCCCGTTTCAAACTGCAAAGCATAATCCGTAACATCACTGATTTTATCACGTTTCACCAATCGCCCCGATACCGGAGAAAAAGTCCGTCCAACGCGGGCAAAAAGCAATTTTACATATTCGTAAATCTCAGTTGAGGTACCAACCGTTGAGCGTGGATTTCGGCTATTTACTTTTTGTTCGATGGCAATAGCTGGTGAAATACCAGTGATTAAGTCCACCTCTGGTTTATTCATTCTTCCAAGAAACTGACGGGCATAAGCACTCAGACTTTCGACATATCGTCGCTGACCTTCAGCATACAAAGTATCGAATGCCAAAGATGACTTACCTGAGCCTGACAATCCAGTTATGACAACCAACTTGTTTTTTGGAATGTCTAAACTGATGTTTTTCAAATTATTAACTCTAGCGCCCTTGATACTGATTAACTGATATGGTGTAGCCCGCATGTGTTTGCCTTAAAAAAAATTTGTGCGAAATTACCAATAAAATTTGCGTTTGTTTGATCTATGCTTATATTTGCTCCAACAAAAAGGCAATTTTGCTGTTATTGTTCAAAGCAAATTAAAAAAAACAGGAGGATACTTATAGACGTAACTTTTACCCTTTAAACTTAAAAATTACATAAAGGGAGGCTCTATGACCGCTTTGCAAATAAGTGATAAAGAGCTGGTTGAAAGTTATCGTAAAGGTAATCATGCCAGTTTTGAACAAATTATCAATCGTCACCAAAGTCGTATTTTTTCTTATATCATGATGCTTGTCAAAGACAGGCAGCTTGCTGACGACATTTTTCAGGATACATTTATAAAGATCATTCGCACCATAAAAAGTGGCGCCTATAAAGAAGAAGGCAAGTTCATTCAATGGGCAATGCGGATTGCACATAATCTGATTATCGATCATTTTCGAAAATCAAAACGCATTCCCTATGCCGAAACTAACAGTGATGATTACGATTTCATGGAAAATATTGGTTTAGCCGATGCTTCCATTGAAGAGCAGATGATTACAGAGCAGATTCATGAAGATCTGAGAAAAATGATTGAGTTTTTGCCCGAAGAACAGCGAGAAGTTTTGTATCTGCGACTGTATGCTGAAATGAGTTTTAAAGACATTGCTGAACTCACAAATGTTAGCATCAATACCGCGCTGGGTCGCATGCGCTATGCGCTGATCAACATGCGAAAAATGATTCAGGAAAAGAACGTATCCTTAACTTACTAATGCTTTTCTGGACAGTTTTAATTCCAGGAGAAAAAAAGATACTCCTTGTAAAATAAAGTAGAATAAACTGGCGTTAAGTATTTGTATTAAAAAACAAATATCTCGCCTATGAACAAAAGTTCTACTATTTTACACAATCATTTTACTGCCACTAAAACCGACCGACTGCTAACGTCTGTGATTAAAGACTCTTTGCATGCAAGTTATTCACAAACTGATTGTTCTACACGTAGCTTACGTTTCATTCAGCAATTTGCAGCTGCCTTTGAAGCAGTTGATAGCCAAATGATCGGGAGTTTTGGCACATTAATGAACTAGCACATTTTCTGTGTTTCAAAAACCGTGGCAGAATCAATGTTTTGCCACGGTTTTTTGTATTTTTGTAAAAACAGACATCATTGAAGAAAGCCGAACGATTTCAAGCCTTTGTCGATTATTTCAAACAGCATATGCCAGTGGCCGAAACGGAGCTTGCATTTGAAACGCCGTATCAGTTACTGGTTGCCGTCATTCTTTCAGCGCAATGCACTGACAAAAGGGTCAATTTATTAACTCCTGGTTTTTTCGAGCAATTTCCAGTGCCTGAGGCACTGGCAGTAGCATCGCAGGACGCTGTTTACGAGCTGATTAAGTCATGTTCTTATCCTAACAACAAGGCAAAGAACCTGATTGGAATGGCGAAAACACTGATTGAAAAATTTGATGGAGAAGTACCAGATTCTGTAGAATCATTGCAGCTGCTTCCTGGTGTTGGAAGAAAAACGGCCAATGTCATTGCTTCGGTGGTTTACAACAAGCCTGCCATGGCAGTCGACACCCATGTTTTCAGGGTTTCAGCCCGAATTGGACTCACCACGCGTGCGAAAAATCCACTCGAGGCCGAGCGGCAATTGGTGAAGTACCTCCCGGAAGATACAATCCCAAAGGCGCATCATTGGTTAATTTTGCATGGACGCTATATTTGCAAAGCCAGAACACCACTCTGCAACGAATGTGGCATTACTGCAATCTGTAAATATTTCACGCTCAACAAACCAGCTATCGAGCAAACAAAAAAGCCAGGATGATTGTTTTTTGAGGGCAATTAAACTTATTTTTGTAAATCTTTAAAATAATCCACACTATGCTTACTAAAGGCGAACAAGCACCTGATTTCAGTGCAAAAGATCAAAATGGAAATACCGTTTCACTCAGTCAGTTTTTGGGTAAAAAGATCGTTTTATATTTTTATCCTAAAGACGATACACCCGGATGTACCAAAGAGGCATGTAACCTGCGAGACAACCACCAGAATTTGATTGATCAAGGTTTTGTGGTACTGGGTGTAAGTCCTGACTCGGAAAGCTCACACCAGAAATTCTCCACCAAGTTTTCGTTGCCATTTCCTCTTTTGGCTGACCCTGAAATGAATATTATTAAAGCCTATGGCGCCTGGGGCGAAAAAAAGATGTACGGCAAAACCTATGAAGGATTGTTGCGTACTACCTTCATCATTGGCGAAAACGGTATGATAGATGAAGTGATTCATAAGGTGAAAACTGATGATCACGCAAAACAGATATTTAATCTTTACCAATAAAATAACCCGCTATGACATCAGAAAAAGCAAAAGAAAATGCCGATAAAGTTCGGTTGGAGAAGTTGAAAGCATTAGAGGCTACTCTTGGAAATATTGAGAAAAATTATGGCAAGGGCAGCATCATGAAACTGGGAGACCAGGCCGTCGAAAAAATCGAAAGCATTTCGACCGGTTCAATCGGGCTTGATTATGCTTTGGGCATCGGTGGCTTGCCAAAAGGACGTGTTGTAGAGATCTACGGCCCAGAAAGTTCTGGTAAAACTACGCTCGCACTTCATGTAATTGCTGAGGCACAGAAAGCTGGCGGTATTGCAGCTTTTATCGATGCTGAACATGCGTTCGATCGTTTTTATGCTGCTAAACTTGGTGTTGACATTTCAAACCTATTAATCTCTCAACCCGACAATGGAGAACAAGCTTTGGAAATCGCTGAAAATCTGATCAGGTCTGGAGCTATCGACGTGATTGTGATCGACTCAGTGGCTGCCCTGACACCCAAAAGCGAGATAGAAGGGGAGATGGGCGACAGTAAAATGGGGCTGCAGGCACGTCTGATGTCGCAGGCGCTTCGAAAGCTTACTGCAACAATCAGCCGCACAGGTGCCATTTGTATCTTCATCAACCAGCTCCGCGACAAGATTGGTGTCATGTTTGGAAATCCTGAAACTACTACTGGTGGAAACGCGCTTAAATTCTATAGTTCAGTACGTCTTGATATCAGAAAAATCAGCCAGATCAAAGATGGCGAAAACGCTACCGGAAACAGGGTTCGCGTAAAAGTGGTCAAAAACAAAGTAGCACCTCCATTCCGTAAAGCTGAGTTCGATATTGTTTTTGGTGGCGGTATTTCGAAAGTTGGTGAGATCATCGACCTGGGTGTTGAATATAATATTATAAAGAAAAGCGGCTCATGGTTTAGTTACGGCGATACCCGACTCGGGCAGGGAAGAGACGCAGTAAAAAACTTGATTGAGGAAAATCCTGAGCTTTTTGAAGAACTCGAAACCAAAACCAGAGAAGCACTGAATGCAAGTGCTTAGTGCTCGATTGAATAGTAATTATGACTGTCCTGAATATTATTCAGGGCAGTCTTTTCTTTCAACTTAACAGACAGTTAGTCAATTAATTAAGGTCTATTACATGAAAATCTTTCGCCGCTTCACTTTTTGCCTGATCCTGATAGCTTTTTCTGCATGCAATACAAATCAAAAAAACGAACCCGCTTCCGAAAACAAACAAGATTTATCTGTGTTAAATCCCATGCAGGCACTCAATGATTCCATTGCAAACGACAGTTTGAATGTTGATCTGCTCAACCGCAGAGCAAAACGCTATCTTGATCAGCAAAAGGTAGATAAAGCCATGCGCGATCTGAACAAAGCCTTGCGTATCGACTCAAAGAAGGTTGATGTATATCTTACGCTTGCAGAGGCCTATTTCGGCATGGGAAAACCGGAAAGTATTTCGGCTACCCTGATCAAGGCATCACAGATCGATGAACAGGATGCCCGGCCTTTGGTAAAACTTGCAGAGTTGAATCTTTTGCAACAGAAACTAGATGTAGCTTTGGGCTATACTGACAAAGCTTTGAAGCTCGGTTCATACAATCCGGATGCCTATTATGTGCGGGGAATGATCTTTTTATCGAGAGAAGACACTGTTTCTGCCATGAAAAACTTTCTGATTGCCCGTGACCAAAACGACATGTTTTTCGAGCCGCTTTACCAAATTGGCACCATTTACACAGCGCAACGTAATCCGCTTGCTGTCGACTTTCTGACAGATGCCATCAGGAAATACCCGCAATCGATGGTCGCCCGTGTGCAACTTGCTCTTTATTTGCAGGATAATGATGCAGCAGATGAAGCAATTATGCAATATGATACCCTATTGCAAATGCAGCCGCAAAACAGCAAATTGCTTTTTAACCTGGGATATGTTTACCTGGTTTACAAGCAAGATTATGAAAAAGCCATTGAATATTTTGATGCCGCATTGGCTATTGAACCGAAATATATAGATGCGCTTTACAACAAAGGCAGGACATTCGAGCAAATGGGATTGTATGCGAATGCCCGCGAAATCTATCAGCAGGTTATCAGTGTGAAGCCAAATTATCCCTTGGCTGTAGAAGGGTTAAACAGGATCGACAGGCTTAAATAAGCATTACTCAAATTCGTTTCTGATCTCTCTGAGATCTTCGACCAGCTCAATTGTTGCAGCCCGAAGACCGGTATACAATTCATCAAGACCGGTTTCATCTTTTTCGGCACCTTTCATTTCAAGTTCTTTTGCCAATTGCTGTGGTTTACTGGCAACAAAATTTGCTATTACACCTTTCATGCTGTGTGCATCAAATTTAAGTGACCCAAAGTCCTTTTCATCAATGGCTTTCCTGATATTGATCAAACGTGTTTCGTACTCATTTAAAAAAATATCAATGATTTCGATCACAATCGGTTTGTCAAAATATTGGAATGTATCCAGAAATGTTTGCTTATCGATCACTCTCATGGCTCCGCCTTATTTAAAAATATTACTACAAATGATGCCAACTTACCCTTATTTTCTTTAAGAGTCTCGGTTGCTTCACAAAGATAATAAAAGAATGATTGTGTCTCTATTTAAAATAATTAGCGGGATGGAATTTTTAGAAACCAAGTAGCAAACCTCCCTGGTAAACCGCAAAAGCTGCCAGCCAAGCTAGGGTAGTTGTATAAACAGAGGTGAAAAGTGGCCATTTCCAAGCGCCGGATTCTTTTCGAATGGCAGCAAATACAGCAACGCAGGGGAAATAGATTAATACAAAAATCATGAAGGAGAATGCAACGAGCGGATTCATTACATTTTTCCCTGCTTTTGGTCCGCTTTCATACTTCTGTTCTTTAATTTTATCTACCAAATTGTCAGAAACTTCGCCAGATGCATCTGCCTGATAAAGCACACCCATCGTAGAAATAACTATTTCTTTGGCTGCAGATCCAGCCAATAAACTCACACCCATTTTCCAATCAAAGCCCAAAGGTTGTATGACTGGTTCGATAAAATGACCGATACGACCTATAACAGAATTTTCTTGCTTTCGGCTTTCACGTTCGCGAATAAGTTGTTGAATTGCAAGTTGTTGCTCCTTGTCAATGGATGCTATTAGCTCTGGTTCATTGATCGGAATGGCATTCTTATAAGTCTGGAACTGTGCTTCGGCTGCCTCAATTTTTTCAGCATAAGCCGCATCAATTCTTTTGCCCATTGGAAAATATCCAAGCGCCCAAATGATAAGAGAAGCCACCAAAATGGTTGTACTCATCTTTCGGAGATATTGAGCACCTTTGAACCATGTGTGTTTAAAAATGGCCTTGGTAGTAGGCATACGATAAGGTGGCAACTCCATCACAAAAGGCATTTCATTGGCCTTGAACAAAGTACGTTTAAAAATCCAGGCCACCAAAGCTGCAATCAGCACACCAATCAAGTAGATTGCAAAAAGAATTGTGCCTCGAAAACTCGCGAAGAACGCACTGATAATCAATATATAAACAGGATACCGGGCGCTGCACGACATAAACGGAATAATCATCATCGTCACGAGTCTGTCGTTTCTATTTTCGATGGTTCGTGTGGCCATGATTGCCGGCACATTGCAGCCAAAACCCATGAGCAACGGGATAAAAGACCTGCCATGTAAGCCAATTTTGTGCATTAGTTTATCCACAATAAACGCTACGCGCGCCATGTAGCCCGTTGTCTCCAGCAAAGAAAGGAAAAAGAAGAGAATTAAAATGTTAGGCAAGAAAACCATTACACCGCCTACACCACCAATGATACCATCAACAAATAGATCGCGAAAAATGCCTTCTGGAAGGATAGCTGCCGCTTGCATGCCCAACCAACCCATAAAGCTTTCTATCCATTGCATCGGATAATCGCCTAGAATGAATGTTGCCTGAAAAATCAGCCACATTACCAATAAAAAAACCGGATAACTGAGGTATTTATTCGTCAGGATGTTATCAATTTTGCGGCTTTGTGTTTTCTCTGTTTTAACGGCCTCCTTAAAAGTTTCGCGCAGCGCGCCTTCGATAAAGCCGTATTTGGCATCTGTAATTAATGTTTCCGTATCTTCCTTGCAGGTGGATTCTATTTCGCTTTTTCTTTGTTCAATATAAGCTTTGATTTGCGCATAGTTGATGCATTGTTTGAGTTTCTCTTCGGTATCGGCATCTCCTTCGAGTAGTTTGATCGCCATGAACCTGGGAGAAATAACATTTGTAACAGCCTGATTACCATTTATATTGATCAGATTCTGAATGGCTTTAATTGATTTCTCGATCTCAGATCCATAATTGATGTGAATATGTCGAATGTCCGGATCCTCATCTTCATATACCTGAATAATCCGTTCAAAGAGTTCGTTAATTCCTACACCTTTTGCTGCAACAGTTGGAATGATTGGAATTCCAATCATTTTGCCCAGATGTTCATAATCAAATTTGTCTCCTTTTTCGGAAAACTCGTCGAACATATTCAAGGCCATTACAACTTTGATGTCCATGTCGATGAGTTGGGTCGTCAGGTATAAATTGCGTTCCAAATTCGATGCATCCACCACATTTAGAACGATATCGGGTAACTCATCGAAGATAAAATTACGCACGTAAAGCTCTTCAGGCGAATAGCTTGTGATGGAATAGGTGCCTGGTAAGTCTGTGAGTTTTAAGGAATAATTATGTGCGTGAAAAATAGCTGTTTTGGCATCTACTGTAACGCCACCATAATTTGCTACTCTTTCTTTTGAATGCGATGCATAATTGAAGAGCGTTGTCTTACCTGAGTTGGGATTACCCACCAAAGCGATGGAAATCGTATTTGTTTTGGGTGGTGGACTTAGCTTCAGCGACTGTTCGATCGACTGCACACCATGATAAGCTGCACCCTGAATGATCTGCATATCATCGCCTGTAAAAACCTCGATGAGTTCAGCTTCACTGTGCCTGAGTGATACTTCATATCCAAGAATATTGTATTCGATAGGATCGCGCAATGGCGCGTGCTTAACCACAATCACCTGCTTCCCAACAACAAACCCCATCTCGATGATGCGTTTACGGAATGCACCTCGCCCTTTCACTTTGGTGATAATCCCTTTTTCGCCTTCTTTCAGCTCAGCTAATGTCTTCATCCACTTGTTTTCCTAGTGCAAATAAATATCTTTTAGAAAGGCGCTAACATCCCTAAATATGGGTATTTTACATGAAATCGAAGTCAGAATCTGTCTCAATCCTCGAAAAGAATATCACCTTTCGAATCCGGATTTACGTCGGATTGTAATTCATGAACCACAGCAATCAGGTTTGCCAATCGTTGTCCCCAATGATCGCTGAAAAGCTCGCGACATGATGCAACGGCATTCTCACGGGCTGCCAGTGCATTTTTTTTATAGAGCATCACAAAATCCTTTAAATCCTGATACACGTCTGCCAGATGCTCCGAAATGCTACCTTTCACAGTTTCTGTTATCTGGCTTCCTGAATGGTCAACGAACCAAAACTCATCCAATTCCCCGGTCAATTCGCGCAACGACATGAACAAACCTTCATATTGTTCTTCAGTTACATAGCGTTCATTTGCTTCCGGGTATTCAGGTTCAATCACAGGCAACAGCGATCCTCTAAGGTACAACAAAGGCACAAGTCCCTGGAGTGATTTAAAAAAAGAATGTTGGTTCAGGTTGGATGCATCTTCCAGAAAATTACAAAACTCGCTGGCTATGGTTACCATTTCCAGAATTGGCCTGGTCAACGTACGATCATTCTGTTCCATAAGTAGTTAAAAGCTTTTTGCTATCTTTGTACAAATCTCGATTTTTCATAGCCTGAATTGGCTTTCAGGGCTGCAAAAGTAGTTAATATGGAGACAAATACCATTGATAAAAAGGAATTGATCGCATTTTGCATCGCGCAGCAACAGCAAACTGTTGAAACAGCAAGACGTGCTATGGAAGAAGCACAGCGCGAGGCCAACGATTACGGCACTCCCAAAGACAGATACGATGGTTTTCGCAATCAACAATTGAGGAAGCGAGACCTGCAGGCCCGGCAGATGCAGCAAGCGCTTGATAGCGTGGCTATTCTGGAACTCATCGACCCAGAAACGTCTTCAGGCCAAATCGGGTTGGGGGCAATTATTGATACAGACCGAATGACTTTTTTTATTGCTGTTGGAATGGGTATGATAGATCTGAATGGCAAGCAAATTGCTGTTATATCACCCAAAGTACCTATTTACAGTGCATTACGGGATAAATCGGTAGGTGATACTTTTGATTTCAACAATCAGAAGTACAAAATTCTAAACATCACCTGAATTGCAGATAAGAGGGGGCACCAGGCGTGAAATCGTTTAACGGGAAATCAGAGATATCTGACACGTCGACTGACCAGGGCGGGACACCGGAAGGAGTAAACGGAAAATACATCAGACGCAACTGAATGCTCGAAAAAACAAGATATTTATTGCGCATGCGCACACCAAACCCAATCCCTGAAATAAACCGGGATTTGAAAAGTGCTCCGTTTTCGGAAGCAACAAAACCTCCACTCACATCGATATATGGTGTAAAACTAAAACCAACTGTGGTCCAGGGTGCATAATATAAAAGCTGCACAATGGCATTGGCACGCTGCATGCCCCTGAAATAATCAGTTCGCAAACCTACAATACCTGAACCGTTTCGCAAATACAGGCTATCGTATGATAGTCGGTTGATCCCCAAACCATAATACAGTCCGGTAAAAACCCGAAAGCGTGCGCTACCATTCGACTCGATATTGGTGATATGCGTGAGCCCTGCCAAAAATGCTCCCTGAGTCATTTTTTGCCGATGCACATGAGTTCCAAACCTTACATATCCATTAAAGTATCCGGCCTTTTTAAACGCTTTTGCAAACAACAAATCTATTCCTAAATATGGCATTTTATAATATTCACCTAATTGATAACCAGTTGTAACGGTTCCTGCAAACCCAGCAGGCACATCTTGCTGAAGGCCTTGTTCGAAAAGTTTGGTTGTTTGCAAATATTCTTGTTTAACGACCGAAAAACTAGCTAGAAGAGTTGTGTAATTTGAAAGGAAATAGTTGGAATCTGCACTGGTAAATGGCCTGTCCTGAAAGTACTTGTTGTAGATTCCAACAGCTGGAATGAGCCCTAAGGGACGTGCTTGCTTTTCGGACAAATCTTTTTTCTGTTGATAATATCCAATCCAGGCATTTCCATCCAAATAAGTTGCGTTCTCAGTTATGTTGGTTGTGGATGATAACCAAAACGGTAATTCGAAGGTATGTAAAGTGAGATCAAGGCCACCCGCAAGATTGACTACTACAGGAATGTATAGTCGACTCAGCCTGAAATCAAAGTATTTTTCCTGTTTTGAGCGTATGTAAGTCAAATAAAGATCTGTGAAAGACTTACTAAGGTTGTTGATCTTGTAGTACAACTCCGATAAGTACAATGGCGGATTTTCTGTGGCAACCCGTGCCAAACTCCCTCCGAGTTCATGTCCATAGCCCAGAAAATTGGAATTCCAAACCTTCATTCGTTGTTTATCAGCAGACACTATCACAGGGAAAATACCATAAGGGATGTTATCACGTGTTACGACTAACACATCAACAGAATCATTTCCGATAGGGTACAGGTAGAAATGGGCATTTTCGACAGATCGCATGTCGCGAAAATGCTTTTCGTTATCAGCCAACAACCATGGATTGAGCGTATCGCCTGGATTAAAAAACAGGTTCTCACGAATCACACTGTTACGCGTTTGTAAATGGATTTTATTGATGAAATTACCAAAAGCGGTGGTCTTTCCAGGTATTGTATCATAAACATCTGCACCAATCACATCCAACTTCCGGATACGGATTTTTCTGATAATTTTGCCGCTGAATGTAAGGAAAGCATCCGCACTGTTTGAAAGGTCTTTGTCCGCTTTATTTTCAACTGGTCGTGCCGGATTAAGTGTCAATTTCACCAATTCATTGCCAAGGCGGGAGTTTGATCCTTTGTTTTGAAGTCGGCGATACAAATATTCATCCTTTGAAATCGAAGTGACTTCTTCTTTTTGATTAACAATGACCAATGTATCGCGTTTCACTGCAAAAGCATTTCCATTCAACAAAAAATAACTTCCGCTTTGCAAGAACAACGTGTCTAAAATAGAATATGCCTTTGTCTCGAGTTGTAGAAGGAGCAGCACAACTAATGCAATTAAGGCAAAAAAAATCCGTTTAGACGACAAGCGCATGGTCTTATAAAAGGCATTTCGCAAAAAACGTCTGACACGAGCCAGACGTTTTCGCAAATTCAGCATGTAAAGTTATATTTCCAACGACTTAATCACATCGTTGATGCGATTTTCGAGCAGGGCGTCAACTTTGTCAAAGTCATTGATATTATCCAATTGAGATTTGATCCCAAAATAAAATTTGATTTTTGGCTCAGTTCCTGATGGACGAACACTGATTTTAGATCCGTCTTCAGTAAAAAACTGCAGCACATCCGATTTTGGCAAATTGATCGGCTTTTCTGTTCCATCCTTCAACGAACGCGAAACACCAAGTTTATAGTCTTTTATCTCAACCAACTTCGAACCAGCTATTTCGAGTGGTGGATTTGATCTGAAACGCTCCATCATCGCTTTGATTTCTTCGGCACCAGCTTTGCCTTTTTTGGTGACTGAGAGCAATTTTTCCTTGTAAAATCCAAATTCGTGATATATTTCCTTGAGCATCTGATACATACTCTTTCCCTGATCGGCAGCCCATGCAGCTGTTTCGGCCAGCATGGCACACGAACTTACAGCATCTTTATCGCGCACAAAATCGCCAACCAGGTAGCCATAGCTTTCCTCGCCACCACCAATAAAATATTTCTTACCCTCATTTTGAAGGATAATATCAGCAATGTATTTGAAACCGGTAAGCACATCAAATTTTTCGACTTTGTATTTATCTGCCATGTTAAACAGTAGTTCCGACGTTACGATCGTCTTTACAATGAACTCTTTCCCAGTCAGTTTTCCGTTTTCATTCCATTTGTGCAGTAAGTAGTTCATTAGCAAACTGGCTGCCTGGTTACCATTCAACAACACGAATTCTCCACTATCGTTTCGCACAGCCAAACCCACCCTGTCAGCATCCGGATCAGTCGCCATAACCAGTTGTGCATCAACTTCTTTAGCTCTTTCTATCGCCATACTTAATGCTGCAGGTTCTTCAGGATTTGGCGATTTAACTGTAGGGAAGTTTCCGTCGACAACATTTTGTGCATCAACTCCATATACCGATTCGAAACCAAACATTTTAAGCGCTTTTGGCACCAGGTTTACACCTGTTCCATGAATCGGCGTATATACGATCTTGAAGTTTTTCTGACGTTGGATAACCTCAGGTGACAAACTAAGACCTTTGATACGATCCAAATAAATCTGGTCAAAAGCTTCACCAAGCGTTTCGATCAAGGATTGATTTGCGTTAAAATTAACATCAGCCGGACTTTTAATTTTTTCCACCTCAGCAATCACATTCTTGTCGTGAGGGCTTATCAACTGCCCGCCATCTTCCCAATAAGCTTTGTACCCATTGTATTCTTTTGGATTATGTGAAGCCGTGATTACAACACCGCTCTGGCATTTCATTTGTCTGATAGCAAACGAAAGCTCAGGAGTGGGGCGGAGGCTTTCGAAAAGGTAAACCCGAATGCCATTGGCACTCATTACCTCAGCTGTAATTCGTGCAAAGTAGTCGCTATTGTTGCGACAATCATGGGCCACGGCCATACTCAGATCCTGCTTTCCCGGGTACATCTTTTTGATATAATTTGCAAGACCTTGTGTTGCCATTGCAACAGTATATTTATTCATGCGGTTGGTTCCTACACCCATGATACCTCTTAGTCCGCCAGTTCCGAATTCGAGGCTGCGATAAAAACTCTCAGTCAGTTCTTGTGGATCTTTATCGATCAGTTGCTGAACTTTTACTATGGTTTCCTGGTCGTATGGGGCTTTCAGCCATTCTTGCGCTTTGGCCAATACCTGTGGATCAATTGTGTTGCTCATATTATTGGTTTTTTTGTAGTTTTTGTACTTTTTTAAATCCGTCGATCATTTTCTCGTTTGAAATATCTAACAAAACGCCCAGTTCCAAGCCAGAAAAGCGAAGCGCAGTATGCAGATTTGCCAGTGTGCGGTCCGGTTGGTCTCCTTGCTCGATCATGACCAATATCTCTTCTTCAATCAAAAAATCTGCAAAAACGTCCACATCAACTTTGAGTCCTTTATAAATCACCGGTATTTTAGGCAGGATCCTGAACCGCAGACCTCTCAGCCTGAGCTCATGCGCCATGCAGGCCCTGAAAACTACCGCTGTTACGCCGGCACCTGTTATACTATGAACTTCTTTTGCAGCATCATATATTTGCGTTGCAAGACTGTTACGCCTGCTTCTTTCCATCGATCTCCTCCAAGCATTTTATCAGGCTATCGCGCCAATAAGGAATCTGAATACCCAATTCGTTTTTGATCCTGGTTTTATTCAGAACGCTGTAAAACGGACGTTTCGTCTTTACAGGATAGTCTTTCGATTCGATTGGCAAAATTTTACACTTTAGATTGGCTAATTGCATGATAGTTTTTGCAAAATCATACCAGCTGATAGCACCCTCGTTGCTGAAATGGTAAATAGCATGCAGGCTTTCCTTTTGGTATCGATCGACCAAAACAACAATGGTGGCAGCCAAATCAAAGGCCCATGTAGGAGTGCCAACCTGATCAAATATCACGGTAAGTTGCTCACGTTCAGCTCCCAGGCGCAGCATGGTTTTTACAAAGTTATTTCCAACTGCCGAATAAAGCCAAGATGTTCGAATAATTACATAATTCGCCTTGCTTTCCCTTATCAGGGCTTCTCCCTTTGCCTTACTTAAACCATAGGATGAAACAGCCACAATTGGATCGCCTTCCTCATAGGGTTTAAAATGTTCACCGTTAAACACATAATCAGTAGAAATGTGTATCAGGAGTGCATGATGAGTTTCGCAGGCTCCAGCCAGGATTGCAGGAGCTGTTGCATTCACTAGCATGGCTTTTTCTGGTTCATCTTCGGCTTTATCAACGGCCGTGTAAGCAGCACAATTGATACATATTTCAATCTGATTCATGCCGAAAAAATGCCTTACCTGCGTGTCGTTGGTAATATCCAATGTATCAATATCAGTAAAAAACCATTGATGTTTACGGTCAGTTTTGGCAATTTTTCCAAGCTCTGTGCCTAATTGTCCGTGACTTCCTGTGACTAGTATATTCATTTTACGATTGTTCTGAAATATGCGATGGTTCTTTCAAGCCCTTCGTCAAGGTTGATTTTCGGTTCCCAGTTGAGGACTTTTTTTGCCAGTGTGATATCCGGTTTTCGCTGCATTGGATCATCAGCCGGTAATGGCATATGGATGATCTTTGACTTTGACTTTGTCTGCTGAATAATTTTTTCTGCCAACTCGAGCATGGTAAATTCACCTGGATTCCCTATGTTGACAGGGCCTGTGAAATCATCACCAGTATTCATGAGTCGGGTCATTCCTTCAATCAAATCGTCAACATACTGAAAACTACGTGTTTGAAGACCATCGCCATACATTGTAATGTCATTGCCTTGCAAAGCCTGAACAATAAAATTGGAAACAACCCTGCCATCATTTGGATGCATACGCGGTCCATAGGTGTTGAAAATTCGGATGATTTTGATCCGGACCTTATTTTGTTGATGATAATTCACAAAAAGTGTTTCGGCACATCTTTTTCCTTCATCATAGCACGCACGCGGGCCTATCGGATTTACATGGCCCCAGTAAGACTCTTGCTGTGGATGTACTTCCGGATCGCCATAAACCTCACTGGTTGAAGCTTGTAGCACCTTCGCCCGGATTCGTTTGGCTAGTCCCAGCATATTTACCGCTCCCATCACCGAAGTTTTTACCGTTTTAATGGGATTATATTGGTAGTGAACAGGAGAAGCAGGACAGGCCAGGTTGTAAATTTCGTCCACTTCAATGAAAAAAGGTGTGGTAACATCGTGCCTAACCAGCTCGAAATATGGATTTTTGAGCAAGTGTACAACATTGGACTTTTGTCCCGTGAAATAATTATCCAAACAAATAACTTCATTGCTTTCGTTGAGCAGGCGCTCGCATAAATGCGATCCTAAAAATCCAGCACCTCCGGTTACAAGAATTCTTTTCATCCTATTGTTTTTTAAAGAAAGGTCTGAAGACAGCAGTGTGCCTCCAGACCTTCGGGTTTTTTGTTGTTGTTAATTTTGTGTTTTTACACCAATGCAGAAGTAGTCGAAACCTTCCTGATTCATTTCCTTGAAGTCATAGATATTCCTTCCGTCAAAGATTGCAGGCTGGCGCAAGAGTTTTTTAATGACCCTGAAATTTGGGAACTTAAATTCGGACCACTCCGTGACAATAACCAGTGCGTCTGCATCAATCAAGGCATCATATTGATCTTTCGCAAATTCAATGCTGTTGTTGAAGATGCGCTCACCTTCTTCCATAGCAACCGGGTCGTAAGCTTTTACTTTTGCTCCGGCTTCAAGTAATTTAGCAATGATAACGCGCGAAGGTGCTTCGCGCATATCGTCGGTATTGGGTTTGAACGAAAGTCCCCATAGTGCGATTGTTTTGCCTTTCAAGTCGTGGTTGTAATATTTCATCAGTTTTGTAAACAACACCGATTTTTGGTCGTCGTTTACGTCCTCTACAGCCTGCAAAACACGCAAATTATAATTGTATTGTTTTCCAGTTTTGATCAATGCTTTAACATCTTTAGGAAAGCAGGATCCACCATAGCCAGTACCAGGATAAATAAAGTATTTCCCAATTCTGCGGTCCGAACCAATTCCTCTTCTGACATTATTGATATCTGCACCAACGATTTCGCATAGATTAGCAATGTCGTTCATGAAACTGATTTTGGTAGCCAGCATCGAGTTGGCAGCATATTTTGTCATCTCAGCTGATACGATATCCATAAAAATTACCGGATGTCCGTTCATTGTAAAAGGCTTGTAAAGCTTTGCCATCAAGTCCTCTGCTTTTTTTGAATCGACGCCAACAACGATACGGTCTGGTTTCAGGAAATCATCAACAGCAGCACCTTCTTTCAAAAACTCAGGGTTAGAAGCCACATCAAAGGGGATTTTTACTCCTCTTTTGTCGAGTTCTTCCTGAATTGCTTTGCGCACTTTTTCAGCTGTACCAACAGGAACCGTGCTTTTGGTAACCATCAGCAGATAGCCTTCCATATTTCGGCCCACTTCGCGTGCCACTTCGAGCACATATTTCAAGTCGGCGCTCCCGTCTTCATCAGGAGGTGTGCCAACAGCACTGAACACAACTTCGCAGCCTTTGAGTGTAGAAGCCAAATTGGTTGTAAAAAACAAGCGTTTCTTTTCTACATTTCTTGCTACCATTTCTTCGAGTCCGGGCTCATAAATGGGAATAATACCATTGTTGAGGTTATCAACTTTTTTCTTGTCGATATCGACGCAATGCACATCGATGCCAACTTCGGCAAAACAAGTACCGGTTACCAGGCCTACATATCCTGTTCCTACGATTGATATTTTCATGAGTGATGTATTTGGTGTTCCTTAAAATCAATGCAATTTAGGAATAAATCAGCATCGGAGTCAATAAATTATTCATAAATTAATTGAAATCTCTGTTTAGGTTCTGACTAGATTAAATTATAGGTAACACCAATACCCAACGACTCTTTGAATTGAAGTCGTGGGCCCTCACCAATTTGTACTTTTTCGCTATCAATCATCTGATATACAGGCACATTAAAGTCATGATCGTATTTTAGCTGTAAAATCAGTACAGTTTGAATACGTTTATTGATGACAAAATTAACAGTGGTCTCCCAATCAACATCAATGTTCCATCTGTTATCAGGATCTTCATCCAGATAATTGTTGTAGAGGTTGAGTGTTGAAGATATCTCAATATTATCGGCAATTTCTTTCGACAGGTTTGCGAGCAAATTGATTCCGAATTCGCACAAAACACGATTTCCTTCAGTCAGGATAACGCCAGCCGAGTCTTTTATGGCTGGCCTGACACCAAACGCACCTTTGTTGGCCAAAGCCTGGTTATTCACAAAGGTAAATTTCCCGCTTGCCGGACTCAGGAAAAGCTCAAAAACATCGGTCTTTTTGTACCTATATCCCAGTGAGGCGTTTAAATATCCGGGAGCCATAAAAGCCGAAATAAGGGTTGAATCGTTTGGATATTTATAACCGTTTGCAAATTGGGTTTTAAATGAAATTACCGTTGAGTAGGTCCAGTTTTTAAATGCTTTGTAGGAGATTGTCGTCGACAAATCAATGCGGTCATCGGTTTTCTCAAGCCGATGATTCCCATATCCAACAATACCGAAAGCCATTTTGGTACCTGACTCAAACTGAAAGTTATCTTTCAGATATTTTACTTTCGCTTCTGAATTTACCTTGCCCGATGCAGAACTTTCGCCTCCTGAGGCCCAATTAGAAAATGAAAGCTGGTGAAAATGAAAACCAAGTTTTGCCGTTTTTTTCCAGTTACTTTCCACTGCTTTCGGCTGATTTACAGTCGTATCAGCATCATTTGCAGCTGAAATGCATTGAATTTGAGACAAAAACAAAATGCCAAGTATTGTCCCACCATGCAAAAATGGCAATGAATAATTCCTTTTGAAATTGGGTTTAGTACGCCCGATTAATGATACTTTTGTGATGAAAGATTTTCGTAATAGTTCCCTTGTTATGTATGCCATAAGCCCAAAGTTCATCAATAAGATTGTAAATCTGGTTTTGTTCAATGTTTTTGTCTTGTTGTTCATTCCATTTCAAATTTTTGCGCATCAAAATCCGCTTAAAGTTGGCATAATGCCTGCGCCTCCTTTTTTGGTTCTAGAAAATAACGAAAAACCTACCGGACTTTGTATAGACATTTGGGGAAAAATTGCAGATTCTCTTGGCAGCTCTTATACCTTTGTTGAAAAAGATGAACAATTGCTTTTGTCTGATTTAGAAAAGCACGAGCTCGATTTAACGATTATCCCACTGACAATCACTCCTGAAAGGATGCGGAAGTTTTACTTTAGTCAACCATTTTTCATCACCACATTGTCCATTGCCACCAACGCGAATGATAACGATCAGGTTAAAACCTTTTTGCATAATTTTTTCTCGGTAGGCTTTTTTAAGATCATTGGCTTGTTGTTTTTCATCATTTTGGTCTTTGGTTTTTTGGTATGGTTTTTTGAGCACAGGAAAAACAAAAAACACTTCCGAAAAGGTATTAAGGGTCTGATGGATGGCATTTGGTGGTCAGCAGTAACCATGACCACAGTTGGATATGGCGATATTGCTCCCACCAGTTTTTGGGGGCGTTTTTTTGCCACCATTTGGATGTTTACAGCAGTGATCATTATCAGTAGTTTTACTGCAACCATTTCATCAGCGCTAACGGTAAACAGTATTAAAAACAATATTGACAACATCAATGATTTGCGTGAAGTCAGGGTTGCAACGATAAGGGGAAGCAGCAGTGCAGATTATTTGCGTAACAACAAAATTCTTTTCATTGAATATGAGCGCATTGAGGATGCCCTGAATGATCTATCGCATGAAAAAATTCAGGCTTTTGTTTATGATAAAGCCATCATCGAATACTATTTATCAAAAAAGCAATACCAGTCTGTTTTGACCAGTATTGCTTTGAGTGCCAATAAAGAGTATTTCTGTTTTGCTTCGACCAATGAAAGCCTGATTCACAAGATCAATCCATTTTTGATTGATGTGCTCGAATCAACTGATTGGAACCTCATGCTCAAGAAATACAATCTTGGTGAAGATTAATTTGCCTTTAACCAGGTATCAAGCCAGTTATAAAACCTTCTTTGCCAGAGAATTCCGTTCTGTGGTTTTAAAACCCAGTGATTTTCATCAGGGAAATAGAGATATTCTGCAGGAATACCGCGTAATACAGCGGCGTTAAAAGCCTGCATGCCCTGTGATGCCACAATACGATAATCAAGCTCACCATGAACTACCATGATAGGCGTATCCCAATATTGAACAAATTTGTGTGGTGAATTGGCATAAGACCATTGAACAGTCTTGTTTTCAGTGTCCCAATACGGTCCACCAAGATCCCAGTTAACAAACCACATTTCTTCTGTTTCAAGATATTGGGCTTCAAGGTTAAACATGCCATCGTGAGCGATAAATGCCTTGAAGCGTTTCTGGTGATGGCCAGCAAGCCAATACACTGAAAAACCACCATAACTGGCACCCACAGCCCCCAATCTGGTTTCATCAACAAAAGGTTCTTTCGCCATAAAATCGATCGCTGATAAATAGTCGCGCATGTTTTGTCCGCCATAATCACCGCTGATTTGTTCGAGCCATTCTTTACCAAAGCCTGGCAGTCCGCGCCGGTTAGGTGCAACAATGATATAGCCGTTGGCAGCCATCATCTGGAAATTCCATCTATAAGACCAAAACTGACTGACAGTGCTCTGAGGGCCACCCTGACAATAGAGGAGGGTTGGGTATTTTTTTGAAGGATCGAATCCGGGAGGATAGATGATCCAGGTCAGCATTTCCTTGTTATCAGTTGTTTTGATCCAGCGCTCTTCAACACGTCCCATTTCGAGTTGATCAAGGATGGGTTTGTTGATAAAGGTAATCTGATCCTGCTGTCCGGTTGTCTCGTCAATGCTGAATACCTCAACTGGTGACGACATCGACATGCGCGTTCCAATCAGTCCGTTGTCTGCCACCATGACGCTTGTATAGTCATGAACTCCTTCTGTGAGCTTATGTATCTTACCGTCAGCAAGTGTATAGCTGTAAATTTGATCAACAGCATGCCAGTCGCTGGTAAAATAGATTTTATCATCAGATTTTGACCATGCCAATCCATGAGCATCCTGATCGAAGGCTGCAGTGAGATCTTTCTTTTCACCTGTTTCAAAATCAAGAATATACAGTCGTACTTTATCCGCCTCGTAACCATCTCGTTCCATGCTTTCCCAAACCATTTTGCTGCCATCATGCGAAAAAACAGCTGCCAAATCATATCCCATCATGCCTTCTGTCAGATTTTTCGTTTTGCCAGACTCTAAATCATATTGGTACAAATCTGAATTAGTTGATAAGGCGTAGGCTTTACCTGTTTTTTTGCGGCATGCGTAAACCACTGTTTTACTGTCCGGACTCCATGTGATTTGTTCCATTCCCCCGAAAGGCCGTAATGGAGTTTCCCAGGGTTCGTCGAGCATGATGTCTTTTGCATTTTGAATAGCTGTACCGTCGTAATCAGCCACAAAAACATGGCTATAGGTATCAACCCACTGATCCCAATGACGGTACATCAGGTCGTTGTTGATACGTCCTGAAGCCAATGGCAGATCAGGATAAATGTCCGCTGTGGATGGTTTTAGTTTAACCTCGGCAGTATAGAGTATTTTCGATTGGTCAGGCGCGTAGTCAAATCCTGTAAGTCCACCTTCAACATTGGTGATTTGAACGCGACCCGTGCCATCGGGATGCATTTCCCAAAGCTGCATACTTCCGCTCTCATTAGAAAGAAATCCTATTTTCTGACCATCAGGCCTCCACCTTGGGTTATATTCTCCAAAGCTCGTATGCGTAATACGTTTTGAATCTGAGCCATCCGTATTCACGGTATAAAGCTCTGTATTCCCTTTGTTTTGCTCAACACTATAATAAGTAACGTTGAACAAGAGGGTTTCACCATCGGGCGACAGCGTTGTTTCTCCGATACGCCCAAATGACCACAAAACTTCTGGTGTCATGATCTTACTGCTTAGAACCGCATCAGAAGGCCCAATGGGTTCCTGCAATTCGTGCTGTTGTTGGTCCATCTTCATATTACAAGCACTTAACATGCTTATAATCAAAATAGAATAAAGTAAATGAATATGTTTCATAAGAATAAAATTTGGAAATATTTCAGAGCAGAAAGTTACATATTTTTCACGTCGAACTATTAAAATATGGGTAAGTTAGGCAAACAGTAATGATAAGAAACGCAAAACAATTAAGGTTCAATTTCAAAAAGGGTAGGGTAGCCATTGATTAACAAACCATTAGTATTTTCACCCGATTTTTTCCAGGTATTTTCCGATGAGCCATCAATCACAAATTTTTGCTGATTTTTGGGCAAAATTCGCGTTTTCACAAGCACAGTTTCATCAGGATCATCTGCTCCGCTATACCACATCATGGCATAGGCTTTGCCTGATTTTGGGTCAGTAAATCTGTAACAAAACACATCATGATATTCAAGTAACACTTCTTTGAGTACGAGGTTTCCAGCCTGCTCCATCAATTGTTTAAAAGCCCGGAACGATTGTTTTTCTTTAAAAGCGTGCAATGATGAACTCAGCAACCCCGAACGGCTATGTAAACCTTCGGCATTGTCTTCGTTGGCATAAAAGTACCAGTAAACCCTGTCAGCTCCGTTACGAAGCAGCAACAGCGCTGCCCTCAGGCCCCAGGCAGCTTGTTGTTTTTCGCTGACACACTCGCTATGTGTACAGTTTTCGTCACCGCCATCACTGTCGTATCCAAATTCAGTAACCCAGATTGGTAGTTTTGGCGCCAAAGCATTTCTGAAGCGTACCATATTGTGAATGCCATTGGTTGCTGCCCTTTTATCTTCGGGGTTAACGCTGATTCTTTCGCCAATTTTAGAAAAAGTATGGGCATAAAAATGAGCATTCAGGGCATTAAATTGATTTAAATCACTGCTGGAAATGTAATCAGCAATATAGTCATTTGTTTCATTCACTGACAGATAAGGGAAAGTTGCCTGAAAGGCAGCAGGCAAGGTAAAAAGAGATGGATCTGCCTGTTTTGTTCCGCTAAGCATTGCCTCTGAGAGGCTTTGATAGAATGCAGGTGGATAATCCCAGGGTTCATTGCCAAGCTCCACGCTTTCAATCAAATCATGTCCAGAACGACTACCAAAAAAGGTGGCAAATTCGTTTCCAAACTGATAGGCATCTTGCTGAGGGTTTTTCCAGGCCGAAACAGGAATTGTCTTATTTTTAAACATTAAAGCGGCTGAAACATCAAAACCTTTCTGGTTTAAGAAGCCATATTCACGCTTCCAGTCGAGCCACCAATTAGCCGCAGTGCCTTTGCCCTGCAGCATTTGGGCATAGTTCGCGCTTTGACCCGGCGCTGGAATATCCCAAAGAATATTGTGATAAAGCCTAATTTTTCGGAAAATGGAAGCAAACTTATCAGGTCCGTATCCAGGAACTATTTCGTCACTATATGCATTGTAGCCCCAGCCCCAAACGCTATTCAAACCAATTCTCTCGTTGAGCGGCATGCTGTTATTGATTACTTCAGCAGGTTTACCAAAAGGCCCAAATTCATCATAAACAGCAAGTTCCCATAATGCAGCTTTGACATAGTCTTTCATCTGCAAACCGAAACGCAACTGCACAAAACGGGCTTTCACTTCGTTTTCGAGAATCGTTGGTATCATACCAACTGCTTTGGGAAGCAACTGTGCAACCTGTTTCCAGTTTCTTTGATCGTTTGAAACTAAAACGTCAATAAAAATAACCTGTTCATTGTTTAAATGCCTGGAGTAAATTTGCCCAATTGGCATTGATTTTTTCAAATCAAGTGTATAGGTCACATAAGGTTGAGAATTCAGCGCTGCCAATTCGAAAAGCTGAAACTTTTCTGGACTTGCCAATACAATCTGATCTACCAACTTGTTAAAGGGAGCGTTAAAATTCAGCAGTTGATAATTCTGACCAGGATTGATATTGAATTCTGTAAATAATTGATTATCAGAAATCAGGCTTATCGTTACAGGACTTGAACATGCCAGTTTGATCGATAACAAATATATTTTGGCCGGTTCCGATAAAGTAAGTACAATACCACGCCGGTAGTTGTCCGTAAGCTGTCGCTCAATGGGCTCATAAGTATCCGTATTCCCATCAAAAGCTTTGTTAAAAACAGTGATGATTCGGCTTTGGTTCTCAGTAAGGAAGCCATTTAAATTGGGATCATCTATATATCCATCAGGAAGAGGCGCTTCCGACTCCCAAAAGGTTGTGATATTTCTGTCATTGGCAGCTTCAATATTCTGCCCCGAATTGGTTAAAACCAATGCATCTGTGGTGTACGAATTTATCAGTCCCGGATTGTCAGTTGTTTGGCCAATCAGATGGCCTGATGAAAGAATAACTACAAGAAAGATAAGCTTTTTCATAAAGTTTGTTTCGGGACAAATGTAATAAGATCTCTGCTGAAACAAACTGTGAAAAAAAAACCCGATTCGCACGAAACCGGGTTTTTAGGGAGTAGCGAGACCGAGAATTGAACTCGGGACCTCCGGGTTATGAATCCGACGCTCTAACCAACTGAGCTACCTCGCCATGAAATAAAGAGGTGCAAAAGTAGTAATTCTTTCAAAACAGACAAACCTTCATCAAAAAATTCCGCATGAATTCATATAACTCTTAAAATAATTAACAATATTTCACGGATCATTCATTGAATATTTTCTATTTTTGTTCGTTGTAACAACATTTAAAACCTAAAATAAATTTAAATCTACTCATCATGAAAAGAATTGTTGCACTTCTGGGACTCATGCTTGCTTTTACAACTTTTGTTGCTGCACAGCAAGAAACCACGAAGGAAACGACCAATGGGCCGGAGATTACTTTTACAGAAACCCTTCACGATTACGGTGAAGTTCAACTCAACGGAGATGGCACTTTCGAATTCGAATTCACCAACTCGGGAAACGAACCATTGATTCTTTCACGCCCCCGCTCATCATGCGGATGCACCGTACCAACATGGCCTCGACAGCCAATTTTACCAGGTGAAAAAGAAAAAATCAAAGTAACATACAATACAGCCAAAGCAGGTCCTTTCAACAAAACTGTAACAGTTATGTCGAATGCCAAAAACAACAGTAATGTTGTATTGCGTATCAAAGGAACCGTGCTAGCTGCACCTCAGGAAGCCCTGCCAGCAAAAGAAGAAAGCAAAGCCGGCGCTCCTGCACACAAATAGAAACTTCTTGATATTGAGATTACCCGGCTTTATGCCGGGTTTTTTATTCCAAAACCAAAATAAAATAAAAGGATGCCAAAAATTTCCATTAAAGGCAAAAAAATGCCTGAATCGCCCATCAGAAAGCTTGTTCCTTTTGCTGAACAGGCCAAACTGAGAGGAATTAAAGTGTATCATTTAAATATTGGCCAGCCCGATATCCACACCCCTGAAGTGGCGCTCAATGCTGTGAAGAATTTCAATGGAAAGGTCATTGAATACAGCCACTCTGCCGGTATTCCCTCGTACCGTAAAAAACTTGCAGCTTATTACCAGAAGCACGACATCAACATTACGGCCGATGACATAATCATTGGCGCTGGTGCGTCTGAAGCCATTTTATTTGCTTTTCAAACCATCATGGATCCGGGTGACGAAGTCATTATCCCTGAGCCTTTCTATGCCAATTACAATGGTTTTGCTATCAATGCAGGTGTAAACGTAACACCCATCTACTCATCTATCGAAACCGGTTTTGCGTTGCCTCCGATTGCTGATTTCGAAAAAGCTATTACACCAAAAACTAAAGCAATTCTCGTTTGTAACCCCAATAACCCAACCGGTTATCTGTATTCAGAAGAAGAGCTCGAAACTTTGCGACAGCTCGTTCTGAAATATGATTTATACCTGATTGCTGATGAGGTTTACCGTGAATTTTGCTACGATGGTCATCAACACCATTCGTGTATGCACCTCAAGGGAATCGAGGAAAATGTAATTTTAATCGACTCTGTATCAAAACGTTACAGTGCATGCGGCGTTCGTATTGGCTGTCTGATTTCGAAGAACAAAGAAGTTATTTCAACAGCTCTTAAATTCGCACAGGCGCGCTTGAGTCCACCAACATTTGGACAAATTGCTGCCGAAGCTGCTATCGACACACCAGACAGCTATTTTACTGAGGTGCTGGACGAATACCTGCAACGTAGAGATGTCGTTGTTGAGGCAATTAACCAAATGGATGGTGCTTTTTGCCCAGTTCCAAAAGGTGCATTTTATGTTGTTGCAAGGCTGCCAATAGATGACTCAGATCGTTTTTGCCAATGGCTGCTTGATTCATTCGAATACAACAAGCAAACCGTGATGCTGGCTCCTGCAAGCGGTTTCTATTCAGGAGGCGGCAGAGGTAAAGACGAAGTCCGTATAAGCTATGTGCTGAACGTTACCGATTTGAAACATTCGATGGAAGTACTCAAAGAAGCCTTAAAAGCCTATCCGGGAAGAACCAATTAATCTATAGCGCAATCTTGCTAAAAATCAGGATAAAGCAAATACTTTATCCTGATTTTTTTATAATCATCCAGGTCTTTTTGCCAGCTCTGTCTTATATCATCAGCGCTCCTGCCTTCTATTATTTGCTGCTGAAGTTTTGCATTTCCTGCCAGCTTATTGAAGTAATTGTTGAAAAATTTCGCCTTGTCAGGCATTTCTTTGAAAGAATAAATCAACCAGTCTAGATTCAGCTGATGCGGTTTGTTTTTGTCAAAATTTCTGGCATAACCAGTAAGATTCATGCCAAAGCACTGCTGATTTTCAAGTTTAGGATGCACGGCTCCTGGCATGCTTTTAGGCGTGAAAGCAAAGCTCCCAGTTTGATATTTGGGGTGACCGAACACCTGAAATGGGAAGTCTGTTCCTCTTCCGACACTCATTTCGGTGCCTTCAAAAAAACACAGGGAAGGGTAGAGGTAAACTGACTCAAAATTGGGCAGATTGGGAGAGGGTTTCACCGGCAATTCGTCGATGGCAAGTCTGTCATAGTCCAGCATTTTTATCACCGTAAGATTACATTTTAAACCTGAGCTCAGCCATCCTTCTCCATTTACCATCATGCCGTATTCGCCAATAGTGAGACCATAAACGACAGGAACTGGATGCATGCCGACGAAAGATTGAAACGGTTTTTCCAGAACCGGACCATCGACATAAAATCCATTGGGGTTCGGACGATCGAGTACAATTAGCGGGATATTATTCTCGGCACAGGCTTCCATCACCAGGCTTAAAGTACTGATATAGGTGTAGAAACGCACACCAACATCCTGAAGATCAAATAAGATTACATCAATATTTGACAAATCTTCTTTTGTCGGCTTTTTATGTTGCCCGTATAGCGAAATAATTGGCAGGCCTGTTTGCGTATCTGTTCCTGAGGTTATAGATGCGCCAGCATCTTTATCGCCACGAAAACCATGTTCAGGTGTGAATATTGCTTTGATTTTGATCTTTTGCCGAATCAGGGTATCTACCAAATGTACTTTTCCAACCAGGCTGGCCTGATTGGCAACCACACCAACATTTTTATTAGCGATAAGAGGTAAGTATTTTTCTATCTGACGGGCACCCGAAATGGTTTGATCGGATGGCCGCAAACGCATCTTATCACCCTGTGCAAACAACGCTGCACAAAACATACTGAAAAACAACAGAAAGATCAGATTTACCCACCTCATTGCTCAACAACATTGATTATTTTTGCCAAAGTAACAAAAAAATGAAACCAGAAGCTTTTATTGCCTCCCGTATTTTCACTTTGTCAAAAAAGCATATGTCGTCCACTGTGATGCGTTTGGCTTTAATTAGCGTTGCCTTGGGCATCTCGGTAATGATTGTATCGGTGGCGATTGTTATTGGTTTTAAGAATCAGATACGCGAAAAAGTAATCGGTTTTGTGGCACCCATCCAAATTAAATTACTCGATAACAACGAATCACTTGAAAACACGGCCTTGACTTTTAGTATGGATTTGCGGGATAGTCTCAAAAATATTTCATCTATCGACCATCTCCAGCTTGTAGCTTACAAAGCTGGAATTGTTAAAACCGAAGATCAAATTCAGGGAATTGTTTTCAAGGGCGTCGACAATGACTTTAGATGGCCATTTTTCCAGAATAAATTGATTAGCGGTAGAGTTCCTGATTTTAAACAAGATAACCGCTCAAATGAAGTCATTATTTCAAGCTATATTGCAGATAAATTGCTGCTCAAAACTGGCGATGCTTTGCGGGTGTGGTTTGTTGACACTGACCAGCAGGCACGTGGAAGACGGTTTGATATTGTTGGTATCTACGAAACCGGCCTTTTTGAATTTGATGAGCGCTATGTTTTGGGCGACCTGGAGCAAATCAGAAAGCTGAACAATTGGCATGAAGATGATGCTGGTGCTGTGGAGGTTTGGCTGAAAGACGATATGGATGTAGAGCAGGCAAACAAGCAGATTTACTTCAGTTTGCCAGTCACAATGGCTTCTTATACAGCTGACGAACTGTATCCTCACATTTTCGATTGGCTTAATCTGCAGGATATGAATGTGATAATTATTATTATCCTGATGGTATTGGTATCTGGAATAACGATGATTAGTATGTTGCTCATCATTATTCTGGAAAGAACCTCAATGATTGGCTTATTAAAAACAATGGGAGCCAGTGATCAATTCGTAAGGCATGTTTTTTTGGTTCATTCAAGCCGCATTCTGCTTATAGGTATGGCACTTGGCAATTTCATCGGTATTGCAATTTGTATTGTTCAGCAATCCACTGGCTTTGCGAAGCTACCAGCTGAGTCGTATTATTTGTCAACTGTCCCAATCGACTTGAGCCTGCTCAATATTCTTCTCATCAACGCTGGCACACTACTTTTGTGGTTCTTAATGCTACTAATTCCTACTTCACTGATTAACAGAATTGTACCTGCCAAAGCAATTAAATTTTCATAAAAAAATATTTAGAATTTTTATTGTTTTTTAGCTTGTTTGGGGAAGGATTATTGTTTACTTTGGATGCCTCAAACAAAATTCATGCTTTATGAATAGTACTGCAATGACCATTGAACCCTTAAAAGGATTTGGCGACTTAAAATTTGGCCAGACAATAGAAAAGACCGTAAAGGAATTCGGTGAAGCCGAACAGGTAGAACAAATTGATGAAGAAGACTTTGATTCGGTAGTGATGCATTATTGGGAAAAAGGCGTATCAATATTTTTTGAAGGAATCAGTAAATCAGTCATTTCCTGCTTCGAAACTGACAATACCGAAGCAACTTTGTTTGGCAAGGCTGTTTTTGAAATGGATAAAAATGCCATCATCAAGTTGATGAAGAGCAATGGATATAAAGAGTATGAACTGGAGTTGGAAGAAGGTGAAAACCGCCTGACTTTTGAAGACGGCATGATTGACTTTTTCTTTCAAAATGAAGAACTTATAGCCGTTAGTTGGGGTGTACTCGTTAATAAACAAGGTGAGATAGAACATCTTTAACTTTTTGTTTTTGCCCGGGGGTGGAAACTAAAAATTGTTTCCCGTAAAAACTCTCTGTCAATGTGTGTATAAATCTCGGTTGTGCTGATGCTGGCATGACCCAGCATCTGCTGAACAGCCCTGAGATCGGCACCTCCTTCGAGCAAATGTGTGGCAAATGAATGGCGAAAGGTATGCGGGCTGATGGATTTGTTGATGCCTGCTTTGGCCGCGAGATCTTTCACAATCAGAAATACCATTTGCCGGCTTAAACGACTGCCCCTTTGGTTCAAAAACACAATGTCCTTATCGGCACGTTGAATATCAAGGTGCGCCCTGATATCCTTCAAATACATTTCAATCGACTTAATCGTTTGATTTCCAATAGGAACCAGGCGTTCCTTGTTGCCTTTTCCGCGTATTTGAATGAACCCGTCCTGAAAAAAAACGTGGCTGATTTGCATCGAAATCAACTCTGAAACACGTAAACCACAACCGTACAGAGTTTCAATAATGGCCTTATTTCGGTGACCATTGGCCTCACTCAGATCAATTTCAGCAATCATGAGATTGATCTCTTCAAATGTTAAAACTTCGGGCAATTTGCGTCCGAGTGAGGGAGATGAAATCAGCGCTGTGGGGTTTTGATCCTGCAATCCTTCTTCCTGCAAATATCTGTAAAAAGCCTTTAACCCGCTTAATATCCTCGCCTGAGAATGGGCACTCAAGCCCAATTCATACAAACGTCCAAAAAAAGATCTGACATCCTCTGAAGTTATTTCGGCAACACTTTTGGCAGGCAATTCATCTGAAATATACATTCTAAACAAATGCAAGTCATGCAGATAAGCCTGTATGCTGTTTTCAGCAAGCGACAACTCAAGCCTCAGATAATGCTCAAACGACTTAGCAATCGATTCGTTAATCTTCAATGTTTAGGTCCTTAATTTATAGGATCAGGACGCTAAGATACAAAGTAATCACAATCGCGAAAGCATCGGCGTTAACCAAAAACTGAATTACTTCGCAGCGTAGTAGCAACGCTTGGGTGAATGAATCAACGATTCATCTTTCATAGCTTTGATGGCTTTATCTACTTCAGCTTTTTTTAAGCCACACATTTCGGCAATTTCAGCAGTTTTTAAGCCCTCAGGCGCTTTTTTCAAAGCTTCTAAAATAATGTCTTTTGTTTCCATGGATTTAGTCTAGGCTATGCACAACAAGTCCTGAACGCAATTTTGGTTCAAACCAGGTTGTTTTCGGTGGCATGATATTGCCCGAATCAGCAATGTCGATCAGTTGCTTCATACTTACAGGATAAAGGGCAAATGCCACTTTCATTTCTCCAGAGTCAACGCGCCGCTTCAGCTCGCCAAGGCCACGGATGCCACCAACAAAATCGATGCGTTTTGATCGACGTAAATCCTTGATATCCAACAGTGGATCAAGTACTTCGCTGGTCAAAATTGTTACATCTAAAACGCCGATAGGATCGTTATCGTTGTAAGTATGCTTTTTAGCAGTAAGTGAGTACCATTCGCCTTCCAAATACATCGAAAAATTATGCAACGATGTTGGCTTATAAATCTCTTTTCCCTTTTTTACTACTTCAAAACTCTTTTCCAGTTTCTTCAGCAACTCTTCGGCATTCATACCGTTCAGATCTTTAACCACGCGGTTATAATCGATGATGGTAAGCTGGTTATCAGGAAAATGAACAGCCAGGAAAAAGTTGTATTCTTCGTCTCCTTTATGGTTGGGATTGTTATTTTTCTTTTCATTACCCACCAGTGCAGCTGCAGCTGTACGGTGATGGCCATCAGCTACATAAGTAGAGGGAAGTTGGGCAAAAAGTGACGTCAACTTATCGATAATCGTCTTGTCACTGATGACCCAAAAATGATGACCAAATCCGTCATCAGCAGTAAAATCGTAAACGGCTTTGTTTTTCCCGACAAACTCAGCAACAATCAGGTCAATCTCCTGATTGGCAGGGTAGGAGAAAAAAACGGGTTCCATATTTGCATTGGTAACTCGCACATGCTTCATCCGGTCTTCTTCTTTGTCGGGACGCGTAAGCTCATGCTTTTTGATTACGTTATTCAGGTAATCTTCAACACCAGCGCAACCAACAATACCGTACTGGGTTTTGCCATTCATGGTTTGTGCATAGATGTACAGAGATTCTTTTTCGTCCTGAACCAACCATCCATTTTTGCGGAAAAGATCAAAATTCTCTTTTGCTTTGTTATAAACTTCCTCACTGTAATGGTCTACCTCTTCAGGCAGATCAATTTCAGGTTTGATGATATGCAGCAAACTATATTTGTTGCCGCTGGCCTCAACACGTGCTTCGTCAGAATCGAGCACATCATAAGGACGCGAAGCCAATTCTTTCACAATATCAACTGGTGGGCGAAAACCCTTAAAAGCTTTTAAAATTGCCATTTTTTGTGTGATTTTTAAATTCTACCAATTTTTACTTGGGTATGGTTCATCTTCATACTGTTCCTGGGCGCTTGCACTTTTTTGCAGGGATGTGATTAAGGCACCCAGCATTTTCGTCATTTCCATCAACTGGTTGCGCGAATCATCTTCTTGCTCAGCATTAATCAATCCCTCGTTGAAAGCGACTGTCGTATAAACAACACACTCGCGAATAGCGCTTTTCGACATTTTTAAATGATAAACAAACTGTGCTTTATTTCTGGCCGATCCTTCTGCAATATTTAGCGCTATCTGCCTGGCTGAGTGGTTGAAGCCAGCTTCAAAACCGTTTGAGTGGTTGTCGGGCATGCCATTGCATACTTTGCCCACCCAACTGATATATTCCAGCGCTTTGTGATAAATCCGAAGGTCTTCGAAACGGAAAAAAGTTGGCACCTTGTTCGTTTGATTATTCATGGTAAAATCGTTCTTTGGTTATGTATTTCAAAGTGAAGCCTGTCAGTGTGTGCTGACAGGCCATTATGTTTCCTAAAAATTAGTTTACTTTATATGTAATATCACCTTTTTCGATGAAGGCAATAATTTGGTTTGCAGCTGCGATACCTGCGTTGATGTTAGCTTCAGCAGTTTGGGCTCCCATTTTTTTAGGGGTAAAAAACAACCTGGCATCAAATTCAGAAAGCTCAGCAGCATTGTCAGGAGCAATATCCGACACATAGCAGAATCCTTTGCGCTCAGCAAGCACTTTTTTTAGCTCTTCCTCATGAATGACTTCTTTGCGGGCAGTGTTGACAAGCATGCCGTTTTCGGGCATCAGCGAAAGCAATTGATAACCAATCGATTTCTTTGTTTTGTCGTTTGCAGGAATATGAAGAGAGACAAAATCGCTCTTTTTATACAAGTCCTCAACATGGTCAACAGCTTCAACACCATCAGCAGCAATCGCTTCTTTTGGAACAAAAGGATCGAAGGCATAAACTTTCATACCAAATCCTTTAGCGATGCGGGCAACATTTTTTCCGACATTCCCATAAGCATGAATGCCTAATGATTTGTCCTTGAGTTCAGTGCCTGAGCTGCCATTAAAATGGTTTCTGACCTGATAAACCATCATTCCAAATGCAAGTTCTGCAACAGCATTGCTGTTTTGTCCTGGAGTGTTCATGACTACAACGCCATTTTCGGTGGCGGCTGCCAAATCAACATTGTCGTATCCGGCACCAGCTCTGACGATGATTTTCAAATTTTTGCCATTTTCAATCACCTCCCGTGTGGCTTTATCGCTTCTGATGATAATTGCGTCTGCATCAGCAGCAGCTTTGACAAAATCAGCCTGGTCAGTATACTTTTCCAGAAAAGTGCAGGTATAGCCTGCCTTGCTGACGATGTCACGAATTTGTTCAGCCGCAACTTTGGCAAAAGGTTTGTCTGTGGCTACAAGTACTTTTGTCATATCAGTAAATTTTAAGGTGTCAATTATTTCTTCATTTCTTCAAAATCCTGCATCACTTTTACCAGTGCTTCAACGCTTTCCAGCGGAAGAGCATTATAAAGAGATGCGCGGAATCCGCCAACTGAACGGTGTCCCTTAACACCAACCATTCCCTGCGCAGTAGCATAGTCGTTAAAGTCTTTCTCAAACGCTTCGTAGCCATCATTCATCACGAAACAAACATTCATGCGAGAGCGATCTTCCTTCAGAGGAACAGTTGCTTTGAATAGTGGATTACGATCGATTTCGTTGTATAGCATTGTAGCTTTACGGATATTGATTTTCTCCATTTCGGCTACTCCACCCATTTCTTTAAGCCATTGCAGGGTTTGCAAAGCCGCAAAAATAGGAACAACGGGAGGCGTATTAAACATCGATTCTTTGTCGATATGGGTTTGGTATTTCAGCATGGTTGGAATGGCACGATCAACCTTGCCAAGAATGTCATTTCTAATGATCACAAAAGTAACACCAGCGGGAGCAAGGTTCTTTTGAGCACCACCATATATAAGTACGTATTTTGAAACATCAATCGGGCGGCTGAAAATGTCTGACGACATGTCGGCAACCAATGGCACTGGTGAGTCAATGTCAGTTAAAATCTCCGTACCAAAAATGGTGTTGTTGGTCGTGATGTGGAAGTAATCTGCATCAGTGGGGATTTCATAATTACGTGGGATGTAATTAAAGTTTTTGTCTTCAGAACTACCAACCACGGCTACTTCACCAAACAATTTGGCTTCCTTAATGGCTTTTTTCGACCATTCACCTGTATTAAGGTAGGCTGCTTTTTTCCCCAGTAAATTATAAGGAACCATGCAGAACTGTGTGCTTGCTCCACCACCTAAAAACAAAACAGTGTATCCATCCGGAATATTGAGCAACTCTTTAAACAAAGCCTGTGCTTCTTCCACAACAGCTATAAACTGTTTGCTTCGGTGAGAGATTTCCATCAATGACAATCCCATTCCTGCAAAATCATGCAAGGCTTTGGCTGTATTATCAATGGTGTATTGTGGCAGGATTGAAGGACCTGCATAAAAATTATGCTTTTTCATAACTTTTAATATTTTGGTATTGTGATAAAAGTAATTTCTGACATGATTCGGAGCAAAGATATGATAAATGATTTTCCTGTGAAATAATTAACTAAGAATATTCGCTATTTTCGCAATCGTTTTAAATAAGGACTACAGCAAGATGACGGACATTGAGAAAACCCAAAATGCCTTTATAAAACTCGGAAGGCTTCTCGCGCATGACTTTGTCGCATCCGAAGATGTGAAACTGCAAAATGCACTCAGAAACTTCGAAAACACCAAAGAGAAAGCCATTGCTGCAAACCCATGGTTTACAATGGAAAACATCGATATGGCAATTGGCAACATTGCGCTCATGCTCGGGGAGAAACAGTTTATCGATTGGGTTAATCGGTACTCGGTTGTCAAAAATCAGCCAAAACGAGTTGGGGTGGTGATGGCAGGTAACATTCCGCTTGTCGGTTTTCATGATTTTTTATGTGTGCTCACTTCCGGACACTATTTTATTGGAAAGCTTTCGCGCGACGACAAATATTTGCTGCCCGCTTTAGCTGAAATTCTTACCTCTCTTGAGCCTGCCCTAAAAGATAAGATACACTTCAGCGAAAGCAACTTAAAAGAATTTGATGCCATCATCGCTACCGGATCAGGAAACACTTCGCGCTATTTCGAGTATTATTTCGGAAAATATCCACACATCATCAGACACAACAGGCACGGCATTGCCATTTTAACAGGGAAGGAGTCCGTTGAAGACCTGCAACTTATGGCGAAGGATGTTTTTTCCTATTTCGGACTGGGATGCAGAAACGTATCCATGCTTTTTGTACCGCAGGGATACCGCTTTGATCTACTTTTGGAATCTTTTGCCCCGTACTCTGTTATACAACATCACCCAAAGTACTTCAACAATTACGAATACAACAAGGCGATATTTTTAGTGAATCAGGAACCACATTTCGATAATGGCTTTGTTTTGCTGCACGAAAACGACCGTTTTGGGTCAGCAGTATCAGTCCTGCATTTTCAATATTATACCTCTGCAGAAAAACTTGAGAGCGTTTTGGATCAGAATCATCATTTGATACAGTGTATTGTAAGTCAAAACGCAAAATGGCCCGGCTCAGTTTCATTTGGCGAGGCACAGTCACCTGAGCTTATTAACTATGCAGATGGCATTGATACCATGTCGTTTTTGTGCGGTTTGAATGCCCCCAGGAGCACTTAAAATAGTTACATATGCTCATTATAAAACGTAAATTCGACAATTAAATGAAAAATATCAATAATTCTTTAGGATATTTCATTGAAAGATAATAATTTTGCAGCCCTTAAAATAATAAGCCATTTTAGCGATGAAAAAAGACATTCACCCAAAGAACTATCGTTTAGTTGTTTTCAAAGATATGTCGAACGATTACAGCTTCATTACACGTTCGACCATTAACACCAAAGAAAATATCGTTTGGGAAGACGGTAATGAATACCCATTGGTAAAACTTGAAATTTCGCACATGTCTCACCCGTTCTATACCGGTAAGATGAAACTTGTAGATTCTGCAGGTCGTGTTGACAAGTTCAAAACCAAGTACAAAAAGCACTACGAACAACGTACAAAATAGTTTTCAGAACAATCTAACAAGGCCCTTATCCCTTCCGATGAGGGCTTTTTTTATACATGAAAAAAAGTTTTCAACAAACATACAGCTGATTGACATATTTTATGAACAATTGCATCAATTGGGCGTATAATGCTTATATTTGTTCAATCACCTTTAATCTTAACGCCGGATATGAATTACATCCTTTTTGACAGCACAAACAGAACAAATCTCTTACCATTAACTTTTACTAGACCTGTGGCAGATATTCGCCTGGGCATATTGACAATCAGAGAGAAATGGGAACATTACCTGGGACAAAAAACATCAAGTCTCACCGAAGGATATCTTGAAGCAAAATTTCCTACAAAAATAGCCGATAAAAATATTCTTATCAACGGTTCGGTGTGTCCATCTGATGAACTGCTGGAAGAGATTAACAAGCTGAAAGAGGGGCAAAGACTGGTGAAAGATGACAGTCTGATCGCCATGTTTCAGACTGCAGATTCCTTGGTCAACTTCACTGAAGACAGCAGCGAGGATGTCGATTCAATTGAGTCGAGTGCAGATTTTATCAAGATTGAGAACCCGTGGGATATTTTTCACCTGAATGATGTTGCACTTCGAAACGATTTTAAACTGCTGACCCACAACCGGAAATCTCAAAAATTAAGTACCACAAACCGCGTTATAGAACCAGAAAATATCTTCATTGAAGAAGGTGCAGTAGTAGAATTCGCCATACTGAATGCAAGTACAGGCCCGATTTATATTGGAAAAGATGCTGAAATCATGGAAGGATCAAAAGTGCGTGGTCCTTTTGCTTTATGCGAACATGCCACCCTAAAAATGGATGCTAAAATCTATGGTGCTACAACCATTGGTCCGCATTCGAAAGTAGGTGGCGAAGTAAATAATTCAGTTATTTTTGGTTATACCAACAAGGCGCATGATGGCTTCCTCGGAAATTCTGTACTGGGCGAATGGTGCAATCTGGGTGCCGATACTAATACTTCAAATCTGAAAAATACTTACGAAGAAGTGAAACTTTGGAGCTATGCCGAAGACTCATTTGTTCCAACAGGCCTGCAATTCTGTGGGCTGATTATGGGAGACCATTCAAAAAGTGGCATCAACACCATGTTCAATACAGGAACTGTTGTTGGTGTCAATGCAAATATTTTTGGCTCAGGCTTTCAGCGAAATTTCATCCCTTCTTTTTCCTGGGGAGGTCCACATGGTATGGTCGATTATGACTTTCATAAGGCAGTTAAGATTGCCAAGGCGGTTTACCAACGCCGGAATCTTAAATTCGATGAGGTTGAAATGGATATCTTAAAAGAAATCTATAGCCTTACTCATAAGAACAGACGAGCCTAACCTACAATTGGCACATTTATTGACAACTTATAATTGTCATTTTCTGCGAAAAAGCCGAAGCATTTCTAAATATTTGGAAACAAGAGCTTTTTATGAATAATTGTAATGAAAGCTTTTTGCCGAATGAACGAAAATGACAACAAAGTGTCAATTTGTCTGAATTAAAACTATGAACAGTATTTTCAATCCGAATAATCCACAATTCTCAGATATTATCGAATCTGATGCCGAATTTATTCCGCTCCTTTCCCCAGAGGATGAGGAAATTATGAATGCAGAAATCATTCCTGAGGAGCTGGCCATATTGCCATTACGCAATGCAGTGCTATTTCCGGGGGTGGTAATTCCTATTACAGTAGGTAGAGATAAATCGATTAAACTGGTGAAAGATGCCTACCGCAAGAAATCAGTCATTGGGGTCGTGGCTCAAAAAGATCCACAGGTCGAAGATCCGACTTTCAATGATTTGAATCAGGTGGGTACAGTGGCCAATATCATTAAAACCTTGCAGATGCCTGACGGAAATACTACCGTAATTATTCAGGGCAAGAAACGCTTCAGGCTGCTCGAAATCACCCAGGACGAACCCTACTTCAAAGCCAGGGTTGAATCGTTTGAGAGAAATGCTGAAGCACCAGTCGACCAGAAATTTCAAGCCCTGATTCAGTCGCTTAAAGATTTATCATTGCAAATCATCAACAAATCTCCCAATATCCCTTCTGAGGCTTCTTTCGCAATTAAAAACATTGAAAGCCCTGGTTTTTTGGTTAATTTTGTATCGAGCAATTTGAATATTACACTGGCAGAAAAGCAACAATTGCTTGAGATTTCGGATATGCGTCAACGTGCCAACAAGGTACTTGAAGCACTTACAAAAGAATTGCAGATGTTGGATTTGAAACATCAAATTCAAAGCAAAGTAAAAACAGACCTTGATAAACAACAACGCGATTATTTGCTCAATCAGCAGCTTAAAACCATTCAGGAAGAATTGGGAGGCACCCCAAATGAACTTGATATCAAGGATTTGAAACAAAAAGCGGAAAAGAAGAAGTGGAGTAAAGAAGTCAAAAGTGTTTTCGAGAGGGAATTACAGAAATTTCAACGGATGAATCCGCAGGCAGCCGAATACGGTATTCAGCACAATTATCTGGAATATTTGGTCGATCTGCCATGGAATGAATTTACTTCAGATAACCTCGACCTTAAACATGCACAAAAAGTGCTGGATCATGATCACTTTGGGCTCGAGAAAGTGAAAGATCGTATTATTGAACATTTGGCCGTACACAAACTCAAGCAGGATTTAAAATCACCTATTCTCTGCCTCGTCGGACCTCCCGGTGTTGGAAAAACTTCTTTGGGAAAATCTATTGCCAGAGCGCTCAACCGCAAGTACATACGTATGTCACTCGGCGGTTTGCGCGACGAATCAGAATTGCGCGGACACAGGAAAACTTACATTGGTGCGATGCCCGGGCGCATCATCCAGAACCTACGTAAAGTAAAATCCTCCAACCCGGTTTTTGTTCTAGATGAAATCGATAAGGTAAGCGGAAACAATATCAATGGTGATCCGCAGGCAGCTTTGTTGGAGGTGCTTGATCCTGAACAGAATAATGCCTTTTACGACAACTTTCTTGAGATGGAATATGATCTCTCGAAAGTGATGTTCATTGCCACAGCAAACACTCTGAGCAGTATTCATCCAGCACTTCGCGACCGCATGGAAGTGATTGACCTGAGTGGTTATCTCCTGGAAGAAAAAGTGGAGATTGCGCGTAAGCACCTGATCACGAAGCAACTGACTGAACATGGTTTAAGTCGGAAAGAGGTTTTCTTTTCGAAAGCCATTATTGAATTGATTGTTGAAAACTATACCCGCGAAGCTGGCGTAAGAACCCTTGAAAGAAACATTGCACGCATCATCCGAAACAAGGCCAGATACATCGCAATGGATGAATTGAGCGATCGTAAAGTGAGTCCAGCTGATGTTGAAAAAGTGTTGGGCGTGAGTCACTTTCAGCGTGAAAAAGCATTTGACCATGGCGTTCCCGGCGTAGCTACTGGCCTTGCCTGGACTCCCTTTGGTGGTGAAATTCTTTTCATAGAAGTCAGTCTGAGCAAAGGCAAAGGCGACCTGAAGCTAACTGGTAATTTGGGTGATGTCATGAAAGAGTCGGCCACGATTGCCTTTGAATACCTCAAATCGCATGCGACCAAGCTGGGCATTAATGCCGTTGTTTTCTCAAAATGGAATGTCCACATTCATGTACCTGAAGGAGCAACACCAAAAGATGGTCCAAGTGCCGGGATAACCATGCTCACGGCTTTAACTTCAGCCTTCACACAACGAAAGGTGAAGTCGCAACTCGCCATGACTGGCGAGATCACACTGCGAGGAAAGGTGCTGCCAGTGGGTGGAATTAAGGAGAAGATTTTAGCCGCAAAACGTGCCAAAATCTCAGACATTATTCTTTCGTCAGAAAACAAAAAAGACTTCAACGAAATCAAGGAAAACTATGTGAAGGGCTTGCAGTTTCATTTTGTCGACACAATGATGGAAGTACTGGCAATTGCGCTCGAAACAAATCAGATCGTTGATCCAATTGACCTCACAGCGGAATGAAAAATATTTTAATCATTCACGGTCACCCTGTTCGGGACAATACTTTTGTTGATTGTTTGAAAGATGCCTACATCAACGCAGCTAAAACAGCCGGTGCCTCTATTCGCGAAATCGTTTTACGCGATCTTAGTTTTGAGATCAATTTTAAGGAAGGTTACCGGGGCAATCAGCAGCTTGAGCCTGATCTGGTAAATGCGCAAAATGATATTACCTGGGCTGATCATCTGGTGTTTTTCTATCCCAACTGGTGGGGAACCTATCCGGCCATTTTAAAAGGATTTATCGACAGGACCTTTCTGCCTGGTTTTGCTTTCAAGTATCGCGAAGGACGAACCGATCACGATCAGCTTCTCTTAGGGAAAACAGCGCGATTGGTCGTAACTATGGACTCACCCAAATGGTATTATTACCTGGTTCAACACGCTCCCGGTCATTTTGCCATGCGTAAAGGATTGCTGAATTTTTGCGGAATTAAACCAGTGTATATTAGCACGATAGGCCTGATAAGATCCGCTAAGCAAAGCCAAAGAGATAAATGGGTGGCACAAATGAAAAAATTTGGACGGAAAATGATTTAATGCCGCAAAACACCCAAATATTTTCTCGTTGGGTCGTGTATTCTAAATCATTTTACGAGCTTTGTAGACAACGTTTGACCGCGTAGTAAGCCCTTTTCCATGAAACAAGATCAATATTCATTTTTATCTCGATTACTCATCCTGGGAGGCTTTCTATTCGTGTTTCTTTTTTTTACTTCATGCAAAAGACCCGCGGAGTCTTCAATAAACGGGAATATTTTCAGGTATAACGAATCATCTGGTATATTCACGCTCGATCCAGCGTTTGCAAAGGATTTACCACATATATGGGTTGGAAATCAATTGTTTAATGGACTTGTGGCGTTAAATGACCGACTCGAAATAGTTCCAGCTATTGCAAAATCATGGGATATCAGTGAGGATGGACTCGATTATACTTTTCATTTGAATCAAAATGTCTTTTTTCATGAAAATGAAGCATTTAAAAATGGAAGCCGTATTGTTAAGGCCGACGATTTTGTTTATTCATTCAATAGGCTAACTGAAGCGCGTCTCGCTTCTCCTGGAAAATGGATATTTAACGTGGTAGAGCAAACTGAAAATGGGTATGCATTTGCTGCATTGAACGACAGCACTTTTCAAATTAGACTTTCTAAAGCTTTTCCACCATTTCTTGGCCTGTTGAGCATGACGTACGCTTCTGTTGTTCCGCGAGAAGCCGTGGAATATTATGGCCATGATTTTCGCCAAAATCCAGTAGGGACCGGCCCTTTTCGTTTCAAATATTGGAAAGAAGGAGTGAAACTCGTTTTATTGAAAAATGAGCACTACTTTGAACAACTTGATGGACGGCAAATGCCGTTTATTGATGGAGTTTCAGTTAGTTTTCTGGTCGATAAACAGATTGCGTTTCTTGAATTTATCAAAGGATCCCTGGATTTCATGTCAGGAATTGATGCGCGTTATAAAGATGAATTGTTAACCAAGGAAGGAAAGCTGAAGAGTAAATTCAAAAACAACATTGAGTTAATCAGGGCCCCATTTCTAAATACAGAATACATTGGTTTTCAGGTTGGAAATACGTACAGGGATTTATCATCTGATCAATACAAAGCCTTACGTAAAGCCATTAACTTTTCCATCGACAAAGAAAAGATGCTACGATACCTGCGTAATGGCATTGGCCATCCTGGCTGGTCAGGCATGATTCCTGCCGGTTTGCCGGGATACGACAGCAGTGAAAGTATTGGCTACCATTACGAACCCGAAAAAGCCAAATCTCTTGTAAGTGAATACCAATTAAAGGGTGTTCAGATTACTTTGTCGACCACAGCGGACTATGTTGATATCGGTAAATTCGTTCAGGCTCAGGTCAACGAGGTTGGAATCGACCTGCAACTCGAAGTTCTGCCACCGGCAACAATCAGACAATTGAGAGCAAATGGAAGCCTTGCATTTTTCAGGGGATCGTGGGTTGCCGATTACCCTGATGCAGAAAACTATTTGTCGCTTTTCTACAGCGGAAATTTAAGTCCAAAAGGCCCTAATTATACGCGTTTTTCAAATCCACAATTTGATCAGATGTACGAGCATATGTTTTCCCAAAAATCTGATCAAATGCGGTTTACCAACTATTTAAAAATGGATAGTCTCGTCATGGAAGATGCTACAGTTGTGGTATTATTTTATGATGAAGTACTACGGTTTGTGAATAAAAGAGTACAGAATTTGGGCAGCAATCCGATCAATTTACTCAATCTGAAACAGATAAAGATTGAAAAATCGCAGCCAGTTAAAACAAATTAAGACAACAGAGACCAATCTTTTTTGTATTTTTGCAGCCGCTAAAAAAGAACCTAATGATAAGCATTACCTTACCCGATAATAGTGTCAGACAATATGAATCCGGCGTAACTGCCATGGAAATTGCCAAGAGTATCAGCGAAGGCCTTGCACGTAACGTGCTATCAGCCAAAGTAAATGGCGAAGTCTGGGACGCGAACCGCGAAATTAATCAAGACGCAAAAGTACAACTCCTCACCTGGAATGATCAGGAAGGAAAAGCTACTATGTGGCACTCATCTGCCCACCTGATGGCAGAAGCCATTGAGCAATTGTATCCCGGTGTAAAATTCGGAATTGGGCCAGATATTGAAAATGGCTTCTATTACGATATCGACACAGGAGATATTACACTCACTGAATCGGATCTGGAAGCAATTGAAAAACGCATGTTGGATCTGGCACGCGAAAAGCAAACCTTTGAACGCGTAAACGTCAGCAAGTCAGAAGCTAACAGCTACTTCACAGAAAAAGGTGACGAATACAAACTGGAACTTATTCATGACCTTGAAGATGGGCAAATTACCTTTTACAAGAGCGGAACATTTACCGATTTATGTCGTGGACCTCATTTGCCAGATACAAGCTTTATCAAAGCTGTAAAACTGCTCAATATTGCCGGTGCCTATTGGCGTGGCGACGAAAAACGCAAACAGCTGACCCGTATTTACGGCATCACTTTCCCGAAAAAGAAAGAACTTGATGAGTATTTGCTGTTACTTGAAGAGGCAAAAAAGCGCGATCACCGCAAACTTGGAAAGGAACTGGAACTTTTTGCCTTTTCTCAGAAAGTAGGTGCAGGCTTGCCATTGTGGCTTCCAAAAGGTGCCATGCTGCGCGAAAGACTGGAGCAATACCTCAAAAAAGTACAAAAAGAGGCTGGCTATTTGCCTGTCATTACTCCACATATTGGCAATGTTAACCTGTATAAGACCTCGGGTCATTATGATAAATACGGTCAGGATTCGTTTCGTCCGATCACTACACCTTATGAAGGCGAGGAGTTTTTCCTGAAACCGATGAATTGCCCGCATCATTGCGAAATATACAACAACAAACCGCACTCATACAAGGATTTACCCATTCGTTATGCGGAGTTTGGCACTGTTTACCGATATGAGCAAAGTGGCGAGTTGCATGGTTTAACAAGGGTACGCGGATTTACACAGGACGATGCACATATCTTCTGTACACCCGATCAGATCAAGACGGAATTCAAGGCAGTGATAAAAATCATCATGAAGATATTCAAAGCACTTGACTTCGCTGAATTTATCACACAGATTTCATTGCGCGATCCCAATACCCCTGAAAAATATATCGGATCAGAAGAAAACTGGCAAAAAGCTGAAAAGGCAATTATCGAAGTTGCTGAAGAAGAAGGACTTGAAGCCATCACCGAATATGGAGAAGCAGCTTTTTATGGTCCAAAAATGGACTTTATGGTACGCGATGCAATCGGTCGTAAGTGGCAACTTGGCACTATCCAGGTAGATTACAACCTGCCTGAGCGTTTCGATCTTACGTATATTGGAGCCGACAATGAAAAACACAGACCGGTAATGATTCACCGGGCACCCTTTGGTTCGATGGAAAGATTTGTTGCTGTTTTGGTTGAACATTGTGCCGGAAACTTCCCTTTGTGGCTGAGTCCGGAGCAAGCTATCATCCTGCCAATCAGCGAAAAATATCAAAATTATGCAGAAAATGTTTTAAAATCGCTAAATAATTCCGATATTCGCGCCCTCATTGACGACAGAAGTGAGAAAATAAGCCGCAAAATTCGTGACGCTGAAGTGAATAAGATTCCTTATATGCTCATCGTTGGAGAGAAGGAAGCTGCTGAAAATCAAGTTTCTGTAAGAAAACATGGAGAAGGCGATCTGGGATCATTCAGTATTGAAGATTTCGCTTCGCTTATCAACAATGAAGTCAATCGGTTACAAGGATTTGAATAACATTTATCAATAAACGGAAGTTTCATTAATAATAGGAGATCATAGCAATAGCACAGTTTAGAGGCAGAAAACCACGCGTCTTTCAGAAGAAAGAAGATCCGCACAAAATCAACGACAGGATTTCGGCACCCATGGTGCGTGTAGTTGGTGACGACATTGAAAATGGCATTTACTCGTTGCGTGAAGCCATTGCCATGGCTGAAGCACAACACCTCGACCTTGTCGAAATATCGCCTACAGCAAATCCGCCTGTTTGTAAAATTCTGGACTACAAGAAGTTTCTTTTTGAGCAGAAGAAAAAACAAAAGGAAATGAAAGCGAAAACCGCCAAGATTGTGGTAAAAGAAATCAGGTTGGGGCCCAATACGGATGAGCATGATTTTAGGTTTAAATTGAACCACGCCATCAAGTTCCTCGAAGAAGGTGCCAAAGTGAAAGTGGATGTTTTTTTCCGCGGAAGATCAATTGTTTATAAAGATCAGGGCGAATTAATTTTGCTCAAATTTGCGCAGGAACTGGAAGATTATGGTAAAGTGGAACAACTTCCCAAACTGGAAGGAAAACGCATGATCATGATCGTATCTCCAAAAAAATAATCAAAGAAAATTCTTCAACTAAATAATTTCATAGTAATGCCAAAAATGAAGTCAAAGTCCGGCGCCAAAAAACGTTTTCAAATAACGGGTTCCGGTAAAATCAAGAGGAAGCATGCTTACAAAAGTCACATTCTGACCAAGAAATCGACCAAACGTAAACGTAATCTGACTTATACTTCGCTGGTGCACAAAGCCGACGAAAAGAATATCAGAGAAATGCTTCAACTCTAACTTAATCAATTGTTTAACTTTGTCATAGCCTAAAAGATCCTGAAAACAGGGCGCTATGATGGAAAATCATTAAAAAAATGCCAAGATCAGTAAACACTGTAGCTTCAAGAGCCAGACGCAAAAAGATTCTTTCGAGGACGAAAGGACAATTTGGTCGCAGGAAAAATGTCTGGACAGTTGCCAAAAACTCGTATGAGAAAGGACAACAATACGCTTATCGCGACAGGCGCAACAAAAAACGTACATTCAGATCGCTATGGATAGTCCGCATCAATGCAGCAGTTAGAGAGTTTGATATGTCGTATAGCGTTTTCATGGGAAAACTACACGAACATGAGATCAACCTAAGCAGAAAAGTATTGGCCGACCTCGCACTCAACAATCCAGAAGCTTTTAAAGCCATTGTTGAAAAAGTGAAATAATATTATCTCATAAAAAAAAGGCCGTTGGAGCAATCCGAACGGCCTTTTTTTATGCCTGAATCTTATGCTTTTTGATTTTCCTGTCAAGTGCCTGCCATGTGATGTTCAATAATTTAGCGGCCTTCGATTTATTCATTTTTGTAAACTTCAATGCTTTTTCGATCATCATTTTCTCGGCATATGCCAAATCAAAATTGGTGCTTTTTTCCGGCGCACGCACAATTTGTTCCTTATTCTGCATAATTGGCAGCAATTCAGGACGTATTAGGTGATCGTCGCACAGAATGATGGCTCTTTCAAGCATATTACGCAATTCGCGGATGTTTCCCGGAAAATGATATTGCTGTAGGATAAAACTCGTTTCATCTGTAAGCTTCGGTACATCCCGATTCATTCTTGCAGCAAATTGCTGCAAAAAATACTCAGTCAGAAGCGGCAAATCTTCTTTTCGCTCTCGCAATGGTGGCAATTGAATGACAAAAGTACTGAGGCGATGATATAAATCGCCTCTAAACTTTTTCTGCTCGGCCATTGTCTCCAGTGGTTGATTTGAAGCTGCAATCACGCGTACGTCAAATGAAATTTGCTTGTGCGCACCTACACGACTCACCTTGTGTTCTTCGAGTGCACGCAAAAGTTTGGCTTGTTGACCAATAGGCATATCTCCAATCTCATCCAAAAATAATGTGCCTTTATCAGCAATCTCGAACCATCCAGCCCGATCATCGGAAGCTCCTGTAAAAGACCCCTTTGTATGGCCAAAAAACTCGCTTTCAAACAAACTGTCGGTGATGGCAGAGCAGTTGACTGAATGAAAAACCGACTTATTTCGTTTCGAAAGTAAATGAATGCCATGGGCAACCAATTCTTTACCAGTGCCGCTCTCACCCAAAATTAATACCGAAGTAAAATCTGTTTGCGACACTTTTTGCATCATACTTACTACTTCTTTCATCGCGTCACTTTTGCCAATCATGGGCGAACCCAGATTTTTATAAAGTTTGTCTGTTAGAATCGAGATACTTTTGTTGTAGGCATGCAGCTTCCGCGACAAGTCAACAAAGCGTTGTGTGCGTTGAATGGCATGCTCAATTTCTGTCAGACGAAACGGTTTTGGGAAATAATCTGTGGCTCCCAAACGCATGGCATCAATCACGCTTTGCATATCGCCATGACCAGAAATCATGATGATCTCAAGATAATTATGTTCCTTTTTCAGTTTTTTTAGCACTTCCAAACCGTCCATTTCCGGAAGCTTGATATCGATAATGGCTATATCTATCGACTCATCTGTAAGTGTTTGGAATGCTTCTGATGGTTTAGCTGCTTTGAATACAGTAAACTGCTTTTTGAGAAGAAATTCGGCTATTTCGTCCCGCAATCGTTGCTCGTCATCTAGAATGAGTATTGAAATAGTTTCCATCTGCTAATCGTTTTTTGTTTCGGGCAACTGGATCAAAAGGCGTGTATATTCATTCTCTTTGCTATCTACCAAAATATCTCCCTGCATGCTTTTGATAATGCCATAAGAAATAGAAAGTCCCAATCCTGACCCATCAGCTTGTTTTTTTGTGGAAAAAAAAGGATCAAAAATATTATTGACATGCTTTACCGGAATACCAATCCCATTATCAGCCACTTCGATCGTCAGCAAACCAGGTTTACCATATGATTTCACCGATATAGTTTTGCGGTAACCTGAAATCTGTTGTTTTGCCTTTTGTTCAACAGCATATCTTGCGTTGCTTAACATATTCAGAATCACCTGTTCAAGCTGAAATGCATCACCGGTAGCATACACATGCTGAATTCCCATGTTAACCTCTAAATCGATTTGGTGATCAATGTAGAGTCGATTTACAAAAGATAATGCATTGTTAATAACCTGATTGATATTGATGATTTCACCTGCTACAGGGGGAGTATCGCGTGAAAATTCGCGCACATGCTGGATAATTTTCCGAATCCGGTTGATGTCGTCAAACATCAATTGAATTTTTGAACGCAGGTACTCATCTGTAACTGACTTATTGTCTGATTCGTATAAAATGTTATCGAGACTGAGTGTTAGTCCTGTCAAGGGCTGATTGACTTCATGTGCAATTCCGGCTGATAATTCTCCCAGCGATTCGAGTTTTGACTTTTGAATGAGTAATTGCTGCTGCTTTTCCAATCGGTCAAGTTCTTCTTTCACTCTTTCTTCCAGGTTTTGATTGAGTACACGCAATTCTTCCTCATAGGCTTTGCGGGTATCGATATCCGTCATAAATGTCAATACAGCATTTGAGTCATTCCATGTGATCAGGTTCGATTTTAGCTCAACCCATTTGTTTTTGCCCTCAGCAGTAATAATCTGTACGTCGTACGATTCTTCAATCTGTTTGCCATCAAGTCTTTTAAAATGCCTGCCCAATACCAACTCGCGGTAGTCAGGATGCAGAAAATCAGTAAAAATCTTGCCGATGACCTGCTTTGGCTGATAGCCTGTTGACTCAACGGCTTTAGGATTAACAAAATGAATTTTTCCGTTAGCCGACAAGAAAATGCCATCATTGGCATTTTCGAAGATCAAACGATACTTTTCTTCGCTATCTCGCAATAGGTTTTCAGCCGTCTTCCGCTCGGCAATTTCATTTTCCAGATCGATGGTACGTAAGCGCACACGCTCCTCCAGCTCGGCGTTTAAACGGATGAGTTGCTCATCAGTTTTTGATCGTTGAATGGCAGCTCCTAGGATATTGGCTGCCGTCATCAAAGTATTGGTCTCAGCCACAGACCAATTCCGTTCATTTATACAGTCATCAAACCCGATAAAACCAAACCATTCTTCACCCACAAAAATAGGGACTACCATGATTGATATGATTTCCTGTGCCTGAAGAACCCTTTTCTCCGGCTCAGGAAAATCTTTGATATTTCCATAAATACTCTTGCGGGCAGATAATTCGGTTCCCCATCTTTTAAATTCGCCGTCGCTTATTAGGGCTGCTTGCAGTTCAGGGTTATCCATTTGTTGCGAGGTGCCATCCGACACCCATTCAAAAGTTTGAGCGCAATAGGTTTGCTCGTCTTTTTCGAATGCTTCAAAAATATACACCCGACTCACCCGCGCTGCTTTACCGAGTGTTGAAATGATCTTTAGAATTGATGCCGTTTGATAGCCGTCACGCAAAAGAATTTCAGCAACATCGCTCACTGATTGCAAAATTGCTTCGTTTCGCAACAAGGCTGCTTCCGCCTGCTTTCGTTTGATCTCCTCTTCAATTATTACCTTTTCGAGTAAGATTTCTCTGGCCTGCGTATTGATAAACTCGAATAACTTCTGATTATCAATAGGTTTCAGCAAAAATCCTTTTACACCACTTTCAATTGCTCTGATAAAATAATGCGATTCGCTATAAGCTGAGGTGATGCCAATTCTTGCATCTGGTTGAACTTTCTTGATTTTCCTGATCATATCGAGGCCATTCATGACAGGCATCTTGATATCCGTAATGATTAGGTCTGGCTTGTATTTTAGGTATTTTTCATAGCCTTCTTCTCCGTTTTCGGCAAAGTATAAATGAGCAATTTTATCCTCTAAAATTTTTTCATAGATGGTCCTGAGAATCTTTTCATCTTCGACGTAAAGCAGGGAAATATTGTGTTGACTCATCATACTAATCAAATCAAGTAGTTAGTGAAACTTTTTTTCGCCAGCCTCAATGCGAGTTTGTAGATGGTTTTCGTAAGGAGGAATCGGACACGACCATCTGCTATCGTAGGCACAATAGGGATTATAACATCTGTTCATGTCGAGCACAATTGAATCGGCATCCGGAATTTTCAGATCAAGATACCTGCCGCCTCCATAAGTTGATTTTGCATTTGTGAGATCTTTAAACGGAATGAAAAGATATTTGCTTCCGGGATTTTTGGCCAAATGCTCTAAATTCTGATACGCAGTCAGCTGATAAACCGTATCTCTCAATCTGAAGGATAAATGAGCGTATTGGCGGTATTCAGGTTCACGAGTCGTGCTTGTCGGCATTTTAAATGAGGGTTGAGATGTATCTATCTCGAAAGAGGCGTGCAACACGTAGTCGTGATCAACAGGGAAATAGGGGAGACCTCTAAAATATTTGACCGCTGTGTCGTTGAGTGGCGATGTTTCTTTCTTGTCGAAATAGCGGTCCTTCTCATATCGTTCATTTTGAATCATATCGATATACTTTCCTTGCACGATCAATTTTGAAACCATCTTTTTATCCGGATAAAAGAAGAAACGTGCATAAACATATGAAGTCAGTTCGCCAAAAACTGTTCTGAAACCACGGCTACTCTTGTACCAATCGCCCGGAACAAAAGAAGGGTCGTCGTCAGCAACCAAGCCTTTAATTCTGTCTCCAAAAACTTTTTCAAACATCATGTACGATCTTCGGGCATGAGATCCCATGCTATACAAATCAAAATCAGCATGATGAAGTCCCATTGAATCCAGTTTCATTTCGAGTGCAACAGCAGTAGAGTACGTCCTGTCCCGTTGAATCGTGGTCGGAATGTGAACCCGGTAAATGGTGTCTTTAAAAAACATCTCTTTCATACTTCTGGCTGTTGCATCAGCCATATTAGAATAGGGTGAAGCAAAGGTCCATTGTTCGATTGGTATACCGGTAACAATCATGTATTTGTATTGTTTCTCGCGATAGAAAGCAATGGCATTCCTCAGGCCCTGATCAGGAATCCAGCCTTCAACAACTAGCACTTTCGTACTCGTTGGAATTTCCTCGTTTAAAAAAGGATAGGTCGCTTTCAGTAACCCGTAAAAAACGCCAGTCAACAACACTAAAAATAATAACCAGCCCCAGATGGTTGGAACAGGAACAGATCGATATCTAATTAACCTGAATTTCATCATCAATGAATTAATGCTGCAAGTTAATTATTTTTGCAAGAAAAGCGTATGGCAAATTACCACAACCAAAGGATTGAATATGGAAAATTTCGTTTGGAAAAGTCAAAATTGACCCCCGATCCGTTCGCCCTTTTTAAAACCTGGTTTCAGGAAGCACTCAAAGCTAATATCCCTGATGCCAATGCGATGGTTGTATCCACCTGTTTGAACAACGCACCTTCATCGCGGATTACCTTGCTCAAAGAAATTTCTGAAGGAGGTTTTGTCTTCTACACAAATTATAACAGCCGCAAAGGCTATGAAATTGCACAAAATCCGAAAGTTTCATTGTTGTTTTTTTGGCAAAGTTTGGAACGTCAGGTTCGTGTTGAAGGGTCAGCAACGAAAGTGAAAGAATCAGAGTCTGAAACATACTTCAACAGCCGTCCAGCTGAGAGCAGAATAGCGGCCATCGTTTCTCCACAAAGTAAAATTATTGCGCACAAAGAGACCCTATTAAAAGAGTATCAGGAATTACTCGCACAAAACAAACCACTCAATCGTCCCGATCATTGGGGAGGCTATCGCGTAATCCCACACTATTTTGAGTATTGGCAGGGTGGCGAAAACCGACTCCATGATCGATTTTCCTATTTACTTGAAGGAGATTCCTGGAACATTCAACAGTTAGCTCCCTGATTCAGTGATTTAACTACCAAGTTTTTCTATTGAAATAACTGGTTTCTGCGGAATTTCAGGTGAAGATGCTTGCTGCGCCAGCGCATTCATTTCGTCCACAAAACGCTGTACAGCAATATCATCGTATCCTTTTTCTTTTGCAGCTTCTTCCAGTGTACCCCAGATTGGTTCGCCACAGGCAATACACTTAATGTGTTGTTCCATCAAATACTTGACACTGAAGGGAAATCTGTTTACAAGTTCTTCTATTTCAATATCTTTTGTAATCATTTCTTTAAGTTTTGTTTTAATATTCGGAAAAGAACCAAACTGTTAAAAGACAGAATAAACCATTTTATTGCTATTTCTTTCAATTTTGTAAATTTAGCCTCAAAATTACTTTTTCTGTTCGAAAATTTGAAATTTCAAAATCGAAAACATGGAACAACAAGGACAGCTGCTAATTGTGATGTTGATTTACATTGGTTTGTTGATTATCTGGGGAATTTACCAAGGTAGAAAAGTGAAAAACGAAGCTGATTATGCCATTGCAGGGAGACAGCTGCCAGGATGGGTAGCTGCCCTCTCCGAAAGGGCTACAGGCGAAAGCAGTTGGGCATTGCTTGGATTACCCGGAGCAGCCTATGCCATGGGACTTACCGAAATCTGGACAGCATTAGGTTGTGTTGCCGGGATTGTTGTTGCCTGGGCTTTGTTAGCATGGCGACTCCGAGATGCTGCCGAGAAATTTAATTTGTCAACCTATACAGAATTCATCGCAGCCAGACATTCCGAGACCGCTCAGGCTATCAAATTGGTTTCGAGTGCCGCCATCGTATTTTTCTTTTTCTTCTACGTTGGCGCTCAGTTTCTTGGAGGTGGAAAAACTTTGTTCTCTATGTTTGATATTGACCCCAACCTGGGCATGCTAATCACCGCTGCTATTATTGTTCCTTACACCATTTATGGCGGATTCAGAAGTGTGGTTTATACAGATGTTATACAGGCGATTGTGATGATAACGGCCTTAATCATTGGGCCAATTGTTGGTTTGATCTATTTAGGCAACCATCCTGAGACCTTTGCTTCAGGAATTCAGGAAGCAATTACAAACTCAGGTCCAACCTACAAATCTTTGGTTGGTGGTGCATCTGGATTTTCGGCCGGGGTCGTTATTGTTGGTGGATTTTCGTGGTTTTTTGGGTATTTGGGCGGACAACCCCAACTTTCTATGCGATTTATGGCCATATCTGATGCCAAACAGGCAAAAAAGGCAAGGAATGTTGGTATTGTGTGGACACTTATCGCCTATATTGGAGCACTGATGATTGGCTGGATTGGTTTGGCAATTTTTGGTCCGACCGGTTTAACCGATCAGGAATATGTGATGCCAGAAGTCATGTTGACGATTTTTCCGCCTGTTGTTGCCTCCATCTTGATCACCGGTGCCATAGCTGCCATGATTTCTACAGCCGATTCGCTATTGATCCTCAGCGCCACTGAATTCTCGGAAAACCTGCTAAAGCCTTTGCTAAAAAAATTGAAACAGCCAATTAAAAATCCCTTGTTGCAAAGCAGAATTGTGACTGCTTTACTTGCAATTGTAGCATTAATCCTGGCATGGAAAGTAGAAGCAACACTTATTTTTACACTCGTTAGCTATGTTTGGGCTGGTATTGGAGGCACTTTCTCGATCGTGATTTTGCTCACCCTTAGCTGGAAGAAGTATCATGGGCGTGCTGTTATTGCTACTATTATTGCCGGATTATCTTTCACCATCATATGGATTGCTACTAAGATGGATCAGGAAGTGCCGGCACGGCTACTCACTTTTTTTGTAGCCCTTGTTGTAGCTGTCGCAGCCACCTATTTAATTCCTAAAAAAGGGGAGAAACCTCAAGCCAACTAGTTCTGCCTATCTAGCCTGATGCTGCGGGCGTAAAAGGTCATTTACCGTTTTCACCGGATTGAAAGTGATGATGGGTGTTTCTACAAAAACAGTAATCCAGTCAGCCATGGCACCATTCCAGAGACCAGGCAGCTCAAGCGCTTTCAGACTCTTTCCATCTTTCGATTTCTCGGAAATAAACCCTGTTTCGGGGTCCACAAAATCAGGCAAATGAAATTTCTTGCCCCGAAAGTCATAGGTTCCACAAACGAGATCGACAGGATTGAAATGTGTAGCGTTCTTTACATGTTTGGTTTGCTCTGGGTTCTTCAAATCCATTTGCGATGATTCAACAATCTGAAGAGACAACACACCTTCTGCATTTCGAACCCAATAAGGTCCTCCGCCCGGCTCGCCTTCGTTGCGCACCATTCCACATATTCTTATTGGGCGGTTGAGCTTTTCAAAGAGATAATCGACTTTCTCAATATCGCTGTATCCCTCATAGGCATTCGAAATGTTAATCATCAGCCTCTTCTCAGCAAAAATCATAATTTCTTCTAATTCAGCCTGATCTAGATTTCCTGTGTCCAACAAATCGAGGTACTCAAAGGTTTTCTGTTGCAGGTCGAGTAAAAGTCCACCAATGGCCTTTTTATAGCGATAAGTTTCTTCACGCAAGACATCGGGCACGATATTGTCAATGTTTTTAATAAAAATGATTTCTTCGTCTAAATCATTCAGATTTTCAATCAAAGCACCATGACCTCCGGGTCTAAACAGCAGTGAGTTATCGGTATTTCTGAAAGGCTTATTTTCCATGTCAACTGCAATAGTGTCAGTCGATGGTTTTTGCTCCGAGAAATGAATGTTAAGCTTCACTCCAAATTTATCTTCATATTTTTTCCTGACCTTCCTGATTACTTCGTCGAATCGCTTTCTGTGCTCAGGAGATATCGTAAAATGGACACTGGAAATATTTTCCTTGTCGGTGCTATAAACAGCTGCTTCTACAAGATGCTCCTCTAAAGCGTAGCGATTTCCATCAGCATAATGATGAAATTTAAGCAAGGCTTTAGGCTGGTTTCCATAATTTAATCCATCCTCGTTCAACAATTTCTCCACAATTTCTACCAGCTCACCTTTTGCGGTTTTTTGCTCGATGGAAGTGCCTTGCTGAAGAAATATTTTGTTCAAATCGTCGTAGAACGCAAAATCATTTAGATGTGCAAAAAAGTAGGCAGCAGTGCCAAAGGCGGCATTTTTATCTATAAAATTTTCGGGAATAGGTTTATTTTTATACTCCTCCACAAATTCGAACAAATGCTTGAACATGCGACTTGCAGCACCTGATGCCGGTACAAACTTCAGAATTGAATAATCGGCTTTATTCTCCTCAAAAAAATCGATCAATTCATTCAGTTTTGCATTGTCAAGTACTAGAATACCGTGTTCAGGTGTTGCAGGAGCTTCCAGTTGTATATAGGGAAAGCCCTTTTTGAATTGGTTAACTTGCGTAACAATTTGTTTTTCATTGATACCTTTTTGCAGCAAGAGTTGCTTATCGTTTTCGTTGAGGAAAGTCATGATTTTGTTTTTTGAAATGAATACCAAAAATAAGAAAATACCAAGCAACCATAATGCTCATTTGCATTTTATTCAGGTTAATTTATTTGAGCAATTAGCATTCGCTCATTTTTAAAAATCAGTTTTAATCAAACTCGCAGGCTTTGAATCAACTGCAGTTTCATGATCTCAGTTTTCAAAACACGAAAAACAGAAAGGCGAGATTTTGACAAAAAACTCAAAATAATTTTGGAATTTGATTGAAAAAAAATTGTACTTTTGCCGGACTTTTAGCCCAGGTGGCGGAATTGGTAGACGCGCATGGTTGAGGGCCATGTTCCGGTTACGGAGTGCAAGTTCGATTCTTGTCCTGGGCACTGTTTTTTGAAGGGTGTTTTAGCCCAAGTGGCGGAATTGGTAGACGCGCTACATTCAGGGTGTAGTGAGCGAACGCTCGTGAAGGTTCGAGTCCTTTCTTGGGCACTTTTTAAAACGTAAGGGATTGATAATAAATATATTATCAATCCCTTTTTTATGGCATGACAAATTGCATGACAGATTTTTCACTTTTTTTCTGTTCGTTTCTGGTATTAACAAGTAAACCAGAAATTTCGTAAAAGTTAAATAATAGCTATTTGTAAGTTTATTCAAGCAAAAGCTTTGGTTAAATTTTTAGCTTGATTAGGTTAAAAAGCCTGTCATTCAACGCTGTCATATTTCATTTTTGAAAAGATGCTATTTAATTGAAAATATTCCTGAACTATCTTGAATAATGGCTTGTCTCGTTTGCATTTTGTTCTAAATTTGTGGCACGAATATTAATTTGGTAACACGATGCAAATAAAAAGATTTGGTGTGTCACTCGAAGAAGAGATGCTGCATTCGTTGGATAAGCTGGTTACCGACAAGCAGTTTCCGAATCGTTCTCAGGCTATCAGACACCTGATAAAAAGCAATCTTATTTCTGAAAAAATAGACCAAAACAAAATTCTGGCCGGAGCTATTGTGATTGTTTACGATCATCATAAACGAGATGTAAACAACAAATTACTTAACGTTCAGCACGATTTCCACGAATTAATATTAAGCTCTCAGCACGTTCATCTGGCACACGATCTATGCCTCGAAACAATTGCTGTTAAAGGCAAAGCCCAGCAATTAGCCAGCTTATCAGATAGAATTATCAGTATCAAAGGTATCAAGCATGGTAAACTTGTCATGACTGATATTGAATAAAAAAATTTCCAATATCGGTAACACGATTTTGAAATCCGTAACACTCCATGGAAATAAAACCAAATTATTATCAATAAAAACCTGGATTATAGTATTATGCGAATTAAATCTTATTTATTGTTTCTGGGCATAATGGCGCCGGCCTTTACATTTGGACAAATATCCAAAGACACTACTGATTTAAATGAAGTGATAGTAACGGCATCCAAAACACTGCAATCAGCCGGAAATGTAACACAAAAAATTGATGTTATCCGATCTTCTGAGTTAGAAAATCTTATCACTGGAAATCGCAATCTTGCCGAGGCTATTCAATATCTGCCGGGGAATGCAGTTAGTGTTCTTTCGCGCAACGACGCGAACTGGGGAACTTATGGCGGTCTGGGGCCCAAGTACAGCACATATATGCTGCAGGGATTGCCCATCGATGCCTTTGTAGATCCGATGGCGGTTGAATTATTGGCAGTTGACAGAATCGAAGTTCAACGCGGCCCTGCCTCGGTTTTGTATACAAATTATTTATCACAGGATTTTGCTGGTAACCAATGTCCACTCACCGGCACGGTTAATCTTGTGTTGAAAGAAAAAATTGACACAACCCGCACCATGATTGGATTGAGTGGAGGCAGCTACAATACTTTGAATGGGAATATTTACCATCAGAACCATTTTGGCAGGCTGCACATCATCGCTGGTGGATCTTATGAAAAATCAGACTACACAAATTACGGATCAGAAGGATCATGGCTCAATATGATTGATAATCCTCAATATACAAAAGGCAAATTGTTTTTGGGCTTGAACTATTTTATGGATAAAGATGAACGACATAAAATTTCCGTTTTTGCCAATGGGACCATGCATAGAGGCGATGTTGGCAGGCCAAACAGGGGCTATGATCACCAGTATAAATTGATGAATTTCGCCTATTCTTTTAAGTTAAATGATGTTGCCACACTCAAGGCAAAAGTCGGCTACAGAAATTACGATAGAAGTTGGCAGGAAGACCATTATGGTAACCAAACCTTGGCATTGGATGAGCAACTGCAACTCGCTTCCGACAATGGTGTAAAACAATCCATTGTTCCTGCTGATTTTGTCTTTACGCTCAAACATCGTGAAAATAGTACTTTGACACTTGGCATTGATTACCAGACTGCGAAATATGAAACCTGGGGTCAAACAGCTGGTTTAGTAAAGACAACAGCCAACTATGCATCAGCCCATCAAACAGGAATATACGCTCAGGAGGAGTTAAGGTTTGGAAGCCTGATTGTGCGGGGTGGCGCAAGATTTAATAGCATTGCTTATCATATAAACAAACTTGGAGGCGATGTGCCGGGCAACAATACGCAATCATGGAATAGCTTTCTTTGGAATGCCGGAATAAAATATGTTTCCAAAATTGGTTTAAATCCTTTTGTGAATATAGGTACAAGTTTTATGACCCCTGGGTTAAAATCAATTGGAGGAACCATAAACATTGAAGATTTTGGTGTTGCAGGTAAAAATGGCCAGTTACCCAATCCGGAACTGAAACCTGAATCCGGCTTAGGTATGGATGCAGGCTTCGATTTTCGGTTCAGTTCATTTGGCTCAGTAAGTGTCAGGGCTTTTCAAAGCGTTGTGGATGATGCAATTATTGACAATGTTGTTTCGCAAAATCCATCGCAAACTCAGTCAGTTAATGCAGGAAAAACTACCTCAAAAGGGCTTGAGCTTTCTATAAAATACAAGCTCAGTAAAAGGCTTGATATGTTTGCGAATTACACAGCGCTTGACACCAAAATCACCAACAAAATAGACACCATTCAGGACGGTGCGCGCATTCCTTTTGTTCCTGATAACGTAGCAAATTTGGGCCTTACGCTACACCTGCCTTATAGGGTGCAGGCAGCCGCTTATGTGCATTTTTCAGGTAAAATGTACGATAGCAGCAATAAAGCCGACCGGCAGGAATTTGATGCGCATGAAATTGTTAGCATGCATTTTTCAAAGGATGTTCAATTGGGAAAAAATCGCAATTTGTCCCTTTTCCTGAATTTGTACAATATCACAAACAATAAATACCTGATGCCCTGGCAATTTCAAGATCCGGGATTCTCTTTTATGGCTGGTGTAAATATTGACATATAGCAAAATATGCATTTTGGATTTATCACACGGATTATAGCACAAATAAGAAAGGATCAATTGCTTTCCGTTTTATTATTAATCGTGTCATTATCATTTTACACCTGCGTAAACAGTCATAAAGCAAACATTTCCGAAAGTGAAGTCAGTTTTTCAGTGACTGATTTCAGGGGAAAAGCCTTGAAATTCAAAGAATCGCCTAAGCGAATTGTATGTCTGATCGAAAGTGCACTCTCAGGATTTTATATGTTGCATGCCGAAGATAGAATTATCGCTGTTTCATCCAGTGTTTACGATGATGCTGTATATAATGCTTACGCTAAACTGGACGATAGAATAGAAAACAAATCACTACCTGCGCCAGGCAACTGGGATTTCGTCAGTAATGAGCATATCGTTGCCCTGAAACCTGATTTGGTGATTATGTGGGCATCGCAAACAGAATCCATCGATGCCATTGAATCAAAAGAGATTCCAGTTTATGCTGTCATGATCAAAAGCACAGCTGATATTTACAAGGAAATAAGCGATTTCGGCTTGCTGACAGCAAGCGAAAAAAGAGCCGATTCACTCATCCAATACACAAAAAGTGAATTGTTAAAAATGGCAGAGGCGGCTGAAAAAATCACAAAGGAAAAACAGAAAGTTTACTTTATGTGGGCACAGGGTCCGCTCGAAACAAGCGGTACGAATAGCACCGTAAACGAGCTTATTGAAATGGCGGGTGCTCAAAACGCTTGCACTTCAAGTGATGAGCACCTGGTTGTGAATCTTGAGAAAGTCATTGAGTGGAATCCAGATGTGATTGTCATGTGGTTCGATGCCAACAAAAATCCTGAAGATATCATGAATCTTTCGGGCTGGGGAACAATCAAAGCGGTGAAGGACAAACGGGTTTTTGAATTGCCGTCAGTTTTTATGTGCGACCTCTGGACGTTAAAGTTTCAATATGCTGCAAAATTACTCTCGGCATGGAGTTATCCGGAAGATCTTGCAAATATTGATCCCGAAATGGAAAAAGCTGTGATGCTAAACAAACTTTATGGCAGGAAAGGGGAGGACATCGAGTGAAAAATACAAAACTACTTGCTATTGTGCTTTACAGTCTACCGATTCCGGTCATTCTTATGTCGCTTTTTACAGGACCTTCAGAAATGGCATCAACAAGTAGTATTTTCGCTTATTTCAAAGATTTTCTCATTTCAGGAACTGCCGGCAAGGCAATAGACTTTCAAACTATACAAGCCATTCTGTTTGAGGTGCGTTTGCCCCGAATCCTGCTAGCTTTTTTGGTTGGTGGTGCCTTGTCCGTTTCGGGCAACAGCCTTCAAGCCATTTTCAGAAACCCGCTCGTTTCTCCCTATGTGCTTGGTTTGTCGTCAGGTGCTGCTTTTGGAGCTGCTCTGGCACTTGCCTGGGCCTTTATTCCTGTTCAGTTATCTGCCTTTTTGTTTGGTTTGCTGGCTGTTGCATTCAGCTATTTTGCTGCGCGCAAGCACAAAAGTTTATCAATTGTTTCCTTAATCCTTTCAGGTGTTATTGTTACCGGAATTTTCACTGCATTACTCACTGTCGTGCAGTTTTTATCAGATCCCTTTAAGTTGCAGTCTATTGTTCATTGGACAATGGGAAACTTGCACAATGCAAGCTGGAAATTATTCAATGCCTCAGCATTTCCTGTTCTGGCTGGTTTAATCATTCTTTTCATGATGCGCTGGCGATTAAATGTTCTTGCTTTGGGCGACGAAGAAGCCCTAACCTCAGGAATTAACCCGGTGCGAAACAAATTAATTGTTCTTGTCGCAGCCACACTCGCATCCTCGGCAGCTGTTTCTGTGGCAGGAATTATTGGGCTTTACGGATTGATTGTTCCACATATGGTGCGTATGATGGTTGGTCCCGACAACAGGCAAAGTACATTGTTGAATTTTTTATTTGGCGGAATGTTCCTGTTGATAATTGATGATTTCTCGCGAACAATTGCTGGCTTCGAAATACCTGTAGGTGTGATTACGATGCTGATTGGCGCACCATTTTTCCTGTATCTAATGAAAAAAACAAATATCGGATGGGAGCAGTAAATACCGCCGTATCCATTCAAAATCTCTCATTTTCATATGAGAAAAAGCTAGTGCTACATGAAGCTTCAGCTGATATTGAAGCCTTCAGGCTGACTGTTATCCTTGGGAAAAACGGGAGCGGGAAATCAACTTTACTGCGAATCATTGCTGGTTTATTACCATATAAACATGGCAATATCAATGTTGCTGGAACTGAGTTGAAACAAATGTCACTGCACCACCGTGCCAGGACTTTTGGCTTTTTAGGACAAAAACACAAAGCTGTTTTTCCTTTCACTGTCGAACAGGTTGTTTTAACTGGCAGAGCTGGGTTCATCAATTTTGTTCCAGAAAAGAAAGATTATGAGCTTGCTGATAAGGCTTTGCAAAAAGTGAACATACTTGAACTGAAAAACAGGATTTACACGGAGCTTTCAGGCGGGGAGCAGCAATTGGTTATGATTGCAAGGGTGTTGGCTCAGGAGCCCCAAATACTTCTGCTTGACGAACCAACTACGCATCTTGATTTCAATAACCAGATAACCTTCATGAAGTTACTCAAAGAATTCACCTTCAATAAGCTAACCGTTATCGCTGTATTGCACGATCCAAATATGGCCTTTTTATATGGTGATGATTTTCTTTTTGTAAAGGAGGGTAAGCTGATAAGGCCTAAGGCAACTGTTAATCCCTGGGATACCGAATTCCTTCAATCTGTTTACGGACACAATTTACAAGCAATACCTCACGCAAACAGAGCATTGATAGTTCCAGACCTGCAACAAGAAATACAGCATGACTGATATCGATAGCATCGCGGCAGCCTACGACGCAGGCGTGAAAGAAGAATACAACCGTCTTGCGTCAAATCCACTATTTGAGGCTGAATTTGAATTAATTACAGAGTTGATGCAGCGCTATATTGCTCCGGGTTCCGTTGTGATCGACGTTGGAGCAGGTCCTGGAAGGTATGCTGAATTTTTGCTAAAAAGAAACTGCAAGGTTGGTGTGGTGGATGTTTCGCGAAAATCACTCGAAGCCTTTAATAAAAGGATCAAAGGAGTTTTTAAAAGAAATATCCTCTTCTCAGAAATTGCATGCGCTACCAATTTATCTTTTATTGACAGCAATACAGCTGATGCGGTATTGCTGATGGGACCTTTGTATCACCTTATATATTTCGGCGAACGTGCAAAAGCCATTTCAGAAGCTTTCAGGATTTTGAAAAAGGGAGGTATTCTCTTTGCTGTTTTCTTAAGTACCTACAATCATATTGCGCAATTTTATGAAGAAAACAGATTTTGTTGCTCCAATGATGCAGATATATTGATGAAGGATGTTGCAACAACAGTCAAATTTCAGGGTTACAATGTACCACAGTACAAATGCTTACCTGAAATAGCTGTTCATTCAATAGAGCCACAAGGATTTAACACCATGCACATCCGCAATCTGGAAGGTATTGGCGTTAAATACACTGAAAATGAAATGATAAAATATTTTTCCCCTGAAGGCAAGCGAAAACTACTCCTCAACTTACGCAGTACTTGCGAAAATCCTGAACTTATTGGCTATGCGAACCAATTTCTTTATGTTGGGAAGAAAAGCTTCAATTAAAAAAGCGTCTTATTAACGCTTAAAACACACACATCGAATGTTGTTTTGTTAAAAGAATGGTAAATCGGCTTTTCATACATTTGTAGGCTCAACGAAACAATTTGATGCGAAAAATATTTGCTTTCTTGCTGCTGTTTGTCTCTCTGATAGGTTATAGTCATGCCCAGCAATCAACTTTGAATGGTGAAACCCGCTTATCGCTCAATATGCAATCAGCTGGTCCGCAAGCAGGGAGGAACAAACAGTTTGTCTTTTATACCATCATTAACAGCCTTCCCGAAAAGGAAAGAAACATATCTATTATTTACCTGATTGATTATGAACTAATTGCAAAGAGTAGTGGTTATGGGACAACCATTCTTTCCATGGATTTCAACAAAATGTCAGTGGCAAATCCAGTCATTTATCGCGATATCGATGTGAGTCAATTTGTTTTTCCGGATGTGTTGAATGGCCAATTCAAACTAACAGATGCGAAGAATCAACTATGGAGCAAATCGTTTTCAATCAACAATCCGGTTGCAAACCAGGAAATTATCCTGGGTCAGATTGAATTACCCGCTAATTCTACGCAACTCCAAAATGTTACCATTGATCAATTTGATTTCTCCAATACGCTGGTTTTCAGACTTGAGTCAACGATAATGGAAATCAACCAATACCTGGCAACAACTAAGTTACTCGGTCAGATAGTACAACAATTTGAGCAAGAAGGTAACAAACAGGAAGATGATATCTTGGCACTTTTTGTAAACTGGGACATTTCACGAAAGGCATTAAATAATGCCAAAGAGTTTTTGACCAGTGATTTTATTTCAACATACCATATTGATAATCAAATTTTTGAATCAAATTATAATGCACTAAACCGAATCAACACGCGACTCGAAACATTGCTAGTCGCCAAAGCAAAGGAGTCAGGGGCAGTCGAAAATGCCAGATCTTTTCTTGCAAACCGATATCTGTCTTCGCTTGAACAATACCGCGAATTGTCCAAAATTGGTGACTTCAGAGATTCTGAAACAATATTAGCCATCGCCTCCATTCAGCCTGACCAGGAATTAGCCAACAAGTTTGATTTGTTCGAGCCAGAAAACAAAAAAGGCCAACTAAGAAAGGAAATCTACTTTTTACTTACAGCCAAGGCTGACGAGTTAATCTTTAAAGGTGATTTTGCAACTGCCATTTCAATCCTCGAATCGCTGAATGATGGCTCGTTTTTCATGCTGAATCAGCAAGAGTTGGCGCTACTTGCAAACAAATTGCACAAAGCAAGTATCGGTCTGTTACAATCATATTTCCAAATCACCAGCAAATCACTGCAGGCCGGTAACGATGAAATGGCGGAGTCCTATTATAGAAAATCAAAAGACTTCTTCAAAAAAGGTTTTAACAGTATTCCTGACGATGACATTCGCCTCGAAGCTACGAGGTTGATTGCTGCTTTTGAAGACCGCGCAAACCGGCTCAAGCAATCTGGTGAAAATATTTTGGCCGTTCAAATGTTTGAAAATGCCTATCAGGCCTCCATATTGTTCGACAACAAATCGCTGGCATACCCCATCAACAATGCTATCGCCGACGCGCACAATATCTATTTCAACAGCCTGATAACAAAAGCAAAAAAAGCCTTGGCTGCGGGAAGTAAAAACGATGCGATCCTTTATTACGACCAGGCGCTTTACTATGCATCAGCTCACCCGGGATTTATTGCTGATGAGTCGGCAGCCTACGCCCTCAGAAACAAATTGGGACAGCCGGTATTCAACGCTTCACTCGAAGCTGGAATTGAAGCAGCTGACAATGGTGACAATTCCACAGCTCTTGATGTTATCAAAGCAGCCAAAGCGCTGGCAATCAAACAGGGTCTTAGTCTTTCCAAAGACCTCGATTCACTTCAGGCTGTTATTGCGAAACCTATCATCATCAGGAAGTTAAGAGGTGCAAACAGCAAGGTCTGGGCCAATAAACTCGATGTTGCCTGGACGGTTTATAATGAAGCGAAAAATATGACTGAGCAGTATAAGCTACAAGCTGATGCAGATATTGCAGATGAATTCAGAAGACTCGACCAAAAGCTGATCGAGCGAATCTGCCTGAACACCAACCAAAGTTATAACGAGCTCATTCTTACCGCTGAAAGGTTTGGTCGGCAACAAAGGATCAATGAGCTTAGAAGTAGCCTGGATACAGCCCGCGTTTTACTCAACAGGAACCGTGGTTGTAATATTGATGACAGCAGATTGAAGGAACTTGAAAGTGAGTTTCAAAGTTCTTTTTCTTATCAGGAACATTATAACCAAGTACTTGATTTGATGTATACGCAAGGATTTGCATCTGCTATTAGCGCCTATGTAGCTCTTGATGAGCAGGTGAAGCAAATGAACCTGGATCAACAAGGGATTGAACATTTGTGTCTCATTGAATTTCTTCAGCAACAAGCCAATAGCAACCTGAGCGCCATTGCATTGGAATATTTTCTGAATGAGAACAAACTGGATCGTGCAAAAAGCGTTCTGCCCATTCTTCTCAATCAATTGCAGGATGGAAAATCAAACAGTGAACTTCTTGAACGCGCTGCACAACAATTTGGAATTGCTGATGCAAAAAGATCAAACACAGCCGATCCGGAACAACTGGCCATCAGCTATTTCAGTGGCGATAAAAAATATAAATCCTTTTTACGGGCCTACGTCAAAAGTTTTAAAAGTGCACTTTGAAGCAGTTTATTTGACGTTCGCTTGGGAATTTTGTTTAGTTTAGCATAGTGATTTGAAGATTCAAGATTGAATCAGAATCAATAAAAGTTCGTTTTTTCAGACAAATATTTGTATCATCATGAAACTTTTACTTATCAGTAACTCAACTAATTCAGGAGAAACTTACCTATCGTGGCCCAGACAGTTTATTGCTGAATTTTTAAAAAAACACAAAGTAAAAAGTGTACTATTTGTTCCTTATGCAGGTGTCAACCTTTCTTCGGATGGATTGACAGCCTCATATGACGAGTACGAAAAAAAGGTGAAACATGTATTTGAACAACTTGGATTTGGGCTAAGCTCCATCCATCATCATGAAGATGCCATAGCTGCTGTTGAAAAAGCTGAGTGCGTTGTAGTAGGAGGGGGTAATACCTTTCATCTTGTCGGAAAGATGCAGGAAACTGGAATTATGGATGCTATTCAAAAGAAAGCTAAAAATAATATGCCTTTTATTGGGTGGAGTGCAGGAGCAAATATTGCCTGCCCGAGGCTTTGCACAACCAATGATATGCCCATTTATCAGCCAGAAAGCTTCGATTGCATGGGCTTGGTTCCTTTTCAAATCAATCCGCACTATATTGAAGTAAATCCAGTGGGGCATGGAGGTGAAACCAGACAGCAAAGAATTGAAGAGTTTTTGGCAATCAACCGCGAGGTTACTGTTGTCGGACTGCGTGAGTCGAGTCTTTTAGAGATGGATAAAGATAAACTGGTTCTAAAAGGTTCGAAAGACATGCGTATTTTCCGCTGTGGCCAAACGCCCAAAGAAATAGTAAGTGGAACTGATGTGAGCTTTCTGCTATAATTGATGGCTTGTTTGGCTCGTTTTTTGTTGCCTGACAAGAAACGAAAAGTCATGAAAAAGCTCATCATTCTTACATTCTTGCTGTTTATCATCATTTTGCCAACAGCTGTGCAAGGGCAATCTGAATCAGGTGAGGTCAGTAAAAAAGAGGCCCGAAAACTCAAACGGGAGGCCCAAAAGAAACAGGAAACGATTGAACTTCAAAAAAGCCAACAGCTTGTTTTGGAAATGGTGCGTGATACCAATTTTGTTGTTGAAGCTCATAACGTCATGTCGCCCAATGGCTTGTCAATTCCGGTTTCGGCCAGTACAAATTTTTTCGCTACAATGGGCCGTGATATTGTGATCCAACTTGCTTCCAATCAAAGTATGGGCGCCAATGGACTTGGCGGCGTTACGCATACGGGTATTCTGGTCGAATATCAGGTTAAAGCCGAAGGTTTGGATAAACCTATTGAGGTCTCCGGAAAAATCAGATTGAACCCTGGTACAGGCTTAATTCCTTTTGACTTAATCATACAATCAGGAAATGTTGCACAGTTTTCAGTGTCTTCATTGGGTGGAGATCGTATAATGCTAAGCGGAATTATTCAAGACGCAGCGAAATCCAAAGTTTTTATGGGGACACCCTATTTCAGATAAAAAAAAGTCCTTGAATATTAGTATTCAAGGACTTATGTGATCCCGGCGGGATTCGAACCCACGACCCGCAGCTTAGAAGGCTGCTGCTCTATCCAGCTGAGCTACGAGACCAGCTAATGAGGGCGCAAAGATAGTAAAACTTCAGTTTTGTTAAACTTATTTACAAAAAAAAGACGGCTAAAAGCCGTCTTTTATCGTATCTGTATCGCTTAGTAACGGTTTCTGTAACCGCCACCGCCACCTTCACCACGGCGTTGGAATCCACCACCACCTTGTGGTCCTTCAGTTTTAGGACGTGCTTTCTTTACTACAATGGTACTACCATCAACTTCTGATTCGTTCAGATCATTGATTGCAGTATAAGCTTCATTGTCATCTGGCATTTCAACAAAGCCATAACCTTTTGAGCGGTTTGTCAGTTTATCGACGATAACTTTAGCCGATGAAACTGTTCCGAATTGTTCAAACAGGGCCAATAAATCTTCACTGGTTGTTTTGAAGTTGAGTTTTGCAACAAAAATGTTCATGTTAAAAAAAATATAAATGTAAAAAATATTCAACTAGTTTTGTATAGACCACTAAATATCAAGGAGTTAATTTGAAAAATAGGAGGGATGTACGCAGCTTGTTGAACGAATAAAATGAATTAAACCTGCACAAAGGTAATTAAATTGTAACAGCACCAACAAATATTTTAAAATATTATTGTTTGGTTGGTTTGGAGACACCTTTCTTTAAAACCATTCTAAATCAATCATCTACAGCTCATTTTTTTCAACCGTCGTAAAAGAATATCAGGATTCACGCTAGGTTTAGAAAGGGGCAATCAAGGCTCGCAGAAAAAAATATTCTTAAATTTCAGAATAAATTTGGAGATTAAGCTGGATTGACTAATTTTGCACCTCCTTATTCTGACGACAACATAAGTTTCGTTCTTTGAACAGGATTTGGAGAGGTGGGTGAGTGGCTGAAACCAACAGTTTGCTAAACTGTCGTATCCGATTAGGGTACCGGGGGTTCGAATCCCCCCCTCTCCGCCATCAATCGGGGCATAGCGTAGTCCGGTTAGCGCGCCTGCTTTGGGAGCAGGAGGTCGCAGGTTCGAATCCTGCTGCCCCGACAAAAAGAGTTGTGAATAGCAACTCTTTTTTTTTTGGCCAATACCATCCTAATAACAAATAATAGTTAAATCTTGTTATACAAACATGTTGAAACGCATGTTTTTATATTTTTGCCGCCTGCTTATGAAACTTAAAAGGCGTTATTTGGTTGTCTTGCTCAGCTTAGCAGTGGCAGCCGGTTTTTTCCTAACCTGGTACATTTATCCTAAAAATGCAGGAAGATATCCTTTCTTTCTGTTGTTGGTTGCTTTGGATTACTATCTCTGGACCAAGGTTAAAAACAGGGTTTTTACATACAACAAATGGTTAAAGCGATCTATTTCTTTTATATATTGGTTACCGCTTTCGGCCCTGGTTGGCTCGATGCTATTGATGCTGATTTTGCCCCAAAATCAATGGAATCCAGGTGTTAAAATATATTTTTTCGGATTGGTATTCTCCTTTTATGTAGCAAAAATAATCCCTGCACTCCTGCTGATCATTTACGACCTGATCTCTTCTATCAAAAAAATAATTCTCTATCTTGTTAATCGAAAAAAAACGAAGGAAGAAGAGACAAGTGGAAGCCGTTTGTCCCGACGCAAGTTTATCGAAAACACAAGCTTTGCAGCTGGTGGAGTAATTTTGGGAAGCATGATACTTGGAATTTTCAAGTGGGCACATGATTTTAAGATTCACAGCCAGAAAATACTGATACCAAGGCTGCCAGATGAATTTAATGGATACAAAGTACTGCAGATAAGTGATATGCATTTGGGAAGCTGGGCTGATGAGACGCCACTGCTTGAGGCTGTTGAAAAAATCAACTCGTTACAGGCTGATTTGGTTGTATTTACTGGCGATCTTGTTAATTACCGTACCGATGAAGCCTACCGTTTTAAAGAGATTTTGAGTCAGATCAAAGCACCAGACGGTGTACTGGCTATTCTGGGAAATCATGATTATGGCGATTATGTCAACTGGCCTTCAAAAGAGGCAAAACAGCGAAACCTGGAAGATCTTTATGCTTTTTATCACCAGCTGGGTTGGAAATTGCTTCGAAACGAAAATGTTCTCATTAGCAGAGAAAACGAACAGATTGCCATCATAGGCGTTGAAAACTGGAGCAAAAACAATCGTTTTCCGCGCTATGGCAATATCATCAAGGCAAGCAAAGGCATTGGCAAAGTATCCTCGAAGATTTTACTTTCGCACGATCCAAGTCATTGGAATGCAGTTGTAACGGAAAAACACCAGGATATCGATTTGATGTTGGCCGGACATACGCATGGTTTTCAATTTGGGATAGAGATCCCTGGAATCCGCTGGAGTCCTGCGCAATACCTCTATGAACAATGGGCAGGTTGGTATCAGCATGGCACAACTGGTCAGCAGCTCTATGTCAATCGTGGAATTGGGTCCATTGGATATCCTGGACGAATTGGCATTTTGCCAGAGATTACAGTCCTCGAACTCAGCAATCAGCTGGCAGAAGCATAAGCAATATTATTTTACTTTTTTTTATTGCAAAAACCCGAAGCCAATTTTGGCTAGGGCAGCGCATTGAATGCTTTTTATCAAATTCAATTTGGAAACTAGAAAGTAGAAAAAAAGCCCACAATTTTTTGCGGGCTTATCGAGTCTAATGTGATCCGTCCGGGACTCGAACCCGGGACCCTCTGCTTAAAAGGCAGATGCTCTACCGGCTGAGCTAACGAATCATCCGAAATGGAGGTGCAAAAGTACTAAAAAAACCTTTTTAACCAAGAGAAATCAGCTTTTTTTTCAATTATTGTAGAATACCTTTTCCTTGTCTTAAAATAAGTATTTCACTATCAGTGCAATCGACAATTGTACTTGGTTGATTTCCGCCAAAACCTGCATCAATCACAATGTCGACTTTGTCTTTATATTTCTCGTAAATGATTTCCGGGTCGGTAGTGTACTCAATAATTTTGTCATCGTCGAGAATAGAGGTGGTTACCATAGGGTGCCCAAGTTCGTTTAAGATATATTGAATAACACTTTCATTCGGAATTCTGATACCGATGGTTTTCTTTTTGTTGTGGAAAATCTTTGGAATGTTGTTGTTCGCGGTTAAAATGAAGGTGAACGGCCCGGGCAAATTGCGGCGCATCAGTTTATAAACGTCGTTGCTGATAGGCTTGGTAAATTCCGACAACATGCTCAGATTATTAAAAATAAAGGAAAAATTTGCCTTTTCTTTTTTAATTCCTTTGATCGAGGCCATTTTATCAAGTGCCTTACTCTGGTGAATGCTTCCTCCAAGTCCGTAAACAGTATCTGTAGGAAAAATCACCAAACCTCCATCATTCAGGCATTCTATGACGGTTTTAACTGCACGCGGATTTGGATTCTCTGGATAGATTTTCAGTAACATACCTTACATATTGGTTTGCGAAGTTAGCAAAAGAAAGCTATCGGGGAGAAAAATAGGGTCAGAGGAGAAAAAAGGGAGAAATGTGGATGCTCAACAAAAAGGCAAAAAAAATGGGTAAGCTACTTATATCGCACCGCTCAACCATCTACCCTTGCTATCTTCCGATCCTGGGGGAATTCGACAGGAGCTGGTCGTATAAGACTTACCCGCTGCAAAGGTACAATGTTTTACTCATCCTGCAAGTCAACTGCTTTTTTTTTACACCATGTGAAATGATTTGTTAAGTTTGCATAGACACTTTTATATGCAACAGGCAAAAGGAACATATTACAGCATTATCCAGTTCTGGGTCGTTGGCTTAATAACCGGACTCTTTACCGGCTTACTGACTTTCGTTCTTTATTTTGGTTTCAACCTGGTTGCCGACCGCTCTTTTTCTTTCCTTTTTATACTGATTTACCTCTTACCGGCTTTTGGTATGTACTATGCCGTCATTCGCCTGCGCAACCGTTATGGCAGGGGAGTAATCAGGTTTAAACAGGCTTACAGTCAGGCTTTACTGACAGGCTTTGTAGCCTCTGTTGTAATGGGTTTGCTTGTGTATTTCATTTATACATATATGAGTCCGCAGGGGCTCGAAAGCCGAATGTCATACCTTGAATCAGCAGTGTTAAAGGAGGGACATTATCTTGCGCAGGATATCCGCCAGCTGCGGTCGCTGATAAAAACACTGCTTTCGCCTGTATTGATGGCATTTAGCATCTTCATTGTCAATTTCGCTTTGGCGCTGTTTTATGCCTTCATTATTGCTATCTTTGCCCGAAGAAAAGATCGCTATATCGATTTATAATCACCAAAACCCAAAAACAATGATACCATTTGAAAAACCCATTAAATTTGGATTGATTGCCGGATTGATTCTGGTAACATATTCTGTTATATTATACGCCTTTGACGTGTCAATTTTCAATCCGATATTTTCTATTCTGAACCTGTTGGTTACATTTGGCTTGATGATTTTCTTTGCTATTTTTACCATGAACAAGCTCAGAGATCAGGATTTTGACGGAAAGTTTACCTATTTGCAGGCTTTCATAGCAGGTGTCATCGTTCTGCTCATTGCATTTTACCTGAGCAACATCTTCAGTTATCTTCTATCAGCTATTATTGATCCAGAATATATGCCGCGCAAACTGGATGAAATGGTAGCCTCGCTTGAAGGGAAAGTGCCAGAAGAAACCATTGATGAAATCATCGAAAAGATTCAGGAAAACACTGATCCATTGAAAAATTTCGTGAAATCGCTTTGGATGTCGCCACTCATTGCCATTGGATTGGGTGCAATTTTGGCATTGTTCGTTAAAAAAGACAAAACTACCGCTACGGAAGTTTAAACCGATCAGAGCTTTATGGATGTTTCAATCGTTGTGCCGTTGTTAAACGAAGAGGAATCGCTTCCTGAACTGGCTGCCTGGATAGATGATGTAACAACAAAAGCAAAACTCAGCTACGAAATCATCTTTGTTGACGACGGCTCGCGAGACCAGTCGTGGCAGGTTATTCAGCAACTTCAAAAGCAATATCCCGCAATCAGAGGCATCCGTTTCAGGAGAAATTATGGCAAATCAGCTGCATTGAATGAAGGATTCAAAATTGCCATAGGAGATGTAGTAATTACGATGGATGCTGATCTGCAAGACAGCCCGGATGAAATCCCATTTCTGTATGATATGATTCGGAATGGAGGACTCGACCTGGTTTCGGGCTGGAAGAAAAAGCGACATGATCCCATTTCAAAAACGGTGCCCTCTCGTTTTTTTAACTGGACAACCAGAAGAATTTCGGGGATCAAGCTACACGATTTCAATTGTGGTTTAAAGGCTTATACTAACGACCTTGTCAAAAACATCGAAGTGCATGGCGAAATGCACCGGTATATCCCGGTAATTGCGAAATGGGCCGGATTCACCCGTATCGGCGAACGAATCGTTCATCATCAGGAGCGCAAATATGGTAAAACCAAGTTCGGTTTAAGTCGTTTTATCAAAGGATATCTCGATTTACTCTCAATTACTTTTACCTCCAAATTTGGCAAGCGTCCCATGCATCTGTTTGGCACACTCGGATCGATCATTTTCACCATCGGTTTTGCCATCGCGGGTTATCTGGCTTATGCCAAATATTTTATGGAAGGTTACAAAATGACAGAGCGCCCACTCTTTTATTTTGGTTTGTTGGCCATGATCATTGGAACTCAATTATTTATTACAGGTTTTCTGGCTGAGCTCGTTTCGTTGAATACGCGTGATAAGCAAGGCTATTCAATTGCAGAAAAACTAAACATTTAACAGTATAAATTACATGAAAATTCATTTAGTGTCGGGGGGATGCGGTTTTGTTGGCCGCAACATGGTACGTCGGTTGCTGACTACAACCAAAGATGCAGTATTTATGATTGATGACCTGTCGATTGGCAGACATCCCAAAGAATGGTTGGAGAACTTTACTTCTGAAATGCGCGGTGACCTTGAAGTGATTGGTGAAGAAAAACGCTTGTTTTTCTGGCAGGGTGACTTCCGCAACCTTTTGTTCTACATGCGTGAAAACCCAAGATATATTCAGGAAAAGTATCATATTGATTTCGAGAAATTTACTGACGTATTTCATTTTGCTGCCATTGTGGGTGGGCGCCTGAAGATTGAAGGAGATCCTATGATGGTAGCCCTCGATCTTTCTATTGATGCAGAGTTTTTTTACTGGATTACACAACACAAACCAGCGCGAGTTTTATACCCAAGCTCAAGCGCAGCTTATCCGGTGAGCCTGCAAACCACAACAGGTGCGATTGCGTTGAGCGAAGGTGATATTGATTTTGATAAGAACCTGGGAACACCTGATATGACTTATGGTTGGTCGAAACTCACTGGAGAGTTTCTGGCACAGATTGCTGCTAAACATTACGGAGTTCCTGTCGTTTGTATCCGGCCATTTTCGGGCTATGGCGAAGACCAGGAACAATCTTATCCGGTGCCTGCTATTGCTGCCAGAGCAGCCCGTAAAGAAAATCCATTTGAAGTGTGGGGTTCAGGTAAACAAGGCCGTGATTTCGTGCATATCGACGATATCATCGACTTCATTTTTATTTTACTCGACAATGTAAAAGATGGCTCAGCCTATAATATTGGCTCTGGCCAGTTAACATCCTTTCTTGAACTAATTGACCTGTTTGCTGATATTGCCGGATACAAACCCGCCGTAAAACCTTTGCTCGACAAGCCAGTTGGGGTTCATTCACGCTATGCCAATATGGATTTCGTTGACAATAAATTTGGTTGGAAACCCAAAATATCGCTCCGCGAAGGAATGACAAGGGTTTATGAGGCGCAATTAAAGCAATTGAATCGGCAATAAATTGCTGGCTCCAGTGTTTTAGTAGTTGGAATTGACTGATCAGCATCATCATTTTAGTTTTTAAATACTGCGAACATTTCGCTTGTTCAGCATGGAAAAAATTACCAGAAAAATTATTTGCTTTGGACCCGGACCAAGGTTCAAAGGCGGAATAGCCAATTATAACACCTCGTTGGCAAAAGCCCTCGACCGTCAAGAAAACACCGAGGTGCATATTGTTAGCTGGACACAACAATATCCTGCCATTATCCCACGAGATTTTATCGACAGGAGTAGCAAAGCCGATCAACTTGAAGGCACAGGTATTCAGGTTCATTATTTGACCAACTACAACAACCCGATGAGCTGGCAGGCCACAGTGAAGCTTATCAGCGGATTGAAACCAGATCTGGTGATTTTTCAATGGGCAATTGCCATTCAGGGATTGCCGCTGGGATTCATCGCATCCAGGCTGCAATCAAAAAAAATCAATGTTGTGTTTGATTTGCATTTTGTGATTCAAAAGGAGGGAAGTGCGCTCGATATGCGCTTCACGAAATTTGGCATCAGCAAGGCCACATCTTATATTGTGCACGCCAGACAAACAGCCGATGAATTGCAGAATATTTTTCCTAAAAAAACATTTGATGTACGGAAAGAGTTTCTGAGTGAACCAGCAAAAGGCATTGCAGTATTACAGCTCTATCATCCTGTTTATGATATGTTTAAGCCCGATCCAGACTTCGAAAAAGAAACCGAAAAAGCTGTTTTGGGATTGCGTAAACATGTGTTTTTGTTTTTTGGTTTTATCCGGAAATACAAAGGATTGCATCAGGCAATTGCTGCTTTTGCAAAACTTGCAGAACAGCGTAACGATGTGAGCTTATTGGTGGTGGGAGAGTCATTTTGGCACACACTTGACAGTACAAAATGGACAACAAAATTGAAAAACGGTCTTTTTGGCGCAGCAAAGAAATTGTTCTTGAGCAAACAAGACGATGAAAAAAATTACAATCCACTTTCATTAATCGATGAATTGGGACTTAAGGATCAAGTTGTGCTTGTTAATTCATTTGTGCCCAACGAGGAGGTTCATCGTTATTTTCAGGTTAGCGACCATTTGGTATTGTTTTACCTGACTGCCACACCTTCGGGAGTTGAGTCGATAGGTTACAACTTTCAGATGCCGATGCTGGCCACTAAAGTTGGTCATTTTCCGGATACAGTGAAGGATGGATTTAATGGTTACCTTGCTGAAAAAGAAGATATAGATTCAATGGTATCGGTGATGCAAAAAGCCATTGAAATGCCTATAAATCGTGCGAATGTGGCTCAAACATCCAGACAGATGAGCTGGGATAATTATGCCAAACAGGCAATTGGCCTGATCACAAAAAAATAGCTTCCAAATTCTTAGAAGCTATTTTCATACTTTTAAGTTTTACTTTAATAATCGTCGTCGTCGAAGTCGTCATCAAAGTCGTCGTCAAAATCGTCAAAAGAATCATCCGATAGCAACACATCATCATCGTCCCAACCAAACTCTTCTTCGTCAAAGCTGCTTTCATCAACTTCATCCAGCTCTTCAGCATTGTCGAAAAAAGTATCAAGCGACTCGTCATCCATATCGTTTGCAGATGGAGAAGAATAACCGGGATCTAGATTCCTCAGCTCCTTTAAAACAGCGGGTGACACATAAAATTCATCGATATTGTTGAAACAATAGTCGATATACTTAGGATCTTTTTGAAACACTTCAGCCAATGTTTTGCCTTCGTATTTTCCAAAGGTAAACTCAGTGTCTACATCATAAAATTTCATAACCGTTTTCTTTTTTTTAAGAACATCAAATTATTTGCCAAAATATCTGCAAAAAGAAACTGAATCCAGTTCAACAACTAAAAATCAGCAACTTTTCTTATAATCATCTCTATTTTTTAAACATAAAATAAACAGCTCCGACCAATAAAACAAAACCGATGAAATGGTTTAAGCTGATGCTTTCAGTCTTAAAAACTAACAGCGAAAATAATACAAAAACCACCAAAGTGATCACTTCCTGAATCACTTTGAGTTGCATCAGGCTGAATGGCCCACCATTTCCTGAAAAACCAATTCTATTCGCCGGAATCATGAAACTATACTCAAACAATGCAATGAACCAGCTGATTAGCACAATAGCCGGCAAACCCCAGTTGGCGAAAACCGGCGCTTCTTTAAACTTCAAATGCCCATACCATGCCAATGTCATGAAACTGTTTGAAAGTAAAAGCAAGCCGATTGTGGTAATTTCTTTCATAAAAAATCCATCTATAATACTGATAAACAGTATTTTAAAGCAATTTCTTTTGAGTATATAATTTTCGGCAAATATCATTTTTTTTCTCATGCCACATCAAATATTTTAGCTTTTGCCAAAAAAAAGAAATTCTGCGGCAACAATTGAAGCGTTTTTACGCCTGCAACCGATTGTTAAACAAACTGTGATTAATTTATTTGAATACGACTTTCTAAATAATAATTTTATTATCAGGCATTTATACTCATTAATATTAATTTAACAATCAGTGCATAGGAGAAACGGGAGCTAAAAATGCTATTTTTGCTGCAAAGTTCCATCATGAAAATTCAGGAAACCATACGTGCCTCCATCGCCTTGAAAGAGCAAATATTAGCGGATCATCAACTTCTTCAAAAGGTTTTGGACGCTGCAGATGCTTGTGTAAGCGCCTTGCAAAATGGAGGAAAAGTCCTTTTTTGCGGCAATGGTGGTAGTGCTGCTGATGCCCAGCACCTGGCAGCTGAATTATCTGGTCGGTATTATTACGATCGTCCACCGCTTTATGCCGAAGCGCTGCACGTCAACAGCAGCTATATAACAGCCGTAGCCAATGATTACAGTTATGATGTGGTTTTTAGCCGTATGGTAGAAGCTGCCGGGAAACCCGGTGATATTTTATTTGCACTTAGCACTTCTGGTAATTCGTCCAATGTACTGAAAGCCATGAAAAAAGCTCACGAACTTGGCATGAAAACAATTGCAATGACAGGAGAGGGAGGTGGCAAAATGAAAAATGAATCTGATTATTTACTGGCCGTTCCTGGAAAAGATACGCCACGCGTGCAAGAATCGCACATCATGCTTGGACATATCATTTGCGAACACATTGAAAGTAAAATGTTTCCAAAATAGTTTATGACAGATCACAAAACCCAATCACCAGCGCAGAATTGGTACCTTTTCCTAGATCGGGATGGTGTCATCAACCGGCGTCCGGTGATGGATTATGTGAAAAACATATCTGAATTTGATTTCTTACCAGGTGTTTTTGAAAGCTTAAGTATACTGCGTCAGCATTTTAAACGAATATTTATCGTCACAAACCAACAGGGTGTCGGAAAAGGCGTCATGTCGGAAAACGAACTGCAGAAAATCCACGATTGGATGTTATTGCAGATTGAAGCACATGGTGCAAAAATAGATCAGGTCTTTTACTGCACACATTTAAAGAACCAGTTAGAAAATTGCCGCAAACCTGGAATTGCCATGGCACTTCAGGCAAAGTCCATGTTTCCTGAAATTGATTTTCAGCGATCAGTGATGGTTGGTGATACAGAATCTGACATTGAATTTGGTCGCAATGCCGGAATGAGAACAGTACTCATCGGAAATGAAAAAACCAGCATTAAACCAGACAAAAAGTACGCAAACCTTCTCGATTTAGCCTACAGCCTCGCTAAGAAAGGAGGTTGGGATGAAGCCTGAACTGATTTTAGCTGTTTTTCTGGGCTACACTTTCATGCTTTTTATTGTATCCCGAATCACGTCAAAAAACGCTACCAATGAGAGCTTTTTCGTGGGTAACAGGCAATCACCTTGGCCGGTAGTAGCTTATGGAATGGTTGGAGCATCGCTTTCGGGTGTCACATTTATTTCCGTTCCGGGTTGGGTTGGAACTTCCCAATTTTCCTACATGGTTGTGGTGTTTGGTTATGTGGTGGGCTACGCGATTATTTCGCTTGTGCTTTTGCCACTTTACTACCGATTAAAACTAACATCAATCTACGGTTATTTGGAACAGCGATTTGGTTTTTGGTCTTATAAAACCGGTGCATTCTACTTTATTCTTTCCCGCGTGATTGGCGCTTCGTTTCGTATGTTTTTGGTTGTAAACGTTTTGCAAATTTTTATCTTCGATCATTTCGAAATCCCATTTTGGTTTACAGTGGTATTGTTCATCCTGCTTATTACACTTTATACTTTTAAAGGAGGCATCAAAACCATCGTTTGGACTGACATGCTTCAAACCACATTTATGTTAGCCTCGATGATAATCACCATTTTTATTATCCTGCATGCACTCAATCTTGATTTTGGTGGGATGATTGCTGAAATTGGAGAGAAAGGCTATTCCAAAATGGTGATTTTTGACTGGAAACACGATCGGTATTTCCTGAAACAGTTTTTCAGCGGCATGTTTATCACAATCGTGATGACAGGACTCGACCAGGACATGATGCAAAAAAACCTGAGCTGCCGAAACCTGGGAGACGCACAAAAAAACATGACTGTTTTAAGCCTTCTACTGGTGCCTTTTAACCTGTTATTCCTGTTTTTGGGCGCTTCACTCTTTGTTTATGCCGGTCATTTTGGTATTGACATTCCTGAGCTTTCCGATAATTTGTTTCCTGAACTGGCAATCAACCATTTTGGCGTTTTTGCGGGTCTGATTTTTTTTATTGGACTTATTGCTGCCGCCTATTCAAGTGCCGACAGTGCACTTACAGCTCTAACGACCTCAGTAAGTGTTGATTTTTTGGGCATTGGAAAAACAAACGAAGCCGAAAATCTCAGTATAAAGAGGCGATATACAATACATTTTTTCATTTCTTTACTCATTATTTTCGTCATCATTCTTTTCAGAGAAATTAATGATCAGGCAGTTATAGCCCGCCTATTTACCATTGCTGGCTACACTTACGGACCTCTGCTTGGTCTATTTGCTTTCGGTTTGATGACAAAAAAAGCCCTGAAAGATGAATGGGTACCGCTGATTGCAGTTGCCTCTCCGGTCATTTGTTATATTCTTGATACTTATTCTGAACAATTGCTCAATGGTTATCGTTTTGGATTTGAAATATTGATTCTTAATGGATTTTTGACTTTCGTCGGACTCATGACCATCCAAAAAAACACTTCTTCAACAACTATTAATTAAACACCAACATTGTAAATTATGGAAAATTTCAGATTTGATGCTTTACACGAAACCCTGAACAGACAGGTGGTTCCGGTTTCGTACCCCTCAAACAAGATTTCTGACTATTTTGGATCGATGGTTTTCAACACTTCTGTGATGCGCGAATACCTCACAAAAGAAGCCTATAAAAGCGTTGAAATGGCCATTGACAAAGGAGTCAGGATCGAGAGAAAAGTAGCTGACCAGGTTGCTTCGGCCATGAAAGCCTGGGCAATTTCGAAAGGGGCAACACACTACACTCACTGGTTTCACCCCTTAACCGGAACGACTGCTGAAAAGCATGATGCGTTTATCAATCCTGCTTCTGGCGGAAAAGCCCTCGAAGAATTCCAGGGAAATGAACTAATTCAGCAAGAGCCAGACGCTTCATCGTTTCCAAGTGGTGGAATTCGAAATACGTTTGAAGCACGTGGATATACTGCCTGGGACCCTACATCTCCAGCCTTTATCATGGAGCATACACTCTGTATTCCTACAATTTTTGTTTCCTATACGGGCGAGTCTCTTGATTACAAAACACCGTTATTGCGCAGTATTGAAGCCATTGATAATGCAGCCGTAAAAGTGTGCCAACTCTTCGACAAAAACATTAACAAGGTTTATCCAACGCTTGGTTGGGAACAGGAATATTTTCTTGTCGATTCAGCGCTGTTTGCAGCCCGTCCCGACCTGGTTCTTGCCGGAAAAACTGTATTTGGTCACTCATCTGCAAAAGATCAGCAGCTTCATGACCATTATTTTGGAACAATTCATAGCCGCGCCAGGGCTTTTATGCGAGACCTCGAAATTGAGTCGCACAAACTGGGAATTCCGCTTAAAACGCGTCATAACGAAGTGGCTCCGAGTCAGTTTGAGTGTGCGCCTGTGTACGAAGAAGCCAATGTAGCAGTAGATCATAACCAACTGCTTATGCACTTGCTGGACACGGTTTCACGCAAGCACCATTTCAAGGTTTTGTTGCACGAAAAACCTTATGACGGCATCAACGGAAGTGGTAAACATAACAACTGGTCTTTGGCAACGAATACAGGGGTTAATCTTCTATCACCTGGTAAAACACCTCAGGAAAACCTGCGTTTTGTGACTGTTTTAGTAAATATACTCAAGGCATTGCATACTCACGAAGAACTGGTGCGAGCCAGCATTGCATCCGCCAGTAACGACCTCCGTTTAGGTGGTAACGAAGCACCTCCGGCCATTATTTCAGCCTTTATTGGTGAGCAACTCACCCGCACTTTGGACGAAATTGAAAATATGCCTAGCCATGAAAACATCAGTAATGGTGCAAGCAAAGGTGTAATCAGCAATTTCCCAAAAATTCCTGAGATTTTGCTCGACAACACCGACCGCAACAGAACTTCACCTTTTGCTTTTACAGGTAACAAATTCGAATTCAGGGCAGTAGGTTCCATGGCAAATACTGCAAAACCCATGTTTGTATTAAATACAATTGTTGCTGATCAGTTGATTCAATTCAACGAAAGCGTGAGCCAGCTGATGGAGAAAAAAGGACTGAAGAAAGATGAGGCAATCTTTGTGGTAGTGAAAGAATACATCTCAAGTTCAAAAGCTATACGTTTCGAGGGAAACAGTTATAGCGATGAATGGAAAGCCGAAGCAAAAAAACGAGGATTGTCGAATCATTCTAATACGCCTGATGCCATTAAATCATTTGTTTCGGATAAGGTTGTAGCCGTGTTTGAGCGTAACAATGTGATGACGCGTAGAGAGTTAGAAGCCAGATATGAGATTAAACTCGACAAATACATTCGGAAAATCCAGATTGAGTCGAGGCTCATGGGCGATTTGTCTGTGAATCACATCATTCCCACAGCCATCAAATACCAAAATACACTCATCGAAAATGCAAGAGGTCTCAAGGATGTTTTAGATTCGAAAACATTTGTGAAACTTAGCCGCAATCAGCTTCAGAATATCAAAGAGATTTCCGAGCACATTGCCTCTATTCGCGAATATGTTGAGGAAATGACTGAAGCCCGAAAAGTGGCCAATAAAATTGAAAACGAGGCTGATAAGGCCATGGATTATTGCTACAAGGTTAAACCTTATTTTGAAAAAATCCGTTACCATGTCGACAAGCTGGAAATGCTTATCGATGACCAGCTATGGCCCTTGCCAAAATATCGCGAATTGCTATTTATCAAATAGTTAACTATGATTTTAAAAAAAAGAGGTGCCAGTTGGCACCTCTTTTTTTTACAGCTCAAAATGAGAAAATGCTTTTCTTTCGTATATTTGATTCCCAAACATCATCCCATGAAAATATTTTTCAGGTTTCTACAACTTTCAATCCTTCTTACATCTATACTCTTTGCCTTTCCAACCGAGGCACAAACTGTTTTAAGCCATGCTAAAAACGCCAATCCTGGTCAGCAGGAAGGTGTGGTTTACTCGCTTCCGCGAACAACTATCAAAATAGATTTCATCATCGAGAAAAACCAAAGATTAAAAGGTCCATATAGTGAATTCGCAGATAAAATGCTGGGTATCAGCGATGTAATTTCGAGCAATGAAGTGCAATACTCAATAGTTGATGCAGTTATAACAACGCTCTCAGAGCCAGATCCTGAAGCCAGTTTTTTTCTTACCTTCGATGAAAAGAGCTCACGAGATGGAATAAGTACCTTGGTCAATCTACTCCCGGATGGCATTTTGAGTAGTTATGGAATACCAGACAATGGCGAATCAAATCGCGTTTTTATTGAAAAAGAACTAATTAATGCACCTGATCAACAGCGGTTTACCTATTATGCTGAGCGAAATTTATACCAAAGAATAGATACACTCGTGCGAAAAATCACGATAGATACAACTGTTATCCGTCGCAATATCTTACAATCGAGTTGGGTTGATCGAAGTCCTGAGCAAAAAGCCCGTTCGGCAGCTGATTTTATTCAGAAAATCAGAGAGAGTCGTTTTAACTTAATAACTGGTTATCAAGAGATTAACTACGGATCAAGCATTGCTTACATGGACAACCAATTACAAAAACTTGAATCGGAATATCTGAGTTTATTCTTGGGTGCAGAAAACAAGCGTTTGATTGAACAAACCATTTACTTTACACCAGATAGTCAGGCTGATGGTTTTGTGACCGTTGCTAAATTCAGTGAGCAAAATGGCGTTTCTGGTTCTGAAGGCCGTGGTGAAAATATCCAATTACAGTTTATTAAATCAGGAAATACGAGTAAAATTGCAGGTATCAATGCGAATTCAATAGAATCAGTTCGGATTAATAATAGTCTGATCTACAGGACGCCTGAGATTGTCGATTTAAACCTAAGCTTTAAGGGTAAATCAATCACATCTGTCAGGTTGTCAATCAACCAGTTAGGTGTGTTTTTAGTTGCACCCATCACAAAAACGAAAATGAGCTTCAATCCTGAAACTGGACAATTGACAAGCTTCAGCAAAGAATAACTAACAAACCGCTTCTCTGACCTTTACAAGCTGTTGGAGCAGACCTTCAAAATAATCCAGTTTCAGCATATTGGCGCCATCAGACTTGGCATTCGCCGGGTCAGGATGGGTTTCAATAAAAATTCCATCCACACCTGAAGCAATGGCTGCTTTTCCTATAAGGCTGATTAGCTCTGGCTTTCCGCCCGTAACACCACTTTCCTGATTGGGCTGCTGCAAGGAATGTGTGATGTCCATAATTACAGGCGCACCGATTTGCTGCATGGCTGGAATATTCCTGTAATCAACCACAAGATCCTGATAACCAAACATATTGCCACGTTCTGTTAACATCACTTGTTGATTTCCTGACTGCCTAATCTTGTCTGCTGCAAATTTCATAGAGGACCCTGATAAAAACTGTCCCTTCTTAATATTAACAATTTTACCTGTTTTGGCAGCAGCTACCAAAAGCTCTGTTTGGCGACAAAGAAATGCCGGAATCTGCAAAATATCAACATAATCAGCAGCCATTTGCGCTTCCTCAACAGAGTGAATATCAGTTACTACCGGGATTTGGTAAGTCGTTGCTATGTTTTTGAGAATCCTTAGGGCTTTCTCATCACCGATTCCTGTAAATGAGTCAAGGCGCGAACGATTAGCTTTGCGATAGGAGCCCTTAAATACATAAGGAATATCGTATTGCCTGGTTAGCTGCACCAGTTTTTCTGCCACGATAAAAGGAGTTTCTTCGTTTTCGATAACACAAGGACCTGCGAGCAAGAAAAACCGGTCGTTGCGAAGGCTTTTCAGAAAGGGGAAATCAGCAATATTCATAACTAACTATTTATTGGTCTGTTAAAAAGTATTAATCTCTTTGTTTTCAATAATTTGGCTTCCACTTCGACTAAAGGAAATTTCCATCATGGCGCGAGCAAGCGTTGTCACCTTGGTTGGTTGATAATTTTTCAATGGGCCAATCATCAAGGGGCTAAGTAGTTTCATTACAATGATGGAAAACTTTTCCAGTAACCGGGATTCATTTCGTTTGCCAACCAAAATAGATGGCCTGAAAATAAAGGTATTAGGCATGCCGATACTCAGCAATTCCTGCTCCATCAGGCCTTTTGTCCGTAGATAGAAATTAGAGCTTTTTGCACTGGCACCAATACTTGAGACTACTGCAAAAGTCAATATATTTGCTTCCTTGGCAAAACGGGCAAGATTTATCACAAATTCTTTGTCTACTCTTTCGAAAGCAGTCTGGCTTTTCGCTTTTTTAATGGTTGTTCCCAGACAACAAAACATTACATCATCATGATGTAAATCAAATTCATTTGTCAAACTCTCAAAATCAACAATATAAGATAACATCTTTGCGTGTTGAAAGGGTAGGGGACTTCGTCCTAAACAAATCACCTGTTCAACCTGGTCATTACTTGCAAGCAAATGAACCAAAGCCTGCCCGGTTAGGCCTGTTGCACCTGCAACTATTACTCTTTTATTCATTCGTTGTTTCTTTTTGTTTGCCTACGTTCCACCATTTAGGTCCGTTTTTTCTAATGACAAAATAGACTCCAACAAAGATAAGTAATGCTGCAAATACTTCCAGAAATGTTAGCTCATCCTTAGAAAAAGCGAGTGCAATCACTGCTGCAAAGATTGGCTGCAGGTAAATGAAAGAGCTATTGGCAGCAGGACTGATTTTGGTGAGCGAGTAATTGTTTAAAAAATAAGCGAGAATTGTTGTAAAAAGAACCACATAACCAATTGATATCCAAATGTTCAGAGGTATTATACTCCAGTCAGACTGTTTGGCAACCGGGAAAGTAAAAATAAATACATATACAAATCCAAACAGAAAAACCCAGCGCATAACGGTAAGCGGCCTGTAAATTTTCATCAGGGGCTTGATCAGCACAAGGTACAGCGCATATGAAGTTGCATTGATGACGATGAGCATATTACCCAAAAAATTACCTGGCTTCAGGTCGATGGTGCCACTGTTGAGAATAAGTATGACTGCACCCGCAGTGCCAAACAAAATGCCAATTGCTTTTGAGAGTGTAATCTTCTCTTTGTTAATTAATTGAGAAAAGATAAGCACCGCAATAGGTACACCAACCATGATGATACTGGCGTTGATGGGCGTAGTAAGATTTAACCCTTCAAAAAACATGATTTGGTTAATGGCCACACCAAAAACAGCGCTTAACGCCATCATAAACAAGTGTTTAGGTTGTACTTTTTCTTTTTCGGTAAAAAATGAAATCAACCAAAACACCATCGCAGCAACGCTTACCCTCACGAAAATAATTGCGCGTGGCTGCAAAAAATCGGGCATGATTCCCTTTGCGACAACGTAGTTCAAACCATAAATTAAGTTTGCTGTAAATGCCGCAAACAGGGCAATCCGACGCTCTTTCAATAGATGACCCTAAAGCTTAGAAGGGGAGATCGTCGGCAGCAGAATCTTCAAACTCTCCACCTTTTGATTGTGAATCTGGAACGGCATCGTAAGGCATGTCTTCACCTGCAGCCTGACCCATTTTTTCAAATTTCCAAGGTTTTACGTCGGTATACCACCTGCCATTGAACTCGCGAGATTCGATGTTGATACTGGCTTTAATTTTCTCGCCAATACCAAAAGAGCGTGCCTCGTCAGCTTTTTCTGCCCAACACATCAAGCAAATTTTGCGCGGATATTGATCCTCTGTTTCGATGATGAGTTCTTGTTTTACCCATTGATTTCCGGTTTTTCCTTCTCCGGTCTGACGTTGGCCAAGCTGTACAACCTTGCCGATTACTTCTAAGCTCATATAATAGATTTTTAGTGTTTCGCACTCAAATTGCCTGGAGGCAACAGTACGCAAAGTTACAACAAAAATTGCGCGGAAAGAGCTGCAACATTATTCAATTTAAACTGTTATTACAATGATGAATTATAAATACATCTGCAATGAAAAAAAGTATAATAATCACGCTAACTATATTAATTATGTCAAACTTAAATGCACAACAATCTCAATATGATACAATTACACTTGGAGCGGGATGCTTTTGGTGCGTTGAAGCCGTTATGCAGCAACTGGACGGTGTTGAATCAGTTGTTTCCGGCTACAGTGGAGGAAATATTGCAAACCCAACGTACAGAGAAGTTTCTTCAGGATTAACCGGACACGCAGAAGTTGTGCAGCTTGTTTATAATCCGCAAGTAGTTTCGCTAGCACAAATACTGGAAGTCTTCTTTAAAACACATGATCCAACGACATTAAACCGACAAGGCGCCGATGTGGGAACTCAGTATCGATCTGCTATTTTTTATCACAACGAAAAACAAAAACTGGAAGCGGAAAAAGTGAAAAGTTTGCTTGAAAAGGAAAAGATCTGGAGCGATCCAATTGTGACAGAAATCACTCCGTTCACAAAATTCTACAAGGCCGAAGACTATCACCAAAACTATTTCGATCAAAACCAAAACCAGCCTTACTGCCGCTTTGTAATTGTACCTAAACTGGAGAAATTCAATAAGTTATTCAGCGATTTAAAGAAAAGTGAAAAATAATCATATTTTCAAGATTTATCCTTAATCATCCATTTAGGTATAACAAGAAGTAATAAAATATAGGTATAGCGTTTATTTAGTAGTCCTTTTGCTTCATTTAATGCTGGTTTTCTAGCACTTTTTTAAGCCCCTCAACCTCTTTACTAAGATTTTCAACAACATTGACCAGGCGAAATAAAATTTCACTTTCATTTCTACCATAAGCCGGCAACCCATCAAGCACGATGGGCGGGCGGCTTTTGCTCTCGGTAAAAACCGGAGGCTCATATTTAGAGATTTCATGCAATTGCACCCCCAACACCTGGCAGAAACGCAAAATATCAGAATACTTAAAACTGTCATTTTTAAGAGCCGAATAAAAACCAGGTTCCGACCAACCAACCAATTCAATAAATTCCTTTTTCGTAAGCCCCTTATTTTTAACCGCTTGCATAAGATTTTGTAAATATGCTTTCATAATATTTAACTTGGTATTGAATGAATAAATCTCTATGCAATCTACTACGATTTAAGCGAGTAAACAAAAAATTTTAATAGCCTACATTTAACCATAACTAATTGATTTACAGACTAAGCATTTTTTTAGAAATTATCATAATTTATATAATGCAAACAACCATCTAACTAGAACACAATTTTTTGTAAAAAAATAATTCAGGGCTTCAAAAAAGCCTTTTTTTGTGCTGTTAAATAGATATTTTTCAAACTTTTATACATTGTACTATTATCCAGTAGATATATTTTTCTCTATTTCGGATAGCCTTTTTTCTAGTTTAACAAAATCCTTTTCTAGTTTTTCCAGCCGTTCACTCTCATTCATTCGCCGGTACGTTCCACCAGGTTCATTCAACAATTTTGCCTCGGGAGAGACAAAATAATCCACCGAAACGCCAAAATATTCAGCCAGTTTTGCCAGCATATCTATTTTTATAGGCGTGTTCAGGCTCACATTCTTGTGCAACGTCGGATATTTTATGCCGGCCTCTTCGGCCACTTGTTTCATGTTAACACCCTTATTTGCAGCTAATTCGTTAAAAACTGTTACCCAATACATGATATTTTTCTTTAAGTGATTAAATTTTTTTCTACTTTTTTTACTTTTTTCTATTGACAATATCATTTTATCTATTATCTTTGTCACACTAAAGTACAACAATAATAAATAAAAGTCAAATGTCGAACATTGAATTTATTTACAACGAAGCCAGCGCAGCCCGAAAAAAAGCAATCAGAAAAGACATCATGGATAAAGGGCTTTCCAAGTATTCCAACGCTTTCAACTATTGCAACGGCAGGGTAGCAGTGCCAAAGGAGAAGCAAAAAGCCATTGCAAAAATTTTCAAAAAACACACCGGCGAAACTTTAACCTTTTAGCATATGCACACACTATTATTCAGGTACAACATAGCCGGATGTGAGCATGGCGTAGTCATTGAAAAAGAACTTAAAAGCCCCCGCCAGATACGCAAGGCAGCCCGAGAGATTAAAAGACGCATCACCCAAATAACACAACGCCATGAACCCCGCTGAAATAATCCTAAACATCGTCATTCCTTTCCTTTCGGCCATGGTTGGCGGTTTGGTCGTCGCCATCGCAGCCATGCCAAAATACAAAGATAGTCCGGGCAATGCTGGGAAGCACCCCGGGACTCGATAGCTTTATACGCAAGCTAAAAAGGGTGCCGGGAATGTTACAGACCCGGCCCCTTTTAAATTCTCCAGCAAAAAACCGCTTGCGGCAATGCAGGAGAGGAAAAAAATCCGAGAACAAACTCAACACCCACAGCAATGAAAGACCTTGTTACATTTATCGAAAAGCCCATCGACGACAAACTTGTCGAAATTGAAACACATGTTAACCTGAAATTAAACAGCAAAATAGACCGTCAAACGGTTTTAATTGCCAACAAAGAACACTACAAGGAAAACCAGCACCGCCAGCGCCTTATATTTACCGTTCGCGCCCTCGTAAAACAGCGTTACGAAAATTATCGCCATTCAGTAGGATTCGACATGCGAAAAAACAAAGCCTTCGATATGCTATTCAAACAAATCGACTACATCACAGCCGAATGCAGAACCGCCCAGGCAGTCGAAACATTCATAAAAGGCCCCATGCGTAAAAACCTCGAAATAATTGCGCCACGAAACACAAATTTTCCATCATACACCAAATTCATGGAATGGGTTTACGGAACCAAAAGCACCCCAAAAACAGCCGTACAAACCACCCTTTTTTCACTTTAAAAAATGGAACCGAATTGCAAAGGTCGGTCGAGTTATACCGACCTTAACTTTTCACAAACCGAGCGCAACCGCCGCAAATTCAACGATTTAATGAAAAACGCCAAAAACACAAAAATCATCGTAGTTTTAGACTGGCTTTCGGTGCTTTTCAACATCCCCGAAAATATCATTCCAGAGCCAGAAACAGAAAGCGAAAATTTCAGCTTCGAAGCCGGCGAACTTACACTTATTTACACCGGACACGGCCAACAACACTATAAATACATTTGGCACATTCATTATCAAGGCGAACACCTGGGCCAGTTATTAAGCCACACCCGAAACGAGAAATTTGTACGCAAAGGCACCGTAAAAGTCGAATTTCGCAATCATTTGTTTTATTCCTCCCAGCTTTGGCCCTTTTACAACTACCTGGTCAGTGCCCTTTCATTGAGTTATAAAAATATTTCGCGTGTCGACATTGCCATCGACGGAATGAACTACCTTTTAAACTTCATGAACCTATATGTAAAACAGGAAGCCGAAAGCAAAGCCGTCGAATTTAAAGGCAAACCGCGTATCAATAGCAAGGTATTGCACAAGCCCAGCATGTTATATCAAAATTTCATGATAGGCACACCAGGCGCCGGCAAAACCATCACCATCTATAATAAAAGCCTCGATATAGTCAACACCCGAAAAGAATACATACAAGAATATTGGAAAGCCAACGGCATTTTAAAAAACAGCCTACCCATTCCCAGTCAAAAAGACAAATTAGGCAAAGACATAGAGCGCACCTATTTAGAAGGATATGAAAATATTTTTCGCTTCGAAATCAGACTAAAAGGCGACAAGATTAAGGAAATAGAAAATTTCGATTTATCGTTACTCAAAACACCCGACGGCCTTATCAGTATTGTTAAACTCATGACACGCCAATACTTCGACGCCTTTTTTGTCGACAACCCAAACACCGCCCGATGCACCCCTATTGATTTAATTCCTTTCGAAAACTTCAATCTTATTCCCCTCGAAAAAGTAGAACTCAAAGAGCGCGGCGACATCTATAAAACCCGCTTAAGCATACACAAAAACGTAAAACAGCTATATACACAGCACATCACCCCCGACAATGCCAGCGCCCGCGAAATGATCTTATTCGACATCAATTTATACGACCTGCAAAAATGGTTCAAAAGAAAATACCTGAACGAATGGCAGCCAGCATACAGCAAATTCAACACCGACAAACAATACACCCAGCAAGTCGACGAATTTTTCACCGACATACTGGCCGAAATAGAAACAGACGAATAAACCCTTATTAATTAACCCTAAACACTTAAAAAAATGATTTTAAAAATGGAAGTAATTGGCTACATTGGCCAGGATGCAAAAGTAATCGAAACAGCAAAAAACAAGATGATTGTTTTTTCAGTAGCCTACAACGACACGTGGACAGACAACCAGGGCACCAAACACGAAAACACAACCTGGGTAAACTGCAAGTATTTTAAAAAAGAAGGACAAAGCCTCGAACTTGTAAAATACCTCACAAAAGGCACGCAAGTATTTGTTGAAGGAACCCCAGAGGCACGGCCCTATGTAGCCAACAATGAAGCCGCCGCAAGCCTCGAATGTAACGCCCGCACCATCAAACTACTAGGTAGTAAATAGTGAATAATTGGTAAAAAGGAGCCGGAATAAGCCCCGGCCCCTTTTTTTATTAAAATCTTGCAGCCATGCCAAAAAGCCCCAGCAAATCGAAAAAAGTAAAAATACTCCGGATAACCACCATCGCGGAAAAATGCCAACGCTGCAAAGGCACCGGCACCATTTACGAAACATTTTACCACAACCAGGTAAAAGAAATCATTTGCCCCATATGTGGCGGAAACAAATACACCGAAAACAGCAGCACCACCGACATAACAACAGAATACAAAACCACCTACAAACGCTTTCGGCGAGTATTAAACCGCCTACGTGAGAATAATTTAACTGATTGGTAACGCGAATATAAAAACAGTTTTCAATTGTTTTTATATTCAGTTAGCAATTTTTTTTCAAAAAAACATTTACTTTTATCTATTTTTGATCTACTTTTGTAGAAACCTAAAGAATACACCGCATGAGTAACACGCAAATTTCATTCAGAACCGATCTAAAACCGCGCATCATTGCCATGTGCGAAGCCGAAAACATGGGAGTACGCCAGTTTTTCGAAGCATTATTTTTGAGATACGAAGCCGGAAACCTCGAAAATACAGGCGAAAGCAGCGAAACAGCCGCCCGCATTCAACAACTCGAAACCCAGCGCGACCAGTTAGCCGACCGCATTCACGAACTCGAAAACCGCACCCCCGAAGTCGTAGAAAAAGAAGTAATAAAAGAAGTAATAAAAGAGGTGCCAGCCACCGAGCCAGCACCCGCACAACTCAAAAAGGGTGAAATCCTGGTAAAAACCGGCGTTAAAGAATATTTTGCCCTCGAAATAACACAGGGCGCCGTATTCGAAGAAACCGGCGAAAAAGTCAGCAAGGCCGACGTGCTTTTAAATTTGTTCGTGCAATATTTCGGGCAAGGCGTAGGCGATTGGCTACCCATCACCAACAAGCACCGGCGCAACTATGCCGAAAAGCTCAATCAGTACAGCCATAAAATCAAAACCGAAACCCCCGCCGATGAACCCGCAAATCCTTAAAATGGCCGTCGGTCTCATTGGCCCCGAAAACATCAAAAACGCCTTAAAGCAGCTTTTAAATTCAGGCATCGCGTTAAAAAACGAAGTCGAATTGCAACCAGGCGAAACCGACGCCATTTTAATAGCGTTCGAAGTCAACGGCCAAACCTTTGCCAGCCTGTTCACAGTCGACAGCCAGCCCGACCCCATTATCTTAAAGCGAGAAATTAAAACCTGGTCAGTCGATCAGATAGCCGAAAATCTTGTAAAAAATATTTAAAATGCCATTCCCAACCCCAAAAACCGCACCCACCACGCCGCCCATCACCAAGCCGGCGCCGGCAACAGCAGCCCCCGAACCCAAGCAAGGCACATTCGAAGCCATCGTAAAACCCAAAGACCTGGATAGCTTGCTAAGCGAGTTAAACACCCCAAAGCAAGATTTTACACCCAAAGAACCCGAAGCGCCCACACCAGGATCCGACACACCCGAAGCATTCGCCGCCGGCTTTTTCGACGACGACGAACCCACCGGCCCCGCCATCGACCCCACTATTGCCCGCCGATCAGGTCGCTACATAGCCAAAACCGTCGACACCGGTATCGGATTTTTAGCCGCCACCATATCAAAAACCAAAGGCGACCTCAAAAAATACCAGGCCACCCCCAGCGAATTAAACGACCTCGAAGAAGCATTCGCCGACGTAGCCCAAGAATATAACTGGAACATACCGCCCTACATGAACATCATTCTAATCATGATGGTCATTTATTTACCAAAATTCAAAACCGCCTTTTCCGATCGCATCGACAATCTAAACGAAAGAGTAGAAAAAATCGAAAAAAATCAAAAATCATGACGCAAGAAAAAATTGAAGAAATATTTCATAAAAGCAAGGAAATAATAATTTTAATAAGAGAAAGAGAAAAATTTACGGAACTTATTGAAAATAATGAAATAATAGGATTTAGGATCGGGGTAAAAGGCGATAGTCCTATTAAATCTTCAGAATTTATACCAACAGACAGCACTAGAAGCATTCAAGATTTGAAAAATTTAGTCTATTCTGTTTTTCGAGCAAAAATAAACCCACTTATAGACGAATTGGAAGAAATAATAAACCCCTAAACCCAACCCGCCATGATACTCAAACTAGACCTCATTATCTTTATTCTGTTACTCCTATTCGCCGCCTGGAACGGCCAAACCATAAACTGGAAGCAAGCACGCGGCACCGCCGAAAACCTCAAATGGTCAAAGCAATTTCACCGCACCGGCTTTATTATTCGCCTTATCATGTTTGTCCCCATACTGTTCAGTATCCCCGCCGCCTGGTTTTGGTACCTGGTATTCGCCTATCCATTATACAACATGATAATAGCCTCATACATGGGCCAACCACTTTTCTACATAGGCCGCACGTCAACCATCGACAAATATATCCCCCACTGGCTACACTACAGCGCATACCTGGCAATTTTAGCCGCAGCCATTTATTTCAGCATTGCAAAAACCCCAAACCCATTTATATAAAGGATATGATTTTACCTTATTTTCCATATGATCTTTCATATTTAGATAAATATTTATATGCCAGATCAACATCAACGCCGCAGCAATACGGCATGACATTAAGGCCAAGCAATGTATCAAAACAACGCCGCCAGGCCCGCAAAAACCGAAACAAACAAAGAGCAAAAAAATGACAGAGCGAGCCACCAAACTAATCATTGTTTTGGGATACAACGGCACCGGCAAAACCACCTTTGTAAAAAAGATCGTGATGAACGAACTCAAACACAAGCGCCGCGCCCTCATTGTAACCCCCGACGATATAGAATGGAACACCATTGAAATGGTAAACCCCCGCTTTCCCGAACGCATTCGAAACTATGTACTAGCCCGCCGCCTCATTTACGAAGATGGTATTTTACCCATCATTGCCAACAACTACCGAAACGGCCTCCTGATTTTCGACGATTGCCGCGCCTACCTCACAGCCCAAACCGACAGCGATTTACACAATTTGCTCATTCGCCGCCGGCAAAAAATGATAGATATAATTGCAGTCGGGCATGGATTTACAGAGGTGCCGCCAAAGCTATTCACATTCGCCAGCGAAATAGTCTTATTTCGCACCATCGACAACATCGACCGCCGCAAAAACGTGCTAAAAGACTTCGCCGCCATGCAAGCAGCCCAGGCCCGCATAAACCAAAAAGCCGAAAAAAACCCCCACTATTTCGAAGTAATCCCCCAGGTATGAAAGAATTTACCCAGGCACTCACAAAAAAAGAGGTTTGTAACCTCTTAAAAATAAGCAACGCCACCCTGAAAAACTGGCTCAACAAACGCTATTTTACAGAGCTTTCAAAACTAGGCTACCAACCCAGCGACCGCATTTTAACACCAAAACAACTCAACTACCTGGCCGAAAAAATAGACTTAACAAATGAAAAATAACCTTAAAAATGAATGCAATTGTAAGTTTTAGAAAATGCACTCTTTCAAACAAAGAATTGATTGAAAAAGTTGACCAAATGACAGATAACATGTACAATCGTGATAATCTGAAAAGAAACGATGGGGTTCCATTAAGACATATCCCCGCCAGACCGAACGAAGATTATGACCTCCTTGTAGGTGAATTGATTGTAAGATTTACCGAACTAATTGAATCTAAATCTTAAAAAAATAACGTTTTAGGTATGCTGCGCTGCGATTTAATCACCAAAAACTTATAAAAAATGAATTATCAAAAACTATTTAATTACATGAAAGAACAGCATGGAGTAACACTTCTTGAAAGCGACATGCAAGAAATAAAGAATATTGTTTGTGAACAGGAATTAGAGCAGTGCAATATACCTGTTGTTAGCAATAACGAAGTGGCGGTTTGCTGCTCTAACTGCAAAAATGACTACAATAAAGATTTTCACAAAATATGTAAACATTGCTATTTAGGTAGCAAGTTTGAAGCAAACTGATTGCTAACGGTTGAGTATAACCGAAGGTGGGGATTAGAAGTGTTGAACCCTGACTTACCTACAAAAGTAAATTAGAAGCACGATAGCTGAATGTTGGAGCTGCACCCCACTTTTGGTTATACTTTGTTATGGTGCGTTTTATTCTAAAATTATGACACAAGAAGATAAAAACAAAATGGATGAAATAAAAGAATACTTAACTATTCAATTTCAAGGTTCAAGTGATTTTGTAAAAGAACGTATTAAAATTTTACTTAGGGATGAAGTTGTTACATATCACAAATGTTGTAAGTGTGGTAACAAATTTGAAACAAATGACGAGGAAAATTTTAAGGGTGGGATAACGGTTTTTCCTTAAATGCACCATAACGCCTTGATAAAAGCAGTTTTCTAATTGCTTTTATCAAAAGTTATTTTTTTTTACAAACCAATCAAAAAAAAATCGTAACTTTATTAATAAACTTTAAAACACCCAAAAAAATGGCAAAAAGCAAAGCAGCTTCAAAGGTTTTAAAACTAATGGATAAAGACTACTCTTATCAAAAAGCTTTAAAATCTGTTTTGAAATCAGACAAAAGGTTAAGTAAAAGTAAACTTGAAAAAGAGTTAGACAATTATATTTAACTACTTTAACAAAATCACACACACCCCAACCGGCCCCGCGCCGGTTTTTTTATGCCTAAAAAGCACCCAAAAGCCTTTAAAATCAAATAAAGCAGCCAAACCGCCCCAACCGTTAAGCCCTACCAAAACCCGCGCTAATTTTACAGCCAACACAAAAAAAATTGTAAACAAAAACACCCGGACAAATGAAATTTTTTCCCAAAACCGTAGGCGGCGTCAGCATCTACATCTTTGTAGTTTTCGCGCTTGTCTCTTTAATGTTTCTGCAAGAATATGGATGGTTCGATTCCAAAAAATTCCTTGCTAAGAAATAAACCCCAAACCCTCAAACCCTCAAACCCGAAACCAATGAACAGATTTAAATTCAAACTCACAAACGGCACCGACGCCGATTATAATATCGCAATTTTGCATGGCAACGTCGACGTAACAGGCACCACCATCACCCAGGCAGCAGAAACGCCCTTTGCTGTTTCAGCCGTGACAGTTCACCGTCATAATAAAACGCACCTGAACACCTATGGCGTAGCAGTCGACGCCGTACTGGACGATGGCACAATCGCCACCGGATTGGAAGCCTCACCAGCCAACAGCCAATACACAATTCGCCACTTCCTCGATCACATCAAAGTAAACCCACAAGTTTGCACCCGAATGATCATCGAAGCCAGCAACGCCGACGTATTCCAGGGCGATATTTTCTTCAAACAAGGCACCCCATTGGATGGCAGCCCTGTAAAATCCATCGCTATGAGTGATTACCTGGGTACCGATCAAAACATCGACACCAAAATCATCATTCCATTCTACAACAATCCATTCCCTGTAACGGACGAAACAATCGCCTGGCTGAAACTTGCCAAATCGCGTATTGTATCCATCACCATGGAATTGGCACCGCTCACAGCCTAATCACTGCCATCGTCGTAATTCAATAAGGTAAAGGCCCGCCCTCACATTCGGGCGGGCCTTTTTTCTTCAAAACCCAAAAAACCAAAATAATGGCCTCAAATTCACAAACAGCATGGGCGCAATACAACAACCCGGCGCCAACCTCCGGGCAATATCCAAGCCCACCACTCCCACCTGAAACGCCTAGCAATAGCGGCAACGTCTGGAGCAGCATTTTAAATGCCATCCCTAACATCATTGGCGCATTCACCAACAACACCAACACCCCAGGCACCACGCCCGGCACCGTACCAGCACCCACACCAGCACCCAGCCAAAGCAACCAGCTTTTAAATCTGGGCATTCTCGCCATTTTTGGCGTAGCAGTTTATTTTATCATTAAAAAATATTGGTAATCATGGCAAGCGAAAGAGGAACCCGCCCAAGTAACGGCGGCACATACACACCCAGCACCGGAGCCCCCACACCAGGCGCCACCTACCCCGACCCCAACAGGCAACCGCCAAACACCACCCCCGAACCAACCACACAGCCAGCAGCCGCCCAAATGCCATACGTCAAATATGCCATTTTCGCCGTCATTGCAGCCGTAGCAGTCTATTTAATTTACAAAATCTGGAACTCATGAACACCAAAAAATACATCATTTTAGGCGCTATTATTTTGCCGCTTTTATTCCTTGTTTGGAAGCGTAGCCAGCTACTCAAAGCCGTCGAAAGCCTCAAAACCTACATCGACACCAGCAGCGCCGCCGCCACCTGGAAATCGAGTATAAAAAGCAAAGCCAGCACCGCCGGACGCACATACGAACAGCAATTGCAAGCTGATGCACTGTATGCCGTAAAGCAAGATGCAAAGTATAAAACATTCGCCTGGCTCTTATTTTAAGAAAGGAACAATATGGATCCAATTACATTAGCCGCTTTAATTAGTACAATCCCATCACTGGCCGCCCTCAACTGGAAAGAAATTTTGGAAGGCAAAAATGCAACAATGAAAGGATGGCACGGAATGAGTGCAAACGAAAAAAACGCACTCACCAACCAACTACTCAAAGCCGCATTTGAAACAGCAATTACAACAGAAGGCCGCGACATGACACCCGCGCAAATCTATTGGCAACTCATTGCGCCCTATGTAGTACGCCCCAGCGAAAAAACTTTGGCCGCTTTCCTCAACGTAAACCCAGGCATCACACAGGTTTTCATACCACAATACGAAAAAAACTATGGCTTTGGCTTCAACGAAAAAGCACCAGCCGCCGCCGCGCTCAAATCGCAGCTTTCGGCCAGCTTGTCAAGCCCCTACATCATGTACGGCATCATTGGTCTGGCCTTGTTGTGGATTGTTTCTATTGTCGTAAAAATGACAAAAAAATAAGCCGAAGCAAAAACCCCGGCTTTCGTTCATTGAAAAATCTGATTTTTAAGGCTGCCACACCAAAGTTTCACACTGATGAAGCATAAATGAAGCCTCATAAACCGTAGGCGTGAGTAAAAAACCACTCATTTGAACCATTTTAAGCGAATTTTCACCCATAGGCGCCATAATTTCATACGAGCCGCCGCCCGCAATATCAACCCTTTTAAGGCCATTTAAATAAAATTCGTAAGGGTTTGCACTTTTGTTATAAACAACAAAATAGCCCGATTGCAATTCAACGCATGTAAGCGGTTCAAAAGGCTCCGGCGCTTCATCTTTTTGGCAAGCAAAGGCCAACAACCCTAAAATCAGAAACAAAGCAATTTTTTTCATAGCAAGAAATTTTTTATTTATGAATATAGTTTTAAAATATGGTTTTTTCGTAGCAATTGGTGCCGTTATCATGTATTATATACTGGATATAACCAAAACCGCGCCAAAAACAGACGAAAATACCAAAAAAGAAGAAAAACCCAGCAGCGCCCCGCAAATTATTGCACCGCAAAGCTACAAGAGCAAGAAAATGTACGATTTTGTCGCTGATACCGACGCATTCAACACCAATTTATCATGAACAAAAACACCATCTACATCATTTTAGGCGCTTTGGCCGCATGGTATTTATTTTTTCGCAAAAAAGTAACACCCAAACCAGCACCAGCACCAGGCAGCAACACCATGCCAGGCACACAAACCGGCGGAAATTTCACACACACTCAACCAGGCACACCGGCACCAACGCCAACGCCAACGCCCAGCCCGTCAAAGCCGCCTAAGCCGTCGCCAATGCCACCCGCCGCCGACCTCACAACAGCGCCAGGCAATGCCGCACCGCCAGCCGATTACAAGCCGCAGCCAACGCCGCCCAACATCATGCCAGTAGGACCCGCCGAAACAAACCCGTTCACAACAGCCAGCAGCAACATAAGCAACGAAGAAAAAGCCAAACTACAAGCCGAAAAAGACAGGTTAGCAGCTTTGCAAGCCGAAAAGTTAGCCCGCGAACAAGCTGCAAACGAAGCCACCACCATTGCAGCAAACCAGGCATTTCAGGCACAGCAAAACACCCAAACCGAAAAAATCAGTGTAGCGCAAAAAAACAGCGCCAAAATTGCCCTGCAAAAGCAAATAGAAGCCACCGCCGGCGATGGAAGGTATAAACCCGCCAACGTTGAGGAATTTATGAACCGTTACCAAAAAATTTACCTCCAGGCACCATACGAAAACGGAGAAGTTAACGGAATCATGATACCACTTCAAAAAGTTTTTAAAGAGTATCAAATTACAGGCTATTCAAGCACATTCAACAAAGCCGCGAGCAAATAATCATGAAGCTAAAAACCTGGCACATATTATCATTGTTTTTAATCTTGTTTCTCCTCTGGAAGCGAAAGGGCGGCGCCTTGCCCGTTCAGGCGAATAACCATTCTAACAGCAGCGCACCCGAAACCGACAGCGCCACCCCTTTCAATTCCAAATTTGCGCCCTGGTTCAACCTAAGCCCCGACGAAGCCGAGCGCCGCAAGCAAAAAGACGAGCAAAAAGCAACCACCACGCCAGGCCGAAGCAGCAGCGCCAAAACAGCCGCCAAAATAGCCAAATTCGAGCCCACAGGCGCCGGATATTTATACAACGCCGGCGCAATCTTAACAGAAGGCAAACAAATAGCCCCAACAGGCACCCGCGTACCAACCAAAGCCGATTTTGAAGAATTGTGCAACTATTTAACAGAATTCGACGGAACCAACGCCCCAGGCATACGCGAAAAATTAACCGCCGCAGGCTTTTACGACACCAACACAGGCCGCCGCCTGCAATCAGATGGAACATTCAACGATATTTTATACTATGCCATTTACTGGGCCAGCAACGGAGTTAGCGCAAACAAAAACTATTGTCTATTTTTATATAATACAGGTAACGGTGTGTTAATGGAGCAGGCACACAAATACGGCTTTGCAATTCGCTGTTTACTCACCAGCCCCTCAACCTGGTTCGAAGGCATGACCGTACAAGACACCGAAGGCAATATTTATGGAACCGTAAAAATAGGCGCCCAGGTATGGTTAACTGCAAACCTTGCCCGAACACAATACAACGACGGCACACCTATTCCACACGTAACCAACGCCAGCGAATGGGTAGATGCGTTAAACCCTTTGGTAACACATAAATATTGTGCATACAACAACGACCCCGCCAACGTAGGCAAAACCTCACAACTCTATTAAGCCATGAAACGAAAATCACAACGCCGCCGCAGCCGCTTCATTAAGCTAAGAGCCAGGCCACCATACACACAGGCAGGCAAAACCACATACCCCGAAACACGCAACAAAACCGGCGTGTACATCATTCGCAAAAACCAAAAAATTGTCTATATCGGTTTTTCTGCCAAAGACATTTACCGTACCATGTACCGCCATTTTCAGGAATGGAACCACCCAGGCCAGCCCGTTATTACATACGTTAAGCAGCTAAAACGGCACAAATTCAGCGTACAGATCACCCTATGCCCGCCAGCCACCGCCGCCAGGCTTGAACGTGCTTTGATACTCAAATACCACCCAACCGACAACCCAAACCAATACGAAAGCGATCAATTAACCGCCCAACTTGAAACAATGATTAACGACTTTTTAGAAGAAAAAACAATCACAGCAGGAGAAGAACCATTTTAAATAACATCAAATGACATTCAACGCAGACCAAATAATAGGTAAAACACTCTTTGCCAATTCGCCCGTAAACATCTACACCCTGCCCGACGTTAGCAGCGTAGTCATGGCAACCATACAGCCAGGCCAGCCCGTTGGCGTAGTGTATAGCTACATACAGCGCGGCACCAATTTTTGGTGGCAGCTAAGCCCCGGCGGATATGTATTGCACCAAACCGGCCTGTTCGACATTCAAAGCCTCAACGACCAGGGCGCCATCGACACCGCCACACTCAACGCCCCCGACACCGCTACCCGCGCCCGCGCAGCACTCAACGCCCTATTGTCAGGCTTAAAATGGGCCATTCCCGCAGCCCTGGTAATATTCGCCGCCTATTGGATCGTAAAAACCTACAAAACCGCAAAATCATGATCTTACAAGAGTACGTAAACGAAAACCGCGATCTTTTTTTCGATCGTGTTACAGATATAGCCTACTTGCTAGGCATTCCCGCCGATTGGCTGATGGCGGTCATGTACAAAGAAAGCACCCTAAACCACCGCGCAGTTAACCCCAGCACCGGCGCCACTGGTCTAATCCAGTTCATGCCAAGCACCGCCACAAGTTTAGGCACCACCACCAGCGCGCTCAAAAACATGCAAAACTTTGAGCAACTCGAATATGTTTACCACTATCTTAAGCCATACGCTAGCAAGTTCAAAACCTATGTAGATGTTTATTTGGCCGTATTTTTCCCCGCAGCCATAGGCAAAGAACCCGGCTACATTTTACGCACCAGCACACTCCCCGCCGAATTGGTAGCACAATACAACCCCGGACTTGATTACAACCACGATTTCGTCATTACAAAGGCCGAAGTAGAACAATTCGCGCTGGCTAGTTTTCCACCCGACATACAAACCGCATTAAAAAAAAAATCCTCATGAATAACAAAACCCTCGACATGATACAAACGGCAGCCTGGGCCGTCGCCCTCATCATTGCCATTTACAAATTAACCCGCTAAAACCCCGAAGCCATGAATCCCGTATTTTACAACAGCCTAAACCAACTACTCACCGAAGCCGACGCCATTGCCACAGTGGATGATAATACAATTTATCTAGGTTTCTGCCTGCCAGGCACCACCGGAACCAACGCCGCCACCTGGGCCATTTGCCGCGTATTAACCTCCGGCATCACAACCACCCGCACATGGGCCAACGGCCAACGCTCATACGATCTTATTTTCGACAATTACGCCTCATACACATACAGCTTCAAAAACTTTTAGCCATGCCAAACATCACGATCGACAAAATCACAGGCCGCCCACTATTACACAGCCACAAAGCCACCGACATAAACGAGTTAAACGAAAGTTTGTTATATAGTCAGTGGTACGGCGTAAGGCGGCAGCGCGGCCAGACGAGCAGCGTACTAACAAGAATTGGCAACCCCGACCTGCACAAAGCAGTAGGCGGCCTACCAATCCAAAACAAAATGCGCCGATGTTTACTTTTGCCAAATGGTACAGTTAACTATTATTTAGACGCCAACGACAGCACAAAAACCGAAACCGGAGCCGCCGCCGACCTCACAGGCGCCGCAGGCCATGTAATGGTCGAAATTCCCGAACACTACTACAAAGCATGGGAGGAAGTAGTAGGAACAACAGTTTACGAAAATTACGCTATTTCAGAATTTGCCCTATCCGGATTCACAAAAATTGAAAAGCACTACATATCAGCCTATGAAGCATCAATAAACCGAACCACCGGCGCCGCCGCGTCAGTAGTAAACAACACAACCACATACCGAGGCGGAAACAATAACGCCGCCTATGATGCAGGCGACAACACCCTTTTAGGCCGCCCGGTTACCAACTTAACAAGAACACAAGAACAAGCCGCCGCCGAATTGATAGGCGCCGGATGGACAGAAGAACCTTTTCAATATTTCTGGCCTTGGCGCTGGCTGGCATTAATCGAATTTGCCAACACAAACGGCCAATTAGCCGTAAACAACACCCTCACAGCCGAAGGCTATAGACAGGGAGGTCTAGGAGATGGAATAACCACCGCCGACGGAACAGAATGGAGCAATTTTAACGCTTACAATCCATTTTGGAGCAATGGAGTAACAAATTCATTAGGCAACGCAAGCGGCGAAGTGTCATTCACAGTTAACAATTTTGGCGGAGCAGGCATAAACCGCACATTCAAAGCCAATTCATACAGGGGAATATCAATACCTTTTGGCGGCATTTGGAAAAGGCTGCAAGGCGTTAACATCAACCGCACAGGCGGGAAAGTTTTAGTTTACATAAAAAATGGAGTTACAGGATTTTATAACGACACAGCTACCGGCTATACATTATTGGGAGAAATGCCATACGCAAGCGATTACATTTTAAATATTATATTTCCGTATTTGTTACCGCGAAACAACGGCGGAGGAAGCTCCACGGGATTTTGCGATTATTACTATTACCCAAGTTCAGATGGATGGAAAGCCCCTCATTTGTCCGCGCTTGCGTATTCTGGCTCGGCTGCGGGCTTCGCTTGCGTGCATGCGTATTATTCGGCTGCGTATGCGGCTGCGAATTGCGGCTTCCGCCTTTGCTTTAAATCGTAAAAAAATAGGTTGTGAAACACAAAGCCCCTCATTTGTCCGCGAATGTGTAAACCCTTAAACCCATAAACACGTAAACTCTTAAACACATGAACACCGAAACCCGAAAAACCACAATCCCCTCCCTCGAATATTTCCCCACAACCGGAAAAACACGCTTTTACTACAACATTACAACAGTAGAAATCGAGGGAGAAACACTCAACACCGCCAATTTTGTAGAAGTTGACAACCCAACGCGCGAAAATGTAATAAACGCCATTATTCGCACACAATACAGCGCCAGCACCGAGTTAGCCATCCACAGAAAGCAGGCCGCCCAAGAACCCGGCGCCGAAGCAGAATTTTTACAATACAACAATTTCGTAAACCAGGCCAAAGCCATCGCAGACAGTTTGTAATTATGAACATTTGGACAATACTAATCCCCGCACTTTCAACAATTTTCGGTTCAGGCTTAACATATTGGTTCACACGCCGCAAAAACAATGCAGACGCCCAAAAAACCGAACTCGAAAATGTTCAAAACAGCCTGAAAATTTACAGGGAAATGTTAAACGATTTAGGCGAGCGCATTAATTTACAGGCAATAATAATCGAAAAGCAAGAAAAGGAAATACAAAGATTAACAGATGAAGTAAACAGCTTAAGAAATCAAACAAATGCAAATACAAGGAACCGTAAAAGATAACGCCGGCACCTTGCCAGCCGCAAACGTATATTTTACCGACCCCGATGGTAAGTACAACCCGGCCAACGCCGGAACCATCACAAACAGCGCCGGCAACTACACGTTAGTAGGAGAGGGCACACACGTAACAGCCAGTTACACCGGTTACAGTCCACAAACCAAACCCGCCGCCGCCCTGGTCAACTTTAACCTAAGCGAAACAAGTTACAACCTACCCGAAATCGTTATCACTGCAAAAATGATCTGGCCCCGCGTATTGGCCGCGCTGGTAATCATTGCCGCCGCCTGGTTCATTTATAAAAAACTGAAAAAATGAAAAAGCTACTTATTGCCCTGGTATTCCTGTTTGCCCTTGAATCATGCCGCCGCGAACCCATTTACATACTGCAAAAGCAACACACCACCACCGACACAAGCACCAAAGTAGAAATCAAACCCCGCGTAATTTACAAAACCATCACAGCACCCGCCGACAGTGCCGCACTTGTGGCCCTGGTTCAATGCGACAGCTTAAACCAGGCATACATCACCGAACTAAGCAACCGCCCAGGCACCCGCACACAAATAAAATGGAGGTATAAAATAGACACCTTGCGCATGTACGCCGAAGTCGACACCGCCGCCATAATTGCCAGCTTCATAGCCACCGACACCACCCGCACCATCACCATAAACCGCAACACCACCACCGACACCACCATACAAGCCCCACCAGCCAAACAACAAAGCCCCTGGCTCATCATTGCCGGCATCATTGCATTCCTTATCATTGTCGGGCAGATAAGGCAGCTATTTAAGTAATTCGCGGCCTGCCATTCTCGAAAATCACTTGCTTATCATTTTTGCCAATATCCTCAAAATCGGAAAGTAGTTTTTTTAACTGCCATTCATACGATTTAATAAAATTGCCGTATTTTTTTTCTAAAATTTTAACAGCATCCAGCAATAAACTGAAGAAATTAGTAAAACGATTCCATATAAAATGCGGTTGCTGAATCCCCTTGTGTAATTTTATGGCTAAATCATTCGCGTCAAAAAACAAAGCATGAAGTTTTTTGGAGTCGCTGTAATCGAATTCCTCATATTTATAAAACCTGAACAAATCGACAAAAATTAAATTCAGGCTTTTATAAATAGAAGTTAATTGATCATTGATATACTTTCTTTTTCGTTCAGCCCTTAATTTGTTTTTAAAAAGCAGTCTACGGCTATTCCCCAGGAAAATCCTGTAATATTTTTTTTCAAACTCATAAAAACTATCCTGTTTAGGATAATCCACAAAACACAAATATTCCATATTTCAGATTTTTTAAAACACCTAACAATCACAAAAACAAAGATATAGAAGTAAAATCGAAAAAACAACCATCGAAAATCAACAAAATTCGATCAAACCAAAATTTTCAATACACTAAATATCAATCAGATATAAAAAAGCATATCAAAACATTTGTATCATAATTTATATTATGTTAAATTGATATTTTAAAAAGAAACCCTGTACAACGTTGTACAGGGTTTCTTTTTTCTTAACCTATTGCCTATTCTGACAAGCTCTTCAGTTTATCGGCCATATTGAAACGAGAGTAAATCGACTTCAAAACAGCGATTGTTTCTTCGTTATTCGGTTGCAATTCATTGGCTTTTTCCAAATATGGCAAAGCTTTCTTGATGATGGCGTTTGCCTCTTCTGTGATCTGATTGTATTTTTCAGTTTCATTGAGTGGTAAATCATTTGCTGTTACCTGCAATTTGTTTGATTCGTTGATATACAAGGCACCAAGGTTGTAGATTGCATCGTAATAATCAGGATTCAACTCTATGGCTTTTTCGTAATACATTTCCGCCTTATCCTTGTCGTACATAGCTTCGTTTGTCTCGTCACCATAAATGGTCCCCAAAACAAAGAAAATGGAATAATTGGTAGGATCTTTTTCTACAAGAGATTTGAGATCGTCTACTACCCTTGCACCTTTGCCCTGAGCCAGGTAAGAATTAATTTCTTCCAGGAGCAGTCCAGAATCTTCAGGATATTTTTCTCTTCCCACTTTCAAAATCGCCATCATGTTATCAAGGTCTTCCATATTGCGATACGCCATAGCCATATTTTTATAAACATCAGGCTCTGAGAATTGAATATCAAGTAGTTGCTGATAATAATCGAGTGCCTGCGGGTAATTTTCGCTACGGATCGACGACAAGGCGGCATTCAACAAAGCCAGTGTGTCTACCTTGTTAACCATTTGGCCCACATCATACGCTTTTCTAAAATCTAGAGCTGCTTTGGTATAATCCTGGTTGTTAAAATCTTCAACTCCGTGCGAGAAATACTGTTGCCCAATTGCTTCTACCCTGGGATAGATTTCAATCTCTTGTTTCAAGTCATCTTCCTTGTCAAGCTCCATTGCTTTTTGAAAAGATTCCAAACTCTTATCAAGAGCCTGTGGATCAGTATCTTTAAACTGATCAGAATACACGATATTTAGGTAAATAATACCTCTATACATCCATGTTTTGGCGTCATCACGGGTTTTTTCGTGTGCAATGGCCTTGTCAATGGACTCTTTTGCTTTATCGTACTGCCCATTTTTATTATACATAAAGGCATTCGTACGTTCTGATTTCTGGGCTATCGCAGCTGTGGATATAATCAGGATAGCCAACATCATGATGATTTTTTTCATAGCTTTCGTTTTTGTGTTTTAATCAGCAAGCGGTTCATTCATTTACACTGCCACTGACTTAAGTTTATGTTTGGTTAATACTTCTTTTCAACTTTCCATAATCATGCCAAAATTCATTTCAGCATAAAAACACTATTCATTTACCTCATTATCAATGCTTTCTTCCAAATTATCAGAAGTGTTTTCCTGATTCTGATCATCCAATAAAATACTTTCCTCTTCGTCAGCATCTTCAGTTACTTTGGTGACCGCTGCGATCTCATCATTCGCTTTCAGATTGATCAACCTAACCCCCTGAGTTGCACGTCCCATCACGCGCATTGAATCTACGGCAATGCGGATTAATATCCCTGATTTATTGATAATCATCAGGTCATCTGAATCGTTAACATTCTTTACCGCAATAAGTGAACCGGTCTTCTCAGTGATGCTCAGTGTTTTTACACCTTTACCCCCACGATTGGTAATTCTGTAATCATCCAACTGTGAGCGTTTTCCATATCCTTTTTCTGAAACCACCAGAATCGAGGAAGTTGGATCATCAATGCAAATCATGCCAATCACCTCATCTTTTTCGGAAGCCAGCGTGATGCCTCTCACACCGGATGCATTGCGTCCCATTGGTCGCACTGTTGACTCGTTGAAACGAATAGCCCTACCTGACCGTAAAGCCAAAATAACCTCGCTTTGACCATTGGTGAGACGTGCTTCGAGCAACTCATCCCCCTCGCGGATGGTAATCGCGTTGATTCCATTCTGGCGTGGTCTTGAATAGGCTTCCAGACTGGTCTTTTTGATCACGCCTTTTTTCGTGGCTAGTATAATGTAATTGTTGTCGATATACTCCTGATCCTTTAGATCCTGAACATTGATATAGGCCTTTACCTTATCCGTTGGATCGATGTTTATCAGGTTTTGGATCGCTCTGCCCTTGCTGGTTTTTGTTCCTTCCGGAATTTCAAAAACGCGCATCCAGAAACACTTTCCATGCTCAGTAAAGAAGAGCATGTAGTTGTGGTTGGTGGCTACAAAAAGGTGTTCGATGAAGTCTTCATCCCTGGCTTCGGAGCCTTTGGCGCCGCGCCCTCCCCTGCTTTGTACACGATATTCTGATAAATTGGTTCTCTTAATATAACCCAGATGTGAAATTGTCAGAACAACGGATTCATCGGGAATGATATCTTCAATTTTGAAATCATCGGCCGAATAAACAATGGTAGAACGGGATTCATCACCATATTTTTCTTTAATAGCCAACAATTCTTTCTTAATTATTTCGAATCGCAATGCCTCATTTGACAAAATATCTTCCAGGTAAGCAATTTGTTTCAACAGTTCCTCGTACTCTTCTTTGATCTTTTGAATCTCAAGACCTGTCAAACGCTGCAAACGCATATCAAGAATAGCTCGGGCCTGGATTTCGCTCAGGTTAAATTGAGTCATTAAGCCGTTTCGTGCTTCTTCAGGATTTTTTGATGCTTTAATCAGCTCAATTACAGCGTCAATATTGTCGAGTGCGATTAATAATCCCTCAAGAATATGAGCTCTTTTTTGTGCTTCATTCAACTCATATTTCGTACGTCGAATCACCACTTCGTGTCTATGCTCGACAAAATATTGTATTAACTCCTTCAGGTTCAACGTGCGAGGACGACCTTTAACGAGTGCCACATTGTTGACGCTGAACGAAGTTTGAAGTGCTGTCATCTGGTACAGCTTGTTCAGCACCACATTTGAAACAACATCTTTCTTCAATTCATAAACGATGCGCATCCCGTTGCGGTCCGACTCATCACGAATGTCTGAGATGCCATCCAGTTTCTTATCGTTAACAAGATCTGCGGTTTTTTTGATCATGTCAGCCTTGTTGACCTGATAAGGAATAGAGGTGGCAATAATCCATTCGCGGCCATTGTGTTCTTCGATTGTTGTCTCACCGCGAAGAACAATGCGTCCCCTACCCGTCTCAAAAGCTTCTTTTACACCTTCATAGCCATAAATAATTCCACCGGTTGGAAAATCTGGGGCCTTGATATGCTGCATTAGTTCAGGAATCGTGATATCGTTGTTGTCGATATAAGCTACCGTTCCGTCAATCACTTCCGACAAGTTATGTGGTGGCATATTGGTAGCCATCCCAACTGCAATTCCGCTTGCACCGTTCACCAGCAAATTCGGAATCTGAGCGGGCAGAACTGTTGGTTCGGTGAGCGAATCATCGAAGTTAAGCTGAAAATCTACCGTATCCTTGTCAATATCCGAAAGCATTTCCTCAGCAATCTTTTGCAATCTTGCTTCGGTATAACGCATCGCCGCAGGGCTGTCGCCATCTATCGAACCAAAGTTTCCCTGTCCGTCGACCAGTGGGTACCGCAGCGACCATTCCTGAGCCATACGTACCATGGCATCATAAACAGATGTATCACCATGTGGGTGGTACTTACCAAGCACCTCACCAACAATTCTGGCTGATTTCTTATAAGCTCTATTTGACAAAACGCCCAGGTCGAGCATTCCATAAAGTACCCTGCGATGCACAGGTTTTAAACCATCACGCACATCAGGCAGCGCGCGCGATACAATCACCGACATTGAATAATCAATGTAGGCTGATTTCATCTGGTTCTCAATATTGACTTTTACAATCTTTTCTCCGTCAAAAACCTCTTCCATTCAATGTATTATTGCGAATAAACTCTAATCCAAAATTAATAGGCAAAGATACAAAAAATAGATAGTCAAAAATCGTTTCATTGGTTCAAAACTTTGAATATGTCAACACTTTCTTGTTAATATTTCTGCCATCCGAACAAAGATGGACTGATATTTGTTTCTATTTTTGACTGGCATGAATTAGACAACGGCCAAAACAACAATAAAACTTGTTTTTCGTTGAATTTTCGCAGTTAAATTTGATAGATTAACCCTAATAAATATGGACGCAAAATTTTCACCCAGAGTCAGAGATATACTGACATATAGCCATGAAGAGGCTGTAAGGCTGGGCAACAATTATATAGGACTTGAGCATCTGTTTTTAGGCATGGTGCGCGACGGAGAAGGCAAGGCGCTGCAAATCCTGAAATTTTTTGGGATTGACATTGATACTTTCCGAAAAAAAATAGAGCAAGCCATACGCAATCCCAATCCTGTGGCAAGTGACCTGACAAATATTCCGCTCATGAAACAAACAGAGCGTGCGCTAAAGTTCACCTATATTATAGCGAAGGAATTCAAAAGCGATCTCATTAAATCAGAACATCTTTTGCTTGCCATCATGCGCGACAAAAACAACATGGTAACACAACACCTTGAAAGAGAAGGTGTTGATTTTGTAACATATAAAAATGAGCTGATGTTTTTACTTGGTAATGACGATCAAAACGAAAAAAGTTCTGAGCAGCCGCGAGCTGAGTTTCCTGGTGAAGCTTCAGATGAAGACGAACCCAGACAAGGTGGCATGAAGAAGACAAGCGATCCAAAATCGAAAACTCCAGTACTTGATAACTTTGGACGCGATTTGACACGTGCAGCAGAAGAAAAAAGGCTTGATCCTATTGTTGGACGCGAAAAGGAACTAGAACGTGTAGCACAAATTCTTAGTCGCAGGAAGAAAAACAATCCCATCCTGATTGGAGAGCCTGGTGTAGGTAAATCTGCCATTGCAGAAGGACTAGCCTTGCGCATCGTGCAGCGAAAAGTTTCGAGAGCGCTTTTCAATAAAAGAATTGTGATGCTCGATCTCGCTTCACTCGTCGCTGGCACCAAATACCGGGGCCAGTTTGAAGAGCGCATGAAAGCTGTATTAAACGAATTAGAAAAAAATCCGGATATCATCCTGTTTATCGATGAAATCCATACGATTGTTGGAGCCGGAAATGCAAGTGGATCGCTGGATGCAAGTAATATGTTCAAGCCTGCCCTTGCAAGAGGCGAACTGCAGTGCATTGGCGCTACAACACTGGATGAATACCGGCAATATATCGAGAAGGACGGAGCGCTGGAACGCCGTTTTCAAAAGATTCTCGTTGACCCGACAACGCCATCAGAAACGATTGAAATTCTCAATAATATCAAAGAACGTTACGAAGATCACCATCTTGTGAAGTTTGATGATGACGCCATCGAAGCTTGCGTAAAACTGACAACGCGTTATATGTCAGACCGTTATTTGCCAGACAAGGCGATTGACGCTTTGGATGAAGCTGGTGCGAGGGTACACATCAATAACATCCATGTTCCGCTCGAAATCATCAACCTGGAAAACCAGATTGAAGAAACCAGACTTAAAAAGAACCAGGCTATTCAAATTCAAAAGTTTGAAGAAGCAGCCATGTTCCGTGATTCAGAGAGAAAACAAATTGACGCGCTTGAAAAAGCAAAACAACGTTGGGAAGAGGAGTCGAAAATTCATCGTGAAGCTGTGACTGAACAAAATGTAGCTGAAGTAGTGGCAATGATGACCGGAATCCCTGTTCAGCGTATTGCCCAAAACGAAAGCGATCGTCTGGTCAATATGGAAAACGAGCTTGAGGATTCGGTTATCGGTCAAAATGAAGCCATTAAAAAGGTTACTAAAGCCATCCGTAGAAACCGGGCCGGGCTAAAGGATCCAAACAAACCTATTGGTACGTTCATTTTCCTTGGACCAACAGGTGTTGGTAAAACGTATCTGGCAAAAGTGCTGGCAAAATATCTGTTCGATTCAGAAGATGCACTCGTAAGGATTGACATGAGCGAATACATGGAAAAATTTGCTGTTTCGCGCCTGGTTGGAGCTCCTCCCGGTTACGTTGGCTACGAAGAAGGTGGACAGCTTACCGAAAAAGTGCGCCGCAAACCCTACTCTATCGTATTGCTTGATGAGATCGAAAAAGCACACTCCGATGTATTCCATTTGTTATTGCAAGTGCTTGATGATGGTGTACTTACCGACAGTCTTGGTCGCAGGGTTGATTTCAAAAACACCATCGTTATTATGACCTCCAACATTGGTTCGCGACAGTTGAAAGATTTTGGTCAAGGTGTTGGATTTAGTACAGGAGCACGTAAGAGTTCCAAATCAACCTATGCTCAGGGAGTGATTGAAAATGCACTTAAAAAATCTTTTGCGCCGGAGTTTCTAAACAGAATTGATGACATTGTTATCTTCGATCCTTTGCAGCGCGAAGACATCCACAAAATCATTGATATCGAACTGAAAAATTTGTATTCAAGAATTGCTGAAATGGGATATGAACTGGTTTTGACAGATAAAGCCAAGGATTATCTTGTTGAAAAAGGCTGGGACGAACAGTTTGGTGCTCGTCCGCTTAAACGGGCTATTCAGAAGTATGTCGAAGATTTGCTTGCTGAGGAGATTATCAAAACGAAATTGAAACCTAAGGACAAGATCAAGATCGACTTTGATGACAAAAAACAGGAAATGACTGTACAGGTGAATAAAACAGGCAAAAAATCAGCCGTTGCAAAAGAATAGCACCTTAAATACTTAAAAATCGCTAACCGGAAGTGTGACAAACTTCCGGTTTTTTTTTGAATCATTTTAAATAAGCACGTTCCAAATCAAGGAGTGCTGCACCATATGATTTATTTGATTATGTTTGCCCCTTAACAAATATAAATTGCGACATATGAACACTAAAAGTGCCCTGAAAGGCGGTGAATTCCTTGTAAAAGATACTGATTATCAAGATATTTTTATTCCAGAGGAATTTGATGAAGAAGTGAAAATGATCACCGAAACCTGTCACGATTTTTTAGAAACGGAAATATTTCCCAACCTTGATCGGATAGATAAACAAGAAGATGGCCTTATGGCTCAGCTGCTAAAAAAAGCAGGCGAGCTGGGACTTTTGGGTTTGTCGATACCTGAAGAATACGAAGGTTTTGAACAGTCGTTTTTGGCCATCATGCGGGCTAACGAAGCTCTTGGCTCGGGCTATTCATACTCCGTAGCAATCATGGCACATACCGGAATTGGCACTTTGCCGATTTTGTACTATGGCAATGAAGAACAAAAACAAAAATACATCCCACGCCTTGCTTCGGGTGAATTAATGGCGGCTTATTGCCTAACCGAACCTGGCGCCGGATCAGATGCCAATTCAGGAAGAACGCGAGCTGTGTTGTCAGAAGATGGCAAGCATTACATATTGAACGGTCAAAAAATGTGGATTACAAATGGAGGATTTGCTGATGTTCAAACTGTTTTTGCCAAGGTAGATAACGATCGTGTTTTGAGTGCTTTCATCGTTGAACGGGCGTGGGAAGGGGTCACGATGAACCCGGAAGAGAAAAAGATGGGTATCAAAGGTTCTTCTACTCGCCAGATTTTCTACAATGATGTAAAAGTTCCGGTGGAAAATATGCTGGGTAAAAGAGGCGAAGGCTTCCGTATTGCCCTGAACATCCTTCATCTGGGTCGTATCAAATTGGGAGCAACGGTAGTTGGCGGTGCCAAACGAGCAATTCTTCATTCAGTGAATTACGCCAACGAACGCAAGCAATTTGGTAAAGCAATTGCCGAATTTGGAGCCATTAAACATAAACTTGCCCAACAAGTAATAAAAACATTTGCCACTGAATCAGCTATTTACAAGACAAGTAAAGATATACAGGATAATATTTACCGCCTGAAAGCCGAAGGTATTGAGCATGGAAGAGCCAACATTGAAGGTGTTGCGGATTTTGCTATTGAATGTGCCATCATGAAGGTTTACGGCTCAGAAGCACTGGATTATGTTGTTGATGAAGCTGTTCAGATTTATGGTGGCATGGGTTTTTCAAGTGAAACACCTGTCGACAGGGCTTATCGCGACTCCCGTATAAACCGTATTTTTGAAGGGACCAACGAAATCAATAGATTGCTTTCGATTGATACTTTGCTCAAAAAAGGCATGAAAAGCGATTTCAACCTGTTTGAAATTGCCCGAAAAATGAGCGAAGAAGCGGATCAGGTTGAAAAACAAGAAGGTAATGATTACTTCGCTGACAAGTTGGCAGTAATTAAAAACCTTAAAAAGGCAATTTTGATGCTGATTCCGGCCATTTCAGAAGCATTTGGTCGTAAACTGGTTGAAGAAGAAGAGGTGTTGATGAATTTGTCAGATATGCTGATGCAACTCTTTGCTGCTGAAGCTACTGTACTGCGTGTACAGAAACTTGAAGCCATGCGTGGAACAGAGGCCAATCTGATTTACCGTGATATTGCAGATGTGCTCGTTTTTGATGCTGCAGCTATGGCTTACAAAGCAGGAAAAGAAGCAATAGTAAGTTTTGCAACAGAAGAAAATCAATGCAAAATGCTTGATAATCTTTATCAGCTATGTAAAGTAAGACCTGTAAACGTAAAAGATGCTCGCAGAAGAATTGCGGACAAATTGATTGAGGATAATCAATACAACTTCTAATTTTTCAAGAAGATAAAAAAGAGGCTGTCACAAATATGTGACAGCCTCTTTTTTTATTTCAGAATATTCTTCGATATCACCAAGCGTTGTATTTGGTTGGTGCCTTCGTAAATCTGGCAGAGTTTGGCATCGCGCATCATTTTTTCAACCATAAAATCAGTTGTATATCCTTCGCCTCCCATTACCTGCACCGCGTCGGTTGTTACTTTCATGGCCATATCTGAGGCCAAAAGTTTCGACATAGCTGACAATTTATTGGCAACTTTCTGGCCATTATCGTATGCCCAAGCTGCATACCAAGTCATCAGGCGGGCTGCTTCGATTTCAGTTGCCATATCTGCCAACATGAAGCTAACTCCCTGATTGACAGTAATTGGTGCTCCAAACTGAATTCTGTTTTTGGCCCATTTCAATGATGTTTCAAAAGCAGCACGCGCATTGCCTACACTCAAGGCAGCAACGCCTGTGCGCGTGCGGTCGAAAGTTTTCATGGCAATCAAAAACCCTGTACCCTCATCGCCAAGTCGATTTTCTTCCGGAATCTCAACATCGGTAAAAATGAGTTCATTCTGCACTGAAGCTTTCTGACCCATTTTGCGCAAGCGCGGCTTTATTTCAATTCCGGGCGAATCTGTTGGCACAACAAAAGCAGTCAGGCTTCGTGCCCCCTTTTCGGGATTTGTCAATGCAAATACAGTGATGAAAGTTGAAGCTTCTGCGTTAGTTATATAGCGCTTGTGGCCATTAAGGATGTATTTATCTCCTTTTTTAATGGCTGTAGATTTGATCCCAGCCACATCGGAACCAGCATTAGGCTCTGTCAGTGCATAAGCCGCAACCGCTTTTTCTTCATTGATCCTGCCAAAAAACTTCTTCTGTTGTGCTTCATTTGCAGCCAGATAGAGTGGTGTAAGAGCCAAGGTATTGGCGTCGATACAAATACCAATACCCACGCAGCCTGCTCCCAACTCTTCAGAGGCAACAGCCCCGTCGAGAATGCTATAATCGTTACCGCCAAATTTTGACGGCATGGGTCCGTTCATTATACCTTCATCGTAAGCAGCTTTAACAATTTCCCATGGAAACTCAGCCAGCTCATCGTATTTCAAGCGATTAGGGATGATTAATCGGTTAGCAAAATCACGATATTTGGCTTGTATGGCCATCTGTCGTTCATCAAGTTGGAATCCAATCATAATTTTGTTTTTTTAGTAAGCGAATGATTCTGTTTAAAGCAAATGTACAAATTAATTGATTGTATTGCTGTAAACAGAATTTGATTCAAGTTGATAATTGCTTTGTTGTCTCTGGGAAGATTTTTTCAAAAGCCCTTTTCATCATTCGTAACGCATTACACAATTGCCCAATTGTTTAATGGCCTCTCATTATCGAATCTGGGTAAACCACACCCTGTAAAAAGAGTGCGTGCGCCGGAGCAGAAAAACCGGCTGCTGATCTGTCCTTTTTTTGAATGATGGTAGCAAATTGTTCCAGCGAAAGTTTACCCTGCCCCACTTCAACCAATGTTCCAACGATGGCTCTGACCATATTTCTTAAAAACCGATCAGCTGAAATCTCAAAAAGCAGTTCGTCTCCTTTGATATGCCATTGCGCCTTTTGCACATTGCAGATATTCGTCTTTGTTTGTGCATGAAGCTTGGCGAAACTGGTAAAGTCTTGCTGACCAATCAACAAATTTGCAGCTTGCTGCATAGAACCAACTGATAGCTGCCCAAAAATATACCAGCTAAAATCAGTTAAGAAAGGATTCTTGCTGCGTGTAATATGGTAATAGTAAGTACGTGTCAGTGCATCAAAACGGGCGTTGGCATCATCGGGTACCCGCCAGATTTTGAACAAGGTAATATCTTTTGGTAAAAATCGGTCAATCTGAGCTGTAAGTACTTCTAATTGATCTGGTTGGATAAGGTTAACAAGATCAAAATGAGCATAATAATTTCTGGCGTGCACACCCGTGTCTGTCCGGCCGCAACCGGTAATTTTAACAGATTCCCCTATTTTTAAGCTGATACACTTTTCCAGTTCGACCTGCACGCTATGAGCATTCTGCTGCGATTGCCATCCATGGTACGATGAACCATTATATGCCAGGTGTGCGAAGTAGCGCAATGTGATTTTTTTTTGCAAAGATCGAAAAAATGCAACTCATCATAAGGTAAATAACTACCTAAGCGTAATCTACTTTAGATTTATTCTTCGTTTTCGGAACAACAGAAAGTGTATTTTTGTCCATAATATCATCAACATGAATGCATTCTTTCCAAATTTATTATTGCACGAAGGTCATTTGGGTCAATATGCTGCCACAGCGCCATTTCTCATCGGTATTCTTGCCAGCGTGCTGCATGTTGTTTCCGGTCCTGACCATTTAGCGGCAGTTACACCTTTGGCAATCGACAATAAACTCAAATCATGGCTCATTGGGCTTGGTTGGGGAATTGGCCATACGTCCGGGATGCTGCTCATAGGTGTATTGTTTATTTTCTTTAAAAACTACATCCCCGTTGAACTGATCTCGCAACACAGTGAAATGCTGGTTGGCTTTATTCTTATTGCAATCGGAGTTTGGGCATTTTATCGGATTTTTCACCAGACGAGGCATCATCATACCCATCCACATACACATGAAAATATTGAGGGTAAATCATTTACACATATTCATGCGCACGATCACCCGGCTATGAACGCACACGAACACAGTCATCCGGTTGCGATCAGGCAATCTGTAGCTTCTGCATTGTTCATTGGACTCATTCACGGATTGGCAGGAGTTTCTCATTTATTGGGTGTTTTGCCAACGCTTGCTTTTCCAAGTAGTTTTGATTCAGCAATGTATTTAACAGGCTTTGGCTTCGGAACCATTGTTGCAATGGTGGCTTTCTCATTCTTATTGGGATTTGTCGCCTATCAATCCAGCGAACGATTTAAACCATTGATATTTAAAACGATACAATTTACTGGTGCAAGCGCCTCTCTGCTTGTTGGCATCTACTGGATCAGTACAACAATATAATTTTTTGGCATCTATCTAATGAAACGCACCCTGATTTTCACTTTGTTTCTGTTCGCTACAACGCTGATTTTGGCGCAAAGCGAAAATGTGCGCCGACCAAAGTGGTATTTAGGGGTTCAGGTTGGCTCGAGTATTGGTGATATTGGTGGCGTAGTTGCTGATTATAATTTCAAAAATAAGACTGGAATACTGGCAAATATATTCACCCAGTATCAACTTTCACATGAAGTAGGATTGCGCATTGGTCTGGAGTTTGACCAAAGACGATTTTCTATGGATCGTTTTAACTATGGCCTGCGGTATACTGATACATCGACCTATGTTTGCTGGGAATGCTATTATGCCTATGATGTAGCTTACGAAAACCTGTATCTCACAGTTCCAATCGTATTTGTTTACGCCCGAAACCAGGGTCGTTTTGCCATTCAGGTGAAAGGTGGCGGATATTTTTCTTTGTTGATGTCGTCAAAATTTAATGGCTATGAAGAACTGTTTATCAGCACAACCAACGGCTCCTATTTTCTCGATAATGGTATAGAGCCAGGGCTTTTCAGGTTAAACTATAAGGGAAAAGCATACAATGTGATAAACACCTCTGATGCAGGAATCATGCTGGGGTTAGGGGCTTCATATGCCGTTACAAACACCATGGCATTTCAGCTTGAAGCAGGACTACAGGTTGGTTTTCAGCCCCTGTTTGAAAATCCTGGTGTGGTTGCTGTTTATTAGCGGGCTTATCAGTTTCGTGGTGGTCTCATTTACCGTATTCCTTTTTCTCCGTAATGAAACAGCAACTCCCCGAAAATACAGTCGAGCGCCTGAGTCATTACCGAAGGGTTTTGTTGAATTATCAATTCCTGGACCACGCCTTTATCTTTTCGCACAATCTGGCACGTTTGTCGAAAACAAATCCGGTAACGGTGCGACGCGATCTGATGTTGATCAATGTGAGTGGTGATGTACACAAGGGTTATATCATCTCTGATTTGATCGCGCAAATCAGTAAAGCTATAGATAGCGATCAAACGGAAAAGGTAGCCTTTATTGGTATTGGTGACCTGGGTAAAACGGTTTACGAATACTTTACCCAATTCAACGAAAAACTGGTTGTCGCTGCTGCTTTCAAATTTGGCGCCGTAAAAAGTGTAACACAAGATGATGTTCCTTTATACAATATTGCAGACCTGATGCAGGTTATTAAAAATGAAGGAATTACAATATGTGTAGTTGCAGTTCCGCGTGAGTTCGCCAATGATATCAGCCAAATATTGGTGAATTCCGGCGTTCGCGGAATCCTCAATTTTTCCTCAGTTCCATTGCAATTGCCTTCCCATATTTATGTGGAGCAATACGACATGATCATCAAACTTGAAAAAATCGCCTATTTCCTGAACAGGCCACCAAAGAAAAAATGATGCTATTTAAATGGTGAATCCGGCTCTTTTGCCATATGATTATAAACCATTTCGTCAACCCAGCCAGGAAACAACTTATTTAGAAAAACTGTCAATTTGCCCTGACTCGTGAGCAATAGCGAACGTTTTCTTTTCTCAACGGCATTGAGCAGATGAAATGCCACTTCTTCAGCCGACATCATTTTGGCTTCGTCGCGCGGCGATTCTCCTTGCTGGCTGCCATCAGCCGCTAGTGCAGTGTTACGAATGTTGGAGGCTGTAAATCCAGGGCAGGCAATCAGCACATGAAGTCCTTTTTTCAGGTTTTCAATCCGCAAAGATTCTAAAAAACCCTGAATGGCAAACTTGGATGCCGAATAGCCTGTGCGACCAGGTAAACCTTTGTAACCTGCAATGGATGAAACCCCGACAACGCTGCCGTGTGTTTCAAGTAAATAAGGCAAGGCATATTTTGTACATTGCACCGTTCCCCAAAAATTGGTATCCATCAGCTGCCGGATAACTTCCAGTGACGTATCGGCAAACAACGCACGCATTGAAATTCCTGCATTGTTAATGAGGACATCTATTCTTCCAAATCGGTTGACTGCCTGAACGATAATTTCTCTGCAATCACCTTCTTTACTCACATCTGCCACAACAGTCAATACTTCAATCTGTTGCTTTTCAAGTTCCTCAGCCAACAATTTCAGTTTTTCCTTGTTTCGGGCTGCTAAAACCAGTTTTGCTTTTCTGTTGGCAGCCTCAAAAGTCAATGCGCGACCAATACCTGATGAGGCCCCAGTGATGATAATTACCTTATTTTTCATATCATATCATTTCAGCCCACAAAGTTACGCTTCATTATCAGAATATCCTCATCTGAATTTTTAGTAGTTGATTTCAGGCCATTCATAGGTCTCGATTGGTTTTTAGGGATTCATGCATGGGTCTGATTGCGTAAATATTGATAGATTTGTAAAAAAAAAGGATGTTAACAAACAGGCAGCTTTTTCAAATGCATATGGGTCTACCAAGTGTAGTAGACGATCCGCTGGAAATGACGCACGCCAAGGGCATATTTGTATATGATAGCAATGGAAACCCTCATATAGATCTGGTTTCGGGTGTATCGGTAAGTAATGTAGGACATTTGCATCCGCATGTGGTCGGCGCCATTCACCGGCAACTCGAGCAATACATGCACCTGATGGTTTATGGCAAATTTCTGCAGGCTCCACAAGTTTTACTGGCAGAAAAAATCACTTCATATCTACCAGAATCACTTGATTCTGTGTATTTTGTAAACTCAGGCAGTGAAGCAATTGAGGGAGCTTTGAAGCTGGCAAAAAGACTGACAGGCCGCTCCGAAATGGTGAGTTTCAGAAACGCATATCATGGCGGTACAGCAGGTGCTTTAAGTCTGCTTGGCGACGAAAACCTGAAACAGGCTTTCAGACCACTCCTGCCCGGCACCCGTTTACTGGATTTTAATCAGTTGTCTCAATTGCAGCAAATTACTCATCAGACTGCCTGTGTGTTGATTGAGCCAATCCAGGCAGAAGCAGGTATAATCCTGCCTAAAGAAGGCTATTTAGAAGCACTTCGTCAACGTTGTGATGAGACCGGAGCACTGCTTATTTTTGATGAAATACAAATGGGTTTTGGTCGTACTGGCAGCCTTTTCGCTTTTCAGCAAATGGATGTCATTCCTGACATATTATGTATGGCCAAAGCCATGGGCGGCGGCATGCCTTTGGGTGCATTTGTAGCCTCTCGCGAGCGAATGAATGCACTGACATTTAATCCGGAGCTGGGTCATATTACTACCTTTGGTGGTCATCCTGTGAGTTGTGCTGCTTCGCTTGCTGCCCTTGAAGTTATTGAAAAAGAAAAACTAACAGAGCATGCAGAGGACAAAGGCAGGCTCTTTGCCGAAGCGTTGATTGATCACCCTGCTGTTTTGGAAGTTCGCCAGGCTGGTTTGATGTTAGGCGTTGAAATTGAGCACAATCTCGACATCTCGACACTGATGCATAGCTTCAAAAAAAACAGACTGATTGTAGATCAGTTTCTATTTCATGCGCATGCGTTCAGAATTGCGCCACCACTGACCATTTCAAAAGCAGAAATTGAACAAATTATTCCTCTCATCATCCAATCACTTGATGCTGTTAAGGCTTAACAAACTATTGAAAAACCAATGAAGATCCGTCATTTTTTCACTGCTCTGCTTTTATGTTCTCTTTTTTGGGGGAATGGTGCGCAATTGATTGCCCAATCAACCATTTTCCATCCGGCAGAGTTTGAGAAAAATGAGGGCGTTTTGCTGGTTTGGGATTACAATGCATCGCGCGATTCGATTACAGCAAATATCGCCAGGGCCGCACAACATGCCGGAAAAGTGTGGATAATTTACTATCCCGATCAGGCCCCGGTTGATACTGCCGAAATTCGCAGCTACCTTTATGAAAAGGGTGTTTTACCTCTCAATTTGTATTTCATCCCCGGTTACACCGAAACCTTGTGGATCAGAGACTTTGGTCCCATGATACAGTATGGAAATTTTGGAAATGGATCCGAAAGATATGTGGTAGATGCAGGCTACAGTGCATACGGACGACCAAAGGATGATTCTTTGCCTGCACAGATGGCCCATTTCTGGGGAATGCCTCACCAAAGTCTGCCACTGGAAATAGAAGGTGGAAATTTGGTTTTCGATGGTCTGATGCGAGGTTTCTCGACAAAAAGAGTCTATGATCAGAATCCTGATTATTCCCCTGGAGTCATTCGGCAATTATTGATTGATCAGTTTAACCTGCAGGATTTTATTTTTCTTGAAACACTCGACAACAGCGGTGGTGGCATTTGGAAACATGCCGATATGTTCATGAAAGCACTGGATTACGAAACGCTGCTCGTTTCTTCCTATCCGGAATTTGTTCCCGATTATATGGTACTCGAAACCAATGTTGCGTTGCTTTCGTCGTTGACGAATCATTTCGGAAAACCCTATAACATCATCCGGATTCCAGCTCCACCAAAAGCTGATGGCAGCTGGGCCACCACGCAGGACGATGAGATGAGAACCTACACCAATTCTTTGATTTTAAACAACACGGTTATTGTTCCCTCCTTTCAGAATGAAGATTATGATTCGCAGGCTTTCCAAATATACAAAGATGCGATGCCAGGATACAAAATCATCATGGTCGATGCACAAATGCTTACCATTTTGGGAGGTGCCATTCACTGCATAACGCGAGAAGTGCCTCAATCAGAGTTTCTGCGCATCATTCACCAAAAAGTTACGGGTAGTCAGGATTTTTCCCAAGATTATTATCTTTATTGCCTGACCGAGTCGAATGTGGAGATTGAAGGTCTGTGGCTCTACTACAAAATTAATGACGCTGAGCAATATACTCGGGTTCCGGTTTATATAGTTTGTCCGCAGTATACGGGTATTATCGAAGGTCTTATGCCAGGTGACACCGTCCATTATTATCTTGAAGCTGAGTCTGCAGCCAGCTCTGTAACCTACCCAGGTTCTGCTCCCGCAGGTAATTTCACATTTTGGTTCAATCCCGTTGGAAGTGACGAAGTTACCAGCCAAGCTGAAAATGTTGTGATTGCTCCTCAGCCCAATCAGGGAAAATTTAGCATATTTGGGGTAAATCAGACAGATATAATCCGTTGCAGTGTGACGGATATAAAAGGTAACATTTTGTGGCAATCAGAACACCCTCAAATACTTAACATACAAACACCACTCAATCAAGGTCTTTATTTGCTTCGGTTAGAACTAAAAAATACTATCATCACGAAAAAACTCCTGATTACGCCCTAAACCATGCGCATCCATTTGTTGAACGAATCATTGGCATTTCCACCTGCAGATTTTGCAATACAGGATGGTTTACTTGCACTTGGAGGAGACTTATCTTATCCCCGGCTGATCAATGCTTATGCCCATGGCATTTTTCCCTGGTATGAAGACGGGCAACCCATTATGTGGTGGTCTCCAAATCCTAGAATGGTACTGTATCCCAAACAGTTAAAAATTTCGAAGTCGATGCGCAAAATCATCAAGGAAGAGCAGTTTGAGGTTCGTTTCGACCACAATTTTGATGCTGTAATTAGTGCCTGTGCAGCCACAAAACGCAAAGGCCAGGATGGAACCTGGATCACAGATGAATTGACTAATGCCTTTATCGGTTTGCATAAATTGGGGTTGGCTCATTCGGTCGAGACATACCAGAATGGGTTACTTGTTGGTGGATTGTACGGTTTATCATTGGGAACAGTGTTTTTTGGCGAATCAATGTTTCATCATGTATCAAATGCCTCCAAAATTGCCTTTTTCTATTTGACAGATTTTTTAATTCGCAATCAATTCCAGCTAATTGATGCACAACAAGATACAGCTCATCTGCGAAGCCTTGGAGCCATCACTATTGACCGTCGCAAATTTCTATCATTGTTGGCTGACTACATACACGAGCCCAGCCTTGTCGGGAACTGGGGAGAAAACGACAGGAAACGAAAGCCCAATTTTGTTGTACATTACCTACGGCAAAATGGATATAATATCGAAAATGAATCATTTCATTGATGAGAAATAATAATAAAAATCGTAGTATAGACATGAATGACAAGGACTTAACAGAAAATGAGTATTTTATGCAGGAGGCCATCCGTTTAGCTCACTCAAATGTTGGAGGCATACATGGAGGTCCATTTGGAGCAGTGGTAGTAAAAGATGGAAAAATCATTGGCAGTGGTGCCAATCAGGTAACAAAAAACAATGATCCGACAGCTCATGCTGAAGTTGTTGCCATCAGGGATGCTTGTAAAAATCTGGGCACTTTCCAGCTTGAAGGTTGCGATATATATGCAAGCTGTGAGCCTTGCCCGATGTGCCTGGGTGCTATCTACTGGGCAAGACCCAGCCGCGTGTTTTATGCTGCATCGCGCGAAGACGCAGCTGCCGCCGGATTCGACGATTCATACATATACGATCAGATTCCTCTGCCACCGCAAAAACGAGATATACCAACAGCTCAGTTGCTCAATAATGAAGCCATCAAAGTGTTTGATGCCTGGAAAGAGAGTGACAAAAAAATTCCCTATTAAAATGCAAACAACCGAAGATCTGATTTCTCGCGCTGCAGAAGCAATCAAGCAATCAAAATATACTGTGGCGTTTACGGGTGCAGGCATCTCTGTTGAAAGTGGCATTCCCCCTTTCAGAGGTGAGGGTGGTTTATGGAATAAATACGACCCTAAAATTCTCGATATTGACTATTTCTACACCCATTCCGGAAGATCGTGGTCAGCCATCAAGGAGATTTTTTACGACAACTTTAGTCAGAAAAAACCCAATAAAGGACATGAAATCCTGGCAAAATGGGAAGCATCGGGGTTGTTAAAATCGGTGATTACACAAAATATCGACAACCTTCACCAGGAAGCTGGCAATGAGCATGTGATTGAATTTCATGGCAATTCACAGAGACTGGTGTGCGTTCATTGCGGCAATGTTATCGAGATTTCCTCGGCTGATTTGTCGGATTTGCCTCCGCGATGTGTCAGCTGTGGCGGATTGCTCAAACCCGATTTTATCTTTTTTGGAGAAGCCATTCCGATGTTGGCCTACGAGCAGGCTGCAGAAGCTGGGAAAAACTGCGATTTAATGCTGATTATTGGTGCTTCAGGTGAGGTTTCTCCGGCAAATAAAATACCTCAAAAAGCCGCTGATCATGGCGCTTTTATTATCGAAATCAACTGCGACCAATCTTTATATACGCCAAAAGTTACTTCATTATTTTTACAGGGCAAAGCCGGCGAGGTTCTTCCCGCTATCGATGCCATCATTCAACAAATTAAATAGTTATGAAAAAATATTTTACACTAATTTCCATCGCTTTCATGCTGATCTTTCAGCTTGCTGAAGCGCAAGTTACACCTGCACAGTTGCAAAAACTTGACTCCATTTATCAAAAAGCCCTCACAGACTGGAATGTTCCCGGAATGGGTATTGCCATTGTTAGCCGGGATACTGTCTGGCTATCAAAAGGTTATGGTTTTACTGACATCAGCTCACATAATAAAGTAGACAACAACACTTTGTTTGCATTGGCCAGCAACACCAAGGCTTTTACGGCAACTTCACTTGCTATGCTTGTCGATCGGAGTCAATTAAACTGGAGTGACAAAGTTATCGATCATTTGCCCTGGTTTGCACTTTACGACCCTTATGTAACTTCAGAAATGACCGTAGAAGATTTGCTTTGTCACCGCAGTGGACTAGCCACTTTTTCTGGTGATTTAATTTGGTATGCAAGCACTTACAGCCGTGAGGAGGTCATCCGTCGTGCCCGATATTTAAAGCCTGTTTATGGATTCAGAACACAATTCGGTTATTCAAACATCATGTTTATCACCGCAGGCGAATTGATTCCCGCAATCACCGGCACAAGTTGGGATGATTTTGTGCAGCACGAAATACTGGATGCCATTGGCATGAAACGTTCGTTGCTGCATGTGAGCGATTTGCCAAAACGCGATAACATTGCGCAGCCTCATACCTACGTGGATGGAAAACTTTTGCAGATTCCCTGGCTTGACTGGAACAATATGGCCCCTGCCGGTTCTTTGATCTCGAGCGCCAACGATATGGCTAAATGGCTGCAATTCAACTTGAATGATGGCATTCGAGGTGACGACACATTGGTGAGTGACGCACAAATGTTTACCCTGCAAAGCCCACATACCATTTTGAATGTAAGTAAAGGTTCAACCAACATGTTCCCATCAACTCATTTTAAAGCATATGGACTCGGTTGGACACTCATGGATTATCTGGGGAAAAAAGTAGTATCGCACAACGGAGGCTATGATGGCATGATTTCGCAAACTGTTTTTATCCCAGAGGCCAATGTCGGCTTTGTAATTATGACAAATGCACTCTCGTCTCTTTATTATCCACTGATGTACCACACGCTGGATGTTTTGCTTGACAATCCTGAACAGAAAAACTGGAATGAGATGATCCACAAAAGGATTGAAGACCGTGAGAAGATGACGAAAAAAGCAACTGAAGAAATGGAAAAAAACAGGCTAAAAAATACCAGCCCAAGCCTTGAACTGAAAGAATATTCAGGATTTTACGGTGGTAAAGTTTACGACAGCATTCAAATTTCCATGAATAAGGATGTTTTGGAAATGCAATTTATGCGCAGCCCGCTTTTCCACGGAAAACTTAAACATTGGCAATATGATACTTTTGAGGTAAGCTTTGAAGCCCTTCCCTCTTTGCCTAAGGGATTTGTTACATTTTGCCTCAACCGTGAAGGAAAAGTGGAAAAAATGGAAATATTCCTTGATAATCCCGATTTTGACTTTACAGAGTTCGACCTGAAAAAGTTGCCTGTCAGAAAATAGTTTTAATTGACTAGCAGTGCTTTAGCGAAATAATATTACTGTCCATTCCACCTGAAATACGACCATAAGTTGATGAAAATTGCTATGGCCAGGGAGGCTATTGCGATGCTGAATGTCGTTACAATACCAAAGGACTCATAAAACAAAACGCCAAGTGTAGGCGCAAAAAGTGCCCGAAATCCAGTCAAAAACAAATGAACTGACTGGTAGGAACCAGCCTCGTTGGGTGCACAAAAATATGCTGACCCGATATTCCACAGTAGCACCATCGTTGCTGCAAAAATACCATGAGCAATGATGTAAAAAATTAATAAATAATACAGCTTGATATTTCCAACCATTACCGAAGCCGGAAACCAGACAGTGAGCATCAGAAAGAAAATATACAGCATAATGGAGCTGTAGGTAATAACAGAAAACTTGCGCGGATCAATGTTACCCATCAGGGAGCCAAAAAAAGGCAGTAATATGATTGCCAGTATATTATACGCATTTCTATAAAAAGCAACGCTGGAATAATTGAGATCGAGACCCTCGTAGAAATAGATTGCAATAACGGTTACTGAAACCATGAACGAAAAGCCATAAAACATGAATCCCATTTCGAAATGCATATAAGGCTTATTGGTTTTCAAAATATGCCACATATCCTGTGCAGAGTGCCGCACCGATTGCCAGATGCTTCCCGAGTGCATTACCTTTTCCAATTCGAAAGGAATCATCGAAAGCAGCCACAGTCCTACAATACTCATCAAGCCGGCAGCTGGCAACGCGTAAGTAAACACATAATAATCAATATCCAACAGCCAACCATAACCAAAAGTTACAAGCATCATAACAATCTTGTTCAGCGAGGTGGCATAGCTATATAGTTTTCCAAAATGGTGATGTTCGTAATTGGTTTTTAGCATCAGGTTGATGGTTGGGTTAATCACCAATGCGCCCATAAAGTAGACAAGAAATGCCGCCAGAAACAACCATTGATAAAGGTTCGACTGGTCGTACAATGCTGCAGTTCGTGGAAAAAAAACAATCGCAATCAAGGGCAATCTGGTAATGACAGCAGCCAATCGCAAAAGTTTTTTCCGGTTTTGAACCTTTTTTAACCAGGCATGAAAAAAGAAAAGCAAGGTGAAAACAGCCATGCTGAACTGAAACAGCAAACTCATCTGATAATTCGAACCATGAATACTTTTCAAAAAAACAAACTCATTGAGCGCCAGTATACCCAGCACAAAACCATCGATGGTTGCGTATGATGTGTGAAGTACGAAAGTCTGTTTTTCCTGTTGCGATAGCTTGAGCATGCATGTAAAAATGTTGCTGCAAAGGTATAAATTCATTCAAGAGTCCGAAAAATCGAGCATAGCACTTTGTGTGCAAGTTATGTTTATTTTGGCTCTTCTCAAACTTTTTATCCTATCAACTGTTTTAACTACAAACCCATTAAATAAAATACCATGACAAAAATTTTGCTCACCATGATAACTGTACTAGTTTTTGGCGGCTTAAGTGCCCAGACAAACTTTTATGACTTCGTTGTAAAAGATATTGACGGTAATGACTTTGCCTTCTCACAGCTTAAAGGTAAAAAGGTGATGATTGTAAACACCGCAAGCAAGTGTGGCAACACCCCTCAGTATGAAAAACTCGAAGCACTTTACAAAGAATACGCGGATAAAAATTTGGTTATCATTGGTTTCCCGGCAAATAACTTCCTGGGACAAGAACCTGGCACCGACGAGCAAATCAAAGAATTTTGCACCCTGAATTACGGTGTCACTTTCCCGATGATGTCAAAAATCTCGGTCAAAGGAAGCGATATGCATCCCTTATATCACTGGCTCACTGAAAAATCGCTTAATGGTGTCGAAGATTCAAAAGTGAGCTGGAATTTCCAAAAATACCTGATCGACGAAAATGGAAAACTGGTTAAATCGATTAGTCCACGAACTGATCCTATGGATGATGAAATCATGGCCTGGTTAAAAAACTAAACAAGTGTCTTTCTAACACTTTTGCTTTTAATGATGGAACCGTGCAGGCAACTGCGCGGTTTTTTTATCCAAATAGCCCATTGACTGCGCCACCATCATGGCTGAAGGTTTGTCCGGTTGCATAGCACGAAAGTGGCGACAACAACCAGGTTGCCAAGACCGCCAAATCAGCGGCTTCACCCAGTTTACCGACGGGTATCAGCTGTTCGAAGGCTTTTCTGGCTTCATCAGCACTGATATTTTGTAAAGCAGCTTTCTTATCAAACAAACGTTTCATGGCAAGAGTATTGTGATATCCGGGAGCCATTACATTCAATGTAATACCCTGCTGAGCAACATCTTTTGATAAGCTTTTTACAAATCCAACTACTGCCGCTCTGAGCGAATTACTCAGCACCAGATTATCGACAGGCTGTTTCACTGATACACTCTCGATGAACAAAATCCGGCCATATTGTTGCTTCAACATCCGGGAGGTCAGCTGTTGGGTGAAAGCCACCTTCCAACGTAACAAACTTCTGTACGCTTCGTCCCATTCGTCCAGTTCCGTTTCCATAAATGCTTTTGCCGGTGGCCCACCAGCATTCACCAACGCTCCACTGATAAATTCGTTGTCTGCAATCTTCAAAACTTCTTGTTGCACAGCAGGTTGTGTGATATCACCAGCAAGTATTTTCAAATTCGGGCCCACCTGTTGTTGAAATTCACCTAACACCTTGTCCGTGCGTGCCACTGCCAATACGCGAGCCCCTTCAGCCAACAAAGATTCAGCAATGGCGCGACCGAAACCACTTCCTGCGCCTGTAACAATGAAAAAACGATCTTTTAGCTGTAAATCCATGATCTTCTTTTTTGCTGTAAAAGTAACCAAATCGGTTTACTTTTTCAATTCGCAAAAGCCTTGGGATATTTGTGTATTTTTGCCGCTCATTACGGAAAATATAACTTATGGAAGCACAGCGCAAAACAAATATCATCGGTTCGTTGGCCATTGCCTTTTCTGCTGTGCTTTGGGGATTTGATGGAGTTGTTTTAACACCACGACTTTACAACCTCGACGTAGGTTATGTGGTTTTTATTCTGCATCTGTTTCCTTTTTTATTGATGACAATCTTCTTCAACGGGCAGTTTAAATACCTGTTTAAGATGAAAAAAGCGGATATCATCACTTTTTTTCTCATCAGTTTTTTTGGTGGAGCCGTTGGAACCATCGCTATCGTAAAAGCGCTTTTCCTACTCAATTTCAATCACTTATCAATAGTCGTACTACTACAAAAACTTCAACCCATTTTTGCCATTATTCTTGCAACAACTATTTTGGGCGAGAAGCTTCGAAAGAATTATTTTTTGTGGGCTTCGGTAGCCATCATTTCAGGATACTTTCTCACTTTCGGCTGGGCCGCACCTAATATTAACAAGAACCCCGAAACGATCTACGCTTCATTGCTTGCATTATTGGCGGCCTTCTCGTTTGGTAGCAGTACCGTTTTTTCAAAAAAAATACTGGGTAATTATTCTTTCGTCACTTCTACTTTCTACCGCTATGGTTTTACCAGTGTGATCATGCTTTTTTATATGATCATCTGGGGAAAATTCGATCAGTTTAGCCAAACAACGACTCATAACTGGCTATTTATCATTCTGATAGGACTAACAACAGGTTCCGGAGCCATATTCCTTTATTATTATGGCTTACGCAAGGTAAAAGCCATCATGGCTACAATCAGTGAGCTGATGTTTCCCGTTTCGGCTGTACTACTTGATTATTTCATAAACGACAGCCTGCTTTCTCCCATTCAGTGGGTGGCAGGTGCCCTGATGATTTTTTCCATCATCAAGCTCAATTCTTCCCGAGAAAAAGTGTAATTGAGCGCCAAAATGGTTGCGATTGTTGTATCTTAGCATTTAATTAATCACTTAATTTTTTCAATCATGTCAGAAGATATTCAACTGGTTTATACAGGATCATTGATCGAAGCCAATTTCATTGTTGAATTGCTAGATGAAAACAATATCGGGTCTATTTTGCGCGACTCGATGAGTGAAAGTTTGGTTGCAGGATGGGCATCAGGTTCGCAGGAAGATGCAGCGCAGATTTATGTGGAAGCTGAAATGGCCAATGAAGCAAAATCGCTTATTGAAGAGTACCTGAAAAGCAGATCGTAAGTATTGCGATGGAAGAATGTTTGCATCGCTTTTTTATCTGGAACAAGGAAATCAGAAGCAGCTGCGACTTTAATCCGTTTGCATTTGATTCTGAAGGTTTTGTGTACGAAGTCATTCGCGTAATTGATGGTGTCCCTCTGTTTCTTGATGAACACCTGCAACGTCTGACGAAATCATCAACACTGGCCAACTTTCACCAACTTCCTGAAGTGAGATTTGTGGCAAAAAGCCTCACAAAACTCATTGAAGTAAATGCTGTTGATTGTGGCAATATCAAACTGGTTTTCCGGCCATCCAATCCGGTACATCAACTGCATTATGCAGCCTGGTTTCAGCCGCATGCCTACCCCTCCGATGCGCAATATGCAAATGGAATCAATGTTGCACTTTTTGAGCAGGAACGGCTTGATCCAAATGCCAAAATCATGCGCGAGCAATATAAAAAGGATGTGGCTAAAGCCATCGCTGAAAATCATGTTGATGACGTGCTGCTGGTCCATCAGGGAAAAGTGACAGAAGGTAGCAAATCAAATGTCTTTTTCATTCAGGATAAACTCCTTATCACTGCTCCTGAAAGTCAGGTTCTGGTTGGCATTACACGACAAAAAACCATCGAAATCGCCAAAAAGAATCAGCTGCCTTATCTGGAAAGAGAAATCAAGGTTGAAGAACTGAAATGGATGGATGCAGCCTTCGTAACCGGAACTTCGCCTAAAATCATGCCTATCAGGCAAATCGTTGGCATTGGAAATTGTACAGTTGAGCACGAAATACTTCAAAAACTCATGGCACTCTACGATGAGACGATTAAACAAAATATTCTTGATTTTAAAGCATAACAAGTAGCTTCCTGAGAAATGACTACTTTAGCGAAAGAGATCCATAATTTTCACCTAATGTTCGCTCGTATTCTTTTGTTCGTTTTCACATTGTATTCCTTGGCTTTATTCGCCCAGCAAAACCAAACGGATGTTTGCCTGAATGAGGATGAAATCCGCCTGGCCGAGCTGATCAACAATTTTCGAAAAGAAAATAAATTGCCTCCTGTTGCTCTTTCAGTATCACTTACACAGGTTGCCAAAACGCATGTATATGATTTGCAGACAAATAATCCTGACACAAGCATCTGCAGCACAGCCAGCTGGTCCAATAAGGGCTCGTGGAAAGCTTGTTGCTACAATCCCTATGTACTGCATGAAGAATGCATGTGGGACAAGCCCAAAGAACTGACTTCGTATGTATATCGGGGCTATGAACTCAGCTACTACGAGGAACGTATCATTCAGGTTGACAGTCTTTTTGCCCTGTGGAAAACGACCAATGAAGCATCCGAAATGTTGCTGACAAAAGGTGCATATCACGACAAGAAATGGGAAGCAATGGGCCTTGCCATTGGTGAGAATTACGCTTGTGTCTGGTTTGGACAAAGGATCGATTCAAAAGGGAAACCGCCTTCATGCGCTGATTTGGCAAAAACACAGCTAAAAATTAATGCCACCTCGTTAGTCAGCACACAATCAAATGATAGCAAATACTATCTGATTTATGGTAGTTTTTCTAATCGGAACGATGCAGATGAAGCAGTGAGACGCTACCGAAACAATGGTTTCAAACAAGCCATGGTACTTGAAAAAGCCAGTAAAATCAGGGTAGCTATTGGTGTTTACGACAACCTGAAAGATGCCATGGCTGCAAAAGAGAAACTTGCTCCTTCGTTCAATGATGCCTGGATTCTGAAAAACTAAATTTCTTTTGCCAGCCAGCTACAACTTTACAAGGCCTTATTTGTTATGTTTTCATGAAAGATCCTATCAATATTTTTTGGTTTCGGAGAGATTTAAGACTGGATGACAACCAAGGGCTTTTCGAGGCATTGAACAGTAGTTTGCCTGTGTTGGGGATATTCATTTTCGACACAGAAATTCTTAATGCGCTTGAAAGTAAGTCAGATGCCCGGCTGCAGTTTATCCATTCCAGAATTCAGATAATCAACAAATTACTTGAACCACACGGCAGCAATATACTGGTGATTCACAATAATGTAGAAGAAGCTTTCGCTCAGATTATCAGTGATTACAACGTTAGAAAAGTTTTCTGTAACCGCGACTATGAACCTTATGCCAAAGAGCGCGACCAAAAAGTAAAACAACTTTGTAAGACCAATGGTGTTGGTTTTGTTGACTTTAAGGACCAGGTAATCTTTGAAAGCAACGAAGTGCTTAAAGATGATGGGCTTCCATACACCGTTTTTACACCCTATTCACGTAAGTGGAAAGCGCGTTATATACAAAACAGGCCTACAATAAAGCCGTCTGAAAAAATGCTGAATCGATTTGTTAAAAATGCTTCAGAATTGCCAACACTTGAAATGCTCGGCTTTGCTCCCTCTCCTATTATCGTTCCAGAAATCAGGATTGAAAACGAAAGACTACAAGCCTATGAAGCCAGTCGAAATTTCCCTGCACAAGACGGGACAACTTTTACTGGCACACACCTGCGATTTGGGACCATTTCGGTACGCAAACTTGTATCTCACGCCAGTCAATTATCAGAAACCTACCTCAACGAATTGATTTGGAGAGAGTTCTTCATGCAGATTCTGGATCACTTTCCTCATGTCGTTAAAGAAAACTATCAGCCTAAATATAACCGGCTGGTTTGGCGAAACAATGAGGAAGAATTTAAGCGATGGTGTGAGGGACAAACCGGCTATCCGATTGTTGATGCCGGAATGAGAGAACTGCTTCAAACAGGAATAATGCACAACCGCGTCAGGATGGTTACAGCCTCATTTCTCACCAAACATTTGCTTATCGACTGGCGTTGGGGCGAGGCCTGGTTTGCCAAACACTTGCTCGATTACGAACTGGCATCAAACAATGGAAACTGGCAGTGGGCAGCTGGGACCGGCTGCGACGCAGCTCCCTACTTTAGGGTTTTCAATCCAACAGAGCAGCAAAAGAAATTTGATTCCAAAGGAATTTATACACGTAAGTGGCTTCCTGAATTGGAAAGTCTTGCCTACCCCAAACCCATTGTTGAGCATAAATTTGCCCGTGAACGCGCACTCAGTGCATACAAAACAGCGCTCGGTAATTGACTTGATCTCCAAAGATTTTTTTCGTTTTTTTGTCTGAAATATCCCTTGAGTGCATGAAAACTGTTTCTTCCTATCAATTAATTGAGGTAAAAACTGATCGCGAGAAAAAAACCTGGCTTAGTTACCCTTCCAAACTTTATCGACATCACGCCAATTACGTAAGGCCATTAGACTCAGATGTTGAAAAGCTTTTTGATACGAAACAAAATAAATTATTGCGCAACGGTCAAGCTATCAGATATTTATTACTCAATCAGTCAGGAAAAGATGTGGTTGGTCGCATTGCTGCCTTTATTGATCCAAACACCGCCAAAAACAACAGTCAACCAACCGGAGGTTGTGGTTTTTTCGATTGCATTGATGATCAGCAGGCAGCCAACATACTCTTTGATGCTGCAAAAAAATGGCTCGAAGAGCGTGGCATGGAAGCCATGGATGGACCTATTAATTTTGGTGATCGCGACAATTTTTGGGGTTGTCTTGTTGATGGTTTCACTGAGCCGCTTTACAATATGCCATACAACTTTCCTTATTATCAGGCCTTGTTTGAAGGTTATGGTTTTCAGAACTATTTCAATCAGTACACTTACAGACGGCTGATTTTTGATGGTGGATTGAGTGAGGTGGTTGCCGAAAAAGCAGAACGGGTGCACCGCGATCCGAATTACGAATTCCGGATGATCAGCTGGAAAAACATTGACAAGTTTGCTGATGATTTCATGGTTATCTACAACAAAGCCTGGGGAAGCATTCCTGGAGTAAAAAAAATTACCCGCACCCATGCCCTTGCGCTGCTCAACCAGTTAAAGCCTATTTTAGATCCTCGCCTGGTTTACTATGGGTATTACCAGGACGAACCCATCGCCTTCTTTATCATGATGCAAGACCTAAATCAGGTGATAAAGAATTTCAATGGAAAGCTAAATTGGTTCAACAAGATCAGACTTATACTTGCACTGAAAGTCTTTTACAGTGCCGATCGAATCATTGGTAGAATTTTTGGTATTGTACCAGAGCACCAGGGAAAAGGCGTTGATGGCGCGCTGGTAATTGCCTTTAAAAAAGTGGCGCTCCAAAAAAACTTCCCATATAAAGAACTTCAAATGAACTGGATTGGTGATTTTAATAAACCTATGATGAAAGTTGCTGAAAGCATTGGAGGCACAATCTACAAGACGCATGTAACTTACCGATACCTTTTTGACAGGACCAAACCATTTGAGCGCGCCAAAAAACAGTGATGTAGTTTAGCTGGTTGTTTTTCGCTTTAAAAAATCTTCAATATTTGATGATAAATCGTAATACGCTGTTTATCTGATAAATAACACGAATTCAACGATCAAAGCATCGAAATAAAACAGAAAAAGGTTACAGATGAATTCTGTAACCTTTCTTATTCAAAGTGAACCCGAAGGGATTCGAACCCCTAACCTTCTGATCCGTAGTCAGATGCACTATCCAATTATGCTACGGGTCCATTTTTGAGGTTGCAAAGATAACTCATTTCATAAGGCCAAACAAGAGCTTTTTTAAAAATATTCATACCCCAATTACAATAAATCATCCTTGTTCTATTGTTTGGATACAACGCTGAAATGGATACTGATGCTGTTGCCGGCTTCATCCACCACAGAAAGCATGTGAGAACCTTCAGTTGGCGAAAAAGAAAGTCGATGGTCATTACCTGTTGTCTCTCCCAAATAAGCCTCATCAAGATGCCAATAAAGTATGATATTGCTTTGATGGTGAGCAACTTCAGCCACAACCGGATTTGACCTCCCATTGAAATCGACTGGCCTGAAAATGACAGCATTCGGTGGCGGATATAAAAACGCCATGGGTTGCTCGTCGCTATTTTCACAACCGGGCATCATTGGAGGAATATTGTGGTATTCCGGATGATTTTTACCATAAAAATATCCTATTTGAGGTGGAAAAACAAGCAAATTTCTGATTTGAACCTCACCTTGATATCCGCATGAGGCGTCGATTTGGAAGCTTCCTGAGGCATCGAGTTGAAAAGGCTTGTGGTAAGGGCAAACCCGGCTAGTTTTTCCCTGAGCTGTTGCCTGAATCGTATCTTTCTGATCACAAAATGGTCCAGCCAGGAATCCAGTGGTTTTGCAAACGACAAGCGGTGTCAGTTGTTGGTCAGGGCGATCAAACCATTGTACAGGTTTTATAATTGAGGATGCCATGTCGAATAAAATTGGGGCTGCTGCAGATACACCTGTCAAACCTGGTCTTCCGCTGCCGTCGGCATTTCCAACCCAGACGCCAATCACATATTCCGGCGTAAATCCAACGGCCCATGCGTCTCTAAATCCATAACTTGTTCCTGTTTTCCAGGCCATTTTCAAGCCACTTCCAAAATAATGCCAGCCAGTTTCTGTTTGTGGACGATTTAATGTTTGAAGTACATTTGTCGTGATCCACACAGCCCCCTTACTGATTGGAAAAGGTAAAGTGTCGTTTTCGAGGGCACGTGCAAAATCTCGATAGACTGCTGTCAACTCAAACAGGGTAACTTCTCCCCCACCCAAAATCAGCGAGAGGCCATAATGCGAAGCGTCAAAAGTAAGTGTAGAAAAACCTATTTTTCTGAGCAGGTTAAGAAACTTGTCTTCTCCAAAATCGCGTAGCATGAGCACAAAGGGGACATTGAGCGAGCGACGCAATGCTTCCGATACACTGAGAGCTCCCACATATTTCTCATCAAAATTACGCGGACTAAACCCTCCAATCCACACAGGAACATCTTCCACCAGCGAGCCTGGCAAGATTTTTCCTTCGTCGATACTTGCCGCAAAAAGAAAAGGTTTAAGTATTGACCCTGAACTCCTTGGTGTCTGAATCATGTCATTATAGATAGCATCATCATTTGGGTCGACTGCTGAATTACCCTGATATACAAGCATCTCACCACTTTTTACATGTCGAACCACAATGGCTGCATGTCTGATCATATTGGCGGTGAGCAAGGGTTGATGCCTTTCTAAAATTGCTTTGGCTCCTCGTTGCATGCTTCTGTCGAGCGAGGAATAAGCTGGCCAGTGAGCATTTTGTTTTGAGAGGTATTGCAGGTAATGGGATGCTTCGTCAGGTAAGGACAACGGTGCTTCGGGTAATTTCTCAGCAATTGCCAGGCGAAGCTCTAAACTATCTAATCCACCTAAAAGATGAATCTTTTTTAGAAGATGGTCTCTTTTATTTCTTAAGACCTCTCGGTTTCTGGAAGTATGCACCAAAGCAGGTGCATTGGGCAACACGGCAAGTGTAGCAGCTTCGGCCCAGGAAAGGTCAGACGCAGAGCGGCCAAAATATCGCCAGGAAGCAGCATCCAAACCCACAACATTTCCACCGAAAGGCGCATGACTGGCATAAAGTGCCAGAATCTCCTGTTTGCTCAATTTCAATTCAGCACCAAATGCCAATATGGTTTCAATCAGTTTTTCACGGTAGGTTCGTGGGCTTCCTTTTCTTGCCAGACGCATCAATTGCATCGTAATCGTGCTGCCTCCACTGCGTACTTCACCGGCTTTGATATTGGTTTTGATTGCCCTGAAAAAAGAAACCGGATTTATACCAGGATGCCAATAAAAATATTGGTCTTCAAAGGCCAAAATGCAGGTTTCGAATTTCTCTGGAACCTCGTTGCTCTCAGGGAAACGCCACTGACCATCGCTTGCAATACGCGCACTCAGCAAAAATCCGTTGCGATCATAGAGCACAGGCGATTCTGGTTCGTCAAAAACCGGAACTGCTGCAATCAGCAACCAAAGCAAGAGTATAAGTACTACGAGACCGAAAACCAGAAAGGCCAAACTTTTTCGCACTAACCAGCGCATTTTGAGCAGTTTAACCAAGTCGCTTAATTTTATTTGTTTACCTGTACGTTGTCTGACTTATTTCGTGCCTGAATGGTATGGTCATACATGTCTTCACAGAAACTCGCAGGCAACAAATACTTGCCTTGATAGGCCGCTGTAAGCTGTATTTTAAAACGTTTATTTTGTCTGGGTTGCAGGCTGAAGAAGGTTAAAACACGATCATGTCTGATATCACGGAAATCATACAATTGACCTGCATTGCTTTCATAAAGACTGTTGTTGTTTATCTCCCATCCAGCTGCAATCACCTGGTTTAAAACCAGATAGTCTAGCTGTTTGTCTGTCGAATTAAACACATCAACTTGCATTTCAAACGTCTCTCCCTGAGCCAGATTCAGGGTTTTAAGTTTGTTACCTTTTAAATCGACAAACTGAAGATCCATCACCAAACCTTCTGAAAGTGGCTGTTGCAAATCTGCAAACGGAACCAATGCCTGCTCAATTTTACAATAAACGGGAGTTTGGCCTGTATTCTCTATCCTGATTGTTTGATTCGTTGGCTGCAGGATTTTTGTATATAAAAAGTCGTCAGTTTCAATCTTTATTTGGCCAGACACCTCTTTGATTATCAGTCGTGTTCGTTCGGCTTTAGCAAATTCAGAAGCGAACAATTGGTAGGCATACAAGCCAAAAGCAACAGCCTGGGTGTTCAGATACTGCCTGCCTCCCAATTCAGCTGAGATTTCATAAATCAACTTTGCTGCGGCATCACTTTCGTTAAGCCTCAACAGGCTCTCAAGTCTGATAGCTTTTGATCGCAAAGGTGAAATAAATGTAACATATTGTTGTTCATGCTGATGCGAAGGTCTTTTTTGATTACCCAAAGTCAACTCACGCGCTGCATCAGCTTGTCCGGCCAGCGAATAAGCTGACGAAAGTAACTGTGCGGCTTCGGTGCTCAGCAGCTTATTCTCGCGTAAGCGGTTCATCTGACTCAACATAGGATCGCCGCGCAAGGCTAACATATACAAGCGGTAGGCCTGAATCAGGTCATTGGATATCAATCCGTTATAATAATCTGGCTGCCAGCTACGGGCCTGATCTTGCTGCCATTTTTTTCCGGATGAAAGGAATAATGCTTTTACCGGATAGCCTTCCTGAAACGCCAAAAACATAAAATGGTTGGCAAAAATATCGGCCCATTCATTGCGGATGTTGGTTCCAGCCCAATAGCTCAGACTACCATCTGCCAATTGGTTACTTTCAATCTTTTTAATGGCACTCATGACCGAGTTTCTCATCCTTAAGCTATCATCCTGACTTAATTTCATGATCTTATGCAGGTTGAGTTGCGCAAAGCCTTGAGCTGAAAGTTGTTCAAGACAGCCATAAGGGTATGCTCTCAGATATGATAGTCTTTCTTCCAAATTAGGCACAGGGAGTTGAGAGACAGCCAATTTCAAACTTCGGTTTGATGTTTCCCCATCAAAATCAATCTTTTGTTCAAAAAACTCGCCTGGCTGCAAAAACTTCTCAAACGTCTTGAAATTTAGATTATTGGGATTATTGACTTCCAGCCTGATATCATGATGCGCTTTGTCTTTGGTTGATATTGCCTCAACACCTATTGCAGCCGGGCCAGATTGCCTATCCGCAATAAGTTTGAAATCAACTGTTTTTTCAGCTTTTCCAACTTTTATTTCTGCCTGATCTCCGCCCGAAGTTTGAATTTTACCGTCGGTATGAACCTTCAATTGGATGTCTTCCAGTCTGTCATAATCCGCGAAAATGGTGACCGGAAGCTGCATTTCATCGCCGGGTCGGAGATAGCGTGGTGCCGTTGCTAACACCATCAATGGTTTTTTTACTTTTCTCGACAATTCAGCACTTCCAAAAGCCTCGCCCGATGTTGCAACAACAAAAACACGAACAGCACCTATATAATTGGGCATCAGCACTTCATGTGTGCTTTGTTTGTTTGCTTCAAGCTTAAATGGGCCCAGGATTCGCACAGTTGGCTCAAACCTCGACTTCATAGCTTTTTCGCGGTTCAAAACAGCTTCATCACCTCCAATGGCAAAAACTTGTTCGATTCGTCCGCCAAATGCGCCCATGACGAGGTCATAAATATCCCAGGTTTTAATGCCAAGCGCCTCTTTACTAAAGAAAGACTGGTGTGGGTCAGGCGTTTTAAAATTGGTAATGTCAAGCAGTCCCTCATCGACGACAGCTAAAACATAAGACATTTCTTTGCCTCTTTGTTCCTTTATGGTCACTTTAAATTTCTGCTCCGGCATCAATGTCTCCGGCAGCTGGATAACTGGGACTAAAACGCTCTCAGGCACCTCAACAAACAAAGGAATAGTTCCGTATAACCTGATTGGAAGGTCATTTTGCTGCTGCTCCCTTGCCTGCAACATGGTGATGCTCACATATACATTCGGACTATAATCCTTTATAACAGGGATTTCAACTGAAGTTTCATTTGTAGTTGATGTCCTCCAAAACGACTGTAAAACCTGATTTCCCGATTCGATCGTCACCAACACCTTTGCATGATCGGGCGATGGAAAACTCAAGATGGCTTTGTCGCCAGGAAGGTATTTTTCTTTGTCGAGGCTCAAACTCAGCATACTTGCTCCAGCCTGGGGACTTCTGTTGTTGCGTGAATACCAACTTGGCCAGTCAAGGTAAATCGTTTTACCGCTTCTATGCCCACTTTCCAGATTAGTCACCCGAACAAAATAATTTCCCCAATCAGGATAGCTCACTTTCCAGTTAAAACCAGCCTTTCCAGAGCCTGAAGACAAATTTTTACTGTAAACAAGAACAGCATTTTCTGTACGAACATAGGCAGCAGCATCGCTCCCGTTGCCGCTCCACCACCATGACCAGTCGAGTTTAAAAACTTCAACGAGCAAAGGCTTGTTGCGAACGGTTTTACCTTTCGGGTCAACTGTAACTAGATTGAAATGATGAGTCGTATCTGTCAACAAATAATCTCCATCTGCAATTTCTGGAGTTTCAATACCAACGTAACTATCATAAGGCGAGTATGTTATATCAGTACTTCTGGTACTGATATCGCCACCTGGAGCCATTACTCGTGCTACGTAGCGACAATTTACTTTTCCGGGTGCATGCGTATAATCTGGCAGACCCAGCTGAAACAAAAACTGGCCTGTCGGGCTGGTTTTTCCTTCATCAATCAAAAGTTGATCGGCATAAAAACTTCTCGAGGGATCAGTAAAACAATACGATTTAAAACTATCGAAACTGGTTTTGTTTTGGCTGGTGAAGCATTCGATAGAAACATCGGCATCCGCTACCGGATTGCCCTGCAACCAATCGGCCTGCAATGAAACCTTCATCTGACTTTGTGCAGCAGTAACTTCCTCAACCGGAAAATTGAATTGAATTTTCAGTCGGTTGGGCTTGATGGTTTCAACACGAATCCGCTTCTCATATCGCTGATTACCAATCAGTGCACTAGCTGTCCAAACTCCAGTTGGTGCATCAGCACTTGTTGGCAGTTTGAACAGGTATAAACCGTTTTCATCTCCTTTGGCAGTCTGGCTAACAACCAGTTGACTGCGAGAATTATGAAGTTCGGTTACTACAGGATAAGCATCAGGGAGCTTTGGTTCTTTTTTCCGAAGCATCAATCCTATAAAAATCGTATCCCCTGGCATATAAACACCACGCTCACAAAACATATACACTTTCTGGCTATTTTCAATATTTGCCCCAGAAACATCAAACCTGCTTAGTGGCAATGCCGAACCATCATCCATCTTCAAAAAAGTAGTGCTGCCATTGTAGCTTGCTGTTGCCACAAATGGTTTGTTTTCAGCGACCTGAAGAATGACTTTTCCGTCAAGGTCTGTGGTTCCCGAGGTAATTAATTGTTGCTGGAAATCAAATAGTTTAACTATCGCGTTTTCAACTGGTTCGGCTGTTTCGATTTGATTCACGAAAAAGACGAAAGCGTTTTTTTTGCCATTCGCCTGTTTGGCAATCAGCCCTAAGTTAGTCGACAGTACGTTTTGTGCAACAAAATGCTCATAGTAATAATAAGAGTCTGTGCATGGATCATCCCTGTCAGACCAGCTAAAATTATCCGGATAGTAATATTCAGGGTCGTAATAGTTTTCACTGCTCCATTTTTTCATTTCATCAGGTGAAATGGAAATTTTTTCGGTTGTAAACTCTTTCTGATCCTCCAAACAATTTTGATACGCATATGATTTTTGAAAACTTAAATAAACGCGATAAATAGCAGGTTCTTTGTTTTCAATGAGTTTTGACAAATCAATGGCATTTGTTTGCCATTCATCACCCTTATTTTTTTCGAGCGCCACACGCATGGCAGCAACCAAACGCCCAACACGTTTGAGCTCCGAACTCCCCTCGAGGTTATTCCATTGTAAAAACTGAAGGATATTTTGCGAAAAAATCTTTACAACCTGCACATCCACAGCTCTAAGCCCGCGCGTCTGAAAAGGCAGCTGTAAATGGCTCTCACCAGACATGATAACGCCATTGCCGATCAATTTAACTTCAGGTTTTGCCTGCTGAAATTCAATGGTTTTCTTGTATTCAAAATCGATTCTTTTTCCTGTGACACTGCGAACCCCTGAGGCCACAAAAACCTCAACTTCCCCCGTAGGCCTGTTTGATGGAATAAGCGTAACCACATTGTTTTGAACTTCCAACTGAAAATCAAGGCCGCCTTCAAAGCCAACCAGTCCATTCAGGTTTTGCTGTGGGTCAAGCTGATCTGTAAAAATTACTTTCACCCTTGGTGTGCTGGTAAACATGCGCTCAACACCAACAATAGCAAATTGATCATCAGCGGCAATCTCGAATTTGTTGCTGCCACTATCAGGGCTTTTGATAGATGTGCCATCCCAACTCAATACAAGCTCCTTTGTTTCTTTACCTCTTTCGATATGGTCAATCACAAATTCCGCCGTGTTGTCGCCTGAAACCGTCGTGTTTACGGTTAATCTTCTGCCATCCAGAGTAGCCTGCACAATTTTTGACAGATCAATATTTGCAATCGCTTCAGAAAACATAATGCTTCCTTTTAGCTGATAAACCGCTTCATGCTTTGCCGACTCAACCGGTGAAAGCAAGACATCTTTGAGTTCAAATGAAATGGGTAAAGTCCTGAAATCGAAATGAAAAACATCGCCAGTTGAAAGTGATGGATACAATTTTCCCAGAATAAAACTAGCTTCATACTGGGTTCCAGGAGTCAATTTTTCCTCAGGAATAAATCGAATTGTTTGGTTATCGATCCAGAAAGCGTGCCCTTTGATGGCAGGCGAAAATGAAAAAAGCATTTGCTCGGTTGCTGCACCAGAAGTTACAGTCTGCTCGATTGGCATGGCCAGTTTTACATCGATTGGAGCTTCCGTTGGAATGACTCCGTGTGTAGTGGATATTATATAAGCCGAAAGCGTTTCGCTGTTTTTTCGCTGACTAAATGGGTTGCATGATACGATTGAAAACAACAAAAGAAATGCTACAAAAGAGCGGCTAAAATTCTGAAATGAAATCATTGTGCAGGTTTTTGGTCATGATTATAAAGTAAACCATTCAAAAACAAAGTTTTAACTTATTGCTTCTGAATCATTCACGAAAGCTAAGATAAGCAACAACCCGCATATAAGAAAAAGTGGATCGCCTTATTCTGTATCCGGAAAGACTTTTTCACCAGAAACAACCAGCAACAAAACTTCGGATTGCAGGATTTCATCTTCCTTAATCTGCATGATATCACGGTCAAGGATCACAAAATCTGCTGCTTTCCCAACCTCAATACTTCCTTTCAATTTTTCTTCGAAGGCCCCTTTTGCAGGCCATAACGTAATGGACCGTAAAGCCTCATCACGACTCAAAGCGTCTTCCATCTGAAAACCATGTTCCGGAACGCCCTGTTCATTTTTACGTACGACAGCTGCATAAAATGTCTTAATAGGGTTGATGGATTCAATTGGAAAGTCAGTTCCATTGATCAACCATCCGTTTTGTCTAAGCAGCTTTTGCTGAGCGTAAGCACCCTTCATTCGGTCGGCACCCAATCGATCTGGTGCCCACAACATATCAGAAGTTGCATGCGTGCTTTGAATTGATGGGATAATATTAAAGGCTCCAAAGAGATTGAAATCCTTTTCATTGACCACCTGAGCATGCTCTATGCGCCAACGCCTATCGTTTTTTCCTTTCAGGTATTTTGCATAGAGGTTCAGGACAAACCGATTTCCCCCATCCCCAATAGCGTGTGTGTTTACCTGATATCCAGCATCATAAGCCCGCTGGCAAATATTTTGATAATAGGCTGTATCGTACATCATCAGCCCAATTGATCCAGGATCATCGCTGTAAGGTTCAATCAGCAGGGCTCCTCTTGAACCCAGCGCCCCATCAGCGTATAGTTTGACTGACCTTACTGATAATCTATCTTTTACAACAGGTCCTTTATTGAAAAAAAAAGTTGTAGTCTCATCGTCCGGATCAATCATGGCATTGATCTTCATTTTGAGTTTTCCGGTACTTTGCAGGCTATCAATCAGCAGTATCTTTTTCAATGGCAAGCCTGCATCAGTAACTCCGCTGAGTCCAACCGAAAAGCACGCCTTTTGTGCTTCCATCAGGGCCTGAATCTGCTGTGGTTTGGAGAGTGGCGGAATTAGTTCCTGCACCTTTTCATAGGCTTTATCCACAAGGAGTCCTGTGGGTTTTCCATTTTCATCGAGTAATATTTTTCCACCTTCCACTTTCGACTTGCCGTTCATCCCGGCCAATTCGAGAACCGCATCGTTGACCAACGCAGCATGCCCATCAATTCGAATCAGGATGATTTTTTTTTCTGGAAATCGTTTGTTGAGCTCCTGGTTTGTTGGGAATGCTTTGTCTTCCCAAAGATTTTGATCCCATCCACGACCCAGAATCCATTCGTCAGGATGTTTTTCAGCATGAAGTGAAAGTCGATTCAAAACCTCCTCAAACGATTTACTACCAGACAATTCTGCATAACGAACCAGGTTTTCGCCCAGTCCGAAAAAGTGGCAATGACCATCAATAAAACCCGGGTAAATGGCCTCGTTGTTAGCATCCACAACGCGGTCTGATTCATAATTCCGAATAATTTCATGATTGCTACCAACTGCCACAAATTTCCCATCCGCTACTGCAAATGCCTCTGCCTTTGAAAAAGTTGAGTCAACAGTGTATACAATTCCGTTAAATACAATCAGATCTACCTTCTTTTTCATGGTATTACAGGCATTAAATGAGATAAAAAAGGACAAAATGACGACGGTAGCAAGCAGTCCGTAGAAAGTTTGATTAATGAATTTTGTGAATGGCATAAAGCAGTTTTTCAATGGATTGATACGTTTGAATTCGATCGTTGGTACGAAGTTCGTACTGATGACCTTGCAATTCAACAAAGATATTAGTATTTTGGGGTTCGATCACCTGGTAGCCTTTTCGCTGCAATGCATGTGCAACCCATTTGGCTTCAACTGAATGAATATTTAATCCAATTTTACCGTGGTATTGCGGTTGCTCCATGAAGTGGCCTGAATTTAAATCGAAACTGAGATTGTTGCGGCCAAAATAGTTGTTGATGGCATCAGAAAGGACCAGATCTTCAGGTATACCCGAAATAAGTGGTTGATTTTTTGCCATCAACCACATTTTATCTGCGCTACGCAGCATTAACTCCAGATCATGTGAGCTGAAAAGAATGGTTTTTTGGTCCTCATGCGCAAGTTTTTGGAGCAGATGCATCAACTCAAGCTTGCTTGGAAAATCAAGAAACGCCGTTGGTTCATCCAGAAAAATAACTGGTGTGTTTTGCGCCAATGCCTTGGCAATCATGACCTTTTGTTTTTCACCATCACTCAAACTCACAAAAGCACGCTGTGCAAGGTCTTGGATGGCAACTCTTTCCAGGCTTTCTTCAATCATGGCAACATCTTTCTTATCCAGTTTGGCATACCAGCCTGTAAAAGGATAACGACCTGCAGCAACAATATCGAACACTTTCATGAAAAAATCGTCAGGTCGCTCGGTCAATACAATGCTAAATAATGAAGCTTTTTCTTTTGCTGAATAGTCCTGTAATGGTTTTCCCAAAAAGCTGATACAGCCCGAGATAGGTGGTAAAGCAGCTGTCAGCGTCCGGAAAAGGGTTGTTTTTCCAGCTCCGTTTGGTCCGGATAAAGCAACAAAATCGCCCTCGCATAAATTTACACTTATTGGCGGTAAAAGCGATAAAGGTCTCTTTCCCTTCTGTGCATATCCAATTTCAAGTGCTTGTATTTCAAGTAATTTATTCATTCAATTAGGAAGGTAGTTGTCGTTTGCGCATGATAATCCAAATAACAAAAGGTGCACCGATCAATGATGTAACCGCATTAATGGGTAAATTTCCATCCAGACCCGGAAGGCGTGAGATCAGGTTGCAAAAAAGCGCCAAAGCCATGCCTGCTAAAATTGTCCCCGGGATGAGAACGCGGTGGTCGCTGGTTCGAAAAAGATTACGTGCAATATGTGGTACTGCCAGTCCTATAAAAGCGATAGGGCCAGCGTAGGCCGTGACAACTGCGGTGAGATAGCCTGAAATCAGAATGATGAGAAAGCTGTTTCGCTTGACATGCAAACCCAGATTTTTTGCATAGTTTTCTCCCAGCAGCATGATATTCAGTGGTTTTGCCAGAAAAATAGTAGCCAAAATACCAAACAATAGCAGCAAGGTGAAAACTGGCAACTGTGAAGTCCCAACATTTGAAAAAGTTCCCATTCCCCAGATCACAAAAGCCTGAACATCTTCTTTTGAACTGTAATACTTAAGCAAACCAGTGAGCGATCCAGCAATGTATGCGATCATTATCCCGACAATCAACAGACTTACAACATTTCGAACCCTGGTACTGATTACAAGGATCAAAACCAGTACCAACAAGGCACCCGAAAAAGCTGCAAATCCAACACCAAGTGAAGCCCAGATTCCTAAACTCGCCACTGAAGCGCCTGAAAAAGCAGCTGTAGCCATCAACAATACTGCAACCCCAAGGCTCGAACCCGCACTGATTCCCAAAATAGAAGGGTCGGCAAGTGGATTACGAAACAGCGTTTGCATCAGCAATCCAGCCACAGCAAGCGAAGCTCCGGCAACTGCAGCCACCACAGCCTGAGGAAATCTAAACGATCTGACAATTGCCACCTTGGCAGGATCTACGTTGATCTCATCATTGAATAAAATTCGCATAATATCTTGAAAATCAATTACAACAGAACCAAATAAAATATTGACAAAAAATAGTAACAAACCCAAAACCATCAGGAAAAACATGGCCTGGTAAGTCTTTGTTAAACTATGCGTATCTGTCATTATTTCAATAGGTTGTAATAAACAGGCTGATGATCTGGCAAAAGTTCCGGGTGAAACAAATGTACAAAATCGCTCAATATCACATCAGGCTCAAACTGACTCTGCTCGAAATAGGCCGTCTTTGCTGTATTACAAAATAGTATATGATGTTGCTGAAACGCTTTGAAACTTCGGTAAATCTCGTTTTCCTGTGCGATCTGTTCATAGGAATAATCATCGTTGGCTGCCTGAGCAATGCGCCAAAAATCAGCTTGTTGTGCTTTACTCAGAATGCTCTCAAAATCGAGGGGAAAACTGGCTTTTGATTCGTTATCTTTCCAAATATAATCGGCTCCGGCATCCCGGAATATCGCCGCAATATAGCTCTGACCACCAGGCACAAACCATTGTCCACTGAAAGCTTTATCTGAAAACACAGTAGGTTTGTTGTGGACATCTTCTGCCAGATATTTCAAGGCATTATAACGTTTTTCAATGTCAAAAAACCATTCATCTGCTTGTTTCCGGGTTCCTGTTAAAACTCCCAAAATTCTGAGCCACTCGGCACGGCCAAGCGGGTCTGATTCAAAATAGTCGGGCCAGGGTAACAAAGGAAGCCCGGTATGAAGCAGCACATCCGGAACACCACTTGTAAAAGGAGAAAAGAGAATCAGGGATGGTTTAAGGCTAACAATTTTTTCTGCATCGAAAATGCCATTTGCAGAAACCTCAATCACATTTCCGTTATCGATTAACTGTCGCATCCTCTGATTGCGCACATAACCAGCTTCCGAAATTCCTTTCACCACCGTGTCAACACCCAGTTGAACCAAAGGTGCCCATTGCGTTGAAGACAAGGTAATGATTGAATTCACTGGAACCTGAACGACCTTCCTGATTGAATCTGTTGATGGGTTTTCTGCGCCAGTTTCATAAAGAAAATACTCACTGATAATATCCTTAGCGTTCCAGGGATCAATAATTTGTAAAACATAACCAGTATCATGCTGGAAAAGTCGTGCGCCTTTTGCATATTTCAGCAAATTCTGACTGCTTTCATGAGCCGAGTTGGGCTTAGAAACCTCCTCACAGCTAGTTACAATGCCAACTAAAATAAGCACGGAAAACAAACTGCGAATCAATTTATCAGAAAAGCAAATTTTACTGTAAACCATCACGCTCGAGCAATAAAATAGAATGGTGAGGCACTACCAGGTATTTTTCGCTGTCGTAGAGCACTTCAAAAGTGCCTTTTTGAAGGAAAATCGCCAAATCCCCTACCCTGGCCTGTAGAGGAATATAGTGATTATCCTCATTTTCCTGCTTCTTCCAGGGTTCTGCATCCTCATCAGTTCCAACTGGTATTGGATAGCCCGGCCCGCATTTTACAACATAACCGCTCTGGATCTCCTCTTTAAGTTCATATCCGGGCGGAAGAAACAAGCCTGTCCTGGTCTTTTCAGGCATGGCTTTAGGCTTTATAAGCACCCTGTCGCCCACTACAATAATTTTCTCCAGTTTCGATACCGACATTCGTTCGTGCATTTTTGCATGATTGTTGATCGTTCAAAATTACAAAAAGCAGCGGTAATCTGTCTTCCATCATGAAAAATATGGATACTTTTGTAATTGAATGGAAAGCTAGTAACTGCCCTAAACACTTGATATCATGAAGTTTGTTATGTTTCGAACTATAAAACCCCGCCGTTTTAGCTATCGACCACGGCATTTTGATCCTGATAAAGAAGCGATGGAAAAACGCCGTGCCGAACTTGGTGTTGAGTCGAAGTTGAGCGAACAGGAATTGCTTCGTGCCAAAATGTCGGCAAAATGGCGTCAGCAAAACCCTTCAGATTTTGCAGACCGATACAAGCGATTGAGCATGATTATTTATGGTATAGTAATCCTTGTTGGTATCTACGTCATCTTTTTTACAGATTTGATTGACAATATGATACGTGCTTTTGGGCTGATCAAATAGACATACTGATGCTCACTGACATTATCAAACTACTTCCAGATTCTGTTGCCAACCAGATAGCTGCTGGAGAAGTGATTCAGCGGCCTGCCTCAGCTGTGAAAGAAATGCTGGAAAACGCCCTTGATGCGGGAGCCACACAAATTGATCTGTTGGTAAAAGACGCCGGAAAAACATTGATTCAGGTTATTGACAATGGTTGTGGCATGTCTGAGACAGATGCCCGAATGAGTTTTGAAAGACATGCAACTTCCAAAATAAGGAAAGCTGACGACTTATTTGCTATCCGTACAATGGGTTTTCGGGGTGAAGCCATGGCTAGTATCGCAGCAGTTGCACAGGTAGAATTGAGGAGCAGACGTAACAGTGACGAATTTGGTACAAAAATTCTTATCGAAGGATCAGTTGTAACTGATCAACAGTTACATCCAATGGCACCTGGCACGAGCATTGCCGTGAAAAACCTGTTTTTCAATGTACCTGCCAGGCGTAATTTCCTCAAATCGAACCCGGCAGAAATGCGGCATATTGTTGAAGAGTTTCATCGCGTAAGCCTGATGAATCCTGATGTCGGCTTTACCTTTACCAGCAATGACAAGGAACTCTTTCACCTATACCCTGGCAATCTGAAACAGCGAATCGTTGCCCTTTTTGGCAATGTTTACAATGAAAGATTGTTGCCAGTAAATCAACAAACTGACACGGCATCTGTTGACGGTTTTGTGGGAAAGGCGGAGTTTGCAAAAAAAACACGTGGCGAACAGTATTTCTTTGTGAATAAGCGTTTTATCAAGCACCCTTACCTTCATCATGCCATCGAAAACGCTTTCCATGAGCTCTTGCCAAAAGACAGCTATCCCAGCTATTTTCTTAACATAACCATTGATCCGGCTGAAATAGATATCAATATCCATCCAACCAAGACTGAGGTGAATTTCCAGGATACTAAACTGGTTTATGCCATTCTCCATGCCGCCGTCAAGAAAACAATCGGACAGCATAACCTGGCACCTTTGATTGATTTCGAAGTGAATCCGGATATGAATATTGATTTTGGTGAGATCAGTCGTGCAGCAAGACCTATTTCTCCTCCTACAACCGGCATCAATCCTGATTTTAATCCCTTTCGGCAGTCTTCAGGAGGAAGTTCGGCATTTCACAGCCAACGCCCTCCTCAAAACGAAAATTGGCGCATTCTTTATGGTGATAGAACAGACAAAGAAACTACCGAAACTCCGGCAACTGAAATAGTACAAAAAACAGAAGAAAACGCTGCCCATGGGCGTTTTATTCAGTTGCAGCAAACCTATATTGTGTGTCCGGTTAAGTCCGGATTGATGCTCATTGATCAACAACTGGCGCATTGGCGAATACTTTACGAAAAGTTTTTGAAACAGCTCGAAAAAAGAAAAAGTGGCTCGCAGCAAGAACTCTTCCCTATTCAGGTTTTGCTCAATGCCGCTGACGCAGATATATTGCGTGAAATAAAACCTGATCTGGCTATTTTGGGTTTTAGCATTGAAGAACTCAATGCCAAAACATTTGTGGTAAATGGCACTCCAAGTGAAACTGCTGAAAAGGATATTGGCAAACTTGTAGAACATTTGATTGAGCAGTATAAACGGAACAGAAATGATCTTCACCTGGATAAAAGGCTTAATTTAGCGCGCTCTATGGCTGCGCAACTTGCCGTAAAACGAGGTCAAAAATTAACCGAAACCGAAATGAGCAGTATGGTTGATCAACTTTTTGGATGCCATGTTTCGGAAATGGCCCCGGACGGACGAAAAACTTTTGCCTTGCTGAACAGCGAAACATTGCAAACATTCTTTAAATAAAAACTGTTTACTAAACCTATGACGCAATTTCAACCAACAGGATTCAGGGTACTGCCACCAGTTGTAAAAAACCTCTTGATCATCAATGGACTGTTTTTCCTGGCTACCATCACTTTTGGTGATGTTTTCCACATCGACCTGACGGAAAAACTTGGACTGCATTACATCATGGCTTCCGATTTTAAACCGTATCAGTTTGTAACCTACATGTTTATGCATGGAGGCTTTACGCATATACTCTTTAATATGTTTGCCTTGTGGATGTTTGGTAACACGCTAGAAAATGTATGGGGGCCCAAGCGTTTCCTCACTTATTACATGGTCACCGGAATTGGTGCTGGCATCGTTTATATGATTTGGATTTCTTTTCAGATCAATCCTGTGGTTTCGCAGATAGATAGTTTTATTCAAAGTAAAGATTTGGCTGTACTGGCAAATTTTGCAGCCGATCACACCTTCAGGCTCAATTCTTTCTCAGGTCAAATATGGACAGAGTTTCAATCGTTTCAGCGCAACCTCCAAATCCTAGATGGAAATCCTTCAAACGTAGATGCCATGCAGAATGTGGTTAAATTCATGGCTGACTATAAAGACTTTTACCTGAACCAATCTGTGGTAGTAGGCGCAAGCGGTGCTGTGTTTGGGATTTTGCTGGCTTTTGGAATGATGTTTCCAAATGCCTTGATATATCTGTATTTTGCTATCCCCATCAAAGCCAAGTACTTTGTAATGCTTTATGGTGCTTTTGAACTGTTTGAGGGTGTCATGAATCGTCCTGGAAACAACATTGCACATTTTGCGCATTTAGGCGGCATGCTATTCGGCTACTTCCTGATCGTCTATTGGAAAAAGAAAGGTGATTTGAGATAAATTTGAGATGAATACCTATCAACAAAACAACATACTCGAGCAATTTAAGCACTTTTTTACAAGGCGTTCGGCATTGCCTCGACTGATCATTATTAACACTGCTGTTTTTTTACTGGTTTATCTGGTTAATCTGATTATCTGGCTCTTCCAGATCAATCCAACCGGACTGCAAAATGGCCTGTCGCCATTAACCAGCCTGCTTGCTGTGCCGGCTTCTTTGAGTGCACTGGCAGCCAAACCCTGGACTGTCTTCACTTATATGTTCTTACACGAAGGTTTTCTGCACTTGTTTTTCAATATGTGGGTGCTATATTTCGGCGGAACGATTTTTCTGCAGTATTTGTCTCAGAAAAGGCTGATTAGCACCTATATTGCCGGAGGTTTGGCAGGAGCATTCTTTTATGTATTGGCCTACAATCTTTTTCCGGTTTTCAGTCAGCTAAATCATGTTTCTGTTGCTCTTGGTGCTTCCGCATCCGTTTTGGCCATTCTGGTTGCAATCGCTACCTATGTTCCTCAATACACCGTTAATCTCCTTCTAATTGGGCCTGTTCGACTGAAATACCTTGCCATCGGACTCGTAATTCTAGACTTTTTTAGCATTCAGGGAAACAACCCTGGCGGGCATATTGCGCATCTTGGCGGGGCACTGTGGGGCTTTTCCTATGTTTGGATGTTGCAGCGAGGTCAGGATGTTTATGCAATTTTCAATGGCATCTTCGACCGCAAAATGAAGGTTAAACCAGGCGGAAAACAAAAAACATCCTCATCTCGGCCGCTCACCGATGAAGAATACAATGCCCAAAAAGCAAAGGAGCAGGAGAAAATTGATGCGATTCTCGACAAGATTGCCAAGAAAGGCTATAGCAGTTTGACAAAAGCTGAAAAAGAAATTCTGTTTAAATCCAGTCATAAGAACTAATTATTTTCAAGCCGACATGGGTAAGAAAAGTCCACCACACAAAACAAATTACCTGCTTCGGTTTTTCAATTTGATTGTCGCACCTTTCGCCTGGCTTTTGCTGTTTACAATGATTGTCAGTGTTACCGCAGCCTATTTCGACCCTGAAAGATTTGTTGCAATCACCTTGTTCGGATTATCATTTTGGGGCCTGTGGTTTATCAATCTTGCTTTTCTTTTGGTACTTTTTCTGTTTAGAAGTAAACTTTTATATATCAGCATCATAACCCTGGTCATCTCCTTTTTCGGGCTTTATCGGATGGTAGCCATTCACCTGAATTCGGTCCAGGAAAATCAGTTGCGAGTTTTGAGTTACAACGTTCATGGATTTCAGGGTCAGGACAAAAAAGCAAACAAGGCTGAAATGGCTGATAAAATCATTGATTTCCTTCAATTTCAGGAGGCAGACATTGTTTGTATTCAGGAGTTTGCGCACTATTCTGCTAACAGCAACAGCGATGTTGAAAGATTCAGTCTTGAGGCGGGATATGCCTTCCACGCTTTCAAACCCTACTGGGGTAAAAGTGAGAAAAGCTCCGGCCTATTGATTCTCTCGAAAAGCAGACTGACGCAAATTATTCCCATCCAGGAAAAAGGTAAACGTCTTTTGGCTTTAATGGCCGCATTCCAATCTGAAAAAAAAACTGAAAATCAATGGATTGTTAATACACATCTGGTATCATTCAGCCTACAACAAGACGAACTTAGCTTCATCGGTGAGGGCAGGTTTGCCAACAAAGACAACATCAAAACATTTGGCATTCCAATACTCGGCAAACTGACTACAGCATTCAGAATACGCGGTGCAGAGATCAAACAGCTTGCAAATGCCTTGAAATCGATAGATGAGCCCATGATTGTTTGTGGTGATTTCAATGACACTCCACTTTCTTATACACACCATCAAATGAGACAAATTGGATTCACCGACAGTTATCTGGCATCTGGTAATGGGATTGGATCAACCTACGCTGGGTTATTGCCCTTTTTGCGCATTGATTACATCTGGTTGAGTCGACATTACGAAGCTCAGAGAAGTAAGGTGCCAAAGATTCCATATTCTGATCATTATGCTCTGGTTTCGGAAATCAAACTCCTGGAATAGCAGCTAAAAAATATGCTTAACTTTGGCGATCATTGATGCTCATTTTTCATGAAGTTTAAACTCTTTTCCGATTTCAAACCCACCGGAGACCAGCCAGAAGCCATCCGTCAGCTTGTTGAAGGTCTTGAACGTGGCGATAAAGCCCAGACATTGCTTGGTGTTACCGGTTCTGGAAAAACATTTACCATGGCCAATGTCCTGGCTGAGATAAACCGACCTGCTTTGGTTCTGAGTCACAACAAAACACTTGCAGCTCAGTTATATGGCGAGTTTAAACAGTTTTTTCCAGAGAATGCTGTTGAGTATTTTGTCTCGTATTACGATTATTACCAGCCTGAAGCCTTTATTCCAACAACCAACACCTATATCGAAAAAGACCTTTCAATCAACGACGAAATCGAGAAGTTGCGCCTCAGCACGACTTCATCTCTACTTTCAGGCCGCCGCGATGTAATTGTTGTTAGCTCAGTATCATGTATTTACGGGATTGGAAATCCTGATGATTTTAGCAGCAACGTGATTGTATTACAAACAAGGCAACATATTAGCCGCAACCTGTTGTTGCAGTCTTTGGTGAATGCCTTGTATAGCCGAACCGACATCGAGCTCACACACGGAAAGTTCAGGGTAAAAGGCGACACATTAGACATTTTCCCAGCTTATGCAGACATTGCTTACCGGCTGATTTTCTGGGGTGATGAAATTGAAACAATTGAGAGTTTTGATCCTGTTTCTGGCAAAAAGATTGAGAACTTTGGAGAACTGGCCATTTACCCTGCCAATATTTTCGTAACTTCCCAGGACAAAATGAAGGAGGCCGTTTTTGAAATACAAGATGACCTTTTCAAACATGTCGCCTACTATAAAGAAATTGGCAAATATGAAGAGGCGAAACGACTAGAGGACCGCGTGACATACGATATTGAAATGATGCGCGAACTCGGCTATTGCAGCGGTATTGAAAACTACTCCCGCTATTTTGATGGCCGTAAACCCGGATCACGGCCTTTCTGTTTGTTGGACTATTTTCCGGATGACTATCTGACTATCATCGACGAAAGCCATGTAACTATTCCACAAATAAGGGCCATGTATGGTGGTGACAGATCACGAAAACAGACACTGGTCGAATATGGCTTCAGATTACCCAGTGCACTGGATAACAGACCATTGAAGTTTGATGAATTTGAGTCGATCAGTGGCCAAACGGTATATGTCAGTGCAACTCCGGGCGATTACGAATTGCAACAAAGCGATGGAGTTTTTGTGGAACAACTGATCCGACCAACAGGACTGCTTGACCCGTTGATTGAGGTGCGACCCAGCCTGAACCAGATTGACGATCTGTTAGATGAAATTGCTGGTGTTGTAGCTTCGAAACATCGCGTACTCGTTACTACACTCACCAAACGGATGGCAGAAGAATTAACCAAATACCTGAACAACCTCGACATTTCATCCCGATACATTCACTCTGATATTGACACCATTGAACGTGTCGAAATTATGCATGGACTCAGGAGTGGCGTTTTTGATGTTTTGGTAGGTGTCAATCTGCTTCGCGAAGGACTTGACCTTCCGGAGGTGAGCCTTGTTGCCATTCTGGATGCTGACAAAGAAGGCTTCCTCCGATCGGAAAGGTCTCTCACGCAAACAGCAGGTAGAGCAGCCCGAAACGCTGGCAGCAAGGTTATTATGTATGCCGATAAAATAACCAATTCGATGCAACGAACCATTGATGAGACCAACAGAAGGCGTGATAAGCAGATGGCTTATAACACAGAGCACAATATTACGCCTACAACCATCATCAAATCAATGAATCAGGCACTTGGCCAGGCATTGCACCCCGATGGTTCTTCTTACGTATCAGGAAAATCAGAAATTGCTAAAAATGTCGCTGCTGACCCGGTTGAAAAGTACATGAACACCAAACAATTGCAGAAAGCCATTTTGGATGCCAAAAAGCTGATGGAGGCTGCTGTAAAGGAGTTAGATTTCATTGAAGCTGCCAAGCAAAGGGATGAAATTCAGCGATACGAATTACTTCTGAAAGAAAAAAAGGATTCAACTTACTGATTCCATTTTTAATTTAATTGAGATTTTCAGCGTAAATACATGTAATTAAGTTATTTACGCGTTTTTTCGACTATTTATCAACTTTTTATTAACGATCATTTGTAAATAACTTACATTTTTTTTTCCAAAACTCCCCTATAATTCCCTAATTTTGCTTTAGATAGGTGAAATTTATTGACTACTTTAGTCACCTGCTAAGGAAAATAGGAAACTGAACAGAATTAACCGATTTACATGAAAAAGAAAATACTTGTAATTGATGACGAGTTAAGTATCAGAATGTTGCTTGACAATTTTCTCAGCAAAACATACGATGTCATCACGCGCAACGACGGGATGGAAGGACTAAAATGGATGGAAGAGGGTAATATGCCCGATCTGGTTGTTGCTGATATTCAAATGCCTAATTTGGATGGTTACGATTTTATTAAGAACGTAAGAGCAAGTGGCTTTTTCAAGGATGTACCGCTCATTATGTTGTCAGGAATCGAAAGTTCTCAGGAAAAAGTGAAATGCCTGAAGCTTGGTGCAAACGACTATATGGTAAAACCATTTAACCCGGAGGAGTTGTCTATTCGCATTGAGTTGCTGCTTGCACGTAAGTAATTTATATGATAGATCATCATGGCAGATAAAAGTTTTCAAAAAATCAGTGTTCTTTATATCGGGGGATATCCCGGATTTTTGGAGCAACTCAAACAATATCCTGAGCTGTTTGAGGTGTTGATTGCCGAAAACGGACTGATTGCCATGGGACAGCTGAAAGAACGGGAAGAAATTGCAGCAGTAATTTCTGAGGTATATCTTCCTGGCATGAATGGTATCGATATCGCCAGCATGCTCAAAGCGAAAAACATTCACGCAACTACACCTTTTATTTTGGTCTCACCAGAGATTGATCCTAAAATTAGAGAACGTGCTTTCGCTGCCAGAATCAGTGATTATTACGAAGGTGAGTTATCTGCCGAGAAGCTCTTTCAACGCATTCATTACTTAACGATGATGAATGAGTACTTCAAAATTTCAAGAGATTCGAATGAGGAAACCCGTGAATACAAAATTCCCTGGAACAAACGTCTGTTCGACATTGTTGTGTCGTTGGGAGCCTTATTGGTTCTTTCGCCTCTACTTATTCTGGTAGCCATTGCTATTAGACTCGAGTCGAAGGGCAAGGTTTTTTATATGAGCAAGCGCGTTGGGACAGGTTACCGTATTTTTGACTTTTATAAGCTTCGTTCGATGCGTGTAGGTGCCGACGCTGCTTTGAAAGACCTCAAACACCTGAACCAATATAGTGCAGCTGGCAGCCAAAAAGAAACGGTTGCTGAACCAACTCCATCCGAATGTCCTCGATGTGCGCTTTTACCAGAAGGTGAAACCTGCTCACAGGTGCTGTATACGGAAGGACGTAAAATTTGTGAGTATTGGTATTTCGAATCGAAAAAAGAAAAAGCGACTTCCACATTTATTAAAATCAAAGATGACCCACGGGTTACCAAGGTTGGAAAGTTTATTCGCAACACCAGTATTGATGAATTACCTCAGTTGATTAATGTGTTAAAAGGCGACATGTCGATTGTTGGCAACCGTCCTTTACCACTTTATGAAGCTGAGATGTTAACATCTGACGACTGGAGCGAGCGTTTTATGGGGCCCGCAGGAATTACCGGATTATGGCAGGTTGAAAAGCGGGGAAAGAAAGGTGAGATGTCGGAAGAAGAAAGAAAAGCACTTGATAATCAATATGCTAGAACATATTCGTTTTGGGGTGACATTAAATTAATTTTAAAGACAATTCCAGCTCTTTTTCAAAAAGAAAACGTCTGAAACAGTTGAAAACACTTGTTTAAAACTATTTAATAACTAATTAACAATGATTTTTCAAAGACACGAAAATTTATCTAGCTTGCATGCAATAAAATCAACCAACGTAGCTACAATGGCCGTGTCATTTGTAAAATCCAAATTTTGGTTCAAAAGTGCTGTATTATTTTTTGTTTTTGCTGGTGTTTTCCTTTTAAAGCAACAGGCAAATGCTCAAATTTATGCCAATGACGAATCGCGCTATTTCAACCCTTTGACAGACGATATTACAAAACGTTTGCCAGATTTGCGTGTTATGATAGATTCGGCCATTGCCAATTCACCGGCTGTTCGTTACGAGGAACTAAAAGCCGATTATTACTATTATGAACAAAAAACACAGGAACGTTATTGGCTTGAACATTTTAGTTTCAACCTCGACTGGAACTGGGGTAAATGGAATTTTCGCGACCGCGACGAATTAACCCGAGTTGATCGCTTTTATCTTAGCGAATCGTTCCGCGATAATTTTGCAATCGGATTTTATATCCGTTTCCCTTTTGCAACTCTGGTCGACAGAAGAAACCGAATCAACAAGCAAAAAAAATGGATTGAACTTTCTTTGGTTCAACGTGATATCAACAGGAAATATGTCGAAAACCAAGTGATCGATTATTACAATATGATGATTCAGTGGCAAAACTACATTCGCATCTACAACCAATACCAAAAATTCACTGAGATTCAGATGCAAATGGCTCAGAATCAATTTTTAAATGGGGAAATCGGAACGGCAGAATATACGCGTTTGAAAGAAATTCAAACACGTGGAGCAGTTGAATACCAACAGGCGATTGCTGAATTCAGCAAAAATTATCAATTCCTTGAAATTTTGACCGGGATGAATTTTAACCTGATTAATGTGCTCAGATAGAACTTAAAACAATGGATATAGCTCAATTTATACGTGTATTCAGAAACAACCTGCTTTTGCTCATTGCAATACCCTTATTGCTTGCAGTTGTTGTTTACTACTTTACCAGAAATCAGGATCAGGTTTTCGAATCTGAAGCCATCATTTATACCGGTATCACGACCGGCTATTCCATTGAATCAACCGCACAACGCCCCACCGACTTCTTCAGTACAAGCGCTCAATTTGATAACTTAATTAATCTCATTAATTCCAGACAAACCATTGTTGAATCAGCAATCATGCTGCTTGCCCAAAATTTATCACTTGAATCATACAACACGCAGTATATCTCTCGCGAAAACTATGACAAGTTGCAAAAAATGGTTCCCAAACGCGTGAAAGACATGGTGGTTAAGAATGGTAAAGCTGGTGTTGAAAGAGAAAAGGAAGAACAAATCAGATCGCTCGAGAAAGAAATTAAAAGCCTCGAAAAAGAAATAACCAAGAAAAAAAGCAGAGCTCTTCTGGGAATGAATGGTGGTTATGAATCTGAAGCAAACCCCGACTCTCATATTGGCGTTAGCAAGCAAAACAGTATGGCTGCTAATACTTCAAGCTCCCAGGTTTCGCGCAAAACACATACTGTTCAAAGTGGAGAGTCTTTGCTTTCAATTTCCAGAAAATATGGAATCAGTTTAAGTAAGCTACGCGAAATGAATGACTTCACCAGCTCGCAGCTGAAAGTTGGTCAGACCATCATTCTGAGTGATGACAATACTACGGGATACACTTCTACAGGTTACGACGATAAAGTTGTCAGCTTATATGATGACGACCAAACAATGGAAGATGTTGCCAGCCAGCCGGCAACAGATTTATTTGAGCCTGAGTTTGTTGGTGACGATATGACCGGTTATACCCTTGACGAAGCGACTGGATCATATACCATTGAAAAAGATCCGATTATCCCAACCGGAGTGCGCAAAGATGATTTCTATCAAACCATTAAAAACTTCACCAATTATTATAATAGTAGCGACACGAATTTTATTTATGGATTGTTGCATTATGGACAAAGTCCGCATTACAGCATTAATTCCATCAAAACACTTCAAATTTACCGCATCAACAACAGTGACCTTGTCAAGTTAATCTACACATCAGATGATCCGGGTATATGTCAGCAAACGCTGAAAATTATTTCGCATGTGTTTGTCAAAAACTACAAGTTGCTCAAAGAAAACCAGACTGATCTTGTTGTTGCCTATTTTAAACGTCAGGTTGACTCTGCTGACCAACAATTGCAGGCTGCTGAAGATCGACTGTTGAAGTTCAACAAGAAGAACAACATCATCAATTACGCGGAACAAACGAAATATATTGCTGCCCAGAAAGAAGATCTGGACCTTTACTATCAGAACGAACAGGTTAGGATGGCACAATCATCTGCTTCTTTGCGTGAACTGGAAACGAAACTCACCCGACGCGACAGTATCTATCTGAAAAGTGATATGATCAATCAGAAGAGAAAGCAGTTTGCTGACGTAACTGAAAAAATTCTGATCAATGAACTAGCGGAAGATTATGACCAGCGAATGGCGACCGAAATTGGCAAATTACGCAAGGAATCAGACCGTTTGCGCGATGAAATAAAGCTATACGTGGATCAGTTGTATCTTTATAGTCATTCAACCCAAGGTTTACCTATTGCGACACTGCTCGAAGAATGGCTGAAAAATGCACTTACTTATGAAGAAGCCAAAGCCAGTTTGGTTGTTTTATCGAGGCGCAAAATGGACTTTGTACGCACCTACCAGCGATTTGCTCCACTTGGTGCCATGCTGAAACGAATCGAACGTGAAATTACCGTAGCTGAACAATCGTACCTGGAGTTGCTAAGAAGTTTGAATCTTGCCAAAATGAGGCAACAAAACTTGCAGATGGCGACCAACATTCGAATAGTCGATCCGCCATATTTCCCGCTGCAGGCAAGAGCTTCGAAAGCAAAGTATCTTGTGATTGCAGCCTTCATGATTGGCTTCCTGTTAGTTGCCTTTATTATCCTTGTACTTGAATATTTTGACGCATCGATTAAGAGTCCGGAACGCGTGGAAGAAAATGTAGGCGTAAAGCTGGGAGGTGCATTCCCCTATCTGGGTTCTAATGTACAAATGCAGGACATGGTATTTGTGACCAACAGGTTAATAGAAATGGTGATACAAAACCTAAAAATGAAATTAACTCACCAGGCTATTTACCCTGCCCAAAAGCCCTATTTGGTGCTGTTGTTTAGTACACAGGAAAAAACAGGTAAAAGTTTCCTCTCTGCCAAAATAGCAAACAAACTGCGTACTTATGGCGATAAAGTGCTGGTGCTAAACTATTCAAACGGTGAATATCAGCCAGAAGAAGAGGATTATAATTTTGCTTTTAACTACCAGATCAAAGAAGATTTTGCCAAGGTAACAAGCCTCAAAGACCTGATCTCCAGCAATTCACTACGTAAAGACAATTACCAGTATGACTACATTTTGCTGGAAATACCTTCAATTGTAAACCATAACTATCCTATGGAATTGATGCAGGATGTAGATGCTTCAATTCTCATGGTTAAGTCGTCCAGTCACTGGAATAAAGCCGATAAAAGCGCTCTGGAACTGCTCAAGAGTGTATTGCGTGAAGAACCAATTGTGATTTTAAATGAAGCAGAAGAATATGCAATTGAAGAAATCATGTCAGGTGTAAAAGTAAAAAAGACATCACCAGTCTGGAAAAAAGTGAAACATGTGGTTACCTATCCCTCGCGCCTTAGAATACAGGTGAAAGAAAACTGATAAAAAGTGAATGCACTTCTGAAGAAAATACTCTCCAGCAATAATTTTTTATCGTTGGCAAACAATGGCCTTGTCGCCATTTTTGGTTTTCTAAGTTTTCTTCTTCTGGTGCGTATCTTGTCTCAGGAAACATTCGGTGAATGGATCCTTTTTATCACAGCCGGAAACTTCATTGATATGCTGCGGTTTGGAATAACTCGAACTGCTTTGGTTAGATTCCTTTCAGGAGCATCAGAAAAAGAAGCCGAACAGCTAATGGGAGCCAATTACAGCATTAACCTTATTTCAACTGCAATCATTGCGGCATTGATAGTAGGTGCTTATATGCTCTTTCCTGGCCCACTCGAAGCGTCAGGTTTTGGCATGTTTTTCAAATGGTATCCATTGCTTTCATTCCTTACCTTAGGCTTCAACAATGCCCAAAGTGTGCTGCAGGCCAGGATGAAGTTTGACAGAATGCTATATTTGCGCATTATCAATGTTGGTAGTTTTATGCTTTTTTTATGCGTGAATTTCTTCCTGAAATATGACATTGATGTTGTACTGTTTGCCTACCTCGCCACAAATTTTTTAAGTTCATTGGTTGCTAGCTTTTCCAATTGGGATGGAATCCGGTATTTGTTTAGAGCCACAAAAAATGCATCCTCTACTATTCTTGATTTCGGAAAATATACCACTGGTACACTTATTGGCAGCAATTTGCTCAAGAGCTCCGACACATTTATCATTGGCCTCAGTCCGTTCCTCGGCACAACAGGCGTTGCGCTTTACAGTATTCCACTTAAGCTTACTGAAATTATTGAAATTCCGCTTCGTAGTTTCACTGCCACAGCTTTTCCCGATATGTCAAGGGCATCAATCATGAAAGACAATGAAGGTGTAAAATCAATTTTTTATGCCAATGCAGGTGGCATGACCTTTTTGATGGTTCCTTTGATGATTTTCAGTTTCATTTTTGCTGAGCAAATTGTCTACATACTTGGGGGAAAGGATTATATTATTACGGCGAATATCTTCAGAATCTTTTGCATTTATGGCTTGTTGTTGCCAATCGATCGTTTTATTGGCGTTGCTTTAGACAGCGTAAATCAGCCACGGCTCAATTTTTATAAAGTAGTTTATATGGCCGCTGCCAATATTATTGGAGACTCTGTTGTTGTATTTGGATTTGCCGCTTCTTTTTTAGGATTTTCGTGGCTGGTTTTACTATTAAATGGCGTAATGCCAGACGTTGCCTACAAGCTTGCTCATGGCTTTACTATGGTGAGAACACTCGAATGGGTAGCTATTGTAACCATTCTTTTTACAATTATTGGTATCGTTGTTGGATATTCATATTTAAATAAAGCACTTAAACTAAGATTTATCGATATATTTGTGATTGGTTACTCATCAGGAAAAAAAATGATTAAATCAACACTGAATCGAATTTCATAACTAAGATACAGATTTTAAGACTTTTATGTTTGAATCGTTAAAAGAAAAGTCAGGCGCAGAAAAGTTGCAACATCCGCTTATTATCGCTGTTGTTGTGCTGGCAGCAATCGCCCTTGGCATTATTATCGCCAAAGGGGGAATTGTTGTGGCCGCTGCGTTATTGGTACTTTTTCCGACGATTATCTACCTGAACCGATTTCTGAACAACCCTCGAATCGGTATTTATACGGTTGTAATCCTTGGTTTTATCGCAATTGGCTTAACCCGTTATATCAGAAACGTGCCATTTGGTCTGACGGTGGATGGGTTCCTTGTCATTACTTATGTTGCGATGTTTTTCAGGTATTTTTATGATAAAATGAACTGGGATCAGGCGAACCGTGATTTAACCTATCTCTCTATTGCCTGGTTTGGCTACACCATTCTGCAGCTCTTCAACCCGGAAGCACTCAGTCGTACAGCCTGGTTTTATGCCATGCGTGGTTTGTCGATGTATATGTTGCTCCTCATTCCGATGAGTTTCATGATTTTTAACCGACTGAGGTACTTGTATACGTTTCTATACCTGTGGGGCATTTTTTCCATTTTAGGCACATTGAAAGGCTTGCAACAGCTGTATATTGGGCCCGATCCTGCTGAGCAATACTGGCTTGATACTGTTGGAGCCGTTACGCATATTCTGTTTGGTGAACTTCGTGCATTTTCCTTTTTTAGTGATGCAGGTCAGTTTGGAGCCGCTCAGGGTGCTGCTGGTGTTGTAGGCATTTTAGTTGGCCTGAATATCAAGGGATTAACAAATAAGATATTTTTCTTCACGATGGGTTTTATGGGTTTTTGGGGCATGATGATTTCCGGAACCCGAGGCGCTATGATTGTACCAATGGTTGCCGGTGCAACCTACATTGTGCATAGAAAAAATGTGCGTGTTATTGTTACAGGAGGAGTGCTCCTCGCACTTATTTATGCCTTTTTCGCCTACACTTATATTGGTCAGGGAAATTCGCAGATCAGACGTATGCGCACGGCCTTCCAGCCTGAAGAAGACGCCTCATACCTTGTTCGTCTTGAAAACAGGAGAATTCTGGCAGGATATCTTTCTTCTCGGCCATTTGGTGGAGGTATTGGTAGCGCAGGTGACTGGGGAAAGCGTTTTTCACCTCAGGGCTTTTTGGCACAAATTGCTACAGACAGCTGGTATGTACAAATATGGGCCGAACAAGGCATCATTGGATTAATCCTACACCTTTTCATTTTAAGTTACATCCTGATCAAAGGATCATACTTTGTCATGTTCAGGCTTAAAAACCCCGAATTAAGGGGCATTGTAAGTGCCCTCATGGCCGGGTTTACGGGCATCATGGGGGCGAGCTACGGAAATGGTGTGTTGGGTCAGATGCCAACAGGTATGTTGATTTATATCAGTTGGGTGTTTATCTTTATTAGTCAGCAGCTTGACAGAGAATATACCTACCTCGTTTCCAAAGGGAAGTCTCCTTGGTCATTGACTAATAAAACTTAGTTATAAGAAAACTTTGTTTTCAAATCTAATTATGCTATTTTCGGTCTTAAATTCAACCAACCATGGCCACAAACCAAAATAGCAGCACCTCTGATTTACCTCTTGTATCTGTAATCACCGTAAATTACAATCAATCGGGTGTAACATTGGAGTTTCTGGAATCGATGCGCTCCTGCACTTACCCAAATCTGGAGATCTGGGTAGTCGACAACGCATCGCCAAATGACAATCCTGACCGAATCAAAGAAGCTTACCCTGAAATCCATCTGGAAAAAACTTCAAAAAATCTTGGTTTTGCAGGGGGAAACAACGTTGCTGTGCGAAAAGCAAATGGCAAATATTTGTTGTTTATCAACAATGATACAGAGGTAGAGCCTGGATTTCTGGAGCCCATGGTCGAATTGCTTGAAAACAATCCGGAAATCGGGATGGTCAGCCCAAAAATTCATTATTTCCACACTGACAATACATTTCAATATGCGGGCTTTTCGCCACTTCATCCTATCACAATCAGAAATTTTGCCATAGGTTTTGGTGAATTGGATCACGGACAATACAACCATACAATTGAAACCGGATCTATTTTTGGCGCGGCAATGCTCGTCCCTAGTGCTGTGATTCAGAAAGTTGGAATGATGTCTGAAGTGTTTTTCCTTTATTATGAGGAACACGACTGGGCTGCCCACATCGAAAAAGCTGGTTACAAATTATATTTTGATGGACGATCACTGGTCAGACACAAAGAATCCATTTCAACAGTGAAGGAAAGTGCCTTTCAGATATATTACCTCAACCGTGGCCGTATTTTGTATGCGCGCCGCAACAGGTCAGGTTTAACAAAGTTGCTAAGTATGTTGTTTCTATATTTCATCAGCATGCCAAAAACGATGCTCAGATATGGATTGAAAAAACGTTTCGATCTGGCCAATGCTGTCATGAAGGCTATGCTCTGGAACTTCTCCCATTCAAAAAATAAAGTTGAAATCAGCTAGATGAACAATACAATGGACTACCTAACCTATTTTTTAAGTGGCATCGAAATACTCCTTTTTGCCTATTTTGCCTATGCTGCTATGTATATTGGGGTTTATGGATTTGCCTCCTTGTTTCCTCGCAGACAAAAGCCATTGCAAGAAAACAAAAACAGGAAATTTGCGGTGATGATTCCCGGCTACAAGGAAGATCTTGTTATTGTGGATGTGGCAAAAGATGCACTCGAACAGGATTATCCAAAAGAGCTGTTCGAAGTCATCGTGATTGCCGACTCGTTTAAACCTGCTACACTTGAAGCCTTGCGAAAACTTTCTATTACAGTTGTTGAAGTGGTATTTGAGGTCAGTAAAAAATCGAAAGCCCTCAACAAATGTATGCAGGTAATTGGCGACAACTACGATGTGGCAATGATCTTAGATGCTGATAATCTGATGGCGCACGATGTATTGAAAAAAATTAATGATGCTTTCAACCGTGGGTTTTTGGCCGTACAAGGCCACCGTATGGCGAAAAACACCAATACCAATTTTGCCGTTTTGGATGCCATTAGCGAAGAAATTAACAACAGCATTTTCAGAGAGGGACACCGTGTGTTGGGCTTATCATCGGCGCTTATTGGTTCAGGAATGGCCATCGATTATCGACTTTATAAAGAAACCATGGCATCGGTCGACTCTGTTGGCGAAGACAAAGAGGTAGAAATGAAACTGCTGATGCAAGGCTATACAATTGAATATGTGGAGGATGCAAATGTATATGATGAGAAGACATCCAAATCGGATGTTTTTGTCAACCAACGTAGAAGGTGGATTGCAGCTCAACTCATGCATTTTAAGGATTATTTCTTTATTGGTTTTTGGCATTTCATCTCAAAAGGTAATTTCGACTTTTTCGACAAAGTTGTGCAAATGATTCAGCCACCACGCATCTTGCTGAGCGGAATTTTGTTTCTCTTTACCTTGATTTCAGGTTTGTTTCATTTTTTTGGGAACGACACATTAAATGGATTCTTTGTCCTGGGCTTTTATTTTTGGTTGCCTTTGTTTATCGTAACAATGATAACATTGATGATCGCGGTTCCGAGAAAATTCTACACAAAAAAAACTTTTCGCGCCCTTTTGTCGCTGCCGCACGGTTTCCTTTTAATGTTGATGAGTTTACTTAAAATCAGGGGGGCAGGAAGCAAATTCATCCACACAACACACTCACATACAGGTGAAGTAAAAAAACACAACAAATAAGACGCTCATCCTGATGAACAAACGGTATCCTTTGGTCTCTATCATTACAGTCAATTACAACCAGGCTGAGGTTACCTGTGCTCTGCTCGAATCGCTCAACAAGATCACCTACCCCAACTTTGAGGTCATTGTTATTGACAATGCATCACCCGACGATGACCCAACCATCATCAAACAACGCTATCCAAATGTAGTTTTCATACAAAACCCTATCAATTATGGCTTTGCTGCTGGCAATAATTTTGGACTAATGCGAGCCAAGGGAGATTATGTGTTATTGCTCAACAATGATATTGAAGTACCTGCCGGATTCTTGGAGCCATTGGTTGCAAAACTGGAAAATAACAAGGTTATAGGCGCAGTGAGCCCAAAAATAAAGTTCTACTACCAGCCTGATACCATTCAGTTTGCAGGCTATACGCCAATGAATTATGTGACGATGCGCAATTTTTCCATTGGATATTGGCAAAAAGACACTGGCCAGTTTAATGAAGACCGAGAAACTGCCTATGCTCACGGTGCAGCCATGATGGTTCCCATGGAAGTGATTAAGAAAGTTGGATTAATGTCGTACATTTTCTTTTTATACTACGAAGAAGCCGATTGGTGTGCACGCATCAAGGCTGCCGGTTATCAGATCTGGTTTGTGCACAACAGCCATGTTCTTCACAAAGAATCAGTAAGTACCGGAAGGCTCAGTTCGCTGAAAATATACTACCTCAACCGAAACCGCATCGTTTTTATGCGCCGAAATGTGAGTGGAAGAGATTTCTATCTCGGAATCGCTTATCAGCTTCTGGTTGCCATTCCCAAAAACGCTTTTGCTTACCTTTTAAAAGGAAAACCCAATTTGTTTTATGCCTATTACAGAGCGATTGGGTGGCATATCAGACATTTTTTTGACGCTGAGATCCATGAAAACCCCATGTTATGAGTGAGTTAATCAGCAACATATTGTTCATTGCAGAATTACTGGCTTTGATTTACCTGGGAAGTACTGCCTTGTATATCATGGTGTTTTCTATTGCCTCACTTTTCCCTTTAAAGCTTCGTAAGCCAATTGATTTTAAGCAGAGACGTTTTGCGGTTATAATTCCATGTTATCGGGAAGACGATGTGATCGTGGAAGTAGCCAAAGATGCAATTAACCAGCTTTATCCAAGAGACTATTTCGATGTGATTGTTGTGGCTGACAAGTTTGAGAAAAAGACTATTGATAAGCTCAAGAAACTGGATATCATTCTGTTTGACGAACATTTTGAAATAAGCACCAAAACACGTGCTATCAATCATGCGCTTAGGCAATTGCCTGACAATAAGTATGATATAGCAGTCATTCTGGATGCCGATAACCTGATGGAACCCTACTTCTTGGGTAAACTGAACAATGCATTTTCTTATCCTTATACAGCCATACAGGCACACCGTACTGCCAAAAACCTGAATACCAGTTTTGCTATCCTTGATGCAGTAAGCGAGGAAATCAACAACAACATCTTTAGAAAAGGACACGCTGTTCTAGGCTTGTCGAGCGCCCTGATTGGATCCGCCATGGCGTTTAGATATGACTTTTTCAAAGACTTGATGAAAGACATCGAAGTAGTTGGAGGTTTTGACAAAGAGCTCGAATTGCGTCTTTTACGTGACAAACATCTGATTGCATACCTTCCTGATGCTGTTGTTTTGGACGAAAAAGTGCAAAATGTTTACGTATTTGCCAAACAGCGCAGAAGATGGCTGTCGGCCCAGTTTCATTACTTTGGAGTTTACTTTATTCCAGCTCTTAGGGCATTGGTCTGCGATAGGAATCTGGATTATTTCAACAAGGCCTATCATTATATTCAACTTCCGCGTATCATGCTACTGGGATTGCTCACTATTGCTGCGCTTGGATCACTCTTTTTCAGTGATACATCATTCCAGATGGCCTGGTTTACTGCTCTGTTATTCGCAATTTTAGCACTTCTATTTGCCACCCCTCGTAAGTTTTACAACTTGCAAACACTTCAAGCAATTTTTACTATTCCAAAAGGATTCATTTATATGTTACTTGCTTTAGTCAGGATGCGCGGTGCCAATAAGACTTTTATTCATACCAAGCATACATACAACGCATTCCAAATCAAGAAACATCACAAAAAGGAGGTATCGAAAGACTAATTTCTGATGATCAACCACAAAAATCTACAATATGAAAATAGGGATTGAAGGACAAAGACTTTTCCGGGTAAAAAAACACGGAATGGATATGGTAGCGCTTGAGCTGGTGAAAAACCTGCAACTGATTGATTCTGAAAATGAGTATTATATCTTTATCAAGCCTGATCAGGACAGAGGCTGCATCACGCCAACAAAGAATTTCCACATCATTGAACTCGAGGGTGGAGCTTATCCAATCTGGGAACAAAATGCATTACCTAAGGCAGCTGAAAAATATGGGTGTGAAATACTTCATTGTACAAGTAACACAGCTCCTCTGCGTACAAAAATACCGCTCGTTGTTACCTTGCACGATATTATTTACCTGGAAAGTGTTGCTATTTTCAAAAAAGGTGGAACCTGGTATCAAAAACTCGGAAACATGTACCGGCGTTTTGTTGTTCCAAAAGTTATTGAAAGAAGCACCAAAATCATAACGGTTTCGAACTTTGAAAAAGACAGAATCAAAAAGTTTTTTGGATTTCCGGAAAGTGATAAACGATTGGTTGCGGTGTATAATGGTGTGGGCGAACACTTTAAACCTGTAACTGATAAAAAAATCTTGCTGGATGTTAAAGCCACATACAAGCTTCCAGATCGTTTTGTATTTTTCCTGGGCAATACAGATCCCAAGAAAAACACGAAAGGTGTTTTGCAGGCTTTTTCAGATTATCGCAAACAAAGCAATGACGACCTGAAGCTGGTAATGCTCGATTATGAGAAAACTGCACTTGATGCTTTGCTGACAGAAATCAACGACAAAGAGTTGATCAATCACATTCACCTCACAGGATACGTAGTCAATACTGATTTACCAGCCATATACAGCCAATGCATATTGTTCTTGTATCCATCGCTGCGCGAGAGCTTTGGTATTCCTATGCTTGAAGCCATGCGATGTGGAGTTCCTGTAATTACCTCAAGTACCTCAAGCATGCCCGAAGTTTCGGGAGGCGCTGCATTGCTGATCGATCCTTTTAAACCAAATGAAATAACCGAAGCGATGACAAAATTGCTGAGCAGCGAAACCTTGAGGAAAGAATACATAGAAAAAGGCTATGCCCAGGCTGCTAAATTTTCATGGAAAGCGATGGCCGAAGAAGTTCTGAAATTGTACCAGGAAATCGCTGAAAACAAATAATCATCACATAAAACCACCATTTATGATTAAAAACCGTGACTTTATCATTGTAGGACTGCAGGCTCTTGATAGCCGGATAGGCAGCAACTGCATCAACATTGCACATGAAATAGCACGAAACAACCGGGTGCTTTATGTCAATTATCCCCTCGACCGACTTACCAAGATTCGCGAGAAAAACGATCCTTTGATTCAAAAACGAAACCGAATCAATAAAGGTGAAGAGCCTGAATTGGTGCAAGTTTCTGAGAATATGTGGAATCTTTACCCCAAAACCACACTTGAATCAATCAGTCAGCTTCCCTTTGACGGATTATTCGATTTTGTGAATAAAATCAACAACAAAAGATTTGCCAGGGAAATCAAAAAAGCTATTAAAACACTGAATTTCAGTAACTACTTTATTTTTAACGACAGCGATATGTTCAGGAGCTTTTACCTGAAAGAGTTGCTCCAGCCAGAGTTGTATATTTACTACACCCGAGATAATTTGATTGCTGTCGATTTCTGGAAGAAGCAGGGAATCAGAATCGAGGCAGCGCTGATGGCAAAAGCTGATCTGGTTGTTGCTAATTCAACTTATCTGGCTGACCATGCACGCCAGTTTAACACACATTCATATTATGTTGGGCAGGGCTGTGATGTAAGTTTGTTCGACAAAAAACTCATCAACGAAGTGCCAGCCGACATCGCGAAAATCAAACGGCCAATCATTGGATACATCGGAGCATTGTTTTCGTTGCGACTCGATATTGATGTGTTGGTACACATGGCAAAAAACCGGCCTGAATGGCAGATAGTCTTGGTAGGACCTGAAGATGAGGCTTTTAAGAGTAGCGAACTGCACAATATTAGCAATGTTTACTTCTTGGGAAGCAAAAAAATGGAAGAACTTCCCTCCTATTTAAATCAGTTTGATGTGGCACTTAATCCCCAAAAGCTCAATGAAGTAACCATTGGAAATTATCCACGTAAAATAGACGAATATCTTGCGATGGGAAAACCAACAGTAGCTACTCGGACAAAAGCTATGGAAGTATTTGAAAATCATACGTACCTTGCCGACACAAAAGAAGATTATTTGGTAATGATTGAAAAAGCATTGAGCGAAAATACTCCTGAAAAAGAGAAAGATAGAGAAGTATTTGCCAAAAGTCACACCTGGGAAAACAACGTTAAAGAAATCTATGACAAGATGCTTAAGCTGATGCAACAACCCTAAAAAACAACAGAAATGGGACTTTCAGACAGAATTAAGTCAAATCCACGACTCAAAAAGCTGGCGCTTTGGTCGTTGATGCCCCGGAATCAGGCTCGGCCAAGACTCTGGGTAAAATGGTTTCTCAATCCACTGAAGCATCATAAGGGCAAGCGCTCCCTAATCAGGCGCCGAACCAGAATGGATGTTCTTCCTTTTAATTATTTTCACCTGGGAAATGATTCTACCATTGAAGATTTTGCAACGGTAAACAACGGCGTTGGCGAGGTTTATATTGGTGATCGCACCCGCATTGGGCTTGGATGCGTGTTGATTGGACCGGTAAAAATAGGAAATGACATCATGTTTGCCCAGAACATTGTGGTTTCAGGATTGAATCATGGATATCAGGATATTAATATTCCGCCAAGTCTGCAAGAGGTTGAAACAAAACCCATCGTTATCGAAGATGATGTATGGATTGGAGCCAATGCAGTAATTACTGCTGGGGTTACAATTGGAAAACATGCAGTAATTGCAGCAGGAAGCGTTGTGGTAAAATCAGTAGCTCCTTACACAATTGTTGGCGGAAATCCTGCCAAGGTACTAAAGCAATATAATCCCGAAACCAAACTTTGGGAGCGTCCTCCACTTAAATAACAACATCCAACTATGCATAAAATCAAAACATTTCTACGCTATTTGAAAGATTTTATTCAATATCGCCAGCTTCGGCTGGTCATATCATCTATCATTTACTTACTCACAAAAAAATCATTTGCCAGCACCAAAATATTCAGGGGGAAATTGGGCTATTTTCTTCATCGCAAAGGCTCAATCGACTTTCAGTTTGGCAATTATGCGTATGAATGGAATGTTAAACAGTTTATCCTCAAGCATTACAAAGATTACAATGTGTTCCTGGATGTTGGTGCAAACATTGGTACTTATGCCATCATGATGGCTGGCATGGGGCTTAGGTCGTATGCTTTTGAGCCTTCCTTAGATAATTATAGAGCATTAAGAATCAACATTTTACTTAATAAGCTTGAAAAATCTGTTACAACTTTTAATTTTGGGCTCGACAATAAAAACCGTAAGGCCGAATTTGTATTTGATCCGGTAAATACTGGCGCCTCTCACATGCGTGATGTAGCAGCCCACGATCCTGTTACCGACGGTAGAGAAGTTGCTGACGAGGTTCAGCTCTTTATGCTCGACCATGTGATAGATCAACTCGCACTCAAAGAATCCGATCGTATTTTCATGAAAATTGATGTAGAGGGAATGGAAGATGAAGTGATTGACGGTGCAAAGAAATTTATACAAACATTTCCCAATATACTGATCGTGATGGAAAGTGTGCATTCTGGCGAAGAAAAACTGAAAAGTGATCTAAGTAAAATTGCACGCTTCGAATTTTATCCTGTTGATCATTTAAACTTCGCAGCAAAAAAAATTGGCAACCTTTAATGTCGAATATATGCTATTGTTGAAAATTCTTTTCTGGGTTTTACTTTTTTTCGTGTTTTATGCCTACATCGGTTATGGCATACTGCTGTATTTCTTAGTCAAATTAAAAAGGATTTTTGCTGGCAGAAAAAAAACACAGCCTGCTGATTATGAACCTGAAGTCACGCTTTTTGTTGCTGCCTACAACGAAAAGGATTATGTGGATGCCAAGGTAAGAAACTCCTTTGAACTTGATTATCCTGCCTCTAAAATCAGGCAGGTATGGGTGACTGATGGCTCCGATGATGGCACACCCGAATTATTGAAGAAATACAGCGACCGAGGTGTTGAGGTTTACCATGAAAATGCCCGTGGTGGAAAAATTGGAGCCATGAACCGAGGAATGCAGTTTGTAAAAACGCCGATTGTCATTTTCTCAGACGGTAATACCATGTTGGGAAAAGAATCTGTGAGAAGAATTGTCAATTTATTCAGCGACCAAAAGGTAGGCTGTGTATCGGGTGAAAAGCGGATTTTTAACAAAGACAAAGATACCGCCGCTGGCACTGAAGGAATCTATTGGAAATATGAATCGGCATTAAAAAGATGGGATGCCGAACTTTATTCAGTGGTAGGCGCTGCTGGTGAGCTCTTTGCCATTCGGACCGAGTTATTCGAAGAAGTGGAAAAAGATACTTTGCTCGACGATTTTATTATCTCATTGCGTATCGCCATGCATGGCTTTACGATTCAATACGACCCGGAAGCCTATGCCATTGAAACAGCCTCGGCCAATGTGAAAGAAGAGCTTAAACGAAAAGTGAGAATTGCGGCAGGTGGCATACAATCTGTTGTAAGGCTCAAACCCCTTCTCAATATTTTTAAGTTTGGAACGCTCAGTTTTCAATACATCAGTCACCGCGTACTGCGCTGGACCATTGCTCCTTTATCATTGCCGATCATTCTGCTGATTAACCTTCTAATCGCCTATAAATCAGGTTTTCAAAACATCGAAAACATCTATGTGCTTTTATTTTATGGTCAATTCGTTTTTTATTCGATGGCCATGCTTGGATGGTATCTGGAAAATCGTGCAATCAAAATCAAAATCCTTTTTGTCCCGTACTACTTTTTCATTATGAATTACGCAGTCATACTTGGCATCAATCGCTATTTCAAAGGAAAACAAACAGTTAATTGGGAAAGGGCAAAAAGAGGGCAGTAAAATACAAATCTCATGAATTGGTCAGCACCCATCATTTCTATTATTTTAGCTCAATTTCTATTTTGTGCTTCGATAACTTTTGCCCAAAAAAATTGCAATTACACAATACAAAGTACGGATCTTAATATCGATGGAAGTGAGTTTCAACCAGGAGATACATTATGTTTGGCAGCTGGTACCCGAAGTTACCTATACCTGAAAGACGTTATTGGGACAGCTGAACATCCCGTTGTTATTCTAAATCAGGGAAAAGTTATCATTGATACTGACCATTACTTTGGTATCAAGTTATCCGGTTGCAGGTATGTTGTAATAAGCGGAAACAATTCATCATCAGATCAGTATGGGATTCAGGTCAAACGTGTTGGAAACGGCGCCGGCATAACAATTGACGATTTAAGTTCAGATGTAGAAATCGCCTATGTAGAAATTTCCAACACGGCAATCGGTGGAATTTATGCGAAAACTGATCCCGACTGCACATTTGCGGCCACTCGCGAAAATTTTACTTTGTATAACCTCAAAATACATCACTGTTACTTGCATGACATTTTGGATGAAGGCATGTATATCGGCAGTTCGAAATACACTGGCCAGCATTTGAACGATTGCGATACAACTGTACTTCCGCACCTGCTTAATGGTGTCAGAATTTATAATAATATAGTTGATCGAACTGGCTGGGATGGTATTCAGGTAAGTTCCAGCTCGACCGACTGTAAAATTTACAACAATCTCATTCTCAACGATTCTTACCGTGCTACACCCAATCAAATGTCGGGCATCATCATCGGTGGTGGCTCAAATTGTGATTGTTACAACAACAGCATTTATGACGGAAAAGGAGACGGAATTGACATTTTCGGCTTTGGCACCATGCGTATTTTTAACAATCTAATTGTTAGAGCGGGAAATAATTACTTTCCAGGCGATTTAAACTATCCCCGTCATGCCATTTTTGTTGGGAATGCTCCGGATTCGGCCATTGCAAATCTCAGAATAACCTATAACACCATCATTAAACCTAAAACCAACGGCATTCGCTATTTCAACCGTTTCACGCAGTCGAACCTTTTTGCTAACAACATCATCGCCGAACCTCTGTCATTCGAAGCGTATGGAAATCAGTCTTATATCAATCACCAGCTCGAACAGACTTTGTACACGCAGCAAAACAATTTAATGGCAAGTATTGCTGAAACTGTTGGTTTCCTTGACTCAAATGACGATAATTACGATTTGAAGCCCAATTCGCTCGCGGTAAATCAGGCAGCTGCGCTGGGAGCAAATGATATTGCTTTCGACATTCTACAGCGAGGAAGGCCATTTCACGAGCAAAGTGATCAGGGTGCGTATGAATGTCAGGATCCATATGCAAATATAAATACATGTATTATAGATGGTAAACAGCTGTTTGTTTATCCTAATCCTGTCAAGGAGAGTCTTTTTTTTCAGATGACAAAACAAGACGATTCAGATGTGATTGTATTGGTTTTTGACCTGAGTGGAATGTTAGTCTTACGCGAAAGTTTATGGGTCAAAAAGGGAGAAGAAACAGAACTCAAACTACCTCCTGACCTTTTTAAAAATGGGATGTACTTCTTGTATTTATACACAAAATCAGGTACTTATGTATCAAAATTTAGTTACCTGAGATGAAAATAGTAAACCAAATAAAGCAATTTTTACCTCGTCAGTTTGGTCTTTATGCACGGCAAACTTATTATCAGCTGCGCAAAATTTACTTCGCCGGTCAACCATATCATTGTCCATTTTGTCAAAAGTCGTACCGTGTCTTTTTCGATGGAGGTTTCGATCTGCCTGTGATTAATGAAATGCAAATTATCGGTTCAGGCCGGAGAAAAGCAACTATTTGTCCTGGTTGCGGCTCCAATGACCGGGAAAGATTGCTTTACCTCTATTTCGAAAACCAAACCAATATCACATCCGAAACAAAGATCTTACATATTGCACCAGAGCCTTCTCTGAGCAAATTCTTGCAAAAAAAAGCAAAACAAAACTATACTGCAGGTGTGAAGTATTTCGAAGGGTTTTATTATGCAAAAAACACCTTGCTTTTAGACTTACTCGATTTACCTTTCGATGACGGTCAGTTTGATTTAGTAGTCTGCAATCATGTACTTGAGCACATTCCCGAAGATGGAAAAGCTATGAAAGAAATCTTCAGAGTACTGAAAATGAACGGGAAAGCTATTTTACAAGTTCCCTGGTCTCCCCTGTTGGAAAAGACATATGAGGATGCGAACATCACTTCAGCAAAAGATCGTGAACGATACTTTGGACAGTTTGATCATGTCCGGATTTATGGAAAAGATTATCCCGATAAACTCAAAGAAGTCGGTTTCCACGTTGATATATTCGAACCTAAAGAATTGAATATGAAAGACAATGTTGCGCGCCAATACGCTATTAATGAAAAAGAAATCGTTTTTGTAGCAAAAAAACCTGTCAGCTGATTACCAATATGCCTCAAAGAATAGTACAATTCCTTCTATCTTGCACAATTATCATTGGCTTTGGGGCTCAATCTTCTTATGCTCAATGTCTAACTTTTGATGCATTTTCACAAAACAGACTTAGTGCAATCAAAATCAGTGAGATCATTGCACAAACTGAGTATAGACTGCAGTATTCATTATCAATTGGTGACACTTCTGGTATCCAGAAACTTGCTACTGAACTTGTACAAACATATGCTAAACCCGGACTCTATGAAAATGCTGCTCAGATATTGATACAATACGGAGACTATTTTAAAAATGAGTCAAACGATACAATCTCTCTTGACTGGTTAATGCTTGCAGCCCGCTATTTGCCAGTCTCTCTAAGACCAGAAGCCCAGAAGGAATACCTATTACTGGCCGAACAATCTGACAATGAACCATGTACTATCGATGCTTATCAGATTGTTGTCAATGACTATCTTAATCGAGGCATGATTGACAAGGCGACTCTGTATATTCAATCGTTCAACGCATGGAAGGCAAAGGCAAAACCCAGCACAAAACTGGCATATTGTATGACTCCCACCCAGCTCAGATATGCCATAGCTATTCCTCATCAGGAAATGATTGATAGTCTTGCAACTGTCGTTCGATCAGAGATGCTTGTCTTAAATAAAAGTGAAAATGACCAGCTGTTGTTTGTCATATACCAGCTCGACTCGCTGCCAGTTGATCTTACCCAGGAAATTACAAAAAATTTGATTCAACGAGAAAACCAAATCCTGCCAATTCAAGTCAGAACCAAGTTATTAAGTTCTTTGCCAATGTTAGATGAAAGTGGCCCTAACATGTCATTTTCGGCTCAACTGGAATCATGGCAAACCTTGAAGGATAGTCAACAATTAATTTTGGATAGCATACAAAATATGCTGCATGATCCTGTTTTCCTTAAAAAGCAACTAGAAGCAGTTAAAGCAACAATACCCGAAAAATCGGTGCCCATTTTAATTTGGTTGCTTGGTGTTATTTCCGTTGTAATTATCTATTTTATAGTCAATAAGCTTGCCAATCAAAAAAAACAAACGACACTTTCAATAGAATCTCTTGATTCGCAGATCAATGAAACCAGCAAGCAAATCGAGCGATTGGGAACTGATATTGATAAACGGGTAGAAGACAAAATTAGATTGCTGAATGATGAACTGATTGAACAAAAAAAACTTGACAATGAACTAAGATCGGCCATAAAAAAAGCTGAAGAAGCCAATTACCTGAAAAATTCATTCCTGTCGAACATGAGTCACGAAATCAGGACTCCTTTGAATGGGATATTAAGCTTTGCAAGCCTGCTCGAGACAGAACTCGCCCTGATGGAAAATAAAGAGCTTTTTGACTATGCCAACAGCATTCAACAAAGTGGTGAAAAACTACTGAGATTATTGAATAATATCATTGATATCAGCAGGTTGCAGGCAAACGATGTTGTGCTTAAAAAAGAAATCATTAATGCAGACCAACTGATTTCAGAAGTAATTGAGTCAATTCAATTCAGGGTCGCCGACAAAGGAATTAAAATAGTCAAGCAGCTGAGCAATTCGAATAGATTGGAAGCTGATTATGATATGGTTAAGCGCATTTTACTTGAATTGCTCGACAATAGCTTGAAATTCACCCAAAAAGGTTACATCAAAGTTTCATGTCATCCACTTCCAGAGGAAAATAGCGTTGAAATATTAGTCAGTGATACCGGAATTGGAATTGATTCAACCTATTTGAATAGTATTTTTGAGCCTTTCAGGCAGGAGAGTGCAGGCTATTCGAAGCACTATCAGGGAGCTGGTTTGGGTCTTCCATTGGCCAAACAAATGACGCAACTGATGGGAGGTACATTCTCCATTCAATCAGAAAAGTCAATTGGAACAACCGTTTCTATTACGTTTCCGATGGCTTCTGCCCATCCTGAAAACAAAGATCAGGTGGAAAGAAAAGATGCTGTCATAAAAGAAACTTTCATTGAATTTTCGCCCAACAAAAACATAAAAGTTTTGATAGTGGAGGACGATAAAATGAATATGATTGTTATTTCAAAATTCATTGAACCCTATTTCACGGTTTCAAAAGCTTATGATGGGGTTGAAGCAATCCAAATCATCAAAGACGCAGAGCAAAAAGATTTGCATTTCGACTTTATGCTATTTGACATCAATTTGCCGGCGCCTTGGGATGGCTTGAAACTGATGCATTGGATTAGAAAGCAATACCCTCATTATCAAAATATTCCATTCATCGCGCAAACTGCATACGCTATGACTGGCGACCGTGAAAGATTTGTCGATGCTGGTTTCAATGGTTACATTGCAAAGCCAATTACCAAAGATAAATTATTGATGATAATCAGCTCAGTAATGAATTTTAATGAGAAGAGTTAAAAAAATGACACTTTAGTTCCAATATTCACTACATTTGTAGTTTATTGTGCACTTTTGAAAGCTAACATGACAGAAAAACAAACAGACTAAAGAATACACGATTTGGAAAACAAGGCTAACACACAACCAATCAGGGTTCTGCTGGTCGAAGACAACGAACTCAACCAAAAATTTGCAACAGCTGTTGTAAAGCGATTGGGTTTTCAAATAGAGCTCGCAGAAAATGGTGCCATTGGGGTTCAAAAATACCTTGACGCTAAATTTGACTTAATCCTGATGGATATTCAAATGCCTGTAATGAATGGACTTGAGGCAACAATTGCTATTCGTAAGCATGAAGAAGAGCGTGGATTAAACGAGCACATTCCGATCATTGCAGTTACTGCTTTTGCCATGGAGCACGATAAAAGAAACTGTATGGATGCTGGTATGGATGATTTCTTAACCAAACCCTACAAGCCCATCGAATTGGAACAAAAAATCAAAAAATATATCAAATAAAAAAAACCGCTTTTCAGCGGTTTTTTTTTTTTCTATTCTGAAACATCGATCAGTTGTACTTCAAATACCAAAGGTGAATAAGGCGGTATATCCTCTCCCCTCTGTGTAGCCCCATACGCCAAAGAAGATGGCAGTACCAATGTAGCCTTGCCACCGGCTTTCATCAAAGCAATTCCTTCGTCCCAGCCTTGAATTACTTGTCCCTGCCCTAAAGTAAACTTGAAAGGCTGACCGCTGTCAAGCGACGACTGCAGTTTCTTCCCTTCAATATTGTATAAGGTATAATGCACGTTCACTTCTTTTCCGGCAGCTGCTTGAGCGCCTGTACCAGCTTCTGTTTCAACATAGTACAATCCGGAGGCTGTTGGCTTGACAGTAATGCCATTTTTCTGCAAATAACTTGATATTTTGTTAGCTTCCTGTTGTTTGGCCTGCTCTGCTTTAGCAGCTTCTTCTTTCTGCTTCAACTCATTTTCGCGAGCTACCTCTTCTTTCGAGCGGATATTCAATACCTCAACATCGTAAATCAGTGTTGTGTAGGGAGCCACTAGTTGACCACGCCCCATGCTGTCGAAAGCAAGGTTTGAAGGTACGATCAGTTTTGATCTCCCACCTTTCTTGATATAACCAATTCCCTCATCAAATCCCTGTGTGTCAAACTGTTCACCAAAAGTAACATCCATTGGCTCGTTGCGGTCGAAGGTACTAAAAAGCATTTGACCATCCAATGTTCCAACTGAAAAGTTCAGTTTTAGTACATCACCTTCTTTTGGGAGTGAGCCTTTTCCGGTTTTCTCATCGAGCATGATTAAACCAGAAGATTTTTGATTGATTTTCGCCTGGTTTTCTTCGATAAATGCATTAAGCGCCATTTGTTCATCTGCTTTCATCTGCTCAAGCATTGCATGTTGTTCGGCTTGTATTTCAGCCTCGGTCTGGAAGCTGTTAAGTTTTACGTGGAAATACATCGGCTCGCCAGCATGCACAAACTCAGGCAAAGTTTCAAGACCAGCCGTGGCCATATAAAATGAATCAGCCGGGAAAACGATTGAAACTGAATCGCCAACATTCAGCATGGTCAAAGCTGCGTAAAGGTCGCCTTGAAAAGTAGGCTCTATTACCGGAAAACGCAAGGCCTCGGTAAGCGAATCGCTGTTGAAAAGCACGGTATCCTTTAGCTCATAAATCATCGATACCGAAACAACATCATTCAGCTGAGGTTTTTGTCCCTCCTCGCCTTTTTGATGATATTTTATGTAAACACCCGATGCTGTTTTTTCGTATCCGGCATAAGGAGATCGGTTACAGGCCATTGCTGTTACAACCAATACAACAGCCAGTACAGCTGACCTCACAATAAGATTTGTTTTCATGTTCATGTATTTAATTTTTATCAATCAATCCCGATATTTGATGGGATTAACACGTTTTTAAAACTACTTTTCAATATCCACCAGTTCAACTTCAAACACTAAGGGGCTGAAGGCCGGGATTGAACCAACTCCGCGCTCTCCGTACCCTAATTGATAAGGAATGACAAGCGTGGCTTTGCCGCCTTTTCGCATCATGGCAATACCTTCGTCCCAGCCTTTGATCACACGTCCCTGACCAAGTACAAACTCAATGGGTTCACCGCGATCAAATGAAGAGTCAAACTTTGTGCCGTCGGTAAGTGTGCCTTTGTAGTGTACTTTGACTTTTTGGCCCGATTTTGCCAAAGGACCTTTTCCCTTTTTTGTTTCAAGATAATACAAACCACTTTCTGTGGGTTGTTGAGTTATATTTTGTTCAGCAATATAGGCATCAAGTTTGTCTTTAGCAAGCTGTCGTTCAGCTTCCATTTTCTTCATGCGCTCGGCCTGGTAAGCTTCTGCTGTTTGGAAACCATTCATCTTGATGTCAAACCGCAGCATGTCGCCAGGCTTGACAGAAGAAGGCACCGATTTGGTTTTGAACACCTTAATAAATATAGAATCGGCTCTGCAGAGAAAGCTTGCAGAGTCTCCAGCAGCCATCATAGCCAAACCTTCGTAAAAATCACCCTGAAACTCTGGTTTCATAAGGGGAAAACGCATTTGTTGTGGCATGTTTTTACTGTCGAATAAGACAGAATCATTCAGACTATAACGCATTTTTACATCCACAATATCAGACACTTTTGGCTTTGTACTTTCGGAATTTTGTGTGTAAAACTGATAATACAAGCCTGACTTCGCTTTTTCATATCCAGGAAAGGGAGATTGGCTACAGCCAAGCATTACACTGAACATCACGATGACCAGCGTACTCATTAAAATTTTGTGTTTCATTGATTAGAAATAATTTGGCAGAATTTTGGTTAATTTATTCAAGCTAACGACAGTTTAAATTACCGTACATCAACGACTTCAATTTCATATATAAGAACTGATCTGGGAGGTATTTTCTGTTGATCGCCCAGCAATCCAAAAGCAAGGTGCGAAGGTAGAATAATTTTGGCCTTGGCACCTTTTCTGAGCAATAAAATTGCTTCCTCAAGTCCGGCCTCGACACCGCCTTTTCCTACCTGAAATATTTTATCTCCTTCGGTGGCCGAGCTATACACGATATCACCAGTTAGAAAACGTGTTACAAATTTTAATTTTACGATTTTACCTTTGGCAATCAATTCGCCATTCCCTTCATTATCAATTTGATATAGGAGTCCTGTTCCTGTTTGTTGCATTGTCAAACCATGTCGTCTGACATAATTCTCAATCTGCTCTTGTTCTTTTCGTACAAGATATTTGTTGGCTTTCTCTATCGATTCTGCCAACTCGTTAGGGTTACTAGTTGCTTCTTGAGATCCTTTATCACCTGTATTACAGGAATTTAAGAGCAAAAGCATGAAAAATGAAAGAAGATATGACTGTATTTTTGTCAAAGTGCCAATGAATCAAAGTTATTAAGCTGATCAGCATATTCGGGTAATATTGCTAGCAGATGCTTAAAAGTGTTATCCAGTGAATCGTTCATATTTCCACCTGCAGCATTTTTATGTCCACCTCCATTAAAATGTTTCCGTGCCAGTTCGTGTACCGAAAAATCTCCTTTCGACCGGAATGAAAGCCGGATGAGATCCTTTTTTTCTGTGATAAGTACTGACATCCTGATTTTCTCCATCGACAAGGGGTAATTAACAACCCCTTCGGTATCTCCTATCTGAAAATTAAAATCGGCTAAATCGCTTCTGGACAAGGTGATAATAGCTGTAGAATAAGCCTCAAAAACCGTCATCCGGTTGCTGATGCAATGTCCCAACAAACGCAACCTGGACTCACTGAAAGTATCAAATATCTTTTGGTGCACGGCAACAGCATCAACCCCACTTCGAATCAGTGAAGCCACGATTTCGAAGGTCTCAGGTCTGTTAATCGAATGACTGAAGCTGCCTGTATCAGTCATAATGCCAACAAACAAACAAGTCGAAATGTTTTTGGTGAAGATCGTATTTCCTGACACTTCAGCAAGCACTTGATAAAGCAATTCGGCAGTGCTTGATACTGAAATATCCGATATATAATCCTCAAAGGCATCGATTTCCGGATCACGGTGATGATCAATCATAAACCTGGCGCCCTGAAACTTGCGTAAATCCTCAGTTAAACTTCCGCTACGACTTAACTCATTATAATCTAGACAAAAAAGCAGTTCAGATTCCTCCAATCTACTACGGGCAAGCTTTGCATTCTGATCAAAAATGATAATATTTTCTGCGCCAGGAAGCCATTGCAAAAATCCAGGAAATTGATTTGGCATCAAAACGCTCACATCATGACCCATATCAGATAAATAATGAGCAAGTGCCAATGATGAGCCTATCGCATCTCCATCTGGATTGGAGTGTGAAGTAACAACAATCTTCTGCGAATCAGTAAGTTTGTTCTTCAAATATGGAATAAAAGCATTCCCCGGCATTGCGCTAATTACCTATTATTATGAAACAAAATTACAGAAATATGCCATTGCCTCCAGGGTTAAAACCTTAAAAAAACAAAACGTCAGTGCAAGTCAACTGTTTGTTGTTGTTATTTGGGAACATTTAATGTGTAAAATCATGAGAAAAACGTATTGAGAAATTCTGGTTTTAGTGCAAATGTTTACTTTTGCCGAAAATAATCAACAAATGAGTGGAAAAATAACATTTACAATGGTAAAACCCGGCGCGGTAGCCGATGGAAACGCAGCAGCAATTTTAGCTAAGATTAGTGAGGGCGGATTTAAAATTAAAGCACTAAAAATGACCCAACTCAGCACAAAGCAAGCTGAGATGTTTTATGCAGTTCACAGAGAAAGACCTTTCTTCGGCAGCTTGGTTGCATCTATGACTTCAGGGCCAATTGTAGCAGCTTTGCTTGAAAAAGAAGACGCCGTCAGCGCCTTTAGAGCTTATATCGGAGCAACCAACCCAGCTGATGCTGAGGTTGGAACGATCCGAAATCTTTATGGCAAATCAATCGAAGCCAATGCAGTACATGGCTCAGACAGCGATGAAAATGCAGCAATTGAATCAGCGTTTTTCTTTAGCAACTTCGAACGTTTCTAGTGATTTCGGGCTTTTAACACTTTAAAAGTATCATCTGAGTAAATGATAATTAGTTGTTTATACTCAGACTGAACTATACGATCGGAGGCCTCTTCTATAAAAGGGGCCTCTTTTTTTTGTTTCTGCTCTGAAAAGTCGTTGTTTTCTTTGTTTTTTAGATCAGGTTGAACAGCTTGATCTGGATTCTCTTTCAAATTGTATGGTGCCTGATTTTCGGAACCTTTTTCTTTTGTAATAGAATTTTCTGGATCTTCATCTACGAATAAGTCCATTTCACGTGGCTTTTTGCTTTCGAAGGAGCTACCAGTCATTGGTCCCTTCCCAAATATCAACCAGTCAAGATTAAACTCTGGAAAGGTTTCTTTGAGCTTCATGATAAAATCAAGACTCGGCTTGTTTCTTCCTGAAATGATATGAGAGATACCTGATCGTTGCACATTGAGTAAATCAGCCAATTGGGTAGCCGTTAAATTTTTCGATCGCATAATATGCTCAATCCGGTCTTTCATTCTTCAGGATTTATTTTGTTAAAAATGGGTGACAAATGTTACAGAACTCCAAAACTTCACGTTACAAATATAAACAATTATAGTTTACTCATGTAAATTAAATTGAGGTTATCTATGTAACATGATTTTAAATTCACATTTAGTTGAATGAAAGATTTATGTAAATTTTATATATTACTGATATACAGTATTATAAATAAATATGTTTTTTGAATTGTTACGAATATTGATATAAAGCAGATAATTAAACTTTATATTAAAATAACATACGTTATAATACTGATTATATGATATATATGTATAATCATTACTTAATATTCATTAATGTTACATTTGTAGCTGTATGTAATTCTAATTCGATGATGTTACATCGCTAACTTATTAATCTACTTGCTTGTTTATCAGGATTATAAACACTAGAAGTTTACTGCTGTACTCATTTTATTTTACTATTACAATTGTAACAATAGCCATTTCATCCTGCTATATAGAAGTTTTTTTTTCGCTTTTATAGTGTATTAACCAAGCTTGATTATCTTTGAATCATAAAGAGCAACCATGATATCTCACTTTCATAATCTGTATAAATGCTTTCTGTTTTGCTTGTGGATGCTGATGCTGCCTCTCCCACTCCTATCACAACAGGCTGATTCTATTCCAGACTGGACAAAGGAACCCTTGACTGATAGCGCAGGAACAAATCGTTTACTGGACTATTCTTTATCCATGTATCGGGTTGATCCGGATATTGCATGGGAGAGCACAACAAAATCCCTTCAATTTGCCTTACAAATCAACAACCCGTTTTTATTATCGCGTGCATACAGCATCAAAGGACTCATCCTAAAAAACAAAGGCGAATATGCCGAAGCTTTGGCAAATCACCTGAAATCGAAAGTGATCAATGATAGTTTGGGGCAAAAAAACGCGCTTGCCTCAAATTACAACGATATCGGCATTGTTTACAAACTGATGCAAGAATATGATAAAGCGCTCGAGAGCTACAAACAAGCCAACGCACTCACGCTTGAGCTTGGATTAAAAAAAGGGGTTGTGATGACCCTGAACAACATCGGAACCATTTACGAAGCAAAGGGCGATAATGAAAGCGCCATCACCTATTATAACCGCGCACTGGAAAAGTCGATAGAGTACGAAATAGAAAACGGGCAAGCCATTGCGCTTAACAATCTCGGGGAAACCTACGCGTCAATGGGTGACAGTAAAAAAGCCAAAGACTATTTCATCAAAACACTGCGCATTGATCAGCGAACAAATGACAAAATTGGCTCAATCTATTCAATGCTGAATATTGCCGGTACTTTGATTGGCGAACATAAATATGACAGTGCTGCTTTGATGTACCATAATAGTGAAGCAACTGCGCTTGAGATGGGCGCCAAACAATTACTCATTCATGCCTATCAGGGAATGACCAAGCTTTACGAAGATAAAGGTGATTTTAAAAATGCCCTTCATTACCAAAGTCTCTCCATTGTTTATCAGGATTCGCTTTATAATGAAACACGTGCAAAACAACTTGCTGAGGTTGAAGCCAAATATGAAACGCTGAAGAAAGATAAGGAAATTGAATCGCTTAGACAGGAGCAATTCATAAGGGATTTAAAAATTGAACAGCATAAGGCCGAACGTATTGCCTGGTTCAGTCTCTTTTTTCTCGGAATACTCATCCTTTTTTACCTATATAAACGATTTAGAATCAGGCAGAGAGAACTTTTTAACAAGCAACTCCTTGCTCAAAAAGAGGCCCACTTGCGCGCTGTGGTTGAGGCACAGGAAAACGAACGGAAAAGAATTGCAAAAGATTTGCACGATGGCGTTGGCCAAACCCTTTCAGGAATCAGACTTGCCATGCAAAATCTCAGTTTACAGATTAAATCGCATTCAAAGGAATATGGCGACAAGGTTAGCGAGCTAACAAACATTATTGATGGAGCCTGCACTGAAGTTCGATCGATTTCTCACCAGATGATGCCAAGGGTTCTTCAGGAAGAAGGTTTAATTCCGGCTTTGGCCGACATGCTCGAAAAAGCTTTCAGGTTTTCATCCATCAAATACAACTTTGAACACTTTGGAATTGAGGACAGGTTTAATGAAAGCATAGAAATCGGATTGTATCGTATTGCACAAGAGTTGGTTAACAACATCATCAAACATTCTGGAGCAAGTGAGGTCACAGTGCAGATTTTTAGGGCTAACAAAACGCTGGTGTTGTTGATCGAAGACAACGGAAGCGGGTTCGAATATAATAAACTCAAAAGTAAGGGTATTGGGTTGATGAATATTTCGAGCCGCGTTGAAACAATTCATGGAGAATTTAATCTGGAACCTAGTCCGCACAGTGGTACACTTGCAACCATCAGAATACCAATTACAAAATAATGATCAAGATTATCATTACAGATGACCACCAAATGGTCGCAGAAGGATTAAAAAACCTGATCGAAAGCAGCGGTGAAGCAAAAGTAGTAAGCATAGCCGGCAACGGACAGGAATTATTGAAAACACTTGAAATAGTTAGACCTGATGTGGTGTTGATGGATATTGACATGCCTGTGATGAACGGGATTGACGCTATGATGCACATCCAAAAAAAGTATCCTGATCAAAAGGTGATCATCCTCAGCATGCACGAAGAAAGTTCAATGGTTAAAAAACTTACCAACCTGGGAGCCAAAGGATTTCTGTTTAAAAACTCAGATGCTGATGAGCTGTTAATCGCCATCAAACGCGTGATGAAAGGTGGCACTTATTTCACCTCAAACATTTCATTAAACCTGATAAACAATAAGTTAGGTATAGAAACTGAATTTGGGATGGACGACAAAAAAAGTCTGTTGACAGAAAGGGAAATTGAAATCCTCAAACTGATTGCCGAAGGCTTGTCAAACAAAGAAATTGGAGATCAACTATTTATCAGTCATCGAACCGTCGATACGCACCGCACCAACCTGATGAAAAAACTGGATGTAAACAATATTGCCGGTTTGATCCGTTATGCGATTAAACAGGGATTCGTGCGGTAAAATAAATAGCAGTGAAGTCTGTTTGTAGACCTCTAGATTAAAATTATTGTTTAATAATTTTAAGGCTTTGCTGTTGCGATCCGTTTACCAGATTTAATAAGTAAAAGCCACTTTTCAGCTGCTCAAGTTGCTGTTCCAAAATCTTTAAGCTTGCGTCCTGAACTTCCAGTCTAAAAACAATCCTTCCTGTCACATCATACACGGATGCTGAAAAAGACTGATAGTCTTGTATCATTTTCAATTGCAGATTATTAGAAAATGGATTCGGTGAAAGTCTGATAAACGCCTGGTGATCTAACATCTCATCCTGCTGAATTGTTGTAAGGACGGAAGCCGCCACCACAAAATCAGGAATACCATGTCCGTAATAAGCGTCAGGATTCACTGCATAATTTCCGCTTTGCATCAAGGCTGCTTTGATTTGTAGATTTGTGAATGTTGGATTGGCTTGCCACAAACAGGCCGACATGCCAGCCATTACTGGCGATGAAAATGAAGTGCCATTCCCTGTGCTAAAGTTGCTCGAACCTGTTGCAATGGCCGTATTTTGACCCATTGCCATCACATCCGGCTTCAATCTTCCATCGTATGTTGGCCCAATTGAACTAAAGGATGCTCTGTTGCCAGAGCCATCAACTGCACCAATCGTAAACACGTCAAAACCATCGGCTGGCGCACCAATGTATGGGAAAGATGAACTTGAACCAGAATTGCCGGCACTGTTAACAACCAAAATACCTTTGTCAGAAGCAATATCAGCTCCAATCGTCGCGATATTTGTTTCCCCATCCATATCTGCATATGAGTGGTCCCATTGCGGCATATCAAAATCGATGTAGCCAAGGGAAGAATTTATCACATCCGCACCCACACTGTCAGCAAATTCGGCTGCTGAAACCCAATTGTACTCTTCTAAAATATTCTCTGTCACCACATATTCCGAACGCAAAAGCCAATAACTTGCTTTGGGTGCTGTGCCTATCATTTGTCCCGGAACGTTTGCCCCCATGGTGCTCAGTACCGAAGTACCATGAGAACTTTCGTTAAACACGCTCCCACCAGGATGTACAAAATCTTTGGTGCCTAAAATTTGGTTGTTGGCCCACAAACTATCAAATGCAGGATGTGTTTCAGCATTGTTAAATCCACCATCAAGAATAGCTATCACCATCCCCTGCCCTCTGAATCCCTGGTCGTGCAATGGAATTCCATTGATTTGGTTTATTTGCGTATAGGCATTCCCATAATTGAAAAAAGAACTGCTTTTTTCTCCTAAGACTGGCGAAAGTTGTTCAGAATGAATGGTCTCGTTGGCAAAAAAATCTTTTTGCTTGATCTCGTTTTCAATGACATTATCTACGAGCTTCCTGTACGTCAGAACATATGGCAGTTGTGCAATTGCCTCCAAAACGGAACTATTCGTTGTTTCAATGCTGACTCCATTCAGCCATTTGGAAGTATTTAAAATGGTAGCTCCGGCATCCTGAACCCCGGCAACATAATTTGGATTGACCGGTAAATCTGCATCATTTATAGCAATTCCCTGTTTTATACGGCGATCAATTGCACGTTGAGTCAGGAAAGCTTCGGGCTCATCAATAGAATAAGGTGTTCCAGTTTTGTCGGCAAACTGAACCCAGTATTTGTCAGGGGCAACCTGACCAAAAGTGATAAATGGAATGAGTAAATAGAGAAAAATCTGAACGGTATGTTTCATGCTTTTTTAAACTTAACAATTTCGACAAAGATATGTTTTTACGCTAATCTAGAATTAATAAGTGATTATTCGACGGATTCACATCCGGAATGATGTCAGAACCAAGTACAACTTCCCTGATCGGTTTTTGATGGTCAAAGGCTATGACAACTGTTTTTGGATTGATTTTCCAGACACTCGTTGGCTCACAAACACTTTGCTTTGTTCCATCAGTATATGTCACTTCCAAACAAACAGGCATGGGCAATCCACCGATGTTATCAATTACAATACGGTTGTCCTTTGTGAGCTTTACAACAGCCTGGTCAGCGTAGGCCAGATTAAAAAACCAGGGCTTAAAGAACCAGTCAAGTTCCTGGCCACTTGATGTTTCAAAGGCTGTAAAAAAATCAGTAGGGATAGGATGCTTACCAGCCCAGTTCACCATATAAAAATGAAGTGCCTTTTTGAATTCCTGGGGCCCCAATGCATCCTGTAGAAAAGCATAAGCCATTGATGATCTGTTATATGAAGACATGCGCAGACTTCCATAATCGGCACCTAACAGGTAGCTTGGTGTAATCAACGGCACATCATTCTCTTTTCCTGCACCGTCTTGGTAGCGCTTGACAAGATACTGCAAATATTTCCGGTCAGGAAAAAGGCTATCCGACATTACCTGTGGCCATATTGAAGCCCAGCCCTCATCCATCCAGGCATATTTTTTTTCATTAATTCCCATGTAAAAAGGCATATAGGTATGGGCAATTTCATGAAAAGCCAGTCCAAAGGCACGTGCCGGATCATCCTCATCACCATTGTTGGTCATCATTGGGCTCTCCATTCCACCCGACTTTCGGCCATTGATAAAGACCGTCATTTTCGGATAAGGGAAAGCCAAGCCTGGTTCAAAACGCGACATATAATCGATGCTTTGTCTGGCATCATTGATAACCTCCGGACCATGGAAACTTGTTACAGGATAAACTGATTGAATAAAAATCCTTTTATCATGCAGACTATCAACAGTTAAGCCTACTTCGTCCCATTGGAAACCCCTCGCAACTGCAAAAGTAAAATCGGGTACATAATTTGCTGTATAATGAAACGTATTTGACTGATTTCCAGAGAATATATTTGAACTCTTATAATCATCCATACCGATGATCTGTATCGAAGTATTGGATTGTTTGGCCAGTAACATACGGTCGTTGATTTCTTTGGAAAATATCTCTGATTTGTTGGTTAAAAGTCCTGTAGCCCATACAATCCAATCTTTCGGAGCAGTAATCTTTACGTCATAATTACTGTAATCGCTATAGAATTCAACACTGCCGTGGTAATTGATCATATCCCAGCCATCGATATCATCATACACTGCAACTTGTGGGTACCAATAAGCGATGAAATAGCTCGAATCTGAGTATTTCCCCATACGCACAGGTCGTTTCACTGGGATTTCTATCTCCCACTTCATTTCTAATTTGATTGAATCTGATGGCAAGATTTTTTGGTGCAGATTTATCACCGCCTTCGTTCCGCTGACGCGCCAATCTGAGTTTTTAGTGTAGAGCTCATCATTTAATTTCAGCAAGCTGATTTGTGTTCCTTCGTTGACACCTTCTATTCCCAAATCCCAATCGCGGCTGTTTCCTTTTCTAAAAATATCCTGATAAAGGTTCAAAACAATTTGTTTTAAGGTATCGGGGCTGTTGTTGAAATACCAAATTGTTGCACTACCGCTGATCTTATCATCCGAAGGATTGAAAATGGCTTCGAGCTGATAATTTGCACTGTTTTGCCAGTAAAGCCTGCCAGGCACACCCTTTAATGTTCGGGATTGATCTGAGAGGGCCTTGAGCAAGTTTCGGTTTAAAAAATAATTGGAGTTTTGAGCTGATACGCCAAAAGTCATGGATAGGCTCGTAAAAACCAGCAATGTTAGCAGCAAATTCTTCATAGGATTCAAAATTAACCCCCAAAATTAAGGAAATGCCGCTTATTCTTTTTCTGAATTGCGATGGAATGTGTTATTTTGCATAAAATCTTTTAAAAAAAATGCAAAGCATCAATCCATTCACCGGGAAAGTTATTGCCAGCTACAACGACCATACTCCAGAAGATGTTGGTTTGATCCTTCACAAAATGAACCAAGGATTTCAGCAATGGAGATCAGTTGACTTCGAAAAAAAAGCCAGTTTGCTCGACGACCTGGGCAACCTGCTGCTCAAACAAAAAGACCAGCTGGCAGCACTCATTACCCAGGAAATGGGTAAACCCATCAAAGAGTCCATTTCAGAAATTGAAAAATGTGCATGGCTTTGCAGGCATCATGTAACTCACGATGCATTGGGTATTTCTCCTCAAAGCATACAGACCGAAGCCAAATACAGTGGGGTACAATTTGAGCCAATTGGCATCATTTTCGCTATTATGCCCTGGAACTTCCCCTTTTGGCAGGTTTTCAGATTTGCTGTTCCAAACATCATGGCCGGAAATGTCGCCTTATTGAAGCATGCACCAAATGTGTCAGGTTGTTCTCTAAAAATAGAAGCCTTGTTCCGTGAAGCTGGCTTTCCAGAAGATGTTTTCAGATCGATCATTCTGGATGCCAGTTTTGCAGAAGATGTGATTGCGCACAAGCACGTCAAAGGAGTTACAATTACTGGCAGTGCCCGGGCAGGCAGATCCGTTGCTGCCGCAGCGGGCCGACAGCTCAAAAAAGTAGTCCTTGAACTGGGCGGTTCAGATCCGCTCATCGTATTTGAAGATGCTGATCTGCAGGATTGCTGCACCTGCGCTGTCAATTCCCGTATGTTGAATGCGGGTCAGGTTTGTATAGCAGCGAAACGTTTTTTGGTTCACGAATCTATATTTGAGTCATTTACGAACCAATTAAGGGAAGCATACGAATCCTTACTACTCGGTGATCCTGCGCAGGATTTTACACAGATTGGTCCGATGGCAAGACCTGATTTATGCGATGAAATAGAGCGCCAGGTCGACGAATCGGTCAGCATGGGAGCCAAAATTTTGGCTGGTGGCAAAAGATGGGAAGAAAATGATGCATTTTATATGCCTACCTTATTGGTGAATGTAAGCAGGAATATGCCTGTTTACAAGGAAGAAACATTTGGTCCAGTTGCTGTGGTTATACCCTTTAGCACCAAAGAAGAAGCGCTCAATTTAGCCAACGACACAGTTTATGGCTTGGGCGCGAGTGTTTGGACAACAAACGAAGCGACTGCCAGGTGGATGGTCGACAGGCTTGAAGCAGGTGCAGTTTTTGTTAATTCCACGACAAAATCAGATCCAAGATTGCCATTTGGTGGCACCAAACAATCGGGTTTCGGCCGCGAACTTTCCCCATTTGGTGTGAGAGAATTTTTAAACCTCAAAACAGTTTGGTTCCAATGATGCACATCGATATCATCACCATTTTCCCTGAGATGTTTCAGGGTCCTTTTTCTGAATCCATCATCAAAAGAGCCATTCAGAAAGAACTGGTAGAAATTGACATTCATAATCTGCGAGATTATAGCACTGACAAACACAAAAAAGTAGATGACTATGCTTTTTCGGGTGGTGCAGGCATGGTGATGATGATTGAACCCGTAGATAGGTGTATCTCGGCCCTGAAAGAAAAGCGTGCATACAATGAAATTATATACATGAGCCCAGATGGAGAATTGCTCGACCAACCACTTTGCAATCAGCTTTCTTTGGTTCAGAACTTCGTGCTACTGTGCGGGCACTATAAAGGTATAGACGAGCGCATACGCGAACATTTGGTGACGCGAGAAATTTCAATCGGTAATTATGTTCTTTCCGGAGGAGAATTGGCTGCAGCCGTACTAACTGACAGTTTGGTACGGCTTGTTCCTGGCGTACTCAACGATGAAACCTCTGCCCTATCCGATTCATTTCAGGATGGTTTGGTTTCTCCTCCAGTTTATACGCGACCAAGGAATTACAAGGGCTGGCATATACCTGAAATTCTATTGTCTGGAAATGAACGTCTTATTGATGAATGGAAGCTTGAACAAGCCATGGACAGAACGCAAAAAAAAAGACCAGAACTATTTTCAAAACTCAAAAAAAAGAAGGATTAGTTTTTTAAATCAATAATATTTGTATATTTGCACTCATTTTTGAGTTTAGCACTCCAATTAATATCTATCAGAAAATGAGCAAGAACGCTATTATTCAGTTTGTAGAGGATCAGGTTGCCATCAAGGAATTCCCGAGATTTAAAGCAGGTGATACCATCACTGTTACTTATAAAATCATTGAAGGAAATAAAGAAAGACTTCAGAAGTTTCAGGGTGTTGTTTTGCAACGCGTTGGTGAAGGTCCAAAAGCTACTTTTACCGTCAGGAAAATTTCAAACAACATTGGTGTTGAAAGAATTTTCCCGGTAGCTTCACCTTTTATTGAAGAAATTGAAGTAAACAAGGTAGGTTCTGTAAGAAGAGCCCGTATTTTCTATCTACGTGGTCTGCGTGGTAAGAAAGCCAGAATTAAAGAAGCAAGACGTTAATATACAACTTATTAGCTTGAGTAAGTCCTGGTGCATTTGCATCAGGACTTTCTTTGTTTATGGCTGATTCTGCAACCTTTGTCTTACAATTTCGAAACAGGCGATGCCAGTCGCCACAGATACATTCAACGAATCAATCTGGCCAGGCATGGGTATACTTAAATGATAATCTGCCTTTTTCAGGTAAGCCTCCGAAACGCCATCTTCTTCCGAACCCATGATCAGGGCAATTGGACCGGTGAGCGGTGTTTCCCATAAAATGCTGCTGCTTTTTTCACTAACTGCTGCAATAGTTAATCCGCTTTCTTTCAGGAAATCCAGTGTTGTTTTCAGGTTGTCTGTTCGGCAAACATTGATATGAGCCAAAGCGCCGGCAGAGGTTTTTACTGCATCTGCATTGATGAGGGCAGAACCCCGTGATGGGATCAAAATCGCATCAGCGCCTGCAGCATAGGCTGTGCGGGCAATTGCGCCAAAATTACGCACATCGGTTACTCGGTCGAGTACCACAACAAATGGCATTCTGCCAGCTTCATAGATCATTGGTATGAGCTGTTCAATCAACTGATATACTACTGGTGAGATAAATGCGATAACACCCTGATGATTTTTCCTTGTGATGCGATGAAGTTTGTCTATGGGAACCTGCTGCAAAGGGATGTTCAGCTTTCGTGACAGCGCTACAATTTCATTAGTCTGAGGCGATTTTGAAGTTGAACTCAACAAAATTTTTTCTATTTCCTTACCCGACTGTATTGCCTCCAAAACAGGATGTTGCCCAAAAACAAATCCTGTGTTATCGCCTTTTTCCATTTTTCTGATTTTGCCGACAAAGTTAGCAAACAATTAGCACTGTTTTCATTCAACATAAAGTGAGAAAAAACCGTGAAAAAGATTTGTTTTGCAACAAATTTGTAAATTGCTTTCAAAATCAAATATCCCGACCATGAAAAAAGAACTTTCAGGCATGCTAATACTTATTTTATTCCTGATTTCGTCTGGTGTTATGGGCCAAAATTACGTGCAGGCCGAGCCACGGGCAGGGATCTCAGCGACTAAATTTTTCTTGCAACAGCACATGGAATACCCACCCGACTTATTGGCAAAATCAATAAGTGGAAATGTTAAAGTCGCCCTCGACATCGATAAAAATGGCAATAGTAGTAATTATCACATTATCAGCAGCTTTGACGAGAAAGCTTCAACTGAGGCGATCCGCCTGGTAAAGAAAATCTTATGGAATCCAGCTACAATGAATGGCATAACGATTGATGATGAGGCAAAGATTCAAGTGAAATTCAATGCCCGTCAATACAAACGACAATTGCATAACAAGTCGCAAATAAGTGATACGGAAGTCGAATTTCCTGTTGCCAAATCTGGACATATTTATAAATTTGCCGCCGCCAATCATGCCCCAAAGCCGTTTATCGCAAGTGGAAAAAATATTTATCAATATATCAACGACCAGCTCAAATACCCCGAACAGGCCTTTGCCCTCAATATTGAAGGCGATGTGGAATTGGAATTTGTGGTTGAAGAAAATGGATTGCCATCGAATATTTACGTTCAGAAATCTGTTGGAGGTGGTTGTGATAACGAAGCCATCAGAATTTTGCAAACGATAACGTGGATTCCGGCTGTGGCAAACGATAGCATCGTCAGGTGTCAGACCAACTTGAAAATATCTTTTAGGCTGGGTGACAAAAAGCAGCAATCAATTCCAAACCGACAAGGAAGTAGTTTCTAACCATTAATAAATCCAATATGAAAAAATTTACCTTTATCATTGTGTCACTTTTCTTACTCGCACAGCTAAGCTTCGCACAAGAAGAAACGCCTAAAAACTGGACTTCAAACGGAACAGTCGGACTTAACTTTTCACAGAGTTACCTTTCGAACTGGGCAGCTGGTGGCGACAACGCGCTCAATTGGCAGGGTATCCTGAACTATAGTATCAATTACGCCAAAAACAAAGAAAAGTGGGAGAATGGCATAGCCTTTAAACTGGGATACAGTCATTTAGGTGACGCAAAGCCCATTAAAACTGACGACCAGATCGAGTTGAACTCTCTTTATGGTTACAAGGCCAGCGAAAAGCTCTTTTATAGTCTTGCATTTTCTTTCAAGTCGCAGTTTGCCGAAGGATTTGATTATAAAAATGATTCCACTACACCCATTTCAAAATTCCTCGCCCCGGGCTATATCACCTTAGGTATTGGTATGGAATGGGTACCTTCAAAAATATTCTCGCTCAACTTTAGTCCTCTTACTGGCAGAATTACCATAGTTAACGACCAGGATTTGGCTGATGCAGGTGCATTTGGAGTAGATAAGGCAACCTACGATGCTACAACAGGTGCTAAGCTTACCGATGGAAAGACCAGCCGATTTGAATTTGGTTCGAAAGTGAGTGCAAAACTAAATGTGGATATCGCGCCAAATGTCAACTTTTCATCTAAACTTGAGCTATTCAGTGATTATCTGAACAACCCGCAAAATATTGATATTGATTGGCAAAACCTCATCACGATGAAAGTTAATAGCTGGCTTAATGCCAATATATCTGCAAACATGATCTATGACGACAACATTAATATCACCGACAAAGATGGCAAGGTTGGCCCGCGTTTACAGTTTAAGGAAGTATTGAGTTTGGGACTTTCATACAATTTCAAATAAGCGTGCGAAAAATAGGTTTGCTTTCAGACACCCATGGATTCATTCATCCACGGGTGTTTGATTTTTTTAGCCAATGTGATGAAGTCTGGCATGCAGGTGATATAGGTTCAGTAGAAGCGGCCCAGAAACTCATTGAATTTAAACCCTTACGTGCGGTTTATGGCAATATCGACGATCATCATCTACGTGCAATGTTCTCTGAGAGACTGGTGTTTTCTGTTGAAAATGTGAAAATTTTTATGACGCACATTGGGGGTTATCCGGGGAATTACGCCCATGGAATCAAACAAGATTTGCTTCACAATCGACCCAAACTGTTTGTTTGCGGACATTCCCACATTCTAAAAGTAATGCCCGATCCCAGGTTAAATTTACTGCACATCAATCCGGGGGCAGCTGGCATGCATGGATTTCATCAGAAAATCACCTTACTAAGGTTTCACATAGATGATGAAAAAATCCAGGAAATGGAAATTTTAGAAATAGATCGGAATAAATCTCTTTAACGCAACCGGTCAGCTGAGCGGATTAGTTTGATATCGCTTTTAATGGCACGCATCGCCAGCAATAAAAAAACCAGGTGAATGAGTGGCAAGAAAACACCCAGCTGAAATTCAGCACTAGCTTGCGTGGCTTTCGCAAAAGCGTCGGTAAAAAACAGAAAAACCAGGCCAACGAACAATAAATCGAGTATTACTGTAAACTGAATAACTTTTACCTGCTGTTGCATTTTTTTATACATAAAAATCGTTGCTAATGGCATGATTACTAGCAAGGCAGTAATAATCGTCAATGGCATCAGGAAGTATGGGCCAAACAATGGTTCACCCGAAGGTACAAAGTTTTTCACATAATACACAAAAACTTCAACCGAATGGAAGTTGCCAAAATAACTGGCCAGTGGGAAAAAGAACAACAAAATAGCCGCAATTGCCGCCAAAAACAGAAAAATTGATTGAATTCTTTGTATCATAAATTAGGAATGCTTAACTTTGAGCCAGCAAAGATAATTAATCCGCACCTTTGAGGCTAAATAAACCCAAGCAGATTTATTAAAAAATATGTTAGCATTTCATTAATGTTATGTATATTTGCATCGCTTATTAAAGGAATCCCGGAACACTTATTTTTTCTTGCGTTATAGTTGTCGTGTTCTGTTATTGCTATTCGCATTCAAACCACAAAGAGATACACACCCAATTTATTTACTTAAAAAGAATTCCAAATGTACGACATCATTGAGCTTAATAATAAGCTTGTTGGGGAATTAAGGGAAATTGCAAAAGAATTAGAAATCCCAAAAATCGACAAATTACTCAAACAGGATCTGATCTATAAAATTCTTGATCAGCAGGCCTTGAACCCTTCAAAAGTTACAAAAGAGAAAAAAAATGACGGCGTAGAAACTTCTGAACCTGAAGCAGAAGTAAAAAAAGCCAGTAAAGGATCGACAAAGAACAAGACGCGTTCGAACCCCAAATCAAACAAACCAGCACCTGCTAAAGCTGAAACACCCCCTGCACCAAGTCCAACTTCGGCATCAGTAGAAAAACCATTGCCTGTTAAAACAGTAAAACCTGCTGAAGAAAGCGAAAAGCCAGTTGAAGCATCTTTGGAAACAACTGAAAAACAGCAAGTAGTGCGTAAAGAAAACAATCAGCAAAACAGACCAAAGTTTCAAGACCGCCGCGATAAGCGTCCACGCCTGAATAAAGCGGAAACACTCACTCCCCTCGAAGACGAGAGTTTGTCTGTTCAGCAAGCTGATGTACGAGAAACTGAAGATGAAAATAATGTCGCAAGCAGCGAAGCTGCAGGCGAAAAGATTACTAAATCGGAAGCTCGTCCAGTCAGAGAATACAAAGACAACCGTGAAGCCCGGCCACAGCGCGAAAACGGAGATAAGAAAGACCAGCAACAGCCCGCTTCTGATCAGCGCGAACGCAGAGAAGGCCCAAAGGAATTCGTTCGTAAACCAAAACGTGAAGAATTTAATTTCGAATTTGATGGTGTAGTTGGTGCTGAAGGTGTTCTAGAGATCATGCCTGATGGCTATGGTTTTATGCGCTCCTCTGATTATAATTACCTTAACTCCCCTGATGATGTGTACGTTTCACAATCACAAATCAAGTTGTTTGGACTCAAAACAGGCGATACCGTTCGCGGAACTATCCGTCCACCTAAAGAGGGCGAAAAATATTTCCCTTTGATCAAGGTTGACCTCATCAATGGCAGACATCCTGATGAAGTAAGAGATCGCATCCCATTTGACTTCCTAACACCCCTGTTCCCAGAAGAAAAATTCAACCTAACAGGGCACAAGGAAAGCACCATGTCAACACGAATTATGGACATGTTTGCGCCAATTGGCAAAGGCCAGCGCGGACTCATTGTTGCCCAGCCAAAAACCGGTAAAACCGTGTTGTTGAAGGAAGTAGCCAACGCCATTGCCATGAATCACCCCGAAGCCTATTTGATCATCCTGTTGATCGATGAGCGTCCTGAGGAAGTAACAGACATGGCCAGAAGCGTGCGTGCCGAAGTTATCTCATCAACCTTTGATGAACCAGCTGACAAACATGTTAAAATTGCCAATATCGTCCTTGAAAAAGCCAAAAGATTGACTGAATGTGGTCATGACGTTGTTATTTTGCTTGACTCAATCACTCGTCTGGCTCGCGCATACAACACTGTTTCCCCTGCTTCAGGTAAAGTTTTATCAGGAGGTGTTGAAGCCAACGCCCTGCAAAAACCCAAAAGATTCTTTGGTGCTGCCAGAAAAATCGAAAATGGCGGTTCACTCACCATCATCGCAACTGCATTGATCGATACAGGCTCTAAAATGGATGAAGTTATTTTTGAAGAATTCAAAGGTACCGGAAACATGGAGCTTCAGCTCGACAGGCGCTTATCCAACAAACGTATCTGGCCCGCTATCGACATTGTGGCTTCCAGTACCCGTCGTGAAGACTTACTGCTTGATAAAGAAACCATGCAACGCATCTGGATTTTGAGAAACCACCTTTCTGACATGACTCCGATTGAAGCCATGGAGTTTTTGAAAGACAAAATGCGTTACACCCAAACAAATGAAGAATTCCTGATATCAATGAACGGATAATCTCACTTGAATTGAACCATAAGAACCGCTTCTTTTCAGAAGCGGTTTTTTTTTGCCTTTTAGTCGTATATCGCTTCCAAATCAGTCTTGGTAAGACCATTAAAACTTCCCGAACTCATCAAGGCAGTGACAAGTGGTCGTTTGTTATTTTCTTTGAGAAATTGCAGAAGGCTTGCTTTGTCTGATAATACAATCAAATCCTCTTTATTAAATGCCTTTCGGATGCGTACATGCTCCATAAGCGACAGTTTTTTAATAGCCACTGCATGCGGGTCATAAAAAACAGCTGCCACATCAGCTGGCTCAAGGCTGTCCTTATAATGATCGATGAATTGCTCGCTTAAACTGCTGTATGTGTGCAGCTCAAAACAAACCAGCAATTGATGATCAGGAAACTGCATTTTCAATGCAGCAACACTAGCTGCCAGTTTTGAAGGCGCATGTGCAAAGTCTCTGAATACATGCAGTTTATCTGACTCAAAAAGCAACTCAAGCCGACGTGCTGCTCCTTTAAAACTACTGATTGCCTTGTAAAAATCATCCGCTGAAATGCCCATTTTTTGACAGACGAGCCGGGCAGCGTTCAAATTCGATAGGTTATGACTACCAAAAACATTCAACGAAACGATCTCACCGTTTTCGCACCGAGCAAATGTTTTATTACCTTTAATTACGGCAGGATGCACACCATAGCCAGACTTCTCCACAGATGCAATCTGGACAATCTTAACCACTTCAGGGTCAGTTTCGCAATAAATCAGAGTGCCTCCTTGTTCGATAGACTTCACAAATAGTCTAAACTGTTCCAGATATGAATCGAAGGTTGGAAAGACGTTCACATGATCCCAGCCAATGCCGCTAATGACAGCAATATGAGGGTGATAGAGCAAGAATTTTGGTCGACGGTCAATGGGTGATGTCAGATACTCGTCACCTTCCATAATCATCCATTCAGCAGTTTCAGTCAGTCTCACCATCACATCAAAGCCTTCGAGTTGCGCACCAACCATATAATCAGCTTCAATCCCAACCTCCTGCAGCACATGCAAAATCATAGACGTAATGGTAGTTTTCCCATGACTCCCTCCTATCACCACACGCTTTTTGGTTTTGCTTTGCTCGTATAAAAACTCTGGATAAGAAAATATTTGAAGTCCAAGATTTTGGGCTTGAATGAGTTCTGGATTATCCGCTTTGGCATGCATACCCAGTATAATTGCATCCAGGTCGGAAGTAATCATTTCAGGACGCCAGCCTACATTTTTTGGCAGTATTCCTTCTTTTTCCAATCTGCTGCGTGATGGCTCGAAAATTTCATCATCTGACCCACTGACCTGATATCCCTTGCGATGCATGGCAATGGCCAGGTTATGCATGGCGCTTCCACCTATTGCAATAAAATGTACCCTCATGTGTCCAATATGTATCAAAAATCAAACTTCAAAAGTAATGATATGGCAGCTATTTCATGGCATGTCCATTAAAAATGCTGCACAAAAAGGCAGTTATGCTCAACCTAAGAACCAATGTGCATACAGTTTGAATCGTTATCTTTGCCACTCAAAATATTTAGTGAACATGAAAGATCAGGCATTCATCCAACAATTGAATGAGCGACTTCGCAACGCAAATCTTGCAGAGGTATTAACAACGGTTTCGGAGATATTTGGTGAAAAAATTGCTTTTGCCACCAGTTTAGGGTTTGAAGACCAGGTGATAACACATCACATCGCCAAACATAGTCCTAAAATCAACATTTTTACACTCGATACAGGAAGGGTTTTTCCTGAGACCTATGATGTGCTTGATCGAACCAATGCCAGATACAAAATGCAAATTAAAGTGATGTTTCCCGACTATCACGAAGTGGAAAAGATGGTGAATGAAAAGGGAATCAATCTGTTTTACGACAGCATCGAAAACCGGAAGATGTGTTGTAACGTTCGCAAAACAAAACCCCTTCTAAGGGCTTTGTATGGCTTAGATGCCTGGATCACAGGCTTGCGAAGAGAACAGGCTGTCACACGTACAGGCATGCAAATGATTGAGTTGGATGAAATGCATCAGTTGGTTAAAATCAATCCCTTGATTGACTGGACTGAAAAAATGGTGACCGATTTCGTTAAGCAAGAAAATATCCCTTACAATAAACTGCACGACAAGGGTTTTCCAAGTATTGGTTGTCAGCCCTGCACCCGGGCAATTGAACCAGGTGAAGACATCAGAGCAGGTCGCTGGTGGTGGGAACAACCCGAACAAAAAGAGTGCGGATTGCATAAATCCTGATTTAGACCATCTTTGCGATAAAACCGGATGAACAAAAGCATCCTTCGACTGGCCGTTCCTAACATTATCAGCAATATTACTGTACCTCTGTTGGGCATGGTGGACATTGCTCTGATGGGACATCTTGATTCTCCGGTTTATTTAGGAGCAATTGGTTTGGGCGGTGTCATTTTTAACGTTTTATACCTCAGCTTTGGCTTTCTGCGAATGGGTACAACCGGTTTTACGGCACAGGCTTTTGGCAGAAAAGACAGGTCGGAAATAGCCAACGGACTCTACAGGTCGGTCATCATAGCATTAGCAATCGCTTTACTACTGATTAGTCTTCAAATTCCCATCGGAAGGTTCAGCTTTTATCTGCTTGACGGTAGTAATGAAGTGAAAACACTGGCTGCAAAATATTTCTACATCCGCATTTTTGCTGCTCCTGCCACCTTGAGTCTATATGCCATAATGGGTTGGTTCATCGGTATGCAAAACACAGTGGCTCCTATGATTATTGCTATAAGCATCAACCTGTTAAATATCATCTTTAATGTTTTCTTTGTTCAATTCCTGGGTATGGATGTGGATGGTGTGGCATATGGAACTGTTGTTGCGCAGTATGGCGGATTGCTATTGTCAGTTGTACTCATCAGGAAAAATTACAAGGATTGTTTTGGCAAAATTGAAAAGCAGTTGATTTTTCAAATAGATCAGCTGAAGCGCTTTTTCAGGGTAAATTCCGATATCCTTATCAGAAGTGTTTTTCTCATCCTCACCCTGTCTTTTTTCACAAGCAGGTCAGCTGCAATAAGTGATGAAAACCTGGCCATTAACAGCATGATATTGCAGTATTTCTTCATCTTCTCCTATCTGATGGATGGTTTTGCCTATGCAGGAGAGGCACTCGTTGGGCGATATATTGGCGAAAGCAACAGAAGTGCTCTCAAGTCTGTTGTAAACAAGCTGATGATTTGGGGCATTTCGATCAGTGTGCCATTTGCCCTGGTTTATTTCTTCTTTTCACATTCGCTGCTACAAATTCTCACTAATAACTTCGAACTTCTAGTTGAGGCTCGTCGTTTTTCACTTTGGATGGCCTTGATACCCATTACCACCTTTGCAGCTTTTGTTTGGGATGGCATTTATGTTGGTGCCACTGCTTCCAAAGCCATGCGAAACAGCATGTTAATCGCTTCATTACTTGTTTTTCTGCCGGTTTGGTTTTTCACCAGCAAACTAAACCCTATACATGGTTTGTGGATTGCTTTTCATGCATTTATGCTTAGTCGCTCCTTACTTATGTGGCTTTTTTCCCGAAAAGCCATTTTTCAAATCGAAAGCTAATTCATAAGTCTATCTGATAGTATTTAGGTGTTTTTGCACCCACAACTGCAGACGAAAAACAGATTTTTTTACCTATTTTTGCACACATTGCAAAGCATATACGTTCCATTTCAATCCGAATCTAAATTATCCATGACAAATAAATCCAAGGCAGAGAATAAACCCGTAAACATCAGTCAATCAGAAGTATTACAAGATTATCGAATTGCCTGGCTTAGTCGCCACATCAGTCTTTTGGGTAGAAGAGAAGTATTGACCGGAAAGGCAAAATTTGGAATTTTTGGAGACGGGAAAGAGGTTCCCCAACTGGCAATGGCCAAGGTTTTTGAGCCAGGTGATTGGCGTTCAGGCTATTACCGGGACCAAACTTTTATGCTGGCTGCCGGATTAATCAGCCCTGAAGGACTTTTTTCGCAGTTATATGGTGATACCTCACTCGAAGCCAATCCGGCTAACGGGGGCCGGTTGATGAACAACCACTTTGGAACGCGTTACCTTGACGAAAAAGGTGAATGGATGGACTTGACCCAGCTCAAAAACTCATCATGCGACACCTCTCCCACCGCCAGTCAAATGCCTCGTTTGCTTGGCCTTGCGTTGGCATCAAAAGTATATAAGGCGGATAATAATCCTGATTTGCAAAAAGGATTTTCTCAATTTGGACGTGAGGTCGCCTTTGGAACCATCGGTGATGCATCTACTTCCGAAGGACATTTCTTCGAAACCATCAATGCTGCTGGTGTTCTGCAGGTGCCCATGGCCATTTCTGTCTGGGATGATGGCTGGGGCATCTCAGTGCCCAACAAATACCAAACAACCAAGGGAAGTATCTCAGAAATTTTAAAAGGCTTTGCCAAAGAAGGCAATTCAAACGGTTATTATATCTATAAAGTAGATGGGTACGATTATCCCGAACTTGTGCGTGTTTACCGCGAAGGGATTGAAAAGTGCCGTAGCGAACATGTACCGGTTTTGTTTCACGTGGTTAATTGCACCCAGCCACAGGGGCATTCTACCTCAGGTTCGCACGAAAGATACAAAACCGCAGATCAGTTACACGAAGAAGAGCAACTTGATGGCCTCAGACATATGCGTGACTGGATGATCAGCAGTGGAATTGCAGACGAAAAAACCTGCGATACCATCGAAAAAGAGGCTGCCAAACGTGCCCGCGAAGCCCGCAAAAATGCATGGAACCATTTCCAGCAACCGCTCAGCCAAAAACGAGATGAATTTATCAGGATGGCTGATGTAACAACCTGCAATTGTGCAAAAACCGCAAAGATTGAAGCCATTAAAACGGATTTGAAACGTGTAGGAGAGCCAATCAGAAAAGATATTATATCATCAGGCAGGAAAATTCTCCGATTGATTTGTAATTCCTGTACCAATCCAGCCAACTCATTGAAAACCAATGTAACTAATTGGCTTAATAAGGAAATTGCTCTTGGCGACGAAGCTTACAGCTCGCATCTTTATTCTGAATCAGCCCAATCTGCCATGCTTGTTGAACCAGTTGCAATACGCTATAACAATTCAGCTGAAATGGTTCCAGGCAGAGAGATTCTGAGAGACAATTTCGATCAGATTTTCTCCCGCTACCCACATGTTGTGGCCTTTGGCGAGGATGTAGGAAAAATTGGCGGAGTCAACCAAACTTATGAAGGATTACAAGAAAAATACGGTACCAACCGCATTTTCGACACCGGCATCCGCGAAGCAACCATCGTAGGTCAGGGTATTGGTATGGCCATGCGTGGCCTGAGGCCAATCGCTGAAATTCAATACTTTGATTACCTTCTATATGCGTTGGAGATTATTTCAGATGATCTGGCAACGCTTCAATACCGCACTAAGGGTGGGCAAAAGGCGCCTTTGATTATCAGCACAAGGGGGCACCGTCTCGAGGGAATCTGGCATTCTGGGTCGCCGCTTAGTATGGTTATCAACTCCGTACGTGGTATTCACGTGGCTGTACCAAGAAATATGACACAAGCCGCTGGTTTTTACAACACTTTCCTGGCCAGCGACGAACCTGCGCTCATTATCGAACCCCTGAATGGTTACAGGTTACGAGAAAGAAAACCAGCCAATCTGGGTGAGTTCAGAGTTGCAGTCGGAAAGCCTGAAATCCTGAAAAGTGGTACTGACATCACTGTTGTTACCTACGGATCATGCGTCCGGATAGCTGAAGATGCTGTGAGTCAGCTTACTGACTTTGGTATTGATGTTGAATTAATTGATGTGCAAACCTTGCTTCCTTTTGATGTAGATCATATCATCGCAGATTCGCTTCGAAAAACCAATAAAATCTTGTTTTTCGACGAAGATGTGCCAGGTGGTGCGACAAGTTATATGTTGCAGCAAGTACTTGAGATTCAGAAAGGATTCCGTTATCTTGATGCTGAACCACGAACACTTACAGCAAAAGGACATCGGGCTGCATACAGCACTGATGGCGATTATTTTTCCAATCCAAATGCCGAAGATGTATTCGATATGGTGTACAATATAATGCATGAATACAATCCTTCAAAATATCCTAGAATTTTCTGAGGCAATTTCCCTGACTTAATTACAGTGCAAGGGCAATGTGGTTGCCGAGCTTTTCGTGTTAACGAATACCACTATCTTTGCAGCATAATTGAGTAGAATGCGACTTTTCACCATGTTTCTTTTAGGCTTACTGTTGTTTTTTAGCGCCTGTTCGCATGAAAAACAGCCTGAAACATTGCTTGAAAACAATCAACATATTGATCGAAGCCTGCAAAAGGCAATGACAAGAGAGATTACTGAAAATGAGACGATTGAACCTAATATTCTCTTAAATAATAAAGAGAAATCTAAAAAAACGACTTCGACCCTTCAAAGGTTTGAGGCAGTAGGGACGCTCTCAGAAAAAACCCTTCAGGCTGTTAAACCCAAAAGCCAACCTCAGGAAAAAAAACTGAGTAAAAAAAATATTAAACCCGCACAAAATGATGATTACCAAACGCTCAATAGTTTAAATCGCTATTTCATTTTACGATTTGATAATGATATTTTGGCTGAAGCTGATTATTACTACACCAACGGAATCAGCATTGGAGTCATTCATCCTGCGATACAGCATTTTGCTATCAATCGGTCGCTACCCGGTCTAGGCAGACACGCCATCATGTATAACGGCATCACTCTCAACCATAAAATGTTTACCCCCAGAAATCCGGAGGCCACAGAAATTGACATCAATGACAGGCCATTCGCTGGTGCCTTGTTTGTCGAGTTTTTTAAAATCAGTCTTCTGCCTGATAAAAAACTAAAACTGTATGTTGGTCTTCGGCTTGGCATGATTGGAAAGTCGTCGCTGGCAGCCAATTTGCAGCGAAGCATTCATCACCTCGATCCCACAGGGTGGCAATTTCAAATAGCCGATGATCTGATTCTAAACCTCGAAGGCAGTTTAAGCAAAACACTATTTCGTACCAATATACTTGAAGTCCAAGGCGGTGCATCAGCTGGAGTAGGTACCTACAAGAACTACGCAGGACTTGAAGCAGAGCTTAGGGTTGGACGTTTTTCCGATTCAGACCAGGTGTATTATACAGCTCGCACCAACACCATTGAAAGCAAGTTCAGCAGGTACTGGCAATTTTGGTGGTACGTCCGTCCTTCTGTAAAACATGTACTTTACGACGCTACCCTAAATGGTGGTATGTTCAATCGTACTAGCCCGCATAAGTTCTCAATTTCAGAGCTCCGGCATGGGGTTTTCATGCTCGAAACCGGGCTGACAGCATTTTTTAAACAACATGGTATCGGAATCAAATACATCAGGTTAAGCCCAGAATTTAAGCAAGGGAGGTCGCACGTCTGGGGCGGAATCAGTTATATCTACAACTTCTAAAATATGAATCAGTTACAAAAACCTACTAACGGACATTCGAAAATAGAAAAAGGAAACTTTGGTGATAAAAAAATTGAGTTTCCGGTGCACTACGAAATGAAAATCGTTGTTGCTTTTGAGAAAACCATTGAACACATCAAGTTATCCATTATTGAAATTTGCAACAGGATGAAAGTTACGCATGAATTTATCAGCGAGAAGATCAGTTCAAAGCAAAACTATATTAGTTTCACCTTAGCTGTATCGCTTGAAAATCAGCAACAAATGAACAATTTTTATGAAGAACTCCGGAAACTTCCCGGACTTAAAATGGCCATCTGATGCAACAACCATTCAGACAAATATTAATGTTGATTGCCGGAGGTAGTACGGGTACCATACTTCGGTATCTGGTTTACCTGTTTGCCGATCGGCATCTCAACCACAATATGCCATGGGGAACACTGATCGTTAACCTGTTAGGTGCATTTGTGATTGGTGTTTTATGGAGTACTTTTGAAAGGTCTGCCATCCCTCCTGCCCTCAGGGTTTTTTTGTTTATTGGAATCCTTGGCAGTTTTACCACTTTTTCCACTTTCGCCTTCGAAAGTTTCGTTTATCTCAATCAGGGTCAATTCAGGATGCTTTTAATCAATATTGTGGCCAACAATTTGGGTGGTTTACTGTTATGTACCGGAGGTTATTATCTGGCTAAACTTATTGTGTAATAGATGCACGAACTTGAACCATTTTACAGCTGGCGCGACATCTATATAGCTGCCGAAGATCGTCACTCTCCGTTTTTTGGTCGGGAGTATAGCGAAATCTATTTTCGAAATGCTGTTTATAATTACATCATACATCCACAATGGGATGAGTTTGGCTCTGCAACGCTTTACTTAAAGATTTTGCAATGCGATTATGAGCAGAAATACGTTGTGATTGAGCTTATTGGCGAATGGAATGACTTGCTTTACAACGATATCATGTTCCTGTATAGAAATGTTGTTGAGGAGCTTTTGGACGCAGGAATAATCTACTTCGTGCTGATTGGGGAGAATATTTTGAATTTTCATGCCGACGGAGACGATTACTACCAGGAATGGTTTGACAATATCGAAGATGGCTGGATTGTATGCCTCAATTTCAGGGAGCACCTTATTGATGAGTTTGTCAGAGCCAGACTGGACTATTACCTGGCTTTCGGCGGCAAATTCAACACGTTCAACTGGCGTGGACTGCAGCCCGACCAGTTATTCGATAAAATCAACCAACTTGTTCAAAAAAGATTAACTCCATGAAAAAAGCATGCGTTATCGAAGTTTTTGGGCACGTGCAGGGTGTTGGATTCAGGTATTACACCGTGCAAAAAGCAACCGAATTATCCATTGCCGGTTTCGTAAAAAATAAACCTAATGGCAGCGTTTACATTGAAGCCGAAGGAGAAGAATGGCAACTTAAAGAGTTTGTCGATTGGTGCAAATTGGGGCCTCAGTGGGCACGTGTACAGGACATCAATTATTACGACATCCCCTTAATGGGCTTTAAAGACTTTATTACCAAATAATTAATCTACTTTTCAGACTAACAATTTCACTTTATGAAACCACTTAAAATCACTTTATTTTTTTTGACCATTATGATTGCTTCGCAAACTACTGCACAAAACTTTGAACGGATTGCCACCAACAATGGCGACCTCGAGTTGTTTAAAGTTGGACACGCCAGCCTCATTTTTAAATACCATGGCAAAGTCATTCATGTTGATCCCTGGTCAAAACTGGCCAATTACGACACTTTGCCAAAAGCAGATTTGATTGTGATTACACACCATCACATGGACCATTTAGATGATCTGGCGATTTCTGCCATTACAAAAGAAAACACAAGCATAATCTGGTCAGCTATTTGTGATACCATGGTTGAGTTCGATGGAAAAAAAACAGTGCTTGCCAATGGGCAATCGACAGAATTTGAGGGAGTTAAAATTGATGCTGTACCCGCTTACAATCTTGTCCACAAGCGAAAAAATGGCGAATTTTTCCATCCCAAAGGAGACGGAAATGGCTACATCTTCACTTTTGGTGACAAACGCGTTTACGTGGCCGGAGATACTGAAGACATACCTGAAATGGCCAATTTGGGTGAAATTGAAGTCGCCTTTTTGCCAATGAATCTACCCTACACCATGACACCTGAAATGGCGGCTCATGCTGCAAAAATGGTTCATCCAAATATTCTATATCCTTATCACTACGGAGATACCAACACACAGTTGCTGGTCGATTTGTTGAAGAATAATAAGGAGATAGAACTGCGTATCAGATAGGATTTTCTTTGGTCGCAAAGAGCATATGCCTTTTTCCCGGAGGACCAGGCAGGCGTTTCACCCGGAATCCCGCTTCGCGTAAGGCTCGTTTAACCAGACCGCTTGCACTGTAAGTAACAAGTATTCCTTTGTTTTCCAGTCCTTTATAAATCTTTTCAAAGATGGACGTCGTCCATAATTCAGCCTGTGAACTGGGACTAAAAGCATCGAAATATACCAGATTGTATGCCAATAATGCAGGATTATAGTTACGAAAGTCAACTGGTAACTTCCTGATGCTAAAATGAGTATCGATCTGTACAAAGGAGTTCCAGTCGCAATCGTGCATACGCAAAAATATAGTTTCGAGGTCAGACAGCGGCTCTGTCTGCCAAAAATTCAATTGTCGAATTTCGTATTCATTAAGCGGAAATACCTCGAGAGTTGTGTACTCACAAAGTACATCCAGTTTTTGCAGATGTTGAAAAGTCAATAGCGTGTTCAAGCCTGTCCCAAATCCATATTCCAGCACCTTCAGCTTTTGATGTCGGAGCATAGCCGGCTTGAGTCCATTTTCAATAAATACATGCATTGACTCAGTAATAGCACCATTCATCGAGTGATAATGCTCTCCTGATACGGAATCGAAAAGCGTTGTTGAGCCATCGGCAGTTACAATTGTTTTTCTCTTAATCATGTTGCGATGCAATGAGTGTTAAACCACCAACATTTTCATGCAGATACAAATACTCTCCGTTCAAGTATAACTGATTTCCATCCAAAATGGCCAAATCTTCATCTGTAGCACTTTTCCGGATAACTGTCTTAATTTCTTGTCCGGCATAGATGAAATTATGCTCCAATGTTTGCGCATCAAAAACCAGCACCTGCTGCGAGTCGTAAAGTGCAAAAAGTGTACTACCAGTATAGACTGCCTCTTTTGGGATGAACGATGGAATTTGTGCCACTGTCTGCATGCGTTCATTTTCAGGATCGAAAGTTGAAATGATTGTTTTATCTCCTGCAGTGTCAAAGAGAATCAACTTCTGCAAAACTTTGCAATATTGAAGATCAATATTTGGATAGTCCAAAAAAAATCGCTTGTAAAAAACACCTGAAGCCCTGTAATACAGCAGCAGTTCTGTTCTTTCCATCTGCAAATCCCGTACCGATGCATAAAGGTAATTCTGATCAGAACAAATCGCTGTAATTCTGTATTTTGCATCAACTGAAACACTAATGATTGTGTTTCCTGTTCTTGCATGAACCAATAAAATTTGTCCATTTCTGTCCGCATACATCAATTCGTCTTCCATAAGATAGATATCGTCAATTACCGGCACCGGAAAAGAGATGTCTTTCGCCCAAAGAAATTCATCCTGACCTGGGATATAAGCCTGTATTTGAGGAGGATACGTACTACTAAAGAAATATTCCGTTTTATTCCACTGGCCAATAAGATTTTCAATATCCGAAGGAATGGTATTGATCAGTAAGCTTACCGAATCTAAAATATTATACGACCAAAAAAATGTGTTCTGGTTTGAGAATGTTGTATAAATATATTCATTTACAAAGCTTTGTGTTCTTCCTATTCTAATCTTAAGGTATTTGTTCTTCAGGTTAAATCCATCAGAAGCCTGCAGTTGAATCAAACAGTCGAGGATATCGTTTTGTGATTCTCCAAAAATAGCATCTGAGATTTTCATTTTGATATGCAGCAAACTGTCAGGTTGATGAATTTCAAGATAAACTGGTTGGATCAACGGAATCAGATCTGTATTGACAAGTCCAACCCTTACATTTTCAATGTTTAAGTTATCAGTTAAACGTGCTGAAATGTCAAGTGTTGAAGTTAAGTTTATCAATTCATTTTCAGCTGGATATAAAATCTCTATCACTGGATCTTCGGTGTCGGTTTGCTTATCGCACGAAGTCAGCAGCCAAAAAAAAATGAAAAAACCAAGCCAACGCATTTGCATAGCCAATCAAGGGTGTTTAACTTTGGCTAAATTAACGAAAAACAAATTCTTGTTAAGCACCTATCAATATGCTGTACAATCTTCAATTTTCACAGGTTCTCTTTCTTGATATTGAGACAGTTCCTGCTGTTGAATCCTATGAAATGCTTTCTGAACGAATGAAAAAGCTGTGGGACAAAAAATCAAAAACCCTTAAAAACGAGGAAAAGCAAGATCCGGAATCCTTGTATGCACGAGCAGGGATTTATGCGGAATTCGGGAAAATCATTGTGATTTCTGTAGGTTTTTTGAATGGCAATGAGTTTCGCCTCAAATCCTTTTACGGAGATGACGAAAAACTGATTTTAGAGGAATTCGCAGATTTGCTTAACCGCTATTACAATCAGAGCGACAGCTTGTTATGCGCACACAATGGCAAAGAATTTGACTTCCCCTATATTGCCAGGCGCATGCTCATTCATGGCATTGAGTTGCCAATGATTTTGCAACTTGCCGGCAAAAAACCATGGGAAATCAGGCATATCGACACCATGGAATTATGGAAATTTGGCGATTACAAAAATTACACTTCTCTTGATTTGTTGACGGCAATTTTCAATATACCCACACCTAAGGACGACATTGATGGCAGTATGGTTGGCGATATTTATTACCGTGAACACGATCTTGAACGCATTCGAACCTATTGCCAAAAAGACGTATTGGCCATTGCACAGCTTATGCGGCGCTACCTGAATCTACCACTCATCAGTGATGAACAAATTGTAGTTACCGGCTAATTTCGTACGCCAAATTCAAAAAAATGGGAAAACACCTACTCTCCAAATCGACATTCATTCGTGGAATGCAATGCCAAAAATCTCTTTATCTTCATAAAAAAAGACCATTTCTACGCGATAAAATTTCACCTGAACAATTGGCAAAATTCAAAAGAGGAACGGATGTGGGTGTGTTGGCGCGGGACCTTTTTCCGGGCGGTGTTGATATGAGTCCAAAATCGCCAGCGCAATACCAACAAAAAAGAGAAGAAACAGCTGCTGCCTTGAGCGATCCAACCATTCAGGTGATTTATGAAGCTGTTGTTCAGTATGATGACGTGCTCATTATGCTCGACATTCTTATGCGGGATGGTGATAAATGGAAAGCCATCGAAGTTAAAAGTTCCTTGAAAATCTCATCCACCTATCTCCAGGATGCAGCACTTCAATATTATGTTTTGAAAAATGCTGGTATCGACATGTCCGATTTTAGTTTGATGTTTGTCAATTCAGATTACCTCTTAGACGAAAAGCTTGAACTTGATCAACTATTTATAATCCAGTCGGTTATCGGACATACAGAAACTCATCTCGAGGATACTGCCAAAAAAATCGCCTTATGCAAACAAACACTCAATCTACAAAAATCTCCTGAAATTGACATTGGCCTACAATGTAATGAGCCTTATCCTTGCGATTTTAAAGGTCATTGTTGGAAATCAGTTCCAGCTGATGCTGTGCTGTATACCACAGCAACCGATGAAGAAACACGCTTTTTGATGTTTCATGAAATGGAATCAAAATCAGCAACTTGCAGTAATAATTCATTAAATGAACGCATTGAACATCAGATTAATGCACTGAAAAATGGTTCTTTTTTAATTGACAAGAAAAATCTGCCTACAAAACTTGAAGGAATCAATTTCGAGAAAGCAATATTTGTCAAGGCACTTTATTACAAACCAGCAGTGCCTGTGTTGAACCAAACCAAACCATACCAGCCTATTCCATTGGCGCTGGCCCTCAGTTACTTTGAAAACAACAGCTGGAAAACTTCCTCGATGCATTGTGCGAACGACTTGTCCGATTGGAAAAAAGTGGTGCTTTTTGCAGCTAGATTTCTACAAGAGGAGAAGACAATCTTTGTTTACGGCGATTCTGATTTATGTGATATAATCAGTTCGGTCGTTCAGCGTCCAAAACCAGAAGAACGCTTACTTGATTTAGAAAAATTGTTGCATGATCTTGATTTTTTCTATGGAAATCCCAGCGGACTTAACCCTTTTGATTTGGCTGTTTCCGCTTTCCTGCCGGAAGAAAAACTTCCTAAAAATGAGGTTTGGCTTATAAAAGATTTGCTCGAATCTGGCACTGAAAAGTCATCGAATGTGCTAAAACATTTGGAAAAATATCCTCAACTGATGCTTGCTATGATGAAAAAACTCTTCGACATGGCTTAGATATTGTCCATCTGTGGCTGCGTTTTCATTATCAGAGGCATACCTTTCAATGTGCTTAACTGACATAAAAAGATATTAACAAGGTGGTTCATAACTCGTCGAATTTGTATTTTTGAACAATGAACCGAACCACTAAAAAATCCACTCTTATTGGCCAAAACTCAAGTGACCAACTAAAGGAACTTTTATTACAGCATGGCAGAATACCGCCACAAGCAATTGATCTTGAAGAAGTTGTGCTTGGAGCAATGATGCTTGAAAAAGAAGCAGTAAACGCCATCATTGATATTATGCGCCCGGAAGCTTTTTACAAAGAGGCGCATCAAAAAATTTTTGAGGCCATTCACAACCTATTTTCGAAATCGCAGCCCATTGATATCCTCACTGTTACAAATGAGCTAAAAAGTATGGGTGAACTCGAAATAGTGGGAGGCCCCTATTATATTTCGCAGTTGACAAACAGGGTTGTTTCTGCAGCCAACATTGAGTTTCACGCACGCATCATTTTGCAAAAATATATTCAGCGCGAGTTGATTATGATCTCGTCCGACATTATCAAAGACGCCTACGAAGACACAACGGATGTTTTTGACCTGCTCGACAAGGCTGAAAGTGGTTTATTCTCACTCAGCGAGAGCAACCTGAGAAGAAGCTTTAGCACCATGCCCGATCTGGTGAAACAGGCTATTCTAGACATTGAAAACGCAAAAAACAGCGATAACAGTCTTCGTGGTGTTCCATCTGGTTATACCGAACTCGATCGAATCACACAAGGCTGGCAAAAATCTGATTTAATCATTCTTGCAGCTCGTCCAAGTATGGGTAAAACTGCGCTGGCCCTCAACCTGGCACGCAATGCGGCTGTTGAATTTAACAAGCCTGTGGCGTTCTTTTCGCTCGAAATGTCATCTGTTCAGCTTGTTACGCGTCTGATATCCAGTGAAACCTATTTGCCTGCCGAGAAACTCCGCAAAGGCGATCTGGCAGAATATGAGTGGCAACAGCTGAATACCAAAATTGCACCACTTGTCAATGCTAAAATGTTTATCGATGATACGCCGCAGCTTTCCATTTTTGAATTGAGGGCCAAATGTCGTCGCTTGAAACAACAATTCGACATCCAAATGGTCTTTATCGATTACCTGCAATTGATGACCAGCGGCGGCGACAATAAAGGAAACAGGGAACAGGAAATCAGTAATATTTCAAGATCTTTGAAAAGCCTTGCGAAAGAACTCGATATTCCCGTTTTAGCACTGTCGCAGTTGAGTCGTAACGTGGAAAGCCGTCCCGGATCGAAGAAACCAATCCTTTCCGACTTGCGTGAATCAGGCGCAATTGAACAGGATGCCGATATGGTTATCTTTATCTACCGTCCTGAATATTACGGCATTAATGATGATGGTGAAGGAAACTCGGTGCAAGGATTAGCTGTGGTAAACATCGCAAAGCACCGAAATGGTAAGCTCGGCGACGTCAACCTCAGGTTTGTTGGCCAGTTTGCACGCTTCGAAGAACCCGAAAATTATCAGCAAAACATCCAGGAACTGACTCCCAACACAGGCTTTGAACTGCCCACACGCACCATCAGTTCGCGCATGAATGACGACACAGATCCAATGATAGATGATTCAGAACCCTTTTAAACAAATAATTATGAATAAACGAATTTCAATCAGCTTTATCGCATTCTTTTTCATGAGCTTAACTGTTTTTTCTGCTAGTCCGGCTAAATCAGTTTTTTTGCGTTACAATCTTAAGAAAGATCAAACTTTTCTGATGAAGATTAAGACCAATCAGAACATCTCCATGACGATGAACGATCAGGATATCAGTATTATGCAAATAGTCACACTCGATCAAAAAGCCATGGTAACTGCGGTTTCTGAAGCAAAAAGCTTTACACTAGACGTTACTTATGACCGAATTCAGTTCAACCAAAATGCCATGGGCATGGAAATCATCTGGGATTCAGACGACAAATCAGAGAACCAAAGTCCAATGGTTCAACAAATTGCAGGTCAATTAGGAACTTCTATCGGTAAAACCATCACGCTTGAAATTGACCAAAGCGGTAACGCAACCAGTAACAACAAGAATGAGGTAATGGGCGAAACGAATATTTCTGGTTTCGAGACAGGCATGTTGGTCGTTTTTCCGGACCACGAAATAAAAGCAGGCGATAGCTGGGAAGTAACAGTAAAACCTGATCCATCAAGCGATTACACCATCACTTCCGTATATACCCTCGATGAAATCAAGGGAAAATCGGCTTATATCAGTTTTGAAGGAACTGTCACAGGAACTGAAGCGGCTGGAAATGCTGCAAAAATTGATGGTTCTATTTCTGGAAAATCCGTAATCGAAATTGCAACAGGTTGGCTCAAAGAAGCCAGTGTCCATCAAAACCTGACCATGGACCTCAGTATGCAAGGGCAATCAAATCCCATGAAACTGTCGAGTTTTATTGAGCTTACGACCGAATAACAAAGGCCAGCAAGCTATCTTCCCTCATTTTAGCACAAACCGACTTTTTCCGTCAAATCATAGTGCATTCACTGCAAGCGAAAAAGGTTAAGTTTGCAGTAGCTTTAAGGTAATATTCAGATGAAACGTTTTGTGCACATGCTGGGAAAATTTGTTCGTTTGATTCTATTGTCATCCGGCGTTTTTTTTCTGTTGCTCGTCACATTGAGTTTAACTGACTACCCTTATTATGCATATCATTGGACAGGGAACAAAACTGTTAGTCAAAAAAACAATCCCGAATATATTGTTTTAATGGGTGCCGGAGGCATGCCAAGTTACGATGCAATCATTCGTTGTTACTATGCTGCTGAGTCTGCCAAAAAAAATCCGAAAAGTAAAATTATCGTGACTTTGCCTGCTGATAGCAGCGATTTTCGGCACAGCGCGCATTATCGTATGATTCAGGAATTGATTCTCAGAGGTGTCGACAGCACCAGAATCCTGTCGGAATACAAAGGCACAAATACCTATTCTCAGGCAGTTGCCATCGCTAACATGGTTCCCACTATGGCGCCAATTCAAATTGTCACTTCACCGGTTCACCAATACCGAAGCATCAAGACTTTTGAAAAACAGGGATTTACGAATGTAAGTGGACTTGCTGCTACCGAAAGTGCCATTGATGAATCATTGTTTTTTAATAAAGACGAAAGTGGTAAAATCGAAAAAGACCCAGCATCAAATCTGGGTCTTCGATATAATTTATGGAGCTATCTGCAATACGAAATCGCTGTAATGCGCGAATGGCTTGCGATTGCCTGGTATCGTATTAAAGGCTATATGTAGCCTAATTTAAAACCTCATTTACCAAACTAGCAGCATCTTCGAGTTTGATGGCAGAATAAACTTTTAATCCAGACTGATCAATAAGTGCTTTCCCTTCGACAGCATTGGTTCCCTGCAAACGAACAATGATAGGCACATTTATTTCGCCAATATTTGTATAAGCATCGACGATTCCCTGAGCTACCCTGTCGCAACGCACAATACCTCCGAAAATATTCACCAGAATGGCTTTCACATTCGGATCTTTTAAAATAATTCTGAATGCTTCTTCCACACGTTTAGCATTGGCAGTACCCCCAACATCCAGGAAGTTGGCAGGCTCGCCACCATACATCTTGATCATATCCATGGTTGCCATAGCAAGGCCCGCACCATTAACCATGCAGCCAACATTACCATCGAGTTTCACATAGTTCAGGTCAAAACGGCTTGCTTCAACTTCAATCGGATCTTCCTCAGTGAGATCGCGCATAACGGCGATATCAGGATGGCGATGCAACGCATTGTTGTCAATCACCACTTTGGCATCTGCAGCAAATACTTTGTCGTCAGCGGCTTTGATAACGGGGTTTATTTCAAACAAACTTGCATCACTTCCCTGATATGCATCGTAAAGGGCCTTGACGAACTTCACCATTTCTTTGAATGCTACACCCGATAGGCCAAGATTGAATGCAATCTGACGCATCTGGAACCCTTGCAGGCCAACTTTTGGGTCAATTTCTTCGGTGAAAATTTCTTCAGGAGTTTCCTCTGCTACCTTCTCAATGTCCATACCACCGCGAGGAGAATACATTATCATGCTGCGACCTGTTGCTCTGTTGAGCAGAATACTCATGTAAAACTCCTGCACATTAGATGGCCCGGGATAATAGATATTCTGCTCAATCAAAACTTTGCCAACGAGTTTTCCCTCGGCGCTTGTTTGTGGTGTAACGAGCATCATGCCAATTATTTGGTCAGCGTATTGCTTTACTTCGTCGAGCGACTTGGCAATTTTAACTCCTCCTCCTTTGCCACGTCCTCCGGCATGGATTTGCGCTTTAACGGCCCAACGGTCTGATCCGGTTTTTTTTTGCACATCTTTGGCTGCATCAACTGCTTTTGCCGGTGAATCAGCAACAATACCATAAGGAACAGATACACCGTACCCGCTTAATATCTTCTTTCCCTGAAACTCATGTAAATTCATAATAGATAGTGAATTTGGTTGTGAAATTATGAACTCCAAAAATATTACAATTTGCCCGAACTATTGCAATTTTTCTTAAAAAACAGATGTATTTGGAAATCTTGGACAGACATCTGTTTATCCTTTCCATTGGGCATCCCTAATTTTGTATTTTTGCATGGCCTAGATTCATATTATGGGAATGATACAAGCCACATCCATTTACAAATCATACGGTGACGTTCAAGTCATAAAAGGCATTGACCTGAAAGTTGATGCAGGTGAAGTGGTTAGTATTGTAGGCGCTTCGGGTGCCGGAAAATCTACATTGCTGCAGATTTTAGGCACGATTGAAAAACCTGACAAAGGCCATGTTGCAATTGACAATCAATTTATTGAAAACCTGAATAACAAATCGCTCTCTGCTTTCAGAAATAATAAAATCGGTTTTGTTTTCCAGTTTCATCACCTTTTCCCGGAGTTTACAGCCTTGGAAAACATCTGTATTCCCGCCTTGATTGGAGGAAAACCAAAAGCAGCAGCGACGAAGAAAGCGCAAGAACTTCTGCGATTTTTCAGTTTAACAGCCAGGGCAGATCACAAGCCGGCAGCCTTGTCAGGTGGTGAGCAACAACGAGTTGCTGTTGCAAGGGCACTGATCAACAACCCGGCAGTAGTCCTTGCAGACGAGCCTTCTGGTAACCTCGATTCAAAGTCGGCGCAGGAGCTACACCAGCTTTTTTTTCAACTCAGGGATGAATTTGGACAGACCTTTGTTATTGTTACCCACAATCAGGAACTGGCCCAGATGGCCGACCGGAAATTAACAATCGTTGATGGCCGCTTTACTTAAAGGTGCCAAAACACAATATACAACGTCGTAAAGCGTTCATAAACATCAGTAAATCAGCTTGCTTTTTATGATCAACAAAATTACTCTTTCACTGCTTTTAATATTCTCCTCGTTTTTTCTAAGCCCCTTACAATCAAGGGCTCAGCAGGCAGTTGAGCAGCAATCATACGAATCGTTGATGAAGTCGGGAACAGATAAATTTAATAGCCAGGACTATATCAGTGCCAAGACTTATTTTGAAATGGCTTTGCAGGCCAAAGAGGATGATGCAACTGCGCAAAAAAGACTGAACGAGACTGTTGAAAAAATCAGGCAGCAAATGGCTCTGCAAGAGGAATTCTACAGCCATCTTGATTACGGCGATCGTCTATTTAATCAACAAAAGTTGGAAGACGCTCTGGTTGCTTATAATGAAGCCCTAAAAATATTTCCCGAAGACAAATACACCCTATCCAGAGTTGATAGTATTAATAAAACCCTGACCGAAGAGGCTGAAAAAATAAGCGATTACAACACGGCCATGCAGCTTGGAACTGAACTTTTGGCAAATAACAACCTGGATGAGGCCTTGTTGCAATTTAAAAATGCAAACATCCTCTTTCCTGATCAACAACTTCCGAAAGACAAAATCGCAGAAACAAAAAGCAAGATTGAAGCGTTAAACCGGCGAATCAAGCAAGCTGAAACGCTTGCAAATGAAGCGCAAAACCTCTTAACAAGAAAAGATTACCAGGGTGCTATCAACAAACTGGAAGAAGCCACCGCAATCTACCCCGAAGAATCAAATTACCTTAAAAAACTTGATGAAGCCCGTGCCCTTCAGGATCTCTCTGTTCGTTACAACAAGGTATTGGCGGATGCAGATCGTTTTTACGGAGAAAAGAACTTCACTGCAGCACGCGATCAATACGAGCAGGCTCTGAAAATTTGGCCTGGCCAGCCCTATCCGGCCGATATGATCCAACTCATCAGTCAGACCCTGCAAAGTGAAGCCTATTTGGCAAATCAGGCCTATAATGAAGCATTAGCCCAGGCACAAAATCACGAAAAAGCCAGGGAATATCCAGATGCAATAGAAGCCTATAAAAAAGCCCTGCAAATCAAGCCGCAGGATGTGGTTGCAACAGAGAAGATAGCTGAGCTGGAAACCTTGCTTGCCAAGCAACAAGCCGATCTGGAAAGAGAAGAACAATTCAGGCAATTGATGAGTCAGGCATCATCAGCTGAACTAAAAAATGAATTCGAAAATGCCATTGATTTTTACCAGCAGGCGATTGAACTCAAGCCAGATGAACAGACCATCAATACAAAAATAGCTTCTCTCCAATTACAATTGGCTCAGCGCGAGAAATCGCTGGCACTTGAGAAAAGTTATGCCCTTGCGATTCGTCATGGCGATAGCTTATTCAATTTACAAAAAATGGCAGAGGCCGTCCCCTACTACCAGCAAGCTAGCGCTGTTTTTGCCGACAGGAGTTATCCGCGGGAGCAAATTGGCAAGATTGAAAACCTACAAAAAGAACGCGCTTTGCTTGCTGAAAAGGAAGCGCAATACAATGCTATTGTTTCAACAGCTGAGACATTGCTCGCACAAAATCAGCTTCAGGAAGCAAGGCAGAAATTCGTAGAAGCTTTTAACCTGGATCCTTCAAAACCTGAACCACAAACAAAAATCAATGAGATTGACGGCCTGATTGCCCAACAGGCACTCGCTGCTGCTGAGAAAGAAAATGAGTTTACGCGCTTGATCGGACTGGCAAAAGCAGCCTTCGACAGCAACCAATTGGAAGAGGCCCTGCAATATTACCAACAAGCTGCTGCTATCAAACCCAATGTATCTGATATTCAGGCTCAGATTGGTCTGGTTAACAAGCAAATCAATGAAAAGCAACAGCTGGAGGCGCGTGAAACAAACTACCAACAGCAATTATCCATTGCTGACCAGCTTTTTGCTGAAAATCAATTGGTACAAGCTAAAACAGCCTATGAAAAGGCACAGCTTATTTTTCCTGATCTGACCTATCCAACAGAAAAAATATCGGAAATCAATCAGAAGATTGAATTGGCTGAAGCCGAACAGGCCAAAGAAAACGCTTACAATAGCTATATTGAGGAAGGTGATTTAGCCATGAGCACGCAAGATTATACGGCAGCAAAAACAGCTTATGCGTCGGCGGCTGAAATCAAACCTGGAGAAGAGTATCCAAAATTACAAATTCAACAGGCGCAAAACCAGCTGGATTTGCTTGCGCAGCAAGCCGCATTGGACGAGGCTTATCAGGCAGCGATAATAAAAGCAGATCAGTTTTATGTAGCTGAAAACTGGAAAGAGGCTGAATTGGCGTATCAGGAAGCTGCCAAAGTAAAGCCAGCCGAATCTTATCCAAACAGCCAATTGGCAGCCATCAAATCTAAACTTGATGAGATAGGGCAGGCTAAAGCACGTGAGCAACAAATTGAACAGTTGCTTTTGCAGGCAAGTCAATCATTAGACAACAAGAGACTTGAAGAATCTAAATCACTCTACGACCAGGTTTTGTTGATTGATGCTACCAACGAAACGGCACTTACGCGCTCCACTGAAATCAAACTATTGCTTGAAAAAGAAGCCAAAGAGCGCCAGAGAAAATATGAGGAAAACATTGCTGCCGGGGACCAATATCTTGCTGATAAAAAATACCAGGATGCCGTTACTGCCTATAAAACAGCTCTTGGCTTCAAACTGGACGATGAATATGCTTCAACAAAAATCAATCAGATTGACGATATTCTGAAAGAACGGTTACTACAACTCAAAACTGCATACAACAAAATCATTTCTGAAGCAGATCAATATTTTCAGCAAAAGACCTTCGACAAGGCAATTGAATCATATTTGGAGGCAAAAGCATTGAATACCGGAGAAACATATCCGCAAGACATGATCAACCAGATCACTAAAATGATCGAGGATAATATGCTGGTTGAGCTCAACCGCACACCCGTCACCATTGATGCAAATAAGTCAAAAAGGTTCGAGTTTGCACCTGTCAACGTTACAGAGCGTCGCGGTAACTATATCCTGATCAAAGCCAAAAATAATGGGACAAGTAATTTCCCACTCATCATCAGTTTTGGTTCTAAAAATGGCAGAAATGGTGGATTTGTTCTACCAATTCCAGAAGACCAGGAGTATCATGATTTTGTCGTTCGCATTGGTTCACAGTATAAATGGTTCAGCGAAGACAATACCTGGATAGAAATTTATCCAGAAAACAGCAGTGTTGAGCTGGGACTCACTCAGATTTCAAAAGGCTATTAGACTTTCGAAATAGCTGGATAAATATCCACATCGTCGTATCAATCAATTTCTTACCTTTGTAAAAAAGCGAATATTTTGGAAAGTTTTTTTACAAGATTACATGCATCTGTTTGTAGCTTGCTGGTTGTCTTGTTGTAATTGAGATTTAAAGATTGAAAAAGAGATTATAATGGGCAAATTTGATCAGCACTTCCATAAATTCCGTGAAAATACCATTGGCAACGAATTAATTTTCAATACGCCATATGGGCCAAAAAAAATGATTTATGCTGATTGGGTTGCCAGTGGCAGGCTTTACAAACCCATCGAACAGAAAATCTGTGATGTTTTTGGACCCTATGTAGCCAATACGCATACCGAGACCAGCGAAACCGGCACCCTGATGACCAAAGCCTACCATCTGGCCCATCGAAAAATCAAGGAGCATGTCAATGCGGGTGCTGAGGATGTCATTATCACGGCCGGTTCAGGAATGACGACAGTAATCAACAAACTACAACGGATCATGGGTTTAAAAACCTGTGGAAAAATTTCGAAACGCGATTGCATCCAGAGTAAGAGTGACAAACCAGTCGTTTTCATTACCCACATGGAGCATCACTCCAATCACACCAGCTGGATGGAAACGAATGTGGATGTGGTTGTGCTTAAACCCAACAAAGAACTGCTGATCGATCTGGATGAACTCAGGAATCAATTAGAAAAGTACAAAGACAGAAACTTTAAAATTGGTTCATTTACAGCGTGTTCCAATGTAACTGGCATCGAGACTCCATACCATGAAATGGCAAAAATCATGCACGAGTACGGGGGAGTAGTTTTTGTTGATTTTGCAGCATCAGCACCTTATGTCGATATCGACATGCATCCTGCAGATGACGAAATGAAAAAACTCGATTGTATCTTTTTTAGTCCACATAAGTTTTTAGGTGGCCCAGGCAGCTCAGGTGTGCTCATTTTCGACAGCAGTCTATATAACAGTCCAACGCCCGATAATCCTGGTGGCGGAACCGTTGACTGGACCAATCCCTGGGGCGAATACAAATATATCGACGACATTGAATTGCGCGAAGATGGAGGTACACCCGGCTTTATACAGGCCATCAAAACAGCGCTTGCTATTGAAGTGAAGAACCAGATGGGCGCCGAAAACATTCGGAAACGCGAACATGAGCTGGTACAAAAAGCATTTCTCGAAATGCGAAAAATTCCGGGTGTGCACATTTTAGCAGACAATGTTGAAGATCGGCTAGGTATCCTTTCGTTTTATATTGACAACGTCCATTTTAATCTGGTAGTCAAGCTGTTAAATGATCGGTTTGGTATTCAGGTTCGAGGCGGTTGCGCCTGTGCAGGCACATATGGGCACTATTTGTTGGATGTAAGTCACGACAAAAGCAGGGCCATTACTGACCTGATTAACCATGGCGACCTTTCACAAAAACCAGGTTGGATTCGGGCTTCTCTTCACCCAACCATGACTGATGAGGAATTAGAGCAACTGATTGAAGGCATCCGGGAAATTGCCCACCACCATGATGAATGGATGGGTGATTATGAATATAACCGTTGCACGAATGAGTTTCGACACAAACACGAACCCAAAGACAAGACTGTTCTGGTAAAAGATTGGTTTAACCTTTCGTAGTCAATCAGAATGGCACCGAATTGGGATAAAGGTATCTGACGAAGAAAAACAGCAAGAGAACCATCAGCGCAATAGCCAGGAAGGTTACCCCAAGTACTTTTTTCTTTTTAACAAAAAACCAACCTGCTAGTGTCATGAGCAAAAGAGCAGCTATCAATAATTGAATAATCATTTCTGAGTTTATTTGAGTTGATCAATACGTTGCACACGCTCTACTCCATCAATCTTGCCAATTTTATAAATCAGCTGATCTAGGTGGTTGGTGTCTTTGATCTGAAGAACAATTTTTCCGTCGAAATTTCCATCGCGTGTATCAAAAGTAATGCTTCGCATGTTCACTTTCATATCGTTTGAAATCACCTTTGTAATCTCACCAACAAGCCCTAAAACATCCTTGCCCCCTACCCTGATCGCTGTCAGGAAAGCTGGATTGTCAATTTCTTCTTTCCATTTTACCTTCAGCACCCGGTAGCTGTATCGTTCTCTCAAACGGGCAGCGTTTGGACACGAAAGCCGATGAATAGTAATCCCACCGCCAATCGTTACAAATCCAAAAACCGCATCTCCCGGAATAGGGTTACAACATTTGGCTAACTTGTAATTAACGTTACTGAGCCGGTCATCAATCACAAGGAAGTCGTCTTTTCCAACTTTGACCAGGTCTTTTTTTGCTTGGGGAGTAGGCTCTGCTTTTTCAGGTCTCCCGGCTTTTTCTTCAGCAGCATGAGCATTCAGAAATTTCTTAACTTCGACAAGGTCTATTTTTTCTGTCGCGATCAAATGATAAAGCTCAACAGATGTCCCTGTTTTATAATGTTTTACCAATAAATTGACGGCATCGTCCGGCATAGGAATTTTCCAGGCTTTAAGCTTGCGGAATAAGGTATCCTTGCCAAACTCGGCTTCTTTCAGCTCTTCCTCTTTAAGGTGACGTTTAATCTTGTTTTTGGCCCGTTCTGTCACAACAAAAGACAACCAATCCGATTTAGGAATTTGCTTTTTATTGGTAATGATTTCCACTCTGTCGCCATTGTTCAACACATGCCTGATCGGTACAATTCGATTGTTAACCCTTGCACCACTACAAGTGGCGCCAACCTGCGTGTGCACTTCATAGGCAAAATCGAGCACGGTAGATCCAGCAGGAAGCTGTTTCAGGTCGCCCTGTGGTGTAAAAATGAAAATTTTATCCGACTGGTACTGATTCGCATTCCGATAAGTAAAATCAAAATTAATCTGATCCGGATTTTCAAGGATATCCCGAACCTGATTGAGCCAGTCTTCAGAATCTTTTTTTCGGTCTTTGCTTTTATATTGCCAATGTGCAGCCTGACCTTTTTCAGCTACTTCATCCATTCTGACTGAGCGGATCTGCACTTCCACCCACTTCTCATTGGCCATTTTCACTGTCGTATGCAACGATTCATAGCCAGATGCTTTCGGTGTTGTGATCCAATCACGTAACCTTTTGGGGTTGGGAGTATAAATATCAGTTACAATAGAATACACCCGCCAGCAATCTTCCTTCTCTTTCTTTAGCGGACTATTCACGATAATTCTGATCGCAAAAAGGTCGTAAACCTGATCAAATTCAACGTTTTGAGCCTTCATTTTGGCATAAATCGAAGGCACTGACTTAGTTCTCCATTTGATGTTACAATCGAGTCGCTGGGCAAGCAATTCACGCTGGATGGGCTGTATAAACTCCTGCATCAGCACTTCCTGCTTTGATTTGGTAGCTTTGATCTGATCCGTGATTTGCTGAAAAATCTCCGGATTTTCATGTAGCATTACCTTCTCTTCGAATTCTGCTTTGATGATGTACAACCCCAAACGATGCGCAATAGGAATATACAGGTGTTTCACCTCATGGGTAAACAAATTTAGCTTTTGCTCTTCCAAATCTTCAGGATGCCTCAGATCGTAAAGCCGATGTGCTATTTTTAGCAATACTACCCGGATATCATCAATTAAACTCAAAAACAGTTTCCTGAAGTTATCCGACTGAAAAGAAAGGCGTTCGGTTTGTAAACTTGAAACTTTATTAAAGCCTTCAATGATGATTCTCACACTTTTTCCAAACTGATTTTCAATGTCTTGAAGCGATACATTAGTTTTTTTGTCAATACCGTGCAAGAAGGAGCTTATTACTGAAGATGCGCCCATTCCAATTTCTGCAACAATTATCCGGGCCATTTCAATCAGATGGAGAATATAAGGCTTCCCCGAAACCAGGTATTTATCGGCATATATAGAATCTGCCAGGGTAAATGCTTTATCGATTCGCGTCAATTCAGGTTCAGCCAATTGCTTTGACAGCAAAGCTCTCAACTGACCATAACTGTTTGAAATTTGCTGTTTTTCGTCTTCAGTGAACATCAGATTCCAGTTTCTATTCGCTCATTTTAAAAAAACGTTTGCTCCCAAGACAGAAACAAACGTTTTCTCTCATATTATCAAACCTACAGACTATTTATCTTTCATTGGTTCCTGGCCTGATGGGCCGAGTGGCTGTGATCCGGGATCAGAGATAGATTCCCTCATCTTGGTATCAGCCTGAATATTCTGGAAGCGATAGTAATCCATAATTCCAAGATGCCCCGACTGAAAAGCTTCTGCTATGGCCTGTGGGATCAATGCCTCAGCCTGAATCACATTGGCACGGGCTTCCTGTGCTTTGGCACGCATTTCCTGTTCTTGTGCGACAGCCATCGCCCTGCGTTCTTCAGCTTTGGCCTGGGCAATATTTTTATCGGCATTAGCCTGATCCATTTGCAACACAGCACCAATATTTTTTCCAATATCAATGTCAGCGATATCGATAGAGAGGATTTCGAAGGCCGTTCCAGAGTCGAGTCCTTTTTTCAAAACTACTTTTGAAATGGAATCAGGATTTTCAAGTACAGACTTATGTGAATCAGCCGAACCTATGGATGAAACGATACCCTCGCCAACCCTGGCCAGAATCGTTTCCTCACCGGCACCACCAACCAATTGTTTGATGTTTGCCCGCACAGTAACACGTGCCATGGCGATCAGCTGAATACCATCTTTTGCAACTGCAGCAACTTTTTTGGTGTCGATAACTTTCGGATTTACCGACATCTGAACAGCCTCAAACACATCACGTCCGGCCAGGTCAATAGCGGTTGCCGTTTTGAAGTTGAGATCCATATTTGCCTTATCTGCCGAGATAAGTGCATTGATCACTTTTTGCACACGGCCACCGGCGAGATAATGCGCTTCAAGGTCGTCTCGTTCAAGTTTAATGCCTGCTTTGGTAGCAGCAATCATGCTGTTTACAATCACTGAAGGTGGCACCTTACGCCATCTCATCAAAATCAACTGAATCAGTGAGATCCGCACACCAGATACGAGCGCGGTAAACCAAAGTCCAACCGGGATAAAGTAAAAAAGAAACCAAATCAGGAAAATTGATCCCAATCCAATGGCAATAATTACATACAAGTCTTCCATGCTAACTGTTTTTAAGTTTTACAAATATCTTATTCTTTTCAATTTTTAATACTTCAACAAATTGTTCCTCGTCAATAAACTCAGACCGGGATTGTACTTCAAAAAACTGATCGTTAAACACCGCTTTCCCCGTTGGCGCACATCTGGAGATCGTTTTGCCAACATCTCCCACTTTTACTGAATTCTCATCGATCGTATTTACCTTACTATCAACGTTTTTCTTTAACATTACCCGATCCCAGGTTTTCGAACGTAAGGCAAGCGCAAGTGCAGCAGCATTTACAATGACCGTTCCGGCCAATGCCATATGCCCGGCCATTGCCCCTTCGCGCGAATATGCCAGAAACACACCAATGACCATCAATGCAAAACCAATCACGCCAGCCAGTCCTCCGCCCGGAATGACCAGGATTTCGAGCAAAACCATGATAAGCCCAATGAAAATTAGAGTAAGGATAACTGTCCACATAGTTTATAAAATACTGGCGGTTAAGTGCCTGTTTAACAATTCAATTTGATAGGGTTTCAAAACACTCTCTGCTCCCGATTTAACCGAACATTTACCCTTGTAATGAGTAATCCAGGCACATGTCTCAGCCTGTTCAAAAGTGTGTTCGCAAACTTCTACCAAGGTTTCGATGACGTAATCAAACGTATTTACATCATCGTTGAAAAGCACCAGGTTTTTTTCTGATGCAACAATTTCTTCAGGCAATGAAAAAATAGACTCTTTTTCTTTGGTCATTTTTTTAAAACTTCAAATTGATGGGTTAAAGATACAAATATAAACATGGTGAAACAGATGCTTAAAAATCTTTTTATGGCAATTTTCGAACAAATTAACACCGGGTATTGAGGCCAGGTGCGGCGTAAGTAATAATTTTGCCAAATGAAAAAAATCACTCAGGTTGAGCTTTCGGAATTGGCTTCACGACTAAATGAACAGCTGGAATTGCCACTTCCGGGTGTTCAGGCACAACAAAGAACAGAGCCAATAACGAGACAGAATTTCAAGGAAAAATACCTTCATGAAGAGCCTCCTCGCTTAAGTGCAATATTAATATTATTGTACGAAGACGAAGGACAGATCAAAACGGTATTTATCGAAAGACCAAAGTATGATGGCGTTCACAGTGGACAGATTGCTTTTCCGGGAGGCCGTCACGAAATCAGCGATATTTCATTGATTGACACAGCTTTGCGCGAAGCGAAAGAAGAAATAGGCATAAAACCTCAAACCATAAAAGTGCTCGGAACGCTAAGTAATCTTTACATTCCACCCAGTAACTTTGATGTGCTCCCTGTTTTAGGGATTTCGTCTGAAAAACCAACATTTGTTGCTGATCCTTTTGAAGTAAAAAAAATCATTCCAATGCCTCTGATCCATTTGATAAATCCTTCGAACTGTCGCATGGAAGAAATCAACCTTCGCAACAACAAGGTTTCTGTACCTTGTTATGTTTATCAGGACACCATCATTTGGGGAGCCACTGCAATGATTTTAAGTGAATTTGTAGAAATACTGACCAAAGCACTGAATCACTAGCTATTCGATCACGATCGAGCTGGTGATTTCTGCTCCCTTTCGCAACAGCTCACTAACGCCACAATAACGCTCTTGTGACAGATTGACTGCTTTTTCAACTTTTTCACGATCGAGGTTTTCGCCTTTTAGCGTGTAGGTGATGTGTATTTTGTGGTAATATTTCGGATGCTCTTCAGTAAGCTCACCATCAACTTCAACATTGAAATAACTTGGCTCGACGCGCATTTTTTTTAGAATAGAAATTACATCCATCCCTGTACATCCGCCTAATGAGGCTAATGTCAATGGTTTAGGACGAGGACCTTTATTTTGGCCACCAACTTTTTCGTCAGCATCTATTGTAAGTTTAAATCCGTTCACGTCGGCTTCAAAAGCCATGTCGCCTGTCCATTTTATGTCTACTTTGTTATTCATCGCAATTTTTTTAATGTTAATAATTGAATCCAATAAATCCTGGAATAATACCTGCCTTGAGTGAATCAATAAGTATGCCATTTGGTCGATATCTGAAAACATACCCGTTTTGCACATAGTTGATTGCATCCGTTACCATCACGGTAGATTGGTGAGGATGAATGGCAATTGTGAAAAAATTTCGGTTACCTGCTTCTATGAAAGGTATTTCAGTTAATGATTGTGCATCGATCGGCATTTGGTAAACATCCTTATTTAGAAAATACAGCGTATCAGCCTTACCATTGATGGTTAGTTGCTCAGGCGACATTTCAAGCGAAGGAAAATCAAACTTTTGGAGGATTTGACGATTTGTCGGGTTGATTTGATACAAGGCAGGGGTTTCTTCGTTGAGGTAACCTCCACTGCAAAGCACCCACAGCTTGCCATTTTTGTCGAGAACCATGCTATTTGGTTCCTTAGTGACAACGATACTGTCTACTACCTGATCAATTGAGGCATCAATAATTTGAATGGTATTATTTTTTGTTGTTTGATTGTAGTTTGACCAATTAGCGACGAATACTTCAACGCCAGAAAGAATCATGGATTCAGTTGTTTTTCCTGTTTCTATCAACCCCAGGTGTTGCATGGTTTGTGGATTAAAAACGAAAACTCCTTTTTCCTGAAAATCTGACACATAAGCTTTGTTGGCATCGACAACCAGCATATTTCTGGGCGACTGAAGCTGGGCAATTTTTCTTTTAAAGAGCCCTGTTTTGGCATCGATCGCATAAATGTGCCCGCTGTTGTTTACCACAATAAAGGCCAAATCACCATAAAAACACATGCTCTGAGCAACATCTCCCAAAGGCGCTGCATTGAGTTTGTAAAACAAGTTATTTGTCATTTTAACGGAATCTTCACTAAAAAATGACAAAGATGAATTGCCTGATGTGAAATTTCCCTGATTCAGGACAAAAAAACCATTTCCCAAAAGCCCAGGCAATGGCGGAAAATCCCGTGGTTCATTTTTACTACATCCAGTCAATAGAAATACGCCAAGTGCAACAACTAGATATATTTTATTTATTTTCAGCCCTTTCATGGAATTTTACATTAATTTAGTGATTATAAACACGATTACTTTTTGCGTTTACAGTTTATATCGCATCGAAATTTCAAAATTTCTGCCTGGCATAGGCCTCCACAACACGGTCTGATACTGTATATCTGTCAGGTTATTGACCCTGACTTCAGCTGTAAATTTCCCAAATGCACGTCCCATACGCAATTGATGCAGCGTAAACGGATCAAGCCTGAATGCATAAAACTCTTCCTCATTCAACGAAGTAGATCTCTCGCCCGTAAAATCAATGGCATAACCAAATTCCCAATTTTTATATTGCATACGCGCAAAGATATTGGCATGATGCTTTGGGATATAGATCAACTGCTTCCCACTGCTATTTTCAATTTTTGCTACCGGGCTTTCATCCGTGGTCAGTGTATATGTGTAGTTGAAAGTAAAGCTCATTTTCAATCGATTCAGCTCAAAGGCCGTACTTACAAATGCTTCCAAACCACGCGCATACACTTTTGAAATATTCTCAGGAATCCAATAGCGATAAGCAGAAGGTCGCCATTGTATCCAATCGTTAATGGTTGAAGCAAAAGCACCGAAACGTGTATCCAATTTCAGGTAGTTATTGTGCATTTTCCAGTTTACTGATACATCAGCTGAGGTCGCCGTTTCGGCTTTCAGCTCACTGTTTCCGCCCGGAAACCAATACAAATCGTTTAAACTGGGATTTTTGTAATTTTTACTCAATCCCATCTGAATCACCAGGTTTTGCACGCTGGGAACATTAATATTTAAGCTTAAAGAAGGGCTTAACCCTACATTTTTTCTGTCAACAAAATCTTGTCGAAGAGAAAGGTCGGTTTTAAAATGCTTCCAAAAATTGATATGATTTCCTAATGTGATCGATTTTTTGTCACGTTGAATTGTTTCAGAGAAATTATTGGATTCTACGTTTTCAAAATCCCATTGCAACTTTGCAAATAAGACCCAGTTTTTTTGCAGGCTCTGCTCTACTTCAACGAGTTGATGCCCAATCTTGGAGCGGTTAATGGCATCTATCAATGTCACTGTTTGTGGTGCATCGTCATTGGTACTCGTACGCAGAAAGTATTGCTGGTTTTCAATGAAAAAAGCTGATTTTATTTCCATTCTTCCACTATTCCAAAAACGTTTAAAACCAATCACATTCCGGTGAAACCTGTCATTTTGAAACTCTTCCGGATTCCCGCCTCTTTCAATGTTTGGCATGATGGGTGGCAGGTTTCGGTTGTTCCATTGGTTCCAGCTAATAAAGCTTAAAATACCTGCTTTTGTCGAAACATGAAACTCTTGCATTAACCCATAATCGGAGTAATCAGCCTGTTGCTGTTCCATTTTTCTGGCTGGAAGCGTGGCCGTATTAAGATATTCAAAGTTGTTTAAACTGGACTTTCTAAAAAGCCTGGTCCTCGCCTGCACTTTTCCATTTGAAACAGAAATATCAGCAAAAGAACCAAAAGATTGATAACTGCCAACTGATTGCAATACTTCGAGGTTGAAATGTTTAGAGATTACAGCTTCATTTTCTACTGAAATTGTTCCACCAATTCCACCTGATCGCTCAGCGGCCCTTGAGCCCCAAGCCAATTGCATGAGGTCGGCGAAAAATACCGGAATCGTGCTTAAGTCAACTTGCCCAAGTGTAGGTGCATTCACCGGAAAATCATTCCAAAGGACCAACGTATGGCTTGCAGTTGTTCCTCTGAATGAAGCTGTTGCAAGCCCACCTGGGCCATAACTTTTAATAAAAACAGGACTTTGGAGTTGCAGCAATTGTGATAAACTACCCTGTTTGAATGGCTCTAATTTCTGGCTGTTATAGTTGATGCCAGAGCCAACAATTTTCTGATCGGAACGCGTAGAAACAATTTCAAATTCCGCTAGATTCAAGGTATCAACAGCCGTCTGCGCAAAAATCTCCGTTGTACAGACAACTAAAAACAAGCCGGTGATCAATTGCCATAACTTCATTGCTTCAATAGCTTTTTTGCAATCAATTTGTCAAATACTTTAATTTGAATCACATAAACTCCACTGCGCAAGTCTGACACATCGATTTTCTGGTTTTTGGAAATAATATTCCCCTTTTTGATCATTAGACCTTCGAGAGAAGTAATGTGAAAAGCAGACAACTTCAATGACTCCGGCACCCAAATTGTAATATAATCCCTTGCTGGATTGGGCCATAGTCTGAAAGAAGCAATGCTGTTTTCCGATTCTCCCAGCTGACTTTTATCATGAATCACGCCCACAGCATCCAAATCGAAACCACCTGATGGAAAAGGCGTTGGCCAGGGATCATTGATTGTATTTCCTCGGCTGTCAACACTTCCCAAACTTCCGTCAATTGATCCAATTACATCTATAACCTTGACATACTGCACATTATTCTTGTTGAGCAAAGGATGATCGGGCAAGCTGTCCAGATCAAATGGTGCTCCATAGAAAACCGGGCATACCCCTGCCAACATGTCAATTTTGCTGGCGTCGAGGGTTCCGAATGTTTCAACCTGTGTTGTAATCTGTGTGTTTGAAATGCCAGGAAACCTAAAAAAATCGACCCCATTGCTACTCACTTCAACATGAGCGAGTTCCAGAAACTGGAAATCAAAAGCATTTTCAAAAACAGCGAAATCAGCACCTTGCCCATTTTGAATGGGAAAAGGAAAACGCAGTGTTGCGCAGCCACCATCCCCTAAACTCACAACATCATTATCGGCCTTTCCAAGAGCAGCTGTGTTTTCACCGTAGCTGGCATATCCAATTTCGGGTGAACCTACCTGCGCCAGGCCTCTGTCCACCTCAACCTCAGTAGCCCAATGCACAAAAATATTGCTATCACAATAGATACCAGTTATTTCGTTTCCTGTATTGTTGTACTGCGCAAGTACAGAATTTGGAAACCCCAAAACCAAAATAGACAAGCCGGTGATTAATCTAGATTTCATCAATGGTTTACAATGATTTTTTGAGTGCTAACTATTTGGTTTTCTGTTGCAACTCTCAGAAAATATACACCTGAAGGAATAGCGTCAAGCTGCCAAGTAAGCATATTTTGAAGTGATTTTTCAAGCATGGTACGTCCCTGCATATCAATGAGGCTTATGGTTGAATGACCCGCCAGACCAACAGCATTTATATGCACGATCCGATTTGCCGGGTTAGGATAAACATCCAATATAATTGCTTGATTTACTGAAATAAAGGCAGGAGTTCGGTAATCAAAAGCAATGGCTTCTGGAGAGATTCCTGCATCAAATTCGCTTGTTTCATCTCCATCAATTGTATAAATATAACCCTGCCCAAATGAGAAATAATCAGAAACGGTAGCATAAAAAACGTGTCCCAATTCATCAAAAGCGACATCAGCAAAATAAACAAAATTAACTGAACCAGGATCTTCAACAATTTGATTATTAATAACTTGCATAGAAACCAAATCGACAGATCCGATTCCATTATCCATTATCAAATACAATATGTTTCCATCAACAGCAATTCCTTTTCCTAAAGCGTGGTCGAAGCTATACGTTGAATAGGTATCATCTGAAGGGTTGTAAACAAGGATGTTTCCAATGCTGGTTCCCCAGGCTGACTTACAAACAGCCACAATTTTATTTTCAAAAGCAAATAAGGAATAAATCCCAATAGCTTCTCCACCCAAATTCACTTCTTTTACAAAAGCACCAGTTTGTGCATCAATCACAGCAAGGCTTCCGGTTGTAGCAAAATAATCACCCGGAACAGCCACAAATAAGCGATCATTCTGTAAAAGCATTCCGGCTGTTTCTCCAGAAATCTGATCGATCGTGTTTTCTAAAGCCATTGATTCAGCATCGAATATGCGCAAAAAACCACTTGTTTCCGGGTACTGAATAGTCATGAAAATCTTGTTATCAACCACTTGCACAAAATTTGGACCCGACACTGCAATTGTGTTCATCCTTTGCATATTTTCCAGATTGTAAACAACCAACGAATCGGTAGCGGTAACGAACAGTTGGTTATTGTTCACATGCATTTTCTGCACAGCTTGTGTATAAATGGTATCAAAATTGGACTGATTTCCGGTAATCGGGTCCAGGGTTGACAAGGTAACGAAATCTGTCGGGTCAGAAAAAGCGCCTCCGGAAGCGATAATTACCTGATTCAACACTTGCTGTGCCTGAATGAAATTTATCTGCAACAGCATGATTCCCAGTAAAATAAGTGGGAATTTTAGTAAATGTTTTTTCATAAAAAAGTTTTAAGGTTAAATCATTACAACCTCAAAACTGTCAGGATAAAATGTCGTAAGCGACCGTGGCAACTTTACCGACAAGCTTTTGTCCCGAAAGCTTTGGATAAAATTCTGATGCCTGGCAGGTCTTCTGACTTACTCTCTTTCGGCGCCTTCCCATGTGCCTTTGCAAACAGTGGCCTATTACCGAAAGTTGATGAAGAGCTTACAGCAGCGGGAACTGTTCAGGATTTTCACCTGATTCCCTTTTCAGTCGACATTTATTATGTCAACACCAATCATCATGGCAAAAGTACAAAACAATCTACCATTTGCAAAAAAGCAGCATTTTTGTTTCAAACAATTATCAACAGGCGCATGTTCGTTTCTGTACGTTGGTAGATATCTTCATTTTTTTGCTACTTTAGCGGCTGAAAATATTGACCATGTATTTAGCCAAGCGATATTTATCTTTTTTACTGATAGTCTTTTCGATTGCATGTACTTTAAGTGCCTGCTCGATCAGCAAGTCAAACCCAGTTGCAGGCCGTGCAACCAAAAACAGTTACAGCCGTGTAGATCCGGTTGCCAGAAAATCAGAACCTTTGCGGAAGAAATTTGTCATCAAAAACGGCAACAGAGTTTACCTGGGCCAGGTCAAACCAAAATAAAAGCAGTCTGAATATCAGACTGCTTGATGGCATTTTGCGAATAAATATTATAATTATTCTTCCAGCATAAATGGATATCTATAATCTTTAGGAGGATTAAAGTTTTCCTTAATGGTTCGTGGAGAAACCCACCGCAGCAAATTGAGATAAGACCCCGATTTGTCATTGGTTCCACTCGCTCTTCCACCACCAAATGGCTGTTGACCCACTACGGCACCAGTAGGTTTGTCATTGATATAATAATTTCCGGCAGAATTGGTGAGTGCAATATTTGCTTCTTCTATCGCAGTTCTGTCTTTGGCAAAAATGGCACCTGTAAGTGCGTAATGTGTTGTTTTATCTACCAATTCAAGCGTCGGTTTCCAGTCTTTGTCTTCATACACATAAACTGTAAGAACAGGCCCAAACAACTCTTCAACCATTGTTACATATTTCGGATCATATGCTTGTATAACAGTTGGTTGTATAAAATAGCCCTTTGTTTTGTCGTATTCTCCACCGTAGATAACGTCTGCGTCTTTATCCTTCTTCGCCTGATCAATATAAGTAGTCAACTTGTCGAAAGAAGCTTCATCGATCACAGCTCCCATAAAATTGGTAAAATCTTCAACCGGACCTACTTTGATGGTTTTCAAGTCCTTGACCATGAGTTCATGTACCTGTGGCCAGATTGAAGAAGGAATGTACGCCCTTGAGGCAGCACTACATTTTTGCCCCTGGTATTCAAATGCACCACGAACAAGTGCTGTACTCAAGGCGTTTACATCGGCCGATGGGTGTGCAAGCACAAAATCTTTTCCTCCTGTTTCACCAACAATTTTCGGATATGTATTGTGCAGCGCTACATTTTCGCCAATGGCTTTCCAAATTTTCGTGAAAACAGCTGTTGAACCAGTATAGTGAATGCCTACAAAATCGGGATGTGAAGCAAGTATTTTACCAGCTGTTGGCCCTGGTACAAAAATCAAATTGATGACACCATCGGGTAAGCCAGCTTCTTCAAAAATCTGCATGATTACATTGGCTGAGTAAATCTGAGTGTTCGATGGTTTCCAGACAACCACATTGCCCATCAACGCAGGAGCCGAAGGCAAATTTCCTGCAATTGCAGTAAAATTAAACGGAGTGAGGGCATAGATAAAGCCTTCGAGTGGACGATACTCGATTCGGTTCCATATACCTGGACTTGAAAGAGGTTGCTGCTTGTAAATCTCCGACATAAAATGCACATTAAACCGCAGAAAATCAGCAAACTCACAGGCTGCATCAATCTCTGCCTGATGCACCGTTTTTGACTGGCCAAGCATCGTAGCAGCATTGATTCGCGCACGATATGGTCCGGAAATAAGATCTGCGGCACGCAGGAAAATAGCAGCACGATCTTGCCACTCTAACGCCTGCCATCCTGGCCTTGCGGTTAAAGCGGCTTCAATTGCCATATTTACATGCGTACCATCTCCCATGTAATAATATCCGAGGGTGTGGGCCAGGTCATGAGGAGGAGAAATACTGATCCTGTTTTCAGTTTTTACTCTCTTTCCTCCAATGACCATCGGAATGTCTACTTCCTCAGAGCGCATTTTCAAAATTGTTTCTTTGATTTCTTTGCGTTCAGGCGTCCCAGGTGCATATGATTTAACCGTTTCATTGTATGGTTTTGGCACTTTATAAAATCCGCTATACATGGTGAAAAAAATTTGGTGAATGAAAATTGGTGATAATTGGCAAATTTACTCAAAAATGGATCAGGACTGAGAGTCTTTTTTTGGTGCGATCTAATGGTTCATAAACCAGTAAAACCGGATAAAGTTTTCTTATTTTATTAATTTTGTACGGAAAGCATGTAAATTTTAGTGCAATACATTGTATATCAGTTAGTTTCGATGTTTCGTTACTTCTGTGAGAAATTATCGGCTATTGTCGGTACCACAAAACAGTTAATAAATGACAAAGAGCAAACAAAAGTTTAAACGACTTGATAAAATTTCGATTAGTGTAAAGTCTCATCGGATATTGGAAAAAATCATTCAAGAAAATGGTGATGTCAACAAATTGTTGCTGGAAGCCAATGACAAGGAAGAAGCATTGGAAAACATGCGTAATTACATCCTCCCTTATTTCGATAAACGCCCTCTTGCCCTGGCATATTTTAATGGAGAAAAAAATGGAAATTCAGCGTTTAACCAGCTATCTTGGTGCGACTATGGTGCAATCAGGCTTATGGATTACATCAAAAATGCGGGACGGGTTTTTGAGGATTTAAACCTACGCGGCGAACTCGTGGGTAGCAATCCTATCAAATACTTGTGGTTGGCTATTAAGTTTGGCACAGGAGGAGCAAACGAGCATTTTTTTTATGATATGCTAATGCTTTTCAGGCAAATTAAGGGCACCTACAAAAGAGCGTTGCCAGATTTAAAACAACTTGAAAGCTGGATGAACCGTCATCCGAGTGGGCTGGATACTGAAATTATGAAAATCCGAAAGCACAACCGAGACCGCATCATCAAAGTCATCATTCGTAAAATAGAGTCGGGCGAGTTTCGGAGTAGCAGGTTTTTTTTGGATGAGAAATGGACTGATGAGCAAAAATTCATGAAAGCGATTTCGTGGTGGGACGACATGAACTTTCATCTCAAATTTGCCATTCGTTCGCCCAAAATACTCAATGAGATGCTCAACTTTTCACTGAGCAGCAGAACGATGGAGCTTTTGGAGCAAGCGAAGGAAGCTGGTATCCCATTTTTTGTCAATCCATATTATCTATCGTTACTTAATGTATCCGAGCCTACATTTGCCATTGGTTCAGATCTGGCCATTCGCGACTATATTATTTATAGCAAGGAACTTATCAAAGAATTTGGACATATTGTTGCATGGGAAAAAGAAGATATCGTTGAGCCAGGCAAACCCAATGCTGCTGGGTGGGTTTTACCAACGGCACACAACCTTCACAGACGCTATCCCGAAGTTGCCATTATGATTCCTGATACTGTTGGCCGAGCCTGCGGCGGCTTGTGTGTGAGCTGTCAGCGGATGTTCGATTTCCAGAGTGGTCATCTTAACTTTAATCTTGATAAACTCAGACCCAAAGAAACCTGGCCACAGAAACTGCAGAAACTCATGGATTATTTTGAAGAAGACACGCAGCTCCGGGATATTCTGATTACGGGTGGAGATGCACTGATGAGTTCTGATACATCACTTAAAACCATTCTGAATGCAGTTTGTGACATGGCATCCAGAAAGAGAAAAAGCAACCAAAACCTACCAGAGGATAAAAAAATTGCAGAAATCACCCGCGTCAGACTTGGCACGCGACTTCCGGTTTTCCTACCTCAAAGGATTACAAATGAGCTTGCTGAAATACTACATGAATTCAAAGTTAAAGGACAAAAGGCTGGCATCCGGCAATTTGTTATCCAAACCCATTTCGAATCGGCTATGGAAGTTACTCCGGAAGTAAAAACAGCCGTTGAACGTATTTTACATGCTGGCTGGATCGTAACAAACCAATTGGTTTTCACTGCAGCCGCTTCGCGCAGGGGCCATACAGCAAAACTGAGAAAAGTGCTCAATGATATTGGTGTACTAACTTACTACACCTTTACTGTGAAAGGTTACAAGGAAAACAGCCATAACTTCGCTACCAACGAAAGGGCTTTGCAGGAGCAATATGAGGAAAAGGTTTTTGGTCTGGTTGATGAAAAATATCGTCAACAAATCTGCAATTTTGCCCAGAATGCTGAGCAGATGCAAACAAATATCGATGCACTTCGTCAGGAAACGAATCTACCATTTCTGGCAACAGATCGCAATGTATTGAATCTTCCAGGCGTCGGTAAAAGCCTAACTTTCAGAACAATTGGCCTCACGCGTCATGGGAGGCGCATACTTGAGTTTGACCATGATCACAACAGAAAACATAGTCCAATTATTGCGGAGCTTGGAAGGGTAGTTATTATCGAATCAAAATCGGTGCACGAATTTCTTGAACAGCTTTCCGACATGGGCGAACAACCAGAGGAATACCACAGCATTTTTGGATACAGTCTGGGCGAAACGGAACCTCTGCAGCCTATCTACACCTATCCTGAATACGATTACCAGCCTACTGAGATCATGACAAATCTTGAACTCAACGAAACATTCGTCGATATGCGAGATTGATCAGTATTATGATATGTTTAATTACTTTTGGGCGATATTTGTACAAATGAGACAGTTGTTTTTCAGGATTTTTGTTTTGCTAGGGATTTCATTCGTAGCCACATCGTGTCATGTTGCCAGATTCTTTTATTATAATTTTGCCGATGTAAAAGATTATCAGAAGTTTGCTGCTGACACTGTTTATAAGGGAAAATCCGTTTTTTACTTCGAAAAAGCAAGTTCTCAAATTCCGTTTTCGCTTCCTTCGGCATTTCAATCGGATAGCTTAAGCTTCGATTCCTTTTTGGAAAAACACAAAACGCTGGCATTTCTAGTGATCAAAAATGATACAATCGTTTACGAAGAGTATTATCGTGACTACGATTCAAGTAGTGTTATACCCTCATTTTCTGTATCAAAAGTTTTTGTTTCAGCTTTATTGGGCATTGCAATTCAAAACGGATGCATAGAAAGCGTGCATGATTCTATTTCGAAATATATTCCTGAACTTCAGCACAAAGGATTCGATCAGTTGAGTCTGCTCAACTTGCTGAATATGCGATCAGGTTTAGACTTTAAAGAGGCTTACACGACCCCGTTTGCAGATATGGCTAAGTATTACTACGGCCAAAATCTGAAGAAATATGTCAGCAAATTGACAGTCGAGGAGAAACCCGGTGCACGATATAATTATCAAAGTGTCAATACTTTGCTTCTTGGAATAGCCATCGAGAATGCATGCAACAAACGATTGCCTGAACTTTTGAGTGATGAAATCTGGTCGAAAATTGGTACGTCATACAATGCCAGCTGGAGTGTCGATAGCAAGAAACACCACACAACGAAAGCCTTTTGTTGCATCAATGCCACACCAAAAGATTTTGGTAAATTCGGTAGCTTATACCTTCATGAAGGTAATTGGAACGGAGAACAAATCATACCATCAGAGTGGGTAAAAAGAAGCACGACCATCCAAAACGATTCGCGTGATTCGCAAGGTTATCCCTATGCATACCAATGGCGCGTACTGAAATCTGGATCGTATTTTGCCAAAGGTGTTTTGGGCCAGTACATTTACATCAATCCAACGAAAAAAGTCGTCATTGTCAGGATGGGAAAATCAACGGATGACATCAATTGGCCCAGATTTTTCGAATCACTCCTGCCTCAGTTATAACGTTTTTGGCATGAATGCCTGAATTCCCGGATAAAACAATTTTTCCCGGGCAATTTTTTCAGGATAGATAAAGTACGTGATTTTGGCTTCAGCACATATGACGTTTTCGGCTGATAGCAGTTCAACGTGCACATCAACCAAGCGTTTTCTAATTTCAAGGACTTTTGCAACGATTTTAATCGCACCCAGAGTCGCATCAACTGGTTTTAAATACCTAACATTCAATTCACTTGTGACACCAGCTGTTTTGACAAGCAACTGTATAGCCCAAGCTCCAACTTCGTCCACCAGAGTTGCAATAATGCCGCCATGTAATACCTTGTAAAATCCCTGATAGGCTTTCGAGGGATTCCAGTAACTTTCAACTGTATCCCCAACAACATCAAATTCAAGGTGCAATCCAATTGGATTCTGGTCAGAACAACCGAAACAAAAATGCTCATCAAGCTTGTTATACGGGTTTGTGATTTTTATCTTGGGTTCGGTTTTTTTATTTTTTGAGGATTCCATCTTCTGTGTATTTTTTCCAGTCCTCGGCTTTTTTCCCATCCTGATACGTTCCTTCTTCTTTTACCTGGCCATTGGCATAATAATCCACAGCAGCGCCTTCGAGTTTATTGGCTAAATAAGTTCTCTTCGACTTGAGTTGTCCATCAGGGAAATACGTTTGTTGAACTCCATCAAATAAGCCAAGCTTGTAGTTGTAGGTTGCAATCAAGACACCCTTTTCATCAAACCAGCTGCTTTTTCCTTCTCGCAATCCTTCAAAGTAATTTGCTTCTTCCTGGATAGATCCTGACTCATAAAAAACCTTACGCACACCATTCAGTTTGCCCTCCCGATAGTTTTCGAGCAAGGTCATTCGTGCGCCCGGCCGCCAGGTAACAGCCTCACCATCAAGTTGATCATTGTTGTAATGTTCCTGTTTGATTAAGTAACCGTTTTTGTCAATTTCAAGAGAAATTCCAGCCTTTTTTCCTGCGTCATAAAAACAGCTACTTTTCACCATTCCACCTGGAAAATATGTCACCCAATTTCCATCCGGAACGCCTTTTGCCAGCTTACCACTAAAAAGAAAATTATTGACAGTTGTCTCAAAAACTCCTGTCGAATCAGCCGGTAGTGAGAGGTCATCTATTGTTTGTGCTGATGAATGCAAATTACTGATTGAGAATGCAACAAATAAAATGACAGCTACACTTGAATTTTTTAGACTAGAATTAAATGGGGAAAAGGAGAATAACATTTGTAAAAGAGATTAACATGAAAAATATGATTCTTTGCCAAAGATAAAGCGATTTTAAAGGCTTTCAAAGCTACATAATTATCGATTATGGTGAATAAAAAAGGTTCGGCAGAGAAACCGAACCTAATTTATCAACCAAAACCAAATAACAATCTTATTTCTGAAGATTGCATCTGATAAAACCTACTGTTTTGTTGCAAAAATGAATCCCAATTTCACAACAAACTGGCTATCATTTATTTGTAAGAAAATCTGAAAAGAAACGATTGGTAAAAAAAGCAAATAGGTGATAAATCTTGACTCATAAATAATTAAAACTATCCAAAAAGTATCATTGACTACAATTTCGGAGAAAGGAGCGAAACCATTCATTATCAGACTAAATTAGTCTGGCATAACATTCGTAATCGTCTGCTTCTGTGATGACGCAAGTGTAAAATTGTCCAATTTGCAATTGATAATCTATTCGATTCACAAGAACTTCGTTATCCACTTCCGGAGAATCATATTGGCTCCTACCAATATAAAAATCACCTTCAACACGATCGATCAGAATCACTTCCTGATTTCCAATTCTTTTTTGGTTGTTTTGAAATGAAATCTGTTGTTGCAACTCCATCAGTCTTTCCATGCGCTCGTTTTTTACTTCATCGGGCACATCGTCTTCCAACGCAAAAGCGGCAGTATCTTCTTCAGGCGAATAAGTAAAAACACCCACGCGTTCAAAACGCATCTCTCTGACAAACTGCATCAACTCCTCGAATTCTTCCTCTGTCTCACCAGGATATCCCACAATAAAAGTGGTTCTGAAAGCCACGTTGGGAAGCTTTGCCCTGATTTTATTTACCAAAGCAACTGTTTCATCATGCGTAATTCCACGCTTCATCGATTTCAGGATGCGCGTATTGATGTGTTGTAATGGCAAGTCGATGTAGCGACATATTTTTGGCTGTGTCTGCATCAAATCCAGTAAGTCATCCGGAAAAGATGTAGGATAAGCATACTGCAGCCTGATCCAGCTAATGTCTTTTATTTCAGCGAGCTGTCTCACCAGTTCAGTAATCCCGCCTTTGTTTTTCTGATCGCTGCCGTAATAGGTCAAATCCTGCGCGATCAGAATCAGTTCCTTTACCCCTTGTTCAGCAAGCGATGCAGCCTCAAGCAACAATTCGTTCACCGGGAACGACTGGTGTTTTCCACGAATGAGCGGTATAGCGCAAAATGAGCAACTTCTGTCGCAGCCTTCGGATATTTTTAAATAGGCATAATGAGCTGGTGTAGAAAGCTTTCGCTTACCGTAATAGGGCAAGTTTTCCTGTTTGACAGCAAGTACAGATTCAGCAACTTTTCCAAGTTCATCCACGCCAAAAAAACCATCCACTTCATGAATTTCTGCAGTAAGTTCTTTGCGGTATCGTTGCGACAGACACCCCATTACAATCAACTTTTTGATCTTGCCTTTTTTTCGTTCTTCCGCAAAAGATAGAATAGTTTCGATCGATTCCTCTTTTGCATCACCAATAAAGCCACAAGTATTGACAATTACCACGGACGTAAGGAAATCAGCATCGTGAACTACTTCCACACTGTCAGTTGTAAGCATGGCCGCCAGATGCTCAGAATCAACTTTGTTTTTCGAGCACCCGAGCGTTACTATATTGATTTGGTTTTTCGTCACGTAATTGATCTATTCGTCAAACAGGCTTTCAACAAACTTACGGCGGTTAAATATTTGAAGGTCTTCCATACGCTCTCCAATACCAATATATTTTACAGGAATTTTAAACTGATCAGAAATACCAATCACAACGCCGCCTTTTGCCGTGCCATCCAGTTTTGTGAGCGCGAGCGCATTCACTTCAGTTGCTGTAGTAAACTGTCGTGCCTGCTCAATCGCATTTTGTCCTGTTGAAGCGTCCAACACCAACAAAATTTCGTGGGGAGCATCTACAACCACTTTTTGCATCACCGTTTTGATCTTGGTAAGTTCCTTCATCAGGTTGACCTTGTTGTGCAGACGGCCCGCTGTATCGATGATAACTACGTCAGCCTGCTGGCTCACAGCTGATTTGAGCGTATCGAATGCAACAGATGCCGGGTCGGCGCCCATTCCTTGCGAAACAATCGGCACGTCAACGCGCTGCGACCAAATAGTCAGTTGATCAACAGCAGCAGCGCGAAATGTATCTGCTGCACCCAAAACAACTTTTTTTCCGGCTTTTTTAAAATTGTAGGCCAGTTTTCCGATGGTTGTGGTTTTTCCTACACCGTTTACCCCAACCACCATAATAACATAGGGCTTTTTGCCTTTCGGGAGTTCAAAATCTTCTCCATCACCCGAATTGTTTTCTTGCAGCAAGCCTATGATTTCCTCTTTCAGTATTCCGTTAAGTTCATTTGTTCCAAGGTATTTGTCTCTTGAAACACGACTCTCAACACGCTCAATGATTTTTAGTGTAGTATGAACACCCACATCCGAAGTAACAAGTATTTCTTCCAGCTCATCGAGCACTTCATCATCTACTTTCGACTTGCCAATGACAGCTTTAGAAAGCTTCGTGAATACACTTTGTCGTGTTTTCTCAAGCCCTTTGTCGAGGTCTTCTTTCTTATCTTTAGAGAAAAAGGAGAATAATCCCATGGTTTGCAATGTATAAACGAAAAAAGCTCTTCCAGTAAATGGAAAAGCTCATTTCAGATTCGTATTTAGTTCATTACCTCTTTGACAAAAACTCCTGAACCTTGTCGTTGGGTACAGTTGTTTCTGAAAAGGTATATGCGCCTGATTTAGGCGATTTTGTCATTCTGATTACTTTCGCAAACTCTTTTCCTGAAGCCTGCAGTGTAGCTACTACTTTCTTTGCCATGATCTAATCTATTTAATCTCTTTGTGAACTGTCATCCTTTTCAGAATGGGGTTGTATTTTTTCAACTCCAGACGTTCAGGGGTGTTTTTTTTGTTTTTTGTGGAGATATACCTCGAAGTTCCGGGCATTCCACTGGCTTTATGCTCTGTGCACTCCAGAATTACCTGTCCGCGCGCTTCTTTCGTTTTCTTGGCCATGTTAAATTCTTTTCAAAATTTTGGACTGCAAAAGTATAACTTTTCGGATAACTATCCAAGTAAAAGATTTAAAAAAATTATTGAACATGAAAGATGTTTCGCAAATAGGGCTCAATGCCGGTGAAGAAGAACTCTACTGCAATCACCATAACAATCAATCCCATTAGTTTCATCATGATTTTATTGCCTGTATCGCCCATGATGCGCATAATCTTGTTTCCACTTAGCAAAATAATCAAAATGAGCACACAAACAACCAGAATGGATGAGATAAGTGTAGCTTTCTCCGCAGCATTTCTACTTTGATCCATCAGGATAATTGCATTTGTGATTGAACCAGGTCCGGCAATCATGGGTATCCCAAGTGGCGTTATCGAAACATCCTCCACATATTTATTCACTTCCTCGGGTGTGATTTTAATCGGACTCAGACGTGCATTGAGCATGTCGTAGCCCATAATAAAAAACAACACCCCTCCCACCACCTTGAGTCCGGCAACTGAAATCCCGAAAAAGCTAAAAAGCATCTGCCCACCAAAAGCAAAAACGATCAACGTAAAAAAGGCAGTAACCAAGGCTTTGATGGCCGTGAGCCTGCGTTGTCGAGAGTTCAATCCGGAAGTCATCGACAAAAACACGGGCATTACGCCAAGCGGATTCATCAAAGTGATGAAAGAAGTAAAATAAAGCAACCACAAAGTAAGATAATCACCCATTGGAAGGCTTTGTTATTTAAGGTTTTGAATCACATTATTCACCTGAGCCAAAATCATTGCTTCCTTTTGCATACATTCATCTGCGATTTTTTGCGCTTCTGCAATCATTCTGTTGGCAAAATCCTTGTCATCAATACCGGCTGCATTGATTTTCACATTTAAAAAAGCACCCAATACGGCTGTTCGTGCACATAGCGCACCAACTCCGGCATCGGAAACCGAATTGGGATTTCCGTCTTTTGCCATGGCTTCCAAAAGTTCCATGCTACTGAAGCTGGTTTGCATGACTTTAAATGGTATTTCAATCGCATACTTCGAAGCATCTTCGATAGCCTGTTTGCGGATGTTTTTCTCAGCTTCTGTCTTTTTGGGTAAGCTGAAAGCATCCATAATTTTGTTGAACGCATTGGTATCTTCATCCACCAGAAATAACAACTGATCTTTGAGTTTTTGTCCCTTTTCGGCCCAATCAGAAAAATATTGCCAGCGATCGTCCCATCCACGTTTATGCGAAGACAGATTGGCTACCATGGTTCCCAATGAAGCACCCAGAGCACCTGCCAAAGCAGCAATTGAGCCACCTCCTGGTGCAGGAGATTCAGATGCTGTTTCGTTGTTAAAACCCTTTACGGTAAAATCTACCAGCTTTTTTGATTTGTCCTCAGCAGCAAGTTTGTATTCAATGATTTTTTCTTGGGGATCAAATGGCTTCAGGTCATCGAGTCCCATCGATTTTACCGCAATTTTGATCAGTTCTTGTTCATCAACGCCAAGAGAGCGCTGCTGCTTTGCCAAAAAATACTTTCCTGCATCCAGCAGTGCTTTCAATGGAATTAAACCAACCAGCTCTGAACCTGTAACCCTGATACCCCTTGCTTCGGCTTTTTTACATACTTCATCAAATGCCACGTGCACTGGTGTGATGCCAATATTGGTCAAATTCATCGAAATCTGTGCAATTCCGTATTCTTCTATAAACCAACCAATGGCTTTAACTGCCTTGAGCGAGCCAGGAATAAACACCTGATTGCCTTTTTCGTCTTTCACAATTTTACCGGTGATCGGGTCGCCCTCTCTTTTTACGCGCCCTTTTTCGCGCACATCAAAAGCAATAGAGTTAGCGCGACGGGTTGAAGTTGTATTCAGGTTGACATTAAAGGCCACCAAAAAGTCGCGTGCGCCAACTGCAGTAGCACCTGATTTTGCATTGAGACTGACAGGACCAAAGTCTGGTTTCCACTGCGGATTCGATAATTTTTCAGCAAGTCCTTCATATTCACCCGAACGGCAATTGGCCAGGTTTTTCCTTTCAGGCGTAAAAGCTGCATTTTCGTAGCAATAGACCGAGATTCCCAGTTCATCCCCGATTCTTTTGGCCAGCTTACGGGCATATTCTACTGTTTCTTCCATGCTGATATTGGCTACCGGAATCAAAGGACAGACATCTGTTGCTCCCATGCGTGGATGTTCGCCTTTGTGTTTTCTCATATCAATAATTTCAGAAGCCTTTTTCACTGCCTGAAATGCTGCCTCAATCACTTCATCAGGAGAGCCAACTATGGTCACAACTGTACGGTTTGTTGCAGCTCCCGGATCGACATCCAATAATTTTACGCCTTCAACAGCTTCAATTCTATCTGTAATCTGCTTGATGATGGTCATATCGCGACCTTCGCTAAAATTGGGCACACATTCTATGAGTTTTTTCATAAAAGACTTTTTATCAATTGTTTAACTTATTGTAAATTTCCATTTAGGATTACTTTCTCTACTTTATTTGTTCCATAATAATAGGGCAGATATTCAAGACCCGGAATTGGTTTTGTGACAATCAGATTAGCAATTTTTCCCAGCGAAACACTACCGAGTTCCTCACTGATTCCCATGGCATAGGCACCATTGAGGGTGCAGGCATTCAGTCCTTCTTCGGGGGTGAGCCGATAAAGAATGCTGGCCATCGATAAAATCAGTTGCATATTTCCTGATGGTGAACTACCGGGATTAAAATCTGAAGCCATGGCGATTGGCAAACCTGCATCGAGCATTTTTCTGGCTGGTGCATAGGGCATATTCAGAAAAAAAGCTGCGCCCGGCAAAATGGTTGCGATGGTCTCAGTATTTTTTAGCGCTTCAATTTCAGCGTCACCTGTGTATTCAAGATGGTCGACAGACAACGCATTGTACTTTACTCCAATCTGGATACCTCCTGAATAATCAAGTTCATTGGCGTGAATTTTAGGTCTGAGGCCATACTTCATCCCTGCATTTAATATGCGATCAGTATCTTCCTCCGTAAAGAAACCTTTGTCACAAAAAACGTCAATAAAATCTGCGAGATCCTCCCCGGCCACCATTGGAATCATTTCATTGATAACGAGATCGACATACTCCGACTGGCGCCCTCTATATTTCATTGGAACGGCATGTGCACCCAAAAATGTTGATCTGATTGTAAGTGGAGAAGAAGTTCTGAGTTTTCTGATAACCCGAAGCATTTTAAGTTCAGATTCTGTTGTTAACCCATAGCCGCTTTTGATTTCAACAGCGCCTGTCCCATAACTGATAATCTCGTTGAGTCGTTCAGCAGCTTTATCAAACAATTCAGCTTCGCTAACGTTTTGCATTTTTTGGGCGGAGTTTAGTATGCCACCTCCCCTTTTTGCAATTTCTTCATAACTCAAGCCATTGATTTTATCAACATACTCTATTTCACGCGAAGCAGGATAAACCAGGTGTGTATGGCTATCGCAAAAGGCAGGCAAAACCAATCGGTCAGAAGCATCAATTTGCTCATCAGCAGGCACTTGTTTTGCAATCTGGGCATATTCGGCACTCTTCATCTCGCCGAAAGCAACAATTTTGTTTTCTTGAATGTGAATATAAGCGTCATACAAGCGTCCGGTCTTTTTCATTTCGTGACCAAGCAACACGCTTTTACCCTCATTTTCAATTCCGAGCAACTCTTTAATCGAGTGGATAAGCATAAGGCAAAAAGGGTTTATTTCTATGGGCAAAAGTAAGGTTTTCAGCTGAATGAACAAGGTCCGACAAAGCATGAATTAAGGACTCTCTTTATTGAAGAATAGGTAGTAAAATAATTAAGAATGTTTCTAAATTATTTGAGCGCTCGTTAAAATTGAAATCATTTATACTTTTGTGGCATACCAAAATATTTTTCAACTTATCATTTCTTCAAGATGAAATATCCATAAGAATATCATCATACCCATTGTAATGAAAATTCATGGATATTCCATTTGACCTATGAAATCAAAATTATTTACAAATGAAATCAAAAATTTTACTTTCAGCCATCTTAACACTTTTTGTTAGTCTGGCGGCTTTTAGCGCAAAAGTGCAACCGGAACTTGCCAAAACTGTCGGCAAGAATTTCTTTTTTGAACGTCAGTGTCAATTTAACCAAGTCGTTGATTACAAATCAATTACTATTGAAAACATTGTCAATTATCAAGATGCATTTTACATTCTAAATTTCGAAAATGGTTGGGTGTTGGTTGCGGCTCGCGATGAGCGCCAACCAGTCATTGGTTACAACTTCGAAGGAAGCTTTCCGGCTGAAATTAAAAGTCCTAACGTAAAAAGCTGGTTACAAACATTCGTTGATGAAGCACGTTTTATCGAAAATAACGAAATTTCAGTTGATGCAGCTACTCAGGATGCCTGGGAATATTACCAGCAAAACAGTGCTTTAGCCTATCGCACCGAAAAAAACAGAGATATTGCAACTCCATTGTTAACCAACATCTGGAACCAGGATGATCCATACAATTTGTTGTGCCCGGTTGATGCAGCAGGTCCTGGTGGACATGTTTATGTTGGTTGTGTGGCTACTGCTATGTCTATGATCATGCACTATTGGCGTTATCCATTGCATGGGTTTGGACAACACAGTTACAACGCGTATCCGTATGGTATGCAAACTGTGAATTATGCTGAAGCAACTTATAACTGGGATAATATGCTGGATGAAATTGATTCCGAAAACCCATTTGACATCGCCCAGATTGGCTATCATGCAGCTGTTAGCGTTGACATGATGTTTGCCGCAGATGGGTCAGGCGCCTATAGTGATGAGGTTCCTTATGCCATGCGCACCTATTTTAACTATGACAATTCTGTACAATATTTACGTAAAAGCAATTACCCGCTGGCCACCTGGGAGACACTCATCCAGGATCAGCTTAATAGCTTAAAACCAGTTTATTATAGCGGACAAAGCACCGAAGGTGGTCACGCATTTGTATGCGACGGCTACCAGGGAAGTGATTATTACCATTTCAATTTTGGATGGAGTGGCAGCTCAAATGGCTGGTACTCACTATCGGATGTCAATGGTTTCAGCAGCGGCCAGGGCATTGTCAGAAATATATTCCCAAAAGATCCAGATTATCCCTACGTAACTATGACTGGCCAGGAAGTGCTTTCAAATGTTTCCGGCTCCTTCACCGATGGCAGCGGACCTATTGAAGACTATCCTGCTGGAATGGATGTCAGCTGGTTGATTTCTCCCCAAAACGAAAACGATTCTATTTCTTCTATCCGGCTTAAGTTTATCCAATTCAATACGGCATCATCTGATGTGCTAACAGTTTATGCCGGACCCACCACAGATGACGAAATTTTAGGACAGTTTTCAGGAGATGAAATTCCGGCAGCAATCCTATCGCAAACAAACGCCTTGCTTGTCACTTTTACAAGTACAGGCTCTGCACCCGGATTCCAGCTGGAATATGACGCCACCATGCCAAACTGGTGTAATGGCACAACTGCCTTTACTGAGCCTTTTGGTTCATTATCTGACGGTAGCGGCACTTTCCAATACAACAATCGTACGACTTGTATTTATGTTTTCCAGGTTCAAGGAGCAAACACCTACACCTTCTCGTTTGATAAAATGGCTACAGAACCAGGGAATGACGTATTGAAGTTTTTCAAGGCAGGCAATCAGCTTGTTCAGACCATTTCGGGCACGGAAATCCCTGAAAGTTTCACCATTGAAGCCAGTATGGTTTATTTTACCTGGACAACCAACAGCACTGTTCGCGATGACGGTTGGGAAATCAACTATACCACCGATCTCGTTGGCACGCATGAACTGTCAGACAAAAATGTATTGTCTATTTATCCAAACCCTGCTGATCAGGAAATCAGAATCAGTAGCAGCCAGTTGATGAATGGCAATAATAAAATCGTTCTCTTAAACAATGCCGGACAGCAGGTTAAATCGTGGGTTTTACAGGATCTCTATCCTGCAAGCGAAACTGTTTTAACCATCTCAGATGTGCCAGCAGGATTGTATTTGTTGATGTATGAAAATGGTGGTCAAACCATCCGCGAAAAAATTATTGTACAATAAAACCTTAGGGAATAAAAATAAAAAAACTGCCATTTCTGTCGAAATGGCAGTTTTTTTTATTCTTTGATTTGCTGAACCAGCTCCTGCAATAGATTCGCCTTTTCGCTGTTTTCGAGGCATTCGGTAATGCGCGTCTTGAATTTCCAGCACGTCATTTGTCTGCGATCAAACATTCGGCTAATTTCGTAGCTTGAAACTTCGGGATTGTTACAAACAGCCCTGGCCAATTCGATCGCTTCGGTTAAAGGAATTTTGCAACGGTGAAAGATGGTGTGAGCGGTGGCTGACTCTTCCGACTTGCATCTTGTACAACGGCGCGAAAAAGGTTTCTTTCCACTGCAATAATTTGTGTGACCACATTTGCGACAAACGAACCCATCTTTCCATTTGAAAGCCGCTAGTGCCTCTAAAACAGCTAATTCACCTGTCAATTCAATCTCTTCGACTTTTTCTGTCAGCTTGTCAGTCATTCGGTTATTTCAAATTATTCTGGCGTTAAACATCTATTTTTCACTAAATCATTGCTTTCCATACTACATTTCGCAAATTTTTTTATAACAAAATGTCATTTCAACCGTTTAAGAATTTTGGAATGCAATTTGTTTGCAAAGATAACAAAAAGTGATATTTAAGCGATTTAATAATAAATTTGTTTATTTTTGTCGCGGAAAATTTAACCCCTTTTACTCAATATGATCAAAAAATCTCTCACCCTATTTGCATCAATTCTGCTCATTTTTGCAGGATGCTCTAGCACAACCGGAAAGCAGTCGGTTGAAAATGAAAAAATAACTGTCGAAAACGAGGCAGGTAAACCTATTCACCTGACTTATGATATGTTTCTTGAAAAAGTCTGGAACTTCGAGCAAAACCCACAAAACTGGAAGTTTGAAGGAGAAATTCCAGCTGTAATCGACTTTTATGCCGATTGGTGTCAACCCTGTAAGCGCATTGCGCCAATTATGGAAAAGCTTGCCAAAGATTATGAAGGGCGCCTGAATGTTTACAAGATTGATGTAGATGATGAACAAAAGCTGGCTGCTGTTTTTCGTGTTCAAAGTATACCGGCTGTTTTGTTCACGCCTGTTGACGGGCAACCTATGATGCAGGCCGGTGCCCTTACAGAAGAAATGTACGTTAAAATCATTGAAGAGCAATTGCTAAAAAAATAAGTCAACAAATAATCATTTCAATACCTATTTCTATAATGGAACACTTAACAAAAGACACTTTTCTCGTAAAAGTTTTCAATTACGAACAAAACAAGGATTGGAAATTCGAAGGCGAATTACCTTGTTTGATTGATTTTTATGCCGATTGGTGCCAACCATGCAAAATGGTCGCCCCGATTCTTGAAGAATTACAGAAAGAATATGATGGCAAAATCAATATCTATAAAATTGATACCGAAGCTGAAACTGAATTAGCTTCTGCATTTGGTATCAGAAGCATTCCTTCGTTGCTTTTTATCCCAAAAGAAGGACAACCACAAATGGCCATGGGCGCTTTACCAAAAGACAGCCTGAAAAAAGCCATTGACGATGTACTATTGAAAAACTAATTCAATCCTGATCTTTAGGCCGTTTTCATCGTGAGAACGGCCTTTTTTTATGTCGTAAAAATGGTAATTTTGCTGCATGATTCCTGAAAAGAACCTATTGCTTTCTACGGCATATTTTCCGCCGTTAAGCTATTGTAGCCTATTGACGCAAAGCAAACAGCTTTTTATTGAGGCACAGGAAACTTATCCCAAACAGACCTACCGAAACAGGTGCATCATACTGACTGCCAATGGACTTCAAAACCTGACAGTGCCGGTAAAAAAACCCAACGGAAATCACACCCGAACATGTGATGTGAAAATTTCTTACGACGAGGATTGGCAGAATCAACACCAGAAAGCCCTCTTGTCTGCCTACAGCGCGGCGCCTTTCTTCGACCATTACATAGATTTCTTTGCTCCTGTTTTCGAAAAAAAACACAGTTTTCTGCTCGATCTTAATCAGGAAATACTGACATTGTTGCAGCAGATTTTGCGAATGAATCAGTTAGTTCGTTTTACTGAAACCTTTGAAAAGAGATCCATAAATTGTATTGATGCACGCTTCCTCATTCACCCGAAAAAAACACAAAACCAATTGATTACTGAGCCTTACTATCAGGTTTTCAGTGACCGTTTTGGTTTTCAGCCAGATCTGAGTATTTTGGATTTACTGTTTAACGAAGGGCCTCAGGCTGTTTCATACATAAATAAGATGTATAAAATCAATCAGGATAGGCTATCCTGACATGATAGATATTCATCAACTTCTTCTTCAACACTTTCTTAACAGTGTTAATCTCTTTCAGTGTAATATTTGAATTGATGAACTGATTGGTTTCCATCTGTTTGCCAATAATATTTTCGACCAGATCGTTAAGTTTTTGTTCGGAAGGTGTTTTGATGCTTCTAGATGCAGCCTCAACTGAATCGGCCATCATCACAACCGCTGTTTCTTTAGAAAAGGGTATTGGACCGTGGTAGCTGAAATCTCTTTCATCAAGCGAAAGTCCAGGGTTTTGCTTCTGTTCCAGAAAATAAAAATACTCTACTCTCCTGTTTCCATGATGAGTCCTGATAAAATCAATGATTTGCTCTGGCAGATGTGCTTTTCGGGCCTTCTCAATTCCTTTGGTAACATGATCGATAATGATTCTGGCACTCTCTGCTGACGAAATGTCATCATGAGGGTTATACCCACCCATTTGATTTTCAATAAAATACAATGGATTTTCCATTTTCCCGATATCGTGATAAAGCGCACCGGTTCGCGCAAGTAAGGTATCTCCACCTATCTCATAAAGCGCTTCTTCCGACAGATTTGCAACCTGCATCGAATGCTGGAAAGTGCCTGGAGCTACCAAAGCCAACTGCCTTAGCAGTGGACTGTTGGTATTGCTCAATTCTAGCAATGACAAATCCGTGAGCAACCCAAACATTCTTTCCAGAAAATAGATTAGCGGAAGGGCCAACATCGTGAACAAGGCATTCAAGGCAAACGAACCGAGCACGAGTGTATCTATTGTTTGCAAGTTTCCTTCCTGAATTAGCGTAAAACCCAGGTATACAAAAGCATATGCCAGAAAAATAAATACAGAACTTCTGAAATAGTATGTGCGTTTGTTGTGGTTCACCAGACTGAAAAGCACTACAAAGCCAATAATAAACTGCAGAAAAACAAACTGATAAGGATTTGGAACCACCAGTGCAATTAGGGTGATGGTGAGCAGATGTACCATCATGGTGATGCGCGTGTCGAAAAAAGTAATTAAAATGATGGGTAATAAGCCGATTGGCATAAGTAAAATCAGTGAAGGCCGATACTGAAGGATCAGAAATGATGGAATACTCATCATCAACATGAGCAGTAAAATAAGATTAATTTTCTTCAACTCTTCAAAAACTTCCCGCCTTATAATTCGCAGAAAAAAGAAAAGTGCAACGAAAATGGCAGCAACCAAAATTAACTGGCCACCCATCAAAGCATTCTGCTGAGCAGTAGTTCCAACCCTGCGCTCGTATTCTTTACGTAGTGAATTCAAAATAGCAAATTTCTGGTCATCAACCAGCTCACCTTCGTTGATGATGAGTTCATCCTTTTGCACCATGCCATAGGTAGGAGAAACATCCTCCAATGCCTGCTCCTGCTCTTTGAGTGTTGTGGTTTCACTGTAAACCAAGTTCTGCACAAATCCGTTAGCCAGAAGTTTACTAATCAACGCTTTATCAACGTGATCCGCTGTGTCAATCCACATTTTGGCATATTCAAAAGCCGACTTAATCGTAAACACATTTTTTAAAGGCTCAGGTTTCACAACCATATTTTTTACCATGTTTACCATGGCATGCTCGGTCTTGTTATCCAGCACTTTATGATAAGCAATTACTCCTTTTCCCTGTATCGAATCATATAAACTGAGTAAATATGCCAATTGTTTTTGCTTGGGCAAATGGCCATCTTTGCGTTTTTGCCATTGTTGCAAAAAACTTTCCTCCAGCTTCGAACGACCGTTCTTTGTTTCCTGTTCCTGAAAAATAAAATACGGATACACTTTGCTCAAAGCCTTGTTTCGTTCATCGCGGAGCCTGTCGGCAGATTTGTAGATCGCGAAATCGAAAGGCGCAAAAACAGTTTCCTGCTGCCATGGTTTACCTTTCTGGAATTCGTATTTAAACTTGCCTTCGCGGGGCATAAACCACAAAACCAGCACAATAGCAATTATGAAAACACTGATTTTCAGTATTTCATAATATTGATGCTGCACAAAGCTGATGAATCTCTGAAACATGAATTTTGATCGTTTAATGCATTAGGCAAACAATATGGCGAAATCAGAGTGCAAATCTACAATTTTAATGATAAACATTTCAAATCATGAACTTTATGCCATGAATCCTGCGAAAAGCATTTCTCTCCTTTATTTTATGGAATTGCTTTTAGTACTTTTGTCATAACACAAGAAACGCTGCCAGATCAAATAGAAACATTAAATACCATGCAACCCAATTCAGGAATCTGTATTTTAACGGCTATCCCACTTCGGGCAACCCCCTCTGACAAAGCAGAAATGGTGACTCAAATGCTGTTTGGTGAAACCTATCAGATTGAAGATAGCCAATCAAAATGGCTTTTGATCAAACTAGACGATGACGGCTATGAGGGTTGGATGGACAGTAGCCAACATGAATCCATCGCATCCGATCACTTAGCTATCATCAAGAATTCGAAAAAACTTCAGATGACAGGAATTATAGGTGCTTTTAAATCTGAAAATGGCTTCATCAATCTTAGTTTTGGCAGTCGAATAGTTATTGAACCTAAAATCCTTTATAGTGGTTTTAATGATATTACTGATGATAATTTGCAGCCTGTACCAGACGCTTTTGATGCAAAAAAGCTTGTCGAATACGCAAAATTATTTGTAAATACACCCTATTTGTGGGGGGGAAAGACTGCATTTGGCATTGATTGCTCGGGCTTTACGCAGATCATTGCCAAAGCATCTGGTTTAATGCTACCACGCGATGCCTACCAGCAAGCCGATTATGGCACAACAATCGATTTTTTTCAGGAAGCACAACCTGGCGATTTTGCCTTTTTCGACAATGAGGAAGGTCGTATCACGCATGTAGGTATAGTTGCAGAAAATGGCACAATTATTCACGCTTCAGGAAAAGTCCGTATCGATGCACTCGACCATCATGGGATTTTTCATGCCGAACGAAAAACCTATACGCATCAGCTGAGATTTATCAAACGCATTGCCGAAGCTCAGATTTGATAAGTCTCCGGTAAATTATTTGGCAATTTGGCAGCTTTTTTCGATTTACAATTAAATCGCTTAATTATCACTAATTGGCATGATTTATGATAAGGTTTAGGAAAACTTATTTTAACCTTAAAACGAATAAAAATGGTATTACCTACTCCTTTAAAGCATGTTGAAACTGCTGATCACTTGTCAAAAATCATCAGCGAAAATGAAAACGTTATGGTTTGCTGCGGTCGTATGGGACCAATGTGCGTACCGGTATACGGTGTCATGGAAGAACTTCAGGATGAATATACACATGTGGCTTTTTACGATATGATGTTCGATTCACCTGAAGCACGGGCAATCCGCAATCTGCCTGAATGTGCCAGTTTCATGGGACTTCCTTTTACTGTGTACTTCAAAAATGGAAAAGTAGCCGCCGCTACCAGCAGTATTCAATCACGTAGTCAGATTACCTCCATTCTCGACAAAGAGTTTGGAAAAGCATAAAATATCTCTCTCAAAACCCACATGCTATCCATGCGGGTTTCTAATTTTAAGATATTGTTAGCATGAAAACGCATTATAACACAATCATCATTGGCGCAGGCCCTGCGGGATTGACTGCAGGAATTTACCTGGCACGGGCAAAATCAAGCACTTTGATTCTTGATTCAGGAGTTGCCGGCGGACAGATGATTCTGACGCACGAAATTGCCAATTACCCGGGTATTGAGAGCATTTCGGGTTATCAACTCAGCAGTAATATGCGTAATCAGGCCAAAAAGTTTGGTTGCGATATTATGTCGGGTATCGAGATTGTTTCGATCGATTTCGAATCAACACTCAAAAGCCTGACACTCTCGAATGGAAAATCATTTAGTGCTGACACCATCATTTTATCGACCGGTGGACGAAGCAGAACCTTAGGCGTTCCTGGTGAATCCAATTTCAAAGGAAGAGGAATCAGCTATTGCGCAACCTGTGATGGCGACTTTTTCCAAGACAAAGAAATTGCAGTTGTAGGTGGAGGCAACACGGCACTTGAAGAAGCTGTTTCACTGACAAAATACGCATCAAAAATCACATTGATTCATCAGTTTGATCATTTTCAGGCATTTAAACACGCTGAAGAGGAAGTAAAATCCAACGACAAAATTGACATACAGCTAAACTCAAAAATCGTTGCCTTCAATGGCAACGAGAAACTAGAATCTGTTATCGTTGAAAATTTACTGACCCACGAACAATACGAGCTGAGGCTTGATGGTGTTTTTATTTTCATTGGTTATGAGGCAAATACAGATTTCTTACGGGGAAAATGTATTGCATTGAATGAGCGAAACGAAATCATTACGAATGAAAAACTGGAAACTAACATCCCAGGTGTTTTTGCTGCCGGAGATGCTTTACAGAAGCGATTCAGGCAAATTACAACCGCTGTTTCTGATGGCACCATTGCTGCATTGTATGCTCTGGAATACATCAATCAGCAGAAACAAAAAACAGTTACGGCCTAAACCAAATTAAGTTTTCTTTAAAAGCCTCCTTGCCATCAGGGAGGCTTTTTTACTTTTAAGGCAAAACTTATCTAGACTATTTACAAATTGGCTCAAAATTTTTCAGTTTTGAAAATAGCCTTAATTTTGCCCTGAATTATTCTTCGGGGCAGGGTGAAATTCCCGATCGGCGGTAAAGTCCGCGAACCCAAATTTGGTTACAAATAAGGGTTGAACCGTTGCAATTACGGTACCGACAGTTAAAGTCTGGATGGGAGGAGAATAAGCTAATGTGCACGCACGACTTTTTTGTCGTGGTTTGTTGTTTTACCTTATTTTGGTTTAATAACATCATCATTGGTTATTTACAATGGTTTGCCCCGAAGATGTAATGCTGGGGCATTTTTTTTTGTAAATAATTGATATGAAAAAATTTAGATTGGTCATTGTAGCATTGGGTTTTCCACTGATGCTGTTTGCGCAAACGAAAATTTCGGGCAAATTAATCGATGCTGTTGACGGGCAACCTCTTCCATTGGTGGCTATTCAGTTTGATGGGGGACAAAAGTCAGGCATTTCCGACCCGCAAGGAAATTTCACTCTTGACATTGCGCAGTTTCCTGAAACTCTTAAATTCAGTTTATTGGGCTATAAACCTTTGAGCTACTTGTTGGAATCCAAACCAGACTCCTTATTGACCCTCAAAATGTCAGCTCAAAACATTGATCTTGAAGAAATCAGCATCATGGCCGATTATGCCAGCGAGCGGTTTACGCCTGTTTCTTTTACCACAATCAAAGCCGAAACAATCAGAACCCAGCTGGGCGACAAACCATTTCCCGAGATTTTTAAAAGAAGTCCGAGTGTTTATGCTGCACGTGATGGTGGCGGATCGGGCGATGCCACACTTTCTATTAGAGGCTTCAAACAGGAAAATATTGCAGTTTTATTAAATGGTGTTCCAATCAACGGAGCGGAAAACGGCTTGGTCTACTGGAACAACTGGCTCGGGTTAACCGAAGCAACCGCCAGTATTCAGGTGCAACGTGGAATCGGAGCATCAAAAGTGGCGCTCAACTCTGTTGGCGGAACTGTGAATATTTTAACCCAACAAAACGGACAACAGGAAGGCGGTTTTGTCAGCCTTTCGACAACAGATTACGGTAACCGCAAATTTACTTTTGCCTATCAAACCGGAAAACTGAAAAATGACTGGAGTGTTTCATTGCTGGCCTCGCGTGTTGAAGGACCAGGATATGTAGATGCCACATATGTCGACGGATGGGCCTATTTTTTAACTGTTTCAAAAAATTTTGGGCATAATCAACGTCTGGTATTTTCAGCTTTGGGCGGTCCCGAAAAACACGGTCAACGCAACCTGAAATTGAGTCAGCAAGAAATAGATTTGCGTGGTTATCGATTCAATAAAGACTGGGGAAGCTACAATGGTGAAATCAAAAATGCATCCGAAAACTTCTATTTCAAACCACATTTTTCACTCACCCATTTCTGGAATATCAATGAAGCGAATTACTTGTCAACCTCAGTGTATTTCTCGCCTGGCTGGGGCGGTGGAAAATGGAGCGACAGCTTCAACTATGGCCAGGGTGTTTTTGATTTTCGCAATCCATCCGGACAGATTGACTGGGAAGCCATTTACAACAGAAACAACTCTAATACTGAAACCTACACACTTTCTGATGGTAGCACGGTTAGCGGATTTTCTTCTCTTGTACAAACCAATTTTCTGGCAAGCCATATTTGGGCAGGCGCATTGAGTTCACTTGAAACTAAACTCGGACAGCACTCGAAGATTATAGCGGGGATCCATTATCGCTATTTTATTTCGTCCTTGAAACAAACGGTTGGCGATCTGCTTGGAGGTCAGTTTTATATCGATGACTATAGCTGGTCAGCCGCTGGCATCGCAGGCAGAAACGAAATCAAGCTTCCGGGTGATGACATTCGTATCAACAATGGCGCCCTGCTACACCAAACCAGTTTATTTGCTCAGTTTGAGCAAAGCGTTGGTGACATCAATTTGTTTGCTGGAGGAACACTCACTCAGAACATGATGCAGCGGCACGACGTATACAATTATCCTAATAACAAATGGAGTCCACAAGTTCACATAACCGGTTTTGATTTCAAAGCTGGCCTCAACTATAACATTCAAAAAAACCAGCAGCTTTATATAAATGGTGGAGTTTTCAGCAAGGCACCCTACTATAAATTCGCCTTTGGTAATTTTACGAACACCCCCGTTCAAAAAGTCGAACGCGAAAAAGTGAATACCATCGAAGCAGGTTATGCCCTTCGTTTTGAAAAACTTAACTTATCTGCAAATGCATACTACACCTTGTGGAAAGATGTTTCATTTTTATCAAACGAGTACATTCAACTGGAAAACAATCAGCAAACCCGAGCAATGGTTAAAGGCCTTGAAGCACTTCACAAAGGAATAGAAGTAACGTTGAGCAACCGCTTCGCTGACTGGTTAACTGTGGGTTTCGTACTTTCTGCTGGCGACTGGCGCTGGCAAAATAATGTAGAAGCAACGCTTTTTGATGATCGTGATATCGCCGTCGATACCGTAAAAGTTTTTGCAAACGGACTCAAAGTTGGTGGTCAGCCACAATTACAAACAAATGTTTTTGCCGAGTTGCTGGTTTTAAAAACCTTCAGACTTGGAATGGATTACACCTATTATGATTTGCATTATGCAGATTTTGATCCGGCAGGCAGGCAAAACCCTGATGACCGCACACAATCCTACCGTATTCCCGGATCAGGAGAATTTGATATTCATCTAGAGTTTAGTCCGAGAATCAAAAGCGCCAGACTGACAGTTTTTGGCAACTGCAGCAATGTGTTTGATAAACACCGGATTTTAAAAGGCGAAGACGGCATTAACCACGATCTTGCGAGTTTCAATGGATTTTGGTCATTTGGTAGGGTCTTCGATTTTGGATTCCGGTATGAGTTTTGATAATTTGCAATGAGTCAAGAACATAACGAACAACTTTTCAACAACTCGAAAACCATAAATATCTGTAATTCAATAATATAAACAAAATATTGAACAAACATCAAATTTTGTTAACAATTAATTAAAGTAACAGCGGCCTCATTATTTTACTTTTGAGGTGTTAAAAAATAACCATTAATCAAATCAAAAAACCTATGAAAAAATCGCTACTAATCAGCTTATTGGCAGTTTTAATGACCTTTGGCTGGCAATCAGTTTTTGCTCAGGGAACAACTACTTCTGGTATGAACGGACGCGTTTATGCTTCTGATGGAGAATCTTTGCCTGGTGCAACAGTCGTTGTTGTGGACATGCCTACCGGAACTCAGTTTGGTACAGTAACGGATCAAAATGGTTACTATAGGATTCCTAACATGAACGTTGGAGGTCCTTATCAGGTTACCGTTTCTTTTGTTGGTTACCAACCATTTACCAAAGGTGACATTTTCCTCACACTTGGTCAGACCCTTAAATTGGACGTAAAGCTCAGCGAGTCGGCAATTACCTTGTCAGATGTTGAAGTTGTGGCCTCACGCAACGACATTTTCGACGGTAACCGCACAGGCGCCGAAACGTATGTAAGCAACGCCGAAATTGCCAAACTTCCTACATTGAGCCGCTCAATCGGTGACTTTGTCCGTTTGACTCCACAAGCAAATGTTTCCGGAGGAACTGGAGCTATCACTGTTGCCGGTATCAACAACCGTTACAATGCCATTTCTTTTGACGGTGCCGTAAACAATGACGTTTTCGGGCTTGCCGCTTCAGGAACAAACGGTGGCCAAACAGGTGCCAACCCCATCAGTTTGGATGCTATTGACCAGTTTCAGATTGTAATCGCTCCTTACGACGTGCGTCAGGGCGGATTTGCCGGCGCCAGTATCAATGCTGTAACCCGCAGGGGAACCAATGAATTTGATGGTTCAGCTTATATGCTCTACCGTAACCAAAGCCTGGCCGGTAAAACTCCTGGAAAAGACGTTCAGACCAGAACCAAACTCGATGAGTTTACAGCCAAAACATACGGCTTGCGCGTTGGTGGACCTATCATCAAGAACAAACTGTTCTTCTTCTTCAATGCTGAATTCCAAAGAGATCAAACACCACAGCCTTTTGACTTCACTACCTACAAAGGAAATTCAACAATGGCTGAATTGGATGCATTTGCTGCTAAACTCGCCACTTACGGTTACGATGCCGGTGGATATCTGAACAACACACGCGAATTGAACAGCGACAAATTTATGGTTCGTTTCGACTATAATATCAGCAAAAACCATAAATTGACATTGCGTCACTCATATACAAAAGCAGAATCAATCGGTGCTAACAGATCAAGCAATTCAACAATCAATTTCTATAATAATGGTGTTTACTTTCCGAGCACAACCAACTCAACTGCACTCGAGTTGAAAAGCAACTGGAACACTATGTCGAATAACCTGATTTTCGGTTATACTTCAGTTCGCGATCAACGTGATCAAATGGGCGGAAAATTCCCTTATCTACAAATTTTTGATGGTGATGGCACAATTTACGCCGGTTCAGAACCTTATTCAACAGGCAACCAGCTCGATCAGGACATTTTAACCATCAATGACAACTTTTCTATCTACAGTGGAGCTCACACTGTTACTTTTGGTTTAAACATTGAGTATGGAAAATCATACAACTTGTTTATGCGTCAGGCATTTGGTCAATACAGATTCAATAGTCTGGCCGATTTCATGTCAGGAGCACAAGCCGTTCGTTATGACCGTGGTTATTCATTGGTTGACAATATTGTTGGTGATGGTTCTGCTGCTGCAGCCGATTTCAGAACCTTGCAGTATGGTTTTTATGTTCAGGACGAATGGCAAATCAACGACAACTTTAAAGTAACCGCCGGTTTGCGTTTCGATATTCCTCAGTATCTTGATCAACCAAACGCTGGTGGCCGTCAGGCTATCTGGGATGGTTTCAACGATACCACAGTTGCCAAAATTGAATCGTACGGATATGATCTGAAAGGTGCCCGCGTAGGCGAAATGCCAAAATCATATTTGAGCATCAACCCACGTTTAGGCTTTAACTGGGATGTTTATGGCGATCAGAGCACACAGCTTCGTGGAGGTATCGGCGTATTTACCAGTCGTTTACCCCTCGTATGGCCAGGTGGTTCATATACAAACAATGGTTTAACTGTTGGTGGTGTGATCTACAATGGCGCTGTTGATTTCCGCCCACAGTGGGATAATCAATACACTGCAACAGATTTCGGTCAGGCAGATGCCATCCCAAGTGGTCAGATTGACCTCTTTACTGAAAACTTCAAAAATCCTCAGGTTTTAAGAACCAGTATTGGTGTTGACCATAAACTTCCCTGGTGGGGGTTGGTTGGAACCGTTGAAGGTATTTATACCAAAAATTTGATTAACGTCAATTACTACAATGTCAACCAAGCACCCGCTAACGGTACTACTGTTGACAATGGCCCTGATCATCGTCCATATTATCCAGGAAGCAGAATCGAAAGTGTTTATTCACGCATCATGCTTGGAACAAATACCAACGAGGGTTATACCTATAACTTTACAGCTCAGGTTTCTAAACCGCTGACAAAAGGATTCTCCGGTACTTTGGCTTATACCTATGGTCGTGCAAAAGCCCTCAATGACGGTACTTCGTCACAAAACAGTTCACAATGGCGTTATATGGAAACCGTTCGTGGTTTGAATCACCTTGATCTGAGTTACTCAGATTTCGATATGGGTTCACGCATACTGGCTTTCTTGTCCTATCGCATGGAATATGCCAACAACTTTGCCACTACTTTGAGTCTTGTTTATAACGGTCAGAGCGGACAACGTTTCAGCTATGTTTATAATGACAATGGTGGCCGTTTGAACAACGAACGTGAAAATGCCGGCAACCTGATTTGGATTCCTGCAACACAAAGCCAGATCAATTTGGTTGATGTACTCGACAATGACGGCAATGTTGCTACCAGCGCTGCTACACAATGGGCAAACCTCAACAGCTTTATCGATAGCGATAAATATCTGAGCGAACACCGTGGTGAATATGCCGAAAGAAACGGAGCTCGTTTGCCTTTCGAAAGTGTTGTTGACCTCAAAATCGTTCAGGATTTCTTCATGAATGTTTCTGGAAAAAGACACACTTTGCAAGTTACTTTTGACATTTTCAACTTCACCAACCTGTTAAATCCTGAATGGGGTATCCGTCGTTACATTACCAACGATGCCTATCAGCTTATCAAATTTACAGGTGTTGACGGAGACGGAAAAGCTATGTTCAACTATACCGGAACAGGCGATGTACAAGACATCTACAACGTAAGTGATGTTGGTATCTATGGTTCACGTTGGACTGGCCAGATTGGTGTTAGATATCTCTTCAACTAAACTTAATATCATATTCTTTAAAAAGAGACCTGTTTTTACGGGTCTCTTTTTTTATCTTTACTGCTAAAATTTAAGCAATGAAAATCTTTCGCACACTCATCATTTCTGTACTTTTAGGTACCCTATTATTTTCATGTAAAAGACAGGCAAAACAAGATGACCACTTACTGATTGTTGTTTCTTTGGACGGCTTCAGGTGGGACTATCCAGACCGTTTCAACACGCCAAACCTCGATCATATTGAACAAATTGGTGTAAAAGCCAAAAGTTTGATTCCAAGTTTCCCGTCGATTACCTTCCCCAATCACTACACAATGGCAACTGGTCTCTACCCCGATCATCATGGTATTGTGCAAAATCAGTTTTACGATCCGCAACTTAAAGAAACCTATAATGAAAAAGGAAAGCGGAGTACTGTTGAAGACGGGAAATTTTATGGAGGCGAACCCATATGGGTCACAGCAGAAAAGCAGGGAATGAAATCGGCTACTTTTTTTTGGGTAGGCAGTGAAGCAGATGTGGAAGGCATCAGACCAACCTATTGGAAAAGATATGAGCATCATTTTCCTTATATACAGCGAATCGATACAGTGCTTTATTGGGCACAACTGCCCTTAGAAAAAAGACCCAAGCTCATCATGTGGTATCTGGATGAACCTGACGGCAAAGGACACCGTTATGGTCCTATGAGCGATAGCCTGAGACCCCTGATGACCTATCTTGACAGCTTGGTCGGAGTGTTTTACAATAGGGTTAAAGCCTTACCTCACGGAGACCAGATAGATGTGATTATTACGTCAGATCATGGTATGTGTCAACTCTCACCAGAACGTAGAATCAATCTGGATGATTATATCGATACGAGTATGCTCACCATAATGGATGGGTACAACCCTATGATGAATCTCGGAGTAAAACCAGGTTTTGTCGACACAGTTTACAATAAACTCCAAAAGATAAATCACCTTAAGGCTTGGAAACACGGTGAATTGCCTGAATATCTGCATTATGGCAACAATCCCCGCACACATGACATTTCACTGGTAGCAGATAGCAGCTGGTCGGTTTATTGGTCATGGGAAAATATGGATAAGTTGGGTGCACACGGCTATGATCCAATAAACACGGATGTCCATGCCATTTTTTATGCTTTTGGGCCATCGTTTAAGACAAACTATTCGAAAGAATCATTTGAAAATATTCATTTATATCCTTTGATGGCGCATATTTTACATCTGCAACCCGCGCAAACAGATGGTAGTTTCGAATTTATTCAGGATGTTTTAAAGGAAGAAAAATGAGAGCATACACGAGATTATCATTACTCATCATATTGGTATGTAGTAATTTACACGCAATCGCACAAGCCTCATTGCTCCAATCAGGACCGATGGTTGGTTATACCGATATGGTTGAAGCATTGCTGTGGGTTCAAACCAAAGAGGCTGCTGAAGTTTCATTTACTTATTTTCCTGCAGAAAATTCTGATGAAGTATACAGCACAAAAACTTTGATCACTGCTGAAGAAGAAGCATTTACCGCAAAATTCGAATTGAAAGCCCTCAAACCAGGAACGAAATACATCTACCAGCTTTACTTGAACCATCAACTGGTCGATTTCCCCTACCCTACTTTTTTTGAGACACAAAAAATATGGCGCTGGCGTGGGGATGAGCCAGAATTCTGCTTCCTCTCAGCCAGTTGCGCCTATGTAAACGAAACTGAATTCGATCGGCCCGGTAAACCCTATGGGGGAGATTATCAGGTGTTTAAAAACATGGCTTCGCATCCTACAAATTTTATGCTATGGTTAGGAGATAACGTATATTTGCGGGAGCCCGACTGGAATTCACGCAGTGGCGTCTTACACAGATATACCCATACCCGTTCCCTGCCCGAAATGCAAGAATTATTGGCTACACGCGCTAATTATGCGATTTGGGATGATCACGATTTCGGTCCAAACGACAGTGATAAAGGGTTTTACAACAAAAACATGACACTGGAAGCATTTGAATTATTTTGGGGAAATCCAACTTATGGTGTGGGTGACATCAAAGGTGCGATCACAAGTTTCCAGTATGGTGACATTGATTTTTTTCTGCTTGACAACCGCTGGTACCGAGACCCTGATAAGCTGCATAAGGAAGGTAAGACCATGCTTGGAAATGCACAACTCGAATGGCTTTTTGATAACCTGGTAACAAGTGAAGCCAATTTTAAAGTTGTGGCAATGGGTGGTCAATTCCTGAGCGATGCCAATCAGTATGAAATGTACTCGGCCGACGGATTCAATGATGAAAGGCTGAAAATCATTAAATTTATCCAGGATCAAGGCATTAAGAATGTCGTCTTCATTACAGGAGATGTGCATTTTTCTGAAGCATCAGTACTGCGTGAGGAAGGCATGCCCACCATTTGGGATGTCACGCTTTCAACCATGAGTTCAGGGCCAAATAAAAACGGCGACCAATGGAAAAACAGTTATCGGATTCCGGGCAAAATTTATACTGACCGCAATTTTGGCCTGATCAAAGTAACAGGATCAGGCAAAGACCGACATATAGAAGTGAGTTGTTTCAGCAAAGACAACGAACTTAAATGGGAACTAAACATTCCCAAAGAATAAGATTTTGCCACTTTTCAGATTCCTTCAGCCTTTTTTCGGGCATCGTCAAGCATTTTATCAGATTGTATTTGCGCTTCTTGTACGACCTTATCTGCTTTCTGGTTGGCCTCTTTTTCAACAAGTTGGGCTTTTGTTTCTGCCTCTGACTGCAGTTTTTTTGCCGCTTCTTTTGCTGCTATTTCGCCCAACATACCCTTTTTCTTGCCTTCGGCAATCAGGTTCTCAGACTGCCGGCTAGCTTCCTGCCTGATGGTATTGGCTGCTTTAACACCCTCTGCTTTGATCTGAGCAGCAGTTTGTCTGGCTTTGGACATCAGAGTGTCACTCTTAGCTTTGGCATCAGCAAGAATCTTTTCGGCTTCCTGCCTGGCATTGGCTTGCAATTGTTCCTTTTGCTTTTGAATTTCTTGCAGGGCTTTCTGCTCAAGCTCATTTTTCAAATTACCGGCAAAATTCTGATAATCAATCGTCACCAAAGGATTCGCTGTGTTTCCGGCTATTTTCGCTTTCACCTGTACAGAAGTTCCGGGATCAATCTGAATGCCTTTGCCTGCAGCTGCTGCAGCCAACTTGTCAATTCCAGATTGCACAGTTTTTCCGAGCATCTGATAAGGAACCGTAACAAGCATATCATAATCTAACGACTGATCAAAACCAATACTGCCGCCTATCATCGAGTTTGCTTCTCCCAATTTCAGGTTGAAAGGTTTCTGGAATACCCTTCCATTCAAAAACTCGAACGAAAAGTTCAATCCATCCGAAACAATGCGTTTGTACTTGTCGTTGCCAAGCAAATCGGCAAGTTTCTGCAACGTATTGATTGACTCAACCTGAATTTTGGAAGTAAGCAGCCTTCCACCTCCTGTCAAAGAAGAATAATCAGGATTAAGACCTGCACCAAGCATCCCGTTCATGGTAAACTGTGTCGAAAAACTTCCAGTAGTTTTTTCTGCAACCGGAGCCGCTTTCTGCATCATTCCAATCTGTTTATAGGCCTTAGGAATGTTGAAGTTTTCCACGTTGAATGTGAGACCAAATGAAGGTTTTTCAGCGTCCTTTCCATCCAGGAAACCCGACAGCTTAACATTTCCATCCAATAACTCTGCCTGCAACGGATCGAAAGTTAGTTTTTGATCTTGATACACAAGTTTTGTAATGACATTTTTCAAGTGATAAGTGTCGTAATCTAGCGAATCGGCTTTTGCCTGCATTGTAAACTGGATGTGCTTTGGCAGATCAAGTTTAATTGCTGTTGTGTCAGTAGTTTCGTTGATTGATTCGCTATCCGACATAAACTGCTGCATCAACTCGTTCACATCGATGAAAGTTGACTGCAAGTCGAGGCGTGCTATCAAATCGCGTTCAGCCAAGGCATAACCCAGGTAATCCTCAACCCTTCCATTGGCAGTAAAATCACTTTTCCCCAGGGTCATGTTCAGGTTAATCAAATCGACAAAAGCTGGCGAAAAATTGATTTGCACATTCTTGATTTGCGTTGGAAGCGCAACAGCACTATCCCGATAAACAATGTCAGTCATCAATACAGAACCGGCAGCCGTAACTTTACTAAACTGCTTGTTATCGATATCTGACATCCTACCTTTGAGCGACAAGTCACTTGTAAGTAATCCACTTAAAGTGGTCGTTTTTTTCAATGGCAATGCTGCTGCAATGCTACTTAGATCGACCTTGCCCCTGGCCTGTATATCAAATGCAGGATCAGAAACTGGTGTTGAGAGCTTCATTTGCAATTCAAATGGATTTGGTCCCAGGGTGAAAGTCAACTTCTCCAAATCAATACGCGTATCATCTGGCTCTCCTGTTTTGCTATTGACCCCCAGCGCCAAATTGATATTTTCAATCTTTGAGGGCAATTCAGGATAATTAAGCGATCCATTCTTAGCACTGATTTCAATGCCAAAGCCAGGCATGGAGGTGTCGTTGTAAACGCCTTTTAGAAATCCTTGCAGTGTGAAAGTGCCGTCAGCCTGAAGTTTTTCGAAGTCATTGTAATAAATTGCTGGAGCTATCGAAATCAGGTTTTTGAAGGCTGCATCAACAGCATTGAAATTGAGCAAAATGGTGATATCCTCAACACCCATCCCGACAGAGCCATCAAAGCTAAGCGCCAGGTCGTTCAGCAACAATTTATTCTCCTTAAAAGTATAGATGCTATTCTGTAAATCAATCAGAAATACGGCATCAAATTTTGCCTTAACCTGACTCAGGTAAGAAAAACCATCATATGTAAGGTCGACAGATTCCGATGATAACTGTGTCGAAAGCTCTGATAAACCGGTTGAAAAGACTCCTTTTAACCTACCATTCACATTCTTTAGGCTCATTGCGAATGCGAGCGATGTATCAGCATAAACAATGCTACCACTATACATATTGAACTGATCCACGTTGATTTTAATTGCAGCAGTATCTGCTTCTGTTGTTTTGCCTGGCAATTCTTCTGTTGGCTTGCTAATATCCCAGTTTACTTCTCCCTCTTTTGTAACCAACAGATTGATAATAGGTTTGTAAAGGTTTGTTTCTTTCAAAATATATTTTCCTTTGATCGCTTTCAGAAAGTCGATACGTAGTCCGATCGTTTCAGCAAAGAACAGGGTGTCGTGTGCAAAATGATTCTTACCAACCACTGACAATTGGTTCAGATCGAGCGTGAAATCAGGAAACTGCCTGATCAGACTTAAATCAGCATCCACAAAATCGACTTCCGCATTAAGCTGCTGATTGATTTCCTTTTTGACTACCGCTACAATTTTATCCTTAAAAAAATAAGGCAAAACCACAATCGTAGCAAGAACCAGTAAAACAATGATAGACAACACTTTCAATAACCGCTTCATATGCTGTTTTATTTAAATATGATACATTTTTTGACGTAGATAATGGTCAATTGTTGTGAGAGCGGCCATGGCTTCAACAATGGGCACCGCACGCGGCAGTACACATACATCATGACGACCTTTTCCGGCAATTTCAATTTCATTGCCTGCATCATCAACCGTTAGCTGTGTTTGCATCAAGGTCGCAACAGGTTTGAATGCTACCCTAAAATAGACAATCTCTCCGTTGGTAATGCCTCCCTGTATACCACCAGAATGGTTTGTGAGTGTTTTAATTTTTCCGCCATCATTTACAAAACGGTCATTTTGCATACTTCCAGGCGAAGAAACGCCTTCGAAACCACTTCCATAGTCGAAGCCTTTCACTGCATTGATGCTGAGCATGGCTTTTGCCAGGTCGGCATGAAATTTATCAAAAACAGGCGCTCCAAGGCCAGGTGGAACACCTTTAACAACGCAACTAATAACCCCTCCCAACGTGTCACCCTTTTGTTGCATTTCCTCGATAAGAAGTTGCATCTTTTGGGTTGTTTCTGTATCCGGACAGCGCACAATGGATTGTTCTACCTTACTGAAATCAATTTCTTCAATTGGTTTTAACAGTTTTATTTCACCTATTTGCTGAACAAAAGCATGAACTTCGATACCAATTGATTTCAGGAAGATTTTTGCGATGCTCCCCCCCACTACGCGTGCGATAGTTTCGCGGGCAGATGATCTTCCTCCGCCTCTGTAATCGCGGGTTCCATATTTCTTTTGGTAAGTAAAATCAGCATGTGAAGGCCTGAAAGTATGCTGGATATGTGAATAATCTTTCGAACGCTGATCGGTATTTGGTACAAAAAAAGCAATTGGCGCACCAGTCGACTTCCCTTCAAAAACTCCCGAAAGCAGCTGCACTTCATCTGCCTCATTCCTGGGTGAAGTCAGGTGCGATTGGCCGGGCCGTCGCCGATTTAATTCCTTTTGAATCAATGAAATATCAATCTCCAGATTGGGTGGACATCCATCAATGACACCCCCAATTCCTTTTCCATGCGACTCACCAAAAGTAGTAAGCCGGAAAATCTCTCCAAAAGTATTTGCTGCCATGGAACAAAATTACAATTAAACAAATTGAAATATCAAAGCCCGGATAAATATAACTGAAACAATCCGTTAAATGTTCAATGCGGGTCATGAGTTTGGAAAATTATTTCACTTATCCCCGATATTTTGGCCAGCCAGATGATTCCTGGATATTTTTTAAACTTTCTGACCAATTTGCAGCACAAATGCCTATTTTTGCGTGAACTAATAATCCTTCATTCGTTAATATGAACTTTTTTAAATTCCTGCTTTTTATTTTTGCGGTAAGTGCTTTGACTTATTGCACCAAAACCAACGATTTTAAGCCTACCAACATCGAAGAAATTTCTCAAAAGTTCAAGGCCTATACTGTTTTCGATTCGAGTGGCTATTGGGTTTATCGCAATGAAAAAAACAGTCAGGTCGACACAGTAAGCATTCTGGGATATTACACCGAAAGAAGATATAACAATCCGGTTGGAAGCACACCAGGTTTCTATTATGAATCGTATTTCTATTTCTTTGAAAGTAACGCAACAGGAATTAAATCGGGCGAAATTACAGGTGGATATTCTGAAGATCAAAGCGTTGAAATGAATGAAAGCTACAGGATTTACTTTGATAACGACCGCTATTATACCATTTTCACGCCAAAATACACCCTAGATTCAGTTATTCGACTCGGAATCAATGAAGGAAATTATTCGAATGTAGCCTATTATCCTGCTTTGGCCGTTGGAAATGGTAATTATACGGATGTATACGAAAGCAGTGTAATCGACTACAAAAACGCTCCGGACACGATGTATATGCGTTATTTCATGGCAAAGTACTATGGACTAATCCGATTCACCAAGAAATCGAACGAGGTAGATGAAGATTGGATATTAATTGGTTCAAACCTGGTTCAACCTTAAAATAAAAGCCGGCTGATTTTCCAATCAACCGGCCTTTTTTTCAAAAAACTTTTTACTAATCCACCAGGATTTTCAATTTGGCTTCCAATAGTTTAAGTTCATTTTTGGCTTTGCTGATTTTCTTTTCATATTCAGCTTTCATGATATCGGCCTGTTTGCTGTTAGCAAAGAATCCGATGTTGTTTTCCCAAAGCATAATCTCTTCTCTGAGTTTATTTACCTTGATATTGAGTGTATTACGCTCTCTCCTGACCCTATCACGTGAATCGGGATCATCTTTCATGTTCTCGATCATGCCGCGATATTCTGTAGCTGACATCTCCGACTCAGAAATTTTCATTTTTTCGAAAAGGTTGTCTATCGCTTTGCGGTATTGCGCATGAAGCTGATCTTTCACTTTGATTGGCACATGCCCTATTTCCATCCAAGCCCTTTGGAAAGCTTTTACGGCATCCAGGTTTTCTGCTTTGGTTTTCTTCACCGCAAAACCTTCAATTTCTTTGATCAGGGCGTTTTTCTTCGCAAGGTTTTCATCTTCTCTGCCTCTGATGCCAGTAAAATGTTCAGATTTACGTGTAAAGAAAGTGTCACAAGCTGATCTGAAACGTTTCCAGATTTTATCGGAATGGCGACGAGGAACAGGTCCAATTTTCTTCCATTCTTCCTGCAAGTATTTCAACCTGTCAGTAGCTTTTCGCCATTCTGTGGATTCCTGCATCGACCCAGCTTCGACGCAAAGTTCGAGTTTGCGGTTGTAGTTGTCGACTTGCTGGTCTTTAATCTTTCCAAAAAAGTCTTTCTTGGCATCAAAAAAGGCATCCATTGATGTTTTGAAGCGGGCCCAAACCTCGTCGTTCAGCTTTTTGGGAGCCTGCCCAATCGATTTCCAGAATTTAAACAATTCGTTTACCTCATTGGATTTCTTTTGCCAACCACTAATACTGTTGATTTCTTCGCCAACCAATTCTTCAGCCTTTACGCACAGCGCAATTTTAGCTTCGTAATGCACCATCTGTTCTTCCTGAACTTTGGCATAATGCTCACGCCTAATGGCATTGATTTTATCAGTAGCATTTTTGAAACGGTCCCAGATTTCATCTTTCTTGTCTTGCGGTACCGGTCCAATTTCTTTCCACTCGTCGTGGTATTTTTGGAGTAATTTGAAAGACTTTGTAACGGAAGTTTCGAGTAACAGCTCCTCTGCTTTTTCGCAAAGTTCAATTTTCTGCTCCAAATTCTTTTTAAGGTCAAGATCGCGCAATTCACGATTTATTTTAACCTTATCGAAAAACTTTTCTACAAGGAAATGGTAGTTATTCCACAGGTTGGTAACTTCACCAGCAGGAACTTGTCCGATTTCCTTCCACTTGTCCTGCAACACTTTAAACTCGTCGTAAGTTTTCTTGAGCGTTTCTTCAGAGGCAATAAGTTGCTTCAGTTCCTCAAGAATATTGAGTTTCTCCTGCAGGTTAACTTGTTTCTGTTTTTCGAGCTGTTCGTTAAATTTAGCTTTGCTCTCTTTGTATTTTCCAAAAGCAGCCTTAAACCTGATTTCGAGTGGATCGTCCTGATGATTGTAGGATTCCTTATCGCCCCCATCCAAAATAAACTGCTCCAATTCGTGCTCAATATCAACTTTGTTAAGTTTGAGGAAAAACACTTTGATGGCAGCAACCTGGTCTTTGATTTTGGCCACGTCGTTATCTTCAACAACCTGCTCGAGCATTTCGACCAGTTGCAGCTTGTTCAACTCAGAAAAATCGTGTTCAACCTCATCATCCTCATCATCGTCATCATCAAATGCAGATTGATCGGGAGCAATCAGCTGTTGAATTTCAGCTACCTCCTCTTTATTCAACAAAGGCTTTTCTTTCACCTTTTTTGGAGTAGCTACTTGTTTTTCAACTACTTTGGGTTCAGCTGCCACAACCTCTTCAACAAGTTTGTTCGACTGAAGCATTGCCAGTGCTTTTTGCTTTTCTTCTGCTGAAATTTGGTTTTCAACTACTTGGTTTTCTGATGCATTTGAAGATTCATTCTTCGGGGAATTCTCATTTCCGGCAGGCATCTCTGAGGAAACTTGATGGAGTTGATCTTTGTTTTCCATTATGATACATTATTAGCAATTATCATCATGCAGTTTTGTTGCAATCGATATGGGTTCATTCTCAAATAAGGCTGCAAAAATAGGAATTATTTGACAAGAATTACCCGAAACACAAAAGCTTTTTAGGGGAATAATCAGTTCATTGTGAAATCATCACAAACATACAATGGAAATTAATCTTTGAATAATGATTGGCCTAATCATCACCGTGCAAATAGGTGTCATCATACTTTTTTAGGTCGTCAGTTTTTTTTCCTTTTGCCATTTTCACCTGCATGAGGTGTGCCACACGCGCCAGGAAATGAGATGAAATTGGCGCTGTAAGAACGATAAACAGCAACAACAAAATACTTCCTAAAACGATACGTGCATTGGGATGAGCGATCATCAGTGCGATGAGAAAAAAAATCGTTGCCAGAGACGAAGCCTTGGTGATGGCATGCATCCTCATATATACATCTGGCAACCTGATAACTCCCAAAGCGGCTATCAATGTAAAAAACGAGCCGAGTAATAAAAATATGGAGACGAAAACTTCAATCATTCTTCAAATTCCTCTTTAAGTAACGCGAAAAAGCAACATTTCCCATAAAAACAATAAGGGCCGTAATGAGTGCTACGTTTAAATAGACAGTTTCGGAGGTCTGGATAATAAACACGAGAATCAGGCCAATCAATGAAGAAGAAACCAAATCGAGAACAATGAGTCTGTCGATGACAGAAGGACCTCTGAACAAGCGAAACAGCGATACCAAAATAGCAATTGAAACACTCACTATCGCAATGTTTATCGAAATTTCAAGTAAAATACTATTCTCCGGATTCATTCGAAAACCTCCTTTATTCTACGTTCGAAATCATTCTTGATTTTATGCACAAATTCCTGTTTATCATCAAGATACATTGTATGGATGAACACTTTTTTACGGTCGTGGCTCAACTCGACTGTCAGACTTCCGGGTGTCATCGAAACCAGATTGACCATAGCCAGTATTGCCATATCTGACTTCAAATCAAGGTCAACAGCAACAATTCCATGTTTAAAGTTTTTGTTCCAATGCAAAATATCTTTGGCCAGAATGAAACTCGAAACAAGCATTTCCCAGGCATAAAATACAATGAAAGAAAATATTTTACCTACACGTTTTAATGGTTTCATTTTCTGAGAGTTCAAAGAATTAAGGATTCAAAATAGCATTGATATAGTGCTGGTTATTGACAAGTTGCTCACCGGCTCTGATAAAAACATCGAAGAACCAGGTAATGGCAAACCCAAACAGCAAGGATGAAAAAGCCATGACACTTGAAGCAAATACAGAAGTCCTGTTCATTCTCTTTTCGTCATGAACTGGCACATCTTCTGGAAGCGGTTTCCAGATGGCCTCGTTCCAGATTTTGACCATCGAAAACAGGGTAAAAATACTTACCACCAGTGCTGAAATGGTCACAATCCAAGCCCCTGCACTAAATCCAGCGTATATTAGCAGGAATTTCCCAAAAAAACCAGATGTTGGCGGTATTCCAGCTAACGAAAGCGCAGGAATCAAAAACAAAAAGGCAACATAGGGATGCAATCGGTAAAGATTTCCCATTTTTTTTAGATCGAAAGTACCATATTTCTGTTGCATCAATCCCGCTGACATAAAAGCAGTAGTTTTTGACAACATATTATGCACCAAAAAATAAAGTGCACCAGCCAGTCCAAATACCGAAAAAATTCCGAGACCCATAATCATGTAACCAATCTGGCTGATGATATGGAAAGAAAGAATCTTACGGATATCATATGCCGAAGCTGCCATGATTACGCCTGAAACCATAGTTATTGCTGCAATTCCATAAATGATAGGTTGCCAAAATTCAGCCTGATGAAAGGCAAACAAACTATAAAATCTAATCAGCACATACACGCCTACTTTTGTCAAGGTGGCACTCAAAAAAGCTGTAACTGCAACGGGTGGGGCCGGGTAAGAGGATGGTAACCAAAAATAAAACGGGAAAACTGCTGCTTTGATTCCAAATGCAATGAAAAACAACATCATTGCACTGTTCAGCGGCAGGTTTAATCCTTGCTGGTTGATCTTCAGTGCAATATCAGCCATGTTTAAAGTTCCCAACTGTCCGTATACAATGCCGATGGCCGAAACAAACAGCGCTGAGCCAAAAAGATTCATTACAACATATTTTACTGCACCGCGTAGTTGCGATTTTGTGGCTCCAAGCGATATCAGTACAAAAGACGAAATAAGCATTACTTCGAACCAGACATAGAGATTGAAAATATCTGCCGTAAGCAAAGCGCCGTTGATGCCGGTTAAAAGACCCTGAAAAAGCACAAACAAACCAAATTTTTGTCTTGTGCGATCAATTGCTCCAAAACTGAAGATATGAATCCACAACGCGACAAAAGACACCGCAATCAAGACAATAGCCGAAGTGTAATCAGCAAAAAAACTAATCCCAAAAGGCGCAGGCCAGTTTCCCGCTTGCGAAAAAATGGTTCCTGAAGCACGTACTTCCGTGAAAATAGTAACAGCTGCAAACAGCTGTAAAAGCACACCAATTGCGCTCAACCATTTTTGCAAACGCAGATTTTTCCGCATCATGATAAGCAGTGCGACAAAAAACAGCGGAATGATGATGGGCAGGAATAAAATCATTTTTGATTGGTTTCTGATAATTCGTCCATATCTATTGTTCCTGTTTCACGGTGAAAACGGTAGATGAGTACCATGGCAAATGCCGCAACGCCAAACCCTATAACAATCGCTGTAAGAATCAACGCCTGAGGCAATGGATCGCTTACAACTTTTGAGGCAATCTGAGTCTGAGATTCAACAAAAGCTGGTTTCCCAACCGTGAGACCACCAGTAACAAACAACAGTAAACTTGTGGCATAACTTAGAAACAACAAACCCAAAACAAGTTTTACAATACTCCTCCGCAGTAAAAGGTAAATACTTACCGAAAACAAAAAACCGATTAAAATTGCTAACAAAGTTGTCATAACACCTCCTCCATTACGGTTAGAACCACTTTAACCAACATACCCATGACAGTCAAATAAACACCCAGGTCAAATAAAAGGGGTGTCCCAACTTTTAGGGCAAAAGGTCCACTGCCAATCTGCACCCAAACAGCTGTCATAAAAGGACTTCCATGAGTCAGATACGCAAAAAAACCACTCAACAATGCCATTGCTAGTCCAATCCAGATAAGGGCTGTTGGACGGTTTATCCAAAGCTTTTTGGTTATTTCAAGACCGTATGCGCCAGCATACAATATGATAGCGGATCCTCCGATAAGCCCGCCAATAAAGCCTCCTCCCGGCTCATTATGACCGCGATAAAATACAACCAGGCTCAAAACCAACAAGAATGGCATCAGATATGTTGCAGCTATTTGAATGATTTGTGATTTCATGTGTAAATATTTTTGATTTTACCGGTCACACCTGTCTGCCACAGGCAGGTGGAATACCCATGAATTTGCGCTCAGAGCGATTACGATTTAATTCATATTGATATTTCATTTCTAAATAATTTTGATTTCATGGGTCAGTTTCAAAAACTTTCGGAAATCCATGAATTTTCATTACAGTTGGTATGATGATATTCATATGGATATTTCATTGTCTATTTTTGGATTGTTTAAGTTCACAAAAAATTTCTGATTGATAGATACTATGTTTTTTTATCAAGTTTGAGTTTGAGCAGAGATGCAATTCCAATGGCAGCCAATGCCAAAACAGTGATTTCTCCCAAAGTGTCGAGTGCCCTGAAATCGACCAGAATAACATTCACCACATTCTTTCCAAAACCTTTGGTCAGGCTGTTTTCAACGAAATAATCAGCTACTTCTTTAGCCTGATAATCAGGTGAAATAGCCAGTATGATTGCCGTAATTGTAGCCCCAAAAACTACAGAAATCAAAACATCCCGCACCCTTGAAGTCACACCAGAATAACGAATATATTTAGGCAATCGATACACCACCATTGCACCAATCACAATCATCAGCGTTTCAACAACAATAAGGGTGATGGCCAGATCAACACCACCATAATAAATAAAAATGATGGTCAATCCAATGCCAACCAAACCGATGTAGATCAACGCATTCAACCTGTTACTCGTTGTGACTGTTGCAATTGAAGCAGAAACAATCACGAAAATTGCTACAAGTACAATCCAGGATAACACACCTTCAAACAAATGGGAATCCCATGAGAAATTCATTTTGAACATCCCATACCAAAGCAAGGCAGTGGCAGACAAAATCATGGTCATTAAATAAAACCGATGATATCCGTGTTGTACAAAACTGGTTTTTCGACCTGCGAAACTCATAAAAGCATTCAATCCAGCAAAAAATCGTTCTGACAAATGCAGGTTAAAGAAAAGCTCATTCAATCGACTTATGCGATTAATCAACCCTTTACGCGCAAAATACATCAACAAGCCAGCAGAAACTGTCAGCACGCTCAACAGCAAGATGTTATTAAACCCATGCCAAAGCTTAAGTTTGACAAGACTTTCGTCTGGTGCGATTGAAGTAAAAGCAGGTGAGATAATATTTTGCGCTATCTCCGGAAAAACTCCGAGCAGCAAACTCAAAATCACCAAAATCCCTGGACCAGTGAGCAATGCCACATCAGGTTCTGCAACTTTTTTGTCGAAGGACATTTTCGGTCCTAAAAAAACAGAGAAAGCAATCCTGGCTGAAACGAAAACCATAAAAACATTGGCTAAAAATCCAGCTAATAATATAAATACAGCTGCATCAGGTGCTTTCATTTTGGCTTCGTAAATGAGTTCCTTTCCAATAAAACCCAGCATTGGCGGCACTCCCGACATCGACAGTAAGGCCAGGTAGGAAATAATGGCTGCAACCGGCATCCAGTGCCGCAAGCCTCCTAAAGCATCCATTTGTCGTGTCCCGGTTTTTTTTTCGATGTTTCCAGCCATCATAAAAAGGGTGGCTTTATAAAAAGCATGAACCAACAGAAAAACCAATGCTGCAGTTAAGGCATAAGCTGTCCCTGTGCCAATCAGCAAAACCAGAGTCCCTAAAGCACTAACGGTGGTATAGGCGAGTATTTTCTTGAGGTCATTTTGGGCCATGGATAGCCAGCCACCTGCAAACATGGTTGTGACTCCAAAAATGGTAAGTGTATAAATCCAAAAATCACTTTGACTGTAAAGTGGAAGAAGTCGGGCCAGTAAGAAAATTCCCGCCTTAACCATTGTAGCCGAGTGCAAAAAAGCACTTACCGGAGAAGGCGCCTGCATGGCTCCCGGCAGCCAAAAATGAAAAGGGAAAATCGCCGATTTTGTAAAAGCACCGACCATTAGCAAGATGGAGATCGGGAGGAAGTATTTTGAATTTAAAAATATGTGAGGATTTTGCAGTATAACTTCTATGTTAAATGTCTGATATTCGATTCCAAGCAAAATAAAGCCTCCCAGCAATGCCAGACCTCCAGTACCCGTAATCAGCAGCGCTTGCAATGCCGCATCACGTGCAGCTTTTAAATGATGCTTAAAACCTATGAGTAAAAACGAAGTTACACTCGTGAGCTCCCAAAACAGAAAAAGTGTCATCAAATCATTTGCTGCTACCAACCCAAACATGGCGCCCATAAAAAACACCAGATACGCAAAAAAGCGCTTGGTGTTTTTATATGTTTTCATGTAGTATCCAGCATAAATAAGGATGAGTGAGCCTACTCCAAAAATCAGCATGGCAAACAGCCAGCTGAGACCATCTAAACGGAATGAAAAGCCCATATTCAGTTGAGGAAGCCATTCATATGCAGCACGAAAAGCATTTCCAGCCCAGACTTTGGGATATATAACTACCAGCCAAACAACAATTGCTGCAGGTACTATAGCCAGTATCCAGCCTGACCAAATTCCAGTTCGCTGCCTAATCACCGGAGCGACAGTTGCCAGAAAAAAACACAAAATTAGGATGGTAATGATTTCCATATTTTTACTTCAACCTACAAGATTAACAAAAAAAGACCATCTTAGTTTAACGGCGCCTATCAATTATCAATCAAATGCTGACCGGTTAAAAATCAGGTAACCAAAATTAAAGACGACAGAAAAGTGATTATCTGCTTTATCAAAATAGTTTAAAGCCAGGCTAACAGGGCCAATCGGGCTGTGATACACCAGACGAGTCGATGCTAAAACCGAAGGATTACTTATAACAGGTCCCAAAGATGGCTGTTGATAGGGTCCATGATCCAAAATTCGTTGATATGGCTGAAATCCATATAGTTCGGCACGCAGATCAACATTTTTAATGGGGTGATAAACCATTTCCAATCCAGCAGCCAGATAAGTGAAAGCCCTGTAGGTTGTAATATAATTGGTCTGCATTTCGCTCACGGGTTCAAAAGAAGGCGCTGAGAGAATTGAAGAAGTGTAATCGGAAAGCAATGGTTGATTCGAATAAACCAGATCAGAAACAAATCCAAAGCTAAACTTCCCAAGTTGTGCAAAATAATTCTCGATGTAGATTTTTGCCCGGAAAAAGTCCTGATTGGTGTCTTCGGCAAACTTTTTTATTGTGTTACTTCCAGGAATATATGTCTGCAAACCCTGATAATACTTGAGCGATATGCCCCATTTCATGCCCGAACTGGCAAACATTTTCCTGTTAAGCGAATTGAGTTCAAACATGACATATGGGTTTACAAAATTGAAACGACTCAGGTCTGCAGTATCATTTCTCGAAAAATCATTGGTTTGGTAATATTCGAAATCACGTTGTCCAATGGTGAACCCCACTCCCACTTTGGCATATTTTCCCAATAAGTGTCCCAATCGAAGATCCGCAAAGTTTTCGTCATTGATCAGGAATGCCGGCGTCGGGTCTTCGAAAAAGTAATTGGCGTTTTTGAAATAGTCTTTTCTGCTGAGTGTAATCGTGCCATCCAGGTAGAAAGGCATCGACCCTGGGAGGTCAATATGTCCGTTGGCCTGAAAAGACGAGTAAAATCTTCCATAATAAGCGTTTACACCAGCCCGCTTGCCAATCTTTCCCAACGAACGGTACCTAATACCAATATAGGCTTCGTTAGTAGCTGAGGAAGAAACATTTCCACCAAATTCTGCCTGAAAATTATCGGCTAGCAAAACATTCAAATGCATAGCAAAACGCTTTCTGACAGAATCATAAACCAATTCGGGAAAGATATAACTGATGCGATCATCCGATAGCAGGTTGAGGTAATTGTCTGATAAATCTGCTAGCTTGGTATAGCGATCATGGTAGTTCAATCGCTGCGCAATATAGTGTGCCTGATTGGGATTTACCCCTGTGATAACGATTGTATCAATCAGCAATTCAGGCAGTTGATTACGGTAATTACTTCTTACTAATTTTAAACTATCTGGATTTGCTTTTCGGCGCACAAGTTTTTGTAACCTGGGTATCTTTCGCATGGCTGCTACATAACCACTGTCAACATAGGCTTGAGCGGAGCTAAAATCGAGCAAAGCTGCTGGCCCAAGTTGAGATTCAATCAGCACACCATTTTGCTCTGGAATGCTAAAGTCAGCTTTGCGCATCAGCATATTTTGTACCTGCGACATGATATTTGTTTCCTCCGGTGGAGCGTAGTTTCCAACAGCTTTGCTACCAATAATTACATCCGGATGAAACTCATCCACAGCTACATCAGCCGGAAAATTATCATACATTCCACCATCAAAAAGTAATGTGCCATCAATACGGATTGGCCTGAATAAAAATGGAAATGTTGAGGAAGCCCGCACAGCGGTTCCGAGCTGGCCTCTGCGTAAAACAACCAGTTTCGATGAGTCGATATCAGACGCCACGCACCTGAAGGGAACAAAAAGCCGATCAAAATCATAGCCGGCAACGGCTGAAGGAGCCGCAAAAGTCTCCATTACCGCGTAGTCCATTAAATAGGGTGAGATAAAACTTGAAGGTAGACGGGAACGAAATTTCTTACCAATGCTAAAAGGCAATGAAACCAGTGACGCATTGGCATCATATGATTTTTCAAAGAAAAAGCGCTCATCGATATTGCCCGTTACCCAGTCAGTAAATTGATCTGTCAGAACAAAGTTTTCTATTTCATCCGGAGAGTATCCGCTTGCATAGAGCGCACCAACGAGCGCTCCCATTGAATTTCCAACAATGTAATCGATTGGCACCTTTGATTCTTCAAGAGCCTTTAATACCCCAACATGACTCAATCCTTTGGCTCCACCCCCACTCAGCACCACGGCTGTACGCTGCGTGAGGGCAACTAAAGGCAAAAACAAAAGGATTAGCAATAGTTGGTGGTTGGTGTTTTTCATAGGTATCAAAAAAAAAGCCGTTGCTAAATTAATAAAAATGGCAGCAACGGCTTTTAGATTGGAGGCAAATATCGCTAAACCTTTGCCAAAGATTGATCCAGATCGTGAATGATATCTTCAACATTTTCGATACCCACAGCCAGTCGAACCAGGCCGTCGGTAATGCCAGCTGCATCTTTCGATTCTTTGGAAAGTTTGGAGTGCGTCATGCTGGCCGGGTGTTGAATAAGCGTTTCAATTCCGCCTAATGAAACAGCAAGCAAAGCCATTTTAACATTGTCCATCATTGTTTTACCAGCTTCAAAACCGCCTTTCACGCCAAAACTAATCATGGCTCCCGGGCCTTTCATTTGTTTTTTGGCAAGCTCATACTGTGGATGCGATTTTAAACCAGGGTACAAAACCCACTCAACTTTGGGGTGGTTTTCTAGAAATTCTGCCACCTTGATGGCATTTTCCTGTGCCCGCTCAATACGGATACCAAGAGTTTTCAGGCCTCTACGTGTCAGCCATGCCTGGTGTGGATCCATGTTGAATCCCATATTCACCATCACAGGCCTAAGTTTGTTATAATCTTCTTTTGTTTTTGCAACGACCATACCAGCCACAATATCAGCATGTCCGTTGATAAACTTTGTCATCGAATGGAGCACGATATCAGCACCAAAATCAAGGGGTTTCTGCAGATAGGGGCTGCAAAAAGTGTTGTCGACACAAACAGGAATGTTGTGTTCGTGGGCCAATTTTGAGATAGCCTCGATGTCAGTTAGTCCAATGGTAGGATTGGCTGGAGTTTCAAGGTAAATCAATGAGGTGTTTGGTCTGATTGCTTTTCTCACATTCTCGATGTCAGTAGCATCAATAAAACTTGATTCGACACCAAAGCGCGGATAAAGGCTTTCCATGATCGCCCGCGACGGGCCATAAAGCGAGTTGTGTGCCACGAGGTGCTTTCCTGCCGCAAGATATGCCAAATATACCGTGTTTACGGCTGCCATACCTGAGCTGGTAGCGATTCCGCCAAAACCTCCCTCGAGCAAGGCAACGCTATTCTCGAGTTCTTCAATGGTAGGATTTCCGATGCGGGTGTAGATGTAACCTTTTTCTTCCCCCGAAAAACATTTTGCACCATGCTCAGCATTTTCAAATTTGAATGTTGATGTCTGATAAATGGGCGTAACTGCACTTCCTAGCGGATCTTCAAATCCACCTGCATGCACGGCAAGTGAATTAAATCCCATGTTTTCGTCTTGCATTTTTATTAAGATTTGATATAAATTGTATTGAAAAAGAAAACCGGCCAGTAGCCGGTCGTCAGATTAAGTTTCATGATTTAGAACGGCCAGAATTGGTTGTCGTTCCAGATTTGTTCTTTCAGGTCTTCGTTGAGATGGTGCAGCAGTTTGTGATGTGTTTTCTCCCAATCAGCAAGCATTTGGTACATCTCTTTCTCGTTTTTGTCAGTAGCTTCAGCAGCCCTGCCAGAATATACTTCGATGGCACGGTTTTCAAAATCGATGGCAGCAGAAATAGCAGCCGCTTCGAATCCGGCTGCAGAAATCTCATTTTTAATTTTATCGGTCAAAATCATCACAGCTTCGGTGTCATCAACTTCTTCGTGCACTTCATTTTTCATGAAAGCGTGATTTTTTTCGTAATAGGCAAATTGCTTCGATAAAAATTGAATATGCTCATCTTCTTCCTCGGCCATCATTTCAAAAATGCGCTTAGCCGATTTGCTTTCGGTCTGGCGTGCTACCTGTGTGTAGAAAGCTTTGCCCCTGCGTTCGAGCAGAATCGCAGTTTTGAGGATATCAGTTGCTGATTTTGTGGGTTCCATAATCTTCGTGCTTTTGATTAAAGCACAAATTTACGAAATTTTATCGGGCATTTGATGACTACCCCAATCACCGCGAAAAAAAGCTAAATTTGTACTCATTCTAAATTAATGTCATGAGAAGTCTTCAAGAGATACAAAAAGAACTCGACAGCCTGTTTAAGTCTGTAACCGGAAAACATCCGGATTCATGTATCCCCTTGCCCGAATCAGGTTCTGCCCGCAAGTATTATCGGATTAAAGCCGGTGAAAATCAGTATATTGGCACGTACAACCCTGTAACAGCCGAAAACAAAGCCTTTTTTAGTTTTTCGAACCACTTTTTCGAACTTGGGCTCCCTGTTCCCAAAGTGATCAAAATCAACCATAACGAAGACTGTTATTTACAAACTGATTTTGGGGACCAAAGCCTGTTTAATCTGGTGCAGCGGTGGCATTCTGATTCTTCAATTCGCGAACGTGTTGTTCAATATTATGAAGATGCAATCTCTTATTTGGTTGATTTTCAAATTGCCGGCAACAATGGAATCAATTATAAAGTGGCCTATCCGGTAGAAAGTTTCAACGAAAAAGCCATTTTAGACGATTTGTACTATTTCAAATATTACTTTCTGAAACTTCACCCGCAGATTATTTTTGATGATGCCAAGCTTGATGAAGATTTTGCGCAGCTGACGGGTTTTATCAGACAGGCTCCATCTGACTATTTTATGTATCGAGATTTTCAGTCGCGCAACATTATCATTCACAAAAACAAACCTCATTTTATTGATTTTCAGGGAGGTCGAAGAGGACCTCTGCAATATGATGTCGCCTCGCTGCTATTTCAGGTAAAAGCGCAACTTTCAACCGAACTGCGCCAGCATTTGTTGAAACATTATCTTTTTAAGTTATCCAACTACACTGATCCACAGAGCATTGATTTCGAAAGATATTTTCCGGCATTTGTTTATCTGCGTCTATTCCAGGTGCTTGGGGCTTACGGATTTAGAGGACTTATTCAAAAAAAACGTCATTTCATCGAGAGTATTCCCTATGCCCTGCGTGAGATCGAGCGTCAGCTCAACTTGATGCCGTTGCCATTGTCGCTACCCGAACTGAAAGGAGTTTTACTGCAACTTACTCATATTAAACACCTTTATCCGATTGTTGAGACTACTGAATCACATAAACTCCGGGTTGTTATAAGTAGTTTTTCTTTCCTCAAAGGTGGAATTCCTGATGATGTTTCAGGTAATGGTGGTGGCTTTGTTTTCGACTGCCGTTCGCTACCAAATCCTGGCCGCGAAGCACAATACAAAATGCTTACTGGTAGAGATCAATCTGTAAAAAAGTTCCTGGAAAACCAACCTGAAGTATCTCAATTCATGCTTCAGACAGAAGAATTGGTCTCAGCTGCTGTTAGAAACTACATTTCGAGAGGATTCAATCATATCATGGTTAGTTTTGGCTGCACTGGCGGGCAACACCGGTCAGTGTATTGCGCCGACTTTCTTGCCACACAGTTAAGCCACAAATTTCCTGAACTTACGATTGAATTGCTTCATCACGAACAAAGCTTTAACCATGACGAAGAAGAAGTGTAAAACCGACAAAAAGGAAAAAACCGACAAGCTAAAAGCATTTATTTGCGGCAAATGTGGGCAGTCTTCAAGCAAACAAAGTAAACTTTGTAAACCTCAGCAGCGATGAGTGAAAGACAAGTGGCAGCAATGGTATTAGCTGCAGGTTTAGGTACGCGGTTGGGCTCGTTGACACAACAAAAATCCAAGGCTTTGGTGGAAATTAACGGAAAACCTTTGCTGTTGATTGTGATTGAGAAACTGGCAAAATTTGGCTTTAATGACATCATTGTAAATGTGCATCATTTCGGTGAGCAGGTCATTAAAATGCTATCACAACTTCATCTAAATAACATTAATATCATTGTTTCTGACGAAAGGCAACTGTTGTTGGATACCGGAGGTGGAATATTAAAATCTATGCCATATTTCAACCACAAAGCTGCTGTTTTAGTGCACAACGTCGATATCATCAGCGACTTTGATTTGAGACAATTCGTTGACGAATTTTTGGTTTCAGGAGATGATGCCTGGTTGGCCACACAAAACCGTGAAAGCAGCAGAAAACTGCTATTCGATGACCAAAATATATTGACCGGTTGGACCAACCAAAACACCAATGCATATAAATGGGTTGATGCAAAAAAACACTATCGCCAAGCGCTATCATTCAGTGGCATACATTGTTTTAATCCAGCCATTTTCTCGAATCTCGAAGTCAAAAAATGTAGCATCATCGACCTTTATCTGGAAGCGGCAAAAAACCACCGCATTGTAAGTAAGCAACTACCCCACAGCTATTGGTTTGATCTGGGGAAACCAGATCAACTTGAATCTGCAGCTATTTTTCTGAAAGACCTCAAAAAACCATGACATCACCCTCCTTTCTCGAAAAACTTGCCTCGCATATCTTAAGCAATTATAAGGACAAAACAGCCCAACTGACAGTACTTTTTCCAAACAAGCGGGCTGGTTTGTTCCTCAAAAATGCGCTTGCAAAGCAAATAAAACACAATATTTGGCTTCCAAGGATCATGTCAATTGAAGAAGCATTTGCCGATTGGAGCGGACTTTCTCTGGCCGATCCTTTGCATGTGCAGTTCGAGCTGGCACGCATCCATTTGGAAAATGCCCCAGAAAAAGCATCAGCCATTGGCGAATTTATGGGACTTGCAGCGCAAATGGCGTCAGAATTTGAGGATATCGATCAAAGCCTGGCGGATGCTGCATCCATATTCAATTACCTGAATGAAGTAAAAGCGATTGAGATGTGGCATCCTGATGGCAGCCCTTTGCTGGAAAGTGAATTGAAGTATATTCAATTTTTCAAAAGCCTCAGGTTTTATTACGATCAGCTCAAAAAAAATCTTGAAAACGCCGGTCTTGCCTATCAGGGAATGCTTTCTGCAAAACTGGCCAGCTTGGAGGAAGCTGAACTTTTGAGTAAGATTGGTCAAAAACAGCTGATTTTTGCAGGTTTTAATGCACTTACAAAAGCTGAAGAGAAGATCGTCAGTACTTTTGTAAGAGCCAAAAAAGCAGAAATTATCTGGGATATTGACAAATACTATATTGAAAAACAAGCTTTTGGACTAAATGAAGCCGGACAGTTTGTTCGCGAATATTTACAAAACAAGTCTTTCCCCGCACCACAATTTTTAACGGAAGATTTAGTTTCTCAACCCAAACATATTGAAATTATTGCCGTTGCTGGCAATGTGAGTCAGGCTAAGGCCTTGTCGCAGCGATTGGCACAGCAGACTGAAAACAACCATCAAAAAGCAGTAGTATTGGCCGACGAAAAACTCCTGCTTCCGGTACTCAATTCAATCCCAGAAAGTTATGAATCATTCAACGTAACCATGGGTTTTCCATTTATTTATGGTGTTGTTTATCAATATCTAAAGTTATTATTTGAGCTTCAATATTTGCGTAAACCCGGACAAGAATCCAACAAATTTTTTGTTTGGCCATTTTTGTCGCTACTAAATCATGAACTCAATCAAGCCTTGTTTTCTGAATCAGACAGAAAAGTACTGAAAAATCTTAGCCAAAAACTGTCAGCATCAGGTATTATATTCTTTGATTTCAGTCAAATAGAACCTGTTATTTCTGGTCATCCGGAACTTCAGACTTACTTTCTAAGTTTACTAACCCATTGGGAGAATCAAGCAAAAAAAACTTTGTCTGCTCTGGATTCCTTGCTTCCATTGATGATCAGTTTGGTGGAAAAAAACAGTCCATCGGCTTCTGGCATGATGGTCCTGAACCAGATCAGCATAGCCGGGCGTATCTTCAATAGAATTAAGCCACTACTCGAAATGATTCATGCTGTTTTTGATGCCCGTGAGTTGGCAACTATTTTTAACAGCATCGCACAACAACAGCAAGTAGCTTTTTACGGGGAACCCTTGCAAGGCTTGCAGATCATGGGTTTACTCGAATCGAGGAATCTTGACTTTGATGAAATACATTTGCTCAGCGTAAATGAAGGCATTTTACCCAAAGAGAAAAACTATGGCAGTATGATACCTGCCGACATCAGAAAAACATTTCAACTTCCTGGCTATCAAAACCGGCAAGCCGTTTTTGCTTATCATTTTTATCGCTTGCTGCAAAAAGCAGATCGTATTCATCTCTACTTTAACGACATTCCTGGGGAAATGGGTGGTGGTGAACCAAGTCAATTTGTTTTGCAGCTATTGCACGAACTTCAACAGGTTAACCCAAAAATCACCATTACGAATAGCAGTTTTCAGCTACCCTTACCTATCAAAAAAACTTCGGATCAGATCAGCATAGAAAAAACAGCAGATGTGTTGCAAAACATACGTACAAAGCTCGAAAATGGCCTCTCACCCACAGCCCTGATAACATACATTGGATGCCCGCTAAAATTCTACTTTCAGCATGTGCTTAAAATAACGGATACAACTGATGATAGGGTAGTTGCACAAAATGTACTTGGATCAGTAGTGCACCTTTGTCTCGAAAATTTATTCAAACCATTTGAAGGCAAGCAAATATCTGCAAAAGCAATTGCTGAGATGCGCCCTCATGTTGAAAAAGAAATTGAAACGGCATTTCGAACCGTTTTTGAAAAAGGAATCCCTGCTTTTGGCCGAAATGTACTTGTCAAAGAAGTTGCGATTCAAATGGTAAATAGTTTTCTATTGGCCGACGAACAGAGGATAAAATCGTTAAATGACATATATATCATTGGTCTTGAGAAAAAAATTGAAAGCAAATTCAATATTAATGGAAATTCACTCAAACTGAAAGGCTTTGTCGACCGTATCGAAAGCAGTTCGAATTCGGCAACAATTATCGATTACAAAACTGGTAAAGTGCTGCCGAAAGACCTTCAGTTGAAAGAATGGGAAAAATTAAGAGATTACAAATCAGCCAAAATAATACAGCTGCTTTTTTACAGATATCTTGTCAGTAAAAGTGACTCTACCCTAAATGGTTTTTCTCCGGACACTGCCATCTTTAGCCTGCGAAGTCCGTCACAAGGACTTTTGCATCCTTCATATCCCACTGATGATCAGAACGAAATTAATGAACAAACAAGCATTTTGCTCAAGGATATCATCAGCGAAATGTTTGATCCCGAAATCCCGATTAATCAAACCACTGAGACAGATATTTGCAGTTATTGCGAATTTGCAACGATTTGTAACCGGTATCCCACAAATAATTATTCCAATTAATTACATTTGGTAGCACAATGTTTATTGACTAAATTTGTAGCAGGATAACCAACAGCTCCCACATCAAAAAAAACGCTTGTATGAAAGAAGAGACTAAATTCAATGTGCTTATCGTAGACGACAGGCCAGAAAACTTGTTAACCCTGGAAGGGATTCTCGAAAGCGATGATTTAAATATCCTTAAAGCCTATTCTGGTAACGAAGCACTGGGTATTATGCTCGAAGAGAACATATCACTGGTATTGATGGATGTTCAAATGCCGGGTATGGATGGGTTTGAAGTTGCTGAAATTATGCGTAGCAGTGAGCGCACAAAATTTATTCCTATCATTTTTATAACTGCCATCAGCAAACAGCGGCAGCACATTTTTAAAGGCTACGAATCAGGAGCTGTAGATTACCTTTATAAACCGCTCGACCTCGAAATACTACAGAGTAAGATCAAAGCGTTCATCGAGTTTTTTCAGCACAAAAACGCATTGGAAGAAACCACCCGTAAGCTTGAAAAGACTATCTCCGAACTCAATGACGCTAAGCAGGTTGCTGAAGAAGCAACTTCGGCCAAAAGCACTTTTCTGGCCACAATGAGTCACGAAATCAGAACACCACTCAATGGCATTATCGGTATGGCTGAGCTGGGTCTTATGGACGAAGAAATCAGCACCATACAGCGCGAACGATTGATGGATATCAAAAACTCTGGCGAGTCGCTACTCGAAATCATCAACGAAATCTTGGATATTTCTAAAATTGAGGCTGACAAGCTTGAGCTGGAAGAAATAGAATTTAGCATCCGTGAAGTAGTTGAGAAAATTGTCAACCTCCTTTCTGTGAAAATATTTCAGGAAAAACTTGAGTTCGTTTGCGAGATTGACCCCAATCTACCCGACATTCTAATCGGTGATCCATTAAGAATCAGACAAATTCTGATTAATTTACTGAGTAACGCTATTAAATTCACCGAAGAAGGGACGATTACCGTAAATATCAAGATGATTGATCATATTGAGGAACAAGTAAGTGTTGAATTCTCAGTTGAAGACACAGGAATAGGCATTCCAAAAGACAAGATCAACAGACTGTTCCAATCCTATTCACAGGTGGAAGCCTCTACTACACGCACACATGGCGGAACCGGACTGGGTTTGAATATTTCACAGCGACTGGTCAACCTTATGGGTGGACAAATAAAAGTAGAAAGCGAGTTCAACAAAGGCAGCAGATTCTTTTTTAAACTAAACATGATCACGGGAGTTCAATTAGAAAATCCATGGGAAATAGAGCTTTCCAAGCCCAACGATCAATATAAAGTGATGATAATTGACGATCATGAAAAATCGGCCAGAGAAATCACACGTCTGCTCGAAATTTGGGGTATCAATCACACTTATGTGCCAGAGTGCCATAACTGTTTCGAACTCCTTAAAAGCAACCATTACGACCTGATCCTCATTGATTACTTCCTTAAATCGATGAATGGCGTCGAAGTAGCTGAGAAAATCAAAGAAATGCTCGGAAACAAAAATCTCCCCAGATTTATTCTTTTGTCACCATCCAAAGGAAGCATTGAAATCTTGAAAATAAAAAAAGCACAGAAGTACGAATTTATGACAAAACCAGTCCTACAAAACGACCTGAAACACCTGCTCATCAGTTTGTTTGGTTCGACTGTTCAAAAAAAGGAAGAAGAAGAAAAAGAACTGGTTGAAAAACGAAACGAAAATCAGACACTGAATTTGCTTGTTGCAGAAGACCAGATTATTAACCGCAAAATTGTTATGCAGTTGCTCGAAAAGAAAGGATGGCAGGTTCATGCTGTTGAAAATGGCAAGCTTGCATATGAAGCTGCAATAAAAACTCGTTACGACTTGATTTTAATGGACGTACAGATGCCTGAAATGGATGGTTTTGACGCAACAAAAAACATTAGAACTTTCGAATCTGACAAGGATTATCACACGCCAATTGTCGCCATGACAGCACATGCCATGAAAGGAGACCGCGAAAAATGTCTGGCAGCAGGAATGGACTATTATATTACAAAGCCTGTTAATCCAAACGAATTGTACGAAACCGTCGAAAAATTCGCGCAAGTTCCTTAGGCTCTGCTCATTTCATTTATCAATCAACTATGGAAAACCTCGATTACAACACTGCCACGACCTGGGAAAAAATCAAGCACTCTCTTAAGTCGTGGCGCTATATCGGTGTAGGAAAATCATTACTGATCTGGTTTTTGATGATCTCCATTGTGCCACTTGCATCCATCAGCTTCATCAACTTTTTGAACGCGTACCATGGTCTTACAATCGTTGCCGAAAAATCACTCAACACCACCTCGCAACTTCGCGTCGAGTATATCTATACTTTTTTCAAGGAAATAACTGATTTTCTTGACTTTAACAGCAGACAAAAATCTGATGTAGAATTTATCAAAGACCTCGATGCAGCATGGGAAAAAAGCAGGCTACCCTATGATGAGTTCATGAAAACGAATGAATGGAATGAAATAACTGCTGAACATCAGGACGAATTTAAAGACCTTGCGCGGAAAAACGGCTATTACGATGTTTATTACCTTGATTCTGAAGGAAATATACTATTCAGCCTGAGACAAGAAAAAGACATTGGAACAAGCCTATTTACTGGACCTTACAAACTTTCTAGATTTGCCAGGGCTACCCGCCTGGCCATTGAAACAAAAAAAACACAATTTTCTGACCTGGAATTTTACGAACCCTCCTTTAATATTCTTTCGGGACATTTTGTTCAGCCCGTATTTGACGAAAACAATCAACTGGCAGGCCTAATTGCTTTACAGATTACCATGGACCGCATCAACCAAATTATGCTACAGGATGCCGGATATGGCGAAACAGGACAGGCATATATAGTTGGTCGTGATCAGTTGTTGCGATCGGCCATGCGTTTTGGAACTGAAGAGGATATTTTAAGAAAGAAAATTGATAATCAAAAAATTACAGACTGGCTATTCTTTTTGCAACACCAAAATAACCCACAGATTCTGCGTTCAAAAGAGCTGGACGAAGAAAAGGTTTCGACCTACGATGCCGACGAGAGTGGCAAATACGTGCTGGGCATCTACAGAAATCTTGATTACCTTAATTCGTTGGGTGTGCATTGGGTTCTGATTGAAGAGATAGAGCACAGCGAAGCATTCGCTTACGCACGGAAATTATCCGACATCGTTAAGCTATCATTCATCATCACCATCATTTTGGTGTTTTTTACTTCAATTTTGGTCACACGTTGGTTTGTAAATCCGATCAAGCAGCTTTCGTCCTGGGCCAAGCTTGTTGCCGTAGGCCATCTTGACAATAAACATATCAAAGCACCGAACAACGAAATTGGTGAGATGGTCGATACTTTCAACCGGCTTGTGAATGGCTTGCAATCCTATGCCAATGTTGCAAAACTGATGGCAAAAGGTGATTACACCGAAAAAGCGGAAGTGCGCAGCGAGAATGATGTACTTGGCAAATCGATGAACCAAATGGTCGAAAGTTTCCGACAGGTAGTTGAACAGGCCAACCGCATCGCCAAAGGAGATTACAGCGTAACTGTTGTGCCACGCAGCGACAAGGACACCCTCAATGTCGCACTGTTCGAAATGACCAAGACACTTGAAGCCAATGCCATCAGGAATAAGAACCAAAATTGGCTCAAGTCAGGAATTAACGAACTTGATGCTGGTCTGAGCGGACAATCTAACACAGAGGCTTTGTCAAAATCGATCATTTCTTTTACAAGCCGATATCTGGAGGCACAGATTGGTCTTATTTACATCTATGAGGATCAAAACGAAACACTCAAGTTAAAGGCTACCTATGGAGCTGATATTGAAAACAAAAAGCTCATCAAAGAAGTTAAACCGGGCATAGGAATGATTGGTCAGGTGGCAAACGACAAAAAGACCATCATTATCTCGCACAATGCCGACCATCAACCAATGATTCAACTGGGCGAAGCTACTTTACAACCCCGACAGCATTTGCTTGTGCCACTTGTACACGAAGGAAAGTTGTTTGGTGTGATTGAATACGCTTCTATCAATGCTTTCGATGAAGTGAAACTCACCTTTGTTGAACTTTCCGCCATCAATATTGCGATCGCTATTAAAACGGTCCTTGCCTCTGAAAAAGTTAGACTCTTACTTGCCCAAACGCAGGAACAAGCGAATGAACTGGCTGTTCAACAAGAAGAATTGAGGCAGGCAAACGAAGAGCTTCAGGAACAAACCAGCGCCTTAAAAGTTTCGGAAGAGAATCTGCAAGCCCAACAAGAAGAGCTCAAAGTTACCAATGAAGAGCTTGAAGAAAGAACAAAGGCACTTGAAATTCAACGTGATGCCATCAAAGAGAAAAATAGTGAACTGGAACAGGCCCGCAAGGAAATTGAGCAAAAAGCCAAAGACCTTGAACTTGCTTCCCGTTACAAGTCAGAATTTCTGGCAAATATGTCGCACGAGCTGCGCACTCCACTAAACAGTATTTTAGTGTTGTCACAGCTTTTAAATGAAAACCGCAAGAAGCACCTCGACGAAAAGGAACAGGAATACGCAAAAACCATCAATTCATCCGGAAGCGACTTACTCGAGCTGATCAATGAAATACTTGACCTGAGCAAAGTTGAATCAGGCAAAATTGACTTATATATCGAAAATCTTTATTTCGATGACCTGACCAATTTCATCCAAAAAAGTTTTGGCCCTGTCGCTGATAAAAAAGGACTTGAATTGTTTGTCAATATTGCAAATAACCTACCTGAGTTTATCAGAACGGACGTACAACGTTTGTATCAGGTGATCAAAAATCTTTACTCAAACGCCATCAAGTTTACGCACGAAGGCAGTATTACTTTGAATGTGTATCGGCCTGACGACAGCATCATGCTGCATCACAAGCACTTGTCACCTGAGAAAACCGTTGCCTTTGCCGTTCATGATACCGGGATCGGCATCCCGCAAGACAAACTCGATCTGATTTTCGAAGCATTTAAACAAGCTGACGGCACCACCAGCAGAAAGTATGGCGGAACCGGACTTGGCCTAAGTATTTCGAAAGGTTTTACAGAGTTGCTTGGAGGCGAAATACAGGTTGAAAGTGTTGAAGGAGAAGGCACTACGTTCACACTATTTATGCCTGAGAACTATACCGAGCCCATCAATAAAGATGAAGTCCAGAGCAAGGTAGAGTTGCTTGAAAAAGGAAATCCAACTCCTGAAAAAAATTCAGAGGAGGAAGATTCTGATCAGGTTAAAGACGCTAAAGCTGGCACTAAAAAGTTGAAAAAAGAACAAGTCGTTGTTGAAGAAGCGAATGACGACAGAAATGCCATTCTGGAAGGCGATCTAACTCTGTTAGTTATAGACGACGACAAGACCTTTACGAAAATCCTTTACGATTTGGCTCATGAACATCGCTTTAAGTGCATCATTGCCTATGATGGAGAATCGGGTTTGCACTATGCTGATTACTATCTGCCTAACGCAATTATTCTGGATATTGGATTGCCCGGAATTGATGGTTATGAGGTGATGGCAAGACTAAAAAGAAACAAGCGCACACGACACATTCCAGTGCATTACATTTCTGCTGCCGACAAAACTATCGACTCGCTAAAACAGGGGGCCATCGGATATCTCAGCAAACCAGTCAGCAAAGATAGTTTAGAAGCTGTTTTCAATAAAATTGAAGCCATTGTCTCCAACCCTTTGAAAAAACTCCTCATTGTCGAGGATGAAGAGAGTATGCGACTTTCGATTTCAAACCTCATGAGTGGCGAAAACATCAGAATTGACGCAGTTAGTTCGGGTGAAGAAGCCATTGAAAAATTGGATGTTGAAACTTACGATTGCATGATTCTGGATTTAGGCCTAAAAAAAATGACAGGTTTTGAGCTGCTCGAGAGGATCAAGAAAAACGACAAGCTCAACACGCTCCCAATTGTTGTTTACACCGCACGCGAGCTCACCAAAGAGGAAGATTTGAAGCTACAGGTTTATGCCAACAGTATTATCCTGAAAGGTGCCAGATCATTTGAACGTTTGCTATCTGAAACTACACTTTTCCTACATCAGGTTGAATCGGAACTATCAGAAAAAAAGCAGGATATGTTACGAAAAATCCATAACCGAGAGGATGTCCTTAATGGAAAAACTGTCTTGATTGTCGACGATGATATGCGCAATGTTTTTGCCTTGACAAGTGTTTTGGAAGGTTACGACATCAAAGTGATTTTTGCAAAAAATGGCAAAGAAGGTATCGAGAAGTTGGACGCCAATCCTCAGGTGAATTTGGTTTTAATGGATATCATGATGCCTGAAATGGATGGTTACGAGGCAATGCGTATCATTAGAAATAATGCCAAATACAAACAATTACCGATCATTGCCCTCACTGCTAAAGCCATGAAAGACGACCGTGAAAAATGTTTGGCAGCTGGTGCAAACGAGTACTTGTCAAAGCCTGTAGACACAGCCAAACTTGTTTCATTGCTCAGAGTCTGGCTTTACAGATAGTGCATTTAGCCTTGTTTAACATAAAACCCAACAAAACCTTCTATGGTAAAAGAATTCAATAGCGACCGCACAGAAGATATCGAAATTGAACTCTTGCTCGAAGGGATACTTAAGCGTTTTGGTTACGATTTCAGAGAATATAACCGGGCGCATGTTAAACGGAGGTTGCTACACAGGGTTGCAAGCCTTCATTTATCCTCCATTTCGCAGTTACAGCACAAAATTCTGCATGAAGATCTGTTCTTTCAGGTAATTCTTCAGGATTTATCAATCAATGTCACCGAAATGTTTCGTGACCCAACATTCTACAAAACGCTCCGTGCTGAAGTGATTCCAATTTTAAAAACCTACCCTTATCTTAAAATTTGGCATGCAGGCTGCTCAACTGGCGAGGAAGTTTACTCTGTTGCCATTTTACTGCTTGAAGAAGGTTTGCTGGAACGTACACAGATTTACGCCACTGATTTCAATCCACAGGTGATTGAGGTTGCCAAGAAAGGGATCTATCCTGTTTCCAGAATTAAAGAGTACACCTATAATTATCAAGTTGCGGGCGGAAAACACTCATTTTCAAATTACTATACAGCTCGTTACGATTCAGTGATTTTTGATTCAGATTTGAAAAAAAACATCGTTTTTGCTGAACACAATCTGGTTACTGATCATGTTTTTGCGGAAGTGAACCTGATTATCTGCCGTAATGTGCTGATCTATTTCAACAAACAGCTACAAAACCGTGTGGTTAAGCTTTTTAATGAAAGCTTGATCAAAGGCGGATACCTTGGTCTGGGCTCAAAAGAAAATCTGATGTTTACCGACGTCTTTGATGCTTTTGAAATTGTAGACTCCAAAGAAAAAATCTACCACAAAAAAGTCCAATAAATGCTCTATAAAGCAGTTGTAATCGGGTCTTCTGCCGGTGGACTTCAGGCAGCCAAAACTTTATTAAAAAGCATTAAAAGTACTTTTAGCATGCCCATTATCATCGCGCAGCATATCAGCCCGCATTCAAACAACTACATGGCTCATTATCTCAATTCAATTTCACCCCTCGAGGTGAAAGAAGCAGACGAGAAAGAATCGATCACACCCGGGCATGTTTACATTGCACCTCCCAATTTTCACCTGCTCATCGAGGAAGATTACACGTTCAGCCTTACTGTTGATGAAAAAGTAAATTATGCACGACCATCCATTGACGTGCTCTTTGAAACGGCTGCTTACGCCTATAAAAAATCGCTCATTGCAATCATCCTGACTGGTGCCAATAATGACGGTGCAGAAGGCATAAAAATGGTGAAGGCCAAAGGAGGGCGTACCATAGCACAAAATCCGGAAACAGCCGAAGTGCCTGTGATGCCTCAAAGCGCTATCGACACTGGTTGCGTTGATCAGGTGCTCGATTTACAAGGAATCATCAGTTTTTTGAATCAGATTGGGAGCCAGAGTTGATTATTCTCAGATCGATGTATACAGGGAGATGGTCGCTGTAGCCACCAATGTATCTGGGTCCTACATAAGTTCTAAACAACTTTTTTCCCATATACCGGTCATCATCATCGAAAAGAAAATCAGGATGGAAAATCTGTGCACTCTCTGGCACAAGTACAAGGCGATCCTGAGCTCTAATCAAAGACTTACTCACTATAATCTGATCAAATATCTGCCAATCATACTGGTGTTTTAAGGTGCCTTCAAAACCAAGTTTTGCAGCATCGGTAAACAAATTAATTAATTGTGAAGTGTAAGTAGTATCCTCCAAAGCACCAGCCTTTAAACCATCTGAAATACTGGGATCTTGCGGTGAGTCATTAAAGTCGCCCATGATAACGACTTTAGCTTCAGCTCTAACCAACATGATCGAATCGACATTTTTTTTGAGTGTTAATGCTGCCAGCATCCGTCGCTCAATGGTTTCTACCTCTCCCCCATAGCGCGACGGCCAGTGGTTTACAAACACATATAAAGTATCGCTATCTTCTACCAAAAAAGATGCAAATAAAATATCTCTGCTTTTAAACCCGGGATCGAGGCTCTCACGCAACGGGATTGGTTTACTGCTAAGCAACCTTAACACATCTTTTCGGTAAATCAGGGCTGCATCGATGCCCCGTCGATCGGGTGAAGGATAGTTAATAAACTGGTAGGGAAATCTCTTCAGCGGCGTGTTATACAATAAATCCTTGAGGACAAAATCATTTTCAACCTCACACATTCCCAGTAAAGCAATTGGATTTCCTTCGCCAAGTGCCATGATCGTTTTAAAAGCATTGTTTCTTTTGGTGATATAGCGCTTGTAGCTCCAGTGCTGGGCTCCTTCGGGCGTAAACTCATTATACTGGAGCGTAGAATCTACAAAAGGGTCAAAATAGTTCTCCATATTGTAAAATCCAATCCTTAGGCGCTCATTTTGCTGAGCAAAACTTTTTGGCAAGAATATGTCTAAAAATAAAATCGAGAGAAAGCCTATGATGCGTACGAATCGAGTTAGATGATTTAAGTTGATCATTTGACCTTGAATTATATTGGTCAAAAATAGGCAATAAGCCTCTCTTTTTACTATGTTTGTATGGAAATGTTAAGGTGAGAAGCATAAAAAATGAAAAAAATTTCAATTTTTTTTCTCTGTATATCAATTACTTAGAAAATATTTTGAAAAATTCTTAAAAAAAAGTGATGCGTTTTTAGCTAATTGTGGTACTAATGAGTGAAAAAGAGAAGAAATATAGTTCTTTGGATATCTTGAATGGGGTCGCAAATCACGATCGGGAGGTACTTGAATTTATCTACAAAAGCTATTTTGATGTCGTTAAAAAATTTGTTTTAATCAACAGTGGCGACGAACAAGATGCTTGGGATGTTTTTCAGGATGCAATCGGTGTGATTTACGACAAAGCAAGTGACCCTGGTTTTATGATAACTTCTACTTTTCAGACGTTCTTTATTACTGTTTGTAAGTTTATTTGGTATAAAAAGCTAAGGCGCAAAAAGTTTGAAAAAACGGTCATCTATTCTGAAAATTTTTCATTCAATACTTTAAACCAAGAAGAGGTAAATGATAAGTATCGTGAAAACACTATGTTTAGGTTGTATCGGAAGTATTTTTCAAAACTGAAAAGCGATTGTCAGAAGATTTTACTAATGACAAGTGAGGGTGAGAAAACAAATCATATTGCCGCTCAAATTCAATTTCACTCCACTCAGGCTGTTTATAACAAAAGAAGACGATGTTTAAAAAAGTTAATGAGTTGGATCGAAAGTGATCCGGAATACGAAAACTTAAATGAAAATGAAAAACCTTGAGAAATTTGAAAAGTATGTAAAAGGTGAGCTGCAAGAGGGAGAACTTTGGGAGTTTAAAACCTCACTCGAAACCAATGCAGAACTAGCCAACGAATTCAAGTTGTATCTGGAAGTAGAACAATCTATAAAAAACAACCAAAAAAATCGCGTTTTTGATACACTTGAAATGATACACCAACAAAATAAGACAAACAAATCACAAAAGACGATTCAGCTACGATCCAGCCGTTTTATCGCTGCCGCTGCCAGCATCATAATACTTTTGGCAGCAGGCATTGGTCTGATCTGGATGCAATCGCACCAATCAACTTCTGCCCTATTTAACCAGTATTTCGAACCTGAAACAGCTGCTTTCAACGTACGTTCGTCCAGCAGCAGTATTGAGCAACCAGTTTTGCAAGGGATGCAATACTACGAGTTACACGATTATGACGCAGCACTGGAAATGTTCGACAAGGCGCCGAACAATTTGATGGGCAAATTATACGGTGGTCTGTCATTGATGGAATTGGGTGATTTCGACAAGGCAAGTGTAAAATTCCTTGCTATCATTCAACACAACGACAATCTATTCATCGATCAGGCCCAGTGGTATTTAGGTTTGTGTTATCTACGAACCAGCAAGCAGAAACAAGCTGTCGAGATGTTTACGAGCATCGCCGACCAAAATGGTGTTTTTAAAACAAAAGCTCAGAAGATTCTTCGTGAATTAGATCAGGAATAAGCCTATTAATGAGGCTTAAAAACTGAAGCTTTTCTTCCCCCCCCCCAAAAGCGCAAGTACCAGGGAGCTTATTCACTTGCGCTTTTTCTTTTTTTTATACGCGCAACAAAAGAAACCTTTGCGTTCATCCATATCAAAAAAGCTGCTATTAGGACTATGATAATGACAAAAGCATTAAACAAAGTGTTTTTGTGATGAAGACTCACAGGTTTTGAATCGCCAATGAGCATATAAGAAGCCCAAAAATAAGGATGACTCTTCAAATTATTTGCTGTTTGCAGAAAATCAATGCGGGCTTTTTGAATAGCCACATCCTTTGTGTCGCCCTCAGACAGATATTGATAGAACAATTGCATTAGTTGTGCTCCTGATTGATCGTGCACTTCCCAGTTGGTCATTACAATGGCGTTTACTCCTGCATATACAAAACCTCGTGTCATACTCATCACACCCTCGCCCTGCATTAGTTTTCCAGAACCGGTTTTACAGGCACTCAATACCGCAAGGTCAGCACTTAGTTTAAGGCCAAACAACTCAAATGTACCCAAAGAAAAGGCGTCCAGGCTATCACTTGTTTGCTGAAAAACCAATCGAGAATACAAAGGATTTTCATCATCAATAATGGTATGCATGGCAAGATGAAGAATGCTAAAGCTCTTTGCCTCCTTTTCGAATCTTGCCTTGGTTGCATTTTCTCCTGCCAAAAGCTTTCCATCTGCAATTTGAAGCGTTTTTTGGGCTTCTAGCATGGCAAAAGGCAAATCTGGCAACGAAATATTTCTTCCGCCGGCATCATCAAACGCGCCAAAATCTTTGTAATCAGGCACAACAGCCAAGACTTCACCATTGCCTCTGTTGGTTTGAAACAGCTCCCCAAAACGCAAAGTCGCAGAGTAATCATATGAGATGGCATGATCACGCAAGAAGTACTTTAGTTCGCCATAATCAATACCCTGCAAGGAATCAGACGGACCAGTAATCAGCAACTCATAGGGCAAATAGCCCAAAACGCCATCCGGTATGATTAGCAGGCGTTTGCCAATAATTTTGTCCTGAACAGGAGCAACCAGCTTTTGATAAAGGAATTCGGAAGTTTTAGCAAAACTCAGGAAATCAGTTTGACGAAGATTCGAAAAATCGGGATTCAGCTGATCAATCATTTGTTGAATGGACGGCTTAATATGCTCAACGCCATCTGTGATTCTGACCATGTTTTTTGCATCTCTCGAAATGTCGAAAATCACCAGAGCAGAATCTCCTAAAACATATTCCACGACATGCTGATCGTAATCTACACGCAGTTGAACCTGAGCAAGATCGACAACCCTGTTATCAAACGCCAGTCGATAATAATCAGGAAAGCTAGATTTGATAGCACCAATAAGACTATCGTATGAATTAACCAGACTCAACTGCCTTGTTTGCAAATAATTAATCCTGTTTTGATTGGGAAATGACTTCTGATGTTCTTCATAAATCAATTTCTGAATTACGGCAATTTCTTCGCGCAGTTTGTGATCCTGATCTGCCATTTTTTTCGAAACACCAGCACCGATCAGGGCTTCAGATTTTCGCATAATCGACAAAAGCACCGCGGATTTACTTTTTTCGGCAAACGCAAATCCAATATCGATATAATCGGTATTTGCTGTTTTTTTATACAGTGCATAGGCCACATCAACAGCTTCGTTGAATTTAACTTTCGCATTTTGATTCAACAACAATCTGCTTTCATCCGACACCGCGTAACCCAACTGATCGTAGAGTTTCATGGCCTTTTGGAAGTATGCAAGTGCATTTTTCAACTTCGAAATCTCATTGGATGACTCGTACCATCTATGGTATAAAGTGCCCCACCAGAAATAGATATCGACCAGACGAACCGAAGTTAGGCTGCTTGTTGTCGGATTATTATCGCCTGATAACAATGTATCTGATTCATTAATCAGCACTTTTTCAGCCTGCCGCATCAGTACATCTGCCTCATCAAATTGTTTGGTATATGTTTTGCACATGGCCATTTCCTCTAATACATCAGCCACTTCCGTATCATTGAAGCTAAATATGTCTATGAATATTTTTTTTGCCTTTGCATATTGATTGAATGCATCATCATAGTTTTTGAGTTGCATTTCAGTTTCGGCCAAAAAAACATAGGAATTGGCTGTTTCAAAATGGTTTTCTCCAAGATCATCTATAGCGGTTTGCAAAGCCTGATGGATGTAGTTCATGGCTTTGGTTGTGTCTTTTAATCCCAGATAGGAGCGTGCTATGTTGCGCATCAATTGCACTTTGGTGATCGGGCTTCGGGCTTTTTTAAGTGTGGACAAACCCAAGTTTAATGCTTGCTGGTAATCACCAAAATGAATATAGATATTTGAAAGGTTGTTGGCCACAGTAACTGCCATGGGATGGTCTGACTCAAGCAGGCGATCATACACATTTTTAGCGTTTTGATAATAAAGCAATGCACGATTATAGTCATTACTAAGCTGCATGTAAATCCCCAGGTTAACCATTAAATGTCCCCAAGCCAGTTCATCGCGATTGTTTTGAATATTCATGATATTCTCGGCTTTTGAGTAGTAATAATATGCTTGATTGACCTCTCCAATCATACTCAATATTCGCCCATTATTGATGTAAAATTTAATCATTCTTGGATCCTGACTTTTGTATGTATTTTCCAGGATCCTTTTTGCGTAGTTTATGTAAAAAACAGCACTGTCGAACCTGCCTTCATAAGTGTATAAAATTCCGATATTCTGAGCAACATCAGCCAGATCAATGTTCTCCAGATTGTTTTCCTGCAACTCCACCATTGCCAGACGATAGTTATCCATCGCATCAACTAAATTTCCCTGAAAATAGAGGTTTATTCCTTTATAATTGAGAACCCTGGCTTTTAAAACAATGTCATTTTTGAGGGAAGAATCAATTAAATGTAAAGCATTGTTAAAAAATGTCAATGCTTTGTCAAAATTGCCTTTATCCGTATTTATTTTTCCCTGTAAATGAAGAAGCCTTGCGAGTGTTTTTGTCTGGTTGGCTTGAGGTTTTGCAAGCATCAATGAAACTTTGTCAACATACGATTCTGCCTCATTAAATTCGCTTAGTTTTCTATATTCATCGCTCAACAATAAGTATGATGAAATTAAACTGTCTGCATTTTTAGTTTTGACTAATGATTCTTTGAAATTCAGTATCGCACTATCCGGGTTGCTTTGATCGCTGTAGTATTTTCCTTTGGCTTTGAAATAACTATAGTTCTCTTCGACCTGACGAGCATCATGCTGAGCAAAACTGCTTCTGGCAATTGAAAAAGCATAAAAAACCAATGCTAACTGAAGTATTGCTCTAATGGACATTATCCTTTTAAAATAGAATGACGAAAATACTTAAAAAGGGCTTTCGATCAACAAGAAAAAGGAAGGTCGAATCGACCTTCCTTCTTCTAAATCTATAAACATTAAGATTTTTATTGTACCAACAGCTTCTTTTGAAGTAAAACTTTACCGGAAGCACTGTCAATCAAAAGTATCTGATAAATACCAGTATTTAACTCATCAACAGATATCTGAATTGATGCCGGCCCAGCTGAAAATGAGAATTCTTTTGACTGCACTTGCTGTCCTGTTGCTGCAACCAACTGGTATTGCAATACTCCAGTTTCAGGCATTGTAAATGAAAGCTGAGCCCGGTTGTGCGCAGGATTAGGAAAAAGATTAAAGGAAAAATCATTCATACTGATTGTTGGCATGCCGTAGGTTGACTGTTTAAGCTGACCATTTACAACAACATGGCTTTCGTTTTTAATTTCAAAAGGAAACACATGATCCAGTACTCCATTATCCAATATTCTCACTCTAACAGTTGCCAACAATCCATCATCAAACAGATTTACCTGATTAGAAAGCCCAACCCAACTCATTCTGATTTCATTGTTTCCGACATTACTATTTGCATCGGTAACAGATGGCGTAACTGAAATTATTGAGAAAAGTGAAGGATCGTAGCCCAAAACCAAGCCATAAGCATCAATAGATTGAGATTCAAGTTCAGCATAAACTGGTATATCCAATTCAGTAAATGTAGAAACATTCAGATCATCAGTGGCAATTGGGACAATCTGCTGTGCCAGGTCACGCCCGGTTGGCACTAAAATACCCTCGGCATCCCCCGTCCTGCTACCACCCAGATTTCCAGCCCCATCACGCTGGCCGGTTGTGATCGTTGCTGTTTCGAATACCCAGTCGCCGGCCGGAAAAGGTTGGTTAAAAACAAAATGCTGCACAACAATAAACAGGAAATCACTAAAATTAACAACTCCATTGTTTGTTACATCCATAGCCAGGTACTGGATAGGTGTATAGTCGATAAGGCCGTTCATGTAAAACAAAATGCTCAGTGCATCCTGCATCGTAATTTGTTCACCGGGTAAAGTTGTTGACAACTCCAAATTGTAGCTACCATCAGCAAGGTTATCAAAAACATAAACCCCTTCGTTGTTTGTAGTTGTTCCTGCTACAAAGTTACCATCCAGGTCGTATAGGTCGACCTGAACTTCTGGAATAGGATATTCCGGATTGTTATGGTAAAGAATTGTACCAGAAAAATAGTTCTGCGCAAAAATGACAGTGTTTGCCATTAAAAGGATTAGAATAAATAAATTTCTTTTCATGACCTTCAGTTATTGATCTAATGAATTAATTAATTGCCGCTCTTATTCACACATTAATACCATGAAGTTCCAAAAACGCATCACTTTTTTTTAAAAAAATTCAACTTTTTTTTAAAATATTTTTTATGTTACTGATTTATAGATTCTTACATTTGAAAAAAAATCAACAAATTTCATCAACTGTTTTTGCAAAAGTCGAAAATAACATCAATTGCACGAATCTATTACTTTTGCGGGCAAGAAAGAAGGAAGCTTCAAACATTTTGATGATTTCCCTAAAGCCTTGTACCTAATGAAAACTATGATCAAGTGAAAACTCATCTTGCATTTTCGATAAAAGCATTCCTCGGACTGCTTCTTTTAATGTCCTTCAATTTTGCCCTTGCACAGCATAAAATCACTATCCAACTACAAGACAATGAAGATAGTGTGTTTTACCTTGCTCGCTATTTTGGAGAAAAGTTTCAGCTCGTCGATACTAGTCAGCAAGTAATCGGTACGGCCTTGTTTGCAAGCAACCAACCGCTGCAGCAAGGCATTTATGTCCTTACTGATGAAAAAAAAGGCAGGTTGATGGAGTTTTTGGTTGGCCAAAACCAAATTTTTAGCTTGCGTGTGCCGAATGATTATAATCCGGCAGACATTCGTTGCGATAACAGTGATGAAACAGCCTTGTTTTTCAATCAGCTGGCCAAAACAAATCAGATTTACCAAGAAATCAAGAACATACAGGTTGATAGTTTAAGTAATCTTAGCCAGGCTCAGCGTCAGCTGATCACAGATTCTTTGGAAAAAGAATTAATCACTTACCGCGAGAAGATTATCGAAACACAACCAGAGAGTTTGATGGCTGCCATCATCAGCGCAATGAAAGAACCCGAAATACCTGAAAGTATGATTGGCAACCAGCAGGCGTCCTATCGATATTACAAAGACAATTTCTGGAATGCCTTTGATTTTACAGACGAACGACTTTTGTATACCCCACTGCTTGCCTCGAAACTAAAAAAATACTTTGACCAGCTGGTGCCCCCTGTTGCCGATTCAGTGATCAATGAAATCGACAGCCTGATACAAAAAACAAAAGGGAATACTGCCGTGAGGGATTATCTGATTTGGCACTTTACCGAGCAGTACCAAAACCCAAAAATTATGGGGCTAGATAAAGTTTTTGTTCATCTGGCTGATCAGTATTTCGCAAAACTGGATATCGCCAATACGACACCCTCCATCAAACAAAAATTGCTGGATCGCGCCAATCAATTGCGAAATCTTGTCATTGGTGCTGTTGCACCAGATTTGATTCTGGTCGACACGAATGATGTGTTCCGTTCCTTCAGGGATATTAAGAGTGAATACCTGGTATTGTTCTTTTGGGATTTTGAATGCAGCATCTGTAAAAAAGAGCTCAAACAGCTGAAATCGCTTTACGATAGCAAAAAATATCCTATCGAAGTATTTGCCATCGGAGCTAACGCTGATTTCGAAGGATGGAAAAAATTTATCAGAGATCATGAATTAAACTGGTTCAATGTCAATGGAATGAAAAGTGTGACACCCGACTTCCATGATTTATACGACATCTACGGCACGCCTGTTATCTATCTTCTAGACAAAAACAGAAATATCATTGGAAAACGCATCAACGCTGAGCAGATTGGGATGATCATTGAACATGAAACCAAAAAAATAACCTACTGATAACAGCTTAAATTACTGACAATTACTCGTTTCAGAAGTTCATAATTGGAATAAAAGCGTTGTTAAATTCTATCAAGCTGATTGATAAAACCTAAATTTACACCTGACTTAAGTAACCCTTTTTACCATGACCACGTACAAAGGGTACAAGTTTTGGGTGAAAATTATAGAATTTTGTTTATGACGCAAATTATACACTTTTTTTAATCAGCTACTTAAACAAGCACAATCAGTCTTGTTTTTCTTTCTTTTGCTAATTCGTGTGTGATTTTTGTTGTTTCACAATTGTTAAGCTTCCCCCAACGCTTTGCAAAGCAGCATTGTTGTTAGGCTGACAAATATTGAACCAAAAACCACGATCGATGTCAAGTTTTTTTTGTACTAAAAAATCGAATCAGTATCATCTCACTCTGGCGAGTATAATTGTATTCCTGATCTTCGCAACAGAGTTACACGCTCAATGTCCCACTGTTAATGCCGGACCAGACGATGATATTTGTGCCAATCAAACCTACCAATTAAATGGTTCTGTTACGAATGCAGCACGGTATTTTTGGACACACAATGGCGGTGGAACGCTGGATTTTTCTAATGTATTGAATCCAACTTACACGCCTGCCGGGTCCGACTTAGACGGCATTTCAATTACGTTTACGCTTACTGCTACAAACCCAACCGATCCCAGTTGTACAGATATTTATGACGACGACGTTATTCTTACTGTTGTAGCTGCCCCTGTTGCTGATGCAGGCCCTGATGCTACAATCTGTGAAGGAGATAGTTATGTTATTTCTGGTTCATCTGCCAATAACTACAGTTCCGTTCAATGGGAACCTGTCCTGCCAACAAGTGGGCTATTCAACAATGAATTATTGCTTCACCCAACTTTTACCCCAAGTGCAAGCGATATACTGAGAGGATATGCTGATGTACGGCTTTTTGCTTATGGCAATACCCCTTGCGGAAATACATCAGGAGATATTATGCGCATCAACATTGTGGAAGCTCCCAGCGTAAATGCTGGTGCCGACATAAGCAGCTGCGGGACGTCTGTTGTGAACATTGCAGGAGCTTCTGCAACAAACGCCTCTGCTTACTTGTGGACGAGCAGTGGTTCAGGCAGTTTCAGCGATGCTTCCTTGCTCAATACGACTTATACTCCAACCGCTGCTGATGTCGCGAATGGAAGTGTTTTACTTACCTTAACTGTAACTGGTGATGCCAGCTGTGCAAGCGTTTCTGACAGCAGAGTTCTTACCCTATCAACAGGCGCTGTTGTTTATGCAGGAATTGATGCACAGACATGTTATACAAGCAGTTATACTATTCCGGCAGGTCAGGCCACAGCCACATCTTACTCATCACTGGTTTGGTCTCACAACGGCAATGGAAGCCTTTCGGGATCATCCAGCCTTACGCCTACCTACACACCCGTGGCAGCAGATGCTGGAAATATTGTCCAGCTTACTCTCACTGCAACCTCATCAGCACCATGCAGCAACCAGGTAAGCGACTTGATGAACCTGACTATATTGGAATTACCCACCGCTGACGCAGGATTAGACATTAATGCCTGCGCCACCGATGCAACGATTGATCTTGCTGGAGCCGCAACAAACCAAAGCAGCGTATTATGGACTACAACCAATGGTACTGGATCTATCTTGAATCCTACCACATTAACGCCAACTTATCTTGTTGATGCATCTGATATCACCAGGGGATTTGTTACTATGGTTTTGACTGCCAATGGAATGGGAAATTGCAGCAGTGCTTCAGATGTGATGGTCATTTATTTGCAGGCATCTCCTACTGCAAATGCCGGCCCGGATTTTTCTGGCTGTGCAGCGTCAAATTTCACCATTACTAGCGCAAGTGCCACACATTATTCATCCATTCTATGGGAAGTTGTGCTAGGATCTGGGACCATACTCATTGGGACCGAAACCACTTTGAGTCCGGTTTATCAATCTGTTCTTGCAGATGCCGGAACTACAGTTCGCTTGCGTCTGACGGCTCAACCCCAAAATGGCTGTTTACTAGAAGCCACAGATTATATTGACATCACTATTGGCACTTCACCAGATGTAAGTTTTGATGTACCCTCTACTGAAACATGCGGTAACTCCGGATTTTCACTTGCAAGTGTTAATCCTGAAGCAACTCATTACTCTTCATTAGCCTGGACAACTTCAGGAACTGGCACATTCACAGATGCAGGTATTCTTGAACCTGTTTATACCCCATCAGCAGCTGACCTAACCGCTGGCATGGTGACCCTTACACTTACAGCTGCACCTCAATCGCCCTGCACGAACAGTGCATCTGCACACTTAGACCTCAATATTTATCGAAATCCTACGGCCAACGCAGGAAGTGATCAAACAATTTGTGAAAATACTTCAATTACGCTCAATGGCTCAGCAAGCAATTATGATTATATTTTATGGACGACTTCAGGTGACGGAACTTATACAGCAGCAGGTACAACATCTCCGACCTACTTCCCTGGTCCTACTGACATTGCAACAGGAGTAGTAAATCTTACAATTACTGCATATCCGGTTTCACCTTGTGCAACAAATGCAAGCGACGTAATGCAACTCAACATTCAACCTGCACCTGAAGCAGACGCGGGGGCAGATCTCGAAATGTGTGATGGTGATTTACTTGCAATAACCGGATTTGCTGCAAACTATTCTACCTTCACATGGTCTTCCACCGGAAATGGCACATTTACACCAACAAATTCGCTTACCCCAAACTTTACACCCAGTGCCTCTGAAATTGCCAACGGAAGCACTATCATTACGTTAACCGTTACAGGTGTTTCTCCATGCGCTACACCAACTGCCGATCAGGCAACAGTTACCATTTTCAGCAGCCCAACTGCGAATGCAGGAACAGGTGGAACGATTTGCCAGACTGGCGTTTTGTTGAGTGCAACAGCGACAAATTATGCCAACCTTCTATGGACAACGAGTGGTGATGGTACATTTAGCGACAATACTGTTGAAGATCCATATTACACGCCCGGTCCAAGCGATATAGGTAATTCTGTTATGTTGACATTAACAGCTTTTCCGAACAGCCCTTGCACCGGCAATGCCATTTCACAGGTTATTTATGATATCGAACCTGCACCTCAGGCGGTAGCCTTTCCAGGTGGTGCAGACGCAATCTGCGAAACAGCTTCCTCTTACGCATTATCATCAGCCACTGCTCCAAACGCAACCAGCTATGCATGGACAAGCTCTGGCGACGGGACGTTTTCAAACACTACAATACTCAATCCTGTATATTACCCAGGCACTTCAGATGTTAACAATGGATTTGTAGACCTTACACTAACAGCCTATAATTTGCCTTGTAATGCTGCAAACAGTACCATGAGACTCACGATTACCAATGAACCTACAGCAGACGCTGGTGCAAACAAAACGATTTGTATTGGTGATCAGGTTCCATTATCGGATGCAACTGCCAGTAATTACAGTTCTGTTGCGTGGACGATTGTAAGCGGTTCTGGTACTTTTTCTGATGCCTCGATCGTTAATCCTATCTATTATCCCAGCGCTGCTGATTATGCTTCTGCGAGTGTGAGGCTTAGGCTCACAGCCAATGCAGACGCTCCTTGTGCAGGTTTGGCAACATCAGATGTAATAATATATATTACACAAGAGCCAACTGTTGATGTGGGCACTACCACTGAAGAGATTTGTGAGGATCAAACTTTCACCATTACCACAGCGACTGCATCAAATGAAAGCTCATTGCAGTGGAGCTCGAGCGGCGATGGAACCTGGATCAATGCAACAAGTCTGGTGGCAACTTACACTCCTGGCTCAAACGATATCATACTGGGATCAGTCATATTAAGGCTCACTGCTGAGCCTCTATCACCATGTGTCAATCCGGCATTTGATGAGTTTACACTCAATGTACAGGCCAACCCAACCGCCAATGCTGGATCAGACAGAGAGATTTGTGAAGGAGAACAATTGAATATTACCAATTCAACAGCAACGCATTATTCAAGTTTACTTTGGTCTACAACTGGATCAGGAAGCTTTGATGATGCAACGCTGCTCAGACCCATTTACACACCCAGTGTTGCAGATGTTGCGGCTGGTTCGGTATCACTTACGCTAACTGCAAACAGCACGAGTCCTTGTTCCGGATTTGTGGTAGATAATATGATTTTAACCATCAGTCCTGATCCGCAGGTAAATGCCGGAACTGATGCGGTAGTATGTGGTAATGGCAATTATTATCATCTTGCTGACGCAACAGCCTCAGATTATGCAAGCTTGGTATGGACAACAACAGGAGATGGCGTTTTTGATGACGCCAGCAACAACCTTAATGCAACATACACACCAGGCATATCTGATATCGCGATTGGCTCAGTTACTCTTACTTTAACGGCTATTGTAACTTCACCCTGTTATGTTACAATTCATGATGATGTGATATTGACAATTGAACCCATGCCAATTGCAAATGCCGGGCCCGATGCCTCTGTTTGCGGAAACAGCGTTTACGCGTTGTCGTCAGCGACTGCAACAGATGCCTCTGCCTATTTGTGGACAACAAACGGTACAGGTAGTTTTAATAATAACGCATTGTTAAATCCATCCTACACACCTTCAGCTGCTGATGTTTCTTCAGGTTCAGTCGTTCTGACACTTACAGCCACTGGCACAAATAGTTGTAACGGTGACAACGACACAGATACGATGACTTTGTCATTCATTCCTTCACCAACAGCTAATGCTGGTCCGGATGAAACTATTTGTGAAAATGGAATTACAATCTCTAACGCAACCGCAGTCAATTTTAATCAGGTCCTGTGGACATCATCGGGAACTAGTGGTACGATTTTAAATGCCAACACACTTACACCGACTTATACACCCAGTGCTGCTGATATCAGTGCCGGCACGGTTACACTTACCCTTACTGCGACTGCCAACAATCCATGCACAACAAGTGCTACAGATCAAATCATATTTACTATTCTTGAAAATCCAACAGCTAACGCAGGTGCTGACGACGAAATCTGTGAAAATGAGACCTATACCCTGAGTGGATCAGTCAATCATGAAGTTTCTTATACGTGGAGCACATCAGGAGACGGAAGTTTTTTAAACAGCAACACAACAAATCCGACCTATATTCCTGGAAATAACGACATTGCAAACGGAACTGTCACAATTACGCTCAATGCAGCAGCTACGGCTCCTTGCGCGTCTGATGCATCCGATCAAATGGTTTTAACCATTGATAAATTACCGATTGTTGACGCTGGGCCAAACGCCACCCTATGTAGTGGAAGCACGCACACCACAACCGGAAGCTCAATTTCCAACTCATATGTTTCGCTGGTTTGGACAAGCTCTGGTACTGGAACATTCAATAATCCTAATTTACTGAATACAATTTATACTCCGTCAGCGGCTGACTTATTAAATGGATTTGTTTCACTCACCCTCACGGCCACATCATCCACAGTTTGTGGCAGCTCGTTAGTCTCTGATTTTCTGACTATTACCTTTGTTGAGGAGGCAACTGCAAATGCAGGAACTTCTCCAACAATATGCTCATCAGCCAGTTATACAGTTAGTGATGCTACTGCATCCGGAAATGCATCCATATTGTGGACTACTTCAGGAGATGGTTCTCTGGTCAATGAAAACTCTTTGACCCCCTCCTACTTTCCTGGCCCTGCAGATATTGCCAATGGAAGCGCCACACTTACACTAACAGTTTCTAGTTCTGCTCCTTGTACTGGAACAGCAACAAGTTCAATGGTTATCACCATATTACCATCTCCTTCGGCAAACGCAGGTGCTGATGGATCGGTGTGCGAAGGCGGGAGCTATAACCTCAACGGAACGGCTCAAAACGCGAATTCTTTCATATGGTCAACCAATGGAACGGGCAGTTTTACAAATGGTGGCACGCTAACTCCAACCTATACGCCTGATGCAGGAGATGTTGCTGCCGGTCAGGTAATCATTACGCTCACAGCACTATCAGGGGCTCCATGTAACGAGTCGGTTAGCGATCAAATGATACTGACAATTGAGGCCTTGCCTGATGTTTATGCAGGTACGGACGCAACTGTTTGCGAAGGTTCAGCGTACGCGATCACAAGCTCAACAGCCACTAATTACGCTTCGGTCTTGTGGTCAACATCAGGAACAGGTACTTTTGTAAATCAGGCAGCTGTGCAAACTTCTTACACACCCAGCGCAGCCGATATCTTGGCCGGAAGCGTGACGCTGACATTAACTGCCAACAGCAATGCTCCATGTAGCTCAAATCCAAGTGATTCGTTTGTGCTTACTATTACCGGGGCAGCACTGGCAGATGCCGGCATCGACGCAACAACCTGTTATTCATCCTCATATAATGTTACCACCGCAAGTGCGGAAAATTATAGTGCGATCAATTGGACCCATAACGGTTCAGGAACCCTAATAAATGCCGGAACAATATCCCCTACATATACACCTACGGCAGCAGATGCAGCGTTAGGACAAATCACCTTAACTATGAATGTTACAGGTTACAGTCCTTGTGGAAACGATGTTGATCAAATGGTTTTAACCGTAGTTGGGGCGCCCCAAGTAAACGCAGGCCCGGATGCACAAACATGTGAAAATCAAAATTATCTGATATCAAATTCTTCCGGAAGTAATTACTCTGCCATAACATGGACGACTTCCGGAACGGGGGTTTTCAGTAATGCTGCGATCCTGCAACCAGAATATTTTCCAAGCTCAGCCGATATTTTATCTGGCAATGTAGTTTTAACTGTTTCTGTAGAAGGAATAACACCTTGCTCAGGTACTGAAACTGATAGCTTTATTTTAAGTTTTGTTGATGCACCTACTGCTAATGCAGGTAATGATATTTCCATTTGTTCAGGAAGCTCAGTCAATATCACAACGGCAACAGCAACAAATGCCACTGCATATTTGTGGACGAGTTCAGGAACCGGAGTATTCACTGGTTCAAATACACTTTCACCTATGTACACCCCAAGTGCTAACGATATCAACATTGGAAGTGTATTGCTTAGTTTGCGTGTTTCAGGCGCCTCAAACTGTGATGATGCTACAGACAATATGACTGTTACAATAGAGCAGTCGGCCACGGCTGATGCTGGCTCAGATGGAGAAGTGTGTGCTGGCGACAATTTTACTGTCAGTACCGCTACTGCCTCTAACTACACCAGCCTGCAATGGCAAAGCTCTGGCACCGGATCTTTTATTAATGCCAACCAGCTAACACCGACCTATACACCAAGTGCAACTGATATTGCCAATGGTTTTGTAACCCTGACGTTAACTGCCAATTCGAATGCTCCCTGTTTAAATCCGGCGGTTTCAGATATGTTATTGACAATCTACCCTTCTGCAACCGCAGATGCCGGATCAGATGCCACAGTTTGTCAGCCTGGGAGTTTTACCGTTTCTGACGCCTCGGCATCGAGTTATTCATCCTTACAATGGACGAGCTCTGGAACAGGTAGTTTTATCAATAATGGTACACTTAATCCTACCTACACTCCAAGTGGAGCTGATTACAACCTTGGTGCTGTAACTTTGACCCTTAGAGCAAATAGTCAAAGTCCATGCAATACCACCGCGACAAGCGCCATGATATTGACTTTGCAAACATCACCTGTCGCAAATGCAGGTTCTGATGCTATCATTTGCGAAGGCAACTCATACACCATAACAAGTGCAACTGCCTCTCACTACAGTAATCTGTACTGGACTACATCAGGAACCGGAACACTTTCAAATTCAAGCACGCTTAGTCCAAGTTATTTGCCCAGCACGGCTGATATTGCAGCAGGCAGCGTTGTTCTTACACTTCATTTAGAAGGAAGCGCACCATGTAATCTTGAAGACAGTGATGAGATGATAATCACCATTCAATCGTTGCCTGAAGTATTTGCAGGAGCCGATGCAAATCTATGTGATGGAAGTTCCTACACCATACCTGATGCCAACATTAGCAACAGCAGCTCTTTCATATGGTCATCAAACGGGTCAGGAACTTTCCTCAATCCCAATACGATATCTCCAACATATGTCCCCAGTGCAGCAGATTTTGCTAATGGTTCTGTAATAATCACATTGCAGGCAGCATCATCAGCCCCCTGCAGCGGTTTTGTTGCGGATGCACTTACGCTTACTTTGTACGAGGCAGTGACTGCTGATGCCGGAAGCGACGCAAACATCTGCGAAAGCGGCTCATATCATATCACATCGGCAACTGCCAGCAATTACAATAGCATATTGTGGACAACCAACGGAAATGGGTCTTTTGACAATGCCGGAACGCTAAACCCGGTTTATACACCTGGTCTCACAGACATTTCCAATGGCAGTGTTGTACTTACCCTGTCCGTAACTGGCTTTGCACCCTGTGACATTGATGTATCCGATCAGATGACTTTAACAATCAATGATGAAGCGACAGCAAATGCAGGTGAAAATGTGACCGTTTGTGCCGGAAGTTATACTGTGACGGATGCCACTGCAACAAACTACAGTTTAATTAGCTGGTCATCAAGTGGCACTGGAACTTTCACAAACGTGAATTCTCTGACACCAACATATACCCCCAGCGCTGCAGACCTGACAAATGGAAGCGTGACGCTTACATTAACTGTAACAGGAGTTTCACCTTGTTCAAACATTACAACAGATACAAAGCTGGTTTCATTTTCTGCAGGAGCAACTGCGAATGCCGGCCCAAATGAAACGATTTGCGAGGGCACCAACTTTACGGTTCAATCAGCGGGTGCAACAGCTTACGCATCTTTGTTGTGGAGTACTAACGGAGATGGAACTTTTGTTGATGGAACAACGCTTTTCCCAACATATCAGCCTGGCAGCAATGATATTGCAAATGGAAGTGTAACCTTAACGCTTACTGCTACCAGCACCCCTCCATGCTCAGCTCCTGTTTCTGACCAAATGGTATTGACCATTACCCCCCTTCCAGTCGTCAATGCAGGCAATGATCAAAATTCATGTTCAACTTCCAGCTTCGCTATCACAGGAGCCACCGCCCTGCACTATACAAGTTTAAGCTGGAGTTCAACCGGAACTGGCACATTCAGCAATCCAAACGCGCTGAATCCAACTTATTATCCAACTACCACCGATATCACTGCGGGAAGTGTTATTCTAACTTTGACAGCCACATCAAATGCGGGTTGCTCGAATGGATCAGATTCATTCCTGTTGACATTTGGCACAAGCGCTACAGCCAACGCAGGCCCCAACGCAAGTATTTGCCAATCAGAAGATTTTCAGGTAACTGGAGCCTCTGCTTCAAATGCATCCTCTATTCAATGGACAACATCAGGAACCGGATCGTTCTTCAATGGCACCACAACCAGTCCTATTTATTATCCTAGTACGCAGGATATCAACAATGGTGGTGTTATTCTAACGATGACTGTTCAGGCAGCACCACCTTGCAGCACACCTTCAAGCGACCAGATGACCCTGACGATTCAAAGAAGCCCAACAGCCAATGCGGGTTCCGACATAAGTGCCTGCTCGACAAATAGTGTTACGATAACAGGTGCTTCATCAGCAAATGCAAGTTCAATCAATTGGACAAGCACAGGTACTGGCACATTATCCAACGGTAACACTTTGACGCCAACATACCATCCTAGCGCTGCAGACATCACAAATGGAAGTGTAATGCTCACCCTAACCGCAAATGCTTCAGCACCATGCGTTGTTGCCGCGCAGGATCAAATGATGATTAGCTTTACGAATGCACCAACTGCAAATGCCGGACCTGATCAGAGTGTATGCTCGGGCGGAAATATTTTCCTCGGGAGCGCCACCGCTACTAACTATTCTTCATTATTATGGCAGACGAATGGAACAGGATATTTCCTCAATGCTGCAGTACTGAATGCTACCTATGTTCCTTCAGCAGCCGATGTTTCTTCAGGATCCGTTATTCTCAGCCTGAATGTTCAACCTCAAGCAAGCTGCTCTGGTCTTGGAACAATTAGTGATTTTATGCAGGTTTCATTTACGACTGGGGTAACAGTTTATGCCGGACAAAATGGTCTGATATGCGATGGAGGAAGCTACACCATTAGTGATGCACAGGCAGGAGCTTACAGTTCGTTGATTTGGTCTACATCTGGCACAGGCTTCTTTAATAATGCGACAATTTTGAATCCTACCTATACCCCAAGCGGTACAGATATATTGAACGGATCTGTGACCCTCACTTTAACCGTGCAGGGTGCCGGTAGTTGTGCCGGAACAAGTGGTAGTGACAACATGGTTTTAACCATTCTCGAACCTGCAGCAGTTCAAGGTGGACCAGATTTGGAATCGTGTGGAACAAATCCCATTAGTTTAACAAATGTAACGGCACAAAATTACTTTACTGTTTCATGGTCAACCAGCGGAGATGGCACCTTTAGCAACCAATCTGTCTTAAATGCAATTTACACACCTGGGACTAATGATGTATTAAATGGAAACGTGCAACTTACGGTGAATGTTACTTCAATACCGCCTTGTAGTGGAACAGCCAGCGAAGCAATTACGATTCAGATAAACGAGCCACCAACTGCCTTTGCAGGAAATGATGCTGCCGTTTGCGGCAATCAATCCTACACTATTTCGGATGCACTTGCATCGCAATACAGTTCGGTAAGTTGGACAACATCAGGAACCGGAACATTTAATAATCAGGCTAGTCTCAACCCAATCTACACACCTTCGACTGCTGATAATACTGCTGGTTCAGTGATACTTACATTAACTGCCGAGGGCAATTCAGGCTGCGAAAACGTTACCGATGTCGACAATATGACGCTGACAATTCTTCCAGGTCCAACAGCAGATGCCGGCATTGATCAGCATTTATGTGATGCCAATGCCTATCAAATTTTGGGTGCAAGTGCAACTTTTTACAGCACTCTGCAATGGACAACTTCAGGTACAGGAAGTTTTGTTGACAACACCCAAACCAATCCTGTTTACACTCCTTCAGCTGCTGACTTTGCATCTGGCTCAGTGACGCTTACGCTAACTGCAAACCCTCTGGCACCGTGCACAGCAAGTTCTGTTGATGAACTAGTCCTGACATTCAGCAACCCTCCAACAGCCTTTGCAGGAGCTGATGCAACAGTTGCCACCGGTAGTAGTTATTCCTTGTTTGATGCTTCAGCAACAGATTACAATTCGTTACTATGGAGTACATCAGGCGATGGCTCATTCGATAATCAAACTTCATTGAATCCGGTTTACACGCCGGGGGCAAACGATATATCTTCCGGAAGTGTGACATTAAGCTTAACAGCTGAAAACGGCATCAATTGTCCACAAACTAGTGACGACATGGTTCTTTTGATAGAACCAAACCCAACAGCATTTGCAGGAGTTGATGCAGAAATTTGCGAAACCAATACATATCAGCTTTCCGATGCAACCGCGTCAAATTTCGCTAGCCTGACTTGGTCAACATCAGGAGATGGATCTTTTGATAATCAAACTATTCTGAATCCTAGCTATACCCCTGGTGCGAATGATATTTCTAATGGAGCAGTTACCCTAACTCTCACTGCGACATGTAACTGGGGATGCCCTTCTGCTTCTGACCAAATGATTTTAACTATTCACAGTTTACCAATTGCTTTTGCAGGCACAAATATCGCAACCTGCGTTTCGAATGCTGTTGAAATAACCAATGCTACTGCAACCAATGCTGGTGCATTCAGTTGGACTCACAATGGAGCAGGTTCACTGAGTAGCACCTCAATAATCAACCCCATTTATACACCTGCGCCAGCTGATGAAGGAAATACAGTAACACTAACTTTGACCGTAAATGGCATAGATGGCTGTTCAACTTATGCTGATGTATCAACAGTGGAAATAATCGTTGATCCAGCGCCTCAGGTTTTTGCAGGCATTAATGGTAGCACTTGCGTTTTATCCGATATCCAACTTTCTTCGGCAACACTCAACAACGCGATCAACCCAAGCTGGACACACAATGGAAATGGCACGCTTAATAATCCCAATATTATAAACCCAATCTATACACCCAATATAACCGATGCAGGTAATACTGTTATATTTACACTATCCGCCCAGGGAATTGGTAATTGCAGTGCACAGAGCATGAGTTCACAGGTATCGGTTGTCATTGCCCCTTCTCCAACTGCTTTTGCCGGAACCGATAAATCTACCTGCTCAACAAATCCTGTTGTGATCAACGATGCCAGTTTCACTAATGGAGCCTCTATTTTATGGTCGCACAATGGTAATGGGAGTATTTCTAACTCAACAGTGATCAATCCCACTTACACACCTGTGGCTGCAGACGAAGGCAATACTGTCACATTAACGTTAACAGTCAATGGAGCAGGTACTTGTGCAGGCCAAACCGCTGTTTCAACGGTAAACATAGATGTTGAGCCTGATGTTTTCGTTTTTGCAGGCACCAACACAAGCACCTGTGCAAATGGCTCGGTCCAAATCACAGACGCCAGTGTGAACTTTTCTGGTTCCTTTATTTGGACAGAAAATGGTGCAGGAAGCCTTGACAACAACTCCATTATTAACCCAACCTATACCCCGGCAGCAGCAGATGCAGGCAACATTGTTACACTTACTCTAACAGGAACTGGTACAGGTTCATGCAGCAGCTCAAATGCAACTTCATCAGTCCAAATTAATGTTATTCCCACACCTATGGCAAATGCTGGTAACAACCAGTCTTCTTGTGATATCAATCCCTACTTAATTTTATCTGCTAGTGCATCAAATTACTCATCTCTTGCATGGACTTCTTCAGGAACAGGTAGTTTTGATAATACGACCATCTTGCAGCCAACATACACACCTTCAGCATCTGATGTACTCAATGGTTCTGTTTTAATTACGCTAACTGCAGTCGCCATTCCCCCATGCACAAATAATGCAGTTTCCAGTTTTACCCTTAGTTTATCAGAAAATATGACTGTTCAGGCAGGTCCGGATGCAATAATTTGTGAGGGAGAAACACACCTGCTTTCAGCAGCAACTGTTGATAATCAGACTTCTGTTTTGTGGACAAGCTCGGGATCTGGCACATTTTCTGATGCTGCTTCTGTAAATCCCACCTATCTGCCAAGTCCATCAGATTACCTCAACGGAAGTGCAGTTCTTACCATCACGGCGTCAAATGCCACTTGTCCTGATATTTCTGATGCTATGACCCTAAGTTTCCAGGGCTTACCAGCAGTTAATGCCGGTCAAAATGATATTGTATGTGAGTCAGGAAGTTACGAGCTTATTAATGCCCTCGCTACAAACTACTCCAGTTTGCAATGGAGTGGTGGCGATGGTGTGTTTGACTATGCAAACGCACTCAATCCCATTTACACCCCAGGACCAAATGATATCGCATCTGGAAACGTGACGCTATCGCTTGTTGCATTTGCAACCGCACCATGCAGCGGTCAGGCTGTTGATGCTATGGTTCTCCAAATTCAGAATGACCCAACTGCCTATGCAGGAGCCAATGTTAATCTGTGTAATGGGGCAAACTACCTCATTACAGATGCATCCGCATCGAACTATTCCAGTTTGAGTTGGACCACTTCCGGAACGGGAAATTTCATCAATAACGGAACACTAAATCCAACGTATATTGCAAGTGCTTTCGATATCAGCACAGGATCAGTTTTCCTGACCCTGACAGCCAACGGAATAAGTCCATGTAACGGACAGGCAACCAGCCAGATGCAAATCATCTATGTCGACGGGCCACTTGCCGATGCCGGGGCAAATACCACTATATGTGAAACTGAATTTTATATCAATACTGATGCTTCTGCATCGAATTTCGCCAATTTATTATGGACTAGTAGTGGTGATGGCAGCTTCAGCGATGCAGCCGTCTTGAATTCTACATATTTTCCTGGGACGAATGATATAGCTGCAGGTGCAGTTACTCTCACTTTAACAGCCTACAGCACAGGTCTTTGCCCTGATTTCACTGACAATGTAACGGTCATTATTTCATCCGGTCCAATCGTCGATGCAGGTTCCTCTACCAGCATGTGTGTTGGTTTTAATCCATTATTGGGTGCTACTGCATCAAATTATTCTTCAATCTTGTGGACAACTACTGGGTCTGGCACGATAACAGGAGCCACATCACTGAATCCTGTTTATCAGGCAACTTTGGCTGATGCTGCTAATAGCCCGATTACTTTTACCCTAACCGCACAACCATTGGCTTCATGTGCGGCACTCGCTCCCGTTTCAAGCACAATCGTTGTTGATGTGCTGGATGCTATAACAGTAGATGCAGGACCTAATGCAACCATTTGTCAAACTGATACTTATACAATAAATGGAGCTTCTGCCACTAATGCAACAAGCCTGCTTTGGACGACTTCAGGCACAGGTACGATTAGCGATCCTACAATCATCAATCCAACATACATCCCAAGCCTGGCTGACATCAATTTGGGGTTTGTGACACTTACTTTAAATGCATCAAATCCGTCATGTAACAACGTTATTGACAATATGGTACTTACCATTAATAAATTTCCTGCTGTTAACGCCGGAGCTGATGTAAATGTATGTGTATTGGGTAGCTATACAGTACAGGATGCTTCAGTTTCAAACTCATTTACATCATTTCAGTGGACAACTAATGGAATCGGAACACTCACCAACACGACAACATTAACACCAACCTATCTTCCGGATCCAACTGAGATTGGAACGCAGGTTACCCTAACCCTGACAGCTACCGCAGCAGCGCCATGCACAGGTAATTTTACCGATTCAAAAGCACTGTTTATCATCGACACTCCGATTGCCAATGCAGGGCCTGATGCCCTCATTTGCGAAACTGACACCTATACTACCTCTGGTGCTTCTGTGGCCAACGCATCTTCTTCGGTATGGACAACCAGCGGTTCAGGACTTTTTGTGAATCCAGGGTCTGCCCAAACAACCTATTTGCCAAGTGCAGCTGATATTGCTGCTGGAAGCGTAACACTTACCCTCGAAGCCCTTAATCCACCATGTGCTAGTGATGCAGATCAATTGATTCTCTCATTCAATACTTTACCTGTCGTTAATGCTGGTTTTGATGCTACAGTAGACATCAATACAAGCTTCACAGTTACGACCGCTTCCGTTTCGAATTACCAGAGCTTTGTATGGTCAACAAGTGGCACCGGGACCTTTGATGATCCAACTTTGTTGGGAACCACATATACTCCAAGCGCACAGGATTTTGCATGGGGAAGTCTTCAGCTGATATTAACAGCTACAGGTATTGCACCTTGCGACGCTGAAACAGTTTCTGATTATATGATTCTCACTGTGACTGACCATCCTGCAGCCGATTTCTATTGGGATTTGGCATGTCAGGGTTCACCGGTTCAATTCTTTATAGACCAGACTGTTACTGATATCACAAACATTGTCAGCTATAGCTGGAACTTCGGTGATGGCACAACATCAACTTTGATGGAGCCTTCTCATGCTTATGCTGCTTCAGGATTTTATCAAGTTACCTTGATCGTTGTGGATGTTAATGGTTATTCAAATACCGTTCAGAAGACCATTGAAATAAACCAATTGCCTGTGGCCTTGTTCAGTTGGGAGTCTCCCAGCTGTAATGGAACCGAAATGGCATTTTTTGATAATTCATCAACTAATTCAGGCTATATAACAGAATGGGTTTGGGATTTCGGAGACGGTAATACCGAAACCATTACTTTCCCCGATAACCCTGACATTACGCATTTATATCTGCTTGATGGCCTTTACGATGTGACTTTATCAATCACAACTTCTGACGGATGTGTTGCAGCAGCTATTAATACTATTCAGATTGTTCCAGCCCCGGTTGCCGCTTTTGACTTTACTGCAAGTTGTGCCGAAAATAATGCCCAGTTCAACGACTTATCGCAAACAAATGGTAGTGGAACAATAGTAAGCTGGTCATGGAACTTCGGTGACCCTCTATCAGGTGTTAATAACTTCTCAAATGAACAGAATCCAGTGCATCAGTTTACCTCAGCTGGCACTTACGATGTCCAACTTATCATTATGAGTAGCAGTGGCTGTTCGGATACTGTCGTAAATCAGATTGACATCAACGATGCACCTGTTGTTGATATTTTGGTTGCATCCAATTTCGTTTGTCTTGCAGAGCCGGTTCAGTTTTCTGCTCAGGCTGCAAACGCTGTTTCCTGGCAATGGAATTTTGGCGATGGAAACACTTCGTCGCAAGGCAACCCTGTACATACATACCAATTCCCTGGCGTATATACTGTTACATTGTCTATAATGGATGCAAATGGTTGTGTTGGAAACGCAACTGAAACTATAACTGTCAATGATCTCCCCACAGCCAACTTCACCAACACAGCTCCTGGCTGTCCCGACGAATCAATATATTTTACTGATTTGTCAAGCTCGCCCAATGGCGCTATCGCAAACTGGTTCTGGGACTTTGGTGACGGAAACACTGTGAGCATTGATGCGCCAAACAGCCCCAATGTTTCGCATATTTATGCACTTCCGGGCACATACAACGTAACATTAACCGTAACTGATGCCACAGGTTGTACCGATGATTTCACCCGTCAGATTGTGACTGAAAACGGGCCATTGGCAAACTTTACCTTTACGCAAACTTGTTTTGGACAACCAGTTTTGTTCACCGATCTTTCATCGCCTAATGGCGGTTCAGACCTGTTCAGCTGGGCATGGGACTTTGGCGACCCTCTTTCGGGGATCAACAACAGCTCTACCCTGCAAAACCCCTCACATAACTTTACGGCTCCAGGTACTTACACGGTAAGTCTCACAGTAACAAATACTCAAGGCTGTACAAATACATTCACTGCTGATGTTGTGATCGCCGAAACTGTTGACATCGACTTCACCTCCAGTGGTGCCGCATTCTGTCCCGGAGAGGTAATTCAGTTTACAAGCACTGGCATCGACATCGTCAGCTATAACTGGGAATTTGGTGACGGCGGCACATCTATACAGCAAAACCCGACCTACGTTTACCCAACTGCGGGAACTTACACTGTTTCATTAACCGTAACAGGTATTGATGGCTGTCAGGGATTTGTTGAACATGATGTTGTCATCAACGAAGAGCCTGTTGCTGCTTTCTCGACTGACAGTCCTTCCTGTTTTGGTGCTCCAATGAGTTTCTTTAATGCCTCAACTTCTCCGACAGGTTTTATCAATGAATGGATATGGAATTTTGGTGATGGTACTGCAGACGTAATAGTTACATTTCCAAACAACCCGGATGTAACACATCTTTATACTCTTGAAGGAACCTACAATGCCAGCCTCACAGTCACCAATTCGAATGGTTGTAGTTCAACGATAATACACGAAGTTATCGTAGCTCCTGCTCCCGTCGCAGCATTCTCCTTCACAGGCACCTGTGCTGAAAGCCCTGTTGAATTCACTGATTTATCGCAGGAAAATGGTGGCGGACTCATTACCTCATGGGATTGGAACTTTGGCGATCCTGCTTCAGGAGTCAACAATACTTCTAACCTGCAAGATCCTGTGCACAGCTTTACTGCTCCTGGTACTTATGATGTAACACTTATCATCGGAAATGTAAATGGATGCACAGACACAGTAACAAACCAGGTTGATGTGGCCGAGGCCTTGCTGGTCGAGATACAAGCTGATAATGATACGCTTTGTCTCGGAGCTCCTGTTACATTTCAGGGAATTGCTGCCGGTGCAGTTATTTGGAACTGGGATTTTGGAGATGGCTCAACATCAACCTTACAAAACCCAACCCATACTTATACCAGCATAGGCAACTATACTGTTACACTCTTCGCAGAAACTGCCGATGGTTGCTCGAATACAGCTGAATTTGATGTCATCGTTCTGCCAAATCCGGTTTCTTTATTTGTGACTACTGCTCCTGTGTGTTCAAACGACAGTGTTTATTTCACCAACCAATCCACTACACAAAATGGATTTATTGCAAGCTGGATTTGGGATCTGGGAGACGGTAATGTAATTACCATCAATGACCCGGGCGATCCAAATATTGCATACCTCTATGCCAACCCGGGCACATATGAAGTAATGCTGACTGTGATTGACAATGTCGGTTGCGAACACACAAGCAGCAGGCTGGTTCAGATTGAACCCAGTCCAATTGCTGATTTCAGTTACGATGCAGGTTGTTTTGGTATTCCTGTGTTGTTTACAGATCTCACTTCTCCAAACAACGGATCCGACCTTTTTGCATGGCAATGGTATTTCGGAGATCCAAACTCTGGAATCAACAACAGTTCTACCCTGCAAAATCCTTCGCATTTGTTTACTGATATCGGTCCTTTTGATGTAACGCTTATTGTGACCAACACAATGGGATGCACAGATACGATCGTGAAAACGCTAGAAATAACTGAATTGCCAACGGTTGACTTTACAGTAGACGATGATTCAATCTGCCTCGGGACACCTCAGCAATTCACAGGTATTGGCAATAATATTAACACCTGGTTCTGGCAATTTGGTGATGGCGGAACTTCAATCCAGCAAAACCCATCCTATTTATATGCCGAGCCTGGCCAATACGATGTTGCATTAACAGTTACATCAATCAGTCAATGCCAAAACAGCATCACAAAACCAGTGTTCGTCAATGATGCACCAATTGCGAATTTCGCTACCGAGAACGGTTGCCTTGGTGACACGACAGCCTTTACCGACCTGACAGTTAGCCCGAATGGTCTGATTGTCTCCTGGCTGTGGGATTTTGGTGATCCTGCTTCCGGCATTAACAATACGTCAACCTTGCAAAACCCGACACACTATTTTGCCACCGCGGATGATTACTTTGTTACACTTACTGTAACAGACAACTTCGATTGTGAGCAAACAATCAGTCGCTGGGTTTCCATTTACGAACGACCACAGGCAGCATTCAGCTTCAACCAGGTTTGTGAACCTAACGGACAGGTTTTCTTCTTCAATGAATCAGAACCAAGCGGGAATGGAAGTCCTATTTTGAATTATGAATGGCATTTCCATGATGGTTATTTCTCTAACGAAATCAATGCCAATCATATATTCCCTGAAACAGACACCTGTTACATAGTATCACTCACCATTTCTGATGGATTTGGCTGCGAATCAACCGCGCAGGACACAGTCTGTATCTGGGAACCGCTCAGTGTCGATTTCACTTCAACAAGTGTTTGCGTGGGTAATGCTACTTTCTTTGATGCAGATTACCTGCCTGCTAATGACTCGATTGTAAGTTATGCATGGAACTTTAACGATGGAAGTAACATTTTCCTTACATACAGAGACACAACAAGTCACACTTTCCCCGTTGCAGGCAATTATTTTGTCGAACTTACTGCAACCAATTTAAATGGTTGTACAAGCACTATCTATCATGAGGTAATTGTGTACGGACTTCCGTTACCCGATTTCAGTTATGTACCTGGTTTGTGCGAAACCCCGGCCAGTTTCACAGATTTATCTGATGGCAACGGAGCACTTGTATCCGATTGGTATTGGGACTTTGGCGATCCGGCATCAGGTATCGACAACAACTCTGTCCTGCAAAACCCGACGCACTTGTACAATGCCCAGGAAGGCAGTTATATGGTCAAACTAATCGTAACAAACTTCAACGGCTGCACTGATTCAATCACGAAGGAGATTACTCAGGAACCTTGTTTGCAAGCCTTCTTTGATGTGCCACCCGTTATTTTGTGTGCAGATTCAACCATTTGCTTCACTGACAACTCTACTTTGACGGCCAGCGCTGGCCAAATCACGCACTGGAGCTGGAACTTTGGCGACAATACCTTGCCGCTTGAATATACCACTCCGCAAAATCCGGTTTGTCATACTTTTAGTGGTGTCGAAGGGGGAGAATTCCTTGTTAGCCTAACCATCGAGGCTGATGTGAACGGCACTATGTTCACAGATACGTATGAAGAAATCGTTACGATCCGGCCCAAACCAACAGCCCGGTTTATTCCGGAGAACGCTTGTTTGAATGTTGAAGCGTTGTTCTTCGACAACTCATTGGGCAATGGTTTGCCCATCACAGAATGGCAATGGGATTTTGGCGACTTAACAACCGTAAATGACACTTCGACCGCGCAAAACAGCCATTACCAATATCCCGATTATGGATCGTATGACGTGCAACTGGTAGTGATGAACGACTATGGGTGCTCTGACACATTGGTCAGCCCCATCGAGATTTATCAACCGCCAACTGCCAATTTTATCGCAGTGGATAGCTGTGTTACTTACTACACCTACTTCAATGATCTCTCAGTTGAAGGTGGTGCAGCTATCACCGACTGGTACTGGCATTTTGGCGATCCTACCGCTGCCGATTCGTCCTCTACAAATCCGGATACCCAACATATTTATCATGATGTTGGCGATTTCTGGACAGAACTTGTGGTAACAGATGCTAACCAATGTACAGATACATCACGACAGATGGTCACCATCTATCCTATTCCTGATGCAAGATTTGTTTATGAGGACAGATATGATGGTCGTCAGGGACAAGTATATTTCCAAAGCATCACTGATGGCGCATTCAGCTTCTTCTGGGATTTTGATTCAGGAGATATCTCAACAGAAGAAGACCCAATCTACCAATACGAGAACAATGGTGTTTACAACGTGATGTTTGTTGCCTACAACCAGTTTATGTGCCCTGACACGGCTTATCAGGAATACGAGATCATCTTTACCGGTCTTTATTTTGCCAACACCTTCGTGCCTGAAAGTGCCGACACGGCTATCAACCGATTTACAGGCAAAGGTGAAAACCTCGAAAGCTATACGCTGGAAGTTTACACCTCGTGGGGACAGCTCATCTGGACAAGTTCAGAATTGATTGATGGCAGACCGGCCGAAAGCTGGGACGGCACCTTCAACGAACAGGATTTACCCTCAGGGTCATATATTTGGAAAGCTCGGGCTACGTTTAAAGACGGAACCATTTGGGAGGGGTCCGACAATGGCGACGGCAACACCAAAACCTATGGTATTATCAACTTAATCCGTTAATGCAGGGAGGAACATAAGATGAAAACATTGAATCAATCTAGCAAAAGCGGAATCCAGTTCGAATCAACGATGAAAAGAGCTGTTTACAAGATCCATATTATCATTGTATTGTTGACATTATGCTTGTTATCAGGCCTAAACGTCACAGCACAAGATGCCCACTTCTCGCAGTATTTCAGTAGTCCGACTTATTATAATCCGGCATATACTGGTTTATCCCTGGGCATGAAAGTGCGTTTTCACGGCAGAAAACTCTTCAATAACCTGCCTGGCGAAAACTATGCAACGAATTTTAGCATGGATATCGCTGACCGAAATATTCCTGGCGCTGGTGGCATCGGCATGCTCTTTAACCAGACAAGCGAAGGCCTGGGTTATATCAAAACTACCACAGCCGGTTTTTTGCCGGCAGTGCGTATCCCCTTGTCGCAAAATGCAATCATCCAGGTTGGCGCGATGGCTTCCTTTGTGACTCGTCAGGTAAATTGGGATGGGATGATTTTCCCTGATCAGCTTGACCCGCGTTGGGGTTATATCGGCCCTTCATCATTTGCAAATCCAGCCAACAATAAGGTGGTTTTCCCGGATTTCTCCTTTGGCGGCATCTTTCAGTTTGAAGGCAATAATGTCATAGGAACCTTAGGTGGAGCAGTTCATCACATGATGGAGCCCAATCAGTCATTCCTGGATGTGGATGCGCCCCTGCCAAGACGTTATGTAGGTCATTTCGATCTGATTATTGATGTAAGCGAGTACGAGGGCTATTATAACAGGCGTAAGGGATTCAGGCTAAATCCAGGCATTATTTATGAGCAGCAGGCTTCGCTTCATAACTTTAACATTGGGCTAAACCTCTATATGTCTCATGTGTACCTTGGAATTTGGTATCGCAACGATGCGCTCGAGTACACCGAATATGCAGATATTATTTTTCTGGCTGGCATGAATATCGGCTTCTCAGAAAACTCAAGGATGAAGCTTGTTTATACGCATGATATGGCCATCAGTACCAACAACAATTTTGCCGGGCCATCTCATGAAATTAGTCTGATTCTGGAATTCGACAATTTGCGGTTCTTCAGAGAGTCTGAAATCATTAAAAACGTGCGTAGCAGAAACTTCTCACCTATTGAATGCTCACCTTTCTAGTACTTTGGGGGAAGGAAGAAAGGTGGAAAAGAACCGGCTCCCGCTGGTTCTTTTCATTTTATAAAAAACGGTTGTAATCATTGAGATTACAACCGTTTCAGCTTTGTGATGTGGGGCGTACTGGAATCGAACCAGTGACCTCTTGCCTGTCAAGCAAGCGCTCTAAACCAACTGAGCTAACGTCCCGAATTAATTATGAGCATGGCAACTATTTTATAGCAACCGGACTGCAAAAATAATACTTCCGGTCACAGCACCAAAGTATTTTCAACATTTATGGCTTTTCACTACTTTTGAACACGAAAAAAATATCCCGGAATTCTCCTATTTAATGTATGAAACTTATCTTTTTTCAAATTAAACAAATCATAATGAAGCATTTAAAGAAACTTTTTGTGGTAACACTGGTTTTGTTCCTAAGTCAAAGTCTGTTCGCACAACAACAGATCACCATCTCCGACATTTGGGCGAGTCGCAAGTTTATGCCCAAAATGGTTTATGGTATGAACCCCATGCAAAACGGGAATCATTATGCGGTTATCGAAGACAGTCTGATCAACGTGTATGACTATCAATCAGGTGAAAAACTGCATGCACTTGTCAACCTCAACACTTTGATTCCTGTCAATGAAAAAAAGCCTATTTCGGTGCGGTCTTATGTTTTAAGTGATGACGAAACCAAAATGCTGATTCCAACCGAAACCGAAAGTTTTTACCGACATTCTTCACGTTCAGCATATTACCTTTACGACTTGCAAAACCGAAGCCTAAGTGCACTTTCTGAAAGTGGCAAACAGCAACTTGCAGATTTTTCTCCCGATGGAACCAAAATCGCCTTTGTTCGTGACAACAATATTTTCATTTACGATATTGCCTCAGCAACAGAAAAACAAATCACAACTGATGGCAAAACCAACGAAATTATCAACGGAACAGCCGATTGGGTTTACGAAGAAGAATTCAGCTTTACCAAAGCCTTTTTCTGGTCGCCCGACAGCAAAAGAATTGCCTATTACCGCTTCGATGAATCCAGGGTAAAAGAATTTCAGCTGGAATATTTTGGCGATTTATATCCCGAATGGTATCGTTACAAATACCCAAAAGCAGGCGAAAGCAATTCTGTTGTTTCAATTCATGTATATGATCTGAACAACAATAACAAAGCAACCATGGATATTGGAAACAACACAGACATTTACATTCCACGCATCAAATGGACTGTCAATCCTGAAGTTTTATCAATCGAGCGTTTGAACAGGCTCCAAAACCATTTCGAGATCTTGCTAGCGGACGCTAATTCAGGCAAAACCAAACTACTTTATGATGAAAAGAATCCTTATTATGTTGATATAAACGACAACCTCACTTTCCTGCCGGATGGCGAACATCTATTGCTTACCAGCGAAAAAGATGGTTACAACCATATTTACCTCTACGACATTAACGGCAAGGAAGTGAAACAGTTAACTTCGGGTCCATGGGACGTAACTGAAGTTTATGGCTACAGCACAGATAAAAAAATAGTTTACTTCCAGAGTGCAGAAACAAGTCCGCTTGACAGGCAAATCTGGTCTGTTTCGTTGAAAGGAAAGAAAACCCAACTCACATCCGCCCCGGGAACAAACGATGCTTCTTTCAGCAGTGATTTTAGCTATTTCATCAACACCAATACTACGGCCAACGAGCCTCATACATTTACTGTCAATCAAAAAGATGGCAAGGTACTGCGCACACTCGAAGACAATAGCAAGCTTAGAGAAACGCTGGGCCAATTTGGGTTATCCAAGAAAGAGTTCTTTACCATCAGCGATTCAGCTATTATACTGCCAAATGGCAAAAATGTCAACCTGAACGCATGGAAAATCCTGCCGCCAAATTTTGATCCATCAAAAAAATACCCTGTCTTGGTATATGTTTATGGGGGGCCTGGTTCGCAAACCGTAGTGAATGCTTGGGGCTATTATGATTATTTTTGGTTTGAAATGCTGGCACAGCATGGTATCATCGTGGTTTCCGTGGATAACCGCGGGACAGGAGCAAGAGGTGAACTTTTCAAAAAAATGACCTATAAAGAGCTCGGCAAATATGAAACTGAAGACATCATAACAACAGCCCGTTATCTTGCGAAACTTCCTTACGTTGACAAAAATAAGATTGGAATTTTTGGCTGGAGTTATGGCGGTTTCATGGCAAGTTCAGCCATCACAAAAGGAGCCGACTATTTTAATACCGCCATTGCAGTCGCACCTGTGACAAGCTGGCGCTATTACGACAACATTTACACCGAGAGATTTATGCAGTTGCCAAATGAAAATGCGCAAGGATACGACGACAACTCCCCCATTAACCATGTTAGCAAACTAAAAGGAAACTTTCTGCTGGTGCATGGTAGCGCTGACGACAATGTGCACTATCAAAACTCAATGGATTTGATCTCGGCATTGGTTGCTGCGGATAAACAGTTCGAACTGATGATTTATCCCAATAAAAATCATGGTATTTATGGTGGAAATACACGCAAGCATTTGTACGATAAGATGACCAACTTCTTGTTTGAGCATTTGCTGGACCAGAAGTAATGAGCAGAAGACAAAATTTTAGTGAATATTTGCTATTGTGCTGAAAATGTCTAATTTTGCGCCGCTAAAACGTTTTATTAACCATTAAAGAAAGAGAGTGTATTTAACATGATCATCATTCCTGTAAAAGAAGGCGAAAGCATCGACCGTGCCCTGAAAAAGTACAAAAGAAAGTTCGAGAAAACTGGTGTTGTAAAAGAATTACGCAACCGTCAGAAGTATACAAAACCTTCTGTCATCAACCGTGAACAACGCCTGAAAGCGATCTATATCCAACAACTTCGCCAGGAGGCCGAAAACTAAGCCTTAATCCTTTTATAAGAATATTTTCTTGAAAACTTTGATGTACGTGTAGGATTGACTATATTTACATCAAAGTTTTTTGCATTTATGGCCATCAACTCTTTCATCCGACACATACAAAGCGAAAAACGTTATTCAGAGCATACAATCAGTGCCTACCAGCAAGATTTGACGCAATTTGAAACCTTTCTGAACACACAATATGAGCTCACAAAATTGGAGAAAGCCACCGTTCAAATGATCAAATCATTTGTGATCGAGCTAAAAACCAACAATTTCAGCAACAGAAGCATCAATCGAAAGTTAAGCTCCCTACGCTCCTTTTATCTGTATTTATTAAAAGAAAATGTCATTGAGACAAGTCCGGTCGCAACCCTTAAATCGCTTAAAAAGTCAAAAGACTTGCCAGCTTTCGTTCCTGAATCTGATATTGAAAAGTTAGAATTCATTGAATTCGGCACTCATTTTGAAGGATTGCGCGATAGGCTCATTTTTGAAATACTATACCAAACCGGAATTCGACGCACAGAACTGACCAATTTAAAAGACCAGAACATTGATTTCAGTAACAGCACAATCAAAGTTTTAGGCAAAAGAAACAAGGAACGTATCATTCCCTTTTTACCTGCACTTGGTAATCTGATCAAAGAATACCAGAAAGTACGCGATGAAAAATTTCAATCAATACACATACACTATTTAATAGTCAACAGCAAAGGCAATTATGGCGGGTCAGGACTGATTTATCAGCGTGTGAATGCGATTTTACAAAAAATTACTTCGCTAAAAAAAACCAGTCCACACGTTTTAAGACATACCTTTGCAACACACTTATTGAACAAAGGTGCCGATTTGCTTGCTATAAAGGAGTTGTTAGGACACACAAGTTTAGAAGCAACGCAGGTTTACACCCACAACACGATAGAACAACTCAAGAAAATTCATCAACAAGCCCATCCAAAGGGCAACTAACTATAAAAATGAGGAGGTAATTATGAACATTAAGATCAATTCGGTGCATTTTAAGGCAGATCAAAAGTTGGAAAATTTTGTTTCGACCAAGGTTGAAAAATTAACAGCCAAGCACAATGACGTAATCGGTTCGGAGGTAACCTTTAAATTAGACAACACCGACACGCCGGAAAACAAGATTACCGAAATTCGTGTTTTACTCAAAGGAAACGACCTTTTTGCCAGCAAACAAAGTAAATCATTTGAAGAAGCCACTGATGCAGCAGTAGACGCATTAAAGAAGCAGCTCGAAAAGCATAAAAGCAAATTCATTAAGTAACCCAAAATACTGTATACAAGAACGTTAATGATTGGAGTATAATTTTTAAATAACTTTTTCATTAATTTCTTTTGTGAATTAAATTAATCTATCTATTTTTGCAGACCTTTTTGAACAAGGGGTCTGCATTTTTTTGCAGGATAAAACGTTCTTAAACAACTGCCGGTGTAGCTCAGTTGGCCAGAGCAGCTGATTTGTAATCAGCTGGTCGGGGGTTCGAATCCCTCCACCGGCTCTTGTAATTTTACTGTAACAAATGGGGGAGTACCAGAGCGGTCAAATGGGGCAGACTGTAAATCTGTTGGCGCAGCCTTCGGAGGTTCGAATCCTTCCTCCCCCACTTTATCAGGCGGGAATAGCTCATTTGGTAGAGCGACAGCCTTCCAAGCTGTAGGTGGCCGGTTCGAGCCCGGTTTCCCGCTCAAAAGCCGATGTAGCTCAGGGGTAGAGCACTTCCTTGGTAAGGAAGGGGTCATGAGTTCAATTCTCATCATTGGCTCTAAATTGAAAATATTAATTTCAAAACACCTTAAATAAACAAAGTAGATATGGCTAAAGAAAAATTTGAAAGGACGAAGCCACACGTTAACATCGGGACAATTGGTCACGTAGATCACGGTAAAACAACTCTTACTGCAGCAATTACCCTCTGTTTGGCTGACAAAGGACTCGCTCAATTTAAATCATTTGATTCAATTGACGCAGCTCCTGAAGAAAAAGAAAGAGGTATTACTATTAATACTGCACACGTTGAATACCAGACTGAATCACGTCACTACGCTCACGTTGACTGCCCTGGTCACGCTGACTACGTTAAGAACATGGTTACTGGTGCTGCCCAGATGGACGGTGCTATCATCGTTGTAGCTGCAACTGATGGTCCAATGCCGCAAACCCGTGAACACATCCTTCTCGCCCGCCAGGTTGGTGTGCCAAGATTGGTTGTTTTCATGAACAAGGTTGACCTTGTTGACGACGAAGAGTTACTCGAACTCGTTGAAATGGAAATCAGAGACCTGCTCACTTTCTACAAATTTGATGGTGACAACACTCCTGTTATCCAAGGTTCTGCTCTTGGTGGTTTGAACAAAGAACCAAAATGGGTTGAAAAAATCTATGAATTGATGGACGCTTGCGATACCTGGATTCCACTTCCAGAACGCGATCAGGACAAACCATTCTTGATGCCTATTGAAGACGTATTCTCGATCACTGGTCGTGGTACTGTTGCAACTGGTAGAATCGAAACTGGTGTTATCAATACTGGCGACCCGGTTGACATCATTGGTATGGGTGCTGAAAAACTCAAATCAGTTGTTACCGGAGTTGAAATGTTCCGTAAAATTCTTGACCGTGGAGAAGCTGGTGACAACGCTGGTTTGTTGCTCCGTGGTATCGACAAAGACGAAATCCGCAGGGGTATGGTAATTGCCAAAACTGGTAGTGTTACTCCTCACAAACACTTCAAAGCTGAGGTGTATATCCTGAAAAAAGAAGAAGGTGGACGTCACACTCCATTCCACAACAAATATCGTCCACAGTTCTATTTCAGAACAACAGACGTTACAGGTGAGATCGTTCTTCCGGAAGGAGTTGAAATGGTAATGCCTGGCGACAACCTCACCATTGAAGTTAAACTCATCGCTGAGATTGCAATGAACAAAGGTTTGCGTTTCGCAATCCGTGAAGGTGGTCGTACAGTAGGTGCAGGTCAGGTAACTGAAATTCTCGACTAATTATAGTCGCAAAACACAATACAACAGCATTAAAGGTACTCCGAACATAACGGAGTACCTTTAAATTGCTAAAATAGTAACAAACGGGTGTAGCTCAATTGGTAGAGTAGCGGTCTCCAAAACCGTTGGTTGTGGGTTCGATTCCTACCACCCGTGCAACTTAAAGTATAGATTCAATGTCAAAGCTCAGTATTGTCAACTACGTAAAGGAAAGTTATGCAGAACTTATGCAGAAAACATCCTGGCCCACTTGGAGTGAGCTACAAAGTAGTGCCATAGTTGTATCCATTGCTTCCCTCATAATCGCCTTGGTGGTTTATTTGATGGATAAGTCTTTCCAAACCATACTAGAGAACTTTTACAGGCTCTTTTAGTCAGGTTTGTGTTTTGAATCTAAGTGTGCATTAGCTAACTATCTCAAGTTTTCTACAAGAAATGAGTGAGCCAACTGAAAAAAAATGGTATGTAGTCCGGGCAATTAGTGGCAAGGAAAAAAAGGTGAAAGAATACCTTGAATCCGAAATTAACCGCCTTGGGTTACAGTCACAGATTTCACAGGTACTCATCCCAACGGAGAAAGTCTATCAGATCAGAAAAGGAAAAAAGATCAGCAAAGAGCGAAACTATTTTCCCGGTTATGTTTTGGTAGAAGCAATTCTGACAGGAGAAATCCCACATATCATTAAGAACATTCCTAATGTGTTGGGTTTTCTTGGAACAAAAGGAGAGGCTGATCCACTGCGTCCATCTGAAGTCAACAGAATACTTGGAAAAGTAGACGAACTCGCCGAAATGGGTGAAGAAGTTAACATTCCATTTATTGTTGGCGAGACGGTTACGGTCACTGATGGACCATTTAACAGCTTTAGCGGTGTTATCGAGGAGATCAACGAGGAAAAGAAAAAGTTGAAGGTAATGGTGAAGATCTTTGGAAGAAAAACACCTCTCGAGCTCAGTTTTATGCAAGTGGAAAAGGAATAGTGGAGAGTATTGCACCACTTCCTTATTAACGTTTTTAATTAAGGATTAACAAATGGCAAAAGAAGTAAGCGGATTAATTAAACTGCAAATCAAAGGAGGAGCCGCTAACCCCTCACCACCAGTTGGACCAGCACTTGGTTCGAAAGGTGTTAACATCATGGAGTTTTGTAAACAGTTCAACGCCCGTACGCAAGATCAGGCTGGAAAAATCATTCCGGTTATCATCACTGTGTATAAGGACAAATCGTTCGACTTTGTTTTAAAAGCACCACCGGTGGCTGTGCAAATCATGGAAATGGCTAAGTTAAAAAAAGGTTCGCAAGAACCTAACCGTAACAAGGTTGGATCCATCAACTGGGATCAGGTACGTACAATTGCTGAAGACAAGATGAAAGATATGAATGCTTTCACCGTTGAATCAGCCATGAGTATGGTTGCTGGTACCGCGCGCAGCATGGGAGTGAAGGTTACAGGCGAATCACCGATTGTAAAGAACTAAAGGAAAGTCCTTTGGTTAAGCATTTTGTAGAACATCAAACACATTTAAACAATGGCTAAAGTATCTAAGTTAAGAAAGGATGCCCTTGCGAAGTTCGACAAAAGCAAAATTTACTCCTTGACTGAAGCAGTTGATATCGTAAAACAAATCACTTATACCAAGTTTGATGCCTCCGTTGACCTGAACGTGCGACTTGGAGTTGACCCCCGTAAAGCCAATCAAATGGTACGCGGATCGGTAACTCTTCCACACGGCACAGGAAAAACTGCCCGAGTTCTGGTGCTTTGTACACCGGATAAAGAGCAGGAAGCAAAAGACGCTGGTGCTGATTTCGTCGGATTGGATGAATACATCCAGAAAATCAAAGACGGTTGGACCGATATTGACGTGGTAATCACCACCCCCAATGTAATGCCTAAAGTAGGTGCGCTTGGCCGTATCCTGGGTCCCAGAGGCCTGATGCCAAACCCCAAAACAGGTACAGTTACAATGGATGTTGCAAAAGCAGTACTGGAAGTAAAAGCTGGTAAAATCGACTTTAAAGTTGATAAATATGGAATTATCCATGCCGGCGTTGCTAAAGTCAGTTTCAGCAATGACAAAATTACTGAAAACGCTTCAGAGCTGATTCATACAATTTTGAAGCTGAAACCATCAGCTGCTAAAGGAACATATGTAAAGAGTATTTTTATCTCAAGCACCATGAGTCCCGGCGTACAAATCGATCTGAAATCAGTAACCACTGCATAAAAAGGAAGTTATTGACATGAGAAAAGAAGAAAAAGAAGTAGTCATCAATTCCATTGCGGAACAGTTGAACAACAACCCAAACTTTTATCTGGCTGACACCTCTGAGCTTAATGCAGAGCAAACCAGTCGGTTAAGAAGGTTATGTTTCAACAGCAACATTCAGCTAGTGGTAGTAAAAAATACTTTACTGCGCAAAGCTATGGAGCAAACCGGCAAGGACTATAATGACTTATACAATGTTTTGAAAGGAGCCACTTCGGTGATGTTTTCTGAAAATGGAAACGCTCCGGCAAAATTGATCAAAGAATTCCGTAAAACCTCAGACAAACCGGTTCTGAAAGGTGCTTATATTGAAGAATCAACTTATGTTGGCGAACACCAACTCGATTTCCTCATCAGCATCAAATCGAAGAACGAATTGTTGGGCGAAATTATCGGTCTGTTGCAGTCACCTGCCAAAAACGTTATTGGCGCTTTGCAGTCGGGTGGACACAAACTGAGCGGAATCCTCGAGACACTCTCTGAGCGATCAGCATCCTAATCTGAATGATTATCATTCACACAATTGACAATCTTAAATTATTGTAAATCACTTAAAAACGAAAATAAAATGGCAGATTTGAAAGCTTTCGCAGAGCAATTAGTAAACCTGACTGTTAAAGAGGTAAATGAATTGGCTACCATCCTTAAAGAAGAGTACGGCATTGAGCCAGCTGCAGCTGCAGCTGTTGTTGCCGCTCCTGCAGCTGGTGGCGAAGCAGCTGCTGCTGAAGAACAAACATCTTTCGATGTTATTTTGAAAGCAGCTGGTGCCTCTAAACTTGCAGTTGTTAAATTGGTAAAAGAACTCACCAGCCTTGGTCTGAAAGAAGCCAAAGAATTGGTTGATTCTGCACCAAAAGCACTCAAAGAAGGAGTTAGCAAAGACGAAGCCAATGCATTAAAATCACAGCTCGAAGAAGCTGGTGCAGAGGTTGAAATTAAATAAGAAGATTTTTTCTGCAAAACATCTGGCAAAACAACCTCTATCTCAGCTTTTTTGAGATAGAGGTTTGCGCCTATTTTGCTGTTTGTGTGGATTGTTTCTTTTTATTTTAATCACCGCCTGCCTCAAACAGGCTTCAAAAACTTAAGACCTTGGCAGAAAAAACATTAGGAAGAATCAGTTTCGCATCCTCGGGTAATCAACTAGAATATCCCGACTTTCTTGATATTCAGCTCCAATCTTTTCAGGATTTTTTCCAACTGGAAACCAATCCTGAAAACAGAAAAAATGAAGGACTCTTCAAAGTATTCGCTGAAAATTTCCCGATTACGGATGCCAGAAACAACTTTGTTCTCGAGTTTCTCGACTATTTTATCGATCCACCTCGCTATTCTATTGACGAGTGCATCGAACGTGGCCTGACTTACAGTGTACCGCTGAAGGCCAAACTTAAACTTTATTGTACTGACCCTGAACACGAAGACTTCGAAACCATTGTACAGGATGTTTACCTCGGCATGATCCCTTATATGTCGCCAAAAGGTACATTTATCGTGAATGGTGCAGAGCGCGTTGTGGTTTCACAGCTTCACCGCTCACCTGGTGTTTTCTTTGGTCAGCACAAACACGCAAACGGTACAACTCTTTATTCGGCACGAATCATTCCTTTCAAGGGATCGTGGATGGAGTTTTCAACCGATATCAATAATGTGATGTATGCCTACATCGATCGGAAGAAAAAATTACCTGTAACTACACTGTTGCGTGCCATTGGCTTTGAAACTGACAAAGACATTCTCGAGATTTTTAATCTGGCAGAGGAGGTCAAAGTTAGTAAGGCAGGCTTGAAACGCGTTCTCGGACGTAAGCTTGCTGCCAGGGTCGTACGTTCATGGATCGAAGATTTCGTGGACGAAGATACAGGCGAGGTTGTTTCCATCGAACGTAACGAAGTGATCATTGAGCGCGAAACTGTGCTCGAAAATGACCACATCGATCAGATTGTTGACTCAGGCGTAAAAACTGTATTGTTGCACCGGGAAGATTTCAATACGGCAGATTACTCAATCATTTTCAACACTTTGCAGAAAGACACTGCAAACTCTGAAAAAGAAGCTGTTGAGTTTATCTATCGTCAACTGCGTAACGCTGAGCCACCTGATGAAGAAACTGCACGTGGTATTATCGATAAATTGTTCTTCTCTGACAAACGTTATGACTTGGGTGAAGTAGGCCGCTACCGCATCAACCGCAAGCTTAACCTTGATATTCAGGAAGATCTGAAGGTACTGACCAAAGAAGACATCATTTCTATTATCAAGTATCTGATCGAATTAGCCAATAACAAAACTGAGGTTGACGACATCGACCACTTAAGTAACCGCCGTATCAGAACTGTAGGTGAACAGCTTTACGGTCAGTTTGGCGTAGGTTTGGCTCGTATGGCCCGTACCATTCGCGAAAGAATGAACGTACGCGATAACGAGGTCTTCACTCCTACCGACCTGATCAATGCTAAAACACTTTCTTCGGTCATCAACTCTTTCTTTGGTACCAACCAGTTGTCTCAGTTTATGGACCAGACAAACCCCTTGTCGGAAGTCACCCATAAACGTAGAATTTCTGCTCTGGGACCAGGTGGTCTTTCGCGCGAAAGAGCTGGTTTTGAGGTTCGTGACGTCCACTATACCCATTATGGTCGTTTGTGTACCATCGAAACACCTGAAGGTCCAAACATCGGGCTGATTTCATCGCTTTGCGTTTTTGCAAAGATCAACCGACTCGGGTTTATCGAAACCCCTTATCGCGAGGTGGTTGAAGGAAAGATCGATTTCGCAAAACCGCCTATTTATCTTAGCGCCGAAGAAGAGGAAGATAAAATCATTGCACAAGCTAGTACTTCGATTGAAGAATCAGGTCTGTTTAGTGAACCTGTTGTAAAGGTTCGTTATCTGGCAGATTACCCGATTATCGAACGCGAAAAAGTGGATTTAATCGACGTTGCTCCTAACCAGATTGCCTCAATAGCTGCTTCCTTAATTCCATTCCTCGAGCATGATGATGCCAACCGTGCGCTCATGGGTTCGAACATGATGCGTCAGGCTGTGCCATTGATGGTGCCTGAAAGTCCGATTGTTGGTACCGGAATTGAGCACTACGTTGCGAAAGACTCGCGCGTTCTCATTCACGCTGAAGGTGAAGGCGAGGTTTTGTATGTTGACTCAGCAAAAATCACCATCAAATATGAGCGTGATGAAGAAGAGAAACTGGTCAGCTTCGACGAAGATGTAAAAACATATTATCTGACAAAGTATGTCAGAACCAATCAGAATACCAATGTTAACCTAAAGCCAATTGTACACCGCGGTCAAAAAGTTACCAAGGGTCAAGTGCTCTGCGATGGGTATGCCACCGATAAGGGCGACCTGGCACTTGGACGCAACCTGATGGTGGCTTTCATGCCATGGAAAGGTTACAACTTTGAGGATGCAATTGTAATTTCGGAAAAGATCGTTAAAGAAGACATCTTTACTTCGGTGCACATTGAAGAATTCACGCTGGAAGTTCGTGATACCAAACGTGGTATTGAAGAACTGACTAACGACATCCCAAACGTGAGTGCTGAAGCTACTAAAGATCTTGATGAAAACGGTTTGATTCGCATTGGTGCCGAAGTTTCTGAAGGAGATATCCTGATCGGAAAAATCACACCTAAGGGCGAAAGCGACCCAACACCTGAAGAAAAACTCCTGAGAGCCATCTTTGGTGACAAAGCCGGTGATGTGAAGAATGCATCGCTCAAGGCACCACCATCCATGAAGGGTGTGGTTGTAGATAAAAAACTGTTCTCACGCGTCATAAAAGACAGGAAATCGAAAGCCAAGGACAAGGATATCATTTCTGAACTTGACGAACAGCAAAACAAACAGGTTGCTGAGTTGAAAAATAAACTCATCGACAAACTGACTGTGTTGCTGAATGGACGCACCTCACAAGGTGTTTACAATAACTTCAAGGAATTGGTTATTGCCAAGAAAGCCAAGTTTACACAGAAAATCCTGTTGGGTATCGATTACAGCACAGTGAATCCAAACAAATGGACTACTGACAAAGATCGGAACGACATGATCAAATCCCTGATCAACAACTACAACATCAAGCACAAAGAGATTGTAGGTATTTTTAACCGCAAGAAATTTGTTGCCAGTGTTGGAGATGAGCTTCCAAATGGAATCGTGCAGATGGCAAAAGTTTATGTTGCCAAAAAACGCAAGCTGAATATCGGGGATAAAATGGCTGGTCGTCACGGAAACAAAGGTATCGTTGCGAAAATTGTTCGCGAAGAAGATATGCCTTTCCTCGAAGACGGCACACCAGTGGATATCGTGTTGAACCCCTTGGGCGTACCTTCACGTATGAACCTGGGGCAGATATATGAAACAGTGCTGGGATGGGCCGGAAAAAAACTCGGTCTCAAATTTGCCACACCTATCTTTGATGGTGCTTCTATCGACGAAATCAACGGCTACCTGAAACAAGCAGGATTGCCAGAAAACGGAAGCGTTTATCTTTACGACGGTGGCACTGGCGAGCGTTTCGACCAACCTGCAACAGTTGGATATATCTATATGTTGAAACTGCACCACATGGTTGACGACAAAATGCACGCCCGTTCTATTGGCCCCTACTCACTCATTACACAACAACCTTTGGGTGGTAAAGCCCAGTTTGGTGGTCAGCGTTTTGGTGAGATGGAGGTTTGGGCCCTTGAAGCCTTCGGTGCAAGTAACATCCTGCAGGAAATTCTGACTGTTAAGTCTGATGATGTTGTAGGAAGAGCAAAAGCATACGAAAGCATCGTGAAAGGTGAAAACATGCCAATTCCAGGAATTCCCGAATCATTCAATGTACTCGTTCACGAGCTTCGTGGACTAGGGCTTGAAGTATCATTCGATTAATCAATACAGCATTTGCCTGCAAATGCAGGCAAATGCCATTTTTGTTCTTTAAAATAAATAGACCAATATATGGCTTTCAGGAAAGATAGTACAATCAGCAGCAGCTTTTCTAAAATAACCATCAGCCTTGCCTCACCGGAGTCGATTCTCGAACGCTCCAGTGGTGAAGTGCTGAAACCGGAAACCATTAATTACCGTACCTATAAACCCGAACGCGATGGTTTATTCTGCGAGCGTATTTTTGGACCGGTCAAAGACTGGGAATGTCACTGCGGTAAATACAAGCGTATCCGTTATAAGGGCATCGTTTGCGACCGTTGTGGTGTTGAGGTTACCGAGAAGAAAGTAAGACGCGAACGAATGGGCCACATTCAACTGGTAGTTCCCGTTGCACACATCTGGTATTTTCGCTCACTCCCCAATAAGATCGGCGCTCTGCTTGGGCTCCCTACCAAAAAACTTGACACGATTATCTACTACGAACGTTACGTAGTGATTCAACCTGGTATTAAATCTGAAGAAGGCATCCAGTACATGGACTTCCTGACTGAAGAGGAATACCTCGACCACCTCGATACACTTCCAGCTGAAAACCAGCATCTACCCGATGATGATCCAAATAAGTTCATCGCTAAAATGGGTGCAGAGGCTATTCATGATCTGCTGGCACGTCTTGACCTTGATCAGATTTCGTTTGACCTTCGTCACAAGGCTAATACCGAAACATCTCAGCAACGTAAACAAGAAGCGCTCAAAAGACTTCAGGTTTTTGAAGCCTTCCGTGATGCACGAACCAGGGTTGAAAACCGTCCGGAATGGATGATTGTGAAGGTTGTACCGGTGATTCCGCCAGAACTTAGACCTTTGGTGCCTTTGGATGGAGGTCGTTTTGCAACGTCCGACCTTAACGATTTGTACCGTAGGGTCATCATCAGAAACAACCGTTTAAAAAGATTGATTGAGATCAAAGCGCCAGATGTAATTATGCGTAACGAAAAACGCATGTTGCAGGAGGCTGTTGACTCATTGTTCGATAACTCGCGAAAGGCAAGTGCAGTAAAGACTGAATCGAACAGACCTTTGAAATCATTGAGTGACAGCCTTAAAGGTAAGCAAGGACGTTTTCGTCAAAACTTGCTCGGAAAGCGTGTCGACTACTCTGGTCGTTCAGTTATTGTTGTAGGTCCAGACCTCAACCTGAATGAATGCGGTTTACCCAAAGACATGGCTTCAGAGCTATTCAAACCATTCATTATCAGGAAAATGCTCGAACGTGGTATTGTGAAAACAGTAAAATCCGCCAAGAAAATTGTTGACCGAAAGGATCCTGTGGTTTGGGATATCCTCGAAAACATTCTGAAAGGACATCCTGTGTTACTTAACCGCGCTCCTACCCTTCACCGTCTTGGTATTCAGGCATTTCAGCCAAAGCTTGTAGAAGGAAAAGCTATCCAGCTCCACCCGTTGGTTTGTACGGCTTTTAACGCCGACTTTGACGGTGACCAGATGGCTGTTCACGTGCCACTTGGCAATGCTGCAGTACTTGAAGCACAGGTATTGATGCTTGCATCGCACAACATTCTCAACCCAGCCAATGGTGCACCTATTACCGTGCCTTCGCAGGACATGGTGCTTGGTTTGTATTATATCACAAAACCAAGAAAAAGCACTCCGGAGCATCCGGTTAAGGGTGAAGGAAAACGCTTCTATTCATCCGAGGAGGTTATCATTGCATACAACGAGAAACGGATAGACCTGCATGCTATCATTTATGTAAAAACAAAAGTGAGAGAGCAGGGCAAACTGGTAGAAACCATGTTGGAAACCAGCGTTGGACGCGTATTGTTTAACCAGGTTGTTCCTGACGAATTTGGCTTTATCAACAAGCTGCTCACCAAAAAATCACTGCGCGATATCATTGGTGAAATGGTTAAACGTCTGGGTACAGCAACAGCTGCCCAATTCCTCGATGACATTAAAAACCTTGGTTTCCAAATGGCATTCAAGGGTGGCCTTTCGTTTAACCTGGGTAATGTAAAAATCCCAACTGTTAAAGAAGAATTGATCCAGCAGGCCAACGAAGAAGTTTCGGAAGTGCTTGCCAATTACAATATGGGTTTCATCACAAACAATGAGCGTTACAACCAGATTATCGATATTTGGACACACACCAATTCACGACTCACCAATACTGTGATGACACAACTCTCGCAGGATGACCAGGGCTTTAATCCGGTATATATGATGCTTGATTCTGGTGCGAGGGGTTCGAAAGAGCAGATCAGACAGCTTTCAGGAATGAGGGGTTTGATGGCTAAACCCCAAAAATCTGGTGCAACCGGAGGTGAAATCATTGAAAACCCAATTCTTTCTAACTTCAAAGAAGGATTGTCGGTACTTGAGTATTTCATCTCAACACACGGTGCCCGTAAAGGTTTGGCTGATACCGCTCTTAAAACGGCTGATGCCGGTTACCTGACCCGCCGTCTGGTGGACGTTGCTCAAGATGTTGTAATCAACGAAAAAGACTGCGGAACGCTGCGTGGATTGACAATCTCTGCCTTAAAAAAGAGCGAAGAAGTTGTTGAAACTTTGTACGACCGAATTCTTGGACGTGTAGCTTTGCATGATATCTATCATCCACAAACTGGTGAGTTAATCATCCTGGGTGGCGAAGAAATCACTGAGGAAGTTGCTTCCATTATTGAAGAATCACCTATTGAAAACGTCGAAATCAGATCGGTACTCACCTGCGAATCGAAAAAAGGAGTTTGTGCTAATTGCTACGGCAGAAACCTGGCATCGGGTCAGCTGGTGCAAAAAGGTGAAGCTGTCGGTGTAATCGCTGCCCAGTCAATTGGTGAGCCTGGAACTCAGCTTACACTGCGTACCTTCCACGTGGGTGGTACAGCTTCCAATATCGCAGTAATGTCGAAGATTGAAGCCAAATACGATGGTATCCTGGAAATTGATGAACTTCGAGCTGTTGATTTCGCAAAAGACGGCAAGGAATTCCAAATTGTATTGGGACGTTCTGCCGAAATGAAAATCATTGACAAGAAAACAGGTGTTATTTTGACGTCTTCCAACATTCCTTATGGCGCCAATCTTTATGTAAAGGAAGGCGCTGAAGTGAAAAAAGGAGATTTCATCAGCGACTGGGATCCTTATAACGCAGTTATTCTCTCGGAACACGAAGGAAAAATCAGCTTCGAAAATATTGTTGAAGGCGTAACTTACCGAATTGAATCGGATGAGCAAACCGGATATAATGAAAAAGTAATCATCGAAAACCGTCAGCGGAGTAAAAACCCAACGATCAAAATTCTCGATAAACATAACGAGTTGATCAAGGCTTATGACATTCCTGTAGGCTCACACATCATTGTAGAAGAAGGCGAAAGCATCAAGGCCGGAGGTATGTTGGTGAAAATCCCGCGTGCCATCGGTAAATCGGGCGACATCACGGGAGGTTTGCCAAGGGTAACTGAGCTTTTCGAAGCCCGTAATCCTTCGGAACCTGCAGTTGTCTCAGAAATTGATGGTGTAGTTTCGTTTGGCAAGAAGCTCAAACGTGGTAACAGAGAAGTCATTGTTACTTCAAAAACCGGTGAAGAAAAGAGCTACCTCATTGCGACATCAAAACAAATTCTGGCTCAGGAAAACGACTTTGTAAAAGCCGGTACACCTTTGTCAGAAGGCGCTATTACTCCAGCAGATATATTGGCTATCAAAGGTCCCATGAAAGTGCAGGAGTATATCGTAAATGAAGTGCAGGAAGTTTATCGTTTACAGGGTGTAAAAATCAACGACAAACACTTTGAAGTAATTGTTCGTCAGATGATGCGCAAAGTAGAAGTGGAAGATCCGGGTGATACCAGATTCCTTGAAGGCGAACTTGTTAACAAGATTGATTTCCAGGAAGAAAACGATGAAATCTTTGGTAAAAAAGTTGTCATCGATCCGGGTGATTCAGATAGCTTGCGTCAGGGACAGATTATCACAGCCCGTAAACTGCGCGATGAAAATTCCATGTTGAAGCGTAAAGACAAGAAACTGGCCGAAGCACGCGATGCCAAACCAGCCACAGCTTTCCAGGTTCTTCAGGGAATTACCAGAGCTTCACTGCAAACGAACAGCTTTATCTCTGCAGCTTCTTTCCAGGAAACAACCAAAGTATTGACATTGGCTTCCATCAACGCCAAATCGGATGATCTGGCCGGATTGAAAGAAAATGTTATTGTTGGTCACAAAATTCCTGCCGGAACAGGTTTACGCGAATATGATGATCTCATTGTTGGATCGCGTGCTGAGTATGATGCAGTTATGGAAACAGCGTCACGAACGCTGAAGCCTGCGACAGATAAGTAAGATTTTCGAAGATCTATATCATAATCAAAAACAGGTTGGTCAGCGAAAATATATGTTGACTAACCTGTTTTTTTAAACAAATAAATCTATGTCAGATAACAAAAACAAAAACCAGATCAACATCGAGTTGAGTGAAGAAATTGCAGAAGGCACCTACGCCAATCTTGCCATTATCACACACTCACATTCTGAATTTATCGTTGATTTTGTCAAGCTGATGCCCGGAGTGCAAAAGGCTAAAGTAAAATCAAGAGTAATTCTAACGCCTGAGCATGCCAAACGTTTGTATAAAGCTCTGGCAGATAACCTGAAAAAATATGAAGCTGCCTATGGGCCTATTAAAGAGGCGCCCGGCCACGATGCTATGCCGCCCTTTACTTTGGGTGGACCAACAGCAGAAGCTTAAATGATAAGCTGCCACCAATCTGGCAGCTTTTTTTATTCACATTTGAGAACCTTAATTTCCTCGCCCAAGTATACAAGGTAAGCTTCAGATGGCTTTGATACCACCTCTTTCAGAACATCCTGATATTTCCTGAGTTGCTTGTGATGCTCCTGTCGTGGAACGCCTGTTTTGTAATCGATCAGGATAATTTTTGACGTTATTTCGGCATATCTGTCAGGGCGAAGCACCTCTCCATAGGGTGTGATAATCTCCGTTTCGTTGATGATCGTCGCGCTTTCAGCAAAGGCAGGACCAATTAAATCGTGTTGGGCCATCCATTTGACACTTGCAAGCAGTTGTGTTTTCAATGATTCACCAATGGTGCCATCAGTAAGATATTTGCCAATCACCCTCTCTGCTGCATCAACTCCTTGAATTTGGCCCAATATTTCGTGTATTAGTTTTCCTAAATCGCGTGCTTCATGATCTCCATCACGCCAGTAATACGTAGGGTCTGATGCTACAAAAAGTCTTTTATCCCATTCTGAGGAGATAAAAGAATGGGTCAAAATTGTATCTGAAACGACTTCGGGAGATTTACTTAAAGGCTTCTTTTCGCCGAAAGAATAATCTGTTTTTTCCTCCACCCAAAGCTGTTTTTCATTCAAAAAGTCAACAAAAAAGTTTTTCTTCTGATTTGATTTGTAAGGTGCAAGAATATACAATCTGTCAACAGCCCGAGTGAGTGCAACATACAGTAGGTTAAGGCCATCCAGTTTTGTTTTTTCCGATTCCTCACGATATTCATCACCAAATCTGGTTGGTTCAAGTTGCTTGTCCATTGACAACAGTCCGTATTGAAGCGATGGAATCTGTTCTTGTGTCAGGTCAGCCCACAAATCTTTCCTTGTCAGCTTGGAGTTATAGTTAATTGGTGCATGAGGAAAAATCACTACCGGAAACTCCAGACCCTTGGCCTTGTGCACTGTCATCACCCGTACTGCATTCGTTGAGTCAGGAACAACTACGGATTTATTTTTACCATAATCATTCCAATATTCAAGAAAATCCGCCAGGCCTTTTGGTTGTTGGTTCTGCCAGGTGTGAACCATTTCAAGGAAAAATTGCACATAAGGATCAGCCTGCTTATCCAGAGAATATAACCGAATCAGGTACTCGCAGAGATCGTAAAAACTTAACGCATTGATTTTACTGGTTTCAAGCGCTCCTGGATTAAGATGTAAAACAGTTTCCAGTGAAGGACTATCGGAAAGACACTCTGAAGTTTTTGATGAAGCCACTGAAAACTGTTGCTGAAAGACTTTTTCATCAACGTATAATTGCTTCAATCGAAGAAAAATCAGGTTAAATATAAACAGTGGATTATCAGTTTGACTAAAATAATACAAGGTCTGTATAACCAACTGTACCTTAGGTGAATATTTCAATAATATAGATTCAGCAGATACCACCGGAATGCCAGAATCGATTAAATATTGCGCGGCAATAGAAGCATCCTTATTGGTTCTGAATAACATAGCAATATCCCGCAGGTTATATCCATCAGCCAACGATGCTTCAATAATTCGCTTTGAGCCTTCTTCAAAAGCGTCTTTCGGCTTCACATCCTGATCGATCAAAGAAATTTGAACATAACCTCCCAGATGATGATGCCTGTAAATTTGCCGGAGATCGTGGTATACATTGCGGTACTTATTGTCAAGACTTTCAGATAACCACGAAAAAAAATCATTGTTAAACTCAACTACTGTCTGTAGAGATCTATAATTTACCGCAAGTGTTTTCTCTTCATATTGAGCAGTGAGTAAAGGCTCCATTTGAGCTATTGTATCACTAAGCTCCTTCCCAAAAATAGCCGGTAATTGGATAAACTGCTCCACCTCGCCGCTCCTAAACCGATAGATGGCTTGCTTTGCATCTCCAACAATCAAACTCAGTTTTCCTGATGCGAGTCCATTTTCGATCAAAGGCAAAAAATTGTGCCATTGCAACAATGAAGTATCCTGAAATTCATCGATCAAAAAGTGCTGAAAACGTTCGCCGAGCCTTTCATAAATATATGGAACTGAAGCATTCTGTAAAGCGTTTGACAGCTTTTTGTTAAATGCAGATATATGAACCAGACTTTCCTCGTTGCTAATGAGTTGAAAGATTCCCTCGATCTGCTGCTGAAGTGCTAGTGAATAAATTTGTTTATCGATGATTTTAAAAAGTGAGAATCTGGCCAGGTTTTCAGACATTAATCTATGCAATTGATTGAATTTTTCTGCGAAAAAATCTTCTCGTGCTAAAATCCGACGTTTTACATGTGGATCTGCACTTCCCAAAGACCATTTGCCTGAACTGGGAAACTCTTTTCCATATTTGCTATCAAGTGCTCCAGCAAAATCAAACTGCTCAGCCCGCCTGATAAATACCGCCAATCCTTTTTTTCCACCTGCGAGGTCTTCTAATTCAATCCCCTCTTTCTCAAGCTCTAAATAAATCAATGAAATTAATGCTATTACGCTCTTTTTTATTCTTTCTAGTTCATTCCGTATGTAGTTTTTGGCCTCAAAAAAACCTTTTTCATCTAAAATATCTCCTTGCTTCGACATGCGAAAAGCCTCCTCACCAAAGAGTTTCATCACAAATTTCTGCAGCTGATTTTCAACACGCCAGTCGGTTTCGTCATCCATTCGTTGCAGCACAAAGTCTATCAGTACGCGCGTCACCATTGGATCATCGCCAACTTTGTCGAGAAGAATATCCACCGTTTTACGCGCCATTTCGTCCGAATCGAGTATCACTTCATAAGCAGCCGGAAGATTCAATTCGCGGGTAAACGTACGCGCCAGGCGCTGCACGAAAGCATCAATTGTGACGACCGTCAAATCACTGTAGTGGTGCAGAATATGGTGAAAAATTGTTAAAGCACGGCTAGTGATCTCATCTTCTGTTAATCCTGTATTTTCCTGGAGTAACGAAATCAACAAATCACGTAATTCAGATTTGTTGTCAGGTTCTTTAAGTACTTCTAAAGCCTTAATAATTCTGACTTTCAGTTCGTTTGCTGCTTTATTGGTGAATGTTACAGCCAAAACCTGTCTGTAAAGGAGCGGCTGCCGGATGACCATTGCCAGAAATTCGCTGACCAGTGTAAAGGTTTTACCTGAACCTGCTGAAGATTTGTATACCCGAAGTGCTTTCATTCGGTCACGATCACCATCGCTCTTTTGAGCAGTTTTTCTCCCTGAATAACTATCAAATAACTGCCAGGCTTAAGATGTAAATCACCTGTAAAGAATGTAAACGTATTCAATCCTTGATTGATTTGGAGTTGCTGATTACGATATATGCACCGATTGTGCAAATCGAAGATCTTCATTGAGGCAAGTAGAGGATCTGCTGACTCAATTGCAATATTCAAACTCGTCCTGACAGGATTTGGGAATACTTTGAGCGAATGATCAGGGAGATTTTGCTCAGCCAACCCAACATTCACCATCCGCGCTGAATCTAGATAAATTACTGTATTTCCAATTGCGGCATCCATTTGCACAAGCAAAACCGGCAAACCAGTCCCATTTGCAAGCCAATGATATTCAGTATAATCCCGCTGAATAGCATTACCCTCTCCGGTTGATTCAACATAAATGCTGTCGTATTCGCTTACAACAGATTTATACCGTAAAACATCAAAAGTTCCAAAGGGGGTTGTAATTGTTCCCCAGCCGTCAACTTCATTTTGTCTTGCCCGATCCACGAGCAAATAGCCAAATTCAGGAACCCCAATCTCCAGGTTTGCCGTAGACTCAAATGCTTGCCCATACGTCATCGGAAACTGATAGATTTCATCAGCATCAGCGTATTTGAGCGGAAGGGGAGCTCCGTCGACCACTACACCATAACCGACATCGGTGAAAGACGAGTTATTATTTTGAAGGAATCTATATGCCTCAGCATCAGGCAAACCCGTTAAGAGTTGAGCAGGATTGAAGGGCGCCACAAGATTTGCGCTGCCGATAAAAAATGGCCAGAATGCCACAGGTGTCTGGGTTACCGTTAAAAAAGTATCAACGCGCTGTGCCATTGGATTTAACGCGCTGAAATCCCAGCTAAAGTTCTCTCCGGTAGCAGCAAAATCGAAAGCATCTGTATTCAATCCAATACTTGTCCTGATTGTATCGCCTGCTGAAGGCATATCATTGTTGGAGATTGTGATTTGGGCATTCGATATCAGGCCAGCAAACAGTAAGTATACTAAAGTAAGTTTTTTCATGAGGAAGGTTATTTATGGTGTTGTTGTGTTTTTATTCTTCTTTTTCTTGCGGATAAACAATTCGCCAAAACGATCAAACTCCTGACGATACGACAAGCCAATTCCCTGTGTATAAGGCGCATAATTATCAAAAGCACTGTTGTAATACAGCGAGTTAATATTGGAATGATTGAAGGCTTTTGCTCTCAAACGGCCATCTTGGGTTATTTTCACCGAAATATCCACATCTCCAACAATATTACTTGCATTTTGAGCGGTACTTCTGCTGTCGATCATGCCAAAGTTTCCATCAATGCTAACGCGATCGTTAAAAAGCTGGGTCGAAAGTGCAACTTCCAACTCATTACTGGTCAGCTCATCACCAGGCTTGTAATGCAAGCCAATGTCAAAGTCTTTACTGATTTGAGATAACCAGTTGCTTAGCTGGTTTGAAATAACGTTGATGTAGGATGAACTTAGCGAAGCATTACTACCACCTGTGTAGCTGAAGCTACCGAGCACCAGTAAGGAGATCATCTGCTGGGTCATCATAGCATCGTTGGTGGTATCGAGCACTGCAAAAACGCGCTGCCGGGTATCATCGTCTACGTTGGGTAACCGGATGCTAAATTTAATATCCGGATTAAACAACTGATTGGTTAGATGTATGATACACTCCACATTGACGCGGTTTCGAATACTTGTTGTGGTATCGAGTACAATACCAAGGGAACTTACTGAAGTTTTGACTTTGTAAAGGCCACTCACATCAATATTGGCGTCATAAGGATCACCCGTCCACGAAATACGACCGCCTTCCAAAAGGTCAAATCTTTTTCGAACGAGATTTTCAAACACGAAATTAAACTGTCCTTTTTCAACTATATAATCGCCGGCCAGGGTAAAGTCGCCATTCGAATTGGCTCCCATACGAATGTTTCCGTTTCCCCTGCTCTCGAGGTTACCCATGTTGTATGGCAAAAATATTTTCAGGTTGGCGTCTGGTGTCACATTGGTATTCAAATTGATATTGAAAGCTTGCGAACTTTTCACGGGCCGCAAATCCTCAACTTCCTCCTGTTCTTCCTGCTCGTTTTGAATAAAAATGACATAATCATTCTCTGAAACCGAGCTTGCACCATCAAAAGGAATCACCATGCTTGTGCCTTTATTGGTTGTAGCAGTAATATTGAGGCCTATATTCTCAATTGGCCCTTTGATTGAAACATTACCACTCATAATAGCAGTGCCAAAAAAAAGTTCGTTTTGCGCTCTGTTGGTATTCAGAGCCAAAAAGTTATCAGGATTGATTTGGATGTTAAAAACGAAGTTTCTCAAATAATCGTGCGTTATATTTCCCGTAACCTCAGCCTTGTTACCCAGCGTGTCGTACAGTACTAAATCGTTGAAGCTAATCAGATTGTTCGAAAACTCGAAATCATGCTGCAAAGAATAAACGGTGTTCAGGTAATCAATTCTGAATGCAGTGCGCATCAGATTCAGGTTTCCGGTTAAAACAGGTTTTTGCAAAGAACCAGTGAGGCTAAAATCGCCACTGGCCAAACCCTCTAATTTGCTGAGTAATCCTTCTAAAAACGGCCCGATTGCCTTGATTCTGAAGTTGTCGAGTTTGAGATTGAAAGCCAAGTTGTCATCCAGCCTATTGGGATAATAAAACCCTGATAAACCCAGCATTTTGCTGGTTGATACGTTTCCGACATTAATAATTTGAGCATTCAAATAAATGGATTCATCACTGTTGTTCCAGCTGCTCAACAGCCTTGCATCTCCAAGCTTTTCGTTGTTCAGCTTGAGCTTACTCACGCTCAGATTGGAAAAAAATGCCGGCTTGTTTTGCAAATTTGCCAGTTGCAGATCACCTGAAATGATACCATCTAAATCGAATCCATATCCCTGAGTGATCAAATCGAAATTGGAAATATTCCAATCACCGAAAATGATATCGAGAGAATCTGATTCATTGATTGGCACTCGCCCGTTTAATCGCAATGTTTGTTTTCCAATTCCGATATTCAGATTGGAGATGCTTGTGTAGTTATTTGTAATTCTGATCAGGTTATCGGGGCTTATTTTTACCACTGAGTCATTTACCAATATATCTGCGTAATTAATTTTTAGTTCGGCACTGTCACTTTGCATTGGCACAAATGATGCAACAATATCTCCTTTGTTTCTCGACACTTCCAATTGATCTTTCCATTTTACATCCATCAGAATACTATCATTTCGCATGGTCAATCCAAAATGAGGCCTATCTATACCAAGCACAGTGGTGTCGATGCTTGTGCTGTCCCGAAAAACGATTTGCGACAGATTAAAGTCCACCTTTGCCATTCCATCATTACTCGAAGTTTTTAGAAAAACTTTCTCGAAGCGCATTTCACCATAACGCAGCTCATTCGAGCGAAATGTTGAATTCAAGGTGTAGTCGCGCGTAGTAAAAACTCCATTGAAACTGCTGCCATCTGCTATATGTAGCGACGGCATGAATAATCTCGTCAGTGTTTCGGTGTTTTTGATATTGAGCGTAACATAAAAATCCTGCCCCGGAATCAAAATCGTCTTTTCTGTTTCGGTACCAAGCAATGGAACGTAGTGTTTCACATAATTTGTAAAACTTTTACCTATAACAGCAAAATCAATTTGACCTCCCACTTCAAGCGATAGAAAGTCGGTATTGAGCTCAAGGTTAATGGGAATCAAAGAATCGCGTTGCACGTTCATCGTAAACTGCTGCATTTTATAAGTTCCCCTGCTGTCGGCATAAAATGTGCTGTCGATTCTCAGTTCGCCAACGATATCATCAGGTTTTACGCCAACCACGTTTGCATGTACTTTGCATTGCAGCTGCATCAATGTGTCGTTGTCGAGCAGGTTAAGTTTATATAAATCTGCATGTTTGATGTCGGCTAAAAAGTCGAAAACAGGTTTGCTGCTCGAGAAATCAACTTTACCATCAAAAACAAAATTCAGTTTTTCGTCATCAATCAATACTTTCCCATTAAACTGTTGATTGGTATAATCACCTGCCAATGCGATATCTTTGAATTCATTTCCTTTAAGGCCAATTCTGCTGATCTTCCCATCTATGTTGAAGTTGGCATCTTTCACACTTAGTCCTTTGCCATTAAGTTTCACATCCATACTCAATATTCCAAAAGTAGTTTCGTCAGAAAGCAGCTTGCCTATATTCAACTTGTTACTTAGAAGCCTGCCCTGGTAACTAATCTGATGGTTTATTGGATTACTACGTACAACCAGATCGGTGGTAATTCCTCCATGGGGAGTATCAATCGAAGCTTTAGCCAGAAAATCATTGTAGTACCCTTTGAAAATACCCTTGATATTCAAATTGCCCAACGTACTTATTTCCTGCGGAATAGGCAGTTTCCCAAGTCCATCCGGAAGTTCGAAGCGCGACAGATCGGATATCGATGCATTCATCTTCTTGATGTTCATGTCAATCCTGGTACTGTAAAAATCAGGCAAACCCACCATTTCAATGCTTCCCAGGAAATTAGTGGCATGCCCCAGACTAAAACTCAGTGAAGAAGCTTTAAAATCACGCACATAACCCTCAACTTCACCAGCCAGACTTACCTGGTTGTCCATCGAAAACAGAATCGGTGCAAAGTATCCGATTTCGGCCAGATATAGATTTGAAGGTTTCAGGTTAGCTCGCATTTTAACTGAATCTACAAAATCGTAAAAATCAGCATAACCACTGTAATCGAGTCTGATATCAAGGTTGATATTGGATTTTTCAGTAGAGAATTTCGCGTCTGTTATTGCTGCATTTTGCGGTGTAAGTTTTAAAGATGCTGCAAATGAAACCAATTGCAAGCCACAGGTATCAATTGCTGACAATCTGCTAATTTCAGCTTCAATAGTATCTCCGCGCATCTCAACTTGGCGGGCTAGCAAGTTGATTTCCGAAATAAGCAAATGGCTGTAATCCATGCCAGGCTGGCCGGGAGAATCCTGGTATTGATCCCAATACCTAAATTTCGTGTCACGTATCAACAGCTTATCCAATTTTAAGGCGAAGCCAGAAGGTTTTTCAGAAGTAGTTGTTGTGTCTGCATTTCCTGAAAAGAAATCAATCAGAAACTGCAAATTCAAATCATCTTCGTTTTCATAACGAATGATATTCAACTGAATACCATCGAGCGTCAAGCTCTTTACATGTATTTCATGTGCAAAGTCAGACCATACCAATCCCAGATTGAGTTTATCTGCCAGCAGTAATGGCCTTCCTTTCATGTCGTTTACAACCACATCCTTGAGGGTGAGCGTAAGATCAATATCGAAGAAAAAACTCTTGATGAAAATTTTCGTACCCAATTTTTCGGAGAGCATGCCTGCAACTGTTCGTGTAGCAAACGACTGCACAAACGGATCTCTGATGGCGGTATAAATGCTCAATGGAATGGCCAGCGCCACCATCAGCAACACGAGGATGATATCTCTGAGCTTTTTTTTGATACTTTTGTGCTTCTGTTAAAACATCTATGAATACATACATTTTGGGCATCGAATCATCTTGCGATGACACATCTGCTGCTGTTTTGTGCGACACAAAGGTACTGTCAAACATTATTGCCAACCAGCAGGTTCACGAAAAATACGGCGGTGTTGTTCCCGAACTTGCTTCTCGTGCGCATCAGCAAAATATCATCCCTGTTATCGATGCTGCTCTAAAGGAAGCAAAGATAGATAAAAAACAGGTGGATGCCGTAGCTTTTACACGTGGTCCGGGACTTTTGGGATCACTTTTGGTAGGGTCTTCTTTTGCAAAAGCTTTCGCCCTGAGTATGCAAATTCCATTGATCGAAGTTGATCATATGCAGGCACATATTCTGGCGCATTTTATCACAGATGAGAGGCAATTGCAAAACCCACAATTTCCATTTTTATGTCTGACCGTATCAGGAGGACACACACAAATAGTTATCGTAAAAGACTACTTCGATATGGAAATTATTGGCAAAACAATCGACGACGCAGCAGGTGAAGCCTTCGACAAGGCGGCCAAAATTATGAGCCTTCCCTACCCCGGTGGACCGCTGATCGATAAATATGGTAAAGACGGAAATCCTACTGCGTTTTCCTTTGCAGAACCCAAAATACCTGAGCTGGATTATAGTTTTAGTGGACTTAAAACAAGCATTCTCTATTTCTTACGCGACCAGCTAAAAGAAAATCCTGACTTTATTAACGAAAACAAATCCGACTTGTGTGCATCTATTCAGCATACGATCGTCAATATTTTAATGAAAAAATTAAAACTTGCGGCAGAACAAACCGGGATCAAACAAGTAGCTATTGCTGGAGGAGTATCAGCAAACTCCGGTTTGAGAAAAGCCATGCAAGATGCTGCAGATGAACTCGGATGGCAGGTTTTCATTCCCAAAATAAGCTACAGCACCGACAATGCTGCCATGATCGCCATAGCGGGGTATTACAAGTTCCTGAATCAAGATTTTGCCGCTCAAAAAATGACCCCATATGCGCGACAAAGCAGCAAAACACAATAACCATGTTTGACTGGAATCAATTATTGCCTGCCAACCGATTGGGTTCGTCTTCGGCACAAACTGATATTCGCAGTGCTTTCCAGCGCGACTATGACAGGATTATATTCTCAAGTCCGTTCAGGCGATTGCAGAACAAGACGCAGGTTTTTCCGCTTCCTGGCAGCGTATTTGTACACAACAGACTCACGCACAGCCTCGAAGTAGCTAGTGTTGGCCGCTCATTGGCCAGGACTGTTGCCCGCGACCTGATCAAAACTCAGGCGGCAAAAGATGCTGCAATTCTCAATGAAATTGATACCATTGTGGCAACAGCATGCCTTGCACACGATCTGGGAAACCCTCCATTTGGTCATTCGGGAGAGAAAGCTATCAGTAGTTATTTTACTGAAGGCGAAGGAAATAAACTAAAAAATCAAATACCGGAACATCAATGGTCCGACCTTGTGGAGTTTGAAGGCAATGCAAATGCATTCCGCATCCTGACGCATCAGTTTGAAGGTAGGCGCAAAGGTGGCTTTTCCCTCACTTTTGCAACACTTGGCAGCCTGATAAAATATCCCTATCCATCGTCAACCTCTCATAAAAGAAAAAAGTATGGCGTTTTTCATTCCGAGAAATCCACCTTTGCGGAAGTAATGCTAGCATGTGGAATCGAGGCATTGGACGATTCCCAGCTGATTTATCCACGTCACCCGCTGGTTTACCTGATGGAAGCAGCTGACGACATCAGTTACCTCATTATGGACATTGAGGATGCACACAAACTTGGGATTTTGTCCACTGAAGAAACAGAGCGACTGATGCTATCAGTCCATAATCCGGAAATAGATGATGTTTTTTTTACCTATAAAGAGAAAATATTTCAGGAAGTCAGAGATGTAAACGAAAGGATTGCATTTCTAAGAGCAACTGCCATCAACAAACTTGTAGGTGCTGTAAGTCAAGTTTTTCTGACGAATTATAATAAAATTATGCAAGGAACATTCCAAGGCGCTCTGGTCGATCATTTAAACGACTGGCAACACAAAGCGCTCGAAACCTGCAGAAATGAATCGGTTAAACGTATCTATCAACACCCTGCTGTGGTGAAAATTGAGCTGACCGGCTTTAATGTCCTTGGAACCTTGATGCATGAATTTGTGCCTGCCATGCTCGAACCTAAAAAGACCTATCACAAAAAACTTCTGTCTCTTTTGCCCGACCAGTTCAAACAATCTGAGGATTCGCCTTATGCCAAGGTGCAGTCCGTAATTGATTTCGTGTCAGGCATGACAGATTTATACGCCATGCAGCTTTACAAAGACCTGCGCGGAATCGACAGTTAGCTGTTTACCAAATGCCTGAATATAAAACAAAAAACTGTTTTCCCTGTTTAGAAACAAACAGTCTTGTAACTATGCTAATCGATCTAAAACAAAGATCCACAAGCAGCGATTTGTTCTAAATTCACTTAAAAACACTCACAATGTCAAAAAAAGTCATGGTAACCGGTGCAACAGGTTATGTTGCAGGTTGGCTGGTTAAAAAACTACTCGACGAAGGATATACGGTTCACGCTCCGGTACGCGACCCCAAAAACCAGGAAAAGCTTTTTTACCTCAACCAGATTGCTAGTAACTCTCCTGGGAAAATCATTTACTTCAAAGCAAATCTATTGCAGGAGGATAGTTACTTTGAAGGCATGCAAGGTTGTGAAATCGTTTTTCACACCGCTTCTCCCTTCATCAACAAAGTAGCTGATCCACAGCGCGATCTGATCGATCCAGCATTGCATGGGACACGCAATGTGCTCGATTCTGCTAATAAAACTGAGTCGGTTAAGCGAGTCGTACTTACCAGCAGTTGCGCAGCGATAATTGGAGACGCCCGGGACCTGCGATCAATTGAAGGAGGTGTTGCAACCGAAGAAAACTGGAACGAAACATCCAGCCTTAATCACCAGCCTTACAGTTACTCTAAAACGGTTGCTGAACGTGAAGCATGGAAAATCAACAAGGCACAAAATAGGTGGCAACTTGTTGTAATAAATCCCTCACTGGTTATCGGCCCTGGAATCAACCCAAAAAGCACCAGCGAAAGCTTTAACATTGTAAAACAGCTTGCTGACGGCACCATGAAAATGGGCGTGCCTGCACTCAATTTTGGTATGGTTGACGTGCGCGATCTGGCTGAAGCACACTTAAAAGCGGGCATCTTGCCCAATGCTGAAGGCCGCCATGTCATTTCAGCGGAACATTACTCATTTCTTCAGCTGGCTGATATTTTGCGTTCAAAATATGGAAAAGCCTATCCTTTCCCAAAACGTGAATTGCCAAAATGGATGATTTGGCTGGTAGCTCCGGCGGCAGGCATTCAACGTTCGATGATTGCACGAAATGTTGGCTATGACTGGCGAGTAGACAACAGCAAAAGCATCAAAAGTCTTGGCATGAAATACCGGCCTGTATCTGAGTCTATCACCGATTTTTTCGCGCAAATGGTCGAAAACAAATTGGTTTAATTGTGGCCATCAAGACTGTTCTACTATTTTTTTGCTATTTGGAATTGATATAAATTCCGGACTAGCCTTCATTCTTACTGTAGTGGAAGTTGCCACCTGCCAGGACTTGCATAAATTTGCTATTCCATTTTTATGACAAATTTTTGATGGTAGAATTCCTGATTGGCATTGACGATACCGACAACAAAGAAAGCCGCGGCACTGGATTTCGTGCACGACAGCTTGCTGGTTTGCTGGAAAGCAGCAGTTTAGCGAGCGTACATGCAATCACACGTCATCAGCTCTTCTTCGATTCAAGAATTCCATACACTTCGCATAACAGCTCTGCTTGTTTGTCGGTGAACGGTGTAGAAAAAGAGAAACTGATTTCGTTTTGCCGCGAATTTATGCTGCGTGAGTGTGCACCAGGTTCTGACGGTGGATTATGTATTCATGAAAAAGAACTCATTCACCCTTCCATATCTGACTGGGGTTTACGCGCTAAATCAGAAGTGCTAACACAAGACGAGGCTAAAAGTCTGGTTTCAGCTCATGGTATTTATTTGGAAGGGCTTACCGGGACACACGACGGCATCATTGGAGCCTTGGCTGCAATTGGCCTGCATAAGGCAGGGAATGACGGGCGATGCATTTGGCTCAGCGGCAAGGAACTGAGAGAGTTAAACGGCATCTATTCGGTTGAAGATCTGACTTCCATTTGCAATGTTGATGAGATACGCGAACAGTCAGATATTCGGCTTTCAAACGAGGCCCGTTTGTTTGTTGGTAATTGGGTCAGGCCGGTTTTGAAAGATCATAAAATGGTTATTATTGTTGAAAAAGCTATCAATACTAAAGAATATGAATGGATCGTTGCACCAAAATCCCTTATCAAAAGCCTTTCCGATTAGCCGGACCTTGCTTGAAATCATTGTTTTAAGCCTGATCGGTTTTGCAGCAGTCGCTTTGCGAACCCGGCTAAGGATTCCTTTGAATATGCCAGGCCACCATGGACTTGAGGTAATGGCACTTATTCTCATTGGACGTCAATGGTCAAAACTTTCACTGGCAGGATCAGTTTCTACACTCGCTGCTTCCTTTTTGCTGCTTACCACTTGGGCGGGTATCAAAGATCCTTTTCTACCAATTATTTATATCCTGATGGGAGCAATCATCGATTTATTTTATCGCTGGATGGGCGAACGAAAAAACGCACTTCTGCCCCTGGCTTTAATCGGTGGAATTGCGTATGCCATCATTCCGCTTGGCAGAGCGCTTATCCACCTTACTACTTCTTTCCCCTACGAGTCTTTCCTTAAAACTGGTTTTATTTATCCTATTGTATCGCATTTTCTGTATGGTTTTTTGGGTGGGTTACTAGCAGCATTGCTCGTTAGAGGCAGCCGTAAAATGCTCCAGAATAATTCTTAGTTTCTCTTTGATCAAAAGTTTTAAGTCAGTGTTTCTATTTCATCGATATGCAGATATATTCAAGTCGTTGCTCAAACTGACTGCTGCGATACTTGTCTTTTTATTTGGCAGCTGCACCAAAGACATTCAGCATGCAGGTCCAAGACCTGAAATCTCATTCCTCAGCGCTTCGCCCTTTCTTTCGCACGACACAAGCTTGTTGATCAATGAACAGGCTCAGATAGGCATTTTTGCCCGGTCGAAATCCGGAGCCGAATTGACCCAATTAAGCGTTATCAACATCAACGATGGCGTGATTTCGGCTTTCGACACAGGTATTTACCTGCCTGAAATCAGCTATACGCAGCGTTTCAGCAAAGGCATATCTCAGAATGAAAGTTGGCTTTTTTATGTACGCGATCGAAATGGAAATCAGTCAGATACAATCAGCATCCATTTTTCCCAAAGCGATTCGTCTGAATTTGGATCCATCCTAACCATTTCTTCTTTGCGTTTAGGGGCGCAAAATCAGCAACAAATCGGCGGTTTTTTTTCCTTTGAAACACAAAATGTCTGGAGTTTGGAAGAAGCATTCGGTCATCAAGCACAATGCGATTTATTGTATTTCTACGATGCCATTGAAACGGATGCCAATACCATTGCTTCTCCGGGAGCCAATATCGATGCTTCCGTGTTTTCAGGAGATTATTCGCTTAATAACTGGCAAGTTAAAAACACTGTCCGTTTTGAGCAGCTATCTGAAATTTCTGTAACAGATTTTCAAAATTGCACAAACGACAGCCTGATTTTGGCGACCACCTTCAATTTCCCGGTGGGTAAACGAAAAGCCAAAAACCTTGCTCCAGGTCAGCTTTTTGCGTTTGTTTCAGAAACTGGGGTAAAAGGACTTTTTGCGGTCAATCAGGTGGAAGGTCAGGAAGCAGGTTTCGTCGAAATAACCCTTAAAATGCAAGAACAATGAGAATCTTTTTTCCTGCATTCATATTGGCTTTACTTTTTCCAGTGATACTGCTCGGACAAGAAGTTGACAGCCTGGCTGGCGATGTTCGTCTGCAAGAAGTTGTTGTAACTGCTACCATGTCCAGCAGGAAAGTTGCTGATATACCTGTGCAGACTTCGGTAATCAGCCAAAGTCAAATCGGTCAGTTTCCGCTATCAAATATTGACGATATTCTGAAAACCTCCGCAGATGTGTATGTTAATCGGAGCTGGGGAATTTTCTCGAAAAACGCCGCCGTAACCATGCGTGGTCTTGAAAGTTCAGACAGGGTGCTTGTAATGGTGGATGGCATTCCGAAAAACAGAATGGCCGGAGGGTCAGTCAATTGGCATAATATAAATCCTGATATTGTCGACCGCATCGAAATCATTAAAGGACCTGCCTCTGCCCTGTATGGCACGAACGCCATGGCTGGTGTGATCAACATCATCACCAAACAAAACACTGCACAACTTGAAGGAAGCGCAAGGGTGTTTTATGCAAGTCACAATACGATAGGCAGTTCGTTAACGCTTATGGGAAATGAGCAAAAAAACAATCGCGGATTCTATTATGGGATCAATGGCTTTTTCAGAAAAGGTGATGGCTACATTTTTGAAGCCCCCGCGTATATTGACGAAACTGACGTGAAAACAGCTCTTTCTGAGAAAGGTGGTGGCATTAATTTAGGCTATCGTTTTAATGAAAAAACAAATATTGAACTGGTTTTTGATACATACGACGAAAAACGAGGTGCTGGTAGGGAAGTTTTTGCGACAGATGGCAGCTATGACGCTTATCTCACAAACAGCCTCCGACTTACTGCCAATCAAACGATTGGAACATGGAAAGGACAATCTTCATTATATTTTTCTGAAGAGAATTACTATGGTCAAAAAGAATCGCTGAACGAGAGCAATGAATACCGGTTACTGGATGCTTACACCGACCGCATCGACATGGGAATGATCAGCAGTTGGTCAAAGCGAATTGGGAAAAACCATCATGTCACGCTTGGAGCTGAAGTAAAGGCTGGATCGCTAAGAGCTCACGATATCTATCGCACCTCACCCGATGAATTGAAAGCGGAGGGAAAATCAGATATTTACGGTCTATTTGTACAGGATGAAATCAACCTCCTCCAAAACAAAATGGAATTGATTGTGGGTTTAAGAGGAGATTACGCTTCTTTTCATGATGGTTGGCAACAAGTGATTAACCCAACAAAGGCTACTGGATTTGCAGCAAGCTTTTACGAGGATTTCAATACTGTTAATTGGTCTGCTATTAGTCCAAAAGCTTCGATTCAGTACCATTTTAACAATCATTTAACTATCTATACATCTGTCGGAACAGGCTTCAAACCTGCGAAACTAAAAGATTTATGTCAGTCAGGAAAAATCAATAAGGGATTCAGGCTGGCCAATCCAAATGTGACTCCTGAATTCTTAACAAACTACGAAATAGGATTTCACTTTAAGCCACATTCGAAAATTAAGCTGAGTGGCGCGTTTTATTATTCGAAGGGAAGGGATTTTCAGTATTCTATTGGCACAGGCGACAGCATCGATACGGGCGGCAGCAGCCTGAAACCGGTCATCATTACCGATAACGTGGCGCAAGTGAGAGTTTTAGGCACGGAAATTTCGGCAAGGGTTCAGTTAAACAATCAGCTCGATCTTCAAATCAGCTACTCATATAACGATTCAGAAATTACTGATTATCACCCGTCTCTTATCAATCCTTCGCTTAACCTCAAAGGAAAAAAAATGATTGAAGTGCCTCCCCATTTATTCTATGCTGGCCTGAACTGGACGAATCGCTATTTTCTGCTACAAGTGAATTGCAGTTATGTAGATCAGCAATGGTTTGATGTTGAGAATACCATACGCATCAGTAGCTGGCTGACCACCAATATTCATGTGGCCCACTCTATCAAAAACAAAATCAAGCTGTATCTGGATATACAGGACCTTTTTGACAATGTTTATATCGACCGCAAAGGTCAGCTTTCACCTGGAAGATTTCTCACAGCCGGAATTCAATACAATTTTCACAAATAACTTAAATTCTGTATTTTATGAAAAAAACTTTTACTTTTTTGATCTTGTTGGCAATGCCAGTCCTCATGATGGCTCAAGCACAAACCATTGCAAAATGGACTTTCCCATCTGGCGATTTGGCTGACACAATCGCCGAGGAAGCCAATCAATTTAATGCTGAAGCGTACATCACTACCATTGGCGGCACAAGCGCTATACAAATGAAAAATGGTGCTACCACAAAAGCAGCTCAAGCTGATGGTTGGGACAATGGTGCCGACCTGAAAGCCTGGCAAATTGTGATCAATACCACAAATTACGAAAATATTAGCTTGAGTTCGAAACAACAATCCGGAAATACCGATCCGGGACCGCGGGATTTTAAATTGCAATACCGCATAGGTGAAAACGGCGAATGGACAGACATTGAAAATGGTGAACTGACCGTCTTGAATGACTGGACAACGAGTGAAGTGTCGGAGCTCCCATTGCCATCTGAATGCTTCAACCAGGAATTGCTGCTGATTCGGTGGGTACTTACAAGTAACAACGATGTGAATGGCAATGTGCTTGAACCGGCAGGGAAAACTAAAATCGACGATATTTTGATACAGGGAGAATTGATAACTGGTATCGGAGAGAACAATTTACAAAGTTGTCACCTTTTCCCAAATCCTTGCGAAGGATCTCTTGTTATTGATAAGCTCATGTCAAACAGTGAAATTGAAATAATCAACCTTAATGGACAAGTTGTTCACAAATACCTGAGTCAATCGATGCAGGTTCAACTTGATCTCAACTTGCCAAAGGGACTCTATTTCGTTCGTATCTCGTCCAAAAACAGTCAGTTAATACAGACCCAAAAGCTGATTGTCAAATAGCATTTCTACATTTTGCTTTTATGGTTAAACAAAAGGAGCTCACCCGGGCTCCTTTTTTTTTTTTTGCTGGCTCCCCTATCTCCAGTCTGATCAAATAAATAAGTCAGAAGTAGTCAATTTTTCTTATTCAAGTATACTTGTACCGATTAAATTGTATTTTTAGGCTTCAATTACAACCAACAAAAAACGATTATATGGTTCCTAAAATTTCAACTTTGGGTGGTTATATTTTTGAATATCAAAAAAGTGTGACCAACCCCACCGGCTTCTGGGCAAACATTGCCGACAGTTTCTTTTGGCGCAAAAAATGGTCATCAATTCTTGAATGGGATTTTGAAAAAGCACGCATCGAGTGGTTCAAAGATGCCAAACTGAACATTACGGAAAATATTTTTGAGCGGCACCTTTTTTATCGGGGAAACCAAACCGCTTTAATCTGGGAACCAAATGACCCCGCAGAGCCTGCCAAAAAGCTCACTTATCTGGAACTTTTCAACGAGGTAAAGATCTTCTCAAATGCCTTATTGCGCCATGGCATCAAAAAAGGAGACCGCGTTGCCATTTACCTGCCGATGGTTCCCGAACTGGTCATTGCCATGCTGGCCTGCGCACGTATTGGAGCTGTGCATTCTATCATTTTTGCAGGATTTTCCTCGCAGGCGCTTGGTGAAAGGATTAAGGATGCAGGAGCCAAGCTATTGATCACTTCCGATGGTGGCTTTTGGGGAACCAAAACCATCCCAATCAAACAAATAGCAGATGAAGCCATGCAGATGTGCAGTTGTGTCGACCGGGCTGTAGTTCTTAAAAGAACAGGCGAAAAAGTCAATATGACTGAAGGCAGAGACCTATGGTGGGACGAATTTATTGCAGACGCCTCAACAGAAAACATGGCTCAAGAGATGGATGCTGAGGATCCATTGTTTATTCTTTATACCAGCGGTTCCACAGGTAAACCCAAAGGTTTGGTCCATTCTACTGCAGGTTATATGGTTTACACAGCATATACTTTTCGAAATGTTTTTCAATATGGTGATGGTGATGTGTATTTCTGTTCGGCTGATATTGGCTGGATTACAGGACACAGCTACCTCGTTTACGGTCCGCTATTAAACGGTGCTATCAGCGTGATGTTTGAAGGTATTCCTACATGGCCGGATGCGGGAAGATATTGGGAAATTGTTGACAAACATCAGGTTAATCAATTTTACACAGCACCAACTGCCATACGATCTTTGATGGCGATGGGCATGGAATGGCTCGACGGAAAACACCTGACTTCACTCAAAGTTTTGGGAACCGTTGGCGAACCTATCAACGAAGAAGCCTGGCACTGGTATCACGACCACATCGGAAAGAACAAATGTCCCATTGTGGACACCTGGTGGCAAACTGAAACAGGCGGCATGATGATTAGTCCCATGGCAGGAATAACTCCTACAAAACCGTCTTATGCCACACTGCCTTTGATGGGCATTCAGCCGGTGATTGTGGATCCTGATGGAAAGGAACTTACAGGCAACAGTGTCGAAGGAAACCTTTGTGTTCGCTATCCATGGCCGGGTATTGCACGCACAATCTGGGGCGATCACGACCGATTCAGGCAGACTTATTTTTCGACTTACAAGAATATGTATTTTACTGGAGACGGTGTAAAAAGGGATGAGGATGGCTATTACAGAATTCTTGGGCGTGTAGATGATGTGATCAATGTTTCCGGCCACAGAATGGGAACTGCTGAAATAGAAAATGCTATTAATGAACATCCACTGGTTTCGGAGTCAGCAGTGGTTGGTTTCCCTCATCCAATAAAAGGACAGGGAATTTACGCTTACGTAGTTTGCACCAATTTCAGTACCGGAGGAGAAGAAGGAATACGCCAGTCAATTCTAATTGGTGTAAACAAAATTATCGGACCTTTCGCCAGACCTGATAAAATTCAAATCGTTAGTGGTTTGCCTAAAACACGATCAGGAAAAATTATGCGGCGGATATTGCGTAAGATTGCAGAAGGTAATGCGACTGATTTTGGCGATACGACTACCCTACTCGATCCTGAAATTGTAGACGAAATTGTGAAAGGAAAAGTTTAAAGAAACATTCCAAATATTGAAGGATTATCCAATATTTGGAATACTACATTTTTCAATTTCAGATTAAAAACTTATTAATCAAATAATTAGTTTTTACATTTCTTTTGGTTCTATATTTGTGTTATGTATTACACTCGAATGCACAAAATCATGAGAATGAAAAAAATAACACTGATACTTGCTTCACTTTTGTTTTTTATTGGCTGCAAGAAAACGAATGATCCAATACCAAATGATCCGGTTACCAGTATGGAGAATTTGGTCATTTCAAAAGAATTTGGTTGGAGTGCCAGCCTATCTGGAAAGCTAACCGTTAAAATTCAAAATCCTTACAATGCCTCTTTGGAGCAGGAATATTTAATGATTATTGACGATCAAGGCACCATTCTCGACAGGCAGATCGTTGCAGATAGCGCTGCTGAGTTTGATGTTGTACTCCCAAAAAGTCAGAGTTACTACTTGTATTTTCCGGTAACTGACGACCATCAGAAAATAACCGAACTTGGAACTATATCAATGGTTTTAGGACCTACTGTTGAATACACAAATCCACAGAGCAAGTCATCGATCGAAGTCACTTGTACCAGTTGCGAATCACCTATAGTCAACACTGGTGCTGAAGAACCTTATTTAGCTTCCGGTTACTCAATTGTAAACGCATCAGTTGTACCTGGTTGGGAAACAACTGCCACTGATAATAAAATTGAAGTATGGGTTTCAGGCTTCAATGGCGTACCTGCCCAGGAAGGACGTCAGTTTTTCGAAATAAACGCAAATCGTGTTGGTGCTTTGTATCAGGAACTTTGCCTTGAGCCAGGATCAACTGTGCATTGGTCGGTTTGGCATCGCGGAAGAAGTGGTGTTGATGTTGCGAATGTTCAAATTGGTGCATCTGTTGAATCGGCTGAAATTCAGACAACAATGACCGATGGAAATACTGCATGGGGCTATTATTCAGGAACCTACAATGTTCCTTTAGGACAAACAACAACTTTTTTTGTTTTCAATTCTGTTTCTTCTACCGGAGGCAATAGTTACGGCAACTTTCTAGATAATTTCGAAATTTCATGTGATGCCGATGGTGATGGTATTATTGATAGATGGGACGACCAGCCAGATGATCCAAATGTTGCCTTTACAACTTATTTTCCGGAAAGTGGCAAACAGATTCTTGCTTTCGAGGACCTTTGGCCTTATCTGGGCGATTTCGACTTTAACGATCTTGTACTTTCTAACCAAGCTGTTATCACGAAAAATGCTGCTGGAAGGCCACTTGAAGCCAACTTTACAATCAGCATCGATGCAATTGGAGCCAGTTATGATAATGGATTTGCTATGATGCTGTATAATACAGATAAAGGAGCGTTTAGCGGGAATATTATCGAAAGTATAACTGGAGATGCTACGCTTGATCCAGACAATGTTAATGGAATTATCATTAGCAATGATGTTTTTGAGACAACAAATGACCGCTATCAAAACAATGGAGTTGGTGCCAATGGTGTCCCGGATACACTTAATTTCACTATTACTTTTAATACTTCAGCTGCTGATTTTATCCCTGAAATTTATTTATTCAGAACGAGTGACCGTGGGCTAGAAGTGCACCGAAGTGGCTTCCCTCAAACAGCAACAGCAAATCCAGCTTATTTCAATACCGGACATGATGCCGGCGATTATAAAACTGAAAGTGGTTTGCCATGGGCAATGGAAATCATTACCGATCAGCACTTTAAATGTGCGATAGAAAAAATTGAAATTTTAGACGCATATCCACAATTCGAAAGTTGGGCAGTAAGCAATGGTGCTGAAAATCCATTATGGTATCAAAATCCTGTTGAAGATAAGGTGGTTACAATTAATTTCGAATAGCGCCATAAAGTCCAAAAACAATTAACTGTTCAAGGACTATTCGCCCATACCGGGAATTCATAAGCTGCTAAGACCTATCTTTGTCGCATGAGGTATTGGATAATGGTCTTTTTGATTTTTATAGCGGGAATAGTCAACGGCCAGTTGGTGAGCAATTTTCGTATCGACACCATACTTAGGGAAGGCTGGAACCCTCAATTTCCAAGCATCAATGCTGATGGTTCGCGCCTGTTATTTACTTCTGGCGAAAATCCTCAGGTTTATCAACTTGATTTGACTTCAAAACAAATCACGCAAGTAACAAATGATGCAAATGGAACTGGTGCTGCCTGTTGGACCCGGGATGAAAGCAAAATTGTTTTTGTTTCACTCCCGGAACAGCATTTGAAGAAAAGGGATGATCACGGGAATACTGCACAATTGCTGCCCCATCGCGAAGTCTTTACTACAACACCCACATTCAATCATGAAGGAAATTTACTGGTTTTTGTTGGCAGACGCGAAAACCAAAAAGGACAACATCTTTTTACCTACGATTTTGTTTACGACAACCTCAATCAACTCACCAAAGCAGCAACAGTTTTCTGGCCCAAATGGTCGCCTTCTGACGAATTGATCAGTTGCCACGAAAAAACAGAAAAAGGATCACGAATCGTGCTTTATCATTGGTATGGAAAGGAATTTCAAGTTCTCGAAAATGACACCATCTCGCTGCGTGATGCGAATTGGACCTATTCAGATTACAAAATCATTTACGTAGGTGAAACAGCAAAAAAACAATACCTTTTCATGAGCACTAAAGATGGTAGTTCAACTGAGGTCCTGCTTCAATCAGAAACCAGAATTGAAAAGCCTGTTTGGGTCAATGGCACCGAAAAAATAATCTTTCTCTGCGCAAACCTGGAAGAGCAAAACATGCTCCTTCAAATTGACCTAAATGAACAAACGAATTTTTTTGACGTTTTAACCAAAACCCCAATCAAAAAATGAATAATCCAAATCAGGAAATTAATTTCAAGCGCGTCCTCCCAATTGCCATTGTTCTGGGCGCCCTGCTCACACTCATTATTTTTTGGAACAGAATGACTGTAACTATTCCAGCCGGACATGGCGGCGTACTCTTCAAACTCTTTGGTGGCGGGGTCGTTACAGATATGACTTACAATGAGGGCTTTCATTTCATCGCCCCCTGGAACACCATGTACATTTATGAAACACGCCAACAGGAAGTTGCCGAAGAAATGAATGTTTTGTCTTCAAACGGCCTTGAAATAAGCGTTGACTTTTCAGCTTGGTATCAACCACAATGGGAAGAGCTGGGTTATTTACATGCCCGTATCGGAACAGATTACCTCCGGAGGGTGGTTGTGCCCTCATTGAGATCAGCTGCACGCAGTGTGATCGGACGCTATACTCCTGAACAAATTTATTCGACCAAAAGAGATGCCATTCAGTTTGAGATATTTGAGGAAACTAAAAAGTTACTCGACGAAAAATATGTGCAATTGAACCAGGTTTTGATCAGGTCGATAACTTTGCCCAACACGATCAAATCAGCTATTGAAAGCAAGCTCAAACAGGAACAGGAAGCCCTGGAGTATGTTTTTAAACTCGAAAAAGCCGAACAGGAAGCTGAACGTCAGCGCATTGACGCTGAAGGGAAGGCTCGTGCTAACACCATTTTGAGCGCCAGTATCACCGACAAAATTTTACGCGAAAAAGGCATAGAAGCCACCTTAAAATTAGCCGAATCGCCTAACAGCAAAGTAGTTGTGATTGTAAGTGGCGATGGATTACCTATCATTTTGGGTGACATAAAATAATTTGGCGTGCCGAAAATCGCGTATCTTTGCCGCTTATTATGGAAAAGCAAACGATTCGCATAAAAAACAAAAGAGCCAGCTTCGAGTATTTTCTCGAAGACAGGGTTTTGGCTGGTATTGTGCTAACCGGAACCGAAATCAAGTCAATCAGGCAAGGCAAGGCCAGTTTGTCGGAGTCGTTTTGTGTTTTCAAGGAGCATGAGCTATATGTTCGCGACATGCACATTGCAGAATATACACATGGCACCTACAACAACCACGATCCGAAGCGCGACAGAAAGCTGTTGCTGAATTTTCGCGAGCTGAAAAAACTGGGAACCAAGGTGAAAGAAAAGGGATTTACCATCGTCCCGGTGGTACTTTTCATAAACGAAAAAGGACTGGCTAAGCTCGAAATTGCTTTGGCACGCGGCAAACACCACTACGACAAACGTGAAGACCTGAAATCAAAGGATTCAAAACGAGAAATCGACAGGCTGAGAAAGTACTAGGCTCAGTTTAGTATTAGGTTTCCTTCGGTTTATGCACTTGGTTAAAAAATTGAAAAATCACCAACACTTTATAAAAACAATCGATATTTGTCCCTAAATCTTTATTTTATCTAATTGATATCCCATTTTTATGAAAAGAATATTGCTCTTCATTTTTCTAATTACTGGCTTTTCAGCTTTCTCGCAGACCAAGTCAGCTATTAAATGGCTGAGTTTTCAGGAGGCAGTTGAACAGGCGAAAAAAGAACCTAAAAAAGTTTTCATCGATGTATATACTGATTGGTGCGGATGGTGTAAAAAAATGGATGCTACAACTTTTGCCAATCCTGTGATAGCTGATTATATGAGCAAAAACTATTATGCAGTAAAATTTGATGCCGAACGAAGCGATACCCTTGTGTTTCTTGATCGCACTTTTGTGAATAAAAACCCGGGCAAATCTCGCAGTTCGCACGAGCTTGCACAGGCCCTTTTGCAAGGTAAAATGTCCTACCCTTCATATGTAATCATGGATGAAACCATGCGCATCATTTCAGTGGTTCCTGGTTATTTTCCCGCCAAAGATTTTGAGCCCGTGCTACATTTCTTTGGCGAAAATGCCTACCAACAAACAGATTGGACAACTTTTAGCAAAGGCTTTAACGGCACTGTAAAGGAATAAGAACACGCCCAAAATCGCACCGTATACCGGCCTGGTTTTGCCTTAATATGCAAAACAGGCCTTTTTTTTTACCATTCGCATCATTTCTTTCAAAGAGAGCAGCATCAGCATCTTAAATATTTTTTTTAGATATCTAATTTAATTTTTAGGTATGCCTAAATTTAATATCTTTGTCAAAATTCTCACATCAAATGCTGACTCAATCAGAAGAAAATTATATCAAAGAAATCTTTTCACTGGAAGACGATCGCAACATAAGTGTAAGCACGAACGATTTAGCCGAAAAGCTGAACACAAAGCCCTCATCAGTAACCGATATGTTACGTAAATTATCGGCAAAAGATATGGTGTCATACACCAAATACAAGGGAACCAATTTATCCGAACTGGGAAGAAAAAAAGCCATTGAAATCATCAGAAAGCACAGGCTTTGGGAAACTTTTTTGGTTGAAAAACTTAACTTTAGCTGGGACGAAGTACATGACATTGCCGAGCAACTTGAACATATACAATCAACGCAACTCATCAGTAAACTGGATGCTTTTCTTGGCCATCCTGACGTTGACCCACATGGTGATCCCATTCCTGATGAGCACGGCCGGTTTCAGTTGAAAAAACAAACAAGTCTCGCCGATTTATCTATCGGGAGCCAGGGCGTGTTGGTCAGCGTTAAAGACTCTTCAGTTCCCTTTTTACAATACCTCGACAAAAACCAGATAGCAATTGGCGACCTCATTCATGTAATTGACATTGAGCCATTTGATCGGTTATTTGCCATCGAACATAAATCAAAAAGAATGGTTCTTTCGGAAAACATAGCACGAAACCTTTATCTCAATCAATAATGGAACAATATCCTCCACTACTGGCCCTAAGCCTGTTTTTTGCTGTTTCTGCAGTATTATTTTTCTTATTTCGTCCAGAAAAAGGCTTTTATTGGCTAGCAAGAAAAAATATCAACTCCAGGAAAAAAGTGATTATTGAAGATGTTTTAAAATTTCTTTATCACGGTGAAGCTACAAACAACTCTATCAACATCAAGGACCTGACACGAAGTCTTAATTTCCGCGAACAACAAATCTTCGAAAGCATTAGGCAAATGACCGAGCATGGATTGATTCATCTGGAAGGAGAAAACATTAAACTTACTGCTGAAGGAAATGAATATGCGCTGCAAATTGTACGTGCCCACCGACTGTGGGAGCATTTTCTGGCTGAAAAAACCGGCTTCGACAAATCGCAATGGCACACCAAAGCAGAGATGATGGAGCACCAACTCAGCAGAGATGAAACAGACAAACTTGCCGCATCTCTCGGTCATCCGCTCTTTGACCCCCATGGTGATCCGATTCCAACGAAAACAGGTCAGCTTGCAACACAGAAAGGTAAAGCCTTGTCACAACTCGAACCTGGAACCGTTGGCCGAATTGTACATATCGAGGACGAACCCGAGGTGATTTACAGACAAATCCTGGCCGAAAATATCCACATAGGATCGCAAATAAAAGTGATTGAAAACACAGCTTCCCGACTGGTATTTCATGCTGAAGGAGAGTCATTTGTTTTAGCACCCATTGTAGCAGCAAATCTTTCGGTTGCAGTGCTCGAACAGGACGAAACGCCCGAAGAAGGTGTAACACGACTATCAGCCCTCAAGGAAAATGAGACTGCACAGATTGTCCAGATTTCGAAAGAAATCAGGGGAGAAAGGCGAAGACGTCTGCTCGATTTGGGCTTTGTGAAAGGCGCCAAAGTTCAGGTTGATTTGCCGAATCCCCTTGGCGAACCTAAAGCCTTCAGGATCAAAGGCACATCCATTGCCTTAAGGGATAATCAGTCATCAAAAATCTTAATCAAAAAAATTGACTAATGGAAACAAAAGTTGGCAGTGCATGCGAAACATGCACAGTTTTCAATGCCAAAGGGCTAAAAAAACTCGGAGTGAATACCGACAATTTTGACTTTGTCGTTGCTCTGGCCGGAAATCCAAATACCGGAAAAAGTACTGTTTTCAATGCTTTGACAGGTTTAAAACAACATACCGGAAACTGGCCTGGCAAAACAGTCACCCGTGCCGAAGGAGCCTTTGTGTACAATGAGCAGAAGTTTAAGCTGATTGACCTTCCTGGAACATACTCCTTACTTTCAACATCGGAAGATGAAGAAGTTGCACGAAATTTTATTTTATTCGGCAAACCCTCAGTCACTATCATCGTTGTAGATGCGAGTCGCATTGAGCGCAATCTCAATCTTGTTCTGCAGATTCTTGAAATTACTGACAGGGCCGTCTTGTGTTTGAACCTGATGGATGAAGCCAGACGTAACAATATTGTCGTTGATGAACGAAGTTTGGCCCGAAAACTTGGGATTCCGGTTGTCGCCACAAGCGCAAGATTTAACCAGGGAATACCAGAATTGATTCAAACAGTCAGTGAGCTAGCCAATGGCAAAATTGAGTGCAAACCACACCGCATCAAAAACATACCACCTGCCATCGAAAAAGCTGTCAGTAAACTGAGCAGAGAAATTGAAAAAGTCTATCCGGGCATTGCAAATAGCCGATGGATTGCCTTCAGGCTGCTGGAAGGCGACGAGCAGATAAAAGAAGCCCTAAGAAGTGGTGAATTTGTTTAACAGCTAATCTAAAACAATGGATAACAAGAATATAGAAAATATCATCAAACTGTCAGATGATCTTCGCTGGAACATTGGCAATGATTTTCACGACAGCCTGGCCGAAGGTATATACGCTGACGCCTCATCCATCGTGGAAGAAACAGTTTCTACAGGAAGCCAAAAAAGCCGGGCCACGCTTGATGCTAAAATCGATCGTATTGTCACGAGTCGGACCTGGGGTTTCCCGATCATGTTTCTGCTACTTGCCCTGGTTTTGTGGCTGACAATTATAGGCGCCAACTACCCCTCGTCTTTCCTTTCGTGGCTGTTTCTTGACACCATGCACCCGGCTTTGAAGACATTGGCTACCGGCATCAACATGCCCTGGTGGTTGAATGGCTTTTTGATTGATGGCGTGTATCTTGCTGTTGCATGGGTAATTGCCGTGATGCTTCCCCCAATGGCCATATTTTTTCCGCTCTTCACGCTTATGGAGGATTTTGGCTATCTGCCACGAGTTGCTTTTAACCTCGATTACCTATTCAAAAAATCCGGAGCTCACGGCAAACAAGCGCTCACCATGAGCATGGGATTTGGCTGTAATGCTGCAGGAGTGGTGGCAACACGTATCATCGACAGTCCGCGCGAAAGACTTGTTGCAATAATCACCAATAATTTCTCGCTCTGCAACGGCCGCTGGCCCACGCAAATCCTGATCGCCACTATCTTTGTCGGAGCAGTTGTTCCGCAATATCTTGCCGGCTTTGCATCTCTTGCAGCTGTGATTGGAATCGCCTTGCTGGGCATTTTCTTCATGTTTTTCACTTCATGGGCCTTGTCCAAAACAGTGCTTAAAGGCGAAGTTTCAACTTTCAACCTCGAGCTCCCACCCTATCGCCCACCACGCTTCTGGAAAACAATCTACACTTCGCTTATCGATCGCACCCTGATCGTTTTATGGCGTGCCGTTGTTTTTGCCGCTCCTGCTGGTGCCGTCATCTGGCTGATTTCAAATATTCAGATTGGTGGCGAAAGTATCGCTGCCATCATGATCAATTCATTTGATGGTTTTGGCTGGCTCATTGGTTTGAATGGTGTGATTTTACTGGCCTATATTGTGGCTATTCCGGCAAATGAAATTGTTATCCCTACAATTCTCATGCTGACCGTATTGGTAACAGGAACCTCAGGAGGTGCAGGTGCAGGCGTAATGTTTGAAGCCGACTCGGCCCTTGCAACAGGCGAAATTCTCAAAGCTGGAGGATGGACCTTGCTTACTGCCATCAACCTGATGCTTTTCAGCTTATTGCACAACCCATGCAGCACTACGATCTATACCATTTACAAGGAGACAAAAAGTGTTAAATGGACAACTGTGGCAACGGTTTTACCAATTATAATGGGATTGGTTATCACTTTTCTGGTTGCACAAATCTGGCGATTGTTTTAGTCCAACTCTGGTTGGAAAATTTGAATGTAATATTCGATAGAATTCCAGATAGGCTCATCAGACTCCAGACAATTGTTCAGTCGCCCGAAACTGTTTTCACTATGCAAATTTAATTACAGACCAAATCCAAATCCAATTCTGAATAAAGGGTTTGAATAAGGAGTATCGACTGTTTCGTTCAGGTTGTAAAGCACTGTAATACTCGCAAAACCACGTGAGGAGAAATATTGCCGATACCCACCACCTATAAAGATACTGTGTACGCTGGCTCTTTCGCGCTTGGTGATGTCGTATGTAAGTGGATCGTAAAACACTTTTTCGTAGCTCAGCAATTCATTCTCTGCCTGAGCAAAGAAGCCAGCAAAAATTTGGTAAATGGTATAGAAACCACCGCCATAATTATTCGTGGAAAACTTCAGCCGATCTTGTCTGAAACTATAATAATTGTAGGTCAGACGTGTGCCAAATTCCCAGGCTGGCGTAATCCTGTAACCAATTTGCGGTGAGATGACAATATTTGATCCGTTGGTCGAAATACCAAGTCCAAAGTCACCCCCAAAAACCCACTTCGATTGAAATTCAGGTGCTTGGTTTGCAAATTGCGCCGAAAGCGAAGTAGTGAAGAAAGTTACCAGCAGAAAAAACACTGCTGCAACACCATTTTTTTTTGCCATTTTGCTGATGTTTCTTAGTCACGAAAATACAATAAATCAACAAATGTGACGTATTGCTATAGTTAATTATCTTTGCGGACTCAAAGCCCAAGGCTCCTAACAATACCGAATGAAAACAATTCTTCAATTTTCTATCTGGCTTCTTATTGTTATCGCATTTGCAGGAAGTTCCTGCCGGAAGCAGGATGAAATCAGCACAGATTCAGGCCTTCAGCTTACTTTTTCGAATGATTCTGTGGTTTTTGATACTGTTTTCTCAAGCATTGGTTCGGCAACTCAACGGCTGATGATCTACAACCGCAACAACGAACGCCTCAACATCAGCGCTGCCAGTCTGGCCGGAGGTGTACAATCCGCTTTTCGCTTTAACATCGACGGCCAACCAGGTACTAATTTATACGATCTTGAAATTCCGGCCAACGATAGCCTGTTTGTTTTTTTACGCGTTACGATTGATCCACAAGACCAGAATAACCCATTTATTGTTGAAGACAATCTTGTTTTTACGACAAATGGAAACGAACAAAGCGTAAAGCTTGTAGCCTGGGGTCAAGATGCCATATACATTCGTGCCGATCAATATGTTCCTCCTTTTCCACCGTTTAAAATTGTAGCAGACAGTCTTGAAACGACAGTTTGGACCGCCGAAAAACCCTATGTTGTGTATGGATATGCCTTGATAAACTCATACGGAACCTTAAGAATAGAGGCTGGTGCCAGGATTTATTTCCATGATCAGTCGGGTTTATGGTCATACAGCGAAGGTCAATTGATCGTAGCAGGAACCTATGAAAATCCGGTTCGTTTTCAAGGCGACCGCCTTGAAAGCCAGGAAAATCTCGACTATCGCAATATTCCCGGACAATGGGATCGTATTTGGTTGATGGAAGCCAGACAAGGCGCTGATCATCAGATAGATCATGCCATCATCAGAAATGGTTTTATTGGCCTGCAGGCCGAATCTTTTTTGAAACCCACTGCAGCCGCATTGCGTATCAGCAACACGGTTATCGAGAATTTTACCGGTATTGGCATCTTCTCGCGGCTTTATGCCATTGAGGGAAAAAATCTGGTGGTTGCCAATTGCGGTGCCTATGGCATTAAACTCACTGGCGGTGGCGATTACCGCTTTGTTCACACTACCCTGGCCAACAATTGGAGTTTTGCTGTTCGTAACAACCCTTCGCTGTATTTCAACAACTTTATTCCTGATTCATTGGATAATCCTGTTGTCTTCCCGTTTAACTTCGAAATGGGAAACAGCATCGTTTATGGCTCCAACAGCGAAGAATTTGACTACGAATTTGCTGAGGGCTCAGACACAACCTATCTTTTTGCCAATACTTTATTAAGAACAGAGCGCAAATTGGACGACTGGGCAGGTTTTCAGAATTGCCTGAGTAACGAAGATCCGCTTTTTAAAGAATATGAAGCATTCAATTTCAGACCAGATACGCTCTCACCTGTAATTGGCAAAGGAGCCGCTTCCTATGGCACCGAAGTGCCACTCGACCTGGATGGAGTTTCACGCAACACCAGCATCGATCTGGGTGCCTATCAATTTGTGCCGGGAGGTCGTTAAAAAGCAGGAAGAATGATTGTTGCCATTGGAGGTGTAAGCAGAGCCGGAAAAACAACCTTAGCACGTAAAATCAGAGACCTTTTCGCCGGGAAAAAAGTCACAGTTTTGTGTCAGGACGATTTCGTCAAACCCGTTGAGCAGATTCCATCTGTTGGCGACCGCATTGACTGGGAACACCCTGAAAGCATTGATCATGTAGCATTGAAAAAAGCTATTTTAGCCGAAAACAAGGAAAACGACATGGTGATTGTAGAAGGTTTGCTGGTTTTTTATGACCCGGAAACTGTAAAGCTGTACGACAAAAAAATTCTCATCGAAATTGACTATGAAACCTATCTAAAACGTAAAAAAAAGGATTCCCGATGGGGCACTGAACCCGATTGGTACATTCAACATATTTGGGATAGTTATCTTCAATTCGGAAAACCAAAAGATGATATCGATACTTATAAACTCGATTGTGTGAAAGACTACCATCTGAAAGATATATTAACCTATCTTTCAGCAGAATAATTGAATAAAACATGGATCAACTGATTGAAAAAACCATTCAATTTGTCAAAGTCGAACTCGAGAATGCTGAAAGTGGCCACGACTGGCTTCATATTGAAAGGGTTTATGAAAATGCCATGAGCATTGCTGACGCGTCAGCCTGCAAGCTTCACATTGTGCAACTGGCAGCGCTACTGCACGACATTGCAGACGCAAAGTTTTTCAACGGAGATGAAGAAGAAGGACCAAAAAGAGCAAGAAAATTTCTGGAGCAGAACGGGTTGTGCCAGGATGATATTGAACATATCATTCAAATCATCCGGAACATTTCCTTTCGACATTCATTTGGTGAAAAAAAATTTGACTCCGAAGAACTGCGCATCGTTCAGGATGCCGACCGGCTCGATGCCATAGGTGCCATTGGTATTGCGAGAGCATTTAGCTATGGGGGCCACAAGGGAAGGCCATTCTATGATGACAACATTAAACCAGAAAATCACCTGAATTCAGAAAGTTACAAAAAAAGCACTGCTCCTACCATCAATCATTTTCACGAAAAGCTTTTACTACTCAAAGACATGTTGCAAACAACCAAAGGCAAACAAATGGCTGAACAACGACACGCTTTCATGCTTGATTTTTTGGCACAATTTGATGCCGAACGCAAAGGTAAACGATAACTAGCGTATCAAAGAAGTTTCAAAAACATTTTTATTTCCCATATTATCAACAACTTCTAACTTGAAAGCATTTTTTCCTTTGTGCATGTGCTCGTCCATTTCGTAAATGAGCATATCATTTTTTGCATCATAGGCCATGAGCAGCCATTCTCCATTTAATGTAGCCGTATAGTCGTCAATGCCTGACTGATCATCAGTAATTTTGACCCTCAGCTCCTTCAAAGCTGTTACAGACGCTCCTTTTTTGAAATTTATTGCCTGAATTTTTGGCTTAATGGTATCTGTCAATAACGTAAATTTCCCAAGATTTCTCACTGATGCAGTAATGTAACCATTCTGCATTTTACCTCCGACATAAGACGCATTCTTGCCCGTTTTATCGAACAAGGCTACATACATTTTATCTTTTTGGGGAGCTTTTTGGGCAGGTTGCAAGCCAATTGTGATGCCTCTCTGCACCGGAATTCCAGGATCACCAAATTGAAACGAAGGCACCAAACTGTCTTTAGATTTTTCGACCGAGAACAATAGTTCTTCATCTCTATAAAAAGCACCTGAAGGTATCGAAGCGTAAAAGCCAGGTTTTGTTACTCTGAGATCCTCATCTGCCCTGGCGAAATAGATATCAGCATTCTGCTTTTGTTCTTTCTTTGCCTGTTTTACAGAATCTGCAACAATTGTAAACGGAAGCAATGAGAGGTTTCCGTTAAAATCACGGACCTCGAAAACAGCATAATATTTTTTTCCAGCTTCTAGGTCAACACTTCCTTTTTTGTTTTCGTAAATCCGCAGCCTGTTGTTTGGATCAATTTCAGTTCTGATCAATCGTTTTTGATGCTCAATGTAATACCGATAGTCAATCATACTATTGATATAGCGGGTTTCGGCAAATGAAAATCGATCTGCAGTATATTTAAAAATCTCCACTGAATCGATCAACAACCGCAGGCTGAAGATCCCATTGTTATTCGGCACATCATTCTGTTTGTCGATCACTGAAATGCCGAATGCAATCTTCCCCGAAGCATGCACAGCTTGGTTTTTGGGCAATCGATGCTGCTCGCCCCATCCTTCGACAGCAATATAGGCTGCCTCACTCTTTTTGTTCACAGTGCTGTTTTCATCCAGGGGATAAATGGCTATCATACTGATTGCAGGCCGCACATAATCTTTTATTTTAATCCCGAAATACAGCGGGTTCATAGGCTCTTGGGTAGCTGCATCCCGAACCTCAAAATGTAGGTGTGCTCCTCCCGATGAACCGCTGTTCCCGCTCAAGGCAATCAGTTGGCCTTTTTTAACCGGAAATTGATCCGGTTTTAGTTCAATGTCCACTTTAAAGCTTTTTTGCTTGTATTGTTCAGCTTTTACATAGGCAGCCAATTCTTTGTTGAAGCGCTGCAAATGCCCGTAAACAGAAGTATACCCTTCGGGATGATTGATATAAACAGCATTTCCAAAACCAGTTGGTGAAACCGCGATACGACTCACATACCCATCACCAATAGCCAGTACTTTCTGTCCTTCAACACCTTGCGTGCGGATATCGACTCCGGAGTGAAAGTGATTTGCCCTTAATTCGGCAAAGGTTCCAGAGAGATAAACCGGGAATTCGACTGGTGGACTATATTGTGGATATTTTTTATCGGCCTGCCCACAAACCAGTGTTGGAATAGCGAGCAGAATCAGTAACATCAATCTTTGCATTTTCAGAAATAGTTTAAAATTTGATCCAACTTTGTAAGCTGGATATCGGCAGCCGAAAAATCACCATTTTCGTCTGATTCGTTAAAAAAAACGGTAATCATACCTGCAGCTTTTGCACCGACAATATCTTTTTCGTACAGATTACCCACCATCACCATTTCATTGGGCTGAAGCATCATCAACTCTGCAACTTTCAGAAAAAACTTCACATCAGGTTTTTTATAACCCAATTCTTTCTGAGAGAAAAAATCATGAAAGTATTTGTCAGCACCAACCCTCTGGAGGGCTTCGCGCATTTCGATAGTGTCAGAATGGTCTGCGCTTGTGGCAATAGCACAACGAAACTTTGAAGAAATTTCTTTTAGTGCAATCTCAGCTCCCGGAATCCAGGCTACCTGATCCCAATCTTTCATAGGACCGGGTAAATTGAAGTCGCGCATCACTGTGTCGCCCCAATCGAATACAAATGCTTTGATCATGAATGAAATTTTGCTGCAAATGTATAAAAAGCCTGCCGACTTGCCGTAGGACAAGCTCTTAGATAGTAAAGAGAGAATTTCGTAAATTTGCATCGCATTTAACTCTTCCAATTGAAGTATAATCGCACTTAACCTTTCCTATCGATGAGTAAGTTTTTCATTTGCTGCTTTTATTTAGTCATACTGATTCCGCTTGTGTCGTGCAATAAAACGGAAGAACAGGCCGATCCTTTTAAGCCATTCATTGTTTTAAAAGGCGCAAATCCAGCATGGTCCGAACTTGGCAAACCATACACTGATGAAGGAGCCGAAGCTTTTGATATTACAGCTGACCGCGACACCATCAATATTTCAACACGAGTTGAAACTGTTGATAATGTGGACATAAACACAATTGGAGCCTATCAGGTTCGGTTCAATGTGAAGGATGATGCCGGCAATGAAGCAAACGAAGTTGTGAGAACTGTTTATGTGAATCAATTTAAATGAAATTCTATTTTCCATTGATCCGGCGATTTCCTATACCAGTGCTCTTGATTATGCGACTGGTGTTTGTGCTGATTTTAATGGATTTGAGCCGTTGGCTATTCTATATTTTCAACACTGCCCAATTCAGTAATCTTCATTTTTTCGAATTGATCAGGTTGATGTTTATCGGCTTGCGATTTGACATTTCAGCCCTTTTCATGGTCAATGCATTGTATGTCATTTTGTTGGCAATTCCGGCAGCCTTCAAATACAGGTTGATATATCAAAAAATCACAGATTGGATTTACGTTACCTTGAATGCTCTGATGATCGGGCTTAATCTCGTTGATGTCATTTACTTCCGTTATATTTCAAAGCGCACAACCTCAGAGTTGTTCCAGTTTTTTGGTAATTCAAACGAAAATATTGGCGGACTCATGTGGCAGTTTTTGGTTGATTTCTGGTACATGTGGCTGATCTGGCTGGTTTTTATTTGGCTACTCTACCGATTTACCCGCTTTTTCGTGGTAAAAAGTCCCGTTCCGGTTCAAAAAACCTCCTGGTATTTTTGGCAAAGCAGCTTCATGATTGTGAGTTTGTTGACACTTGTTATCGGCATCAGAGGTGGCTTTCAATTGAAGCCTATTGGTCTGGTAAATGCAGGAAAATATACTGAGACACAAAATATTCCATTGGTAATCAACACGCCATTTTCGATTATTAAAACCATCAGTCGGCAGCCACTCAAAGAAATAAACTACTTCGATCCTGGTGCGTTAAGCTCCAGGTACAATCCGATTCATTCTTCATCACGACCAAACCGGTTTTTGGCAGCAACTCCTGGCAAAAAAAATATTGTTATATTAATACTCGAAAGTTTTGGCAGCGAACTGATTCAGTTTTACAATCCTGCAAGGCCAAAAAGTATCACGCCTTTCCTCGATTCATTATTCAGTCAGTCACTGGCTTTTGATGGCTGGGCCAACGGCAGACGATCCATTGAGGCCCTTCCAAGTATCATGGCTGGTATTCCCAGTTTAATGTCCATCGATTATCCAAGCTCTCCTTATGCCGGTAACAAACTGGAAGGATTGGGCACACTTCTACAGGATGAAGGTTATGAAACTGCCTTTTTTCATGGCGGGAACAATGGCACTATGAATTTTGACGCATTTGCTAAAGCAGCCGGATTTAAGTACTATTATGGCAGAAACGAATATAACAATGACAGCGATTTTGATGGACGATGGGGCATCTTTGACGGTCCTTTTTTGCAATACACCGCAACAACTATAAGTCGAATGAAACAACCTTTTGCAAGTGCCATATTCACGCTGTCTTCTCATCATCCATATACCCTGCCAGCTGGTTTCGAAAACAGTTATCCGCAGGCAAATGATGCCTTTGAGCGTTCAGTGGCTTACGCAGATGATTGTTTAAAAGCCTTTTTTAGAACGGCTTCGCAACAGCCCTGGTATCACAATACCGTTTTTGTAATCATGGCCGACCACACGCATCCCGATGTTCAAACGGCTTATTACAAATCACCACTCGGGATTTATGCTATTCCGTTGGTCTTTTTTATGCCCGACCAGCAAATTTTGCCAAAGCGTGTACATGAGTGTGCCCAGCAAACTGATGTTATGCCTTCCTTACTTTCAATTACTGCCAATCCGAATACTTTCCTGGCTTTTGGCCGAAATCTTTTCGACAGCATAACTACCGGATTACATTTCAGCTACCTGAACCAAGTGTATCAGCTTCAAAATGGCAGACGTCTTGTGCAGTTCAACGGCGAAAGTTTGACTGGGTTCTTTGACCTTGAAAAGGACAGTTTGTTGCAAAACAATTTATTACCAAAGTTTTCAAACGAAAGCAACGAAATGGAGCTTGAATTGAAAGCCATTATTCAACAATATAACAACAGGATGATCCGTAACAAACTCACTGCAAAACAATGACAACCAACAACAAACAAAAAATACTCTTCGTTGTCAATCCCATTGCCGGACATTCGCAGAAGGAAACATTTCCTGATTTTGTCAAACGGCTGCTTGATCATCAGAAATTTAATTACGAGCTCGTATTTACTGATCGTCCTGGTCACGCATCTGAGTTAAGCAGGCAGGCCGTCAAGGACCAGCTGGATATGGTAGTGGCTGTTGGTGGGGATGGCACGGTGAACGAAGTGGCAAGGTGCCTGATTCATACACCTGTTAATTTGGGGATTATACCAAGCGGATCAGGAAACGGACTTGCCCGCCACCTCAATATACCCATGAATTATGAAGGAGCGCTTAAGCTAATCAACACCGCATCCAGCAGTAAAATAGACACAGCAACCATCAACGGTCAGCCTTTTATCAGTATCGCTGGCGTTGGATTTGATGCACTTGTAGCCAAACTCTTCGCACAGGATCAAAACCGCGGTTTTTTTACTTATTTCAAAATTGTGGCCGCGCGCTATCAGTCATACAGACCTAAAAAATATGTGATCACGATTGATGGTAAGACAAAAGTTAAAACGAAAGCACTTTTCGTCAGTTTTGCCAATTCAAATCAGTTTGGATACAACACTACAATTGCTCCCGAGGCCAGTTTGAACGATGGGTTGCTCGATTTGTGCATTGTAGAAAAACCCATGATTTTTGAAATGCCGTTAATCATCAACTTATTGTTGCTCAAAATGATTCATAAATCGAGGTATGTTAGTATCCATAAAGCAACAAATATAAAAGTAGAGCGCACAAAAAATCGGGTTGTCAACCTGGATGGAGAAGCGGTAAAACTTAGCCAAAATCTTGAAGTACAAATTGTTCCGCAAAGTTTAAATGTGATCATTCCAAAACAGGTGTAAATCTTGACAAGAACATGATAATGAATCGTTTGTATAATTGATCAATTTCAAAAATCATGTATATTTCAGTCAAAGATTCTCATTGATAAAACAGAAACAGATGAAAAAAAGTAAACGCGAAGGAATAGTATATTCAACCAATCCAAATTTTGTTTTTGAAGACCATCATGAAAACCTAGAGACTCTGGCTCCCGAAAAACAAAACCTAAGAGTCATGCTCGACAAAAAACAAAGAGGCGGAAAAAAAGTCACACTTGTAACGGGTTTTATTGGCGAAACTGAGGTGTTAAGCGACCTGGGCAAGAGTTTGAAATCAGCTTGTGGGGTTGGTGGTAGTGTGAAAGATGGAGAGATTCTGATTCAGGGAGATTTCAGGGACCGCGTGCTTGAATTGCTCCTGAAAGCTGGCTATCTGAAAACCAAAAAAGCCGGCGGCTGAATCATAACTGATGGAAAACAACAAAAAACATCCTGATTATTGGTCGTTTCAATACCAAAGTGGCAAAACCGGATGGGACATGGGTTATGTTTCGCCACCCATCAAAACATACATCGATCAGTTAACCAATAAAAAAATGGATGTCCTCATTCCAGGAGCAGGTCGTGGCTGGGAAGTCCGATATATGGCCGAAAAAGGCTTTTCAGAGGTGCATTATCTGGATTTTTCACCCGAAGCAGCAACCCTATTCAAACAATTGTCCCCAGCTTTTTCAGGTTCGAAAATTCATGTTGAGGATTTTTTTAACCACCAAGGCAAGTACGACCTGATTTTTGAGCAAACTTTTTTCAGTTCATTGGCTCGTGAGAACCGGCATAAATACGTCGAAAAAATGAACCAGCTGCTCAAACCCGGCGGAAAACTCTGTGGACTTTTGTTTAACCACGAATTTGAACATGCAGGTCCTCCTTACGGTGGAACCGAAAAAGAATACAGGCAGCTGTTTGAGCCCTACTTTAAAACAATTGTATTCGAAACAGCCTATAACTCTATCAAGCCCAGGACACAACGAGAAATTTTTTGTCTTTTTCAGCGAAAATGATTTGCTTAACATGCGGATTATTCCCTATATTCGCCTCCTGTTGAACAACCAAATACCTGATCATTTATGGAAAATCAATATTTAACCTCCATTGGCGTTATTTCGAAAAAAGAGAATCTGGCTTCGGTAGAACATGAGACCTACACCAACGCATTGGTGCTCGAATCACTTCGGCCATTCCCGGGATATCATGGGACAACTGTCCCTGACCGGACTGACCCAAAATCATTATTCCTGGTTTCAAAGCTTGTAAATAGCGACGACAAGATAATCAGGGCCATCAAAACAATCAAAAAGAACTTTCCGCACAAGTTCGATGCTGCTCCTGGTGTGCTAAACCTATTTAATAAGCCTACAGGTGTAATCAGAATAAAAGACCTGGCTTATAATAATGTCGGCGAACTCGTGGAGGCATTTCGTGACCAAGGGATTTCGTTCACCAAAGCCCGCAAAGTTGCAGAATACAACTCAATCATTAAAATTACAAAGTACTTCATGATTGAAGAATTGACTGAGGGAATATACCACGACCAGAACTGGAAGGAAATGTACTATATTCAGGTGCCTGTTCAGATGCGTTGGAACTCATTTGAGAAAATCACCAACAGCATCAAGCACAATGTTGAAGACAATAATTTTGATGCCGCCCTCACCACCATGTATAACAAAGAAGGTGTACTTGATTTTGTGCGTATCTATGATGAGCAATCGTGTCAGGGCAAATTACTTTTCATTAAGGAAAAGTACCTGGAAGCAATTAAATATTTATAGGAATCATAGCCCTTTTCATTCATGTTTGAATCATTCATTGCTTTTCTAAGAGAGACACTGCTAAATTTGAATCTCGCGGAAAGCGACGCCAACAAATTTGCTGAAGGCATTGCCTTTGTGAGCTTGTTTATGCTGGCCATTATCTCGTATTATATCACACGAATTGTCATCAGACGAACACTTTATGTGATGATTCACCGTTCGAAAAATAACTTTGATGACATTTTGCTGAAAAACAAGGTGATTTCCAGAGCATCTTATCTGGTGCCGGCTTATATCATCAATTCACTTTCTCCTTATGCTATTCCCAGCTACCCAAAGCTGTTTGCATTTGTGCAGGAATCAGTTGAGGTGTATGTTATTTTCATTGTGATGATCATCATCGATGGCCTTATTTCGTCCATTCATGAAATTTACAACAGTTTTGAGGTCTCAAAAGACAAGCCCATCAAAGGACTGATTCAAGTACTAAAGATTGTATTGTATATTGTTGGCGGATTGATGATTATTGCAACTTTGATTGGACAAAACCTGATCAATCTGTTGCTGGGTCTCGGAACATTGTCTGCTGTACTCATGTTGGTTTTTAAAGATCCTATTTTGGGTTTTGTTGGCGGCATTCAGCTCACTTTGAATGATATGGTCAGGATCGGCGACTGGATCAGCATGCCCAAATTTGGCGCTGATGGTGATGTTCTTGAAATTACTCTCACGACAGTAAAAGTACAAAACTGGGATAAAACCATCACCACCATCCCAACCTATGCCATGGTTTCTGATTATTTTACCAATTGGCGGGGCATGACAGAGAGTGGTGGCAGACGAATCAAGCGCAGCGTGTCCATCGACATGGAGAGTGTTCGCTTTTGCACGCCAGAAATGTTGGAGAAATATAGTAAATATCAGTTGGTTAAAGAATATCTTGTCGAAAAAGAAAAAGAAATCGCGCGCTTCAATAAATCCTTTGACATTGACACCACTTCTCTCGTAAACGGCCGCAGGCAAACCAATCTCGGTGTTTTCAGGGCCTATTTGAAAGCTTATCTTAACAACCACCCGAGAGTCAACACAGAAATGACACTATTGGTCCGCCAGCTCCAACCATCTGAGCTAGGCATTCCAATTGAGATTTATGTGTTTAGTGCAAACAAAGAATGGGCAGCGTACGAAGATTTGCAAAGTGACATTTTTGATCACGTGCTGGCTGTAGTACAAATGTTTGACCTGAGTGTATTTCAGGCACCATCAGGCACAGCCATCAACAGGCTGGCTGAACGTTTGGCATCTATGAAGCTCGTGGATAAATAGTTAATCTTTCAATTCAAAACCTGTTTCGATCCCTTTCTTTATAGCCGGAACACCTTCTTTCATCCAAAGTGGTTCAGGAGCCCCCATCAGATAGTAATCGAAAAATTGTTGCATGCGTTGCGTCAGGTCTTTCATATCGGCCAAACGCCGAAGGTTGTGAGGCGCATTATTGTAAACCAGCATCCAAACGGGTTTTCTTAATCTTCTCAATGCCGAAAAATATTCGATTCCCTGATACCATGGCACTGCGCCATCCGCATCATTGTGCATAATCAACAGAGGTGTCTCAACTTTGTTGGCTGCAAACAGAGGAGAGTTTTCAATATAAGCGTCCAGGTTCGACCATAAATCACCTCCAATCCTACTCTGTCCATCTTCATACTGAAAAGCTCTGCTCATGCCGCTTTCCCAGCGGATTCCTCCATAGGCGCTTGTCATATTGCTCACCGGAGCACCTGCCATGGCCGCTTTGAACCGGTTGGTGCGCGTTACGAGCCAAGCAGTCTGATAACCACCCCAACTTTGCCCCTGCAAACCCATTCGAGTGCTATCGATTTTTGGAAACTGTTTTAGCATCGCATCTACTCCACTCAACACTGCTTCATAGGCACTCTGCCCGGGTAGACCAGTTGTGTAAACTATATCCGGAACAAAGACAGCATAACCACGACTTGTATATTCTGAAAAATTAATTACTGATCTACTGGGTTTTGGTTGATAATACCGGTGCAGCTGATCGCTGTATCGCTCGTAAAAATAAACCAACATAGGTACTGACGTGAGCGAGTCGTAGTGTGCTGGCAAATACATCAATCCATCCAGTTTTTTTCCATTGGAAATATTCCAATGTACAAGTTGGACTGATCCCCAACAATATTCTGACTGCTGTGGATTGGCGTTTGTGATTTTGACAGGTTTGGTAAAATTATCGTTAGTTTCTATCCAATCGGGAAAAGTCGTGAAAGACTCTTTTTCATATAAAAACACAGGAGCATCTTTTGCCTTTGTAAGCGAAGAAAACTGAAAATCATCCAATAGTAAGTGTGTATTTTGTCGCTTTTTCGCGTCAAGCAAAGCAAATCCTGATTGTTTATTTAATTCATCTAAAACGGACAAATACATGCGGGATGGCAAAAATTTCTCATGCCTATCCAATTGGATATAGCGGTATCTATATCGGGGTGTTTTTGGCTGGTGAGTAAGTTGAGTCGCTGGCTGTTTGCCTCCCGGGTCAAGCAACCACAAATCATACTGGCTGTAAACAATGGCAAAACCTTCTTTGGTCCATCCGGCAAAACCATATGGACCTGCCTCGTCAGGAATGTCGCTCTCGATATTGTAAAACGCAAACTGCTTATTATCTGTTAGTTTGATGATTTTTTTTGAGTCGCACTGTAGACTGCACCATGTACTGTCGGTCCGGTCGTAGAAAAGCAGGAAATTTCCATCACTTCTGAGCGTTTCGAAGGAATTTGCCTTTTGCAGCAGTAGCTGCATTTCACCTGTTTTTTGGTTTACCCTATAAACATCTTCGTAACGGGTTTGTTCCCAGCTCGTAAGGTAGTCATAGGGTTTTGATGAACGTGCCATGAGCCATTCGGGATTGTTTTTCAGATCGGTGCGCACATCTGGCACCTTTTCATTTGCAAGCTGCACAAACAAGTCATTTTCAAGATAATATACCGCGGTGTATGTGCGTTTCTTTTCACGATCCAATTCTTTGATTTGCTGCGTCTGTAGCAAATCGTCTTTCCAGTTCCAAATATCGACACTCACCTTTTCGTCCTCAGTGAGCGTGTCCTTGGGTTCATTATAAGGTTTGGGGGCAATCCCCAGAAAAAGAGCTTTCCGATCTTCGCTAAATACCAAATTCCCAAATTCACTCACGCTGTAATTCTCGGGCAAACGTGTCGATTTGTCATCAATGACAATGGATGTCACAGAGTCCTTGCGCCAGACTGCGAGGCTGTAAACTTTATTTTTAGCCGTGTCTGCAGTGTAAAGAAAAGCAAGTTGCTCTCCAAGGTGATCGGACGAAAGCGCTTTAGCCTGTCCGACAGAGGCAAACAGAAGCATGGCCTGATTTAATTTTTCATCTATGCGAAAAACGAAACAAGAATCAATACTGTCGTTTTTCTGCTGAATGTAGAAGGCCACATTGTTTCTTTCAGCAAGCGTAAAATCAGTTACGTCATCAGTTTGAAAGCTTTTTCCAGAGGCTGCGTTGTACATCCCAAAAAGAGCCGGCTTTAGGGCCGATTTTTTCTTTTTGGGTGCTTTTTTCTTGGCAGTCGAGTCAAGCTTCGTTGAATCTTCCAGGCGATATTCAGGCTGATGCAGCCAGGCTACCAAAGTTCCTTCCTTTTCTGAAACTTCAAATTTATTGACCATCGGGTACTTCAAGGTCTCTTTTGACTGAAGGAGAAAGATGCCCAATGAATCTTGCGGAAGCTTTTCTCCTTTTTTTCCGGCCAGTTTCTCTTTACGAACAAGGTCATAGGGGGGCACAATCTTATATGCCACAAAAGCAGATGATGGATTGATTTTCGCATTGGCTCCTCTTGCGATTTTATATTGAACTTTATTGGCCAGACTTTCGATCATCAGTTCACCATCACCAACTAGCGGGTTCTGTTCATAAACAAACCAATTACCATCGTTCGAAATTGACTGACGCTGAATCGTTTTCCAACCATCATATTCAGCAAGGCTCAACTCTTTGCAGGGTTGTGCATAAGCTGTTGAGGCAATAAAAAGCAGGCTAATAAACGTATAAATGTTCAAATATCTCATGTTGTTTCAATTCGGTTAATAAAATGCAATCGATTGATAAAAATCTTGATCGCACAAATTTAACAAAAACAAATCCCAAACCACTATAAATCCGCAGAAATGCGCTCATATCAAAGAAAAGTTGAATATGAAGAAACATAGATTATAATCAAATTTTAGCCTACTTTTGTAGCAACTAACCAAATGAAGCTTTTCAAACAATAATTGTTTCGCATGAGCTATATTTCTTTCAATAAAAGTCAACTGGTAAATCTTGAGTTTGCCTTAAAGCGTGAGTTGCTGCGGTCGAACCGTTCTGGCGGCTATTCAAGCACAACCATTTCTGGTTGTAATACAAGAAAATATCATGGTTTATTGGTAGTGCCTCAGCCATGGCTAGACCACAACAATCATGTGTTGCTGTCTGCCATCGATGAGAGTATTATCCAGCATGATGAACAGTTCAATTTTGGGGTTCGCATGTATCCCAATGGCAAATACGAGCCAAAAGGACATAAATACCTGCGTGAATTTGTTGCTGAACCAATTCCAAAACTCATTTATCGGGTTGGAGGCGTGGTTCTTAGTAAAGAAATGATTTTTGCTGAAAACGAATCCCGTATCCTGATCAGATACACCCTTTTGGAAGCAACTTCCGAAACCAAACTCAAACTTAAACCATTTTTAGCTTTTCGCAATGTGCATCAGTTGACACGGTCGAACCTAAATGCCAACACCAAGTACGAGCCAACAAGGAATGGCGTCAGCTGGCAAATGTATGGTGGATATTCGCGGTTGTTTGTGCAACTGTCGAAAGATGTTGACTATACACATGTCCCCGATTGGTATTACAACGTAGAATATATCCGTGAAAAGGAAAGAGGATTTCCCTTTCAGGAGGATTTGTTTGTCCCCGGATTTTTCGAGATGACGATCAAAAAAGGCGAAAGCATCATTGTGTCGGCTGGACTCGAAGAAAAAGATCCCGCAACGTTCAAACGCCAATTTAGCAGAGAAATTAACAAACGTATACCACGCAATAATTTTGAAAATTGTTTGATCAACTCTGCTGAACAATTCATTGTTAAAAATGGAAGCAGGACAGAAATCATGGCGGGTTTTCCCTGGTTTGGTACCTGGGGGCGCGATACTTTTATTGCTTTACCAGGCATCACTTTGGTAAGAAAGGACGAATCGACCTTTAAAGCTGTAATTGACACCATGATCAGTACCATGAAAGGGCCACTCTTTCCCAACATTGGACAAAATAACCAACCCGATTATGCTTCTGTTGACTCACCTCTATGGCTATTCTGGAGCTTGCATCAATATCACGAAATAGCAGGAAAAGACCTTGCTTCAATCTGGAAATTATACAAAAAAGTACTGATCAGCGTTATTGATGGTTATGTGCATGGTGCTGATTACAACATCAAAATGCTAGACAACGGACTGCTGTCGGCAGGCGGAACTGGTCTTGCGCTCACCTGGATGGATGTGATTAGCCATGGTAAACCTGTTACTCCTCGCTCAGGCCTGGCCGTTGAAGTGAATGCGCTGTGGTATCATGCTATCAAGTTTTCGTTACAAATGGCAGAAGCTGCTGGCGACCGTAAATTCGTCAAACAATGGCGCACGCTGCCAATAATGATTCAAAAGGCATTTACTGAGGTATTTTGGTCAGAAAAGCATGGTTATCTGGCAGATTTTGTCAATGGTGAGGTAAAAGACTTTAGCGTCAGGCCAAATATGCTTTTTGCTGTTTCGCTCGCAAATGATTTGATCAGCGAAGAAAAACAAATGCAGGTAATGCAAGTTGTTAAGCTAGAATTGCTGACCGAACGTGGAGTCAGAACGCTGTCGCCGAAAAACCCCAGCTACAAAGGTGTGATTGAAGGCGATCAAAAACAGCGAGATATGGCGTATCATCAGGGAACAGCTTTCCCCTGGCTGATCGATCATTTTGCAGAAGGCTGGCTTCGCCTGTATGGAAAAGCAAGTATCAGTTTTATTGAATATATCTACGAAAACTTCGAAAATGAAATGCTGGAGGCAGGCATCGGAAGCATTTCAGAAGTTTACGACGGAGACCCGCCACACGAAGCAAAAGGAGCCATAAGTCAGGCCTGGAGTGTAGCTGCTTTGCTGCGTCTTAACTATTTAATCAAGCGTGCCAAATTATAAATTGTTAAAAATCAACAATTCATGAAAGTATTAATGTTCGGATGGGAATTTCCACCACATATCACAGGCGGTTTGGGCACGGCCTGCTTTGGTCTTACAAAAGGCCTGGCCAAACATGGTGTTGATATTATTTTTGTTGTTCCCAAAGCTTATGGAGATGAAAGTCAGGAAGCTGTCAGAATTGTCAATGCCAGCGATGTTTCGGTAGACCTGGAGAAGGATGAAGAACGTGAATACTGGGATCGCGTGCAATACATGGAGATTGGATCAAACATCATCCCATATGTTGGGCCAGAGCAATTCAACATCGTAACGGAAGAAGAAGTGAGGGCAAGCGAGAATTTCAAAAGCAAAGTTTTTTCTCAGAAATACGAATTCTCGGGTAAGTATGGTTTCAACCTGATGGAAGAAGTTGCCCGCTATGCGCTTGTTGGATCTGCTATTGCCACAAAACACGATTTCGATGTGATTCATGCACACGACTGGCTCACATATTCTGCTGGTGTAGCTGCTAAAGAAACTACCGGCAAGCCTTTGGTAGTGCATATGCATGCCACTGAGTTTGACCGCTCAGGCGAAAACATCAACACCGACGTTTATGCGATAGAGCGCCGGGGAATGGAAATGGCTGACGTAGTCATTACAGTCAGCAATCTCACGCGTAATATTGTCATCGAGAAATATGGTATCGATCCCAACAAAGTTATAACAGTGCACAATGCAGTAGAGCCCAGTGATAAACCTCAATTGACTGGTATTGGCAAACAGGTGAATGAAAAAGTGGTTACTTTCCTGGGAAGGATCACTTTTCAGAAAGGTCCCGAATATTTTGTGGAGGCAGCGCGGAAAATTCTCAAGCGAGATCCTAATGTGCGTTTCGTGATGGCAGGCACAGGAGATATGTTGCATAAAATGATTCATCGTGTTGCGCAGCTCAGGATGGGTGATAAGTTTCATTTCACGGGTTTCCTGAAGGGAGACGATGTAGAGAAGATGTTCGCCATGACTGATGTGTTTGTAATGCCTTCTATCTCTGAGCCCTTTGGCATTGTTCCACTGGAAGCTATGCGGTCTAATGTTCCCGTTGTCATCTCAAAACAATCAGGTGTATCCGAAGTGCTAAAACACGCCCTGAAAGTTGATTTCTGGGATATCGACGGGTTGGCCGACGCTATTTATGGCCTTTGTCATTACGATGCGTTGAGTGAAGATTTTATCAAGCATGGCAAAGAAGAGGTTGAAAACCTTAAGTGGGAACACGCTGCCATCAAGGTGAAACAAGTGTATGATCTTGCGCTACACATATAAAAAAACAGCATTAAATTATCTGAAAGATGAATAAGTCCATTTGCTTTTATTTCCAAGTTCACCAACCCTTTCGGTTGAGAACCTATCGTTTCTTCGATATTGGCAAAAATCATTTCTACTACGACGAATACTACAACCGTCTCATCATGCGCCGGGTAGCCGAAAAAAGCTATTTGCCCATGAATGCGCTTCTGCTGAAAAAAATGAATGAGTTGGGCGCAGCATTCAAGGTTAGTTTTTCATTCTCAGGTATAGCCCTGGAGCAAATGGAACTTTATGCACCTGAAGTGCTTGAGAGTTTTCGCAAGTTAATTGCTACAGGACAAGTCGAGATTTTGGCTGAAACGTATGCGCACTCACTCAGCTCTCTCAAAAATCCTGCTGAATTCAAAAAACAAGTGCTTCAGCACACTCAAAAAGTTGAGCAACTGTTTGGTGTGACCCCTAAAAGCTTCCGCAACACTGAGCTCATCTACTCTGATGAAATTGGTGCAATGGTTGCCGATATGGGTTACAATGTGATGCTGACTGAAGGGGCAAAACACGTTCTTGGATGGAAAAGCCCAAATTATTTATATGCCAACGCTATCAATCCCAAACTGAAAGTATTGCTCCGCAATTTCAGACTGAGCGATGATATCGCGTTTCGTTTCTCGCAACAGTCCTGGCCTGAATGGCCAGTGACTACTGACAAATTTGTTGGCTGGATCAATAAGATCCATCCCAATGAAGAAGTGGTAAACATTTTTATGGATTACGAAACTTTTGGCGAGCATCAATGGGCCTCAACAGGCATATTCGACTTCATGAAGGCCCTTCCTGAAGCCGTTTTGAGGAAAACAAACTTTAAGTTCGCCACCCCATCAGAGCTTGCAGAAAAGCTGCAGCCTGTATCTGCTATTCATGTGCCCCACCCTATTTCATGGGCCGACGAAGAAAGAGACCTGACCGCCTGGGTGGGCAATAATTTGCAAGATGATGCTTTTGAAAAGCTGTATCAATTATCTGATATCATCAGCCGGATTGGCGATGAAGACCTGCAGCGCGATTGGAATTACCTACAGTCATCAGACCACTTCTATTATATGTGCACCAAATGGTTATCGGACGGAGATGTCCATAAATACTTTAACCATTACCCTTCGCCTTATGAAGCATACATCAACTACATGAATGTACTGTCTGACTTTACAATCCGTGTAAAAAACGCCTCACCATCAGCCAGTGATATTGTGAATGATTTGTACGAATCATCGGTGAAAATTGGTAAAGAAATCAGTGAGGCTGCAACTAAAAAGTTCAAAAAAACAAGCACTAAGGTAAAGGAAAGTATTGCAGCTACCGAAAAGAAAGCGAAACCCGTATTCGAGGACATCAAAAGCATGTCTGACGCGAAAATTAAATCGCTCATCAAGGAGTTTGATGCCCAGGATCTTTTTGTAGCCCTTAAAGATGCAGGAGATGAAATCACCGGGAAAGTACTTCCCAATATGGGTGCTAAAGCCCGCAAGGAGTTTGAAGCGCTGGAGAAAAAAGTGAGCGACATCACGCCAAAAGAAATTAAAGCTATCAGAAAAAAACTGGAAGAAAAACTCAAGAAAATCTGGTAGCAACTACCCGAATATTCTGAAGCAATTGTCCCCTGACAAAAAATGAACCGAATATGAATCGACAGGCTTGTATGGCTATGTCACAATGATAAATTATGAATAAAGAAATAAAAAAACCCGATTATATCTTCGAAGTAAGCTGGGAAGTATGCAATATGGTTGGCGGTATTTATACCGTCATCTCCTCGAAAGCAAACCAGATGAAAACGCTTTTTGGCGACCATTACATCACCATTGGTCCTGATGTCTGGAAAGAGACACACGACAACCCTTATTTCATTGAAGATGCTTCATTGCTAAAAGAATGGCGCGAAAAAGCCACTGCCAGTGGTTTAAAAGCACGCGTTGGCCGATGGGCTATCGAGAGCAGACCAATCGCCATCCTGATTGACTTCACGCCTCTTTTCGTTCAAAAAGACACAATTTTCACGCTTCTATGGGAAAAATTCCAACTCGATTCAATCCACGGACAGTGGGATTATATTGAGCCAGCCATGTTTGGCTACGCTGCCGGACAGGTCATCGAGAGCCTTTATGATGCAAACCTCACTGCTTACGAACACATAGTTGCTCAGTTCCACGAATGGATGACAGGCTCAGGCGTGCTTTACCTGAAAAATACCAGCCCACAAATCGCGACAGTATTTACAACTCATGCCACATACCTCGGAAGGTCAATCGCCGGAAATGGTTTGCCACTTTATAAAGATTTGCTCCAATACAATCCTGTTGTCATGGCCAACAGATTCAATATTGTTGCACAACAATCGATGGAAAAAACTGCTGCACGCGAAGCGGATGCATTCACCACGGTTAGCGAAACTACATCCGTTGAATGTGTGCAGTTTTTAGGTCGAGAACCTGATACCATCACCATCAATGGTTTCGACAAAGTATTTTATAGTCAGGAGCCAGAAGCAGTTGAAAAAAGAAAAAACACGAGAAGCAAAATTCTTGAAGTTGCAAGTGCACTCATTGGTGAAAGCATCCCGGAAGATAGTTTACTGCTGATCAACAGTGGCAGGTATGAGTTTAAAAACAAAGGTATCGATCTTTTCATTGAAGCACTTGGTCAACTCAATAAAGCCGCTTCACCCAGAAAGAAGATCATTGCCTTTATTGCTGTTCCAGGCCATATTTCAGGTCCATCAAAGGAACTGCAAAAAAGACTTAATGGTAGTGAACAAGCGGATAAGCCTTCTGAAAAACCATGCACGCATCACTTGTTTGATGCTGAAAATGACCTGGTCCTGAACAGTTTTAAGACCAATGGATTAACAAATGCAAGCGAAGATCAAGTAAAAGTCATTTTTGTTCCTTCTTACCTCAACGGCAACGACGGCATTTTCAATATTACCTATTACGATTTTTTGCAGGCTTTAGATTTGTCTGTCTTCCCATCTTACTACGAGCCATGGGGTTATACACCGCTTGAGAGTATTGCTTATGGCATCCCAACCATCACAACCGATCTGGCAGGCTTTGGCAAATGGGCTGCCAAAATTGAAAATCGTGGAGATGCCGTGACCGTAATCCATCGCGAAGAAACAAATCAATCAACAGTTGTAGCAGAAATTACTAAAAAAATCAGTGCTTTCTGCAATAAAAACATCGAAGAGCTAGAACAGGCTCATCAGAAATCAGTAGAAATTGCTGCCCATGCTTTGTGGAAAGACTTGATATTGAATTACAAGCAAGCATGGAGCGTCGCACTGGAAAAACTCGAAAAAAGAGCTGATCTGTTCGCCTCAAAACGGTTTACCGAAACGCTGCGCGATTTCAATTTCAGTAAACAAGACCAACCAAATTGGAAAAAAGTGCTGATTCAGCCGGTTTACACCACAGAGCTTAAAAAACTGCAAGAACTTGCCCAGAACCTCTGGTGGTCATGGAACTATGAAGCCATCGCTCTTTTTGAGTCGATCGATCCTATTGCCTGGGAGAAATTTGAGCAAAATCCCATTCCGATGATGGAAAGTCTTTCCATGAAGCAAATGGAAGCACTCGAAAAGAACACTGAATTCGTTAAACGACTCAACAAAGTTTACGAGGACTTCAAAAACTATATGTCCCAGGGGCCTGCTGACGAGCACAAGATTGCCTATTTCAGTATGGAATATGGCTTGCACAAAAGCCTGAAGATTTATAGTGGAGGTCTTGGCATTCTTGCTGGTGATTATCTCAAAGAAGCCAGTGATTCGCGGGCCAATATTGTTGCAATGGGTCTTCTTTACCGTTATGGCTATTTCAAACAGGATATTTCCCTCTTTGGAGATCAGATTGCAGAATATATCCCACAGAAATTTACCCACTTACCGCTTGAGCCAGTCAGGGATGAAAATGGCGAATGGGTCACTATTTCTATTGCATTCCCTGGCAGAACTGTCGTTGCCAAATCATGGAAAGTTCAGGTTGGACGCGTTCCGCTCTATTTGCTTGACACTGATATTGAAGAAAATCAGACAGACGACCGTGGGATCACACATCAACTTTACGGAGGCGATAGTGAGATGCGCTTTAAGCAGGAGATGATTCTCGGCGTTGGCGGCATCAGGCTACTTGAAAAAGTAAAAGTAAAACCCACGCTATACCACAGCAACGAAGGACACTCCGCATTTATCGGTCTCGAACGGCTTCGCATTTATATCGAAAAACACAACCTGGGCTTTGATGTTGCCCGCGAACTGGTCCGTTCGTCAAGCCTGTTTACGACCCACACACCAGTACCCGCTGGTCATGATGCCTTTGAGGAACACCTACTCCGCACTTATATGCCTCATTATGCCGGGCGACTCAACATCAGCTGGGATGATTTCATGAATTTGGGGAAATTCAGGCTCAACGACCCAAATGAGAAATTTTCGATGAGTGTGCTCGCCACCAATCTTAGCCAGGAAGTAAATGGTGTAAGTGAAATCCATGGCCGTGTTTCACGCGACATGTTTCAACCCTTGTATCCTGGATATTTTGCAAACGAGTTGCATATTGGCTTCGTAACGAACGGTGTACACTTGCCAACGTGGACCGATCCCTCATGGCAACAGCTTTACAGCAAATATTTTGGGAAAGCCTATAAAGCAGATCAATCAAACACTGAATACTGGGCCAAGATCAGGCAAGTTGCCGATGAAGAAATTTGGGAAATCAGAAAGCAACTCAAATCTGACCTGATTCAATATGTAAAATACCGTGTAAAAATTGACATGACCGAACGTCAGGAAAGTCCGAAACTGATCCTGCGTACGATTGAAGGATTGAACGATCAGGCTTTGATTATCGGATTTGCCCGCCGGTTTGCCACTTACAAACGTGCTCATTTGCTGTTTACCAATTTGGAGCGCCTCTCAAAAATCGTAAATAATACAGAAAAGCCAGTATTATTCCTTTTTGCAGGCAAGGCACATCCGAATGACAAAGCCGGACAGGACCTCATCAAACGCATCATCGAAATTTCGCGGATGCCTGAGTTTACGGGCAAAGTGTTGTTTATTGAGAACTATGATATGGAGCTCGGCAAACGTCTTACAAATTGTGTTGATGTTTGGCTGAATACCCCAACCCGTCCGCTAGAAGCTTCCGGAACCAGCGGTGAAAAAGCTGTTATGAATGGCGTGTTAAACTTTTCTGTTTTGGACGGATGGTGGGCTGAAGGCTACAGGCCAAATGCCGGCTGGGCAATTCAGGAGGGTCGCACCTATGCCAATCAGCAATACCAGGACGAGCTCGATGCAGAAACCATCTACAGCCTTCTCGAAAATGAAATCACACCTTCTTATTTTAGCCGGAACGATGCGGGTGTACCCGTGAAATGGGTCGGATACATTAAAAACAATATCGCTGAAATAGCACCTCATTTCACCATGAAGCGTATGCTGGATGATTACTTCGACAGATTTTATAATAAACTGAAATCCAGAGCTATATATTTAAAAGAAAAACGCTACAAAATGGCTTTTGAAGTGAATGCCTGGAAATCGAAAGTAAAATCGAACTGGGACAGTGTTGAGGTGAAATCGATCAAAGTACCTGATCCAACAGTCAGACCGCTTGATTTTGGTGAAAACTTTGTGGCTGAAATCACATTATTGACCCCTGGTTTAGCAAGTGGAGATGTTGGAATCGAACTTTTGTTCGGACGAAAACTTCATGACAAGATCGATGAAATAGTCTTTGTTGAAAAAATGAAACTGATCGACTCAGGAGAAGGTTGGGCTCGTTACCATATTAATGTTCCTATCTATCGGGCAGGTGTTTATGATTACACTTTCCGGATTTATCCAAGTAGTGAATTACTACCTCACCGACAAGATCTTCCATTGGTTAAATGGATCTGACAATTAAAAAAGGCTGGCCATTAATGGCCAGCCTTTTTTTTAGGCTTTGGGTATATTCTTCAGAATATCAACTGTCAAATCCCAGAATTTCTGAACTGTTGCAATCTCAATTCTTTCGTCAGGCGAATGGGCGCCCTTGATGGTAGGCCCGTAGGAAATCATATCCATTCCCGGATATTTATCTCCAATCAATCCACATTCCAGTCCTGCATGAATCGCTTTTACATCAGGTGTTTGCCTGAATAATTTCTCATACGATTGCACCGAAATTGCTCTGATTTCCGATTTAGGATTTGGAGCCCAGCCCGGATATCCGTCGCTATGTTGAATCTTAGCCCCAGTCAATCTGAAGCAGGCTGCTACCATATTACCCACATCTTCTTTCGATGATTCAACTGAGCTGCGCTGGCTGGTAGTAATGAGAACGTGATCATCTATCATGCGAACTGCAGCCAGGTTAGTCGATGTTTCAACAAAGTTGGGAATACGCTGCGACCACGCTATCACACCATGTGGGCAAGCGTAAAGACTATTGAGCAGTTTTTTTTGATCTTCCAGAGTCAGCACAGAAGAAACAGTTTCTGTCTCAGCAATGACAACCTGAAGTCCAGGTTCAGTAATTTCAAACTCGTACTTCAATTCTTGTGTTGCTTTTTCTATATAGGTTCTAAAGGCCTCAAAGAAGGTATCCGGAATAGCTACCAATGCATATGCCTCACGCGCAATAGCATTGCGAAGGTTTCCTCCTTCAAAATAATTCAAACGGAGGTTGAACGCGTCCGTCGCATGCCAAAGCAATCTGTTCAGCAATTTATTGGCATTTCCTTGCCCTTTGTGAATATCGTCACCGGAATGGCCGCCTTTTAAACCTTTTACATCAAGACGCATTGACCGATAACCATTGCCAAGTTTTTCAAACGTTACGGGTAATTCAATCACTGTATCTTTACCACCGGCACAACCAATAAACAGCTCACCTTCATCTTCCGAATCGAGATTGAGCAATATTCTGCCCTCAAGCATTTTCTCGTCTAATCCAAAAGCTCCAGACAAGCCTGTTTCTTCATCAATGGTAAATAAACACTCGATTGGTCCATGTTCAATTGCAGGGTCAACCAACAAGGCCAATTGAGCTGCAACTCCAATTCCATCATCAGCACCCAAAGTGGTACCTTTTGCCTTTACCCAACCGTCAACGATATGTGTATCAATCGGGTCTTTTTCGAAATCGTGCTGTTTATCACTGTTTTTCTCGCAAACCATATCGACATGGCTTTGAAGTACCACCGTTTTTCTGTTTTCAAAACCTGGTGTGGCAGGAGCTTTCATCAAAATGTTACCCACAGCATCTTTGGTATAATCGAGCTGATGTTTTTTTGCAAAATCAATAAGATACGCAATGATTTTTTCTTCCTTTTTCGAAGGACGTGGTATTTCCAGAATTTCCCTGAAGTATTTCCAGACTCCAGCCGGCTCTAATTGCAGCAAATGTTCATTCATAAAATTATCTTTAGCGGTTTATGCAAAGATAAAGCTTTGAATACAGGAAAAAAATGAAAAGGATGTTAAATCAGGCTTAGGCGCTTTCGAGGTATTTTGATACCAAACCAATAAAATCGTTACGCCTGATGGGCTTGGCGATGTAGTCGTTGCAACCCGAAGAAAGACATTCCTGGCGGTCATTCGGCATAGCATAAGCAGTTTGTGCAATAATTGGCATTGCAGGTTTTAGCTGCCTGATCATTCTGGTAACCAACAAACCATTCACATCCGGCAATCTCAAATCCATCAAAATCAGGTGAATCTCCAGATTATTTTTCACAAATTCGATCGCATCTGCACCATTTTCGGCATGCAGAATATTGGCGCCTGTGGGCGCAAGATAGGCCTGTAGAAGTTGATAATTGGATGGAATGTCTTCAACAATAAGAACGGTTTTGCTTTTAAAGTCTCTGTAAATTGTTGAATTCAAGGAACTTTGCTGTATACCTAAAGCATTTTCAGTCATGCTACTTTCCGGCGCATGCTTTGTGATAATTTGGCCCATAATCATGTTGTTACCAGGGAGTTGGTTGCAGGCGTAAAAATAGGAAAAGAATTACTTAATATCCAAATTATTTTTTCAGGTTGTGGATAACTTCTGCAGGATTGTTAGCATTAAAGACCGCATTACCTGCAACCAGGACATTTGCTCCCGCATCAAACAGGTCTCTTGCGTTTTGTAAATTCACGCCACCGTCAACTTCAATCAGCGTTGGAAGTTCTTTTTTATCGATCATCAGTCGCAAACGCTCAATCTTTTGGTATGTTTCCGGAATAAATTTTTGTCCGCCAAAGCCCGGATTAACCGACATCAATAAAACCAGATCGCAGTAGGGTAAAATATCCTCCAACAAACTTACTGGCGAATGAGGGTTCAACACTACTCCTGCCTGCATTCCTGCTTCTTTGATCTGTTGTAAACATCTGTGCAAGTGTGTACATGCTTCCAGATGAACCGATAAAATATCGGCGCCAGCACGCGCAAAATCCTCAATGTAACGCTCCGGATTCACAATCATCAAATGCACATCAAGCGGTTTTTTAGCCACCTTGTGAATTGCTTCGATTACCGGCAATCCAAAAGAAATATTGGGCACAAAAACCCCATCCATCACATCCAGGTGTAACCAATCGGCTTCGCTTTGGTTAAGCATGCTGATTTCATTTTCAAGGTTGAGAAAATTGGCAGAGAGCAATGAAGGGGCAATAAGTTTCATGTTCAGAATTTTGACAAAAATAAAAAAAGCGCCCGAAAGCGCTTTGGTTTTTTATCCGAGGTAACTTTTTAAAATCTTACTCCGGCTGGTATGTTTCAGGCGGCGAATAGCCTTTTCCTTTATTTGACGAACCCTTTCACGTGTGAGGTCAAATTTTTCGCCTATCTCTTCAAGTGTCATCGGGTGGCTGCCATTCAATCCAAAATACAGTCTGATCACGTCTGCTTCGCGTGGTGTAAGGGTAGAAATTGCCCTGTCGATTTCTTTACGCAACGACTCGTACAGCAGTTCCGTTTCGGGAGTTGGTGCTTCATCACTGCGCAAAACATCGTACATGTTGTTCTCTTCATCCTGAATCAGTGGTGCGTCCATGGAGACATGCCTTCCGGCATTCTTCATCGACTCTTTTACCTCATTTTCAGTGATTTCAAGAATGTCAGCGATCTCTTCTGCATTGGGTTCACGCTCAAATTCCTGTTCAAGTTTGGCATAAGCCTTATTGATTTTGTTGATGGATCCAATTTTATTCAGTGGCAAACGGACAATACGAGATTGCTCGGCCAATGCCTGTAAAATGGATTGACGAATCCACCAAACAGCATAAGAAATAAATTTAAAACCGCGTGTTTCGTCAAACCGCTGCGCGGCTTTGATCAATCCCAGGTTACCTTCGTTGATCAAGTCGGGAAGACTCAAACCTTGATTTTGATACTGCTTCGAAACAGAAACAACAAATCTAAGGTTTGCTTTGGTGAGCTTTTCAAGCGCATTTCTGTCTCCTTGTTTGATACGCTGAGCCAGTTCCACCTCTTCCTCTGCAGTGATCAGTTCCACCTTTCCTATCTCTTGCAAATACTTATCAAGAGAAGCGGTTTCTCTGTTGGTAACCTGTTTAGTAATCTTTAGCTGCCTCATTATGCTAATGAATTTGTAATGGCTTTTACGTTAATATTCTGTAATAAGTTACGTACTTATTTATTCTCAGGTTTCGGAAGAAGGACTTTTCTGGAAAGTTTCATTTTGTTGGTTTTAGGATCAACCCCAATCAGCTTCACCTTAATCTTGTCACCAACTTTCAATACACTTTCAACTGTTTCCAGACGTTTCCACTCGATTTCCGAGATATGTAACAAGCCATCTTTGCCTGGCAGGATTTCGACAAATGCACCAAATGGGGTGATTGTTTTAACTGTTCCAAGGTAAACTTCACCAACTTCAGGAACGGCAACAATGGCACGAATACGTGCTTTGGCCATTTCAATGGATTCTTTGTTAGGCGATACAATATCGATGATTCCAAAGTTACCAACTTCTTCAATAACGATAGTAGTATTGGTTTCGCGCTGCATCTCCTGAATGATTTTGCCGCCAGGTCCGATGATAGCACCGATAAATTCCTTGTCAACAGTCATTTTCTCGATACGAGGAACATTGTCTTTATAATCTGCACGAGGTTCTGTAATGGTTTTGGCCATTTCGCCCAGGATGTGTAATCGTCCCATACGAGCCTGTTCAAGAGCTTGCTGCAGCACTTCGAATGACAATCCATCAACCTTGATGTCCATTTGGCAGGCAGTAATACCATCTTTTGTGCCTGTAACTTTAAAGTCCATATCACCCAGGTGATCCTCATCACCCAAAATATCAGACAATACTGCATATTTATTTGAAGCAACTTCGGTGATCAGGCCCATGGCAATTCCTGCAACAGGTTTTTTGATTTTCACACCTGCATCCATCAATGCTAAAGTTCCACCGCAAACGCTCGCCATGGATGACGAACCATTCGATTCAAGAATATCAGAAACTATTCTGATAGTGTAAGGGTTTTCTTCACCCTCGGGGACCATCGGCTTCAAGGCTCTTTCAGCAAGGTTTCCATGTCCAATTTCCCGGCGGCTTACCCCTCTGTTCGGACGGGCTTCTCCTGTAGAAAAGGCAGGAAAATTATAATGTAGGTTAAATTTCGAAGTTCCTTCAAAGATGGCGCCATCAATGGTTTGTTCGTCCAGTTTACTACCCAGGGTTACTGTTACAAGTGATTGTGTTTCGCCTCTTGTAAAAATTGCAGAACCATGTGCTGAAGGCAAATAATCAACTTCGCACCAAATAGGACGAATCTGATCCAGTTTTCTTCCATCAAGTCTGACGCGTTCGTTTAAGATAGCATCGCGCACGGCCTTCTTTTCGACATCATGGAAATATCTTTTGGCCATTGAAGCCTTTTGCTCACGTTCTTCCTCAGAAAGGGTTGCCATAAATTGCTCCAAAACAGCAGCAAAGGCATCCGAACGCTCGTGTTTGTTGGGATTTCCTGCCAAAGCGATTTTATAACACGAATCGTAGGCAAACTTGGAGATCGCCTCACGCAAATCATCATCATTTGTTTCATGATTGTATTCACGTTTTTTGCCGGCTTTTTCAACTTTGGCAGCCAAAGCCATTTGCGCTTCGCATTGCAATTTGATTGCAGCATGAGCTACTTTCAACGCTTCAAGCATAGCCAATTCCGAAACTTCTTTCGATTCACCTTCAACCATCACAATATTTTCGTGTGTTGCGGCGACCATCAGGTCGAGATCAGCCTCAGCAAGTGCTGAAATGGAAGGATTTACGATATATTCACCATTGATGCGAGCCACTCTCACTTCGGAGATTGGACCGTTGAATGGAATATCGGAAACAGAAATGGCAGCAGAAGCGGCCAAAGCAGCCAGTGCGTCTGGTGCAACATCGTTTTCACCTGAAATCAGGTTAATGACGACTTGTGTTTCGGCATGGTAATCATCTGGAAACAAAGGACGCAGTGCGCGATCGACCAAACGTGAAATCAATACTTCATAATCGGATGGACGGCCTTCACGCTTGAAAAAACCGCCAGGGAATTTACCTGTTGCGGCATACTTTTCTTTGTAGTCAACTGAGAGTGGTAAAAAATCGACATCTTCTCTGGCTTCTTTGGAGGAAACAACTGCTGCAAGCAACATTGTATCGCCCATTCTAACCACCACTGAGCCGTCAGCTTGCTTTGCCAGCTTACCGGTTTCGATGCTAATCGTGCGACCGTCAGCTAGTTCGATCGACTGCGTAATTCCTTGTGGACTCATAAATTTAATTGTAATAATATTGCGTAACAATGAGCCTGATTAAATGCAAAAAAAGGCAATCAGATGAATTGCCTTTTTTCGGACTATTATCAGGTTCAAAAAACTATTTTCTGATACCCAGTTTCTTGATGATCTCACGATATCTTTCGATGTCTTTTTTCTTAAGATAATCGAGGAGTTTTCTTCTTTTACCAACCAAACGAACCAACGAACGCATGGTGGACAGGTCTTTTTTATTCTCTTTTAAATGTTCGGTAAGGTGTTTGATCCTATGTGTAAACAAGGCAATCTGTCCCTCTGCTGACCCAGTGTCTGCAGCTGTTTTTCCGAACTCTTTGAAAATCTCTGTCTTCTTTTCAGCAGTTAAATACATATCTGATTCTTTTCAATTTTTTGGCCTGCAAAACTAATACTATTTTTCATATAACACAAATGAATCGTGTTAATCTTTTTTTTCACTTTCTGTAACCTCGTTAATACCCTCTCTTTCAGTCATTTTATCAGCATCTCTTTTTTCTGCTTCGTTTTGCTTTTTCTCCTGAATGAGTTGGATGCGCTTCCTGATCCAAAGATTCAAATTAAGCGCGTTCATATAAATTGCCTGCACATAGTTTGATTTTTCCACCAATGGTATTAAAATGGAAGTAAAAACAATACTAAATAAAATGACGGAAAAAACAATGTCCTTGATGAGTTCTCCGCCTGCAATTCCCATTTGAAGTGGAATAGTGGCAAGAACTGCCGCTGCCAATCCCTTGGGAACCATCGTCGACATGTACATTAAATCTTTGTCGTTTTCATGCTTTTGCGCAATTGGCATCGAAGCCCTTACTACAGGAACTCTCAAAACAAATAGAACAAACGTGAGCCCAAGGCCGATGAGCAGAGGAACCCAATCGGTAATCTGAATAGAAATGCCGATATACACAAAAAAGAATGTTTTCAGTAAAAAAACCGCCTCGGCAAAAAGTATTTTTTCGGTCTCATTGAGTGAATCAGGTTCACGATTGAAAAACTTGCCAATAAATGTTGACTTCAAAATATCTGTGTTTGCGAGCCCGATACCAAATGCCAATGCTGAAATAGCTCCACTGTATCCTAAAATCTCACTTACACCATATATTATAAACACAAAAGCAGGTGTTGTAAAAATTGAATTCTTAACCGTACGGATTTTATAGAGGACGAATGACCAGAAAAAAGCGCCAATCAGCCCCATAAAACTTGCGAGTAAAAAGGATGCAAGAATTTGCCCCACAGTGTTTCCTATCTGAATTTGCCCCAGCTGAGCCGCTTCAATAAAAGCCAGGGCAAATACAATGCACAAAACATCACTGAAAGCGGACTCGAGAATGAGAATAGTCCGGCTGTTGTTTGACATATTCAATTGCCTGACTAATGGAATAACGACTGCCGAAGATGTTCCGCCTACGATAGCCCCAAGCATAAAGGAAATAAGAGGCGTCATGTCAAGCAACCACCAACCCAACAGTCCGACAACAATCATTGTAGAAAAAAAATTAAGATTCGTCAATAAAGTTGTGCCTTTCAATGAGTGCTGTAAAGCATCTAACTTTAGCTCAGTTCCTCCTTCAAATAAAATGGTTACCAAAGTGATCGTTGTAAAAACGGGTCCAACCAATCCCAGGTCGCCTGGCTCAACAATATGAAAAACAGGTCCGATTATCAGCCCAATGATGATTAGCAGCAATACGTCAGGAATCCTTTTCCTGCTAAATATTTCTGCAAACACATGGGCCATAAAAACCAAAAGTCCAACGCCAACAATGGTAAATGCAATATTCATTGAAATAGTTCTTTCAATTAAATCCAACTATAATACAATCTAACTGCAGTTGAAAAATCTGCAACTATAAGTAATAGCTTCGCAAAACTAAATAAATACACAACATGACAATGATGGAATAATATTTGGCAAGCACCAAATATCCTTACAGAACACCAAAGAACAGTTCTTATTTCAGCTTTTGCATGCACTGCCTGATCTCTTTGCAAAGCATGACATCAGCACCCAAACAGAAACCGGGCCGACGACAAATAATTTTACCTTCCTGATCTATCAGAAAAGTATATGGAAACTCATTGATGCCCAAGTGCCTGACAAGTTCTCTATTCTTGTCGAATAAACAGTTTATTCCATCAAATCTCGACATAACGATCGGTTTAATGAGAGCTGATTTACCTGGCTCTGACACTGCAATAGCAATCGTTTTTACTGGATGAGCGCTAAGTGAGTCCTGTATCGTTTGCAACATGAGATCGATCTGATCAAGTGATCTGTCGAAGTCGGGATTCCAAAAAACTACGATTGAAACCGTATCATTTGATAAGATTTTGGCGCTATTCACAAATTTTCCGTCAAGTGTTTCAAGCAAAACATTCGGGAAAATATTGGTTTGAGCAATAGCACTGGATAGAAAAATAAAATAAAGTGTGAAAATTGTAACTAATTGTCTCATAAGATATACTTTTGAGCGCAATCACAAAAAAAGAGATTTGGTTTGGTTGGAACCAAAGGTAATATATTTAATCTCTAAATGCTCACAAATTAAAAAAATCTTTGAAGGATTATTCGTAACTTGAACAAGTATTTCATTTTCTTGTTTAAGTGATATAACCAACCGTTAAACAAAATACATCATGTCAAAAGTTGTCGTCATCGGAGCGGGTTTCTCAGGCTTGTCTACCGCAGCTATGCTTGCAAAAGAAGGTTTTGAAGTAAACGTAATTGAAAAACACAGCATGGCCGGAGGTCGTGCACGCATGTTTACAGAGAACGGATTTACTTACGATATGGGGCCCAGCTGGTATTGGATGCCTGATGTTTTTGAGCAGTTCTTTGCCCAGTTTGGGAAAAAGACCCAGGATTACTACCAGCTTGAGCGTCTTGATCCTTCCTACACCATTTATTTTGGACCCGGAGACCGTGTTGACCTGCCCGCTTCAATTGAAAAACTATATGAGTTGTTCGACTCAATCGAAGCAGGAAGTGGTGCCAAATTGAAAAGATTCCTGGATGAGGCCGCATTCAAATATGAGATTGGCATTAAGAATCTGGTTTTTAAACCCTCAAAGAGTGTTTTTGAGTTTTTCGATTTCGACATCATGAAATCGGCACTCAAGATGCATGTTTTACAGTCGTTTCATACTTACATCCGGAAATACTTTACACATCCCAAACTGCTGCGTATTCTGGAGTTCCCCATCCTGTTTCTGGGTGCAACAGCTCAAAAAACACCAGCACTCTACAGCCTGATGAATTATGGTGATATGGTGCTAGGTACATGGTATCCTGTTGGAGGAATGTACCAGGTTGTCGCAGGTTTTGAGAAATTGGCTAATGAATTGGGCGTTCGGTTTCATTACAACCAGGAAGTAAAATCCTTTACGTACGATAACAATCAGGTAAAAACAGTTGTAACCGACAGTGAAATATTTGAAGCAGACTTCGTTATTGCAAGCGCCGATTATCACCATGTGGAACAGAAAATTCTACCAAAGGAATATAGAAACTATTCCGAAAAATATTGGGAAGGACGCACTATGTCCCCTTCTTCACTCATTTATTACCTGGGCATTGGAAAAAAACTGGATGGCATGCAGCACCATACGCTCATCTTCAACAAAGACTTCGAAAAACATGCTTACCAGATCTACGAAGAACCCCAATGGCCAGAAAATCCTTCGGTTTACCTAAGCTGTACTTCACAAACCGATCCTACAGTCGCTCCAAAAGGCATGGAAAACCTATTTATCCTGATTCCGGTAGCGCCAGGCCTCAACGATACGGATGCCATCAGGGAAAAGTATTTTGATTTCTCGGTACAACGCATCGAAGAAACACTGGGTATCAGTTTTAAGAATGACATTGTATATAAGCGTAGTTATTCGAATCGCGATTTTGCTACCGATTATTATGCTTACAAGGGTAATGCTTACGGCCTTGCCAATACGCTTAGGCAAACCGCCATTTTAAAACCATCGATGTTCAACAAAAAGCTGCCTAATTTGTTATATGCCGGACAGCTAACCATTCCCGGACCGGGAGTACCTCCTGCGATTATTTCGGGACAGGTAGCTGCAGGACAAATTGCAAAAATGGCTCTTCAACATGCTCACTAATAACTAACCACCGCCATGAAAACATTGTTTGACCAAATTTCGCGCCGTACGAGTAAAATGACTACACGCTCCTACAGCACCTCTTTCTCGCTGGGCATTACACTTTTTCAAAAGAAACTGCACGATCCTATCTACGCTATTTATGGTTTTGTGAGATTGGCTGATGAAATAGTGGATACGTTTCATGAATTTGACAAAGCCGCGTTGATGGCTGAATTTCGCCGCGATACAGTGCTTGCCATCGAACGTGGGATTAGCTTGAACCCGATCTTGAACAGCTTTCAGGAAACTGTTAACCGTTATCAGATTGAATGGGATTTGATCGACCGGTTTCTAAAAAGCATGGAAATGGATTTGGATCAGATCGAATATGACCAGTCGACATTTGAAGACTATATTCTTGGTTCGGCCGAAGTAGTTGGTTTGATGTGTCTGCACGTTTTCACGAACGGTGATAAAAAAATGTATGCTGACCTGAAATACCCAGCTATGCGTCTTGGTTCAGCTTTCCAAAAAATCAACTTCCTTCGCGATCTACATGCTGATCACCTGCATTTGGGAAGAACCTATTTTCCTGATATTGACCTCAACAATTTTGATCAACAAAGCAAGGAACGCATCGAAGAAGACATTGAAAAAGATTTTCAGGATGGACTTGCCGGTATCAGAAAACTTCCTGCCAGTGCACGTTATGGCGTTTATGTTGCCTATGTGTATTATTATAGTTTGTTCAAAAAAATCAAGCGAATTCAGTCGGAGAAGCTCCTCGAAAACAAACGCATCAGAGTGCCCAACCCAACCAAGTATGGCATGTTGGTTTCTTCGTATTTGAAATATCGCTTTAATATGTTTTAGCCCATGTTGCTGCTCGCTTTCATGATACTATTCTCTCAGCCAGACAGTAGTTTACTGCTTTCTTCACGTCAACTATACTTCCAGTTTGATGATAAAGATTGTCCTGCAGAGAAATTATATGACCTGATTCCTGAATCTGCATCAGCGCAATATCCAAAATTATTGGCCTATAAAGGAACTGCCCTGGCCACCTCAGCTGAATGTGTTTTCTCGCCTTTTACAAAATTATCCCGGTTTAAAGAAGGCAAAGCAATGATCGAGCAAGCCATAAAAAGCGATCCAAACAATTTAGAAGCCAGGTTTCTCAGGCTATCAGTGCAACTCAGTGCGCCGTCTTTTCTCGACTACAACAGTGATATAGAGACTGATCGATCATTAATAGTGAAGGGACTTACAGCAAATCCCAACAGCTTGTCAGATGCGGATTTTACTTCAAAAGTTATTGATTATCTGATTCAAAAAGGCAATCCCACATCATCTGAGCGCGAAAATCTCCTAACTTTGCAAGGAAAAACTAAATAAAATGACTGAATACGTTGTACTTGTTGATAAAAATGACCAACCTCTGGGCTTGATGGAAAAAATGGAAGCCCATATCAAAGCTGAGTTGCACCGTGCCTTTTCGATTTTCATTTTTAACAGCAAGCATGAGTTACTTCTACAACAACGTGCACTGAGCAAATACCACACACCAGGTTTGTGGACCAATACCTGCTGCAGCCACCCTCGCGATGGCGAATCGCTTGAAGAGGCAACCAGCCGCCGGCTGATGGAGGAAATGGGCATGACAACGCAACTGGTTGAAGCCTTCTCGTTTTTATATAAAGCTGACGTTGGACAAGGACTTACCGAACATGAATTCGATCATGTTTTTATTGGTTACTCCGATCAAAAACCAGCTATCAACCCCGAAGAGGTTGAAAGCTGGAAATACGATTCCATGTCAAACATCAAAAAAGACATTGAACAAAACCCAGACAGGTATACTGTCTGGTTCAAAATTGCATTCGACCGAGTAGATGATTATCTCAACAAAAAAATACAATCACTATGACCTGGATCATTAACACATTATTGGTACTGGGCGCTTTTCTCTTTATGGAATTTATGGCCTGGTTCACACACAAATATGTCATGCACGGTTTTTTGTGGGTATTGCACAAAGACCACCACATCCGCGATGGGCGCAAGTTTGAATGGAACGACCTTTTCGCCGTCATTTTTGCCATCCCCAGTTTTCTGTTTATTTATACCGGCGTTGAAAGCGCCTTCGACTGGAAGTTCTACATCGGCATTGGAATTGCGCTTTACGGACTTGCCTATTTCATGTTTCACGATGTATTTGTGCACGGAAGATTGCCCTTTTTACAGAAATTGAGCAACAGATACTTGCGTGCAACCATCACTGCCCATCTCGACCATCACAAACCGCACGCACATTACAACTATGGCTTTTTGGTTGCCCCAATAAAATATTACAAAGAAGAGTGGGCTAAATAAAAGAACCAATTTTCTACAAATAAAAAGCGTTTTCGGTAGATCCGAAAACGCTTTTTTTTAACCAAAAATCAAATATTTGATCGCTGTCCTTTAGAGCTTCATGGTTAACCCTACGTTGAGCAAGGCAATACCATAACCGAGTTCGCCATACACGCCGAATTTTTCACCAAAATGGTAGCGTGCACCCAAGAATCCGGCATATGCCAGACCTCCGGCAGAAGGCTCTACCAATCCGGCTGGCTTATTGGCTCCGTCATATTTCACAGAAGCCACATTATAACCTAGCAAAAGACCTGCATAGGTATCCATATTGTCGACCAGATCGAAGTGATAAGCACCGCGCGCGCCGACAATAATGTAAGTATACTTCCATGAATAATTAAGGCCAAATCCACTGAAATCTTCCTTGGAAGCAGAATAGCCTACAAAACCACCTAAGCTGATTTTGTCGTTGATTCCGAAATCGAGCGACAGTGAAACAGGTGGCAGATTAACTGTACCAGTAGCGAATGATGCACCAAGTCCGATACCCACATTGGCATCAATCTGGCCTTGTTCATACTGTGCGCTTGCATTGAATGCAAAGGCAAAAAGTGCGATTGCTAGAACTGAGAAGAATTTTTTCATACGATAAATTGGTTGTTTGTCAATGCCTACTCTGTATGCTTTTCGGCTTCCGCACGACTGAAACAAACCAATACAAATTATGATAAGGCTGTTTCAGTCACTTTTTCTGATGCAAAGCTACAGCAGTCCATACGCCAGTAAATTAGGGTAAAATACGTATTTGACCTCAGGTTTTTGACTGAATTCGACTGTCAACCAAATCGAAGATTTAAAAATAAAGCTGTCGTCTCAAATAGTCGAATACAAATAAGCGATCGAATCTGGTGATGTTTTGATAGTGCGACATAAAACGGTCTGAGAACCTGAGGATATCTTTATGCTCACCTGTGTTGATTAAAATAAGAAGCCAATAAGCATTTAACCACTTTTTTTGGTAAAGCCCTCGTTTTTCATTCTTCTTTTCAATGAGCAAAGCCATTCTTTCGGCATCTACAAAGGAAGACAATACAAGTTGCTCGTCTGGTTCGTATAAGTCATACTTGGTGATCTCAATACCAATTCGTTGCTTAGGATTTACCTGCACAATAAAGTCTGGAGATTCGGTGGCTATTATCCTGCCAGACGGAAAACCTTCAAAAACCTTCTTAAAAGCATCGAGCCATTGACGCTCGTGCACCTTTTTAAAGTTATTTTCCTGGTGTGTTTTCATATCACAGGCAAAATAAATCAAATTAATCTTTTGAAGTGCTGATGATTCCACAGTTTTTAAAAATCTCATTCGGGGTAAAGAAAAAACATCATTTCAGAAATGGGAAATTCAACCTTTTCCGGAGTCCAATGTCATGTCAATAAAAAAACACCTGATTGCTCAAGTGTTATATTTCTTATTCTAAAGGCAACGAAGACGGAAAGGTTGCCGGGAAATAATTTACTTTTGAGGTTCTATTTAATGGTGTGGCTGATATTTAGGAAACCAGGATAAGCTATTGCTCTGCCTCCAACATTGATGTACGGTTTAACTTTCAGCATGATTTGCGATGGCTGACTGGCGTCGCCGGTTAGCTTGAAACCGAGGTTGACAACCGCATCTTTGGTTTCACCACTCAATGCTTTCAAAAGGTCGAGCTGAACCGGCATGGCGACGATTTTTTGACCACCGGCAGCAATGGACACACTTTCCATCATTTGTCCAGTTAGCAATTGTTTGCCATCAATAAACAGCTCGTAGTCCATCCTTGTCATGGCAGCAGGTTTATTGTTAGGGTTGTCAATTTTGAGCATCACATCGAAATCGAGCGGCAGCTCGTTTTGAAACAAAGCAGCAGTAAGTTGCATGATCTGCGCCGCATTCAAGTCTTTTCGACTCATATTTGACTGAAGCTCGATTCCGGCCAGATGCACCTGGTCAACGCCATTGATATCGAATTTACATTGACTCAATTGCTGCACCTGACTCATTTGGTCAAGTACATCGCAGGAAGAAAAGCTAACAGTTAAAGCCATCAAACAAATGGCGATTATATTTTTCAGTTTTAGCATAGAAAAAGTTGTTTTTGTTCTCAATATGTTTTGGAAGCGCGTTTGCGTTCATTCTCATCCAGGAGAATTTTACGCAGACGCAAGCTTCTGGGTGTTACCTCAAGGTATTCATCTTCGCGAATATACTCCATAAATTCTTCCAGTGAAAACCGGATGGCTGGTGTGATCATGATTTTCTCATCAGATCCGGAGGCACGTACATTGGTGAGTTTTTTTGATTTATTGACATTTACCACCATATCTCCTGCCCTGTTGTTTTCGCCAATAACCTGTCCCACGTAAACTTCTTCGTTGGGATGAGTGAAAAATCGGCCACGATCCTGCAGCTTCCATATGGCATATGGAATAGCAGTGCCTGTTTCCATTGAGATCAATGCACCATTCGTTTTGGTATTGATTTCACCTTTCCAGGGTTCAAAGCTTTTGAATCGATGCGCAATGATGGCTTCACCTTCTGTTGCAGTCAACATATTGTTGCGCAAACCGATGATGCCACGCGAAGGAATATGAAACTCCAGGTGCATGCGATCGCCTTTAGGATTCATTTCAACCAGATCGCCTTTGCGCATTGAAACCTGCTCGATTACCTTTCCGGAAAACTCTTCAGGAACCTGCACCGTCAAACTCTCTATTGGCTCATGTTTTACGCCCTCGATGGTTTTGATAATCACCCTGGGTTGTCCCAACTGAAACTCATAGCCTTCACGGCGCATGGTTTCAACCAGGATACTTAAGTGCAAGATACCACGTCCGTATACCAGCAATGCATCCGGCGAATCAGTGTCGACAACACGCAACGCCAGGTTTTTTTCTGTTTCCTTGATCAACCGGTCGCGCACGTGGCGGGAAGTAACATATTTTCCTTCCTTGCCAAAAAATGGCGAGTTGTTAATGGTAAACAACATGCTCATTGTTGGCTCGTCGATATGAATAGGAGGCAAAGCTTCAGGACTTTCGAAGTCGGCGACGGTATCGCCTATCTCGAAATCGTCAATCCCCATCAGGGCAATAAGATCACCGGCATAAACTGGCTGTTTAGTCCTTTCTTTACCCAATCCTTCAAAAGTATATAGCTCCTTGATGACTGATTTCGTGATTTTTCCATCACGTTTCACAAGCGAAACGGTCATTCCGGCCTGGAGCATGCCACGCGACAGACGTCCGACAGCAATACGGCCCACGTAAGAACTATAATCAAGTGAGGTGATGAGAAGCTGTGGTGTTCCTTCAACGTAGACAGCCCTTGGAATAGTTTCGATAATCACATCGAGCAAGTGTGAAACATCTTGCGTCTCATTTTCCCAATGATCTGACATCCAGCCATTTTTAGACGAACCAAACACAGTTGGGAAATTGAGCTGATCTTCGGTGGCGCCCAGGTTAAACATCAAATCGAAGACTGCCTCCTGAACCTCGTCAGGCCGACAATTTGGCTTGTCAACTTTGTTGACAACCACAATGGGTTTTAAACCCAGTTCAATGGCTTTCTGCAGCACAAAACGGGTTTGTGGCATTGGACCTTCAAAAGCATCAACGAGAAGCAGCACGCCATCAGCCATGTTGAGCACGCGCTCAACTTCGCCACCAAAGTCGGCGTGACCGGGTGTGTCGATGATATTGATTTTAACATCTTTATAATGAACTGATACGTTCTTGGATAGAATAGTGATACCCCGCTCACGTTCGAGATCGTTGTTATCGAGAATAAGATCGCCAGTCTCCTGGTTATCGCGAAAAAGTTTGACCTGATGTAAAATCCGGTCAACAAGAGTAGTTTTACCATGATCGACATGCGCGATAATGGCAATGTTTCTGATATTGTGCATATTATGGTGTAATGTTCCTGTGAAAAGTTCGGCAAAATTAATGGTTTATTCAGTAAGTCAGACGGTTAATGAAAAAAAAGGCTTTTTTGGGATATAACTTCAATGTTCAACAAACTATTAATGTGATAGTTAACAAGAATTACGACCTTTTACAACTTAATGATGGTTAAGAAATCTATAATTGAAGAGAATTTGACAGCAAGAAATGAGCGAAAGGGCTTATTTTTGTCACCTCTAATCCATCTGAACAACCCATGTTTTTCCTCGAAAAAAAGTTTGATGATCCATATTTCAACCTGGCTATGGAAGAATATGTGTTGCGCAACTTTGATGAAGACATCTTCATGTTGTGGGAAAACACTGATTGTCTGGTAATAGGGAAGCACCAGAATCCGCTGATTGAAATCAAACCTGAATGCCTGCTTAAAAACAGCCTGCCTGTTATCCGACGCATCTCAGGAGGTGGCACTGTTTTTCATGGCAAAGGCAACATTAACTTTACGTTTATTTGTAACAGCGATCAAGGGGAGGATAAGGTGAATTTTCCAAAATATCTGGCTCCTGTCATCGCATATCTTAAAACATTGAGAATTATTGCGACCATCACCGGCAAAAACAGTTTGTCTGTCAATGGATTAAAAATTTCGGGCAATGCTGCGCATGTGTTTAAAAACCGAAGCATCCACCACGGGACATTGCTGTTTGATGCCGGTTTATCAACGCTAAATGCTTGTCTTGCCAACGAAAACGAGCATTACAGCTCCAGAGCCGTGGCTTCTGTAAGAGCCCCTGTAACAAATATTCTTGGGGCTTTACAATTTGCAATGACTCAAAACCGGTTTGAAAATGAACTGAAAAGGTTTGTATTAGCTCATTTTGGAAATGAAGGAATACTTGAGCTCAGTTCTGGGCAAATTTCCGAGATATCCAAACTTGCCGACACAAAGTACCGAAGCAATGAATGGACATTTGGATACTCGCCAGATTATACGCTCAAAAAAACTATCTCCACAAACCAGTTCAGCGGGGAAGTAATTCTTCATGTAAAAAAAGGCTTGATTGAAGAGGCTTTAATTCATACAAAAATCAATAATGATAGCGCCCAAGTACTTGTCACTGCCCTAAAAAATCAATGGCATATTCCGGAAAAAATTATTGAAACAATTAACCAGCTGCCATTTGCCGGACAATTGGATAAATCTGAAAGAGAACAGCTAACTTTGCAATTATTTTAAAACCAACTAATATCATGAATACATCAACCATTTTCGATCATCTGTGGAAAGACTATACCACACAAAATCCTTCGGTACAGAAGGTTTATGACCTGTTTATCAAATATGGCGAAACCGTTTCGAACGATCACATTGCCTTTCGCACCTACGATGATCCGCGCATCAATATCGATGTGCTTTCTAAAGCTTTTTTAGCAGCTGGCTACCAGTACAAAGGCGACTATCATTTCGAAGCTAAGCATTTATATGCCAAACATTTTGAAATGGAGGGTCAACCACGTGTGTTCATTTCACAATTGATTACCAAAGATTTCAGTCCATTTTTACAAGAAACCGTAAAGAAACTTGTTGATGCCATCCCCGCTGAAAAACTAAAATCGAACGAGCTAATTTATGCAGGCAATATTTGGGGAAAACCGTCTTTTGCTATCTATGAAAAACTGCGCGAAGAATCAGAATATGCAGCCTGGTTGTATGTAAATGGGTTTTGTGCCAACCATTTCACAGTGAGTGTAAACGGCTTGAAAACCTTTAACAGCCTCGAAAAAGTTAACAAACTGCTCAAAGACAACGGTTTCCGCATCAACGATTCTGGTGGTGAAATCAAAGGCACACCGGCTGAATTGCTCGAGCAATCCAGCATTCGTGCAGAAATGATTGACATCAAATTCACTGAAGGTGTGCAACAAATTCCAGGCTGCTACTATGAATTTGCACGTCGTTATCCTGATAGCAACGGAGAGCTTTATTCAGGTTTTATTGCCAAATCAGCTGATAAAATTTTTGAAAGCACTGACATGGTTAAAGACCAATAATAAACTGATTTAAACGCCCTGACCAGATGTTTCGGGCCAAAGCAACCAGTATACAGCATGCGTGAATCAAAAATATACAAGGCATTAAATGAACTCGCGCCTCATTTCGAGGGCGATATTTTTATTGACGATGCTACGCGGCTTATTTATGCGACAGATGCATCTGCTTACCGTGAAAAACCGCTTGCGGTTGCTCGTCCACGCCATGCAGAAGATATCAGAAAACTGATCAGGCTGGCAAACGAAACACGCACAGCACTCATACCAAGAGCTGCCGGCACTTCACTGGCTGGTCAGGTTGTAGGCAATGGCATTGTTGTCGACATATCAAAATACATGACCCAAATTCTGGAACTCAACCAGGAAGAACATTGGGTGAAAGTGCAGCCAGGAGTCATTCTCAGCGAACTCAATCAGTATCTGGAATCTTTTGGCCTTTTTTTTGGGCCGGAAACTTCAACTTCCAATCGCTGCATGATGGGAGGAATGTTGGGCAACAATGCCTGCGGAGCACATTCATTGGTTTATGGAAGCACACGAGACCACACTCTTGAAGTGGAAACGATCCTCAGCGATGGAAGCGATTGCAACTTTGGGTCACTCAACAAGTCAGAACTGTTGTTAAAATCCCAACTGCCTGGCATTGAAGGGGAAATTTACACGAACATCATCCACATCCTGAGCAATCCGACAAACCAACAGAATATCCGCAACGAATATCCTGATCAGTCCCTTCGAAGGCGAAACACCGGTTATGCCATTGACCTTTTGCTCGAAACAAGCGCTTTTAGCGATTCAAAAACTGACTTCAACTTCAGCAAGTTGTTGGCAGGTTCAGAAGGCACACTGGCCTTCACTACCGCAATCAAGCTCAACCTGGTTCCACTGCCACCAAAGGCCAAGGCACTTGTTTGTGTGCATTTCGAAACAATCAAGCAAGCGCTGGAAGCCAACCTGATCGCACTGAAACACCAACCTGTTTCAGTAGAGCTCATGGATAAAACGGTGATGGATCTCACCAAAGAAAACATTGAACAACGCAAAAACAGGTTTTTTGTGGAAGGTGATCCAGGTGCTATTCTCATTGTAGAATTTGCTGAAGAAAACATGGATCTGGTGGACCAAAAAGCTACAGCCATGGAAGCTGAGATGAAATCAGTTAATATGGGATATGCTTTCCCAATTGTGAAGGGCAAAGAAATGTCGAAGGTATGGGACCTCCGAAAAGCCGGGCTTGGCATTATTAACAACATGGTTGGTGATGCAAAACCTGTTCCTGTCATTGAGGATACAGCCGTTAATCCGGCATTGTTACCTGCCTACATCGAAGAATTTGATCAGATGCTGGCACGCTACAACAAGAGTTGTGTTTATTATGCACATATTGCCACAGGCGAGCTGCACCTCCGTCCGATTCTGAACCTGAAAGACCCAAAAGATGTTGAATTGTTCTACACCATCGCTCTCGAAACTGCCAAACTGGTCAAAAAATACAAAGGTTCGCTCAGTGGTGAACATGGTGATGGCAGGCTGCGGGGAGAATTCATCCCATTGATGGTTGGCGAACAGAATTACAACCTGCTCAGGCAAATCAAACAAGCCTGGGACCCGCATCACATTTTCAATCCAAATAAGATTGTTGATACCCCACGCATGAATACCTCGCTCCGATACGAGCCTGGCAAACAAGCGAAAGAAGTAGAAACTATTTTTGACTTTTCGAAAGATTTGGGCATTTTGCGCGCTGCGGAAAAGTGCAATGGAACTGCAGCTTGTCGCAAGACGGAGGTCACTGGTGGTACCATGTGCCCATCCTACATGGCCACCCGAAACGAAAACGACAGCACACGCGCCAGAGCCAACATCCTACGCGAGTTTCTTACCAACTCAACCAAAAGCAACCCATTCGATCATAAAGAAATTTATGAAGTAATGGACTTATGCCTTTCATGCAAAGCCTGTAAATCAGAATGTCCCAGTAGTGTTGATGTGGCCAAACTGAAGGCTGAATTTTTGCAACATTATTATGATTCAAACGGTGCACCTTTCCGCTCCAAGCTTATTGCCAACATCACCAGCATCAATGCCGTAGGCAGTATATGGCCCTGGTTTACCAATCTCTTCCTTAAAAACAAGACTTTCGGGCGATTCATGATGCCTTTGATTGGATTTGCACCTAAACGAAGCATGCCAGCGTTATACAAAACCACCCTCGACAAATGGTTTGCACATCACCACCCCAAAACTGAAAATGGCAGAAAGGTTTATCTGTTCAATGATGAGTTTACCCGTTTTAATGATACAGAAATTGGCATCCGAGCTATTCAGCTATTGACAAAATTGGGATATGACGTCTCCATTCCAAAACATACTTTGAGTGGCAGAACTTTCATGAGCAAAGGGTTTTTGCGAAAAGCCAAACAAATTGCAAATAAAAATGTGAGCTTACTTTCAGCACTCATCAATGACGAAACGCCATTGGTAGGAATTGAGCCATCAGCAATATTGAGTTTCAGAGATGAATATCCGGAGCTTGTTGATCACCACCTGGTTGATGATGCCAAAAAGCTGGCAAAAAACACCTTCACCATCGAAGAATTTATCGCCAAAGAGTTTGATCTGGGACATATTAAAGCTAATGCGTTCACAGAAAACCAGGCCAAAATTCTTTATCACGGGCATTGTCAACAGAAATCTATCGCGTCTACAGCCAGCGCATTGAAAATCCTGCAAATCCCGACCAACTACAAGGCTTCTGAAATCAAATCGGGCTGTTGTGGTATGGCGGGCTCTTTTGGTTATGAAAAAGAACATTATGATGTATCGATGAAAGTTGGTGAGCTTGTGCTTTTCCCAAGCATTAGAAAAAGCGGCGATAGCACCATAATTGCTGCCTCTGGCACATCATGCAGGCACCAGATTGCAGATGGTACACAAAGGTCAGCGTTACATCCGGTTGAGGTGCTTTACCATGCGCTTAACTAATCTATTGCCTAGAAAAAGTACTACCACGACTAACAAAACGACCTGGTAAAAGCCCAGATTCAAGCGGATAATTCTATTAATCAATCAGAATTTTTTCTCCATCCATAGCCAGTTCTGAATTTTCAAAAACCAATTTTGCCTCGTTGAGCAAAGGTGTTAAATCAGCATAACGAGAAGAGAAGTGGCCAAGCAGCAACTTTCCAACTTCTGCCTTTTTAGCGATTGTAGCAGCCTGCCGGCTTGTTGAATGAAAAGTTAGTTCGGCTTTGCTTACCAGGTTCTCCATAAACGTAGCTTCATGGTAAAGCAGACTTGCACCCTTTATATATGGAATGATCGATTCATTGTAAGCCGTGTCTGTGCAATAGGCATACGAACGCGGAGAAGCCATGGGCAGCGTAATTTTGTTATTGGGATGCAAAACGCCCTTTTCGTCAATAAAATCTGCTCCCTGTCGAATGGCCAGCATTTGACTGACCCCGGGTTTGAAAGCATCAACAAATGTAGGATCAAGCTTTTTGTACAGCTTTTTCTCGCTGATTAAAAAGCCCCAGGTCGGGATGCGGTGCACAACCGGAAAAGAACTAAATATCAAATGCTTGTCTTCGTGAATTCGCTGCAGACCGCTTTCGGCAAGCGGATGAAAAAGCAATTCGAAGCGTAACTTTGTGTCAGAAGCATCCAACATCATCTGAAGGATATTGATCAACTGGGGTGGTCCAAATAGGGTGAGAGGCAATGTTCTGCCAATCAGGTGTAGCGTATTGATGAGACCTATCAATCCAAAATAATGATCGCCATGCAAATGGCTGATCAGAATATAATCGATGCGCATGGCACTGATTTTATCCTTCTTCAGCAGCAGCTGCGTTCCTTCAGCACAGTCGATCAGGATAGTAGTACCATTATATTGCAACAGCTGGCTACTGGCATTTCGTTGTAAGGTTGGGATAGCCGAACCCGATCCGAGAATTGTGAGCTCAAAAGGAATCATAAGATTAAAACACTGTATTTACAATCTTGTTGCACAGATATACAAAAATAAAAGACTGCCCTCAATATGAAGGCAGTCTTTTGCTATGTTTCAAAGAAATTACGGCTTATTTTTTCTTTTTAGCTGCTTTTTCTTCTTTTTCGAGGCCTTCTTTCAGTTCAGCAAGTACGTCGAGGTCGCCCAAGGTAGTGCGTTCGAGGTTCTCGTTGATGATTTTAACGGCACGTTTGGTCGTTTTTGCTTCGCTACCTTTTGCTTCATTGTCAGCAGTGCGGGCAACAAAAGCCTGATCTTCGTGGATACGTGAGTGCGACAAGATGATCTTTTTGTTTTCTTTCGAGAACTCGATCACTTTGAAGTCGATTGTTTCATCAACTTTTGCATTGCTGCCATCTTCTTTTTTGAGGTGACGGTTTGGTGCAAAGCCTTCGACGCCGTATGGCAGTGAAACGATCATGCCTTTGTCGGAAGCGCTGATGATGGTACCTGAGTGAACAGAACCCACTGTGAAGATGCTTTCGAATACATCCCATGGGTTTTCTTCAAGCTGCTTATGGCCGAGGCTCAAACGACGGTTCTCTTCATCAACATCCAAAACGACAACTTCGATTGACTCGCCTACTTTGGTAAATTCAGCAGGATGTTTGATTTTCTTCGACCAGCTCAGGTCAGAGATGTGAATCAAACCATCAACGCCTTCTTCCAGTTCAACAAAAATACCGAAGTTGGTGAAGTTACGTACGGTAGCAGTATGTTTTGAACCTGCCGGATAACGATCTTTGATGTTTTCCCATGGATCGGGGATCAACTGTTTCATACCCAGCGACATTTTGCGTTCTTCGCGGTCGAGGGTCAGAATAACAGCCTGTACTTCATCGCCTACTTTCAGGAAGTCCTGAGCAGTGCGCAAGTGCTGCGACCATGACATTTCAGAAACGTGGATCAAACCTTCAACGCCGGGAGCAATTTCGATAAATGCGCCGTAGTCGGCAATCACAACTACCTTACCTGTAACAGTATCGCCAATTTTTAGGTTTTCATCCAAAGCATCCCATGGATGTGGAGTCAACTGTTTCAAACCGAGGGCGATACGTTTTTTGTTATCGTCGAAATCGAGAATAACAACTTTGATTTTCTGATCAAGTTCAACAATTTCTTCAGGATGGTTGATACGACCCCAAGAAAGATCGGTAATATGAACCAAACCATCCACGCCACCAAGGTCGATAAATACACCATAAGAAGTGATGTTTTTAACGGTTCCTTCGAGTACCTGGCCTTTTTCGAGTTTGCTGATGATCTCGGCTTTTTGCTGTTCGAGTTCGTCCTCGATAAGGGCTTTGTGAGATACCACAACGTTTTTGTATTCCTGGTTGATCTTCACAACCTTGAATTCCATTGTTTTATCCACATAGATATCGTAGTCGCGGATAGGTTTCACATCGATTTGTGAACCAGGCAGGAAGGCCTCGATGCCAAATACATCGACGATCAAACCACCTTTGGTGCGGCTCTTTACATAGCCAGTGATAATTTCTTCTTTCTCGAAAGCAGCATTGATGCGATCCCATGAACGCAGAATACGGGCTTTCTTGTGCGAAAGCATGAGCTGTCCGTTAACGCCTTCCTGATTTTCGACATACACTTCTACTTTGTCGCCGATTTTCAGATTTGGATTGTAACGAAACTCATTTACTGGAATCACACCATCAGATTTGAACCCAATGTTCACAACCACTTCACGGCTGTTTTTGCCTACAACAATACCATCAATCACTTCGTGATCTCCAATAGAGCTCAGGGTTTTGTCATAAATCTGCTCGAGTTTTTCACGATCTGATTTTGAATACACCTCACGTTTTTTCCCGATGGCATCCCAATCGAAATCTTCCTGCACAACAGGAGCAGCTTTTTCAGCTTTAACTTCTTTTGTTTCTGCTTTTTTTTCAGGGGTTTCAGCCTTTTCGGCTAGGGGTGCTTCTTTTGCTTCAGGAGCTTCGGTTTCGGCTGCTACAGCCTCTACCTTTTGTTCATCAACTACTGCTTCTGTTTGGGGCACTTCCGGTGCGTTTTCTTCGTTGATGACGTTTTCGTTTTCTGTCATTGAATAACAATTTGTACCTGATCACAGTCCCGGCGAACGGCTTTCAGGGAGGTTTAACATGTTAACTTGTTCTTAAGACCTTGATTCAAAAAAGAATAAACCAGTCCGGTGCGTCTTAAAAATGAGGCTGCAAAAGTATGAATATTCCTGAAAATAAAAAATTTAAAGTCCGAAAAAATTCAAATTATCAACACGATAACTACACCATATTTTGGTAATTATTGGGCAGCAGAAATCTCTCTGAGGCCTTTTATTTCTCAAAAAAAACGTATTTTTGAAAAAAAACCAAATTGAAAAAGCTAACTAATACCCTGCTAGCTGTCTTTTTTACTACTCTTGTACTTGCACAACCAAATCAGAGTAAGATAGATAGCCTCACAAACCTGATTGGGAATCAAAGCGGTCAGGAAAGGATTGAGACCCTGATTCATTTATCTGAAGCCTATCAAAAAATCTCATCGCTCGAAAAGAGCAAGGAGGCCGAAATCAATGCCAAAGTTTATGCCGAACAGGAAGGTCTCGACAATATGAAAGGAATAATAATGTTGTCGATGGGAAAAACAGCCTATTACTCAAATGACAATGATTTGGCGCTTGAATATATTGACAAGGCCATCAAATTACTTGAAGAAAGTAAAAATTATGACAGAATGTCGAATGCCATCAATTTCAAAGGTCTGGTTTATCGCAATATGTCACAGGCTGACAAGGCGCTTGAGCAGTTTAAACTGGCTATTGATATATCAAAAAAATATAACTTCCCAAAACAGGAAGCCAGTTCTGTTTCTAGTGCAGCTTCTACATATTTCAGCATCGGTGATTATAAAAACGCACTCACATATTTCCAGCAGGCTTCTGGAATGTTTAAGGAGCTTCAGGATTCGTTGAGCGCGGCAAAAATGATGATGAATATCGGGCTGATTTACTGGCAATGGAACCAAAACGAATTGGCTCTCAAGATGAGTCTGGAAGCCAAAGACCTTTTTGAAGCAAAAAAAGACTACATTGAATTAGGCAAGATATACAATAACATAGGAAGAATATATGTGCAGGACATCAAGGACACCGTAGCTGCGCTTGATTATTTCGAACGATCCCTTGAGATGCGTCAAAAAACCGGAAACCAGTTGGGTATGGCGCTTGTACTGGCCAACATGGGAAATATTTACAGCGGAAAAAAACTAGAAGAGAAGGCATTTGTATATTACAACAGGTCGTTAAGTATTAGCAAGTCAATTGGATACAATGAAGGGATAGCTCTGGTGTACTACTATATGGGCGTTGCACTGCGCAACACCGGCGAACTCAAACAGTCGAACCGCTACCTTGATTCGTGTGATGTGGTTGCGCGCAAGTATGGAATTGCCTCTTATTATGGTGTGGTAAACGAAACAAAAATGAGTAATTATGTTGAGTTGAAAGACTATACTGGTTTCAACAGGGAATTTAGAACCTTTTTATCCAGAGTGGACAGTGTCAAAAAAGAACTTGATAAACTAAAGTATCAGGAATTGGATGCCCGAAATACCATCGACTCCCTCGCACCAGCGCTTGACCAGGCCCATGAAACCATCAAAGAGAAAAATAAAATGTTGACTATATATCAGTGGACAACGGGTATAGCTTTGGTATTGTTGGTTTTTATCGTTATTCTTTTTTCGTTGCGGAGCAAAAATAAGAGAAGCAGTTTATAATAACTTTATTTTAATAACTCTTCAAAAAACGGCCTCAACCCCGAAGCATAAATTGAAGGTCATGGCAGGTTTTGTATCGGGAATTCCAGCTTTTATGGCAATCTGACGGGCGACATTTTGGCCCAGTCCAGTCGAAAGTATGTTCCCGATGATAGTTTCTGAAATTTCTTCAGGATTTATTCCGGCACGGTTGATTGCCTCTTTGGCAGCAACAATTCCCAGTTCGGTGGCCGATACACCTGACAAGGCGCCACCAAAATTTCCAATGGCAGAGCGTACAGCGGATACAATGACTACTTCTTTCATAAAGGTGATTTTCAAGATTTTCTACGAAATAACATCATTTGAGCGGGAGATGCCATTCTAATTGCAAATTATTCGGGTTGACAAAACCTTTTATTTATTGATTTACTTACATTCATTCATCTATTTACCAGGGATATAGATTCATTTTCAGAAGCCTTGACCGTAAAGAGCCATTTTGCATTTCTTAAAATACCATTTAGCCATATTCACCTTTTAACCCAACCCATCAATAGGTAAGTGTCAATTACTGAAAAGCAAAAAAGGTCAAAAGGATAAATTTCAATCTTTTGCATGATATCTGAATGATTCACACTAAATTTGCACCCTCTTAATAAACCAGGTAAACGATAAACCTATGGCTTTAAATTGCGGCATCATCGGCCTCACAAATACCGGAAAAACAACTATTTTCAATTGCATGTCTAACACCAAGGCTGAAGCCTCAAGCTATGCCTTTAGTGCGACAAAATCGAACATCGGAATGGTAGAAGTACCCGATCCGCGTCTCGATGCCATCGACGCCCTGATCAAATCGGTCAAGGTTGTTCCGGCCACTGTTGAAATAGTTGACTTGCCTGGTTTGGCCAAAGGTGCCAGTCAGGGCGAAGGTGTGGGCAATAAGTTTTTGGCCGACATCCAGGTTGTCGATGCTTTAATCCATGTACTCCGCTGCTTCGACGACGACCAACTGCCACATGTGGAAGGATCAGTTGATCCGGTGCGCGACAAGGACATCGTGGATTTTGAACTTCAGGTACGCGACCTCGACCTCATCACCCGAAAAATTGTACGTACAGAAAAACTTATTAAGGCAGGCGATAAAGATGCCAAAAAAGCACTTGAGGTATTGACAGTTTATAAAGAACATTTCGAAAATTTCGGAAATGCCCGCACTGCTCCTGTGGCTGACGAAGACAAAAAATATGTTCAGGAATTGCAACTCCTGACAGCCAAGCCGGTGATATATGTCTGCAATGTTGATGAAGCATCAGCTACATCCGGAAACGCTTACACAAAAGCTGTTGAAGAAGCCCTGCGTGATGAAGACACTGAAGTACTGGTGATTGCAGGCAAACTAGAAGCTGAGATTGCCGAACTGGAAGATGCCGACGACCGCGCTGTTTTTCTTTCGGATGCCGGACTCACTGAACCTGGCGTCGATAAACTTATTCGTGCTGCTTATCGTATTCTCAATCTGCAATCCTTTTTTACTGCAGGCCCCAAAGAAGTAAAGGCCTGGACTATTCGCAAGGGCATGACTGCACCTCAAGCCTCCGGTGTTATCCACTCCGATCTTGAGCGTGGATTTATTCGCGCTGAAGTAATGAAATATGAGGATTTTATCCAGTACAAATCAGAACAAGGCGTGAAAGATGCAGGCAAATTCAAGGTAGAAGGTAAAGGATATATTGTTGGCGATGGCGATATCCTGCATATTCGCTTTAATGTTTAAATGGCACTTGTTTTAACCTGTAAATTGAAAATCTGCTATTTTGAAATAAATAGTCTATTATAACCAAAACCCTAATTAAAATGAGAACAAAAATATTGATCATGATGCTAATTAGCCTGATGACGCTCGCTTCCTGTAAAGAAGAAGTGAAAAAGAAAGAAAATCCGTTTTTTACGGAATACACCACTCCCTTTGGTGTGCCACCATTCGACCAGATTGACACTACTGACTATATGCCAGCGTTTATTGAAGGCATGAAACAGCACAATGCTGAACTCGACGCAATCATCAACAACACAGATGCACCAACTTTCGACAACACCATTTTGGCTTACGACAAATCGGGTAAGTTGCTTGAAAAAGTCAGTTTGGTGTTTTACAATCTGCAATCGGCCAACACCAACGATCAGATGCAGGATATTGCCCGCAAACTTTCGCCAATGATGTCGAAACATTACGATGACATTTCGATGAATCCAAAGCTTTTCGAACGCATCAAAGCTGTTTATGACCAACGCAATGAAGCCGGACTCGATGCGCAACAGATTCGTGTGACCGAAAAATATTACAACGATTTTATCCGCCGTGGAGCAGGTCTTGCTGCTGAAGACCAGGACAAAATGCGCGCCATCAATGAGCAGCTTTCGGCCTTAACTTTGCAGTTTGGCGAGAACTTACTGGCCGAAACCAATAAAAACTTCAAACTGGTTATCGACAACGAAGCTGATTTAGCCGGTTTGCCACAGGCTGTTATTGACGCTGCTGCTGAAACTGCAAAAGCTGAAAATCTTGAAGGTAAATGGGTTTTCACTCTGGCAAAACCCAGCCTCATTCCTTTCCTCCAATACGCCAACAATCGCGATTTGCGAGAAAAGATTTACCGCGGCTATTTTATGCGTGGCAACAATGGTAATGCCAACGACAATAAAAATATTGTGGCCGACATCGTCAAACTTCGGGTTGAAAAAGCCAATCTTTTAGGATATGAAGATTATGCCGCTTATGTTGTGGCCGAGAATATGGCACAAAAGCCAGAAAATGTCGACAAATTCCTAAACGATTTGTTCGTTCCTGCCCTCGAGGTTTCGAAAAAAGAACTGGCCGAAATGCAAGCTATTGCTGATAAAGAAGGCGATGGCATCAAACTCGCTTCATGGGATTGGTGGTATTATGCCGAAAAACTTCGCAAAGAAAAATACGACCTTGATGAAGCAGCACTTAAACCCTATTTCTCGCTCGACAATGTGCGCAATGGGATGTTTGCTGTAGCCAATAAATTGTATGGAATCACATTCACTAAACTCGACAACCTGCCGGTTTATGAAAAAGATGTGGAAACCTATGAAGTAAAAGAAGCTGACGGATCACACCTTGGCATTCTCTATCTCGATTACTATCCACGTGCCGGTAAGAGCGGCGGTGCTTGGTGTACAGGTTTCAGATCGGCAGGCTGGGAAAACGGCAAAAAAGTTGATCCGGTTGTTTCTATCGTTTGCAACTTTACACCACCAACTGCCACAACACCTGCATTGCTCAACTGGGATGAAACGACAACCCTTTTCCACGAATTTGGACATGGCCTGCACGGTCTGTTCACCGAGGGAAAATATACCCGCACAGCTGGCAACGTGCCTCAGGATTATGTTGAAATGCCCTCACAAATCATGGAAAATTGGGCAGGTGAACCAGAAGTATTGCGCATGTACGCCAAACATTACGAAACCGGTGAAGTGATCCCTGAAGAATTGATTAGCAAAATCGAAAACAGTCGCCTGTTCAATCAGGGATTCGAAACTGTTGAATACCTTGCCGCCTCTATACTCGATATGGACTACCACGAAATGAAAGAAGCCATTGAGGTTGATCCGATTGCTTTCGAAAAAGCAGCCATGGATAAAATTGGCCTGATTGAAGAAATCATTCCACGCTACCGCAGCACCTATTTTGCACACATTTTTGATGGCGGATACGCTGCCGGATATTATGTATACATCTGGGCAGCTGTGCTCGATGCAGATGCTTTTGAATATTTTAAGGCTTCGGGCGATATCTTCAACAAGGAACTTGCCGCTTCATTCCGCAAAAACTGCCTGGCAGAAAGCGGCGATGATGAGGGTATGATTCAATACGTGAAATTCCGCGGACAGGAACCCTCAGTGGAAGCACTATTAAAAAGACGTGGTTTAAACTAACCAGAATATTTTTCTTTGAAAACCCGGGCCATTCAGGTTCGGGTTTTTTATTGCATTCGCTTCAGCAACAACGTTTTATTTTCAGGTTCTAAAGTTTCAATCCTGGTGATTAGCAACGCTCTTTTATCATCCTGCTCCAAATACTTTTTCATCCAAGTAATGGCAACAGGTCTCAACCTGAAGTTCCAATGACAAGCAGCATCAACGAGATTGGACGCGAATTCGTTGTCCAGATAATTCATCTGGCCGAGTGCCTCAATCGCATTGATGCGGGTTCGAAACTCAAAACGTGGTCCGGCATATGCTACCAATTTCGCAATTGCTGATGAGTCCCCAATTTCAGTTGCAAGTTCCAGCCAGGTAATGTGTACATTGAGACCAGGAAAACCCATTTCATCTTTGGTTTGAAGTAAATATCCAGACAACCTATCTTTGTTGAGGAGAGCAAGTTTTCGTAAAGCCAATTCCTGGTTTCCATAGGAAAAATCAAACAGACATGTTTCAATTTCCGGCACAAGCGAAAGGTGGTTGAACCCAAGGTTTGTCAATGCCGCGCGACGCACCAGCACACTCGTATCTGTGAGTGCATCACGAAAAACATGAATAGATGATTGAAGTGTGTCGCTGGCCAACTGCCTGAGGACTTCAGCCTGAATCAGGTGGAAATCATTCCGTTGATAGGCAGACGACAGCACCTCTCTTTTTTCATCCAAAGAAAAAGTGTCCATTGCGCACAAAGCTTCGTAACGATCGATCATCAGTGGAGCCTTTTGCAGTTGCGAAGCCAGCATCTCAAAAGGACGCTTAAAATCCTGCGACTTCAATATCCGGTCGCCCGGATCAAAAACGACAAAAGCAAGCTTTTTATCATTTGGATAATTATAACATAATTTTGACTGGGCCGAATCGATCTTCATCACAAGGCGTTCTTTTGAACCATCATTGAAGTAAAAATCTACCACAGTCTTCAGGTGAAATGCGGGTTGCATCGCGCTTATCTCCTGTGTTTGATTGATCGTTAGCACAACACAGTCAGGCTCCTGTTGCATCTCAATTCTCAAATGCGGCTCTCCACCCCTTTCAATCCACTGCTCAAAAAACCAGTCCATGCTTTGACCCGTTGTTGCATAAATCGCTTTCTGCAAATCAGGCGTCCAGGCTTCATCGTAAGCATGTGCTTTCAGGTAGTGCGTGATGGATCGCCTAAAGTTTTTATCACCCATTTCATCGCGTAGCATGTCCAACACCATTGAGCCTTTCGGGTACCAACGGTCGCTGCCACCTCGACTATTCCCCACCGCATAACTGTCTTTTTCGGAAGCCTTCAGACAGCGCTCACTTTCTTTCTGTCGTTCCCATTGGTAATAGTTTTCTCCATACAACTGCCGTTCAAACATCTTGGCGTAATAGGTCGCAAAGCTTTCGGTCAGCCAAACATCTTTTGGCCGGATATGTGAAATATAATTGCCAAACCACTGGTGAGTCAATTCATGCGCGTTCACATTCACATAATTACGCTCCCAAAAGGCACGTTCGTCAATATGCATATAATCTCCAAAGATGGTGGATGTTGTGGTTTCCATGGCGCCATACAGATAATTTGCAACCGGCACCTGCCGATACAACTCATAGGGATACGGAACGCCAAATTCTGTCTCACAAAAATTGATCATTTCAAACATGTGCTGATAAGTGGCTTCAAAATGGTCAGCACGGTCCGGATAATACCAAAGTTCTACAGGCAAACCTTTGGACGTTTGACTTTGCTTATAGCGATAATCGCCGATAACGAGAGCGGTTGAAAAAAACGGGTGACTCCGGTACATTTTATAATGCCAGGTAGAAGTCCCTTCGTCATGATGTTCAATACTTTCGCGCACACCATTCGAAAAAACCTGATAGCGACTATCAAAAGTAATATACATGTCCACAGTAAGTCTGTCATTGGCATAAGGCAACCAATTAAAAGGTCGGTGTGCCCAGATTTGCCGACGCATGGTATGTGTTGTATCGTCCCAACCAATAAAAAAAAGCTCCGACGCAGGTTTTACGGTATATTTGAGGTACAGTGCATAGGTGCTGCCATTTTTGGTGAAATTTGGTAAATGAACAACCAAATTTTCCCCATCCTGATGCCATTCGACAGGTTTTTTATTGAGGGTGATTTGCTCAAAGTCGAACGCGGGTGCCAACAAAACCAAGCTATCGATATCGTCGCGTGTTTGCCGAAACAAAAACTCCACCTCTGCCTGCACCAATTGTTGGTATGGGTCGATCTGGATCGCTGCCGAAAGATGTTCGATGTCAACAAGTTTTTCTGGAATAAACCTACCTGGATCATCCTGATAAACAAGTGGTTGCTGTGCAAAACCAGAAGTAAATGTCAGCATACTCATTAATATCCACCACGTTTGTGTCAAAATTCGGGTTCTCATAGGCGTCGATTAAAGAGGCAAGATAGCAATTTACAGGTAGCTTGCGCTTGATTAATATGTAAAAAAAAACAGCCCCCGATAGGGCTGTTGTGATAAGATTAGTTTTTGAAGATCACGTTTTGATCATCCACATCAACGGTGATCGGTTTTTCCTTTTCTACCTTCTCCGACAAAATCATGCGTGAGAGCTCATTAAGCAACTGCTTCTGAAGCAATCTTTTAACAGGTCGTGCACCGTACTGTGGATCGAAACCAGCATTGGCAAGGTACCGCAAAGCCGCATCAGTGATGTTGATTTGGAATCCGTTTTCGGCCAGCATCCGTTTCACCTGATCGAACTGCAGGCGCACTATTTCAAGTATTTCCTGCTGCGAAAGCGGTTTAAACATAATGATGTCGTCAATCCGGTTGAGGAATTCTGGGCGCAACTGTTTCTTCAGAATGTCAAAAACCTGCATTCTTGTCTGCTCAAAAACAGCTTCTTCATTGCCTTTGGTAAACTGTGCCAAATTTTCCTGTATCACAGCCGAGCCAATATTCGACGTCATAATGACAATGGTATTTCGGAAATCAGCCAAGCGTCCCTTGTTATCCGTCAAACGGCCATCATCGAGCACCTGAAGCAAAATGTTAAAAACGTCAGGGTGTGCTTTTTCAATCTCGTCAAGTAAGACTACTGAATAAGGCTTGCGGCGTACAGCTTCGGTAAGCTGACCACTTTCGTCATATCCTACATAACCGGGAGGTGCCCCAACAAGTCGCGATACTGAATGTCGCTCCTGGTACTCAGACATGTCGATGCGCACCATGGCATTCTCGTTGTCGAAAAGGAATTCAGCCAAAGCTTTGGCCAACTCAGTTTTACCCACACCAGTTGTTCCCAAAAAGATAAAAGATCCAATAGGCCTGCGGGCATCTTGCAAACCTGCACGGCTACGTCGAATCGCATCCGAGATGGCATTGATGGCCTCATCCTGACCTACAACACGTTTGTGCAGTTCTGCTTCAAGGTGCAGTAGTTTTTCACGTTCACTTTGCAACATCTTCATCACCGGAATTCCTGTCCACCGTGAAACGATTTCGGCAATATCTTCTGAATTCACCTCTTCGTTAATCAAAGGGTGGTCACCCTGCAAGCCTTTTAGCTTTTGCTTGGCTTTTTCAATGCCTGCTTCTGCCTCACCAATCCGACCATAACGTAGTTCAGCAACTTTTCCGAAATCGCCTTCACGCTCAGCTTGCTCTGCCTCAAACTTGAATTGCTCGATCGCCTTTTTGTGCTTCTGAATGATATCAACCTGCTCTTTCTCGGCCTGCCATTTCGATCTAATTTCGTTTCGTTCTTCACTAAGCTCAGAAAGCTCTTTTGAAATATTTTCCAGCTTAAGTTTATCATTCTCGCGCCTGATGGCTTCGCGTTCAATTTCAAGCTGACGAATTCTGCGTTCAACATTTTCCAAATCTTCTGGCAGAGAATTGATCTGCAAACGCAAACGCGATGCGGCTTCATCAATCAGGTCGATGGCTTTGTCTGGTAAAAACCGGTCGCTGATGTATCGCTGCGACAATTCTACAGCAGAAATTATGGCTTCGTCCAAAATACGCACCTGATGGTGGTTTTCATACTTTTCTTTGAGTCCGCGCAAAATAGAGATGGCATCAGCTGTATCCGGTTCGTCAACAATGACAATTTGGAATCGCCTTTCGAGAGCCTTGTCTTTTTCGAAATATTTCTGGTATTCCTTGAGTGTTGTTGCACCAATTGCCCGCAATTCACCTCTTGCAAGTGCTGGTTTCAGGATATTTGCTGCATCCATGGCTCCTTCACCTTTCCCGGCTCCAACGAGCGTATGAATTTCATCGATAAACAAAACCACCTCGCCCTCACTTCCAATCACTTCGCGAACAACGCTTTTGAGTCGTTCCTCGAACTCGCCTTTGTACATTGCACCCGCAATGAGAGCACCCATATCGAGTGAATAAATTTGTTTAGATTTCAGATTATCAGGCACATCTCCGTTGATGATCCTATGTGCCAAACCTTCGGCAATGGCTGTCTTTCCCACACCCGGTTCTCCAATAAGTATGGGGTTGTTTTTGGTGCGCCGTGATAAAATTTGCAATACCCGTCTGATTTCTTCATCGCGACCAATGACTGGATCTAGCTTGCCGGCAGCAGCCAGTTCATTCAAGTTGCGTGCATATCGACCCAGGGCATCGTAGTTTTGTTCCGCATTCTGCGAATCCACTTTTTTTCCTTGCCTCAACTGCTGCATGGCCAACACCAAATCATTTCGTTTGATTCCGTTGTCTTTCAACAAATTAGTCGCTGTTCCTGTTCCTTCCAGAATGGCCAATAGCAAATGGTCAACCGACACATAATCATCACCAAAATCTTTGATGACACTCTGTGCCTTTTGCAATGTTTTACTTGCTTCGGTAGAGAAATATTGCTGGCCACCACTTACTTTAGGTAACGAATTCAAAATCTGATCAACTGTCTGGTTAAAAACCGGCAGATTTACATTCAGCTTATTGAGCAATTGGCCAATCACGTGCTCGTCAGTAATAAGTAACCCCTTTAGCAAATGAATATTTTCGATGGCCTGATGCTGATGTGCCTGGGCAATTTCTTGCGCCTGTTGTATCGCTTGCTGCGATTTTATAGTGAATTGATTGAGGTTCATAGCATTAATTTTTCACTTAAACATCAAAAACATTTCCAAACTTACTATTATTCCCAAAACAGGAAATTTTGTCAGGATTAGAAAGCAGCCGACTGGCAATTTGGCTTACGAAGGGAAAAAGAAGCGGTTTGAACAATAAAATCGGCAATTTTGCATTTTGCTAATATAACATTCACGGGGGATGAAAAGTGTTTTGGTATTTGGGGCTTCAGAAAATCCGGCACGCTATGCAAACATGGCTGTCAGGCTACTGCAAAAGCATGGTTACCAGGTTTATGCACAAGGTTTAAAGGCCGGAAAAATAGAAGACATTCTCATACATACCGACTGGCCAGAGCCGGATAGTATCGACACGATTTGCTTGTATGTTGGGCCAAATCGTCTCTGGGATTATCACGAACAATTGATTTCTATGCATCCCAGACGTATCATTTTCAATCCGGGAACAGAAAGTCCCGAACTGATGCAATTAGCTCTGAATGCAGGGATTGAGGTGATTCAGAACTGTACCCTGATGATGCTGGATTACGGACGATATTAAGGGCCTGCGATCGTGCATTTATTTGTACATTTGCCTGATTGGCTGAACCCACAATAAGGATGAACCAAAATATGAATATGCGTTTACTATTTCGTAACAACCTGATTAAAAAAACGTTCCTTACTTTGATTGTACTTTTGCTTGCACTGCCCATGATTAGTCAGGCACAGCTTGAGTGCATCATCGAAGCTGATGCTGCTATGCCTGTGTGCAACGGGCAGCTGGTACAGCTCAGTGTAGGGGCAAACGACAACTACACCTATTTGTGGTCTCCGGGAGGTGAAACTACTGCAAGTATCGAAGTTAAGGCTACTGAGAACAAAGAATACCGCGTCACTGTTACCGACAACAGCAATGGCGAAGAATGTCAAAGTGCGCCCTTCTTGCTCGAGGTTCGTCCCCGCTTCGAAAGCAGCCTTCAGCAAATGCAGCTTACCTGCACAAATGGGGACAACGACAACGGAAACACTGCTATGGTTCAGGCCTCCGCAACCGGTGAGTCAGCCTCCTACGACTATCGCTGGGATGTGCGACCCGTGCAGATTGCCCCCGGAAATCCTGCCCTTGCCATCGGATTAAAGGCCCATTTGTGGTACTTTATCACCATTGAAGATGAGTTTGGTTGTTTACAAACTGACTCCATTTTCACCCAGGCTTATTCAAACCCGCTGGTGGAAATAGAGGCTGATCCCGACACCGCCTACATCCAAAATCCATATATCAACTTCTCATTTACCAATTTGTCAGCTGACAGTATTGAAATCACAAATCATTTTTGGGAATTTGGAGATGAAAGCCCAAGTTCCGATTTGGATACACCTCAGCATCTTTATACAGAAGAAGGAGATTACAACATTGTTCTTACAGTTGTTAATCCACAAGGCTGCGACACAGTGTTTGTAAAACCCGTGAAAGTGTTGCCAATCAAACTCAAAATCCCAAATGTGATGACGCCCAATGGCGATAATATCAACGACTATTTCATCATCAGTGAAGCACCTCCAGGAGATGATAACACGGGAAGCGGAGGCCTAAAAGCCGCTGAGTACGAAGGTTTTAAAGCACTGAATGTCTACTACAAACGAGCCACACTGGTCATTTTTAACCGACATGGCCGTAAGGTTTATGAGTCGACAGACTACAAAAACGATTGGGATGGCGGGGGCCTGAAAGATGGCACATACTTTTATGTGCTTGAATGCGAAGGTTTCAAAAGTACCGACGTATTCAAAGGTTCGCTGACCATCATTGGTTCGAACAAATGATCGACATTTGATTCCCAATGTTTGATAATTGCGTACTTTTGCGACTGAGGAAATCAAATTGTGTGTTGTCATGATTAAAAAAATCATCTTTTTTACAGCTCTTGTCATTGGATTGGTTTCCTGTAGCCAAAGCAACAGTAAGCTTCCCGCCGATGTTGTGCACAATCCAAAAAGCGCTGAAACAAGCAATACAGGCGAAAAAATGCCCCAAATCAGTTTCATTTACAGCGAGCACGATTTCGGCAAACTGATTCAAGGCGAAAAAGTAAGCTTTCCCTTTAAATTCAAAAACACTGGCGAGGCTCCCTTGCTGATTAGTAAAGTTAGCGCTAGCTGTGGCTGCACGGCCAGTAAATATCCCAAAGAACCCATTGCTCCGGGCGAAGAAGGCATTATCGAGGTTACTTTCGACAGTGACGGACAGCGGGGCATGCAAAATAAAACGGTTACGGTGCTTACAAACACCCAACCACAGGCAACAATCCTGCGACTCAAGGCACAGGTAGCCACTCCAGAATCATACTAAATCATTCAATATGTACACATTAAGCATTCTCTTACTCGGCCCTACTCCTGATGGGCAACAATCAGGTGGTATTATGTCGTTCTTACCCCTGATTCTGATCATGGTAGTTTTCTACTTTTTCTTTATCAGGCCACAAATGAAAAAGTCGAAGGAACAACGCAAATACCGTGAAGCTCTCAAGAAAGGTGATAAAATTATTACTATTGGTGGAATTCATGGTAAAGTGTTGGAAGTGAAAGAAACCACGCTGACAATAGAAGTAGAAGGCAACAACAGACTTGTGATTGAGAAAAGTGCTGTTGTAATGGATGCCGCTCAGGTGGGGACCGCTAAATAATTATTCAGGCAGTCAATGATTTGACTGTGAGATGATGAACGCGATCAACAAAATCGAACACGAATTCATCAGAAACGAAAAAAAGCGAAGACGATTTTTCGTCTTCCTTTTTTTTGTATTTCTGGCCACCTTGTTTTGGTTGTTGATCAAGCTTTCGGATGATTTTACCGTCCAGGATTCATTCGAAATTGTGTTTGTTGATTTACCAGCAGACAAATGGATGCCGGCACCACGGTCGCAAAAATTGAAGTTATCGGTCACGTCAACTGGTTTCAATATTCTAGAAAACAGCGTTTTACGCAATAAGAATAAGAAGGTTTTATTATCATTGAAGCAAGTTGCTTACCGTAAGCAAAACCAGAATACCTATTTCATTAGCGCACAAAATCTACGCGAAGAACTGGCCGATAAGCTCGATGTGGATGCCTCAGATATCCTGTTCAACGAGAATGAAATCTATTTTACACTCGAAGACCTCAAATCGAAAACAGTGCCAGTTGCACTGCAACAAAAACTGAGTTTCCGGCCCGAGTATGAGTTATATGGACAAGTAAAAATTACTCCTTCAACGGTGAAGGTTTTTGGACCTGAAGAAGTGCTCGACACACTGAAGCAAATTTACACTGAACCATTGATCAAAAACGATGTTTTTGAAGCGATTTCTGACAGTATTTCGCTCAGGCTTTCTCAGTGGCAACTTACATCCAATATTGATACTGTGCACATCAATATTGAAGTGGAGCGATTTACAGAAGCGTCTGTTACGATCCCAGTAACCCCACCAAACAGGCCAGCCCTACGTTTATTCCCTGATCAGGCAAGGGTTTTTTATCTTGTTGCTATGCGCGACTTTCAAAATATCGATGCCAAATCATTTGAGATCAGTGTTGATACTTCCGGCTTGCACACAAGAAGTCAGTTTTTAAATATTATTGTGGTCAAAAAACCAGCACAGGTACATGTTTCAAGAATTTTGCCTGAAGAAGTGGAATATCTGATCCTACAACCCTGATGCGGGGATGAAAAAAGTTGGAATCACCGGAAACATTGGAAGTGGCAAGAGTTTGGTTTGCAGCATATTCGAGAAAATGCATATTCCTGTTTTTTACGCTGATCAGCAAGCCAAACTATTGTATCAGGAAGTTGATGTAAAAAAGCAGATGATTTTGCATTTTGGGAGTAAAATTTACAAGAAAGATGGCTCCTTAAATAAAGAATTACTTTCGGAAAAAATCTTCCAGGATCCAACTTCCATGGAAAGTGTTCAGCAAATTCTTTATCCGGCCTTGCGCCAGAAATATGCTGAATGGCTTGGTAATCAACCTGACATAACACCATATTGCCTGTATGAGGCTGCCATACTTTTTGAGACTGGATTCCACAAAAACTTTGATCACATTGTTTTCGTCAGTGCGCCTGAAACACTCAGGCTCGAACGAGTGCAGAAACGCGATGGCAGTAGCGAGAAGGATATCAGAAGCCGCATGGATCAACAATGGCCCGAAATAGAAAAAATACCCCTCTCCGACTTTGTTATTGTAAATGATGGCTTGCAGATGTTGATCCCCCAAATTCTTCAGATTCACCATCATCTCACCAAGGCGTAAAAAAAAGGCTCCGGTTTCCCGAAGCCTTTTGTCCTGTTTGAGTTTGCGCAGCCTAATGCTGAACAATGATTTTTTGCGTAATGGTGTTCGTTCCGGAGGTGATCCTCAGGAAATAGACGCCATCAGGCATTTGTGCAGTAGATATTCTGTGATCTTTTGTAGCCGCATTGAGCGAAAGGTTGATCATTTGGTTGTTAAACCTGTCAATCATTTCAACCTTGAAGTCTCCGCTAACCTGATCGGCAAAACGGATTGTAAAGTAGTCGTTTGCCGGATTCGGGAATACAGATGCTGCAATGGGAGGAAGTATGGCAAAATAGCCATCACTCCAGTCAGCAGGTGTTGTAGAGTTTGGATCTGAACTTTTAATCCTGACTTTGAAATAGTTGCCGGTGTAATTCGTCAATACATTCCAAATCATGGTTGACCCGGGCACATTTGTAAATTCATATCTTGCCGTCGGGGTGTTACCCTGGTCATCACTAAACTGATAAACCTTGATGTTTACATTTTCTGCAATATCATCAATCCAGGAAATTAGATAAGGCTGACCTGTCCAAAGTGTTTCGCCACCGTTGGGTTGCAAAACTTCAATAGTACCAGGAACTGAAGATATCATTTGGAAGGCGTGTTCACTTAGTGCAGTTACATTGTTGTCATCCATTGAGCTCACTCTGATTTTATACGAGCCAGTAGAAATTCCATTCGTTGCCCAGGTATAGGTAGAACCTACCACATCTGTTGCAATGTTGGAGATAAAAGCACCATTGGCATCGCACAAATCGATTTTCATGTCGCCCCAAACATCATCCACCCATGAAATCAGGTATTCGTTTCCGACTACCCATTGGATGCCACTAATGTTCGGCTGAACCATTTCTACGGTCTGTGCAGTGTGTGTAATGATTTTAAATTCGAAATTGCTCTTATCCTGAATTGTACCATTGTTTACACTCATCACCTTAATTTTGTAATGATCGTAAACCAATGCTGGATCATTGGGCACATTCCAAACAAAAGTAGAACCCTGCACACCACCAGTAGGTGTAATGCTTGTAAATGACAAAGCGTGTCCGCTACCGTCATATTTAACCAGTTCGATAATCACATTTTCGCTTAGGTTATCAACCCAGGAAATCAGGTATTGCGAACCTTTTACGATTTCGATGTTATCAAGGCTTGGCTGAATCACTTCGACCGTTCCGGTGAGTGAACCAACAATCTTGAAGTAGTTATCGCTCTTATCCTGAATGCTTCCATCGATGGTGCTCATCACCTTAATTTTATAGGTGTCATGAATCAGGTTTGCATCATTGGGAACATTCCAGATGAATGTGGATCCAACAACTCCACCAACAGGAGTGAGTCGTGTGAAACTAACAGCAGATCCTCCAACATACTTAACCAATTCGACTGTTACTTTCTCTGACAAATCATCAATCCAGGAAATCAGGTACGGTGTTCCAATTACAATCTCAGTGGCAAGGTTGGGCTGTAGCACTTCCACTGTCCCTCCATTGGTCGCTACAATAGAGAAATAATTGTCGCTCATGTCTTTGATCGTCGGATCATCTACACTGATCACCTTAATTTTAAATTTGTTTCCAAAAGGGAAAGCTGTGGTGATGTCCCAAAGGTATGTGGAGCCAACAACATTCGTGGCGAGACGTACATTGGCATAAGTGATGCTCAGATTGTTGAAATAGATACGGCGGGATGCATCCATGTTTGTCATATTTTCAGTTCCAAAACGGACTGCATCGGGTGCAGCAGCAACAGAAACAACGGTATTGAATGCTTCTGAGCCGTCACGGCCTACACCATACACGCGCAAATTTCCAGCTGATTCATAAACACAATGGATCCTCATGCTGTTGACTCCATCGTTTACAAACATTGGAGTGCCATTAAGGCTGATCGTATTGCCTGAAGTTTGCTCGATATCAATGATTTTGGTTCCCGGATTAGCAACAGAAGTGTAGGATGCATAAAGCTCGACTCCTCTTGTGCCTGTTCCGCCGTTGTCACCGATTAAACCCAGATCAAAACTAAACATCTGACCAACGGTCAAGGGTGCTGAGAACGGCCTGTCGGTATAAATATGCGCACCTGGAGTCGAAGCCAGATAAAATGCCGGGTTGTTCATGCCCACAATACCAATACCTGCAGGATCGTCAACACGACCATCTGTGCCTGGTGTATATTCAACCTGCCAGGCTTCGAAGCCAAATCCACCATTGGTACCTTGACCCCATGCGCCACCGGCATATCCGCCAAAAGACGCATCGTCGTCGGCAACAATCTCATCATTGATCAATTCGATATTGACTTTACCAGGGATATTGTCTATCCATGATAGCAGGTGTGTTGTACCCCTTTGCCAGCTCAGATTGGGAACATTGGGTTGCTCAACATGCACGGTGGTGCCTGTAGCTGAAATAGCTAAAGTAAAAAAGTTTTCGCTTTCATCGTTGAATGAGCTTACCACACTGCTACTTACACGAACTTTGTATTTGGTACCGGGCGCGAAAGTTCCACTGGCAATCTCCCATGAATAGGTTGATCCTTCTACATTGGAAGCTATGGGTATAACTACTACCCCATTGCTGTAATCAACCAGGTCGATATTGACCGGTTGTGAGAAATTATCCGTCCAGGATATTAAATAAGTATTGCCAATCAACCACTCGATATTGGATTCGCTGGGCTGAATGACTTCAACTAAAGGCACATATTGTGCTGTCGCTCGCTGATTAAAGCCGAGAAGGCCAATCAGGAACAGAGAGAATAAAAAACTTTTCGTTTTCATTTTTTTGGTGGTGTTTTGTAAATAATTACGTTTTAATTCAGTTGTTTACCAGAATTTAAACTTTCGGGTATAACCTGATAACCGATTCGCAGTTTAATTGGGAGAAACTGCATCAGCATCTGGTTGGGCACATCAATAAACAGCAAGTTATTCAAACCCAAGTCTCCTTTTCAAACCCCTGATTCCTACCACAAAATCAAAGTTTATTCTAGAGCACATGTTTTGGATTCTTGCTCATTTTTAATATGCAATCTATATACCATATAAATGAAAACCGCCACATCCCGCATGGATGTAGCGAAAGAATATTTCGGGAACATTTTTCACAATCGGAATCTTCCCAGTGCTGGAAGTATTTTCCAGTTTTTAGACTTGATCTAAAATAACGAACACTTGAAACAAAAAAAAGGCTCCGGTTTCCCAGAGCCTTTTAAGTAATTTATTTGGTAATCAGCCTAATGCTGAACAATGATCTTTTGTGCGATGGTGTTTGTTCCGGAGGTCATTCTCAGGAAATATACACCTTCGGGCAACTGAGCTGTAGAAATACGGTGCGACTTGGTTGTTGCATCGAGCGTAAAGCTCATCATATGGTTGTTGAAACGGTCGTACAACACGGCATCAAATGAACCGCTGACGTTTTCATCAAAGTTGATGCTCACGAAGTCTCTGGCCGGGTTCGGATAAACTGAAGCAGCAACTGGTGCTGAAATTGAGAAGTAACCATCGCTCCATTCTTCAGGAGTTGTTGACAACGGGTCAGAACTCTTGATTCTTACCTTAAAATAACTACCTGTATAAGTGGGTAAAATATTCCAAATCATTGTTGAGCCTGGTACATTCAAAAACTCATATCGCCCGGTTTGGCCATTCCCAGCATTATCGCTGTACTGATAAATTTTTATATCAACATTTTCAGCAATATCATCAATCCAGGAAATGAGGTATTGGGTACCAGTTGTCAGGAATTCGCCACCATTTGGTTGTTGAATATCAATAGTACCTGGAACTGAAGAAATAACAGTAAAGTCACCACTTTCTTTATAGTATGTTGTTGGATCTAATGAGCTTTCAACTCGGACATAATAGGCATCATCAGGAACAAGTGTTCCGGGCAATGTATAATCGAATGTGGTTCCGAGAAAATCATTTTTAATTTGCAGGCTATAGCCTAAGTCGTCATTTTTCAACCAGACATCAACAGGTTCAGCCAAATCATCATTCCATGAAATGAAATAAGCAGCACCTCTCACCCAGGTTTCTCCTCCCTCGGGACTTAGCATTGTGATCGTTCCACCAGCAGTCAATACAACTTCAAAGTAGTCACTTACAAAGTTATAAGTAGATGGATTAGTGGAACTTTCGATATAAATGTAGTACTCATCCTGAGCAGGTACTGTTGCTCCTGTTGGAACCAGGTAATCAAAAGTAGTACCATTAAAGGAGGTTTTTAATGTGATGTTAACAGGGTCGATTGCATCGTCATTTTTCAGGTAGACATTCAGCGGCTCCATGAAGGTATCTTCCCATGAAATCACATAAGCACTACCCTTAACCCATATATCGTTCAGTTCGGGTTGATTAAAGGTAAGGGTACCACCTGCACTTAAAGCTACCTCAAAGAAATCACTCGTAAAGTTGTAGGCAGCAGGGTCTGTGGTGCTTTCAATATAAATATAATATTCATCCTGGGCAGGGACAGTTACTCCTGTAGGCACCAAATAGTTAAAGGAGGTGCCATTGAAAGAGGTTTTTAATGTGATATTAACAGGGTTAATGCCATCATCATTTTTCAGGTAAACATTTAAAGGTTCCATAAATGTATCTTCCCAAGAAACAACGTACGAGATTCCTTTGACCCAAATATCATTTAGTACAGGTTGATTAAATGTTAGTGTGCCACCAGCGCTTTCAACTATGTCAAAAGAACCACTGGAATAATTTTTAGTTGGATCTGTTGAACTGGCAATATAAATGTAATAACCAGTAGCAGCTGGAGCAACTACATCATAGGCAAATGCAGAACCTTCAAAATCATTTTTAAGCTGCAGATTGTATAGGCTTCCGCCTGCTCCTCTTCTGAGGTAAACATCTAATGGCTCCATATAGGTATCATTCCAGGAAATCCAGTAAGAAGCACCACTGACCCATTGCGCTCCTGGAAGTGGAGCTTCGAAAGTCAAAGTACCACCAGCAGAAAGAACAAGGTTGAAAGTGTTATCGCTTTCATCTTCGATATCACCGTTTTTCACGCGGATTTTGTAGGTTCCGGCACCAAAACCAGTGGTATTCCACAGATAGGTCGTGCCTTCTACATTTGTCGCGATATCTGCGATATAAGTTTGGATTTTAAAATTGTTGAACCAATTGACCCTTAATAAATCGTTCACACCGTCCTGAAACTGACCTGCTGCCTTGAATCCAATAGCATCAGGTGCAAAAGCAATGGCATAGGTTTGGTCAAAATTAGGTTCAACGCCATCTCTTGAGTTAGCTTGCACGCGCAAATCACCATTTGCTAAATAATTAAAGGTAAAATGCATAACATTAGTGCCAATGTTATTAAATACAGCAGTGCTATTTCCGTTATAAGTTACATATATAGTGTGACTTGTAGTATAATCAATAGAGAACTTTATTAATTCCGTTGCACCTCCATCTCCGTAAAGAATAAAGTCTTTATAACCGCTTGGTCCATAAATTCCCCAATCAAATGAGAATGTATTTTCAAGTTCAAGAGGTGTGGAGAATGATCTGTAAGCAGCAATCCAATTGTTTGGGTCTTGCGTTGGCGTATTAGCAACAATTCCAAATGAAGGATCATCCATGTTGGTTAGATTACCAACCACGGTCGGATCATCAATAAAAGCATCCGCAACACCATCCGTAATATTGGATGTAATACTCCAAGGCCCAAAACCATAACCTTCGTTGTCGCCATCAGCCCAAGTCCCGCCATAATTATCAGCTTTGTCAGATGCAATGGTGAATGGCGCAGAACCTACCAGCTCAATATTCACAGGTCCGGGAACATTATCAATCCAGGAAATCAAGTGTGTTGATCCTACCACCCAGTTGATTCCTGCAATATTCGGTTGTAAAACTTCGATAGACCCCGAAGTGGCGATGATGTCAAAAGTATTATCGCTGAAGTCAGAAATTGAACCATCAGAATTTGCAATTTTGATAGTGTAGGTTCCAGGATCAAGGGTCACGGGATTAATAGCGGTGTTCCATATATAAGTAGAACCAGCAACATTTGTTGCAATGTCAGCAACCTTTGAACCGGTTGAACCAAACTCGTCCCACAACTCAATATTTACATTATCGCTAAAATCGTCAATCCACGAGATCAGGTATTGTCCGCCCAACAACCATTCGATACCACTTTCGCTTGGCTGCAAAACAGTTACTTCACTTCCTGTATTGGCGATGGCTGTGAAGGCAAATTCGCTAATGTCAGTTATGGATGTACTATTTACACTTGTCACTTTAATTTTATAGGTACCGCCATTGGTAATCAGATTACCGGCAGGTAAAGTACCTGTGTTCCAAAGATAGGTCGAGCCTGAAGTTGAAGCTACGATAGTATGCGGGTTGGCACCAGCAGCGTCTGTCAGCTCTATTTTTACATTTTCGCTGATATCATCTATCCATGAAATTAAGTAAGTACTCCCAACTAAGATTTGTGTATTATTTGCTGTTGGCTGAAGCAAATCAATCGTACCAGGCAAAGAAACAACAAGATTAAAAGCATTATCACTGACGTCTGCGACGCCATTGTTAGTTACCCTAACTTTATAACTTCCTGCTGCATATCCAGTGGTATTCCACCAGAAAGTCGATCCTTCTTTATTTGTTGCAATAGATGAAACCAGGGTTACTCCATCATCCTGCATCAAATCAATATCAACAGTTCCAGGCATATTGTCTACCCATGAAATAAGATAAGTTTGACCCACAACCCAGTCTATATTTGGCAAGGATGGCTGCTCAACCACCATTGATGAATTGGAAGCATTGGCAAGTAGCTTGAAATACTCCTGACTATCGTCATTGTATATGTTGTTAACCGAGCTCTCAACCCTGATTTTGCAGAAATTACTTGGGTTTAACGCACCGTCGATCTCCCAGGCATAGGTTGAACCTTCAACATCATCGCCAATTAGGGTTTCATGGTTGTTCCCCGTAGTTGCAAAATCGTCATCTACAAGGTAAATATCCACCGGTCGTGTGAAGTTATCGACCCAAGAGATTAGGTAAGTGTTTCCGATGATCCATTCAATTCCGGCTTCGCTGGGTTGAATCACAGTCACCTCGGGCACGACTTGCGCACTGGCGAATTGATAATTCAGCAGGAGGCCTAAGACCAGGGTGCTGAGTAAGTAAAGAGACTTTTTCATTGTGGTAGGATTAGTTGTTATTATTCTATTTTTCTATTTTATCTTATTAATTTTCGCTTATATTGTTTATTTACTGATAGTTAGCTTTTTTACAATTAAATTCTTATCGCCCAATGCCTCCACAAAATACAATCCATTTGGGACATCAGCCAACGATATGGTAAACTTTAACGCATTATTAACATTTTCAGACAATTCAATATTTCTTACCAGCTTTCCTGTAAGATCAAAAATCTGAATTGCTTGCAATGCATGCTCCCCATCTAATTCAATCGTCAATAAAGAAGTTGCAGGGTTTGGATAAATTTTAATTTGTGATGGCCCGGTGGTACTTATTTCGTCATTGCCAACAAGCATGGAGAAATAGCTCGCCTCTGCATAATAACCGTTAACTTTTAGCTGATAAACACCGTTATCATACCTAAAAGTCATTTGATTGTCCGCAATCTGAGACCAGGAATCACTAACCCATTGGTAGTAATTTCCTTCCAGAGCGTTACCGTTCCCGTCATAATCATAGGTATACAGAGACTGATTGAGCCAGATTTGATTTTCCCAGACCTGTGTTAAGGAAGAGAGTAGACTTCCAAATCCATTGGATGTATAAAACGAATACTCTTCATTTTGCCAGTTTCCGTCTATCCTTTGCTCGACAAGACCAGAATCTCTATAGCCCAGTGCATTGTATGTATATGTGAATCTGAAAATATCTTCCCACTGTTCATTTGACCAAGAAGCAATGGTGTAAGAAGTGTTTTGTCCTTGGGCATTGTAACTGTAGGTATATTTTTCGGCATTGACCCATTCATTGTTTACTCCGTTTTGGTAAACAGAATTTTGCACCAGGCCATTTTCAAATTCATTGATAACATGCGCTTCATTTATCCAGTTTGTCCCATCCCAGGATTGTTTGGTATACTCCAAAAAACTACCGTCTTCATTACGAACATAGATTTCAAATTCATCTGAACTCCAACTATCGTCAATCCACAATTCTTTGAGCTCGGCAACCAAATAACCATTTGAATTCCAGGTATTGGTGGTTTTTACTTCATTTTGCCATGCGGAGCCAGTCCATAGCTGTTTCACATTTGTCTTGAGGAGACCGTTTCCTTCGTAGGTGTTAATTTCTTTTGAAACACTTACCCAAACACCATTTTGTCTTACGGATGTAAGCTTTGTTTCAAGGTTTCCTGAATTATCATAGGAATTTGAAATGAAGCTGTAATAAAACCAATTGCCATTATCAAGACTCCAAAGTTGAATTACTGTATTTCGCGCAAGATTATCATAAATAAAAACTTGTCGCCTTGGATTATGTTGAACAGAAAGCACCTCGACTGTATCAGGAAGGAAATAATTATCGTCGTCGGTGTTCTTGAGGCTCGCATCAAACAACAAATTGACATCCAATTGTTTATTGAGCATCCGGACTTCAAGTGGTAACGAATTGAAAACAGAATCAGCATGCTGAGATTGATCAAATGCCAAAGCCTGATTTGCCATTCCCATGCCAATAAGCATGAAAATCATAACGGCAAAACTCAAAACACGATTCTTAAAGTACAATTTCTGCATGTGGTAGAATGCTTCAATTCGTATTAATTCCCAATTTTGTAAAAACCTGCACCAACATTCAAATAAATGCTCATAGTTAATCATCTATTTTTCCTGTTAGCGCCTTGAATTTAAGGATAAAAGCCTTGAATGCTCTGGTAAACGTTTTTTACATTCTCAACAAAATACTTAAATTCAATTGTTTAGCAACAAAAATTGAACCAAAAAAAATGTTATCTTCTAAGTATCTGATTGTAAATTGAATAATCTAAAGCAAAATCGCTTAATGTGGCTGAATTTTACAATTTTGGGAAGATTTTTCCCAAAAATAGACTAGCCGCTTCCAGAATCCGGAAACGGCTAGCCTATTCTTAGCCAATTATTTTCTATCTATTTGTTTTTCAATGATATAAAACGTTAATCATTGTGTGTGTAGATCAATGTCTGATTTTGGTATCCTGCCTTGTCTTCGTACCAATCAGGGAATAACTCACCGCCACTTTCAGCCCAGTCAGCAAACTTAAGATAGGTTTCGGTGATCAACACTTTTTCGACAGGATAATTAAAGGTAACAGGCAAATCAATTGCCCAAGGAAGATTCGTTGCTGATTGATAATATTTGTTGATAGCGGGATTGCTGTCGTCGAACCATTCGCCAAAATAGGCGGGATCGTGCAAGGTGGTTGGTTTGTTTCCGGCCAAATGGACTTCGCGTCCGCGTGTTTTATCCACGATTAAAAACGGATTGAATGGCGCAAAACCAACTTCTTGAATTGGTGTTGGGTTACCAAACAAAACATATAGCTGACGCATCACAGGCTCAACATATGGCGCTTCGGGAGTTGTATTAACACCAAAACCTCCTGAAGGCCTGTCAATCATACTGAAGGCATTGTCAAATAAGATAATTACCGCATTCTGTTGTCCCTGTTCCGTTCCGTTTGCATTGAGAGAAATATATGATTCTGTGATATTTGTGCCTGTTGCAGACGCAATAGCGTTCGGATCAGTTCCAGGAAACTCAATACCGAAACCATTTTCAAGACTTGCTCCGATAGCTCGTACCTGGTAATCCATATAAATCTCAACCAATTCGTTGTCGCCATTCAGCACTTGTTTGAACTGGTAATCCAAAATAAGGTCGTTGAAATCGTAATCTCCCTTTCCTGGCCACAAATCTTCAAAAGCGAGTGTTCCGAAATCTTCATTGTTCGGATAGTAAACATTAAAAGCTCGCTCACTGTCATTTGGATATTCATCCAACTCATCATCCACGCCATCGCCATCGCTATCGGTCGTTGGCCCGGTCGCAATCACATTATCAAAATCAATTGTACCACCATATATATGATTCCAAAGTAGAATCTGCACACTTACTGTTCCGACGGGCATGGTCGCTGCTACAGTACGTGTGATCCACCCCCCTGTGTTCCCATCTGTCTCAATACTCCAAAAACCAGTCGATTGTCCGGCAGCATCGCGAGAAATCAAAAACAACCAGACAATATTATTTCCATTGCCAGCGGTGCGGAAGTCAGCTGTCAAAGTAATCAAATCTCCAGGTTGAGCAGGAACCAATTGAGCTACGCCACCATATCGGGCAGGGCTCCTGGTAATTCTTAAGAATCTCTCGCCTCCCTGAATTTGTTGTTGCGCATAATTTACACCTAAAGTAGAAGTGATATACCATTTTCCATCTGCATTCATGGGTGAAGACCAGTCAGCAATCACGCCACCAAAGTCGTTATTGGTAAAATCTCCATTTTCGATCAGATTAACATAAGCCGCACTTTGTTTCATCTGAGATGCCGAAACAGCAGAAATTACCTGATCAGCAACTGCGCTTTTTTCACCTTCGGCAATTGCCGGAGGATCAAAGTGCATATCGGCGCCATAATCGATCACAATGCCACCTTCTTTAACATATTGGCTTTCAGTAAGGTCGATAGTGACACTTCCAGCAATCGAATGCACCCAGAGTTTGGTTGTTGCTGAGGGAACTTTGAAATTCATCTCCAACCTCCCAGAAGCAGGGAACGATGATGAATAAACCAGCTTGATACTTTCTGAAGGTATTCCGGCATAAACATCGGCACGGTAACTACTGGCATTGAGTGTAACAGAAGAGGGCAGAATCAGCGTAAGCGAAACTTCTTTTGTCGATTCGAAAGTGAAACCATCCGGAATGTTCAACTGATCTATAGGGCTTTCTGTTCCAGGATCTGGTCCGTTGTCCTTTGAACAGGAAATAAAAAATGCTGTAATGAAAAGTACAGCAACAAATTGTAATATTTTTTTCATGACGTTAGAGTTTTCTATTATTATGCAAGTGTTGTACCAAAACTCAAGAAAAGTTTTTAGTTGTTGATTAACAATAACTTAAATATTTCCTAAAATCATACTAATTCCAATAATTGGAAATTAATTTTCAAAATTAGATTGAAGCGTGCTTTTCAAAAACCATTTCTTCATACAATTGCTAGCTTCACCCTATCTTTGTGCGACTTTTCAAAATTAAGTTATATATCTTAAAAATCAAACAACCATGGAAGGAATCAGTTACGGAATAGGTTCGCGGGTTAAACACAAAGAGTTTGGTGCGGGAGTAGTTATTCAGGTTTACAGCGACTCCTATGAAATCACTTTTATTAATTATGGTACCAAAACTATACTAAAATCTTTTACCGGACTTGAATCAATTGATTTTGTTGGGGATGAAACGGATTTACTGAGTTTTGAGAAAGTTGAACGTGTTTTCACCAGGTTGTTGCGTAAGTATTCAGACATTCAGGAAGTTGTTCCACTTGGAAGTAAATGGAAAAACGGACTTCTTGTATTGCAACCCGGAGATACCAATCTGAAGCAAAAGGAAATGCCCATTGACACTTTTTTTCATAAAATCGTTATGGTGCGCGATCGCCTGCGTGTGATGGAACAGCGCATCAATGCCTCTGACTTATCAGACGAAGAAAAGGTGAATCTGCAGCAATATATCACACGTATTTATGGCAGCCTGACAAGCTTCAATGTTTTGTTTGCCGATAAAGACGACTATTTTGTCGGGGAGCAAAAGTAAAGCTGCCTTAGCTATCTGTTTTTCAAGAAATCTGCGGTCTGTACAAAATAGGACCACAGAAAACGCCTCGACTCTTCATCCATCTCAACCCGTGCCATAGCATTTGACATGCAACTTAACCATCGATTTTTTGCTTCTTCATCGATTGGAAAAACCATATGTCGCATTCTCAGGCGCGGGTGCCCTCTTCGTTCTGAATAAGTTGCCGGTCCTCCAAGGTACTGCACCAAAAAAAGGAATAAGCGTCTTTCAGCGGCTTCCAGATCGCCCGGATACATCGGTCTGAGAACCTCATCCTCCCGGATGCCTTCATAAAAATATGCCACCAGCAGTTGCAGGTTGCCCTGCCCTATCCGTTGATAATACGTAAGCTCCATGATAATTCAGCAGAAGTTATTTTGGCATTTTGTAACCTCTTTGCTTGGCAGCGTCTTCCAACCGTTTCTGGAAACCAGATTTCTTGACTGGTTTCTTTTTATTCTCTTCAATCTTTGCACGCAGTTTATCTTCGTTGATGGTCAGACGGAACACATACATCTGGGCAAAAGTAATAAGGTTGGCGAGCAGATAATAGTAGCTTAAACCAGAGGCATAGTTATTGAACAGCCCAAGGAACATGAGTGGCATCAGGTACATCATGGTTTTCATACCCGGCAGCTGATTGTTCTGCTGCCCCATCATCTCATTATTAACATGGGTGTAAATAATGGTAGATATGGTCATCAAAAGAGTAAACAAACTCACGTGGTCACCATAAAATGGCACATCCCAGGGTAAATTCAGGATGCTGTCGTAGCTCGACAAGTCAGTAGCCCAGAGGAAAGGTTGCTGGCGCAATTCTATACTGGAAGGGAAGAACCTGAACATGGCGATGAGGATGGGCATCTGGAGCAGCATCGGGATGCATCCAGCCATGGGGTTGGCGCCTGCCTTTTTATAAAGCGCCATTACTGCCTGCTGTTTCTTCATCGCGTCCTCTTTGTTGGGATACTTGGCTGAAATTTCGTCAATTTCAGGTTTGAGAACCCTCATTTTAGCCGATGAGTTGTAGGTTTTGTAGGCTATCGGGAACAAAATCATTTTGAGCAGGATCGTCAACACAAGAATCACAATCCCATAGTTCCAGCCATAGGAGCCCAGGAGGGTGAAAACCGGAATAACGATATACATATTGATCCAGGCCAGCAGGAAAAAACTCCAGCCCAACGGAATCTGATGCTCCAGTTCAAGTTTATGAGAGCGAAGTTCGTAAAAACTGTTTGGACCAAAATAAAACGACATCGGAATGACGACTTCAGGAGAAGGGCTGTAAGGCAATTCTACCGTTGCGTACATAGTTTTCAGATAGCGGGGATTAGCCGGTTGTTCCTGCGTTTGGGTACGCATGTCGGCATTGTCGAAATAGTTGTCAGCTATCAGGGTTGTAGTAAAAAATCTTTGCTTGAATGAAACCCATTTTACGCGGGTCCTGATAGATTCTTCACTGTCTTTGGTTTCAGACATGTATTCCACATCGTCGTTCAGGTGCTTATAGTAGATGGTACTACCATTAAAACGGTCGATACTTTTTTCCTGTTTCAGCAGATCAGCCTTCCAGTCGAGTGACAGAAAATTAGAATTAGAAGCAATAATATCATCCATTCCCTGTAGATGCAGATTAAAATCTACCATATATTCTTTGGGATGAATCACGTATTCATAACTGATGTAGCGATTTTGATCGATATTTCCGTTTCCGTCATCAGCAAATAGACGCATGCTGATATTGAGGCTATCGCTGTTTGCAACCATCATATTTTGCCTTGCAACAGAAAGAGGTTTTCCGTTCACGTAAGGGGTAAAGAACAGATCTGCAGTATTGATCGTTTTGTTTTGTGAAAAGAATGAAAGATCGAGCACAGCAGTTTTTGGATCGAAAACAATCAGCGGGAGCGAGTCCCATGTCTGGTATTTCTTCAATTCAACACTCGTTACATAACCACCCTGAGAGGCAATACCCAGTTTTAGCACATCATTTTCAAAGTAATACACAGTGTCTGAACCTGAAGATGCCATAGCAAAGCGACCAAACCTGTTCTTCTTCTCCTGAAGCAACTGATCATCATTTTGTTCATTTACAGGCGATTGAACTTCTTCGGCTTTAGATTCCTCATTGAGTTTAGCAACTTCATTCAGGATGCGGACAGAATCGGCAACACGCTGCTGCTGTCTGACAAAGGCGATAGAGTCAAGTTTATGCTGACGTTGAGCTAGTTCTTCTTTTGAGGGCGTCATCCAGATTGTATAACCCACCAAAATGGCAGCAATGAGGATAAAACCAATGATCGAGTCTCTGTTCATTCAAATAAAATAAAATGGGTTATTCGGCTGCAAAAATAGCAGAAAAAGGCTTCCAAATGTTAATTCTGTCAGAATACTGAAGTGCAGGATGTATTCATCAGATGTGATCCTTCTGATATTTAAGCATCGCAGCAACAAAACCAACAAATAGCGGATGTGGTCTGGCCACAGTACTTTTGTATTCCGGATGAAACTGCACGCCGACAAACCACGGATGATTTTCCAACTCAACTATTTCTACCAAATCGCCATTGGGATAAATCCCTGTCGTTTTCATACCGCTTGAATTATAAGCATCGCGGTATTGATTATTGAACTCGAAACGGTGCCGATGTCGCTCGTATATCATACTTTCTCCGTAAAGCGCATAGGCTTTTGAGCTGCTGTCAAGTTTGCACGGATAAGCCCCCAAACGCATTGTACCACCCATGTTCTCAATATTTTTCTGATCTGTCATCAGGTCAATAACCGGGTGTGCAGTTTTTGGATTCATTTCTGTGGAGTGTGCATCTTTGAAGCCTAACACATTGCGACCAAACTCAATCACCGCGCACTGCATTCCCAGACAAATACCAAGAAAGGGCACAGAATTTTTTCGTGCATATTCAATCGCAAGAATCTTCCCTTCAATTCCACGCGGTCCAAAACCCGGCGCCACCAAGATACCATCAACACCAGCCAGTTCTTCCTGCAAGTTATCCGCATTGAGGTGTTCGCTGTGTACACTTTTTATTTTAACCGCACATTCGTTGGCGACTCCACCATGGATAAAGGATTCATGAATAGATTTGTAGGCATCTTTCAACTCAACATATTTACCAACCAGTGCAACTGTGACCTGAGCTGTAGGATTAAGCAGACGGTCGAGAAATTTTTTCCAGTTGCTGATATCTATCTTTTGCGGAATTGCTGTATGGGTTTTTCGTAATACCTCAATATCAAGTTTTTCCTCCAGCATCAATAATGGAACCTCATAAATTGAACTTGCATCAATACTTTCAATGACAGCAGTTTGCTCAACATTGCAAAACTGCGCTATTTTGGCGCGCAACGACTCATTGAGGTTGTGTTCGGTCCGGCAAACGATAATATCTGGTTGAACTCCCTGCTCCAGCATGGTTTTTACTGAATGCTGTGTGGGTTTCGTTTTCAGTTCACCAGCGGCAGAAAGATAAGGCACCAGGGTAAGGTGAATAACTGCACAGTCGCGCCCCATTTCCCAACGCATTTGCCTGATGGCCTCAATAAAAGGGAATGACTCAATGTCACCTACCGTTCCACCAATTTCAGTTATTACAAAATCATACTTTCCCGACTGACCCAATAGGCGAATACAGCGTTTGATTTCATCGGTGATGTGTGGAATAACCTGAACAGTTGTGCCAAGGTATTCCCCTTTTCGCTCTTTACTGATCACATTCTGATAAATGCGTCCTGTTGTTACATTATTTGCCTGGGAAGTAGGTGTATTCGAAAAGCGCTCGTAATGCCCCAGGTCAAGATCCGTTTCAGCACCATCTTCTGTTACGTAACATTCGCCATGCTCATATGGATTTAGTGTACCAGGATCTACATTGATATATGGATCCAATTTTTGAATGGTTACTGAAAACCCTCTTCCCTGCAGCAGCTTGGCCAAAGATGCTGAGATAATCCCTTTACCCAAAGAAGATGTCACGCCACCTGTTACGAAGATATATTTTGCTTTTTTCATGCGCTGAATGGTTTTGATCACACCATATAAACAAAAACAAAAAGTGCCGCAGGCCCAACCATATTCGATCGGGACTTTAGGAAATTATTTTGTCTCATGTTTTTTTGAAATGTGCCTGATTCAGCAGGCAAATTTAAAACTATTCTCCACTAAAAAAAATAGGGTGCTACAATTTCTTGCAACACCCCTTTCAACAATCACTTCGGTTTAGTAATACCTGTAGCTCTTAACTTTACCAATATGGCGCGCCAACCTGATTACCTGACTGGTATATCCAAATTCATTGTCGTACCATAGATAGATTACAGCCGTTTTACCATCATCGGAAACTTTGGTGGCAGGACTATCAAAGATGCAGGCACACGAATCGCCAATTCCGTCTGATGAGACGAACTCTGTACTGTTGCTGAACCTGATTTGCTCAATCAATGTTCCTTTTAGGGAAGCATCCAAAAATAATTTATTAAGTTCTTCTGCCGAAGTTGCGCGAGACAGTTCCAGTGTGAGAATTGCCAATGAAACATTGGGGACAGGTACACGAACAGCATTGCTTGTCAGTTTGCCTTTGAGTGAGGGAATTGCTTTTGCTGCAGCGCTTCCAGCTCCAGTTTCTGTAATTACCATGTTGAGTGGTGCTGAGCGGCCACGTCTTGATTTTTTGTGGTAATTATCCAGTAAGTTCTGGTCGTTTGTATAGGCATGAATGGTTTCGATATGGCCTTTAACAATTCCCATGGTTCGTTCAATGATTTCCAGACCCGGCACGATAGCGTTCGTAGTGCATGAAGCAGCGGAAAAGACGGTTTCGGCATCAACATCTATAGCGCTTTGGTTTACTCCATAAACGATATTTGGAATATCACCTTTTCCCGGAGCAGTTAGCAAGACTTTGGCTACGCCTTTGGCTTTCAGGTGTCGGCTCAGGCCTTCACGGTCGCGTAAAACACCGGTGTTATCAATAATCAACGCATCGTAAATGCCTTCGGCTTCATAATCAATGTCTTCGGGTTTACTGGCCGCCAGAAATTTGATGATTTGTCCATTGACTACCATGGCATTATTTTCAATATCTTCGTTGGCAACGCCTGCAAAGTGGCCATGTACCGAGTCTTTTCTGAACAAAGAAACGCGTTTATGCAAATCTTCTGGCGAATTGCTTCTTGTTACAATTGCCCGAAGTCTGAGGTGTGAGCCATTGCCGGCAAACTGGGTGAGTTCGCGTGCCAAAAGTCGTCCTATTCTACCAAAACCATAAAGCACCACATCTTGTGTTTTTGTGCTTCGGGGTGGTGCTGCCACGAAAGCTTTCAACTTATCAAGCACAAATGCATTAACCGAAGGATATTGGTCTTTTTCATCAGTCCATTCGCTGTTTAACCTCCCAATATCGATGCGCGCAGGGGCAATATCCTCTTCTAGGATCGCTTTTGCAATCAAGAGGGAATCCTGAACCCTGACGGGTTTTTTTAAAATAGTTTCGGCCCGGATGTGTTTGTTAAGCACCTTCCCCGAACCGCGGTTCACAAGCACCGAACGCAATAAAATCAACTCGATAGATTTATCAAACCAGAGTTTACTCACCACACCGATAAACTCTGTGGCTGCTTTTTCGTTGTCGACCCACGACTTAAGTGATTCATTAAATTTTTCCATTACGGTTAGTTTGGTTATTATTTAGATTGGTTTATGTTGGCAATAGCGAAAAGCAAAAATAAGATTTTATTCCGCAATCGATTGCGCTATGGGATAAAAAAAAAGGTTGTCAATTAGCGACAACCTTTTAACGTTTAGAACAGCTTAGATTTTATTGCCCAAGATAAGCCTTGAGCAAGCGGCTTCGTGCCGTGTGCTTCAACCGACGAATAGCCTTTTCTTTGATTTGACGAACCCGTTCGCGTGTGAGATCGAATTTAGCTCCTATCTCTTCAAGCGTCAATCCATGACTAAGGCCAATACCGTAATACATATTGAGTACTTCACGCTCTTTTTCAGTGAGTGTGGCAAGCGATCGTTGAATCTCCCGCCCCAAAGATTCCTGCATCAGTGGTTCATCCGTTTCCATGGCATCATCGGGCACATAAGAATCGAGGAACATCACGTCCTCATCATCCTTAAGCGGGGCATCCACAGAAATGTAGCGGGTGTTTATTTTTAGCACCGACTTCACTTTGTGCTCAGGAACATCAAGTTGCTCGGCGATCTCATCTGCTGAGGGTGGCCGCTCAAATTGCTGCTCCAATCGAGAGGAAGCCTTGCGCACCTTATTCAGTGAACCAACCTGGTTGAGAGGAAGACGAATGATACGTGACTGCTCGGCTAAGGCTTGCAGAATGGACTGACGAATCCACCAGACTGCGTAAGAAATGAATTTGAATCCCCTTGTTTCATCAAAACGCTGAGCGGCTTTGATCAAACCAAGGTTTCCTTCGTTAATCAGATCGGGCAGGCTAAGTCCCTGATTTTGGTACTGTTTCGCAACAGAAACCACAAATCTAAGATTGGCATTCACCATCTTATCCAGAGCCTTCTGATCGCCCGCTTTGATACGACGCGCCAGTTCAACCTCTTCGTCAGCAGTAATCATCCCCTCTTTGCCAATATCTTGCAGATATTTGTCGAGAGAGGCGGTTTCGCGATTGGTGATTGACTTGCTTATTTTTAGTTGCCTCATTACAGACCTTTCTTTATTATTTATTTGAACAATTAATCTCGCTTAAAGTTCAGCGCAATCACCTATTTTTGCAGGCAACTACTACTTTTGCTCAAGCTTGTATTTTGCCAGTCAATTGTATTTTGGCATTTTAGTGGCAATAAATGCCAAAAACTTATTTGCGAACGCAATTTATTTAAATTTATTCTAAATTACTCAAAAAATTCAAAACTTATTTTCATTCCATTCGGATAAACTCCCTGAACCTGGATAGTTTTTCCTCTTTTATTGGCCAGCGCGTCCTCTAAATCTCCTTTACTTGATATTTTCTGACCGTTGACATAAGTGATGACAAACCCTTTGCTGATGCCACCTCTTTTAAGTACACCATCCTGAATGTTCGTAACCCGAAGACCGTTTCCAATACCTAACTTGTTCATATCAGACGAGTTTACCCGTTCAAGACTCACGCCAAGCTGATCATTAAAAAAGACTTCTTCACGTTTCTTCACTTCAGTTGTACCGTCCTGGTTTTTGAGTGTCACGCTAAAACTTTTTCTTTTGTTTTTGCGCAAGACCTCCACATCAACCTGATCGCCAGGGCGATGCTGACCAACAACCTCGAGCAATTGAGAAAGGCTGTTCACGCCTGTTCCGTCAACAACAGTTATTACGTCGCCTGATTCAATACCCGATTCGGCTGCACCACCATTTTCGACCACACGTGCAATGTAAACGCCATTCACATTGTCTTGCCCCAGTTCGTCAGCAAGATCAGGTGTCATCTCTCTGATTTCTACTCCCAGGAACGCTCTTTGGGGTTCGCCAAAACGGATCAGGTCGTCAACAACTTTATGAACAATATTCGATGGAATAGCAAAAGAATATCCTTCGTAAACACCGGTATGTGAAGCGATTGCAGCATTAATACCAACGAGTTCTCCGTTGGTATTAACCAACGCTCCACCGCTGTTTCCTCGGTTAACAACAGCATCAGTCTGGATAAAAGATTCGATTGAAGAGCCACTCCCCAGAATATTGATATTTCTTGCCTTGGCACTCACAATACCAGCCGTAACTGTTGAAGTGAGGTTAAAAGGGTTTCCAACAGCAAGAACCCACTCGCCTACTTTAACGTCATCTGAATTTCCATAAGGCAAATAATGCAGGTCATTTGCTTCAACTTTAATCAGTGCAAGATCAGTAGTAGGATCTGTACCAATCACTGTTGCCTTCAACTCTCGTTTATCATTAAAGGTTACTTCGATATCGTCGGCCCCATCAACAACATGATTATTGGTAACAATATAGCCATCATCAGAAAGCACTACACCAGAGCCAAAACCCACCAGTGCTCTTGGATTTCCATGAGGGTTTCCGTAAAGATATTCTCTCAGTGAGCCGAAAAAATCATCGTATGAGGCACCCTGCCTGTTGATCTCAGTGCGGATGTGCACCACCGCATTCACGGTTTTTTCAGCGGCATCCACAAAGTTTATATTTTGGGGAATGGGGGCATATGAAGTTTGATACGACTGCAGGCGCTCGGGTTGCACCGACAATCGTTCTTCGCTTTTGTTAAAATCTCCTTCAGCACCTTTCGACAAGGCTATAATTAAGGTAATGATTACTACAACTGATGCACCAGCAAGTGCAAAACCAAAGTTTTTCATTCTCTGATTCATGTCTCAAAATTTTAAGTTTAACTCATTTTGTTAATCAATGTTCACCTTAACAAAACGACAGACCATTTGAAAAGTTTCGTTGTGTCTGTTAATTGATGTTAAGGTATGAAATTCTTTTGATATATCTGCATTTGCTTATTTTTACAACAAAATTCGAACCACAGATCCCAACTTAAGAATAATTAACAATCTCAAAATAAATTATTTGTGCAAAGCAACATCCTTCAATTCAGTAAATATCACGGGACCGGAAACGACTTCATCATTTTGAATCGGATGGATGGTGGTCAAAAACTTCAACCGGACACAATCGCGGCACTTTGCGACAGGCATCTTGGGATTGGTGCTGATGGCCTGATTGAACTTTGGCCTTCATCCGTTGCCGAATTTAAAATGGTCTATTACAATGCCGATGGCTTTGTTGGCAGCATGTGTGGCAATGGTGGTCGCTCGGTGGCAGCATTTGCATTTACTGAGCGCATATCCAACAAGGAAATGACTTTTGAGGCTTTCGACGGCCTGCATCAGGCAAGTATATTACAGCATGATACGAACGATTACTTTGTTGATATTCAGATGGCCGACGTACTAAGTTATGACTGTGACGGTAATCGATTATTGGTTGATACCGGATCGCCACATTATGTTTGTCAGGTTGACAATCTGTCAGAATTTGATGTAGTTGAACAAGGCAGGCAAATTCGCTTCGACAAAACTATCAGTCAAAACGGCGTGAATGTAAATTTCATCCAGAAAAAAGGCCATCAGGTTTTTATGCGAACCTACGAACGAGGTGTTGAAAACGAGACGCTTTCATGTGGTACCGGCGTTACTGCCGCAGCCATCGCCGCTTCGCTGTGGTTTGGCACCGAGCAGCATGAGATTTACACCCGGGGCGGAGACCTTCAGGTGAAATTTATACGGCAAGATCAAACATTTCGAAACATTCAACTGCTAGGGCCCGTACAAAAGGTTTTTGATGGGAAAATCAATATAAACCAAAAATTTACCAGCATCCGCCCTATTTAATTGGGTAGAATGTTGTTATTTTACACACTTAGATGTTTGCACATTCAAAAAATATCGCCTTACGCGCTGCAGAGCCATCGGATGCTCAACTGATTTATCTTTGGGAAAACGACCAGACAGTCTGGCGGGTTAGCGATACCATCGCTCCCTTTTCGATGCACCATATTGAGCAATTTATCCTGCAAAACAACGATTTGTATGCCAACCGTCAGCTTCGGATGATGATTGATCAGTTAAACACCGGCAAAACTGTTGGTTGCATCGATTTGTACGATTTTGATCCCTTTCACGAAAGAGCTGGCGTAGGCATCATGATTGAAGCCGGAGCCCAGAGACAGGGACTTGCCTCTGATGCGTTGCATTTGCTCGAAGAATACGCATTTGGCGTGCTGCAGCTCAACCAGCTTTTCTGCCTGATAGGTCAAGACAACGAACAGAGTATCAGGCTTTTTACTAAAAGCGGTTATACACAATGTGGTTTACGCAAAAGTTGGCTCAAAACACCAAAAGGTTTTATTGATCAGCTTGAATTTCAACGTTTAAATCCATCTCGAAGAATTTTGCACTAACAATCAAATGAGCTACTACCATTCTAAATACGGTAACAGAAAAGCTGGCAAGCGATCAAAATTGAGCAAAATTTTATTGCGGCTGCTTGCCTTACTCATTGTTGTTGCGCTTGGCCTCGGTTATTTCTTATACACCATCATTTTAAAACCCAACATCTGGACACCCAATAAAACTGATATTGCCATCTATATTCCAACAGGTGCCAACTTCGATTCGGTGAAAAAAATCCTGTATACGAAAGGACTTGTCGTTCACCGCAACAATTTTGAGTGGTTAGCTGACAAAAAAGCATACCCGTCAAATGTAAAACCAGGTCGCTATATTGTTAAAAACGGAATGAGCAACAATGCATTGATTGATTTACTTCGTTCGGGTGCCCAAAGTCCGGTTAAAGTTACCTATAACAACATCAGAGATATTCAGCAACTGGCCGGCATTGTCTCAAAACAGATCGAAGCTGATTCAGCTTCAATAGTCGCCTTGCTGCAAGACAGCATTTATGTGCAACAACTCGGATTCGACCTCCAGAATCTTCCTTCACTTTTTATTCCAAACACCTACGAGTTTTATTGGACCACCGATGCCAACGGTTTTATTTCACGCATGCTGCAGGAATATCATAAATTTTGGAATGAAAGCCGTAAAAACAAAGCAATCGAAATCGGGCTTAGCCCTCAGGAAGTCTCAACACTTGCCTCTATTGTTGAACGAGAAACCAATAAAAACGACGAGAAAGCACGAATTGCCGGAGTATATCTCAACCGGCTGAAATCTGGTTGGCGGCTTCAGGCTGATCCTACGCTTGTATTTGCTGTCGGGGATTTTAATATTCGCCGTGTATTAGACGTACACAAACTCATCGATTCTCCATATAACACATACAAATACAGCGGTTTGCCTCCTGGTCCGATTACAATACCATCCATTTCTTCTATTGATGCAGTACTGAATCCTGAGAATCACCGCTACTATTTTTTCTGTGCGCGCGATGATTTATCTGGTTATCACACATTTGCCGAAACCAGCTTACAACACGAACGTAACGCATGGAAATACCGGCAGGCACTCGATAAACTCAACATTAAAAAATAAAACGAATTCATGAAGGCTTTCAAAGCTTACGATATCAGAGGCACATGGGATGTGGATTTCAATGCGGCCGATGTTTACAAAATGGGATTTTTCCTACCAGAGGTTCTTCAGGCAGCTGAAATACTAATTGGCCGCGATTGCCGGCTTTCTTCGGATGAACTTTTTGATGCTTTGGTAAAAGGAATTACGGATGCAGGTGCTGATGTGGCAGATGCCGGACTTTCGACCACGCCGATGGTTTATTGGGCAACGGCCAAATTTGGTTACAAAGCCTCTGTCATGATCACTGCTTCACACAATCCAAAAAACCACAATGGCCTAAAAGTTTCAGCTGCAAATGCGCTTCCGGTTGGTTACGACAATGGCCTGAATCAATTGGAAAAATTACTGAGAGAGGGCAAAGTTTCGCTATCGAAAACAAAAGGAAAAGTTTCACAGGTTGATGTCGCACCAGCCTATCTCGACTTTTTGAAAAACTATAGCAGCGATTTTGAAAAATTGAGAATAGGCATCGACTGCAGCAATGGCATGGCATCTTTGTTTGTAAAAGAATTGTTTGGCAATGATGCTTTTTATATCAACGACAAAGCTGATGGAAACTTTCCCGGACACGATCCAAACCCGCTCGATCCGGTAAACCAGGAGCAAATCAAAGGCATGGTAATCAACCGGCATTGTGATGTTGGATTGATCTTCGACGGTGATGCCGACCGTGTGATGTTTATCGATGAAAACGGCCGTTTTATTTCTCCTGACCTTATCATCGCCCTGATGGGGCACTATTTCTTTGAGCAAAAAAGCGAAAAGGGCAAAGTTGTACAAGACATCCGCAGCTCGAGGTCAATTGCAGAATACCTCAACCAATTTGGTGTGGAGGTTGAAACGTGGCGCGTTGGAAGAGCATATGGCGCATCAAAATTGCGTGAACTTGATGGCGTTTATGGCGGAGAACTAGCTGGTCACTATTATTTCCGTGAGTTTTACTACTCTGACTCAGCCCTGCTCGCAGCTTTGATTGTCTTGAAAATTCTTATAGCTTTCAAAGAGTCAGGATTTAGCCTCTCCCGACTCATCAATAACATTTCGCGTTACAACAGTTCGGGCGAAATCAATTTTAAAATTGACAAGAAACAAGCTGCTATGGATGCAGTCAGGGATTATTTTATGCAGCTTCAAAAACCAGATTCCTTTGTCGATTTTGACGGCTACCGTCTTGATTACCCTGACTGGTGGCTTAACATTAGGGCTTCTAATACCGAACCCTATTTAAGGTTCATGGCTGAAGCCAAAGATGAAAAAAAGTTGCAGCAAGTGCTAACCGAAGTCAGACACATTTTAAGCAAATTTGAAAATTAGCATGAGAAAATGGTGGCTTTCTCTTTTGATGGTTTTCCTCATTCAGATCTGTTTGGGGCAAACTGACTCATTAAGAAAGGTTGAAAACCGCAGAATCAAACATTTAACTTATTTATCGGGCGGTCTTTACGCAACAACCATTACGGGCCTGTACTTTTTGTGGTACGATGGTTACCCCCAATCGAGTTTTCATTTCAACAACGACAACAGCGAGTGGCTGCAAATGGATAAAATTGGCCATGCCACCTCAGCTTATCAGGTTGGTTATTATTGCTACGATGCTTTTACCTGGGGTGGAATGCCCGAAAAACAAGCAATCTGGATTGGAGGGATGATGGGTTTTGCCTATCTAGCTACTGTTGAAATATTTGACGGCTTTTCGGCTGAATGGGGCGCTTCGAGCGGCGATATCATCGCTAATACCGCCGGGGCTGGACTTTTCATTGGTCAGCAATTACTTTGGAAAGAGCAACGGATGTCGCTGAAGTTTTCGGTGCATTCTAGCCCTTACCGCAAGTACCGACCAGACCAACTGGGAAAAAATCAGTTACAAGGTTTTCTAAAGGATTACAACGGGCAAACCTATTGGCTATCGACAAATATTGCCTCATTTTTAAAGAAAGACACCCGATTTCCTGCCTGGCTCGATGTAGCAATAGGGTACAGTGCCGATGGCATGACAGGAGCCCGTGAAAATGCCGACAATTATCTTGGAAATCCCATTCCAACGTTTGATCGGAAAAGGCAGTTTTTTCTCAGTCCGGACATCAACCTGCGCAAAATTCCAACAAAAAATAAAACCTTAAAATTTGTATTTACAGCCCTCAGTCTGTTTAAATTCCCGCTCCCAACGCTTGCTGTTGACGACAACAAACAGATGAAATTTTACTGGTTTTACTTCTAAAAAAACTGGGCCGGCAATTTATTAAAGCCAGCCCAGCACTTTAGTCTTATTTTTCTTTAACCAGTTGAATATTGATCAGTAAGCGAACCTCATCGCTCACAACCACACCGCCGGCCTCAGTCACGGCATTCCATGTTAAGTTGAAGTCTTTTCGGTTGATCTTTCCCGAAATCTCAAAGCCAGCCTTTTCGTTTCCATAAGGATCTGTCATTCGTCCGCCAAACTCAACATTCAGCAGCACATTTCTACTGATGCCTTTTATGCTCAGTTCACCTGCCAATTCATAAGCTGATTCTGATGTTTTGGAGAAACTGGCCGACTTAAAATTCAGGGTTGGGAAATTTTCGACATCAAAAAAATCTGCTGATCGTAAGTGATTGTCTCTGTCGCTGTTGTTTGTGTTCACACTGGCAGTTTTTGCTTCAAAGCTGATATTGGCCGGCACAAAATCTTCACTATCAGTCTCGAGTTGAGCTTCAAAAGCGTCAAAATTACCAGTAACTGTTGATATAACAAGGTGCTTCACCTTAAACTGCACTTCGGAATGTGCAGGATCTGAAATCCATTTTGTTTTCATTCTATGATCGTTTTTATAATTAAAATTTTCTTTACCGCAAGGGAACTTCCATCAATAGGACACGTCCTTCTTCGAGCATTTCAAACTCAAGTTCTTTTGCTTCTGTGATCGCCAAACCATCTCTGTTATTCAGCACATAATCTTCAAGCCTTACTTTCCCACTTATCACAAACACATACAGGCCGTTTGTGTCTTTTTTCATTGCATATTTTCCTTTAGATCCTGCTGAAAAATCACCAAGATGAAACCATGCATCCTGATAAATCCAGACTCCCTGATCGTCTTTGTTGGGTGAGACAATCTGAAAAAAGGCATCCTTTTTGGCAATATCTCTGATAGATATTTGGTCGTAACGTGGTTCCACATTTTTTGTATGCGGAATCACCCATATCTGGAGCAACTTCACCTCTTTGTCTTTGTTTGCATTGAATTCGCTGTGAAAAATGCCCGTACCTGCACTCATTACCTGTACATCGCCCTCACGAATTACTTCTGAATTTCCCATACTATCTTTGTGCTCCAGATCGCCAGACAATGGAATAGTAATTATTTCCATGTTGTCGTGCGGGTGTTTCCCGAAACCCATGCCTTTGTCGATAATATCATCGTTGAGCACACGTAACATCCCAAAATGAATTCTTTCAGGATTGTAATAATTGCCAAAACTAAAAGTGTGATAGGTATTTAGCCAGCTGAACTGCACATGCCCTCTTGAGGCTGCTGCATGATATACTGCTTTCATTTGATTCCTTTCTGTTGTTGTAAATTTCATGGTGCAAAATTGCATCCGTTCTTATTTAGAACGATTACAAAAAAGAATGAAAGAATTGCAAAAATCAGTTATTTCGAACTGAAAATCTAAAGGCGGCCGGACTAAAGCCAGTGTTCCTGTTGAAAAAATTACTGAAATGAGCTGCCTCACCAAACCCCAAATCGAAAGCTATCTCCTTGGCTGACAGGTCAGTGAAAAGCAACAACCGTTTTGCTTCAGTGATGATTTTGTTTTGTATGTGTTGTTTGGGTGTTTTGCCAGTGATCGATTTGATTGTTTTATTCAAATAGTCAGCCGAAACAGACAACATATCGGCATATTCTTTTACCTGATGGGAGCGCTTAAAGTTTTCATCCAGCAGCTTTCGGAATGATCGGGCAATCGAATTGAATGAATCAACCAATTGGGTGTTATCTTCCTTATTTAACTGGCACATATTGATACTTTGAATTAGAAATAACCGTAACAGCGCACCAATAGCGTCACCCGAATAATGCAAAAAATCCTGCAAAGACGTCTCCATCAACTTCATTAACTGCTCAAGCTTACGAGCGACATCCGGACCAGGAAAAAGAGGCGGCGATTTTCCGAAATCGTTATACAGGAAAATATCATCTATTATACTGCAAGGAATACCTTGGTTTACCAGGAATTCAGTCGTAAAGTTCATGACCCATCCGGTGGGTTCACGCTCGGCTATCAACTGGTGTACCTGACCAGGAAAAATAAAATACAATGAGTCGGGTTGAAGATCGTATTCTTCAAAATCAAGTATATGTTTACCTGCTGCTTCTTTTACAAAAATTACTGTATAATAATCGTGTCTGTGCGGTTTGTCAGTTTTTCCCTGGGCTGCCTGATAAATATCCTCCATCTTTTTTAGGACAAATCCCTGTTGTAGGGCATGTTGGTTTGGCCATTGATATGTTTGGATCTGATCGTGCATCAAACAAAATTAAATAAAATTCCAACGAAGCTTATTAAATGTTAAAGCCTGTCAATTTTGATGGAAAATTTGAAGCAGATTGTTTATTTTCGCACGAAAAAATGCGACACATTCTGTCATTAGGCCTGCTTATTCTTCTTTTTCAGGCATGCGCACCAAATCCACAAAAATCTCAGCAACACCTTGAAGAAGGCATCCAACTGTTGTATAAATCAAAATTTAAAAATGCAGTTCATGAGCTCAATAAAGCCATTGAATTTAATAATACTTCACACGAAGCTTATTTTTACCGGGCATCGGCCTATTTTAACCTCAAAGATGTAGAAAAAGCAAAACTTGACTACCAAAAAGCCATCGAGCTAAAACCCGATTACGCTGATGCCTGCTTCAATCTGGGCCGTATTTACGATTTTGAGAAAAACTATGATATGGCCTGTTACTATTACCGCCTCGCATATGAGTCGGGGAAACCCAATATTGGAGATTACATCCGTCGATGCATGGAGCGATGAGCAACGATTTCTTGGGCATCAAATGGGTTATCTGGGATTGGAATGGCACCCTGCTGAATGATACACAAATGTGTATTGATGTGATGAATAACCTGCTCATCAAAAGAGCGCTTCCTACCATCGATAAGCAATTCTACCAGTCAGTGTTTGGTTTTCCGGTTAGGGAATATTATGCACGATTGGGTTTCGACTTTGCATCAGAGCCTTTTGAGGTTCCTGCACTAGAATTCATGGATGGCTACCGGGATGCACTTCCTGAAGTTGGATTACAAAATAGTGCAATAGAGACACTTCAGCAATTGAAAGCCTTGGGATTGAAGCAAGCTGTGCTTTCGGCCATGGAACAAGATCTCCTTTTAAATTTGATTTCACATTTTGATCTGAACCCCTATTTTGAAGCGGTCCAAGGCATCGATAACCATTTTGGAGGTGGAAAAACTGAAGCTGGTAATACGCTGCTACAAAACATTCAAACTAATCCTGCCTCTTGTTTGCTTGTTGGCGATACACTCCATGATTTCGAAGTAGCCAGTGCTTTGCAAATGAAATGCATCTTGTTCACTCAAGGCCATCATTCAGCCGAGAGGCTTGGGAATAGCAGTGCCAAACTCATCAGCAGTTTGCCAGAGTTGGTTTCGACACTTAGAAACTGTGACTAGTTTTTCTTTTCCCTGTAATCTTCCTCAGAAATCAGGTTGCCCTGTTCATCCCAGCTTTTCCAAACACCAAATTTAAGCCCATTACGATATGTTCCCTGTGTATTGGTAGTACTATCCGGATAGTAGAAAATCATTTCACCTTCGGGAAGATCATTCCGATAAAAACCTGTGGCCATGAGAGCTCCACTTTCAAAATACTTCTTCCATTCACCATCTTTTTTATCCTCGTGGTAATAGATTTCTTCTGCTATTTTTCCTGTTGTTGGAAAATAAGTGACAGACAAACCCTCCCGTTTTCCATCTTTATATGTTTCTTCAGCCAGTAATGCGCCATCAATGTCGCTGTAAAATCTCCAGACACTATCTTTCTGCTGATTAACAAAGAGGCCTTCAGCAATCCGCTGACCATTTGGAGCAAATGCAGTGTGGTGGGCGATTCGTCCACCTGGCTCAAATTTGTTTGTAGCTTTTAGTTTTCCTTCCTCATCGAAGTATGAAAAAGTACCAAATGGCAAATCATTATTAAATTGGCCTTGATAGCGTACTTTTCCATTGGGATAAACAGCCTGCCATGGGCCATTTTTTTTGCCCGCACCATCCATTTGGTTCAGATCAGGAGAGGTCTGCTGACCATAAAGAAATGTAAAATGCAGGATTGACAATAAAAGAAACAGTATTTGTAGACGATTCATTTTCTTCATACTTTCTGGAATATTGCTGCAAAGTTAACGCATGATAACTGAATAACGTATTTTTGCCAAAAAGCATATACCGTGGCAGAATATTCATCCATTTTACTTGAAAATGCCGTTACAGAACTATCGCGTTTGCCAGGAATAGGGCGCAAAACAGCATTACGACTGGCCTTGCATTTGTTGCGCGAAGACGTTTCGAAAACCACTTCGCTGGCGCGATCGATGGTTGAAATGCGCGAGAACATCCTCTTGTGTGAACGTTGTTTTAATATTAGCGATGCCAAAATTTGTGCTATTTGCAGCAATCCTAAGCGCGATGAAAACACCCTATGTGTGGTTGCCGATATGCGCGATGTCATGGCTATTGAGCGTACTTCATCATTTAATGGATTGTATCATGTGTTGGGAGGAGTTATCAATCCGGTTGAAGGCATTGGCCCCAGCGATCTGCAGATTGACTCCCTGGTGAACAGAAGCGAGCAGGAATCTTTTCGTGAAATCATTTTCGCGCTGCCTGCAACCATCGAAGGTGATACCACAAATTATTATATCTATAAGAAATTATATGCTTTCAGCGGAAAAATAACAGCCATATCAAAAGGCATTTCGATCGGAGACGCACTTGAATTTGCAGACGAAATAACGCTGGGCAGATCAATCATCAACCGCACCAGTTTTCATATTTAGCTGCAAAACTAATCTTCAATAAAAAGCTCTAGCTGGTTTTCGCTTACGTAAAAGTTCGATGGTACTTCGTATTCGTAAGCGGTTAAAAAGCGCTCAATATTCTTTTTAATCACCTTTATTGGTGTTGTTTTTTTTGCTTTACAATAATTGGTAAACGATCTGTATTGGCCTTCGCTCAGCTTGAATGTGATCGCCTTGTATTTAGTTACTTTGCGCCTTTTGAGCGTGGCACGCGCTTGTTTTGCACCCATAATAACTCAATTATTCAGGCGAAAGGTAAGCCAAAAGAATGAAAAAACAAATAATTTTTCCTTGGCTTAATATCGGCTATTATCTGAAAAACGCCATGTAACGCTCGCTGAATCTTAGATTTTTGCCACTACATCGAGCATTTTCTGTGCAAACAGATCAGCTTCTTTTTGTGTGGCACCTTCAGCATATACCCTGATAATTGGTTCTGTATTGCTTTTGCGTAAATGCACCCAGCCGTCAGCAAAGTCAATTTTAACGCCATCAATTGTTGTAACCTTTTCGTTTTTGTAAAGGTCTGCGACTCGGGCAAGTATAGCGTCGACATCCGTTTTTACATCGAGCTGAATCTTATTTTTCGACATGAAATACTGTGGGTAGGTCTTGCGTAATTCAGAACAAGCGAGTTTACGCTTGGCCAAAAGTGTTAGAAAAACGGCTACCCCAACGAGCGCATCACGACCATAATGCAGCGCGGGATAAATGACACCACCATTGCCCTCGCCACCAATCACAGCATTTTTTTCCTTCATTTTTTCTACCACATTTACCTCACCCACAGCTGCTGCTTCATATTCCTGTCCATGTTTGCGTGTAACATCAGCAAGGGCGCGTGTGCTACTCAGGTTAGAAACTGTGTTGCCAGGGGTGCTTCCCAAAATATAATCAGCCACAGCAACCAGCGTGTATTCTTCGCCAAACATATCACCATGTTCATCAACAATGGCTAACCGATCTACGTCGGGATCGACAACAAAACCCACATCAACTTTTTCCTGTTTAATCAGATTGGAAAGATCAGTCAGGTGGGCTGGTAATGGCTCAGGATTGTGCGGGAATAGCCCGTTTGGCTCGCAATAAAGTTTGTGTATTTTTTTAACGCCAAGTGCTTCAAGCAATCGGGGAATGGCAATGCCTCCAGTTGAATTCACAGCGTCCAAAGCGACAGAAAAATCTGCAGCTTCAATCGCTTTGCGATCCACAACCGGAAGATCCAATACCATCTGAATATGTTTCTCAATCCATCCGTCCTGCAACTCGTATCGACCAATTTTCTCAACTTCAACAAAAGCAAAATCTTCTTTTTCAGCAACCTCCAGGAGCCACTCCCCTTCTTTAGCCGAAATAAATTCACCTTTTTGATTGAGCAGTTTCAAGGCATTCCACTGTCCGGGATTATGACTGGCAGTTAAAATTATACCTGCATCAGCTTTTAAGGCCGGCACAGCGACTTCAACCGTTGGAGTGGTACTCAAACCAATATCTATTACATGCGCACCCATCGACTGTAAAGTACCACACACAAGCTGATTCACCATTTGTCCGGATACACGGGCATCTCGTCCAACGACAACAAGGGGGTTCTTCTTGCCATTTTTTCCAATCAGACGAACAAAAGCTGCTGTAAATTTGACAATATCCATGGGGCTGAGTCCTTCTCCCGGACGGCCTCCAATGGTTCCTCTGATACCCGAAATCGATTTAATAAGTGTCATGAATTGTTTTTTTGTTGGGCAAAAGTAAAAAATTAAGTGTCAAGCCGCTTGTGCAATTTCAATCGAGGCAAGCATCATTTCATTCTCAATTTGACTGCTTTACACCAAAACAAAGGCTTCTGGCATTTTTTTACTCAAAGAATGTTGAATGGGTTCACCTGTTATTAACAATTTCGACTTCACTTAAGGTTGAAAAATAGTTGCCAAGATTTGGAAGAAAGCAAGCTGATAAATGTAATTTTAACCATCAATAACATACTTTTTGCCCTGAATTTAATCCAAGGCAAAAAATTACACTAATTTTGCTGCAATTCAGTTTTTAGACTATGAGCGAAGAATTTCAATGGAACGAAGATTATCAGGCCGAATTACTTGCGAATCGATTTGAAGAAATGATCCACAATGGCGATCAGCTTTATTTTGATGCGGAAGAATTTGAGACCCTGATTGACTACTACCAGAATTCGCTGAATTCCATCAAGTCGCGTATTGCTGTTGATATGGCTATGCAACAGCATCCATACAGCAGCGGGCTACGTATTAAATTGGCACGTCAGCTTGCCACTGAAGGTAAATTTATTGACGCCCTTGAGATATTGAACGAGATAGAGCTTGCTGAGCCCAGTGATCCTGATCTGCATATGACAAAAGGCTCGGTTTATAGTATGATGATGGATTTTGAAAAAGCCATCAAATCCTATAAGGCAGCCCTGTTTCTGGTTGGCGAGGAAGAACTGGAAGACATCTATGCTACCATTGCTTTTGAGTATGAAAACATGTCTGATTTCACGCAAGCGCTCGTTTATCTGAAAAAGGCACTTCAGATTTCAAAACAACCTGATCAGGTTTTATTCGAAATCGGGATGTGTTTCGAGATGCTAAACGATCTTGATCAAGCCACCGCTTTCTTCGAAACCTATATCAACGAAAATCCTTACAGTGTCAGTGCCTGGTTTAATTTAGGACTTGCTTTTCACCACCTTGGACTTTTTGAAAAAGCCATCGATTCATTCGAATATGCATTAGCGATCGATGATGCCTATGTTCAGGCTTACAATAGCATGGGACAGTCATATGTTGCCCTCGAACGTTACGAAAAAGCCATTGAGTCGTATAAGGAAACGATGAAACATGAAAAGGCAGGTGCACTCACCTATTACAATATTGGAGAATGCTACGAAAAGCTGAATGATTACGACAATGCATTAAAACTTTATTATCAGGCTGTTGAGCTGGACGAGAATCTTGCTGAGCCCTGGGCTGGAATCGGGGTGATTTTTGATGAAGAAGGCAAAACGAAGACTGCTGTCAAATACATCAAAAAAGCTATCGAACTCGATCCCTATAATACCGAATTTCTCTTGATTCAGGCCGACATGCACATCAAGCTGAAAGAATATAACAATGCTGCCGTTTGTTTCAGAAAAATCGAGGAGCTCGATCCATTGGATCCTGATTTGTGGGTGGAATATGCTGACTTGTATATTGTTAAAAAGGATTATGAAAAAGCTACCCAAATATTAAAAACAGGTTTGATCCATCAGTCAGAAAACAGCCGAATTCTCTATCGTCTTGCAGCCGTATTGTTTCGGCAGGGTAACGAAATTCAGGGTCAGTATTACCTTGAAAACGCTCTGGAACTTGATTTTGATGGACATACTGAAATGATTGAATTTTACCCGGCTGTGATCGAAAACGAAAGGGTGGCTGATCTTATTCAGATATACAAACTCAATCAACTACGCTTCTAATTCGCAGGCAAGTGTATGCTAATCAGCCAATTGACTGAAAATGAACGAACCGGAAGATATCAGCAAACTACAGGCGTTTTTCAAAACAGGTCAAACCAGAAATTTAACTTTCAGAAAAGAGCAATTGTCAAAGTTGCTTAATGCAACCACTTATTACGAGCAAAGTATTCTTGATGCGTTGGAAGCCGACATGGGCAAATCAGCCTTCGAATCCTATGCCACTGAGATTGGACTGGTTCGCGAAGAAATCAGGCTACATCGCCGAAAACTCAAGACATGGGCAAGCCTAAATTTCCGGCCCACACCACTGACTGCCTTGCCCGCAACAAGTTATACCCAAGCTGCACCATATGGAGTGAGCCTGATTATTTCACCATGGAATTATCCATTTCAACTCTCACTGATGCCACTCACAGCAGCCATCTCTGCTGGCAATTGTGCAGTAATAAAACCATCGGAATACAGTGTGGCCACAAGCGAAGTGGTAAAAGAAATGATCGAAAATACGTTCGATAGCGATTATATTCAAGTAGTTACAGGAGGTCCGGAACAAACTCAAAAACTTCTGAAACAAGATTTCGATTATATATTTTTTACAGGTAGTACCCGGGTTGGGAAAATCGTTGCTCAGGCCGCCATTGAGCAGTTCATCCCTTATACACTCGAACTTGGGGGTAAAAGTCCCTGTATTGTTGATCGAAAAATCGATATCAAACAAGCAGCAAAAAGAATTGTCTGGGGAAAATGTATCAACGCTGGTCAAACCTGCATTGCTCCTGACTACTTACTTGTGCATCAAGATATTCAGGAAGAGTTGATCAAAGAAATGACCAAAGCCATTGTCGTTTTTTTTGGTCAGAAACCCATTGAGAGTCCCGATTATCCAAAAATCATCAACAGAGCCAACTTCGAAAGACTTCAACAGCTGAAACAATATGGAAAAATAGTTTCGGGTGGTCAGTCAGATGAGCCAAAGCTGCGAATTGCCCCCACTTTCCTTTCTCAGCCAGACCTTAATTCGCCTTTGATGCAAGAAGAAATTTTCGGCCCACTTCTTCCAATAATTCCCTACCAGGATTTGGAAGAAGCGGTCACGTTTATCCAGAAAAAATCAAAACCGCTGGCGCTCTACATTTTTTCTGCAAATAAAAACTTTCAAAAAACAATACGCTCTAAGATTCATGCCGGTGGAGTTACCATCAACGACACTTTGATGCATTTTACCAATTCCTCCCTGCCTTTTGGAGGTGTTGGTGCAAGCGGCATTGGCAGCTATCACGGCAAAGCCGGTTTCGATGCCTTTTCGCATCGGCAATCGGTAATGAAGCGAGCAACATGGATCGATATTCCGGTCCGCTATCCTCCCTACGGACAAAAAATTAAGCTCCTCAAATGGCTCATGAAATAAACCAACTCAACACATGATACAATACATTCAAAACTTTATCAAAGGAATTGCGATGGGCGCAGCAAATGTGATCCCGGGTGTTTCCGGAGGCACAATTGCCCTCATTACCGGCATTTTTGAACGACTGATTAATGCTATTAAATCACTTGGTTTAGGAGCTTTTCGCTTGCTTTTGAAAGGAAAATGGAACGCTTTCGCTGAAAAAATTGACCTCTATTTCCTCATCAGTATATTTGCTGGTGTTGGCACAGCCATTATAACACTCGCCAAACTTTTCGATTTTTTGTTTACAAACTACCCAGTTTACATCTGGTCATTCTTTTTTGGACTTGTGCTGGCTTCGGTGTATTTCGTTGGCAAAACAGTGAATAAATGGACTGCTTCTGTTATCATATCGTTTGTTGCGGGAACTGCCTTTGCTATGGCCATTACTTTTATGACACCTGCCACGCAAAATGACGGTTTCTTTTACCTTGTTATCTGTGGTGTTGTGGCTGTATGTTCAATGATTCTACCAGGTTTATCAGGCAGTTTTGTGCTCATCCTGATGGGTAATTATCAGTTGGTTGCCATACATGCCATTAACGACCGCAATTTCAACGTTTTATTTCCCGTACTCATTGGTGCAGTTGGAGGTTTGATGGCGTTCTCACATTTTTTGTCATGGCTTCTTAAAAAGTTTAAAGATCAAACTATTTCGCTGCTTACAGGTTTTATTTTAGGTTCGCTTAGCATTCTGTGGCCTTGGAAAGAAGCTATTTATCTAAAAACAGCATCAGGTGAAATATTGCTCAAGAATGGTTTGCCAAAAGTGGAGCGCTACCTGCCAAAATTGCCTGAGGTTTTTGGCAATGAAACAATTTTTGCTATCTTGCTTGCCGTTGCGGGTATTGTTACAATATGGGCTGTTGAATACCTGGCAGCAAAAAACAACAAACCGACTGATTAACTGCCTGCATGAAGCAATACGGTTTAATAGGGAAATCGATCAACCATTCTTACTCGAAGAAATTTTTCAGCAAAAAATTCTCTGATGAAGGAATTGACGCCAATTACGAACTCTATCAGCTTGAAACGATTGAAGAATTTCCTGAACTGATCGCAAAACATCCTGATTTGGACGGACTCAATGTTACCATTCCCTACAAGCAGGAAGTGATGCGTTACCTGAACGAACTTGACCAGAGTGCAAAGATGGTTGGCGCTGTAAACACCATCAAAATTGAACATTTCAAGGGGGGAATCCGGTTAAAAGGATACAACACAGATGTTGTAGGGTTTGAGGAACTGTTATCAGCGGTTGCTAATACAAAAAGAAAAAACAGAGCTTTGATCCTGGGTACCGGAGGGGCATCACGTGCTGTACAATATGTTTTTCGGAAAAATGGTATAGGCTTTTTGTTGGTGAGCAGAAGCAGCGCCAAACATGGACAAGTTAACTATCATGTGCTCACAAAATCTGTTTTTGCGAAATATAACATTATTGTCAACACCACGCCACTCGGAATGAGTCCGAAAACAGATGCCAAACCTCCTATTCCCTACGAATTCATCAACCAAAATCATGTGCTTATTGACCTGATTTACAACCCTGAACAAACTCAGTTTTTACAAATCGGACAGCAAAAAGGAGCACAAACAATCAATGGTTTGCAAATGTTGTTGACGCAAGCAGAAGCTTCGTGGAATATCTGGAATTCAAAAAAGTGAATCGATGAAAAGGTTTATGCAATTGCTTGGACCCGGACTGCTCTACGCAGGCGCTGCCATCGGGGTTTCACACCTGGTTCAATCTACCCGCGCCGGAGCTCAGTTTGGGTTTGAATTGATGTGGATTTTATTGGCTACCAACCTGTTAAAATTTCCGTTTTTTGAGATTGGCAGCCGTTACGTTTTGGCAACAGGCGATAATCTGATCACAGCCTATTTTAAGCAAAGCAAGTGGATTCTATGGTTGTTTATGGCACTTACACTTACAACTATGTTCCCTGTTCAGGCGGCACTCACTATTGTTACAGCCGGTTTGGCAAACAGCATTTTTCCCACATCGCTCACAGGCCTTCAAACAAGTGCCATTTTGCTGATATTAACAGTCGCGCTCCTCATGATTGGGAGATTTCGCTTACTCGACAAAACCATCAAGCTTGTCATTCTGTTACTTACACTCTCTACACTGATTGCTGTTGTGGCCGCAATTGAGAGAACACACATCATCGATCAATCACTTGTTGAGCATTTTAGTTGGGTTAATAAAACTCATATCATGTTTCTGATTGCTTTTATTGGATGGATGCCTGCACCTGTCGATATTGTTGTGTGGAGCTCTCTCTGGAGTCAATCAAAAAATGCTGAACTGGAGCAGAAGCCCAGTCTGAGAGAAGCTTTGATCGAATTCAGGACGGGATATTTCGGCACCATGATTATTGCTGCGTTCTTCCTGGCTTTGGGAGCTTTGGTGATGTATGGAAGCGGGGAGCAACTTTCTCCCAAAGGTGCGGTTTTTGCTGACCAACTCATCAATATGTACACCAAAGCCATTGGACATTGGGCATATCCGGTGATTGCACTGGCGGCATTTACAACTATGTTTAGTACCACAATCACAGTTGCTGATGCTTATCCAAGAACAATAGCCTCTTCAATAGCACTATTATTTCCATCGAAAAATTTGAAGCCATATAATTTTTACTATGCTTTATCTATGTTGGTGCTGGCCGTTGGCGCTTTAGTTGTTCTTAATATGGCAGGAAGCATGGGTGTTATGGTTCAGATTGCAACTACTTTATCATTTGTTACTTCACCTGTTCTGGCCTATCTAAACTATAAAGTAATCACTTCGAAAAACATTCCATTAGCTTATCAACCAGCACCATACCTTAAAGTATGGACCTGGATAGGAATTGTTTTTTTAAGCGCGTTTACAATCTTCTACCTGGTTTGGATCATGTTTTTTTAGCAAAATGTCAGAAACATTTCACGTTTCAGGGTGTTTTGTATTTTTGCCGGTCTCTTACAACACGACTAAAAGCACCAACTCATGAACTACGTCCACCTCTCACCATACTTTCCGCCCAACTATCTGCATTTCACCAAGGCGTTAAAAACAGAAGGAATTCGCGTTCTGGGGCTTGGCGATATGCCGTATGATGACTTGCATCCGGATTTAAAATCCGCTTTAACAGACTATTATCTTGTCGACAACCTGCACCAATACAATCAGTTGGTGCGTGCAATGGGTTATTTCACACACCAATATGGTAAAATTGACGGTATTGATTCACACAATGAATACTGGCTTGAAACGGAAGCCATGTTGCGGGCCGACTTCAACATTGTGGGCTTAAAACCAGAAGACATGATCCACATGAAGAAAAAATCGGAAATGAAGAAAGTCTTCCGGGCTGCTGGTCTTCATGTTGCCGAAGGCATGGTTGTGGCCGATTGGGAGAGCCTGTTGCAGTTTGCCAATAAAAATGGATATCCATTGATTGCCAAACCCGATAATGGCGTTGGTGCTTCTGGCACATACAAAATTTTCAATGAGACGGATCTGCGGTCGTTTTTCGACAAAAAACCGGCAAACGAATACTTTATTGAGCAGTTTATAGAAGGAATCATCGAATCGTTTGATGGGTTGGTCGATTTGAAAGGCGACTTGCTTTTTTCAACCTCACACATCAACGAAAGAGGTGTGATGGAGGTGGTCAATGAAGACACGCATGTCTACTTTTACAATCTGCGCGAGATTCCCCAGGATATTGAAGAAGCCGGAAAGCGCGCCTTAAAAGCCTTTCAGCTGAAAGGGCGCTTTTTCCATATCGAGTTTTTCAGAGAACAACAATCAAATAAGCTTTTTGCCCTTGAAGTGAATATGCGTCCTCCTGGCGGCTATACGATGGACATGTTCAACTTTTCGGTTGATGCTGACTTGTATCAGCTTTGGGCTTCCATGGTGAGCGGAAAAGAGGTTTCATTTAATTACGAACGAAAATTCCATGTCTGCTTCGTAAGCCGGAAAAACCGTCATCATTATCAATTTAAACAGCATGAATTGTTGCAAAAATACCCTCAGCAAATTGCTTTTCATGGCGCCATTCCGGATGTGATGTCGCCTGCCATGGGAAACTATTGCTTTCTCGTTCGAACCAGTGATCTACAGGAAATGTTTGAGGTTCAAAAGGCCATTCATCAATTAAAATAACAACAATGAACATTGCATATCATAAGTGGTACAGCCCGAATCTTGATCGGGATATGGAGCTAAAAATCTACGGCTATTACGGAAAACCCTTCATCATTTTTCCTACACAGGGAGGACGCTTTCACGAAGCCGAAGACTATGGAATCATCAATTCACTGGCGTCTTTTATCGATAATGGAAAAATAAAAGTGATTACCGTTGACAGTGTTGACCACGAATCATGGTCGAACCAGCAAACACATCCTTATCATCGTGGGCAGCGCCACGAACAATACGATGCTTACATCACACAGGAAGTAATACCCCTGATCAGGAATATTTGTAACGACCAGCAGATAAAAATCGGGACGGCCGGATTTAGCATGGGCGCTTATCATGCTGCCAATTTCTTTTTCCGTCATCCTGATATATTCGACAATGTACTGGCGATCAGTGGAATGTACGATCTGCAACGGTTGGTGGGCAACTATATGGATGATACCGTCTACTTCAATTCCCCCATTCATTTTCTCGGCAATCTCGATGATGACCGCCTGTTGAACCAGATCAGGCAGGGTAAAATCATCATTGCAGTGGGCCAGGGCGCCTGGGAAGAAGAAATGGTTGCTGACACACGCGCCATTCAGCAGGTTTTATCACAAAAAGGCATAGAAGCCTGGATTGACTACTGGGGTCAAGATGTAGACCATGACTGGGTTTGGTGGAGGAAGATGGTACCTTATTTTTTTGATAAAATGACGTTCTGAATTTCTTTAAGAATTTGATTTGGTGGCACCTTTTTCCACCGCTGAAAACACCCGTAAAAAATTTCCACTCCAGATTTTGCGGATATCGCGCTTGCTGTATCCCCTGCGTACCAGCTCGCGGGTAATGTTCTCGATCTCAGAAACATCAAAACAGTCAGACAATGCACCTCCCCCATCAAAATCGGTACCGATTCCGACATGTTCGATTCCAATCAGGTTGACGATATGATCCAGGTGATCAACCAAATCAGCTACAGTGGCCAATGGCGCAGGAAAAGCCTGTTCTGTGGCAGCCCAATCTTCGTGGGCCTGCTGCATCTGTTGCTCGCTCAGGTTTTGAAAATTGTTGTATTTGGCTCTTAACGCTTTGAAAGCACTATCGCGGCCAGGCATTTCTGGTTGCTCCTTTACATACGAACTCAGCACACACAATTGCACCACTCCCCCATTTTCCTTGAGGGCAAGCAGCATTTCATCCGTCATATTGCGTGGGTGGTTGCAAACAGCACGCGCATTCGAGTGTGATGCAATCACCGGACTCTCAGTAGTTTTCAACACATCAAAAAAAGCACTATCAGAAATATGGCTCACATCAACCATCATTCCCAGACGGTTCATTTCGCGGACAACCTGCTCGCCAAATGGTGAAAGTCCGTCAAACTCAGGTCCATTATCGTCGGTTGATGAATCACAGATGTCATTATTTTTGGTATGGCAAAGCGTAATGTACCTTGCGCCTTTGTTGTAATACGTCTCTACCATCGACAAATCAGTCCCCAATGGATAACCATTTTCGATGCCGATATACACAGCCCTTTTACCTGTTTTGTTGATACGGACAGCATCTTTTGACGATAAAGCTAAAGATGCCATTTCGGGATATTGATCCAGGGCATGGTAAATATGATCGAAGATCGACAGTGCACGGGCCTTGGCTTTGCTGTTTCCCAGACTATCACGGGCACCTTGCCCCACAAACACCGCAAAAAATACAGCATCCAATCCGCCTTGCTTCATCCTGGGAAAATCGATTTTTCCACCACCCTGATGCGGATCATTCTTTTGCCCAATGTCAAAGCCTTTTCTGCCTAGCCGAAGAGGTGTATCAGTATGGCTGTCAAGCGTTAACAGGCGCTGGTGGAAATCGTGCAGCTTTTCAGTTTTATGTTGAGCAATGCTGCTGTCAGGTGCAACAAAAAGTAATGCCAGCAAGCTAGCAACAAAAAAGTAAACGGTTTTCTTCATTTTATTTTGAATGTGTCAGCAAATCTATGATTTCATGTTGACCTTATCAAATAACTTATCTATAAAATATTCAGCATACCTGCCTGAAATAAATTCTTGGGAAATTTCATGTGATTTAAGACAAAAAAGGATTTCCGTCGGGCGAAAATCCTTTTTTTACAGAGAGTATTTGCGGTTTATTTAAGTAGTTTCTGGTTCAGCGTTCCTTCATCACTCACGATTTGCAAGTAGAAAAGTCCAGCTGGCAGGGCCGACATATCCAGTTCAACCTGCATGTCGTTTGTTATTTGCTGATCCATTAATTGTCCAATGGCATTATAAATCCGGATAGTCCGCTCAACAGAAAGTCCTTCAAAATCCAGCTTCAAAAAATCTTTCACCGGATTGGGATAGACTTTCACGTCACCATGCCATTGATTGTCTCCGATAGCCGAGGCTTCGCATTCATCGAAGTTGTAGAGTGCCAAAACGTCTTCAGCAGACAGCACGCGTGTAAAAATATTCACTTCGTCCATTGTTCCGTGAAAATAGTCAGTCCCTTGTGGAGTGTCACGCCCAATTTCGAAGGGTTCTTCGTTTGGTGTCATAGGATCTACCGGCACTTCTTCGCCAATCAGTTCTCCATTCAGGTAGCATTGCAGCAACTCGGGCGTATAGGTAATTACAATATGATACCATGTATTCAGTTCAAGCGGAGCCTGTCCGACATAGGTTGTGTGCCAGTAAATTTGACCCGTAGCGCCGTTGATACCCATCGAATAGCTTCTTGTTTCCAGTGTAGGTTGATCCGTTTTAGCGAAAACCGGAGCCCAGGTACCGAATGCCAGCGAAATGTATTTCACCCATGCCGAAACGGTAACAGCCTGATCCGGAGCGTTTATCGTTGCAGAAGGTTCTACTCGCACCCAGTCGAAAATACCATCGAAATAGAGTGCACGGTTGTCATTTCCGAGATGATCCTGCGCATATTCCGGTTCGCCGGGGCCCATAAAGGTGCCATGGTTGCCGTTGCCACTTTGGTCTTCGAGGTTGCCACAAAAAGAATACCTTGCCACCAGTCCTGTTTGAATGTCTTGGGCAAAAAGCATCTGATTGACAAATAATACAGCGATAAAAAGTAATGATTTTTTCATAGTCGATTGTTTTGAGGTTGTATATGACACAAAACTATAGGCTTGCAAAAGTGCATTCAATAGGGTGATGTACGTAAATTCAAAAAAAAATCCCTACCAACAAAGGCAGGGATTTTCAACTTTCACTGACGTACTATTCATTCGATGTGATCTTGTAGGTAGCCTCTCTTTCTGCTGCCTTTTGCTTCCATACAGGAACCACCTCTTTTAAAAACTCCTGTTTTTCGTTTCTGAGCTTTTCCATCGGTAAGCCGATGTATTCTTGAGCTTTCGCTTTTGTATCAATATCGGGATAAGCGATTTCTTTGTTGATTCCTTTCGCAGTAAGCAAGCGGGCCAGTTTTATTCTGGCTGATTGCGCATAATCAATAGCCTTGCCCAGCACACGCGCACTTTCGACAGGTGAATGGAACGATCCACCATGCGAAGCTGCAACATAATCCCAAAACCATTGACCGGCTCTTATATCATACAATATTTCTTTCATCTCCTCATCGGTTGCCTGATTGTCCCAGGCCAGCTTCGCTTCAACATGGGCACGGGTGAGCAGGTTTTCGGCGCGGTGACGCAATTCAGCAATTTTATCCTGACGATCATAAACGTTTTTCATCAGGGTGGCTTCGCTTTCACGATGGCAGGTCTGGCAAGCCTGAGAAACATATTTCAGTGGTGAAGTAACGTGGTGATTCGAAAACTTGACACCACCTTCACTCACATAAGGCATGTGACAATCGGCACAAGAAACGCCTCTTTCGGCGTGAATCCCAGTTGTATACACTTCATAATCCGGGTGTTGAGCTTTCAACATTGGGGTTTTACTGAGAGCGTGTGTCCAGTCGCTAAAGCCCATATCATCATAATACTTAAGCATGGCTTCAGGCTCAAATCCATTGACCCAGGGAAAAGTGAGGTAATTGGGCCTTTCTTCTTTATTCTGGTTGTTGAAATAATACTCAACATGGCATTGCGCACAAACCAACGATCTCATTTCCTGATGAGTAGCCTGGCTGATATCTTTGCCCATGGCTTCATAGGCTTCGATCAGTGCCGGGCGACTTATGGCTAAGTCCATGGTCTCAGGGTTGTGACAATCGGCACATCCAATCGAATTGGTAATTTCGACCCCATGCTTGGCCCATTTGCCTTTGTAAAACTCAGCCGGACCGCCCAGCTGATTCATCAGGCGAGGCACGTCAGGGCTTTTACATGTCCAGCAAGTGCTTGGCATCGGTCCTTCGTCAGGGGCTTTCGGGCCACCTGTGCGCAAAGAATTATTGATGTCGTCAATCGCATAAGAGTGCCCGCGACCCTGGTTGTAGTCTTTCGAAAATCCATAACCCGCCCACATGATTACCAGCTCAGGACTCTCTTCCAACATATCACGCATGGCGTTTCCACCATGTGGAGTGCGAAAATCTGTCTCTTGCGTTTTGCGGTAACTTTCATATTCTTGCGGATAATTCTTTCCCCAGACTTCATTTCGCGGCTCAAAATCGTTGATTTTTACTTTTGGTGCATAAGCGAAAATAGCCTCAGCCCGGCGTTCAGTAATACTCGACACCAATAAACCGAGTAGAAAAACTACGGATAATGTCACAATAAATAAGGTCCAGTTGACCCAGGGACTGCGTTTTTTGTTATTCATGGTATATGATTTTTGGTTTTTGGGTTATTTCTATTTCAACATGTTTTTCATCCATTCAGGCACAGGCGAAGGAAGCATTGGAACCCGCGCATAAGGTGTGCTCGAAAGGCTCTTTACCCTGCCATGAGGCACTTCCCGGTGGCAATCCCAACAAAGACGGTCCTCAAACTTCTGGTGAAAAGTTTCTGTCTGGTTCAACAACTTTGCATCGGTAATCAGCTGATTGTGACAACGAATACAATTCTCCTGAACCACTTCAATTCCTGCCTCCTTGATAAATATATTCTGGGGCTCTAAACGTAGGGTGAACATTGATGCATGTCGCATCCCGTCTTTTGCTTTGAAAAAATAGGTACGAAACACATTGTCGTGCGGCACGTGACAATCGTTGCAGTTGGCTACTTCACGGTGCGAGCTGTGCCCCCAGGTTGCATACTGTGGCGCCATAATATGGCAGTTGACACAGGTTTCAGGCGCGTTCGACAAATAAGAATAAGCCTTGCTGGCATAGAAAGCATACAGACTTAAACCAACGATTGCCCCACTCAGCACTACCACAACCAAACGCCATTGTGGTGGTGGAATCAATCGTTTGATGAATTTTCTGGCATCCATTGCATTTAGGTATTTAAGTATTGTAACTCTTATTTTCTTATACAAAGATATATACTCGACATTGAAATTACAAGCATTTTTTTTTCAATTTCTATTTTTTTAAGCCCCGCCTTTTTCTAACGACATACCACCTGATTGCTCCGCCAATGATAATTAGCGATACAAGCAATCCTATCAAGGGAACCAGCAAGATATAGTAAGATCCAAGCATATTTTGAAAGATTCTTCCCGTATGAATCTCCAACGCAACATTCCACAATGGCATTGGGCACTGCTGTAGATGCATCGGCATCAGCAGTTTGGCGTTGAGCAAGCCTTTGCCATAATCGAAAATGTACCGCTTGGAAGGAGTTTCAACCAATCCCGAAATCAAAAATTTACCCAGAGGAGAACTGGCAGATGATTGTTGTTTTGGGATTTCACCAGTCATCGCATCAAGTACATAGCCACTGTGTGGTTGCCACCAAAAAAGTCCGTTGAAAGAACCTACAAGGTAAGTATCATTGCCATGGTAATCGAAAACATTGATGCCCATCACAGAAATGGGAGGTTGCTTTGAAAATGGAACCAACAGGCCTGAAAAGTTCTCTGTTGCCTTGTAAAATCCCTCAGTGCTGCCAATGAGCCAATATTTTTCCTGCTCATTCCAGTGAATGGCACGCAAACGGTCGTGCCAGGGATTTGGGTTACTTAAATTGGAAAGGGGAATTTTTGTAACGCGTTCATTTCCAATAGCGATAAGCAGCGGTGGCCTAAGGAACATCCCTGTAACGGTAGTAAAAAGCAGAAAAAACGCAGCCCAAATTCCGATCTTTTGGTGCCATTTAATGCTGAATCTGAGTGGAGACCGGATAGAACGAACAGCTTTGTTTTTCCTCTTCCTTGATTTGATCCAATGCGGGAAAAAGAAATAGATGTAACCAGTGATCACCAGGAAAATCAGCAATAAGGCAAAGAGGTCAACAGCCAGTTTTCCATAGAACCCATAGATTTCGCCACTGTGCAAGACCCATAAGGTGCGGAAAAGACCGATCAATCCGTCGTCGTCAACTGCTCTAGGGAGCTCAAATCTGTCAAAATTTTTGCTGTTTGCACGATCGTATCCAATGATCAGTTCTGAGCGGGTCAGAAAAACAATCCGGTCATCTTTAGCGGTGATATCAACGATTCGCTCGTCGTCCAGATCCAGGGGAATTTTCTCCCACCGTCTTGCGTTGGCCTTGAATTCGTAAAGTCCCGATTGTGTGGCAGCCCACAACAACTTGTTATGGGAAAGGTGAATTTTATTGATTTTTCGGTTATCCATCCCCTCCGGAAAGCCTTGCATAAAGTCGGAGAAGCGACTCAAGGTGCTATCAGACAGCCAAATACCAAGGTTTCCATAGACTAAGATACTATCGGTTCCAATCGTCAATCCGGATCGCACGGCCGCATTGTTCCAGTTTTTGTATTGATAGTTCTCCGGAAGATTGTTCCTGTTTATATCCAGCTGAGAGATTAGCGACCGGTGATTGAGCAAAATACCAGATACCGCCCATAAAATAACGAAAACACCCAATACAATTGAGAACCACTTATGCGTCCACTTCCAGAATTTCATGACGTAAACAAGTGCTAATTGTGCTTCAGTAATTTATCCCTGCAGCCATGATGTTCGTTGGATCAAATGCATGGCATGGAGTAACAGCATAAACCATCTGGCAATTAGGACAATGTGTTTCAAAACAGGTCATTTCGAATGTTTGACGACAGTTTTCGCATTCAATATCAAAAGCCATGGGCATCATTTGTTGGTCAAAACCCATTTGGCGCACTTTATCAGCAACCATTTTTCCATTGGCAAAAGTACCTGAACATCCTTCGTGTGACATAATTCGATGTGTTTTTTGTTAACGATTATAGTTTTCAATATTTATGTTTTCTCCCTGCCTCAATAAGGTTCGGAGCTGCTGGAGCTTTTGATCTGCCTCCTCCAATGCAACAAGCATTTTTTTCTCTTCATCAGAAGTTTTAATGACTTTATGAATACCACCATTTTTGATCACAATACGTTGGTCGGCCATCAAGGCCAATATGGGATCGTGAGTGGCCATTAAAACAATTTTATCCTCACCTGTCAGCAATTTCAATGCTTTCTTTCTGTCGATACCTGCATTTTCAATTTCATCGATCAGCACAACAGGCGAACTGCTCAGCATGGCCGTATCAGCAATCATTAAGGCTCTCGATTGCCCTCCACTGAGTGACGTGATCGGTGTTGTGGCTTCAAATTTTTCGCCGGCCAGTTCATTCGCGGCGTCAATGATACGGTCGATGATTTTTTCAGGATCCTTGATCATGCGGCTTCTTGCATGCAGGAGTAAAAACTCATCTACTTGCAAATCCATCACAAAATTCATGTTTTGCGAAAGCTGAGCCACCAGTTTTTTAGCCCCTGAAAACCGCCATTCAGTACCGGGCTTTTTGTCGTTTACAAGAACCGTGCGGTTGGTTGGCGTATCAGCCTGGGCAACCCATTCAATGTCGGCAAGCAACCTACTCTTTCCTGAACCAGTGGGCCCTACAATGCTCGTGATGGTTCGTTTACGAAAGATCAGCTCTTGAAATTGCTCTGTATCACCTAACTTGTTCGTGCCAGGCAAAATCGTCAGTGAATCGACACGAAAAGCATCTTTTCCCAAAAACTGTTCCATCTGTTCAATAAAGTCGGCCAATTGCTGCAAAAAGGAGGATGCGTCAAAGGCGTTATCTTCCATTTTTTCTTCATCAATGGCCTGCAAAATCTCAGCTAAGCAGGTGTTTGATTGCTTTTCAAATGAAATGGTTTGTCCGGCAAAAAATGTTGACAGAAAAGGAAATTCGGCTATGAGTTGTGCCGGGCTCTTCGAAAGCAACTGCTCCTTATTCATGGCTCGTATCGTTTTTGATGTTCATTTTGCGCACATTACCCATTTGGTACGATTCACCAATCCGGGTTTCGCCCAAACAATAAGAGCAAAGTGCTGAAGGCATTGAAAATCTGAGTTTTTTCCCTTTAAGCGTATCTACCTGCTTTTTCTCATCATAGAGTAAGGTACTCAGTTCGAAAGCCCCCTGACCGGTTAATCCATTGATATGCATCACAATAGCTGTTGGGTTGACAGCATGCACACCGGCTGCAAAAACTTCTCTTTCAGCCTGTGAGACAATATCCCCTTTGGTAATCACGACAATATCGGCCATGCGCAACATGGGTCCGATCTTCTTTGGGGTATTGATGCCGCTCAGATTGTCGATTACGCAGATGGCCTTGATCTCTTTGATGTACGGAGAACAGCGATTGCATAAACCGGCACTTTCCGACACCAATAAGTCGAACTTTTCGGCTACTCCCCAATCAACAACAGCCTCAATGTTCGATACAAAATAATGATCGGGACACAAGGAACCGGACAATCCCTTTTTCACAGGAATTCCAGCTTTTTCGTAGGCAATATCGTCATCGGTATGCAGGCAATCGAACTTGACAGCGCCCACGCGTATACCTCTCTTGCGCAATGTTTCAGCTGTTTTGATAATGACAGCAGTTTTTCCGGATGAAGGCGGCCCTGAAATGGTGATAAGGTTCATATTAAGCTATTTAGGTTGAATAAGCCTGATTAAATTCAGCATGACAGGCTTCAAACTGCTGATTGAGGTCGTGTTTGGCTATGTAGTCCCAGCCAAGCCACAAAAATTTATTCTCTGGCAATAATCTGTTATCCACCTCAGGATGCAGAGAAGGAAACAGCCCCTGATGCGCCAGAATTTCAGCTACTTTTTCAGATGCCAAAAATGTTGAAATCGCTTCAATTTTTTCCTTAGCCACCGATTTACCAATCATGAATATGGGACTGATGATAGCGCCATCTTTGGGCCATACGGCTTTCATAACACCTCCTTCTTTGGCCATTTTGGTGAAGAAATATGGCATAATCGTTATTGCTGGTTTTTCAAGCTTCGACCGGTCAGACTTAACCATTTGCGCGGGGTGTAAACTTTGGAGCATATTGCGCCCCAGTTTGCTGATGGCTTCGCGGCCATAAGTTTTATCGAGTGTTAACAAAATCGCATTGAAAAGATCGAAATCTGAAACAGGCAGGCTGACGCTTTGCGCGTAGATAGGATCGAGCAGCGATGCCCACGAATCGGGAATGGGGCGATCGCCAAGGACGGTGGTATTCACTAAAAATACGGCCGGCACTACTGCAATGATGCCATATCTGTTTAGCGGATCATTCAGTTGCAAATTATCCTGTTCAAAAACAGCATTTACACCTGACCAGGGCAACGGGTTAAAAAATTCATTGCTATTGATGAATCGTCCAAAATAGGCGGTTTCAAAAAACATATCAAAACCGGCCGAAACGTACACATCGTCGAGTTCATCCGCCAACTTTGCATTTTTCACTTCCTCCTTCATCCAATCAAGACCCATTGATGCAGCTTTGAGTTTGGCTTCATAGGTGTAACCATCCTTTTCATGGTCGGCCAGGAAACTATCGAGAGATTCCTGCAAGGGCAGGCGCACCGGACAGGGAAGCAATCCCTTTAGTCGAATCGTGTTGGCGGCATCTTGCTTTGTATTTGGTTTACCTTGATGCAAGATGATCTCGACGAGTTGATCACAAAATGCCTTGTGATCTATTTCTCTCATTGACAGGGCTATATCAAGCGAAAGTGCTTTGCCAAGTGTCGTTCTTTTCTCCTCGTCCATCAGCTGCACAAAACCATGATCCGCAAAAACCTTAATGGTGACCGGATAACGTTCTGTGATATCGAACAAACTATCTGTTAGTTGAAAATATTCCATTGTGATCAATTATGCGACAAAATTACAAGGTATTTCGGTATTTATTTACCTTTATTATAGTATAAAACATGTTCTAAATTATACTCCCTGATAATCATGGTTTTATGAAAGAAATTTAGAATCTTTTTAAATGAGCTACTTAAGCGGGTGAACTATTCTCCAGCAGGGCTTCAATTTTTGGAATGGTTTTTTCACCGGCCCGCAGGCCAATATTAAAAATTTCCTGTGCCTTTTCGAACTCAAAAGTATGGTACTTTTTCATCTGGTCAGATTTTACGTACAGGTCGCAATAGGCTACCTGATCATGCACGGTGTTTTGCACCCCAATGTGTAAGCAACGTTCAACAACATTTCTGAAGGTATCGTAAGTCTCTTCGTCCTCAAGAAGTGCGTTACAATTTACGCCGATCACCAATCTGCCTTCTTTTTGCAGGCATTTGGCCGGAAGGTTGAGCGTGAGGCCACCATCCACAAAATATTGTGTTCCCATTTTCACTGGCATAAACACAATGGGAATGGATGCAGATGCGATGATTGCCTCAATGAGATTTCCTGAGCTGATTAACTCATTCTTTCCTGTATTCAGGTTGGTGACAGAAACAGTCAGCGGAATTTGAAGGTTTTGGAAATCACTGTGGCGTATATGTTTTTCCAGTTGCTCTCGTAAAACGTCCAAAGAACCAACGCCTCCTTTCATGCCGATCCATGATCTGAGGTGCATGATGTTGGGCACTTTGATGGCCTTTAGCATCTCGGAAGGTTGCACGCCGGCAGCATAAAATCCAGCAACGATAGCACCCATGCTGGTTCCCGACAGTGCAGCCGGCCGAAGATGAGCATTGGACAAAGCCTGTATGAAGCCCGCGTGAAAAATGCCACGCGCACCACCTCCACTGAGTGCAAGACCAAATTCAGAAAATTTTTCAGCCATTGAATTAATTTATGACAAAAATAATTATTTGTCAGGCTTTGATCATCGTCAGAACCATTTTAAATGCTTTGGTGGCTTTTAATGCATGGGGTATATTGGCGGGCATGATGATGTTTTCACCGGCCTTTAGATCAAATGCTTTTCCGGCAATAATAATTTGTGCATTGCCTTCGATGATCTGCACCAAAGCGTCGAAGGGTGCGCTGTGTTCCGACAGGCCTTCACCTTCATCAAAAGCAAAAAGCGTCACATTTCCCTTTTCGTTTTTCATGACTTGCTTGCTTACCACACCCGCTGGAGCAGTGGCAATTGACTCATCAAAGCGGAAAATCACGGCGGTTTCAAAAGTATTCATTTGTTTTCTTGTATTAGGTTATCAAAAAAAAGGTGCTGCATCAGGGCAAAGCTGATGCAGCACCGATAATTTATACATTCATGAACAATTCAACATCCTCATTAACTTCGCCAATCGCAGCTATACCAAATTGGTCGACCAAAACTTTAGCCACATTTGGTGAAAGAAAAGCTGGAAGTGTGGGCCCCAAGTGAATGTTTTTCACACCCAAATGAAGCAGGGCTAACAAGACGATAACTGCTTTTTGTTCGTACCAGGCAATGTTGTAAGCAATTGGCAAGTCGTTGATGTCATCGAGACCAAAAACTTCCTTCAGTTTGATGGCGATCATGGCTAATGAAAATGAATCGTTACACTGTCCGGCATCGAGTACCCGGGGAATTCCACCGATATCGCCCAAAGGTAGTTTATTATAACGGTATTTGGCACAACCAGCAGTTAAGATCACTGTATCGTTTGGCAGAGCATTCGCAAAATCAGTGTAGTAATTTCTACTGTTCATGCGGCCATCGCATCCAGCCATTACAAAAAACTTCTTGATGGCACCAGTTTTTACTGCTTCAACTACTTTGTCGGCAAGCTGCAATACCTGATTGTGGGCAAATCCGCCAACAATATGGCCTGTTTCGATCTCTTTTGGAGCCTGGCATTTTTTTGCAAGTTCGATGATGGGGGTAAAATCCTTTTTGCCCGTCGCCGGATCTGCCTCAATATGTGGAAAACCGGAAAATCCCGACGAACCAGTGGTGAAAACTTTATCGGCATAACCGGCACTTTTGCGCGGTGGCACGATGCAATTTGTCGTAAATAACACAGGGCCGTTGAAGCTTTCAAACTCCTCGTTTTGTTTCCACCAGGCATTTCCATAGTTTCCTACCAGGTGTTTGAACCGTTTCAATTTTGGATAATAGTGTGCCGGCAACATTTCGCTGTGGGTGTAAATATCTATGCCGGTATTTTCTGTTTGCTCCAACAATTGTTCAATATCATTCAGGTCATGTCCCGAAATCAAAATACCTGGCTTATCGCTTACACCGATGTTTACCTTGCTAAGTTCCGGACTTCCAAACCGCTCATTGTGCGCTTTGTCGAGCAGGGCCATCACTTCGACGCCGTTTTTTCCTGTTTCAAGCACAAGGTTTACTAATTGTTCAACCCCAACAGCATCCGATTGTACTGCAACCAATGCCCGGTAGGCAAAGTTGAAAATTTCCTGCTTCATGGCTCCTAAATGGAAGGCATGCATGGCATATGCTGCCATCCCTTTAAGGCCATAAATCACCAATTCGCGCAAGGATCTGATATCTTCATTTTTCTCGGACAAAACACCGACTGTTAGTGCTTTTTGGTCAATTGACTGAGCTTCACCCGGCACCCAAACCGCTGCTTCAAAATGTGCATCCTCTACAACAATGCCTTGGGCTTTCAATTCTTCGCGAAGCATATCTCTCAACACAAACCCTTTTTCAACCTTTGCTTTGATTGCCTCATAATCAAAGTTGGCATTGGTGATGGTTGTAAACAATGCATCGAACACGAACTCATCCACTTGGGCGTTGTTATAGCCTACTTTTGCTGCTTCATCTGCATAAACGGCTATGCCTTTTGCTACAAAAATTAACATATCCTGCATGGCAGAAACTTCAGGTTTTTTGCCACATACTCCTGCAATTGTGCATCCTACTCCTTTTGCTGCCTCCTGGCACTGATAACAAAACATACTCATTTCTTTTTGATAATTTAATTTAATACTATGTCAGGCCATATTACAATAGCCTTTTTATTTAACTGAATAATAAGTCTTTAAAAAGTTACCTGATAAGTTTGGGCTTAAACGACAGCATCACCCATGCCCAATTGTTCATGGCTTTTTCATCTCCACCTTTCAATAATTGCAGTGTTTCTGTTCCGAACATCTGACTGTAACCCGCACTCAAGATCACCTCGTCCGACATTTGATAGCCGAAGGTCAAATCGAACTCTGTGCCTAAGCTTTTGGGCATGACTACCGGAGTAGCATTGGCCGATGCGCCAAAAACATCTGCTGCAGCAGCAAAGAAATGCACTGCCAATCCGCTAGTAAGCTTGTTTTTACTATATTTTCCGTTAAGAACAAGATCGCTCAACCCCACATTATTCAGGTGATTTCCAACATAGAAATAATCCATTAAACCATTGAACTTGTGGTTTGTGCCATAAAAAGGATTGAATGAACGATTGGTATAATCAGCATTGTTTGCCATTTCTTTTTGACTTGTTCCGGAAAGCAATTCCCAGGAGGTGCCAAAAGTCCAATTTTCATTTGCCATGTATTGGGCACCGGCAGACAAATAGTAAGCATTTAGCTTGCGATCGTTTGCATCTTTTCCAATTGTATAATACGTTGCTGCGTTGAAAGAAGTTTTACCCATTGTATAAACAAATCGCCCACCGATCGTCTGATTGAAAACAGTTTGATATGCATTCTCGCCATTTTCGAGATATGTATGTTGCAATCCGTTGTTGAGAAACAACAGGCTCATAGCCAACTGTTCAAATTTCTTGTGAAACCATACAAACTGCATAGTTTTGTAGTTTCCTGCCAACGTATACTCAGTCCCCAGAAGATTTTCTGTTTGCTGGTTAAAAGCGGCTCCAATATGTAGCTTAAACTTCTTTTCAAATTTTAAAAGAGCGATGTCGTGGCTTCTGGCCTGTTGTGCCCAATCCACATTTCCCAAAATCCTCGAATCGTCATATACCAGTTCCTGGCGTCCTATCTTCAGAGAAACAAGGTCGTTAAAGATGATTTCGCCCCAGGCCTGATGCAACATCAATTGGTTTGAAACGGCTACCAGCTGCGGTTGATCTCCCCAAACCCGGATATCCTGAACACTTAAGCCAAAACGCATCTTTGTACTGCCATAAGCGGCGTTTAACCGACTGCGTTGAGAAACAAAAAAGGCAGCTTTATCGGCCTCATTTACAAGGCTCTTCAAACCATGTCTGTATTCTGCACGCGACCTCAGCTCAGCATCCAGACTGAACTGTCCGAAAACTGTTTTAAAGGGAAAAGCTAACATAATAAACATGAAATAAACAGCAGTTTTCATCATTTTTCTTTTCATACCGATGATCATTTTAAGGTTTGTTATAAGTTTCACACTGCAAAGTAATGACGAAAAAATATTCTATACAAGAATTTCGGTATTTATTTACTTGTTTTCTGATAAAAAAAATCCGCTTTTGCGGCTTTTTTTACAGATAATCTTCTAACGTATTGTTTTGCAGGTGATTCCTGAAATCAACAGTCATTTTTCGGGTTACGTTATCCATGATACATTTATCGAATGGACAAATGTGTTTGTCTAATGGGCAGGTTGTAACCTCTATTTTACCTTCAATAGATTCATAAATCTGCAAAAGTGTGATGTCTTTGGGGTCTTTTTTAAGCGTAAAACCTCCTGAAGGCCCGCGATGCGACTCCAGAAAATTGTCTTTAACAAGGCGCTGGAAAATTTTGGCTACATGGTGTTTCGAACTTCCTGTCAGTTCGGCAATCATTACAACATTCGCCATTTTTTCAGCCTTTGCAACCAGGATCATTCCATGTAGGGCGATAGATGCAGCTTCGGTTAATGTAACAATTTTTGACATTTTCTTATTCAGTATTTAATTACCAAAATTACGCATAATTTAAACCTAATTTTCCATTTTTACGCTTTTTTTAAAGCCTTCCCGTTTATTTAGAAATGTTTCAAATTAAAAAACACGATCTTTGCAAAGCTTTGGCTTAAAGACCTGGGTTTTACAGTATGATTTCAGTTATTTTTCAACAAACAGTTATTATCACCACTTTCGTGCTCGGCATGATGATGGTGATTGAATACATCAATGTGCAAACCAGAGGGATGTGGTCCGACCGAATACAGTCGTCGCCATTTTTGCAGATTGTACTTGGATCACTTATGGGCATTATTCCTGGCTGTCTGGGCACTTATACTGTTGTTTCGCTCTATGTGCACCGGGTCATCATGTTTCCTGCCTTGGTTGCTACTTTCATTGCCACTTCGGGCGACGAGGCATTTTTGATGTTTACCATCATTCCGGTTACAGCGCTTAAGCTCAACATCATGTTGTTTGCCATTGCAGTGATAACAGGCATTATTGTGCATTTTACGGTGAAGAACAAGTTTATTGGTCTGATCAAGGAGAAAGGCCTTCCACTGCACAATAAAAACGAAGAATGCAATCATTACGACCCGAAGCATATCCTGACCAATTTGCGCAATCTCAGTTTCACGCGTGCGTTGTTGCTTGCTGGAGCGCTCGGACTGTTGATTTCATTAAGTACAGGGATTGTAGACGGCAGTCATCACCTCAACACCTTGATGCATGGTAGTCAAAATCTTACATCTGTTAACGGGGCCGAGCACGCACACGATCACCATGGCGAAGCCGACTGGATCAGGATCAGTCTTATTGTTCTTCTTGTTTCGATACTTTATATTCTTCTTACGGTTAAAGATCATTTTTTGCAGGAGCATTTGTGGCAACACATTTTGAAGAAGCATTTTCTGAAAATTTTTCTTTGGACATTCGGTGTGATTTTGTCTATTCACCTGGCCAATCAATACATCAATCTTCAAGACTGGATATCAGCAAATCTATACCTTGTCTTACTCATTGCCGTGCTCATTGGGATTATCCCTGAATCGGGGCCGCATTATATTTTTGTGCTGTTGTTTGCGCAGGGAGCCATTCCGCTCAGTATTCTTCTGGCTAGTTCGATCGTGCAGGATGGACATGGTTCGCTGCCTTTGCTTGCCGAATCGCAAAAAGGATTTTTTGCAGCCAAGATCATCAACATAATAGTAGGACTGCTTATTGGAGCAGCAGGACTTTATTTTGGCTATTAATTTTTGTACTTTTAAGCACTTGTTTTTCATTTCTCCAAACACCAAACACATGAAAATCATCCTTTCTACCGACTTCAGCGAAGAGAATAAAATGCTGTATCCCTATGCTATCGATCTACTCAAAGTTACAGGCGGTGAGATTGTCCTCTTTCACGCTTTTATGGATCAGATTTTAATGGGCGACAGTAGCTTCCCTGGTGGACTTGATTCTGATACGTTTTTCAACCGTGAGTTACTTGTTGAAATGGAAGAACAGGCTGCTGTATTTATGCGCGAAAAAAAGGCGTTACTTGAAAAAGCTATTGAAGAAAGCGGCGCAAATAACATTCAGGTGAGCGAAATGTTGAAAGGTGGCGACCCTGAACTCGAATTACTGAGCCTGACTGAAGAACAAAAACCTGACTTAATTCTGATGGGTACGCGTGGAAAAGGCAAAAAGGGTTTTTTGGAAGGAAGCATGGCAAAAAGTATCATGACGAAAGTGCATGTACCTTTACTCTCAGTGCCTGAGGGCTACACATGGACCAAAAGTAATGAGGTAATGTATGCCACCAACTTCGGTCGATTTGAAGTATCGACTATCAATTCCATTTATAAACTACTCGAACGGTATGACCCTGTGATTCACGTGGTTCATCTGCTTGTAGATCAGGATGAAGAAAAAACATCCTTGCTGATGGAGGAACTCAAGCAAGCATTCAGGCAGGAAGAAGCACGCCAGCAAATTCGTTTTCACATGGTAAGGACTACTGAACCAAAAGAGGCACTTAAGCTCTTTTGCGAAACCAACAATATCAGTTTGGCCTCCTTTATTGCCAACAGAAGAAGTCTGCTTGATTATATTTTCAAAGATAAGGTAGGAAAAGATGCGTTTTTCGATTTGGGTATTCCCATGCTTACTTTCAGAGAACCTTAAACTCCGCCCACGACCTCGTCGTACCAGCTATGTAGTAACGCACCCACTTGTCGGGTGCCATAGATTTCAGCTACTTTATCTCTGAGATATTGTGGATTAAATTCATTTAAGCGTTGAGTCATCTCCAGAATGGCATGAAATAATGCGTCTTCGTTGGCAACATCAACCAAAATCCCACTCTTTTGGTCAACCATTTCGGGGATTCCACCTACTTTGGTAGCTACTACAGGAATGCCACAGGCAAAGGCTTCAAGGATGACGACCGGCATATTTTCATAGTTGCTAAACATCAACATAAAATCAGCTACTGCAATATTCTGAGCCAGTTGTTTTCCCTGCAACAATCCTGTAAACTGAACCACTTTGCCTAATTCCAAACTATCGCGCAATAATTTCATCTCTTCAAAATCCATGCCTTTGCCTACCATTACACAACTAAATGAAATATTGGCCTGCTTCAAACGCTTCAGCACCCTAAGCATGCCCGAGATATTTTTTGACTGATCTTCAAAACAACTAACATGAACCATGCGTATCATGGGTCCTTGGCTTTTATTTTCGATCGGCTTAAACAATTGCATATCTACGACATTGGGTAGAATAACATATTTTCTGTTCGATAGACCATGAGCCTGCATGGCTTTAGCCAGATTTTCAGTCACGGTTGTTACCATACTGGCATTTCTGACAACCAAGGCCGAAACTTTTTTGTGAATTGTCCCACTGAAACCTTTGTTACCTGGCAAATATCGCGACCAATGCTCGGTTACCATGTATGGAATCCGAAACAATACTTTGTAATAAAGTGCTATTAGTCCCAACCGTGTCAGTACATGCACGTGAATGAGTGCAGGTTTACCAGATGTTTTTCTGGCAACTTTTATCCCCTGAAAAACAGCGTTGCAATACCTGTAAGCGGATATAAACCGGGAAAGAATCCCATCCGATTTGGGCTTGATGTAGTAAACCTGAATGGCATTCACCCCGTTATGAAAATCCTGTTTCAGCTCGTAAACACTATCACTTTCATTGTTTTGATGAACATAAACAACCGATACATCATTAAAGAGCGCCACTGCCTCTGCATGACGCTGCACAAACAAGCCAAACATAGGATCATATCTGTGCGGGTACCAGCGTGCCAAAAAAAGGATGTGCCTCTTCATTTTTAAATACTATTATGGCCGTTTTCAAGTTTACGAACTGCGTTTACCAATCGATTATTGCCATGTCCGGATACTATAGCATAAGACCAGCCCAATTCATCGAGTGCCTTTTGATACCTGGCAAAGAGTTCCTCTCTTCGGTGGGGGTGCTCACGCAGTGGATCAGGTTCCCATGGCAGGTCAATATCACAGAGTAAGTACATGTCAAACATCTGTTTTTCAATTAATTTTTGGATTGAGTCAGGGCAATATCCATAAACCACTTCCGTCCATATTTTGCAAACCAAAACCTCCGTATCACTAAAGATCATTTTTGCACCAGTTTTGACCGCCGTTTCAACAGCCTTGCATTGTCCTGCCGCAATCGCCTCTACATCAGCAATTTTGTAAGGTTTATTGATTTGATTCAAATATTCTCTCGCGTATTCCTCAACGCAAACAGCCTGATAGTATTCTGCCAATTCATTGGCCAGCCAGGATTTGCCAGTCGATTCCGGTCCCGTAATTGCAATTTTCTTATACATTTCTGGCCTGTTTGCGCCATGCAAGATAACCCATTACAGCAATAATTAAAAAAACAAAATACTGAAAACTCGTGAATACCAATCCCTTGTAAAAATAAAGCGGGACTGATACAACATCTCCAATAATCCAGTAAATCCAGTTTTCAACCTTCTTAACGGCCATCAGCCACATTCCCACAATAAAAACAGATGTAGTAAAGGAATCAATATAAGGCACATTGCTGTCGGTGAAATGCGTCAAAACATAACTCAACAGGAAAAACCAGACGATGGTTGCCAAAACCGCGTAAATATTTTGTTTTTTTGTTAAAAATCTAACCGGCAGTTCCGTCTCATTTGGTCGCTTTCGGGTCCAGTTGATCCATCCATACACACTCATCACAAAATACACAAAGTTGATTCCCATATCGGCGTACAGCTTGGCCACAAAACAGATATAAACGTAAATCACCACGCTCACAATACCTGTAGGAAAAACCAAAATGTTGACTTTTTTGCTATACCAAACACTCAGAAGGCCAAACACGACTGCAACGACTTCGAGAAGTGTGGTTTGATAAATATTTTGGAGAAACAAATCCCAAATACTACTTGCTTCCATCTACATGATTTAGGTCAGCGTTGATGATCTTCAGCACAAACACAGAATGAGGCAACTCGAAGGCCTTTTCAATCTCTGTGGTAAGCACCTGCATTACTTGCGTGTATTCTCCAAAAACCTGCGTACTCATACCATTTGTTTTCACAACCAGGTTTTCGTACTGATTCAGGCATGCAATAAATCTTTTAATAGGCGGGATATATTCTACCAGCAAAGGGTAATAGCTTATTTCTACAGATGTTTTCATGAAATTTAAACATTAAATAATTATCAATCAGCATGATACCTGAAAGCGAAAAATAAAACAGGCAACGCATGCATTTTTCGTACATTAGCTCATCAAAAATAAGGGAAAAAGGGATGCCCGTGGCAGGGTAAATAGCAATTCTATAAAACCACAAACATGGAAAGAACATTTGTTTGGACAGGTAGTTTATTGGCCGGGACCGGCGTTGTTCTTGGGGCGCTTGGAGCGCATTATCTGAAACAGAATCTGAGTGTAACCAGTTTGCAGAGTTTCGAAACAGGCGTGCGTTATCAATTGTATCATGCCATGGCGATTTTGTTTCTCTCCGTTCTTCCGCTGAAACTAAGTGGAAGGTATTGCAAATGGGCTTTTTATGCCTTTTTATTTGGCACCTTGTTTTTCTCAGGGTCTATTTATCTGCTTTCTACAGCTGCGCTTACAGGAATTAACCTTCCATGGCTTGGTCCGGTAACACCCGTGGGTGGATTATTATTCATTACAGGATGGATCATTCTTTTTGCTGCCAGCCTAAGAAGCATGAAAGAAATCTAATCAAAAAAATATCGGTTATTAATAACCTATATTCTCTTGCTTTTAAGCGAATCTATGAGGTTCTGACAGCAGACTATTGAAATTTTAACGCATATCAACGACTTCAACACCGGGAAAATCTGCTGTGTTGAAGACAAAGAAGCTATCATCAATAGGGTGATTGGGCACCAGTTTCTTTATCAGGTAGGTAAACTCATTACCTCCATTGTCAAAAATATTAAAGCTTACGATTTGCAGCTTGTTTTCATCAATAACAATCTGAATCTTAGAAAACTTCTTTCCAGCTTCTGGTTTCAGTTCAATGGTTTTAAATCCTTTGGCAGCATTCTCCTTGTTGTTGACAAAACTGGTTTTATAGTCGTTATAATATGATGTTAAAATACTCGATGGAGTAATACTTTCTTCACCTGTGTTTACATCACTTACCATTACCTCCTCACTGTCCTGGAGGTAAGTCCATACTGTTGTGCCATCACAATAAACCGATTGTTCGGCCATTTCAAGCTTGTAGGCATCACCCTTGATGAATACCTTGCCAGATTTTAGCTCATCTATTCCTGCTGCTTCGTTGGTCATTCTGTAATCAAAATTTACCTCCATGGTGCTATACGACTTGGTTTTATCAATGACTGACTTCAGCAAATCGTCGGCGCTGCTTTGCGCTGACAAGCCAAAACCCAGCAGTAGAAAAAATCCAGCAAATATCCATTTCAAATTCTTCATATTCCATTTTCATTTTGATGACTATCCAAATCCTTCAAAAACTGTTCCAAAGCCATTTCGTTGGCTACTTTTACTTCGCGTGCTTTACTTCCTTCGAATGGTCCGACGATACCGGCAGCTTCGAGTTGGTCGATGATTCGCCCTGCTCTGTTATAACCCAGCTTGAGTTTTCGCTGCAACAAAGATGTCGATCCTTGTTGGGTTTGCACGATGATTCTCGCTGCATCTTCAAACAAATCATCACGTTCTGATAAATCGTACACATCACCTGCCTGATCTTGTTCGTCGGCATATTCAGGCAAATGATAGGCATCCGGATAACCCCGTTGCGAGCCAATAAAGTCTGTTAATCTTTCGACCTCGGGTGTATCGATGAACGCACATTGAAGCCTAACCAGATCGCTTCCGGTCGACAACAACATATCGCCCCGCCCAACCAGTTGGTCAGCGCCATTCGAATCGAGAATGGTACGCGAATCGATACGGGAAATCACACGGAAAGCGATTCGTGCCGGGAAATTTGCTTTGATTGTCCCAGTAATAATGTTTACGGAAGGACGCTGAGTGGCAATGATCAAATGAATACCAACAGCCCTGGCCAATTGGGCAAGGCGAGTGATTGGGCTTTCAATTTCTTTGCCAGCTGTCATAATCAAATCGGCAAATTCATCAACAACCAACACAATGTAGGGTAAAAACCGGTGACCATGCTGTGGATTGAGCTTGCGCGACTTAAACTTGATGTTATATTCTTTGATGTTGCGTACCTGAGCGTCCTTAAGCAACTCGTAACGGTTGTCCATTTCGATGCTGAGTGAATTTAGGGTGCGAACAACTTTGCGTGTGTCGGTGATAATCGCTTCTTCAGAATCAGGCAGTTTGGCCAGATAGTGCCTTTCTATTCTGCTAAAAAGGCTCAGTTCAACCTTTTTAGGGTCGACCATTACAAATTTGAGCTCAGCAGGATGTTTGCAAAACAACAGAGAAGCAATGATGGCATTCAATCCGACCGACTTACCCTGCCCTGTGGCACCTGCCATTAGTATGTGGGGCATTTTAGCCAGATCGGCAATAAAGCTTTCGTTGGAGATTGTTTTCCCGATACCAAAAGGTAATTCGTAATGGTTATTGATGAATTTTTCGGAACCTATGATGGTTCGCATCGAAACAATTTCAGGATTTTGGTTAGGCACTTCGATACCAACTGTTCCCTTTCCCGGAATGGGTGCGATAATTCGAATACCAATGGCTGAAAGACTTAATGCTATATCATCCTCAAGTCCTTTGATGCGCGAAATACGCACGCCCGGAGATGGAATAATTTCATACAAGGTGATGGTTGGCCCAATGGTTGCTTTTATCTTCTCGATGCCTATGGCATAATTTTGTAAAGTCTCAACAATTCTTTTCTTGTTGGCTTCAAGTTCTGAGCGTTCAACACTGACAGTACCGTCGCCGTAGTCGTTGAGCAGGTCGAGCGGAGGATATCGATAATCCGGCAGGTCGAGCGTAGGATCGAATTCGGTGTCTAAACCCTGACGTTCAATGGAGCCTTTTTTTGAAGTTTTTTCGGCAACAACAGGCTCAACACTGAGCTCAACATCTTCGGCTTCCATATTATCATTGCCTGTTTCTTCATCAACATTAGTGTCAGTGGTATCTTCCACTTCCAACTCAATGCCTTTATCTTCTGAAATACGCATTTTGTTGCCTTCTCCCGGTTTGGGTTTTGTGAAAAGTGGATCTTCGTCATCCTGATCGTCTTCATCAACAGCAAATTCAACAGTATTATATACATCTTCAGGAAGTGTGCCGCCAGCAACAACAGGTTTTTTCTGTTTGGGCTCTTTGGGAACACGTTTTGGCCATTTGAAGGTAAAATTAAAAGTAAGAATCAAATAGGAAAGAAAGGTAAATACCAGCCCGATGATGAGCCCAACCTTGCCAATAACCCCTAGCAGGTAGTTTTGTAAAAAATGTCCGAGCACACCACCCAGGATATTATACGGATCGTCCGGAAATATAAAACCGAAAAACAGAGGAATCCAAAGTAAAAAGATGATTGCATTTTTCCACAAACGCCAAACTGTCATCAGTTTGACAGAAGTCCCAATCCTGATTCCGGATACGAAAAGCAGCAAAACAATGTAAAATGCACCAACACCAAAAGATTCTTTGATGAGAAACTGAGACATAAATGCACCGAGATTACCTGTCCAGTTACTGATCTTTATACCTGAATCTGTCAAAATCCTGCCAACAGTCATATCGGTTATTACCTCATCAGTAACCTCATTGAACCAATTGATGAAAAAAGAGAAAAATGCCAGCGCAAGGTAAATTGCGGCAAAAACCAGAAACGCACCAAACACCTTTTTCCAGCGACCATCGCTGCCTGTTTTTAGCTTGGGTTCTTTCTTTCGGGTTGAGGACCGTCCGTTGCCAACATTCGGCTTTGACGTGGCTTTTTCCTCGGTTTTTTCCTTGAAAGTGTTGGTTTTAAGTTTGTTCTCTGATCGGGCCATTTTGAGCCAAAATTATTGAATACAAGGAGCAAAGGTAGTAAAAAAGGATTGTCATGCTGGCATGATTACCAAAGTACACAAACTAAAAAAGCATTTGCCCACGAATGGACAAATGCTTCTGTTTGTTAATAAACTGAACTAGAGCTGAACAGGAAAATGTTCAGAAAAACGAACATTTCCAAACTCGTCTTCTACTCGTACAACCAAATAAAATACGCCATGCGACCAGGTAATATTGCGTGGAGGCACATTGTTATCCAACGGATTGCTTACGATTATGCTACCACTGAAATCAAATGAACTGAGCTCTTGAACATCAGCATTTGCGTTTACCACAATAGCGAAGGCTTGCGTTTCATTCACCTCCTCATCTGTTTGATTTTCGCGCATCAGCGCCACCAATAGCGAACCCAGGTGATGGGAATCAGTTACATTGCCAGATATACGTATCGTATCGTTTCTTCCAAACACTTCCATATTTGCCGGCGTATAGGTGAGGGTAATCTCCGGAGCTTCAACATCAGCTGGTTCTTCCGGGGCTTCAATATCAATACTTTGCGCCAGGAAGTTCTCATTTCCGGCCTTGTCGGTGCAATAAACCAGAAAATGATATTCTCCTGGAGCGATTGATTTACCATCCATTGTTGTGGGAATAATCACTTCATTATGTGAGATGTTGGCCGATGACATCCCAGCTTCGAAGTTCCAACTCTTCTGATAAGTCCAGGTAATACTGTCGTTTGTTGATTTGTGGTCATGACCAGCCCCAAAGTGGATATCTATTTTGTAGGAGTTCAACTCCACATTATCACTAAAGTTTGCGCTGAATTGTATTGTATCTCCTGGCAGATAAGCCTGCTCATTCGCCGGACTAACAATCTGGATATTAGGTTTCTCTGTGTCGGCTGGGGTTTCATCGTCCGATTTACTGCATCCAACCATTAAAGTGCTCGCTGACGCTATGACAACCAGCATAAAAAGCCAATTTTTTTTCATGAGGATTCTCTTATTTAAATTTGGTTAATTTTCGTGACAAAGGTAGTATTTATAGTCGTTTCATCTATAATATTCAGTTTACTGAAAACATCTATATAACGACTCTCTAAATCGATTATTTTCGTTGGGAGGCCCGCGCATTAAAAAGCTTTGAACCGGAAGTTCATAAGGAAAAACTGACCGAAGTGCTTGAATACTCAATTCAGGAAAAGCAAACAGGTTTGTCTCCCTTGCTTGTTCAGCCGGTTCAACGATGTAAAACAAAAAAGATGCAATTACACAACCGGCATTTTTAGTAAAATGACTTACATCAGTGAAATCGGCCAGCTGACCAAAATGGTGATGCGCCAGCAAACGATGTGCATCCTGATAAACTTTTGGGGCACTAAAAATCAGCAACAACATTGCCAATATAAAATTGCGATATTTTTTTGATATCAGCATCCTTACATTTTTATATCGAATGGAATTGTAACTGTCACTTGAAAGTTGCGACCAGGCTCAGGAAGCCCCAAATGGCGGTAAAAACTCAGGTGGTTAAAATACTTCTTATTGAACAGATTTTGCGCCTGAAAGTCAATACCGAGTGGAAAATATTTTGCAAGAACCTTGGTTGAAAAACTCAGATTAAATATCTGATATCCTGGCGTTTTAAGCTCATTGCGTGCCACATTATTTTGTGCACTGACAATATTGTATTCGAATCTTATAAGTGTATTATGAAGCTTTTTCCAGTACGCGGGCAGATGATGGTCAATACCGACAATAGAACGCAAAGGAGGCGTAAAAGGTATTGGGTATTTGCCATCAGTCGTAAAAATATACTCAGAAGTGATATTCAGATCAAACAATTTACTGATTTTGATCCCCAAAAGGGCCTCTCCACCATAACGGTAGGCCTCCGACTGCTCATAACGATAAATCTGACCAGCATCGGCTTCTTCAATCTCGCTACCATCTGGTAAAAGGTAGCTTCCTGTTGGATTTAGATAGATAAAATTTGGAAAATAGCCAGCGAAGGGACTTAATGAAAACTGCCATTTTTCTGTTTCGTAAGCTATACTTGCATCGATCTGGTAAGCATATTCCGACTTAAGTTGCACATCGCCAAGTTCGTACCGAAACGACCCATGATGCACGCCATTTGAACCCAACTCTGAGGCACCAGGCATTCTAAAGCTTTTGGCAATGTTGGCCTTCATCACCAGCTGTTGATTGGACTGAAATACCAAACCAAAAGCCCAGCTAAGATCGCGGTAAACCCCATTAAATTCTGGTGCCTTTTGGTTTCCGGTATAGGGCGAAATATATTTGTCAATTTGAATCGTGCCGTAATCATATCGCAGACCACCATTGAACTGGATTTGTTCGTTCAACTGGAATTTCTGAGTGTAAAAAATACCTGTTCCGAAACGCTGGTATTCTGGAAGTAAAAATGTATATCCCCCAATCCGGTTTTGTTGATGCTGTAGCGAAAACCCAAACTGCATCTGATTTCTTCCATGCTCGATCTTGTAATTTGTATTCCATGCCAGGGTGCGAAGCTTCCACTCAAGTTCCAGGTCAGGATTGATCAGCGGAAGGGTCTGATTGGGATAGTGCGAATGAAAAAGTGACCATTCCTGCCTGTGGTTATCCTGCAATGCCAGGTCAATAGTTAATTTACCATGGCCAACTGCAATCAGGGCGTTGGTACTTAATTTAAAGTGATTCACGTTTTGGAATGGCAGATCAATGTTTCGCGAAGAGCCATCATCCGCCAGTTTGCCTGCACTGGGTAATCCGTGGGCACCAGGAAAAAATCCAGTCTTTGAAAACACATTACTTGCCGAAACAGAGAGTTTTCCCCATTTTTTTATCAAACCAATTGTTGAGTAAAAATTCTGCTCAATACCAGCTGTGTTTTTAAGTTTTTGGTCTGGAATTGCAAATCGGTAACGGTTATAAAAGAAGCTGTCTGCAGGCACTTTGTAGTCCCCAAAACGGGTATGCGTAAAACGTAGATACGCAAAAAACGCGGACTTTCGAAGTCGAACCATGGCCGATCCGCCAATCAGATCATTCACTGAGCGAGCCACTGTAGCCAGCTCGGTTTCAATGTGTCCGGGAGCTGCCAATGCGTGTGGTTTAATCTGCACGACCCCTCCCAAAGCATCTGAACCATAAATCAGGGATGAGGGCCCTTTGATAACCTCAATTTTTTCAACTCCAAACTGATCCACTTCTAGCCCATGATCTGCACCCCATTGCTGACCTTCAACCTTGATATTGTTTTCGGAAACAACGACCCTGTTAAAACCTAATCCGCGAATCACGGGTTTCGATAATCCCTGGCCAATTTCCATCGCCTGCACCCCAGGTAATGTTTGTAGCGAACTCATTAAACTACTGCCTCGATTTTGGCTGATAAACCGGCCGTCTGCCGTTTCAACTGTCTGCGATTGCTCACGGACGGCGTTTTTGAGCACATCACCTGCGATAACCACCTCTTGTAAATCTATATCTGTCGGTTCCATAATAATTGTCAGGTTTGCATCCTGCTGATCAATGGTGAACCGATATGGATGTATGCATCTGTAACCAATGTAGCTTACGTGCAAACGGTAAGTCCCTTTGTCCAGATGATTGAACCTAAATGAACCGTTTTCATCAGTAATGGTTGATGAGGCTGCTTCCTGCAAATAAACCGAAGCCCCTTTCAACACTTCATTCCGGTCGTTTAAAACAACACCATGAATGGCAAAATCATGTGCTTGCTGTGCTGACAAAGAGGAATGAAGCCCAACTAGAATAAAAGCAACCAGGATTAACTTTAAGCATTGCATTTCGCGCATAATCCATTGATGATTAATTCATAATCCTTTACCGAAAAATGCTCAGGAATAACTGCTTCGTCAGGAGAAAAGCTGCCCAGACAAACAACCTGACCACATGTTTCACAATGAAAATGAGCATGTGCATTGTCGCCATTCTGACGTGAGTCACGCTTCGATAAAGCGTACTTCACTTCGTGCATGTTAACTGTAACATGGTGCACCAAGCCCGCATCAATGAAGGTTCGCAAGGTTCTAAACACCGTAACGCGGTCATAATCGTAAGCCAATTGCTCTTTGATCTCCTGCTCGGACAGTGCCCTGTCAGTCTCAATCAAAACACCCAGCATATCAGCCCGGCAAGGAGTTTTATTTAGCTTGTGTACGCGTAGCAGCTCTTTGATAGATTTGCTCATTGAATTTAATTTTTGCAACAATGCTGCAAAAGTAACAAGATTTCAAACAGAAGGTTCAAAAAAAAGAGGCAATGATCAACATCGCCTCTATTTTACTGAGTTTTTATAGAATTAATCTTCAGTGATAGAGACTTTAATCATCTTATCGCCTTGCCTGATCGCATCGATCACATCCAAATTTTCAATCACTTTGCCGAAAACGGTATGATTGCGATCGAGATGAGCAGTATTTGCGCGGCTATGGCAGATGAAAAACTGCGATCCACCAGTATCTCTTCCGGCATGAGCCATTGAAATAACACCCCGATCGTGGTATTGTTTTACGCCGTCAAGCTCGCATTTGATTTTGTAACCGGGGCCGCCTGTCCCGTCACCTTTTGGGCATCCACCCTGAATGACAAAATTGGGAATCACACGGTGGAAGGTCAGCCCATTGTAAAAGCCTTCGTTGGCAAGTTTGACAAAGTTAGCAACTGTGTTGGGAGCGTCGTCCTCAAAAAGTTCGAGAACCATAGTGCCTTTTACAGTTTCAATATGTGCTTTTTTCATTTTTAGATTTATTTTGATTTTTATTTTATGCTTTTAATGAACAACGCGCAGCGACTTGCTGAAACGGATTTTACCATCAAACAACGACTTGTTCGGGTCGAGTGATAGCCAAACAAAAACGGCTTTCCCTACAATATGATCCATGGGCACAAATCCCCAAATACGCGAGTCAGCAGAGTTATGCCTGTTATCTCCCATCATCCAATAGTAATCCATTTTAAAAGTATAACTATCCGATTCAATCCCGTTGATGAAAATTTTTCCATCCCTAACCTGCAGATCATTCCCTTCATAAGCGTGAATTATACGTTCATACAAGGGCAGGTTTTTGGTGTTCAACGCTACAGTTGCACCTGCTTTTGGAATCCAAAGCGGACCAAAAAAGTCGATGTTCCAGGGATAATCTTCGCTATTGGGGAAAACCTCAGAATTCCATGTATCTGCGGGTTCAATAATCTTTTCGACAGTGCTTACATTAGGCAATTTCGCTAGTTCGTCGGCAACGTCCTGACTGATCCAGAATACAAATTCATTTGGCATATTTGTCCGTTTAGCTTCAGTGATATTGTACTTATCCAGAACACGTTGATTAATACTTGTCCCATCCGTTCTGACAAGAAACTTAAACTGCACTATACCAGGAACTTCAGACCTTTTACCATTGATATATAGATCAGTCGCTTGAATGAAAACGGTATCACCGGGCAAGGCAACACACCGCTTGATGTAGTTTTCGCGCTTATCTACCGGACGGGCAATGATGTTTCCGAAATTTCTGTGATCATTCCAGACTCGCTCGCGACCATATTCCCTTACCAGTGAATAATAGCTCACATTGCTTTGAAAACGGTCGCTGACCGTATCACCTGCAGGATAATTAAAAACCACTGCGTCATTGCGTTGCACTTGACCTAACCCGGCAAATCTGTAATACGGCAGTTTGATCCACTCAACATACGATTTGGTGGTCTGACTCCATGGAAGCGTATGGTGTACAAAAGGAAAAGCGATGGGTGTATTTGGAATTTTTGGACCGTAGCTTATCTTGCTCACAAAAAGAAAATCACCAACCAAAAGCGTTTTCTCCATACTTGAGGTAGGAATAGTATATGCTTCAACCAGGAACGTTCTGATGATCGTTGCAGCCACTACCGCAAAAATAATTGCATCGGCCCATTCACGCACGGGGCCTTTCTTGGGGCGATCGGCAACATCGGGATCGGTATATTTCAGGTTTTCTTGTGTACTTAAGAGCGGCAAGTAAACAAAAGGAATAACCACTGCCAAAAAATGTTCCCACAACTTAAACTTCCCAAAACATTTCACTAATTCGACTAGCATCAACATATATACAAACACGTTGATAAAGGGTATAATCAGAAATATATACCACCACAACGGTTTTTTCACAATCTTCAGGAAAATATACAGATTGAAAAAAGGAATAAGGGTATAAAAACCTTTTTGATTTGCCCTGGCGAAGAGCTGCCAGGCAAAGATTGTCGGTAAGGTAAAAAGTAACGGTAATGCGATAATAAGTTCAAGCATGCTGTATGAATTATTGCGTTGCTAAATTATAAAAGGCGATTAACAAGCCCTTTGTTTGTTTTGTTAATATTTCATAATCAATGTAATGGAAGCGCGTACATGACCTTTTTGTCGGTGTTTTTAACCCGGATCAGCAAACCACCGGCTCGGGCCATACTTTCATAAGGCGTTAAATCAACAAACAGTGTGTCAGTAACAACCGACCTACATGGATCGTTGTCGTGAAATACAATATCGACATTCATTTCGGGTGGATAGTCATTTTGCTCAGCACCTGACGAATACGCATCAAAACTGGTTTTACCACAACCTCCACCATAGGAAACTACTATCTGAAGGCAATTATTATTGATTTTCAATTCTTCAACTGAATACGGATCGCCCGGTTGCGCTGTTTCTGTGGAGTTGACTATACGTAAAGTCTGACATTCGTTGCTTTTCAGTTCTTGTTTTTCAGTCATACTCCCTGTTCTGACAGACCTGCAGCCCAAAAAAATGAATAACCCTGAAATAAATAAAATGAAGATATACCTTGCAGTCATCAAATCCAGCATTAGAGCTGACCCAAAAGGTCTTTCATGGTAAATACTCCTTTTCGGCCATAGAGAAATTCAGCGGCCATAATGGCTCCGCGCGCGAAACCTTTTCGACTATATGCCTCATGAGTCAGACTGATCACATCCTCTTCAGAAAAAGCAAAAACCTGATGTAGCCCGGTAATATCGCCTTCTCTGGCAGCATCGATGAAAAGTTCACTCTTGCCTTTTGGAGGCTCAACAGTCCAACGCTCATACTGAGGTGCTGCCTTGATAATTTCATCAGCCAGTCTTATTGCGGTGCCGCTTGGGAGGTCTTTTTTATGGATGTGATGAATTTCTTTGATGCTTAATTCATAGTTAAATTTAGCACTCAATCCGGCAAGTTTTTCATTAAGCATGAACATGATATTCATACCAATACTAAAGTTAGGCGCATAAAACAGGCTTTGCTGTTGTGTTAAGCACCAGTTAATCACCTCATTCAAATGAAGATACCAACCCGTGGTTCCAACAACAACAGGCACACCGGCATCAAAACACTTATGGATATTGTCAACAGCTTTTTCTGGTATGCTGAAATCAATCGCCATGTCGGCCTGCATAAACTGGTCGATGCTATTCAACCAATCACGCTCACTGTCCAGTTTCAAGAATATCTCATGACCGCGCTCCCGGGCAACGGCATCAAGTTCCTGTCCCATTTTGCCGTATCCAATCAGTGCGATTCTTAGTTTTTGCATTGTCGGTTCCTTTCCATCACTTGGTTTTTCGGTCTAAAAATACATATTTTAGCTATTGAACATCAAAAACGCACCCGAATTTGAATACCGAGCTGTTGATTGATCATATTGTTTCCTATCGGTGAAACTCTTTGAAGCTGAATTTCAGGTTCAATTCTGAGCGACAGGTCATCGTTGATATCATAATCAAAAAGGTGTGCATCAACCGTGGCGTCAATAATATTTAAAGCATACCAAAGCCCCATAATGATCCAGCTTAACTCCATGTTTCGGCGGTAGTAATCCCTAATTTGCTGCAAGTCGGTCTCAGAATATTTAGTAACCAGGTCGTTGTCAATCGGGTATTCTTCTCCATTCGACACATAGTCGTATGCCTCACGTGCTTTCCGATAATTTTTTGCATTGTTGTTCGCTAAATAATATATCGTCCCAATGCCAGCATAAACAACGGGGATTTTCCAATACTTCTGATTGTAAAACTGCCCCAAACCGGGCAATACAGCTGAATAGATAGTTGCCTTATGAGCAGAATGAATTTTTGGCGTAGGAACGTCTTTACCGGTATCTTTTGATTGCCCGACAAGATGCAGCGAAACGGACAAAACCAGCATGGTCAAAACAATCCTTACACGCATTTTACTATGCTTAATCGTTGGCAATGAGCGAAACGAGCCGATCGAAATCGGCATCGTCGGCAAAACTGAGTAAGATACTACCTTTTCCACTTTGGGCACGCTTCACTTCAACCCGTGCATTAAGCTTTTGAGCGAGATGCTGCGCCTGATTTTTAAAATGCTGGGGCACATACTCCTTTTGCGTTTTGGTTTTTGCTTTAGCAGCCGGAGGGTTATTGATGTTGCGAACGATGGCTTCAACCTGACGCACATTCAACTCTTCCTCAATCATTTGCTGCAAAATCATTAGCTGATTGGCATCATCCTCAAGATTGATCAGTGCTCTGGCATGTCCCATCGTGATGTGACCATCTCTCAGGGCAATCTGCACTTCAGGCGGAAGTTTGAGCAAGCGAAGAAAATTGGTGATGGTTGATCTGCTTTTTCCAACACGTTCACTTAACTGTTCCTGTGTAAGTTGGCATTCATCTATCAAGCGTTGATACGATATGGCCACTTCAACAGCATTCAGGTTTTCGCGATGAATATTCTCAATCAATGCCATCTCGAGCATTTGCTCGTCGTTAGCAACCCTGATAAAAACAGGGATTGTTTCGATGCCGGCAAGCTTGGTTGCACGCAATCGACGTTCACCAGATATGAGCTGATAGCGGTCAAATCCCAATTTCCTGACAGTAACAGGTTGAATGACTCCCTGGTTTTTAATGCTGGCAGCCAACTCGCGCAGTGCCATGTCATCAAAATCGGTGCGCGGTTGGAAAGGATTTGCTTCAATTTTATCCAGTTCTATTTCTGCTATGGCCCCGGCTACATAATTTCCAGAAATATCAGCTGAAGTGATATCTGTGTCAGGACTTTGCAAAATAGCTTCGAGGCCTCTGCCCAATGCTCTCTTTTTTGATTTTCCGCTGTTATTTGTCATTTTTACTCTCTGTAGTTTGGCTCTGGCTTGAGTTTGGATCGATATTGTTTTTCTGAAGAATTTCTCTTGCCAGGTTTAAATAATTGATGGCTCCCACGCTCGTAGCGTCGTGCATGATAATGGTTTCGCCAAAACTGGGCGCTTCACTCAAACGTGTATTCCGGTTAATAATTGTATCGAAAACAATCGATTGAAAATGTGCTTTCACCTCATCTACAACCTGTTTAGAAAGTCGCAGGCGAGAATCGAACATCGTGAGCAAAATTCCTTCAATATCCAGATCGCTGTTCAACCGCGTCTGTACAATTTTGATGGTATTGAGCAATTTGCCAAGACCCTCAAGGGCAAAATATTCGCATTGAACCGGCACAATTACCGAATCAGCTGCAGTAAGTGCATTTACAGTAATTAGCCCAAGTGAAGGTGAGCAATCTATGATGATGAAGTGATAATCTTCTGCGATTTTTTCTACAACCCGCTTCATCATTTTTTCCCTGTTAGGTAGGTTGATCATCTCAATTTCAGCGCCTACAAGATCAATATGCGCGGGAAGTAAATGTAAAAAGGGTGTGTTGGTTTCGACAATGACTGTGTTTGGGTCGACATCATCGATAATACATTCGTAAATACTCGATTTAATTTCTTTTGGGTCGAAACCCAGCCCGGAAGTGGCATTGGCCTGCGGATCGGCATCGATGATCAATGTTTTGAACTCGAGCACAGCAAGACTGGCCGCCAGATTGATGGCGGTTGTGGTTTTACCCACGCCTCCTTTTTGGTTTGCAACAGCAATGGTTTTACCCATAAGTATTGTTTATCAGTATGTTATAAAATTCAGATTCGCACACATTTATATTGACAAAGTTACATTTTTCAACTGTTTACCTTCGACTAATCTTTCTAAGTTTTCAACAGCTCAAGAAAAGTGCAGCCAACTAAACTAAAAAAGCTGCCTGAAGCAGCTTTTCGGTAGTTGATATTTGTGGTTATCAAATCTCGTCGTCTACTTTATCAAGATCTTCAAATGTGACATCCGCAACAGGTGGGATATTTTGCTCCGACTCCATTCCGTAATCTTCCGGAAGTTCCCCCGTTTCAATAAATTGAATGGATTCTTGAAGTCCTTTTACAAATTTCTCAAAATCTTCCTTGTATAAAAACAGTTTATGTTTCTCGTAAAAGAAACGTCCCTGATCGTTGCTAAACCTACGTTTGCTTTCGGTGATAGTCAGATATTGCTCCTCGCCTCTGGTAGTTTTCACATCAAAAAAATACGTACGCTTACCGGCTCGTATTGCCCTCGAGAACAACTCCTCCCGCCTAAAAGGTTTTTCTTGATCTTCCATGTTTCGAAATCGATATTAGGTTTACGATGCTTTATCACAGCAAAAGTAATAATTTCTTTGGTTTGGCACGTTCAAAAAAAATGAAATGGAATAAACCTTTCGCCGATAATCTCAGGTGGATTGTCAATCCACGTTAACTTCAGCCGATTATCTGTCCTGTGCTTAAAGAATATCAATTTAGAATTAATCCAAATTTCAAAATTTATCCTAATTTTGCACCCTCAATTGAACAAAACCTGCGCAAACGACGTAAATAGGTTGTATCGACGCACGAAAAAATAAAATGCTATGGCAAAATTTGAAATTATCATGCCTAAAATGGGCGAGAGTGTTATTGAAGCTACCATCACAAAATGGCTGAAATCGGCTGGTGATATGGTTGAAGAAGATGATGCAATCGTTGAAATAGCCACTGACAAGGTTGACTCTGAAATTCCTTCTCCGGTTGAAGGAAAAATTGTGGAAACGCTTTTTAAAGAAGGCGATGTTGTTGCGGTTGGAACCGTTATCGCCCTGGTTGAAATGGACGGAGAAGAAGATGGCGATGCTGAAGAACAGACTAAAGAAGAAGCAAAACCAGCAACCCCTGAACAATCAGCCTCAAAGGAAACTGCTACGTCGCAGCAAGCTTCAACTCCTGCTGAAGCACCTGAAGCTCCGCTGACATTCGAATCTGCTTCTAGATTTTACTCACCGCTGGTGAAAAGTATTGCCAAGGAAGAAAACATCAGTATTTCTGAGCTTGAAAGTATTGCCGGAAGCGGAAAAGAAGGCCGTGTTACCAAAGAAGATGTATTAGCATTCCTTTCAGCCAGAGGCAAAACTCCTACTCAAACTCCCACTCCTGCACAAACTCAGACTCCTGCATTAAAGGCAACTCCGGCCAAAATGGAAGCGCCAAAAGTTACGACCGGAAGTGGCGATCAGGTGATCGAAATGGATCGCATGCGCAGACTCATTGCCGACCACATGGTGATGTCGAAACAGGTTTCGCCACATGTAACCTCATTTATTGATGTGGATGTGACCAATATTGTAAACTGGCGCAACAAAGTGAAGGATAACTTCCAGAAACGTGAAGGGCAAAAAATCACTTTCACTCCTATTTTCTTCGAAGCAGCAGCAAAAGCATTGCGCGAATTCCCCCAGGTAAACGCCTCAGTTGACGGCTACAACATCATCCTGCGTAAGAACATCAACATCGGCATGGCTACTGCGCTTCCCAACGGAAACCTGATTGTTCCGGTGATTAAGAATGTAGATGAAAAAAATCTGCTTGGAATCACCAAATCGGTCAATGACCTTGCCAACCGTGCACGAATCAACAAACTCGAGCCAGATGAAATTCAGGGTGGAACATTTACGATTACGAATTTTGGCTCATTCGACAGCCTGACCGGAACACCTATAATCAACCAGCCGCAAGTTGCTATTCTGGCAGTTGGTGCCATTCGTAAACAGCCTGCCGTGCTCGAAACCCCTATGGGTGACGTGATTGCTATCCGACATATCATGATTTTGTCGCTGGCATACGATCACCGCATTGTGGATGGTGCTCTGGGAGGTATGTACCTGAAAAAGATGAAAGAGCTACTCGAAAACTTCGACCCAAACAGGGATATTTAATCCTGAAAAAATCATAAAACCAGGTTGGATCGGATTTCCTTTCCAACCTTTATTTTTTTTATATGCAATTGAATCTCAAACGTCCTTTGGCCATCTTCGATCTGGAAACAACAGGACTCAACATCACCAATGACCGTATCATCGAAATCAGCATTTTACGTGTGCAGCCCAATGGCACCGAAGAAATGAAGACATGGCGGCTCAACCCGCAGATTCCTATCCCCGAAGAATCAGTGCAATTTCATGGCATTACGGATGCTGATGTAGCCGGATCGCCAGTATTCAAAGCTGTTGCCAAAGATATTCTGGCCTTCATAAAAAATTGTGATCTGGCTGGTTATAATGCATTGAAATTTGATATTCCCATGCTCACTGAAGCCTTTCTGCGAGATGGTATCGATTTTGATTTGAAAAATCGAAGCCTGGTTGATGTGCAGAATATCTTTATGAAGATGGAACCTCGCACACTGAAAGGTGCTTACCGTTTCTTTTGCGGGAGAGAACTGGAAGACGCGCACAATGCCGAGGCCGACACCAACGCAACTTACGAAGTGTTAAAGGCCATGATCGATCGCTATAAAGACGCTGATTACGAAGACAATATGGGGACAAAAAGCAAACCTGTAGTTAACGACATGCAGGCATTGCATCAGTTCTCGTCGCACCACCGCAATGCAGACTTGGCAGGACAGATAATCTACGATGATGAAAATATTGAGGTATTTAATTTTGGTAAACACAGGGGAAAACGCGTTGAAGATGTGTTTCGCACCGAACCTTCCTATTACGACTGGATGATGAAGGGTGATTTTCCGCTTTACACCAAGAAGCTAATCACAGCCATTCAGTTTCGCAATGCCGGAAAGCAAGTGAAAATGTAATTCTTTTCTATTAAAACATGCTTTGACAAAATAATTTTGGGCGATCAAAAAGCATTGATAAATTTGTTCATGCAATCCCAAAAGCTATCCTTACCGAAGTTTTGAAGAACCTTAAAATATCAAACACATGAAAATAATTTGTATTGGCCGTAATTATGCAGAACACGCCAAAGAGTTCAACAATCCGGTTCCTGAAAGTCCTGTTTTTTTCATGAAGCCCGACACTGCACTGTTGCCACCGCACAACCCTTTCTTTTATCCTGATTTTTCAAAAGATGTGCATTACGAGACTGAATTGGTGATTAAAATATGTCGCAACGGACGACACATTGCCGAGCAGTTTGCCCACAAATATTACAAAGAGATAAGCGTAGGCATCGACTTTACTGCCCGAGATTTGCAGGCCGTCTGCAAACAAAAAGGACTTCCGTGGGAGATCGCCAAAGCATTTGATTTTTCAGCTCCTGTTGGGCGATTTATCAAGATCGAGCAGTTTGAAGATAAGCAAAATATTCCGTTCGGTCTAAAAATCAATGGTGAATGGCGCCAAATAGGCAACAGCAGTGATATGATTTTTTCTTTTGATAAGATCATCTCCTACGTTTCCCAGTTTGTGACATTGCGCTCGGGCGATCTTATTTTTACGGGGACCCCATCTGGTGTAGGTTCAGTAAAAATAGATGATCAGTTTGAGGCATCGATCAACGAGGAAAATTTACTCACTTTTCATGTGAAGTAGATTATCCAAAAAACACAATGCGCTTTCTATTCAAGTAGCACACTTTCTCCGTTCAACTATGTAGGAATGCTGCGCAGATAAACACAAGATTTCGTATCATTGCAAGAAAATCGATGCGCAAAGGAGTAGCTGTTTTGATTGGCCTGATCACTGGTTTAGTTGTTATTTCACTGGTTGAGCACATGGGACAAATGTTGTTCCCCTCAGTTGTGGAAATTCAATCAGAAACCAATACACAAGACAGTGTTGATTTTCTGGCTGCCATTCCAGCTAACAGATTGTTTTTCATATTACTGTCATATTTTTTGGGCTCTTTTTTAGCTGGAGCAGTGAGTGTAATCATCGTACGCCAAAGTCAGATTGCTCTTTTACCTGGCATGATTTTATTCCTGTTGGGAATCCTTCAGGTAGTCTTTATTCCACATCCTCTTTGGTTTATTATTTTCAGCTTAAGTATTTATATCCCTGCAGCTTATCTGGGAGGAATTGTTGTGTTAAAAATATTTTCCAAAACCAAAAATCTCACATGATGAAGTACAATCGCTTATTGATCATCTTTTTGCTCAGTTGTTTGGCTGGTCCAGGCTTCGCGCAAAAAAAAGCAGACATTCAAATGATTTCAACAGACAATTTATCCGCTATCATTACCGAATTAAAGGTTAATTCGGATGCAGATCAGCACGCCAGAATTGAAAAAGGTGTGGCACAGGCAGCTGCATTTTGGTATGAATCGGATGGCAGTGCCGAAGACTTCCAAAACCTTTGCATTACATACAGTGCCAAAACGGCCGCCGAAAGAAAGGCCATTTTCGACAGATTGCAGTCGAACTTTGAATTGCTTTGGGGCAGCTACAACAAGATGAGTGTAGGATTGAAGTTTCCATTACATGTGGAGGAAGGCGAGATTTTGCCTATCGACCGCATTTTTGGTGGATACAGCCCTGGAGCTCACCTGAATGCTGATTTTTTTGACAACAAGCTGGCTTTTATCACCATTCTCAATTTTCCGTATTACAACCTGGCCGAAAAAACTGCTGAAGGCCCAAAATGGACCCGCCTTGAATGGGCATATGCCCGTACAGGTGATGTTTTTAAATCGCGGGTTCCTGCCGATGTATTACAAAACTTTGCCCAAAAAGCTTCAGATGCCGATGCCTATATCGCCGACTATAATATTTATGTAGGCAAGCTCATTGATAACAAGGGGAAAAGTTATTTCCCGGAAGACATGAAACTCATTACACATTGGGGTTTGCGGGATGAAATCAAAGCTCAGTATGCCAACGAAAATAGTGAAGAGGCACAGGCCCTGATTTATGAAGTTATGCTGCGGATTATCAGGCAGGAAATCCCGGTTGAAGTGATCGACAACGATGAGTTTACCTATAACCCTTTTCAGAATAGTCTTGAAAAAGAAGGTGCAACCTTTAGGTATTCGATGGAACCAAATACCCGTTATCAGCAGGTTATCAATCTGTTTCAAGCTCTAAAAGAAATCGATTCCTATTCTCCCAACGCACCAACTTATATACAGCGGCAATTTGACGAAGACATGGAAATACCACTTACCGATGTCGAAAAAATTTTCATTGATCTGATGTCAAGTCCGGAACTTAAGCAGATTGCGGGGATCATTCAAAAACGGCTGGGACGCAAACTTCAGCCTTGGGACATTTGGTACGACGGTTTTAAAACACGTTCTACACTCAACATGGACCACATTAATCAGGTGCTCCGTGAAAAATACCCCAACAAGGAAGCTTTCGAAAAAGACTTACCAAATATTTTAGTGAAACTGGGTTTCAATCCTGATTCCGCCAGATCAATCACCTCACATATCGCAGTTGATCCTTCCAGAGGAGCCGGTCATGCCTGGGGTGCTGCCATGCGTGACGACAAGGCCAGACTGCGTACACGTATCGCGCCGGGAGGCATGGAATACAAAGGCTACAATATTGCCATTCATGAGTTTGGTCACAATGTTGAGCAAGCTATCTCCTTACATGATGTAGACTATTATATGCTAAATGGCGTTCCAAATACCTCATTTACTGAGGCTCTTGCGTTTGTGTTTCAGGCACGCGATCTTGAGCTGTTGGGCATGGAAACAGAAAACAAACAAGCCGACTATCTTACTGCAGTTGACAATTTGTGGTCGAACTATGAGATCATGGGCGTGTCGTTGGTAGATATCCGGGTTTGGAAATGGCTTTACGCCCATCCTGATGCTGATGCAGAAGCCCTGAAGCAAGCCGTTATTTCTATTGCAACTGATGTCTGGAACACCTATTATGCGCAGGTATTTGGAGTGAAAAACTCGCCTATTTTGGCTGTTTACTCCCACATGATCGACAATCCGCTGTATTTGTCAGCTTACCCAATTGGTCAACTGATAGAATTTCAATTCGGTCAATACATCAGGGACAAGAATTTTGCAGATGAAATTTACCGTGCTTTCCGCCAGGGTCGTATCATCCCACAATTGTGGATGAAAGGCGCCGTAGGCAGTGAAATTTCTGCACAACCTGCCATCGAAGCCGCCAGAGAGGCCATCAAGATGCTTGAATAAGCTTGTCACAAACCAAAAAAAAGCGCTTTTCCGGGATCGAAAAGCGCTTTTTTTATAATTAACAATTCTACTCGCGTTCGCGGGCTTTTCCATAGCCCTTCATAATACCACGCGTTGAGTTGTTTATGAAGCTTAAAATTTCATCTCTGTCTGGAGATGTTGGAACATTTGCTTCTATGTAGTTAACTGATTGCGAAACGTTTTTACCCCGTAGATAAATGGTTCTGTATATATCCTGAATGGCATTGATACGGTCTTCAGTGAATCCACGACGACGCAGTCCGATCGAATTAACACCAATATACGACAAGGGCTCGCGGCCTGCTTTTGTGAATGGCGGTACATCTTTTCTGGCCAAACCACCTCCGGAAATCATTGAATGTGCACCAATTTGCACAAACTGATGCACTGCAGACATGCCACCAATAATTGCCCAGTCATCTACTCTTATATGACCAGCCAGGTTGCATGCGTTGGCCAAAATGACATTATTTCCGATAATACAATCATGTGCCACATGCACATAAGCCATCAAGAGGCAGTTGTTGCCAACCACTGTTTCCCAGTTTGCTTTGGTTCCACGGTTGATGGTAACAAATTCACGAATGGTAGTGTTATTGCCAATGCGTACAATGGTGTCTTCACCGCTGTATTTAAGGTCTTGGGGGGCAGCAGAAATAACAGCTCCTGGAAATATTCTGCAGTTTTTGCCAATACGGGCTCCTTCCATGATCGTTACATTAGAGCCGATCCAGGTGCCTTCTTCAATTACGACATTCTTTTCGATATTAACAAAAGGTTCTATCACCACATTTGGGGCAATTTTTGCCTGTGGATGCACATAAGCCAATGGTTGATTCATGTTCTGATTTTTTGTGAGTGATTATTGTTTCCGGGCAATTTGCGCCATCAACTTGCCTTCGGTCACAATTTTATTGCCTACATACGCTACCCCACGCATATTGCAAATGCCACGGCGAATCGGGGATATTAGTTCGAGCACAAAAACAATGGTGTCGCCGGGTACAACTTTATGACGAAACTTCGCCTCTTCAATTTTCAGGAAATAAGTGATATAATTTTCCGGATCAGGTACTGAGTGTAAAACAAATATACCACCGGTTTGAGCCATGGCTTCGACCTGTAATACACCGGGCATTACAGGTTCTTGCGGGAAATGTCCCACAAAATAATGCTCATTCATGGTGACGTTTTTTAGACCAATAATATATTCGTCTGTTAGCTCCAATATTTTGTCTATCAGTAAAAATGGAGGGCGATGCGGCAAGATTTTTTGAATCTGAATGATGTCATACACCGGTTCTTTGTTCAGATCAAAAGGAGGTTCTTTTGACATAGGTTGTTTCTTTGTTTGTTGTTTAATCAATTTTGCAAATTCAGTGTTTGCGAAGTGTCCTGGCCTGTAAGCAGTAACTTTTCCTTTGATGCGTTTTCCAACCAAAGTTAGATCGCCAACAACATCAAGCAGCTTGTGACGTGCTGGTTCATTCTCAAAGTGTAAGTCGAGGTTATTGAGAATACCTTCGTCTTTCACTTTCACTTTTGGTTTTTGGAATAAATCGGCCAACCGATCCAGCTCTTCCTGGCTAACCTTGCGGTTAACAAATACAATGGCATTGCTCAGGTCGCCGCCTTTTATCAGATTATTTTTAAGCAAAAACTCAAGTTCGTGTAAAAAAACAAATGTGCGGCAAGGAGCAATTTCACTTTTAAATTTTTCCAGATCAGGCATTGAGGCGTATTGCACATTAAGTACTTCTGTTCCGTAATCAATTTTCACGTCAACCTGGAAAGTATCAGCTGGCTCAATCAGTAATTCAAATCCTTTTTCTTCATTTTTCAGGTGAATGGGTTGATCAATAACGAGATATTGCCTGGCCATATCCTGCGGCTGAATGCCTGCCTTTTCAATGGCTTCAACAAAGTACTTCGCGCTACCATCGCGAATTGGAATTTCGTCCATATCCATGTCAATCAAAACATTATCGACGCCAAGGCCGGTCAATGCAGCCAATACATGCTCTATAGTAAAGACGCGTGCTCCGTTTTGACCAAGCGTTGTGCCCCGTGAAGTGTCGACGACATTTTCAACACAAGCTTCGATGATGGGCTGACCTTTGAGGTCGATCCTCCTGAATTTAATTCCGTGATTCGGTCCTGCTGGATGAAAGGTAATTGCCCCTTGCTGACCTGTGTGTAAGCCAGTCCCGTGGACACTAATTGATTGTTTGATTGTACATTGGTTATCTGACATAAGCAGTGTTAGCGTAACAGTGTAAATGGAAAAATTTCAGCAAATGTAATTTTTTTCCTTTTAATTGCATCACTTTGACCGCTCTGAGAGTTTTCGCTCAAGTTCTTGCACCCTTTTTGACAGCTGATCTAGCTTCCGGTAATGGAAATAGGCGCGTTTGAATTCAGCTGCCGGAAAAGCAGGTGCGCCCATGTAAACCTCGTTTTCGTGCCTGATGCTGGAAGCAACCCCTGATTGTGCAGCTAGTTTGGTACCATTGGCGATAGTCAGGTGTCCTGCAATACCAATTTGTCCACCAAACATACAGTCGCGGCCAATCTTAGTTGAACCGCTTATTCCGCCAAGCGCTGCCATAACAGTATTTTCGCCAATTTCGACATTGTGGGCAATTTGAATCAGGTTGTCAAGCTTTACGCCCCTGCGAATGATTGTCGATCCCAAGGTAGCGCGGTCAATCGTGGTATTCGAACCAATCTCGACAAAATCCTCAATAATCACATTGCCAATCTGTGGAACCTTATTATACTGGTTATCAGATTGTGGCGCAAAGCCAAATCCATCACTTCCGATTACGACACCGGCATGCAACGTACATGATTTCCCTAGAACAGAGCCTGCATATATTTTCACTCCCGGATACAAAACTGTATCATCCCCAATTATGCTATCATCTCCAATATAAACTTGTGGATAAACTTTTACCCGATCACCGATTTTCACATTTTCGCCCACAAAAGCAAACTCACCCAGATACACATCAATTCCATACTTTGCTGACTCACTGACGAAAGCAAGTGATGAAACTCCTTTCTTGTCATTCTTGTACTGCTGGTAAACTTCCAGCAACTTGGCAAAAGCCGAATAGGCATCGGCCACACGCACCAGCGTGGTTGAAATGGGTTTCTCAGGCACAAAATCATTGCTTACGATCACGATGGAGGCCATCGTTTCATATATATATTGCGTATACTTTGGATTGGCCAAAAAACTCAGAGTGCCAGGTTTTCCCTCTTCTATTTTCGAAACGTTTGAGACAGTTGCCTGTTCGTTGCCTTCCACTTTACCGGATAACAAAGTTGCTATTTGAATTGCTGAAAATTCCATTTTACTTGTGTATTTGAAGTTTTGGGCTGCAATTTACGACATCTGCTTCAATCGGATGAATGTCTCCGAAAATGCAATTAACAATTTGTTTTACACCGCTTTGTGAAAAACGTTCACACGCATCATAATGCACTAATTTTCATTAACTTATGTTTAAAACCTTTAACACTTTTTAACGATGGCCCCAAAAGGCCTTTCCTATCTTTGCACATCACATAGAAAACAGAAATCCGTCATGATTGTAACAGACATCAAAGAACTGAACGAAAAGATCCAGCGCGAGAGCCAGTTTATCGACCTCATCAACCTGGAGATGAACAAAGTGATTATTGGCCAAAAATCGATGACAGAAAGACTGATGATAGGTCTGTTATCCAACGGTCATATTTTGCTCGAAGGAGTTCCTGGGCTGGCTAAAACACTGGCCATCAAATCGCTTGCAAATGTTATCAAAGCCGATTTCAGTCGTATCCAGTTTACGCCTGATTTGCTCCCTGCCGACTTATTGGGTACACTGATTTACAGTCAGAAATCTGAAGAATTTGTGGTCAGGAAAGGTCCCATTTTCGCCAACTTTATCCTGGCTGACGAAATCAACCGTTCGCCTGCAAAAGTTCAGAGCGCATTGCTCGAAGCCATGCAGGAAAAACAGGTAACCATTGGCGAAAAAACATTTAAACTCCCTGATCCTTTCCTGGTTATGGCAACGCAAAACCCAATCGAACAGGAAGGAACGTATCCACTGCCAGAAGCTCAGGTCGACAGGTTTATGTTGAAGGTTGTGATCAGTTACCCTAAAAAAGAAGAAGAAAAACTGATTTTGCGTCAAAACATCTCCAACGAAATGCCTGCTACCAATAGCGTCATTTCGACAGAGGATATTTTAAAGGCCAGAGCCGTTGTAAGAGAGGTTTATCTGGATGAAAAAATCGAAAATTATATCACTGATATTGTTTTTGCTTCACGATTCCCAACAGAATATCGCCTGAAAAAGTTTGAAAAACTGATTAGTTATGGCGGTTCACCGCGTGCCAGCATAAATCTTGCCCTGGCTGCCAAAGCCTATGCGTTTATCAAGCGTCGTGGCTATGTTATTCCGGAAGACATTCGTGCGGTTGCCCATGATGTGCTGCGACACAGAATTGGACTGACCTATGAAGCCGAAGCAGAAAACATCACTACCGAGGAAATCATTAACGAAATTCTGAATACGATCGAAGTGCCATAAATCCACCGTTCAGCGATTGAGTAACTCACAAATGACGAAAACAGTGGAAGCAACAGATATTTTCAGTAAAGTTCGGAAAATCGAGATCAAAACACGCGGTCTCTCGAACCAGATTTTTTCTGGGCAGTACCATAGCGCCTTCAAAGGCCGCGGTATGGCCTTCAGCGAAGTGCGCGAATACCAATACGGCGATGACATCCGCAATATCGACTGGAATGTAACCGCACGCTTTAACCACCCCTATATTAAGGTCTTTGAAGAAGAGCGCGAACTTACAGTTATGTTACTGATTGATGTCTCGGGTTCGAATGACTTCGGTTCCGGAAATCAGCTCAAAAGAATGCTGTCGGCAGAGTTGGCTGCCGTACTGGCTTTTTCTGCTATTCAAAACAATGATAAAGTGGGCGTAATCTTTTTCAGTAACCAAATCGAGAAGTTCATTCCACCCAAGAAAGGAACCAGTCATATTTTACGCATCATTCGCGAAGTGATTAGTTTTGAACCGGTTAACAAAGGTACCGATTTGGGTGAAGGCCTGAGGTTTTTGACTAGCGCCATCAAAAAACGCTCGACAGCCTTTTTGATATCAGATTTCATGGGAAATACTGCTTTTGATCAGGCCATGCGTATTGCAGCTCGTAAACACGATTTGGTGGCTTTGCGCATCACTGACCGCCGCGAGATGAATATCCCGAACATAGGATTGGTGAAGTTTAAAGATGCAGAAACAGGAAACGACCTTTGGGTAGACACATCGAATGCCCGCTGGCGAGAAATGTACAGAAAACAGCTTGAGCAAAAATCAAATGAGTTAAACCAGCTATTTGCCAGAGGTGGAATCGATAACACTTTGATTTTTACTGATGAAGACTACGTAAAACCCCTGATGAAACTGTTTAAAAAGAGGGAATCAAGAAGATGATGAAGCAGTGGTTTGTTAAATACTTTGGCATTGCGCTCGTTGCGTTGATTGGTTTGTCTGACTGGGCGACAGCACAGAATGTGGAAGCCGTTTCGAGCATCAGCGCCGATACCATTTTGCCCGGACAGCAGATTACATACGAAATCAACCTTAAGGCGCCAGAGGGTTATTTGGTTGAATGGCCGCTATGGGAAGACACACTATCGAAGGAAGTTGAAATCATCCGGCACAAAGATGTGGAACAGTTACCTCTTGATGACAAAGGGAACGTTTGGATGCGACAACAACTGACTGTAACAAGCTTCGACACTGGTGTCATCCGGATTCCTCCCATCGCCCTTCATTTTTCACCAAAAGGCGACACATCAAAATACGAAGCCTTGTCAAATGGATTATTTCTGCGCGTCATACCCGTCGCAATTGACACTTCTGCTGCATTTAAACCCATCAAAGGCATCCAAAAAGCACCTTTGACCTTCATGGAAATTTTACCCTGGATCATTGGATTTCTGGGAGTAGCTTTGATCGCATTGTTTTTGGTATGGTATTTTGTGAAACGCCAACGCAGAACAACTGAAATGCCACTTTTTGAAAAACCAAAACGACCACCACATCTCACTGCCATTGAAGCCCTTGAAAATCTGCGTCATGAGCGGCTCTGGCAAAACGGAAAAGTGAAGGAGTACTACTCGCAGTTGACTGATATTGTTCGCCTTTACATCGAACAGCAATTTCATGTTCTGGCGGTTGAAATGACAACGGACGAAATTCTTTCCGGTCTTAAGCATTTCTCAATCAATCCGGAGGCTATGCAAAAGCTGTCGGGGACCCTACAAATAGCTGACCTCGTGAAATTTGCCAAGGCGCAGCCTACTGCTCTTGAAAATGATCTGAGTCTTGATCATATGTTGGATTTTGTGAAAGAAAGTTATGGAAATGGACAGCCAGCAGAGGCTGCCTTTTCGGAAGAAAATCAGGATAAGTCATGATGAATCATATCACATTTGCTAACCCGCAGCTGCTGTATTTGCTGATAATAATACCTCTGGCTGTTCTTTGGTATGTTTTCCGACACAACAAACAGCAGGCATATCTTCAGTTTTCTGATGCCAGTGCTATGAAAGCGTTGCCAGTTGGGTGGAAGGTAAGTGGACGACACATGCTGTTTGCTTTGCGGATGCTAGCTTTGGGACTGTTGATTACTGCCATTGCACGCCCCCAAAGTAGCTCGTCGGGACAAAATGTCACCATCGAAGGGATCGATATCGTTTTATCGCTCGATGTATCGGGCAGTATGCTTGCCCGCGACCTCAAGCCCGACAGACTCGAAGCCTCAAAAGATGTAGCAGCAAAATTTGTCGAAGGAAGACCAAACGACCGCATTGGCCTGGTGGTTTTCAGTGGCGAATCATTTACGCAGGTGCCTCTCACAACCGACCATGCTATCTTGTTAAACATGTTTAAAGACATTAAAAGTGGTATGATCGAGGATGGTACTGCCATTGGTGACGGATTGGCAACTGCCATCACACGTTTAAAAGACAGCGAGGCCATATCGAAAGTGGTCATTCTGCTTACCGACGGGGTAAATAATTCAGGTTCTGTCGACCCTATGACCGCTGCTGAAATTGCCAAAGTATTTGGCATCAGGGTTTACACCATTGGTGTTGGGTCGTATGGAACAGCCCCTTATCCTGTGCAAACACCTTTTGGTATCCAGTTGCGCGATATGAAAGTAGAGATCGACGAACAACTGTTACAGCAAATTGCAGAACATACCGATGGGCGTTATTTCAGGGCAACTTCCAACGAAAAGTTAGAGGAGATTTACAAGGAAATCGATCAACTCGAACGTTTCAAAATTGATGTGACAGAGTTTAAAAGAAAATACGAGGAGTTTTATCCGCTGGTTTTATTGGCGATCGGTTTGCTTTTTGCTGAGTTTATTTTGAAGCATACCATTTTCCGGTCGATCACGGCATAAAGAGAAGCTATGGAAACGAATGTATTAAGATTTGAACACCCTGAATACCTATACGGACTGTTGGTCATTCCGTTGCTCATTGTTATATATATTCTGGGCGTGTACCTCAACAAAAAGGCAGTCAGGAGATTTGTAGGCACAAAACTCTCGGCCACACTTTTACCGCTCAACTCAGGAATCAGGCCCGTTTTAAAGCTTATGTTGCTGCTGTTGGCATTTACGAGCCTGATTTTTGCGGCCGCCAATCTGCAAACCGGATCAAAACTGGAAGAAGTCAAGCGTGAAGGCATCGACCTTTTTATTGCTATCGATATTTCCAATTCTATGATGGCCGAGGACATTGCTCCCAATCGGCTTGAACGGGCCAAACAGGCTATCAATAGGCTGGTAGATAAGCTTGAAGGCGATCGAATTGGCATCATAGTTTTTGCAGGCAAAGCCTTTATTCAGCTCCCACTCACAACAGATTATGCTGCGGCCAGGTTATTTCTGTCAACTATCAGCACCGACCTGATCAATGCGCAGGGAACAGCAATTGCATCAGCCATTGAAACTGCCGTAGGCGCCTTCGACGAAAACGACCACAACAAAGCTATCATCATCATTTCGGACGGCGAAGACCACGAAGAAAATGCTGTTGAAGCTGCCACCGAAGCCAATAAGAAAGGTATTACGGTTTACACCATCGGCATGGGTTTGCCAGATGGAACGCCAATTCCGCTCTATAACCAATATGGCAAACGAACCGGTTTCAGAAAAGATGCTGACAATAACACCGTTGTTACGCGATTAAACGAAACCATGCTACAACAAATTGCGGCAGCCGGTCAGGGCTCCTACATCAGGGCAAACAATTCATCAACCGGACTCGAAAAGATCTTCAATGAGATCAATCAGATGGAGAAATCAGAAATCGACAGCAAAGTTTTTACTGATTATGAAGACCAGTTTCAATGGTTTGTTGGATTTGCAATATTGTTAATACTTGCTGAGTTATTGCTTTCGGCAAGCAGAAAAAAATGGGAAAAAATGTTTAAATTTTTCGACTAGGAATCACTGCCATGAAAAACACACTCTTAATCATACTCCTTTTTGCATTGTTTGTGCCATACTCCTATGCACAAAACGACAAAAAGTTGCTGCGTAGTGGCAATAAGCTATTCAACAAAGAAGCCTACAGCGAAGCAGAAGTTGACTACCAAAAGGCCCTGGACGAAAATCCGGTGAACGATAAGGCCTTATACAATCTTGCTGCTTCGCAATACATGCAAAAGAATTATGAAGGTGCTACCAAAGATTTCAAGCAGGTCACCGAAATGAGTAAAAGTCCACGGATTGAATCAGAATCATACTACAACCTGGGTAACAGCCTGTTGAGCCAGGAAAAATACCAGGAAAGTATCGATGCGTACAAAAAAGCGCTGCGGATCAACCCTGAAGATGAAGAAGCACGCTACAACCTTGAATATGCACGCTGGAAATTGAAACAACAAATGAATCAACAAAATAAAGACCAGCAAAACAAAGACCAGCAAAATCAGGATCAGCAGAATAAAGACCAACAGCAGCAAGACCAGCATCAACAACAAGACCAACAGCAAGACCAACAGCAGCAGGACCAGCAACAACAAGACCAACAACAAGACCAACAACAAGATCAACAACAGCAACAAAACCAGCAGCAGAACCAACAACAAAAACAGCAGGCACAGCAGCTCTCAAAAGAAGATGCTGAGCGGATGTTGCAGGCATTGCAAAATGAAGAAAAGAAGACATTAGAAAAGGTGAGCGAACAGAAGGTGAAAGCCACTTCAAAAGTGAGCCTTGAAAAAGATTGGTAAATCGGTTCAGAAAAGTGAATTATCTTTGACTGGCCAAAAAAGAGAAGCATAAGAATGAAAAGGAAACATATCATTCAGCTATTGTTTGTCATACTGATGTTGCCCATGGCAACCCATGCCCAGGAGATTATTTTCAAGGCAATGGCCAAGGGCGAGATACGCGTTGGAGAGACTGTGCAGGTTGTTTTCGAGTTGAATGCTGAAGGTGAAAACTTCAGAGGCCCTGATTTTGCAGGCTGGCGGGTATTAAATGGCCCGATGAGTTCGACCAACTCAAGCATTCAGGTCATCAATGGTAAAATGAGCCAATCGTACACCCAATCGTTTACCTACATTTTATCTGCCGATAAAGAGGGAACCCTTACAATAGGATCGGCAAGCGTGATGGTTGATGGTAAAAAATATACCAGCGAACCACTTTCAATCAAGGTATTGGCAGGAAATGCACAAACAGGAAATAACGGTCGTCAGCAAGGCGTTCAGCAGGGCGTGAGCGATAAGGACGTGTTTTTAAAGGCCATACCAAACAAAACCAGCGCTGTTATTGGCGAACAGGTTATTGTTACCTACCGAATCTATACGCGCGTGCCCATTTCCTCGGTAAATGTTTCGAAACTTTCCTCTTTTGGAGGTTTCTGGATGAAAAATCTGCTCGATGATAATGACGCACTACAGCAATCAACCACCACGATTGATGGCGAGGAGTATGTAGTTGCTGATGTGCGAAAAGTTGCCCTGTTTCCACAAAAAACCGGCAAACTTAAGATTGACCCAATGGAACTTGAATGTGTGGCACAAATCCGCACTCAGCCCGATCGCAGAAGAAGCCGCGATCCTTTCGAGAGTTTTTTCAATGATCCTTTTTTCAACCGTGGAATCAGTAATGTGCAAAAAACGCTCGAATCAGAAGCTCTTGAAATAAATGTACAACCCTTGCCTACTGCTGGCAAACCCAATAACTTTACTGGTGCTGTAGGACAATTTGGGCTTGAATCGGCTATTGACCGCACCAATGTGAAAACCAACGAAGCTGTCAATCTTTCACTAACTGTATCAGGAACAGGAAACCTTGAGTTGATCGATCTTCCACGTCCTGTTTTTCCACCTGATTTTGAAGTTTATGATCCAAAATCCTCAACGCAATTAAAAACCGGCGCCAATGGCGTAAGTGGATCCAAGAAAACAGAATTCCTGTTTATTCCCCGCGTCCCGGGCGATTTCACTATCGATCCGGTTCCTTTCACTTATTACGACCCGGTGAAAAAGTCATACCAGACCTTGCTGTCTAAATCGTTTACCATTCATGTTGAAAAAGGTGACAGCAACAGTCAGGAGGGCGTGGTTTATGCCAGCCCGCAAGAGGGCGTTAAATACCTGGGTACAGACATTCGGCACATCAAAACAAATCACTTCAATCTGACAAAGGCCAATAGCTTTTTCTTTGCGTCGTCTATGTATTTTACCCTCATCGTACTAATGATCGTTGTCTTTTTTGTTGCCCTGTTCTTGGTTCGCAAGCAAAACAAATTGCGTCAGAACCAGTCGCTTGTCCGCAACAAAAAAGCAACAAAGATTGCACGCAAGCGCCTCAAGGAAGCGCATGCTTTCTTCAAAAACAAGCAACAAAATGAGTTTTACAACGAAATGTCGCAGGCTTTGTGGGGATATATTGCAGACAAGTTTTACATCCAACAATCTCAACTATCAATCGACAGCGTGACAGAAGCGTTGATCGCAAAAAATACACCTCAGGAATTAATTGAATTATTTGTTCAAACGCTTCAAAACTGCGAGTATGCCCGTTTTGCACCAGGTGAAGCCGGAAAAAAAATGGAAGACCTTTACCAACAAGGTATCGAAGCCATTACAAAAGCAGAGAAAATGATCAAATAATCGTGAGTCATGCAAAAATTAATTGCAATGAAATGCCGTGATAATATCAGAATGAAGCAAAAAGTAAACATCAAAAGAAGCTTGTCGCCAGCCACTTTAACAGTAGCTTTCATTCTTTTTGCCTTCATTTTTTACCCAAAACCTACTACTGCCCAAATCAGCCTAGAGCAGGCACAGGCCAAAATTGAAGCTGCCAACAATTTCTACAATCAGGCCAGTTATGATACTGCTGTGCAGTTATACCAGCAGGTGATTGATGCTGGTTATGCTTCTGATAGGCTGTATTATAACCTTGGAAACGCTTTTTATAAACTGCGCGATATTCCCTCGGCAATTCTGTATTACGAGAAAGCCAGTAAACTGAATCCGAACGACGAAGACATCGCTCAGAACCTTGAGATAGCGAACAGCCAGATCATCGATAAAATTGAGCCGCTACCACAGCTGTTTCTTAAAAACTGGTGGCGCACATTCTATACCATGTTTAATGCGAATGCGTGGGCATGGATTTCTGTGGTTTTGCTCGCCTCGCTATTGGTTTTGCTGTTTATTTTCCTAACAACACGCCGACAATTTTTAAAAAAAATCAGTTTTTTTCTGGGCTTGCTCATGCTTTTACTGACCTTGGGCGCTTTTGGACTTGCATCTCAAAAATACTATTACACCCAACAAATCAACGAAGCTATTATCTTTACACCCACAATAACAGTAAAAAGCTCACCAGGAGCCTCTAGTGTTGATTTGTTTGTGCTACATGCCGGCACCAAAGTCAGATTACTCGACAAGACTGTCGGCTGGAACAAAATCAGAATCGCTAATGGCAGTGTAGGATGGTTGCCTGATGAGTCGATGAAAGGTATTTAACATGCGTATTCCCTTTTTCAAGGGTTTGTTTCTCCTCATGGCGGCATCGGGCGCATGCCTCCTTTCTTCCTGCCTAAAATCGACCGATCCGGGATTGCCACGAAAAGTTGTCGATGCTATACAGGGCACAGGAGTGAACCGCATTGAATTGATAAAAACTGTCGCACAATACATTGGGGCCAGTGATACATCCAAACTGCACGCAGCATATTACCTCATCGCTAACATCCCACATCAATATGCAGTGGACTATGAAATTCAGGACACTTTGGGTAAATTATACGATTTTGTTCCTATAACTTTTGCATCATACGAAGATGCCGAGTTGTATTGGAAATCAAAGGAGAATAAAAATGGAGGACTGCATTATATCCCCAAAAAATACACACTCGACCGGGACACGATCACAGCTGATTTCATGATTCAGAACATAGAGGATGCTTTTTTTACAAAAACTTTTGCGTGGACCCATCCCTTTTCTGGTGAGTGCTTCGAAAAATATATTCTCCCCTATCGTTTTGGCAACGAACATTTGAATCATTGGCGTAGCGAGATTTTACGTGACTTTCAGTGGTTGATCGATCGGTATGCACACGAGCAATCACCCGACACACTCATTCGTGTTGTGAATGACTATGTAAATCAAGAATACACTTTCGACAAACGTTTTCTACGTTTACCAAATCCGCAGCCTTACGCTGAAATCTCATTGATCAAAAAGGGCAATTACCAGGATCTTGCTTATCTGAAAGCGAGTTTATTGCGCAGTATCGGAATCCCTGCCACAATTGATTATGTTCCGTTTTTAGCCGATACCGCACAAGCCTTTTATTTTGCTGTGGGACAGAACGAGCACGGGCAGTTTGTTCCACTTTTACCAACAAACACGGCCTCTCTTTTTAAGAAAAAGCATATTCCAAAAGTTTACCGACGCACTTTTGATGAGGTTAAATCAAGTTTATTCGCCATCAAGCAGCTGTCGCTTAAAACGCCACCATTTATTGGTCATTTTCATTATCTGGACGTCACTAAATCTTATTTCAGTGTCTCAGCTATTGAATTCAAAAAGGAGGTAGAGGATACACTTGTGTATATCGCAGTGACAAATGATAAAAAATGGAAAGCTACCGACTGGAAGATTACTCATGACGAGCAAGTTCTTTTTCAACAAATGGTCAAAGGGCCGAATTATGCCCTGGGAATCATGAAAAATGATTCGCTGCAAATCATTTCAACGAAATTTTTTATACATCCTGACACAGCTTATAGCTCGTTGAATTACAAACAGAAACATTAATTCACCCAACAGCCTGCATCCCATAAACTGCTCCGCTCAGTCCGAAAACTGACTTTGAATTGTATATTTAAAAGAAAACAGTATTTTTGTTTGGTAGTATGCAATCGGTAGAATTGTTAATTGATGTTAAATAATTTCGGCCCGGCTTTGTTGCAGGTCTGAATATTTGCTGTAACTTGTGCCACTATTTTAGCGCTTTTGCAAACTGAAATATAATCAAAATTACATGATATGAAAAAAGGATTTTTACCCTTAAGTTTTCTTTTGGTAATCACCATTTTAACCGGATTGAACAGCTATGCATCCGGATCCGACAAAAACAAAGCAACCAATGTTCCCGAAACAGCTGAAGCCTATCTGAACAGCATCAGAGCAAACCAGCATACGGGCCTGATTGACCCGATCGACCTGTTAAAAGCATCATTGCAGGTAGATCAAATGAATCTGGTTAAGGGCAAAGAAAGTCTGAATTGGGTGAATCTGGGCCCTGATAATTTTGGCGGCCAGGTAAAAGCCATTTTATTTGACAACCGTGACGCTTCGGGCAATACTGTTTTGGCTGGCACAAGCGGTGGCGGCATCTGGAAATCAGTCAATGATGGAATCACCTGGCAATTGGTGAGCAACATCAACATGCTCGTCAGTTCGATGGTACAGGCAGACAATGGTGATATTTATGTAGGCACAGGTGATGGCTTTAACGCACAAGCCACAAATGGCCTGAATGATTATACCTACACCACTGGTTTGATTGGTAAAGGAATTTTCAAATCGACAGATGGTGCAAACTTCGTCCAACTTCCGGCCACTGCTCCCTCACTGAATGACAATGCAGCTACATGGGCTTTTGTAAACGAACTTGCATTAAGTCCAAACGGAGATCTTTTTGCTGCTACAAATACCGGATTGATGGTTTCATCTGACCAAGGAAATACCTGGACAGTTGCCAGTGACGAAGAAGGAAATGAACTCAGCATGAATGCAACCGACGTTAAGGTAAGCACCGATGGTCTTGTGATTGCAGCCGTCGACAAAAAATGTTATATTTCAAAATCAGGTGACATCACAGCTTTTGTAAACCGTTCAACCGCCGATTCAATATCATTACCAACAGCCAATGTCGACCGAATCGAGGTAGCTGTTGCTCCATCCGATCCAAACAGACTGTATGCAAGTTGCGTCAGAAGCACTGGTATCCAAGAAGGTATTTATACTTCTATAGATCAAGGCGATCATTGGACGTTGATTCTTCCTGCATCTGCATCAATAAATATCTATGGTGGCAGAGGAAGTTACAATAATAATATTACTGTATTTCCAAATGATCCAACAAGAATTCTCATAGGTGGAGCTGACTTGTGGCAAGGGCGTAAGGTTCAGGAAGAAGGATTGTATGCATGGGATCAAAAATCACGCGGTATTACTGGCAGTTTCGATCCAAGTTATCTGCACCTTGGACAGCAAACCGTTGCTTTTAAACCAGGTTCTGATAACAAATTCTATGTTGGCACTGACGGTGGTGCATTCAAAGGAAGCTATTCGAGTGAAGAGTTCACTTTTGAGCCCAGCAACAGAAATATGATTTCCGCAAGATTTTATAAAGTTGCCCCATCTGGAGGCGAAAACAGGCTGATTGGTGGTGCTCAGGATCATGGTGTTTTGTATATATCGGGTAATGGTAACACAACCAAACAAGCCGAAGCTATTTACCCAGGCAATTTTACTTCATTTGCTGACCACGGCGGTTCATGCGCATTCTCAACGATTTTCCCGGAAGCAGCCATAGTGAGCAGCACCGCAGGAAGTATGGCCCGTACAGAAGATTTGGGATTTACCTATTCAAGCCAATTTTTAGGTTCACTCATGACCAACACTGCATTTAATACGCCTATTGCCTTGTGGGAAAGCTATGACGACCAAAACAGTCGCGACTCGATCACCTTTGTAGCTCGCAGAAACTATAGTTCTGGCGAAGTTATCAAACCAAAAAGCAATAACAACGATCATCCATTTTATTATACACTGACCCAAAACCTCTCGACAGGTGACTCACTCAAGATTAAAGATATTGTAGCCAGCAAGTTGTTTATTGCCGTAGCCAACAGACTTTGGATGACCAAGCAAGCCTTGAATTTTGACGTCACTCCAGAATGGTTCCAGCTGGCCAACACAACTGTTGGTTTTTCAGGAACACCTGTTTCATTGGCTTATTCAAGCGATGCAAACCACGTTTTTGTTGGCATGAAAAATGGTAAGTTGTACCGCGTTTCGAATATTGCTTTGGCTTACGATTTTGCAACAGCTGATGTCACTAGCGAGGAGCAGATAGTTACCACAACAGAGCTTCATGTGTATTTGCCTGGCACAACCACTCAAATCACACAAGCCATTACTTCAATTTCTGTTGATCCCAAAAACCCAAACAATGTGCTTATTACTGTTGGTAACTATGGCAATGATGTTTATGTGTATATGACGACCAACGCTTTAGCAGAAACTCCTGAATTTACCAGCAAACAAGGTAATTTGCCTAAAATGCCGGTTTATGCTTCGTTACTCGAAATGACCAATCCTGAAAAGGCAATGATTGGAACAGAACACGGTATCTTCATAACTGACAATGTTTGGAGTTCAAGTCCAGTTTGGACTGCTGATCAGGTGAATATGGGAGACGTTCCCGTATTTGATCTAAAACAACAGACCATCAACAAAGCTGCTGACACTGTTCAGCTCATCAATATCGATACGCTCGTTCTGAATTATCCAGGAACAAACAACTTCGGAATTGTTTACGCGGCTACTTTCGGACGTGGCTTGTATCGTTGCAACAATTTCAGAAAACCAGTTGGTCTTGACGAAAATCCGCAGGCTTTTACCGCAGATCAGATGCAGCTTAGCATTTTCCCCAATCCGGTGGTAAATCAGGCTTATGCCAGCTTTGAAATCAAAGATGCGAATGCAGCCGTTAGCTATACCATATACGATTTGAGCGGTCGTGCGGTTCAAGTTGCTGAACTCGGACAGTTTGCCAGTGGAAGCTACCAGATTAAAATTGAAACCAACAAGTTGCAAACAGGAGCTTACATTCTGCGAATGACAGATGGCAAACGCTCCAGCAGTGCTAAATTTCTTATTTATTAAGGAAGATTGACGAACTATCCTCAGCCATTTGCCTCACGGTTATTGCTGAATCATATAAAAAGAAAAAACACCATTAGCTTGTGCTAATGGTGTTTTTTCTTTACTATAAAGCCATAAAAGCTGACTAAAAGGGAAAAAACTTATTATAAACGATAACTTAATGAATGAATGCGAAAAGATTAAGATAGATAGTTTAGTGGGTAAATTCTAGTATTTATTGAATCGTTTCCCAAAGGAAAAGGCCAGGTAAAAGGTCAGAAAAAAGGGCTGGTTGGTATCATCAGCCATGATAGAAACGCCCTGCGGATAATACTCTACAGCAGCACCAGCTTCAAAGGCTTTGATGGAAGTTTTAACATAACCAAACTCAAAATTAAACCCACTTTTCACATATATCCCGGGCTTTACAGCAATTTCATTGATGCCGCGCGTAAAGGGCGCCCTACCATAAATATCATCCCACGAAAAAGCATTTTCATCAAACTTGAGGGTCTCAATGCTTTCCGTCAACATTCCACTGCTCCCCTGCTGCACGTTGACAACAAAGTAATAGTACGGCTTTTCAAATGCCAGCGATAAGCCTCCTTCGTATAGCCAACGCAATTCAACACCGCCCCAGTAAGGCTTTCTGTTTAGCAGTTTTTTTACGGCATAACCACTTCTTAGCAAAAATACATCGTTAAGTTTGCCGTAAACGTATCTCTTTGAATTGTTATAATATGGGTTGATCGTTTTAATTTGCTTGGGAGAGCGCATTGTCATCAGCTCGAAAGACCAGGCCGTTGTTTTAAATGCGGTTGGATTTTTACCTGTTTTATAGCCAACGCCCAAACCCAGGTTGTGAGCATAAACAAAACCAGCTTTCTCGCGGTTGTAAATAATCTGGTCATCTACGAGGTCAATCTCAGGATCACTTTCCTGAGCATTTAGCTGCGTCCAGATAATCACACTTAATACAAGTGGAATAATTAATTGAAAAGCGCGTTTCATATCAAATTGATTGATCAAATGAATCGGCGCTCAAAGTTAGAAAGCACCAAAAGATTAGTAGCGGGTTTCGCGTTGGTATTTTTGGGTTTCACCATAAGCAGCACATTTACTACTTGATTTACAAGATGAAACAACGAATCCCAGTAGGAAAGCGATAGCTAAAATGGCAACAGTTTTTTTCATATCTTAGCACAAAATAAGTGATTGAATGTACAAAGTAACAAATATTTATTGTAATAACACTTATTCAATTACTTTATTGTTCGTACCGCAATAACAAAGCCGCAAATGCAACGCAAACCCGATATCGATGAAAGCTGGTACAAGGTGCTACAGAGTGCTTTCGAATCACCTCAATTTGAAAATCTTAAAGATTTTTTACAGGAGGAAAAATCAAAGTACAATGTATATCCTCCGGGAAATAAAATTTTCAATGCATTTAATCTGACGCCTTTGCCCGCTGTAAAAGTCGTTCTGCTAGGTCAGGATCCTTACCATGGTCCAGGGCAGGCGCATGGCTTGGCTTTTTCGGTTCCTGACGGCGTTAAACCACCTCCAAGTCTGGTAAATATCTTCAAAGAAGTGCGTGATGATGTTGGCTTTGCTCCTCCCAAATCAGGAAACCTTGAAAAATGGGCCAAAGAGGGCGTATTACTACTTAATACGTGTCTGACAGTAAGAGAGGCAAGTCCTACTTCTCATGCAGGAAAAGGATGGGAAATGTTTACAGATACTGCCATCAGAGCTGTTTCTGAGCAGCGCGCCGGTGTCGTGTTTTTACTTTGGGGAAGACATGCACAGGCTAAGGAATCACTAATCGACACGACCAAACACTTTATTTTAAAAAGTGTCCATCCTTCTCCTCTTTCTGCCTCGCGCGGCTTTTTGGGTTGCAAACACTTCAGCAAAGCCAATCAATACCTGACTGACAATGGGTTGTTACCTGTTGATTGGAATCTCGATAATTAATGGCCGCAATCAAGCATATCAATACCTGATTGCATTCAATAAAAAAAGTTGTACATTGCGCCGGTTTTAATCTAAAAAACAATCATATGAGGAAATCATTTATTCTTTCAATTTTGCTTGCTTTTGCTTTTATTTCGGCAAATGCAGGAGGTTACCAGGTTCGCTTGCAAAGCAACAGAAGCACTGGTATGGGATTGACTGGAACAGCACTCAATATGGGTTCTGCTTCACTCTTCTACAATCCGGGGGCGTTGGCAATGTTAAAAACAAAAACAGATTTTTCCTTGGGCGTGAGCGGTATCATGTCGAAAATCAGTTTTGAAAAATTTGCTTCCGACTATACCGCAGAAACCGATAACAAAACCAGCACACCTTTCTATGTATACGGAGCTGGAAAAATCGGTGAGAAATGGTCAGTTGGTTTAGGTGTTTACACACCCTATGGCAGTTCTACCACATGGGACAACAACTGGGCAGGCAAGTTTCTGATCCAGAACATTGCCTTACAGGCCATCTTTTTTCAACCAACCATTGCTTATCAAATAACTGATAACATTGGTATTGGCGCTGGCTTCGTTTATGCAACCGGCAAGGTCGATTTGCAAAAAGGATTAAACTACGGCCCCGACGCTACTGCAGCCCTTAGCGGATCTGCTTCGGCAATGGGCTTTAATGCGGGTGTTTTTGTTGCTGTCGAAAGACTCACCTTTGGTTTGAGTTACAGGTCTAAAATCATGATGGATGTTGAGTCTGGTGATGCTACTTTCACTGTTCCGGCCTCTGTTGGAACAACCATTCCGGCCAACAACACTTTTTCGGCTTCACTTCCCTTACCAGCCAACTTCGATTTTGGAATGACCATTGCTGCATCCGACAAGCTTTTATTAGCTTTTGAATTCAACTATGTGATGTGGGGCACTTATGAATCATTGGAGTTTAAATTTGACCAACAGGGTGATCTGCTGAACTCAATTAATCCAAGACAATATAAAGATGTGCTTATTCCACGTGTGGGATTGGAGTACCAACTCAACCAAACAATCACTTTGAGAGCTGGTGGTTATTATGACCAATCTCCCACTACTGACATCTACTTTACACCTGAAACGGTAACACTCGACAACCTGGCATTTACCCTAGGAGCCACCATTAATGCCGGCAAACGCTTGAGCATTGATTTATCTTATCTGCAAATTAGCGGACAAAAAGCCAACAAAAGCTATGTGCCTGACAACTTTGGAGGAACATACAAAGCTGCAGCGTTCATTCCCGGTTTTGGCCTCAACTATCGTTTCTAACCTAAAAAACAATGAAGATGAAATATAGAATATTCTTTTTCGCAGTCTTGCTTGCAGGATTGTGGGCTTGTCAACCAGAAATCAATGAGTTTGAACCTTCAAAGGGAACCGCTGATTTTACAACCTATGTAGCTGCAGGCAACTCGCTTACAGCTGGTTTTGCTGATGGTGCCTTATATCGTTCAGGTCAGGAAAATGGCTATGCCAACCTGCTTGCCAAACAATTGGAATCCGTTGGTCGTAAAGGAGAGTTTAAAATCCCTTATATTAACAGCGAAGACGGTGTTGGTACAGCAGGCACAATGCTGGTAACAAAGCGCGTGATGGGTTTCAGTACTGATTGCCTTGGCAACACCTCACTGGCTCCAGTTTTCGCCAACCCAAGTGCTTCTCAGCAAGACCTGGCTGTGTTGATCGGAACACCAGTGAGCGCCGAAGGTCCATTTAATAATTTAGGTGTTCCCGGCGCAAAAATAGGTCATTTGCTGGCTCCAGGTTATGGTTCATTAAACCCCTTCTACGGACGTTTTGCTAGCGCTCCCGGCAACGCCATCATCAATGAAGTTGCCGCTTTGAACCCAAGCTTCTTCACCCTTTGGATTGGCAACAATGACGTATTGGGATATGCTACTTCAGGTGGCGTAGGCGATGTAATTACGCCTGTTTTTGGGAATCCAGGATTTGGTTTTGCTGCCAGCCTTGAAGCAATTCTTGCTACTTTTGAAGCAACGGCCACTGCAGGTGCCATTGCTAATATTCCAGACGTAACATCAGTGCCCTTCTTCACAACAGTTCCTTACAATCCGATCGTATTACAAGACCAATCGCTTGTTGATCAACTCAATGCAGGTTATGCACAATACAATGGTGCAATGCAGCAGTTCGGACTACCTTACCGAATCAGTTTTGCCCTTGGTGCCAATCCAATGGTCATTGTTGATGCTAGCATCCCTGTTCCTCCCGGTTATGAAATGTTGAAAATTCGTCAGATTACCGCAGATGAGCTTGTTTTATTAACTATTCCGCAAGACTCGATCAAATGTGCTTACTGGGGCTCACAAAAGCCAATTCCTGATCAATACATTTTAACGAGCAGTGAAATTGCAAAAATTAAAGCAGCAACCGACGCTTACAACTACACCATATTGAATGCAGCCAAAAACCATAACCTCGCACTCGTTGATGTGAACAGAGTTATGAAACAAATCGCTGAAACAGGTCTGATAGTAGATGGAGTGCCATTTACAAACGTGTTTGTACGTGGAAATGGCTTTTCGACAGATGGAATTCACCTGACGCCCCAGGGAAATGCTCTTGTAGCCAACTTGTTTATCGACGCCATTAACGCCACCTACAACGCCACTATTCCAAAAGTTAACGTTTCAGAATACAATGGTGTTTTGCTTCCCTAACACGCTACTTTTGTTATAAACTTAATAACTGTCCCTGCTGCATTTGCAACAGGGACAGTTCTATTATAAAAAAACATGAAAGAAATCGTTTTTGCCACCAACAACAAACACAAGCTGGAAGAAATACGCTCCATTGTTGGTTCATCTATTCGTATTAAAAGTCTGGAAGAAATTGGATTTACCGGTGATATTGCTGAAACAGCCGACACGATAGAAGGCAATGCCATCATCAAGGCCGAATTTATTGCAAACAGGTATAAAATTGATTGTTTTGCTGATGACACCGGGCTTGAGGTAAGTGCCCTGAATGGTGCGCCGGGTGTTTACTCGGCACGCTATGCCGGAGAGAATGCCAGTTATGCCGACAATGTCACCAAACTTCTGCAAGCACTAGAACAGGCAAAGGACAGAAGCGCCTGTTTCAAAACTGTGGTTGCTTATAGCGCTGATGGTAAAACGGTTTGTTTTGAAGGCAAAATCTGTGGTCAGATTACACTTGCCAGAAAAGGAACCTTAGGTTTCGGCTATGATCCTGTTTTTCTGCCAGATGGCTATGATCTGACATTTGCAGAAATGGACGCTGTCCTAAAAAACAGTATCAGTCACCGCGCACTTGCCACAAAAAAGCTCATTTCGTTTCTGCAGACTAGTTTTTAGCAGTCTGCTATGCTGTCAGAATATTATCCAATGCCATATTAAACAGGCTCGTGAGCGAAACACCCATAAAAGCCGCCTGTTGTGGTAAAATACTGGCTTCCGAAATGCCTGGCACAATATTCACTTCCAGAAAATAAAGTTCTTCATCGGTAAGGATGAAATCGAAACGCACAAATCCCTTGCATTCCAACAAATGGTATAATTCGGCAGCAGTAGCTTTGATCGCGATTTCGGCTTCCTCTTCTATATCAGCTGGAGTAATTTCGTCAGCCATACCCGCCGTATATTTGGCTTCATAATCAAAAAACTCCTTTTTACTGACAACTTCAGTAATCGGGAAAACAATCATACGTCCATTGGCACGCATGGCCCCACAAGCCATTTCGCGCCCGGCAATAAAGGCCTCAACCAGCACCTGGTGATCCTCCCTGAAAGCAATATCGATGGCGATTTTCAACTCCTCCGGATGCTTAACTTTGGTTGTTCCAACACTCGAACCTCCATTATTGGGTTTTACAAAAACAGGCAAACCAAGCGCGGATATGATAGCCTCTTCGTCCAATTCATCCCCTTTGTTCAACAAAACAGATTTTGCAACATTCACACCAAAAGAATGCACAATTCTTTTACAAAAATCTTTGTGAAATGTGATTGCCGACGTAAGTTGACCGGAAGAAGTCACCGGAATATTTAAAAGCTCAAAATAGCCAGAAAGTGGACCATTTTCACCAGGAGTTCCGTGGATTGCATTGAAAACAGCATCGAAAACTATTTTTTGTCCGTTTTCGACAATTGAAAAATCATTGCGGTCTACAACCTGCTGACTTCCATCAGCCATCGTTGCCAACCAACCCTTTCGTGTGACTGTAATCAGCCACGACTGAAATTTTTCCGGATCGAGGTTCCGTTTCACAACGGCCGCACTTTTGACAGAAATATCATATTCTCCAGAATCACCTCCACATACAATTGCTATCGATTTCATCAGCTAGGTTTTAATCATCATTCATCATGCTTTCGGACACTGGTGTACAGACTCAGATACCAAAATAAATTTATCTTTGCACCGTACAAACAATAAAACGCTGTATAGCATTGTTTGTTATCAGTCATAGCTAAATTTCAGGCTAAATTATTAAAAAATGGGGGTATTCACTTTTCTTGGGAAAAAGAAATTCTACTTGCATCTGCTTATCATTATATTGCTCAGTTCTGGTCTCTTTTGGGCTGCATTCCGGGCGCTTGATGTGTATACGCGACATGGAGAAGTATACGTCGTTCCTGATTTCAGGGGTTTGCCACAATCAAAGGTTTTGCAGCAATTCAGCGATCAGTTTAATTTTATTTTGAGTGACAGTATTTACCAGAAAGGTGCACCCAACGGCTCTATTATTCAACAAGATCCAATGCCCGGATCAAAAGTGAAACGGGGTCGAAACATTTATTATGTAATTGTAGCTCAGATGCCTGAAAAAGTGGCAATGCCCAACTTGCGCAACCTGTCGCTGCGACAGGCGATGGTGTTGCTCGAAACTGCCGGTCTTCGGCTTAATGAACTGATTTATACTGAGCACTTTGCCTTTAATGCCGTGATTGAGCAAAATTATATGGGTGAGGTCATTGAGCCTGGAACTGAAATATTTAAAGGTGCAGAAATTGACCTCCTACTGGGAAATGGCGGCCATGCCCAGAAAACCCAAATGCCTATGCTCATTGGTGAGCCTGCCGCAAACCTTGTTAACCAATTGCACCAGGCTAACCTGAATATTGGCAATCAATATTATATCGATGCCAACGACAGCATCAACGCCAGGGTTTACCGCACTGAACCTCCTTCTATTCCTGGTTTGATGGTTGACCCCGGGACAAAAGTTGACATTTGGTACCGCTCTGACAAACTCTTCAATTTTGATGAACTCCTACAACAATTGAAATCTGACAGCATCAGCAGCGACAGTGTAAAATCTATTATCAACAAGCTCTACGAGAATGAAGATCAAGACTTTTAAAAGACTTGCTTCCAGTGTGTTGATATTGTTCAGCATCGTTTCGAGTGTCTTTCAATTGCAGGCACAGGAACTACTGAATGGTATTCAAACCAACCAGGCACAGGCCCATGCTTATGAAAAAAGCATTAAAGCAAATATGAATAATATCCCCCTGGAAATACCTTTTTTTGATGACTTTTCTACTTCAAAGGTGATACCCGATCAGGCAAAATGGGTAGATCGATTCGCCTTCGTAAACAATGACTTTGCTGTATTCCCCCCAAATATCGGTGTTGCTACACTAGATGTTCTCAACGAAAAAGGAGAAGTATACCCAACAGCCTCCAGTACTCCATTTGTAGGTGACTATCTGCAGTCAAAACGTATCAGACTTGACTCAATACCGACTGAAAACCGGAAACTAGGTCCGTCCGACTCAGTTTACATCAGTTTTTATTTTCAACCACAAGGCAGAGGAGACAAGCCTGAATCTTACGACACGCTCGTATTGCAAGCTGCATATCCTTCAGGTGAGCTTGAATTGGACTATATTGATTCAGTGTGGGTTTTCGCTGATGAATATTTGACAGCCAATAATATAGACACTATTTTCCCTCTTGATACCATTTATTCTCCCTTTGGTTGTAATCCGGAAATGTATTTGATCAGCAACCAAATATACACCTGGGGCGATCAGATTCAGTTGCCTTGCGATTCCGTTTTTAAACCTGCCCTGAGCTGGAAAACTTTGTGGCATACTGAAGGTTCTGCATTGAGCAGCTTTATCGATTCGACAGGAAAGTACTTTCAACAAGTGCTGGTTCCAATCACAGACACCTTGTTTTTTACTGACAATTTCAACTTCAGGTTTTTAAACTATGGAAGCATTGCCGACAATGTACTGCCATCGAACCGGAGCAACGTAGATCAATGGAACATCGATTTTGTTTACCTCAATGCTGATCGTACATCTACCGATACAACATATGCGAAGTTGAGCTTTTCTGAGAGAGCCCCGTCTTTCCTGAGGCGCTATCAAAGTATGCCCTACAAGCAGTATAGAAGTGACCCCACAAACGCTATCAGCCCCGAGTTTCAAATGTATATTACCAATCTCGACGGGGTAACACACAATACCAAATATCGCTATGAAGTATCGCAAATCAATGGAAATCAGCGCTTTTCGTATGATGGAGGAAATTGCAGCCTCGATCCATTTGCATTAGTGGGGTTTCAAACCTGTAGTACCGGATGTGGTGCTGCTCAGGCTTGTCCACCTGTTGCCTCATTGTTTTCGCTCGATTTCGACCGCGACAGCACTTCTTATCTTATCAGGCACTACATCAGTGATTCTACGCAGACAGATATCTTGGTTGATTCTGTTTTTTACAATCAGGGATTCTACAACTATTTCGCCTACGATGATGGCACACCAGAATTGGGTTACGGACTTGAACCAGCAGGTGCTTACCTGGCAGTTCAGTACAAAATGACAGTACCCGACACTTTGCAGGGCGTTCAGCTATTTTTCAATCAAACGCTGGCAAATACAAACAACAAGTTTTTCGACATCGTCGTATGGCGCGATAATAATGGAAAGCCTGGCGAAGAGATTTACCGACTTGAGCATCAGCGTCCTCGTTGGGAAAATGTCCTGTATGCTTTTCATTTTTATCCTTTCACCGATCCCATGATCGTGAATGGAACTTTTTATGTGGGCATTATGCAAACAGAACTGGGCAGTATGAACCTGGGTTTTGATGCAGCCAACGACAACAGCAGCTACAATTTTTTTAATGTTGACGGCACTTGGCAAAACAGCTTATATGCAGGTTCTCTGATGATCAGACCAGTTGTCGGCGGTGATTATTACATCGGAAATCCGGAAATAAGCGGTAATTCATCATTTGACTTTTCTGTTTACCCCAATCCGGCAAGTCAATATGTGAAATTAAGTATTTCGGGAGTTGCTGATCCCGCTGCATGTCAGGTCTCAATTTACAATTTAACTGGGCAGGAAGTATTTCGTTCAAGTCTGTCAGAAACAATAAACACATCTTACTTCAAACATGGTTTGTATCTAATAAAGTGCTCAGCGCCAGACGGATCAACTGTGATTAAAAAACTTTTGATCTCAAATTAACTATGGCAGATAACTTTACCCTGATTGATCAGGACCAGACCGACGATAACAGCGAATTGTATGAACATTTTCGGTTTGTAGCCGATAAAGGGCAGGCATTGCTGCGTGTCGACAAATTTTTGCTGAACCGGATTGAGAACGTATCGCGAAATAAAATTCAGCAGACTGCCAAAGCAGGAAACATCTTTGTGAATAACAATCCCGTCAAGCAGAATTATAAAGTAAAACCTGAAGATGTCGTAACTGTCGTTTTTAGCTACCCACCCCGTGAAATTGAAATTTTCCCTCAGCCTATTCCGCTCAATATTATTTATGAGGATGATGACCTGCTTATTCTCAACAAGCAGGCTGACTTGGTTGTGCATCCCGGACATGGCAATTATGATGGCACAATGCTTAATGCCCTGGCCAATCATTTTGTACAAACCGGACAGCACATTGAAAACGGTTATGGGTATCTGGTACACCGGATTGATAAGGACACGACAGGTCTTCTACTGGTAGCTAAAAACGAACTGGCACAAACCATTCTGGCACGTCAATTTTTCGAGCATTCCATCGAGCGGCGGTATCAGGCACTTGCTTGGGGCGACTTTAAGGAAGATGAAGGAACCATCGTTGGTCATATTGGACGCAGTTTGAAAGACCGAAAAGTGATGAGCGTGTTCGAAGACGGTTCATACGGAAAGGATGCCATAACGCATTATAAGGTTCTGGAAAGATTTGGTTATGTGACACTGGTAGAATGCAAGCTTGAAACGGGGCGCACACATCAGATCAGAGCCCACATGAAGCACATCAACCATCCTTTGTTTAACGATGCCTGGTATGGCGGAAACGTCATCCTCAAGGGTACCACTTTTACCAAGTACAAACAGTTTATCGATAATTGTTTTAAGGAAATTCCCCGCCATGCATTACACGCCAAATCGTTGGGTTTTGTGCATCCTACCACCAGGAAAAAAATGCATTTTGAATCGGAACTTCCGTCTGATTTATTGGCCGTTACCGAAAAATGGCGCAACTATATTAAAACAAGACCCGACTCAATAAATGGATAGTATTTTTTGACTAAAAATTCTACTGTTTAATGATCTTCAATACACGCTGTGTTGATTGGTCAATATACTTGACAAAGAAAATACCATTTCGGATGGATTCCACTTTGAGGATTAACTGATGGTTTTGTTGACTTGCAGTAAATGGAACTGATCGACCCACAACATCAAACACCTCCACGCTCACTATTTCCGGAACATTTTTCCCAAAATCAATGGTATAAACCCCATCAGAAGGATTCGGATAAACTGAGGGCAATACCCTTATATAGTCCTTTTTCAACAAGGTGTCGGTTTCAATTCCATTAGAAACCACAAGGCGTACATCAAAATTTCCCAATGATTCGTAAAGGACAGGAGTTGGAGATTCATCGAAACTACCTGATTCTTTTGCAGCCTCAAAAAACCATTCATAACTACTGATATCTCCCGTTGATCTGCTTTCAAAATTTACTGTCTGACCTATGATAATCTCTGTATGATCTGCTTCAAAATCAGCATTTAGCACCTCCATTCCGTAACCCATTCCTCCTAGTTTTTCGGTGCCGGAATTCAACGGATCGAGCCAGGGTTGTAATTGAAATTCGGGTTCAGTTCCATTCGAATTCCAGCTATAACTAATTTTTCCATAATAATCAGGAGCATTGGCATTGTCGCAAGTAGCCAGACCACCTGTAAGTGCGCCAACAATGTAACCATCAGCGTCAAAAAGTGGCGAACCAGAAGACCCTCCTTCGGTTACCCCGTGGGCTGTTGCCGTAGCAGCCCATTTCACACGCCAATATTTTTCATCAGGCGATTCAGATCCACCACCGTAGGAAGTAGATAGCGGTTTCTCAGTATAGGTTGATACTTTCTTGATGTCACCATCAGGATGGTGAATTGAAACTCCACTGCTGGTAATACCAAGTCTGCTCCAACCGTTGAAGTATGGATTAATTTGTGACGGCACATCTGTTATCAGTTTCAGCAGCTTAAAATCGGACCCATCTGCAGTCTCATTTCCAGCGCTGGCCAGCAAAGTAGCGCCCGTAAGGGCAAATGATTCTGGTTCGGTCAGAGGGTTTTCACAACCTTCTGCCTCGTAATTGAAATAAAACACCCATCTCTCGTAATCAGCTGCCGAAGATGTTTTACCACAATGGTTGGCAGTCAGAAACAAAGGCATCAGGTCGCGGCGCGTATTGTTGATGAGCGAGCCCGTGCAATAAAAAAGCCCTGATCCCTGTTTGACCAGAATACGCGCAATGCCCTGCTTTTCTTGCTGGAATGAGCTGCCTTCGGGGCAGTTGATATTCACCTCGCAAAAATCAGAAGTTCCAAACCCCCTTTCCCCAAAAGTTGCATCCAACACTCCGATTTCACTCAACAATAAGCGATCATTGTTTGAAACAGCTTCAGTTTCGAGCTGTAGAAGAAAGGATGAGGAACTAAAGGGTCCCAGGACCTGAATAGTTCCCCGCTGGTTTTTCTCATGCAAAACAGTTGAAACAACATTATTGGTTTGTAAATCAATAAGATAAAAGATTGATTTTGGACCTAGCATGAGTGTGTCAAAATAAAACACGAGTGGTTTTACCTTAGGATTTTCAATGATGTATTGCCAAATCTTTTTGTCTTCCGAGTGACGATTCGCCCAGTTTATTGAATCCTTTGAATTGAGGTTTACTAAAAAGGTGTGACCAGCATATATTGAAGTTTCTTCTGCTTTGAGGCTTAACTTTTCGCTATGTAAATCATTGACAAACATGCGATTCACTCGGGTCAGTTCAGCAGTCGAAAGCACAACAGGTTTTGGTTGTAATTGTGCAAAGGTCGTAGGCAGTGGAAAAGCAAAAAGCGTTATAATAATGACAAATGACAAGTTGAAAAGCCGCATTGAAAGTTTATTAAATTCAGCACCAAATTAATCATACCGATTGAAAAACGGACTTTTTTGTGAAAATATTTTACCGTATCACGTGCCATGACTGATAATCGTCGACGGTTTCAGAGTGCAAAAAAAACTACCTTTGCCAAAAATAAATAGCATGATCGTTGTTACAGGAGCTGCCGGCTTTATTGGAAGTGTCGTTGCCGGATACTTGAATCATATTGGTTATCAAAACCTTGTATTGGTTGATGATTTTTCTCGCGAAGACAAAAAATCAAACTATACACAAAAAACCTTTAGTTTTTTGATAGATCGCAAGCAGTTTGGTGAGTGGCTAGACCAGCATGCAAGTGATGTTGACTTTGTTATTCACCTGGGTGCACGTACCGACACGACCGAGTTTGATTATCATATTTTCGAGGATTTGAATGTTGGTTATTCGAAAGCAGTCTGGCAAATTTGCACCCAACACCAAATTCCGCTGATTTTCGCTTCTTCGGCTGCCACTTATGGTCTTGGCGAGTTTGGTTATATCGACAGGCACAATGTAGTGAGCAAACTGCAACCACTTAATCCCTATGGCATTTCAAAAAATGAGTTTGACAAATGGGTGCTCGCACAACACAAAACTCCACCTTTTTGGGCAGGATTGAAGTTTTTCAATGTTTACGGCCCCAATGAATATCATAAGGGTCGCATGGCATCCGTCATTTTTCATGCTTTCAACCAGATTCAGGAAAAAGGCGAAGTCAAGCTGTTCAAATCGCACCGCCCGGAATTTGAAGATGGACAACAGCTACGCGATTTTATTTATGTGAAAGATGTGGCTGCCGTAATCGAATTTCTGATGGAGAAAAAACCTGAAAGCGGCCTGTACAATCTCGGCACTGGTAAAGCGCGCAGTTTCCTTGATCTGGCGAAAGGTACTTTCAAAGCGATGAAACAGAAAGAGAAAATTGTTTTTGTAGATACGCCAGCAGATATTCGCGACAAGTATCAGTATTTTACGGAAGCCGATATGCACAAGCTGCGGGCAGCCGGATATACAGCTCCATTCACCTCATTGGAAGAAGGCATCAGCGATTACGTACAGCGTTACCTTTCTTCGGGATCGCGGTATTAGTTATCTTTTCTTTTTCAGCGAGTTGACTATCTAAATCAAGCAGAAAGTTCCTGATTTTGGCAAAGGTTGATATGAAAACCACCTTTTCTTCAATTGCATCAAAATCTTCTTTGAGGGCTTCCTTGGCTCCTGCCAGCGTATAGCCTTTTTGCTTCACCAAATGGTAAATCATGTGCAGGTAACGCACATCGCGAGGTGTAAAAAGACGGTTTCCTTTTTTGTTTTTTCGTGGACGAAGCACCGTAAACTCCTTCTCCCAAAACCTGATCAGCGAGGTGTTTACGTCAAACATCTCAGCAACTTCACCGATGCTGTAATATACCTTTTGTGCTTTATCCATTTAATAAGACTGAGCTTAATCCATTGACTGCGTGGGCTGTGCAGACAATTCAATAATCAATTCATACTCTTCAGGCGACAAATCGTTGAAGAAAAAATGGATAGGATTAACCGCTCTGCCATTTTTATGCACTTCATAATGTAAATGAGGTGCAGTTGATTTTCCGGTATTTCCAATGGTAGCGATGAGCTGACCTCGTTTAACTTTTTCACCTTTTCTAACTTTAAAGTCGTTGAGGTGGCCATATTTGGTGACATACCCAAATCCATGATCAATTTCCAGGGTATTACCGTATCCCCATTTCGACTTCTCCACTTTAACCACCTTGCCATCTCCGGTTGCAAAAACTTCCGTGCCAATAGGCGCCGAAAAATCGACCCCCTGATGAAACTTATTCACCTTATAAAAGGGATCGGTACGAACACCAAAGTAGGAGGAAATACGTCGCAAATCAGTATTCTTCACTGGTTGAATTGCAGGTATTGAACTCAGCATTTCAGCTTTGTTTTTGGCAAGCTCAAACACTTCATCGAAAGATTTTGATTGCACATACAACTGACTTGCAATCTTATCTAGTCGTTTGGCAGTATTGATCACAAGTTCTGAATTATTGTATCCGGTGAGATTTTCATAACGGTCTACACCACCGTAACCAGCCTGACGAACTGTACTTGGAATTGGATCTGCTTCAAAAATTACACGATAAATGTTGTCGTCACGTTCCTGCATATCGGCCAGCAGGTTTTGCATACTTTCCAGTCTGTCCGATAAAATCTGATACTGAAGCTTAAGATATTCCAGTTCTCTTTTTTGCATACGCTCTTTAGGGCTTCCAAAAAAGTTAAATGCAATCACAACAAACACAAGTGCAAATGCGCCAGTAGTGATGATGTAAGAAAACAAACGCAAAAATCGCTTACCCCAACCCAACTTGTACTTTTCGTATGATAAAGTCCTGTGGTTGAAAATATATTTTTGACCTGCCATTATTTTGAATTAAAACCAAATGTTTCTAAACATCCATTCCTTTGACGCAAAATTAATAAATTAAGCTAAATTTGCAAGCTTTATTATCATTGCTTTTCAGCACCAATTTGTTAATAACCCATTCAGTATGAACGCTTCAGATATACGTAAGAGCTTCCTTGATTTTTTCGAGTCTAAAATGCACACGATTGTACCCTCAGCCCCAATCGTGGTAAAGGATGACCCCACGCTGATGTTTACCAATGCCGGCATGAACCAGTTTAAAGATATTTTTCTGGGCAATACATCTGCCAAATCTACCAGAATTGCCGATACCCAAAAGTGCCTTCGTGTAAGCGGTAAACACAACGACCTGGAAGAAGTTGGCTATGATACCTACCACCATACCATGTTTGAGATGCTGGGCAATTGGTCATTTGGTGATTATTTCAAAAAAGAAGCGATAGCATGGGCATGGGAATATCTTGCTGAAGTGGTTAAAATTGACAAATCGAGAATGTATGTCACCGTTTTTGGTGGTGATGAGGCGGATGGGCTGACTGCCGATATGGAAGCCCACGCATTCTGGAAACAATTTGTTGCCGAAGACAGAATCCTTTACGGAAGTAAAAAAGACAACTTTTGGGAAATGGGCGACTCTGGCCCATGTGGTCCATGTTCGGAAATTCATGTTGACATCCGCGACGACAAAGAACGTGAATCTATTGACGGAAAAACACTTGTGAATGCCGATCATCCCGAAGTAATTGAAATATGGAATCTCGTTTTTATTGAGTTTAACCGCCAGGCTAGCGGAAAACTGGTAAAACTTCCGGCTCAACATGTTGATACCGGCATGGGTTTCGAAAGACTAACAATGGTTTTACAGGGCAAAAAATCAAATTATGATACGGATATTTTCCAGCCTCTAATCCAAAAAATCTCAAGCCTGGCCGAAGTTCCATATGGCGAAAACAAACAAAAAGACATAGCCATGCGCGTCATTGCCGACCACTTGAGAGCTGTGAGCTTCACCATTGCTGATGGGCAGTTGCCTTCGAACAATGGCGCTGGTTACGTAATCCGCCGCATTTTAAGACGCGCTGTGCGTTATGGCTTCACTTTCCTGGGTTTTGAGGAACCTTTTGTTTACAAGCTCCTACCTACTCTTGCACACCAAATGGGACAGAGTTTCCCGGAAATTGTGAACCAACAGGAATTGGTTTCGAAAGTCATTTTCGAAGAAGAAAACTCATTTTTACGCACTTTGTCTCAAGGTATCAGACGGTTTGAACACTTTGTGTCATCAGCTGATACTGGGAAAATTGTAGACGGCGCTTTCGCTTTTGAGTTGTTCGACACATACGGCTTTCCTATAGATCTCACGCGGATTATGGCCAAAGAAAAAGCCATGGAAGTTGACATGAAAGGATTTGAAGAAAACCTGCAGGCACAAAAAAACAGATCGCGCAAAGCAGCCGAAGTTGCTGCTGGCGATTGGGTTGTTGTGAATCCTGATGTCATCACGACCAATTTTGTAGGCTACAACCAACTCGAAAGCTCAGCACACATTGTTAAATTCCGCGAGGTCGTTTCAAAGAAAAAGAAACACTACGAAATTGTGCTTGACACTACTCCTTTTTATGCAGAATCAGGCGGTCAGGTCGGTGATACCGGTGTTTTGAGCTCAGAAAATGAAACTTTACACATTTTCAACACTCTGAAAGAAAATAACCTGATTGTACATTTGTGTGAAAATCTACCGGAAGATCCTTCTGCGCAATTTATGGCCAGAGTTGACGGACAAAAACGGCTACAAACCGCCAATAACCACAGTGCCACGCACCTGATGCATGCGGCTCTTAGGAAAGTGCTTGGCACACACGTTGAGCAAAAAGGCTCATATGTTGACCACGAGAAGCTTAGGTTCGATTTCAGCCATTTCTCGAAACTTTCGAAAGAAGAGATGCTGCAGATTGAGCATATTGTAAACCAAAAAATTCGCGAGAATATTGTCAACGAAACCATGCTCAATGTGCCCATCGAAGAAGCCAAAAACATGGGAGCTATGGCATTGTTTGGCGAAAAATACGGTGATACAGTAAGGGTAATTATGTTCGATCAGGACTATTCTGTTGAATTGTGCGGTGGGACGCACGTGCCTCAAACAGGTCAGATTGGTCTGTTTAAGATTGTTTCTGAAGGTGCCATTGCGGCTGGAGTCCGTAGAATCGAAGCTGTTACAGGCGGAGTTGCTGAACAATATATTCAGGAGCAACTGGATCAACTTGCCCAGGTGAAAGAAATCGTTAAAAGCACTGGAAACGTTGTAAAAAGCGTGCAGCAAAGCATTGATCAATCTGCCGTATTGCAGAAAAAAATCGAGCAACTTTTACTCGAAAAAGCAACTATGATTGCCAAAACACTTGCTACAAAAACAGTGGTAATAGGCAGCCAAAAATATATTTCTGAAGTGCTGGATGTGGATGCTGATTTATTAAAGACAGTATGCCTGCAATTTCATCAGACTGACAATCAAATCATTGTTATTTTAGGCAGTACCCACGATCAAAAACCTTCTTTATGTCTATTGCTGCCCGACTCGGTTGTTGAAAATAACCAGCTCGATGCCGCAAAAATTATCCGTGAAGCTGCCAAAGAGATACAGGGCGGTGGCGGTGGTCAAAAACACTTTGCGACTGCAGGAGGCCGCAATATCAGTGGTTTAGCAGGTTCTTTGAATAAAATCAAGGAAATCCTGGCCACACAGATTAAACAAAACAATACACCCTAATTAGCAAGGCGATTCGGTATTTCACCTTGTTAATAAAATTTTTAATAATTACCTGGCAGCATGCTTGAAAAGCCTTTAAAAATGGCTATTTTTACCAATTGTATTGTTAATTAGATTAATATTGTACGACCAAGTGCAATCATTTATGTTTTTCAAATGAAAAAAACAACACTGATTTTCATCATATTCGCCATCTTCTCAAACCTCCTTCATGCACAGGATGAGGAGACAGAATATGACCTCCAGAATTTCTCCATCATGAGTGAAGTGCAGTCCAGCCTTACAGAGGCCAGGGGTTGGTCATTACAGGACAATGGTAAATGGGCCTATGGCGACAACCGTATTCCCTTTACAGATAGCCGCACAAACACAACACGTTCAAATGCTGTAGATGAACTTGGACTCGATAATTTTATCGACATCGAGTTACGGAAAATCATGATCGACGACGAACAATACAATGTATTGATTAAGAAATACAAAGACGGCGAATACGAATTTGGTTATCTGAATAAAAACTGGAAAAGCTACTTATCACTTGACTTTTGGGTTTTCAGAAGCGAAAAATTACTAGAATTACTTCCAGAAGAGATCCCATGGAACACGATGTATCTGGTAGATTTGCAATGCTTTGCGGCAAGCTCAATCAAGAATTACGAAAGAAATGTGTATGCCAGCCGTTCATTAAATTTAACCAATTACGCCACAGGTGCCATCGAATCCTTTCCATCGAGCAAAGCCAGTTACGATGACAATATCATTCGTTATATCCAAGATGTTAGGGTTGGAACTGTGGTGAATGATGGCAACTTACTGTTTGCTGTTTATCCAATCAAGTCGGGTGATAAAGAAGTTGTTCGTTTCAAGTTTGTCAAAACCTACAACAACAGAAACCTTGTCAGGCGTCAAACATCACCCGATAACTGGACAAACCTTTTCGAGGCCTCATTCTACGAAGTACCAATGGGAACCTATAAGAATTTCATTGAAGAGTCTAGGCAGTATTTTGTTCCAGTCGAAGACATTCCATCAGCCTACACTTCTAACTATAACTGGGGTGTTTTACGGTATCAGATTGGCGATTATTTGGGTGCAGTTGAAGCGTTTAACAAAGCTGTTGATGAAAACCCAAAATCCCAGGATTTTATGCTGTTTGCTTACCGGGGAAACGCTTTGAGTAAAATTGGCAGATACCAGGATGCCATTGCTAACTTCGACAGGGCTATTGCGCTAAAACCCGTTAAGGTTGTTGACTATTCCAACTGGGTAAAAAACTACTTCAACCGGGGTGTTGCAAAATATTATCTGGAAGACTATACAGGTGCATGCGAAGACTGGAAAAAATCGTATGACCTTGGATATGGAAGTGCAAGTGATTATTTAAACAAGTTCTGCGGCCGGGAATTTAAATACTAACTGATTCATGAAAATGCGTCTTTACCTATATTCTATCTGTATTTTACTATCCATAAGCCTGCTACCGGCTGAAGGCTTTGCACAGAAATCAAGTAAAAAACATGTCCCTTTGAATGAATGGCAGTTTGGCGCAATGGTAGGATTTGGACAGTATTATGGTGATGTGAGTAATAAAAACTACTTTTCGAAGCTCAGTGGCGAGACAAAATTTTCGGGTGGCGTTTTTGCAAGACGAATATTTAATGACCTGACAGGAATAGGAGTCAATATTCAACGATCACGCTTATACAGCGAAAAGGATCAGCTTTCTGACGGCACAGCCCTCAATTATGCCTACTCGGGCAACGTGTTTGAATTTGGGGTGCACGCCTATATGAACTTTACCAACCTATTTTGGGGTGCTGCAGAAAGAAAAGTCAATTTTTACGGGACACTAGGGTTATCTTATTTGTCTTGGACAGGTACGCTGAGTGATTTAGCTGCTGGAACAACCGTGTATACCAACGGCGCTACTGTAGTAGGTTTAAGCTACAAAACAAATGGTTTGGTAATTCCGACAACCTTGGGACTTGATGTTCGTGTATCGCCTACTCTGAGTATTTTCGGCGAAGGTTCGCTGCACACAGTAATGTCAGACGATCTTGACTTTTATGCCGACGGTTTTCCGAATGATATCATGCTTTTTACCCATGTTGGTTTGGTTTATCACCTTGATCTTGGCAAAACCAAGAAGAAAAGACCTTCATCGCGCATCAATGAATCGCCTTTAGATCCGATGACCATTGATTACGACAACAATGGCCCAAATAAAGGTACAAGTGTTGAACCTAAAAATGTGCCTGTTTTAGACATACAAATGGAAAAAACAGCACCACAAGCTAAATCTTTTGAGTTCAGGGTACAGGTGCTGGCTAAAACAAACCGTGTTTCTGACATCAGGTCAATTTATCCCAATGTCAAATTCGACTATCCTGTTGTAGAGAACGTTTTCAACAATCTCCACCGCTATTCAACAGGTACTTTCTACAGTTTCAGTGAGGCCGAAGCATATGCCAAAACTATGCGCAACAGAGGAATTTACGATGCTTTTGTCGTGGCGTACCAAAACAACGTGCGTATTCCGATCACTGCCGAGATGAAGCGGTAATCCAATACATTAATGTTTTATTGAAAGGCGATAGCCTAGATGCTAAGTTGCTGGTTCATCAGCAATCAATTTTTTCTAAGCGCTACAGTATTCAGCGTTTTGATATTGACCATATTCGCACAACGGCTGCAGAGCATACTGATAAGTGGAAGATATTTACATAGAAGCTCTTTTATCATCTAATCTTGTACGAGAAGTTTTGGACTTCTAAAAGCGGAACATTCCAAAAATCATTTGAAACATACGCATTTAGATTAAGGAAATGAGGGGCCTTATCTCGATACCTAGTTTACTTGAAATATTTATAACTCAAGTCGAACTTTTTATAGGAAATAAATAAATCAAAATGCATATCAAGTAACCCTATAGATTCAAATACAACATAAAATAAAACGACAAACCACCTTTTCACACTCCTGTAACATATTATTTTATCTACCAAATTGCCTTTAGTGTGAACACTTGACTTAGAAAAGTCATTGAGTTATTCCTCCTTAAACCCGCGGTTTGGCGTAAATCAAAGATTAAAATTTTATTAGATTCATATAAAACCAAAAAACCCCGTA